>NZ_JAEQ01000011.1 GCF_000518985.1 Chelativorans sp. J32
TTGTGATTCAAGATGCTGGCTGGAGTGGAGGCCAGCATCTGATGACAGCACCTCTATCCAATGATCTTCGAGCACGTGTGGTCGGTGCGATCGAGGCCGGCGAGAGCTGCCGGTCGGCTGCCAGCCGCTTCGGGGTTGCCGTTTCCTCGGCAGTGAAGTGGCACCAGCGCTACCGGGACAACCGGCTCGGTGGCGCCGGCCAAGATGGGTGGCCATCGCAAGCGCGTTCTGGAGCTGCACCGGGCGTTCATCGTCGAACGCATCAACCAGACATCGCATCTGACATTGCATGGCCTGAAGGATGAACAGGCGGCGCGCGGCGTGAAGGTGTCGTACGACACGGAAGTTCCTGCGCCGCGAGGGGCTTCGGTTCAAAAAAACGCTGTTCGCCCTTGAGCAGGCCCGCCGTTATCGCCCACAGGCGGCGGCGCTGGCGGTCCTTTCAGGTGGATCTCGATCCACGGCGGCTGGTGTTCATCGACGAGACGTGGATCAAGACCAACATGGCGCCGCTGCGGGGCTGGGGGCCAAAGGGCAAACGCCTGCGCGGCTACGCACGGCCACTGGCGCACGTTGACCTTCCTCGGCGCGCTGCGCTGCGACCGGCTGACGGCACCTTGCGTGTTCGACGGGCCGATCAATGGCCAGTGCTTCCGCGCCTATGTCGAGGCAGCAGCTCGTACCGGTACTCGAACCCGGCGACATCGTCGTCATGGACAAATCTCGCCTCCCACAAGGCCGCTGCCATTCGCCAGATGATCCGCGCCGCCAATGCCAGGCTCTGGTATCCGCCGCCTTACTCGCCCGACCTCAATCCCATCGAGCAGGCCTTGGCCAAGATCAAGCACTGGATGCGCCAGGCCCAGAGGCGAACCATCGAGGACACCTGGCGACACATCGGCCATCTCGTCTCCTCGATCCAGCCAACCGAATGCAGAAACTACTTCAATGCCGGATAGGCTTCCGTCAAAACCTGAAAGGCTCGAGACAGATATCAGCGCTGCAGAAGACGGCAGAGCTCGTCCAGTTGCTCAAGCGAGCGATAGGAAATGCGCATCTCACCGCCCTTTTCCTTGTGATTGATCGACACCTTCAATCCCGTGTGATCGCTGAGGAGTTTCTCGAGAGAAAGCGTATCGGCGTCCTTCTCCCTCCGCTCCTTTGCCCTCGCCACCTCTGCTTCCGGTGCACTTGCCAGCGCTTCCGCCTGACGGACGGAGAGCCCCTCTTCAATGATGAGTTTGGCAAGGCCCGCGGGGTCCGCTGCCGTCACCAAGGTGCGTGCATGGCCCGCCGTTAACGAGCCGTCGACGATCAGATCCAAAACCGCATCCGGCAGCTTGAGGAGCCGCAAGGTATTCGCGACATGACTGCGGCTCTTGCCGATCACCTGTGCGAGATCCGCCTGGGTGTAATTGTGCTCATCCATGAGCTGTTGATAGCCGCGCGCTTCTTCCACCGGATTCAGATCCGCACGCTGCACGTTTTCAATAATTGCAAGTTCGAGTGCTGCCTTATCATCCACCTCGCGGATGATAACAGGGATGTCGGTGAGCCCCGCCTTTTGTGCCGCGCGCCAGCGGCGTTCCCCCGCTATGATTTCATAGCGCCCCTGGGCCGCAGCCGGTCTGACCACCACCGGCTGCACGATCCCATGTTCCCGGATCGAATGGGCCAATTCGGCCAGATCCCCTTCCGCAAAATTGCGTCGGGGATTGCGTGGATTGGGCGAAACGAATTCGATCGGAATCATACGATCCGCACGAACAGCCTCCTGCTCGCGAACCACAGGCTTATCGATTTCCCCAATGAGAGCTGCGAGGCCACGGCCGAGGCGCTTGCGCGAGAGATCTTCAGTCATGACGGAGACCAATCCAAGAGGTTCAGGGTTAAGCAGCGCGCAAGCGCCGCTCTCTGCGAATCACTTCCGACGCAAGTTGCAAATATGCCTGGCTACCGGAGCATTTCAGATCGTAAAGGATCGCGGGCTTTCCATAAGACGGCGCTTCTGACACCCGAACATTCCGCGGTATTACCGTCTCGTAAACCGTCTCGCCCATATGTGCGCGCACGTCCTCAACCACCTGGTTTGCGAGATTGTTGCGGCGGTCGAACATAGTAAGAACGATTCCCTGTATGGTTAAGGCAGGGTTAATCGTGCCGCGGATCTGCTCTACCGTCTCAAGGAGCTGGCTCAACCCTTCCAGCGCAAAGAACTCGCATTGCAGGGGTACCAGGACCGAATCCGCAGCGGCCATCGCATTGAGCGTAAGAAGGTTCAACGAGGGAGGACAATCGATCAGAACATAGGAGAAGCCTTTGGCCGAGGGCGCCTCGCGCAACGCCCGGCGCAGCTTCAGCACGCGGTCAGAGGCATTGGAGATCTCCATCTCAATTCCGAGAAGATCCAGCGTAGAAGGCACAATAGCCAAGCCCGGGACAGCCGTGTCCATGGCTGCGCTGTCGATATCCGTAGCGCCCGTCAGCACATCGTAGGAAGAAAGATGCCTTATCCGGCGCTCAACACCTAAGCCCGTACTCGCATTGCCCTGCGGGTCCAGATCCACGATCAGCACACGCTCGCCGATTGCAGCCAGCGCCGTCGCGAGATTAATAGCCGTAGTCGTCTTTCCGACACCGCCCTTTTGGTTTGCGACGGTGATGATACGTGAAGGCTTGCTCATTAGGCCCCTGCCAACCAAAGACACCAAGAACCAGCAGTCGTTAGAGGCGGCGCAAATTGCTTATTTCCAGAATCACGCCGTCGCCCCCGACCTTGTCTCGGTGTTCTAACAGATCGAATCGCCAGACGTCACCGCTTTCTTCCACTTCCCGCCGGTAATCCCGACCTTTATGCAACAGTGCGCGCGCACCGCTTTGCATCCACGGCTCTATCAGGCGAAGAAGGGTGGAAAGAGACGCCAAAGCGCGTGCTGTTATTACTTCCGGAGGCCGGATTTCGGCATAGCAGTCTTCGATTCGTCGCGAATAAACCGCCGCCGGCGCCTGCAAGCTTGCGAGGGTGGTCTTCAGAAAAGCTGCCTTCTTATGGCTGCTTTCGACAAGATCCACGTGAGCGCCATTCCGCTCCTTCATCAAGATGGCAATGATGGCACCCGGAAAGCCGCCGCCTGAGCCGAGGTCGAGCCATTGCCTGGCCTCGGGAGCCAGCCCTACGAGCTGTGCACTATCGAGAATATGCCGCTGCCAAAGATAAGGAAGAGTGGACGGCGCGGCCAGATTTATACGTGCAGACCACTTCCTGAATGCAGCCTCAAACCGCTCGATATCCTCGAATGTTTCACGTGAAACGGCTCCTGCCACTGCTTGGATCGCGGAGTACCGATCCGCCGTCATGCGGCACCCCGCATTTGCTCATCCCGACGTAGAGCGACCAGGATAAGGGCCAATGCTGCCGGCGTCATTCCGTCAATGCGCTTCGCCTCAGCCAAAGTCCGAGGCTGGCGCCGACGAAGCTTGTCCTTCAACTCATTCGAGATGCCGGCGATCGAGGCGTAATCTATATCCTCGGGAATGGCCTTACTTTCATCGCGGCGAATCCGCTCCGCATCACTCGCCTGGCGATCGAGATAGACAGCATAACGCGCTTCAGTTTCTAATCGCTCAGCCACCTTCGCGCTGATTGCATTCAGCTCGGGCCAAATAGAAGCCAGTCGCTCCACGGTCACATCCCGGTAGGCGAGAAGATTATAAGCAGAGCGCCGAATACCGTCGCGATTGAGCTGAATTCCATGCCGATCGGCTTCGTTCGGTGTTATGGCGCGCGTAAGCGCAAGTGCGCGGGCATCAGCAAGCTCTTGCTCAGACCGCAGAAAACAGTCTCGCCGTTCTCTTGACGCCACCCCCCACTTCATAGCTAGCGGCGTCAATCTCTCGTCAGCATTGTCTGCACGAAGGGAAAGCCGGAATTCCGCTCGAGACGTGAACATGCGATAGGGTTCGGTGACGCCCCTCGAAACGAGATCATCGATCATGACGCCAATATAGGCCTCGGTGCGACTCAGAGTGACCACACTCGTGCCCGACGCGGCACGGGCGGCGTTAATTCCAGCGATAACGCCTTGCGCTGCCGCTTCCTCGTAGCCCGTTGTGCCATTGATTTGGCCGGCAAGAAAAAGGCCTCGCACCCGGCGAGTCTCAAGCGAAGGTTCCAGTTCGCGGGGGTCAACATGGTCATACTCAATTGCGTAACCAGGCTGCAGAACCCGCGCGTTGGCCAGCCCCGGAATCGTCTTCAGGAAAGCATACTGCACTTCTTCCGGGAGCGAGGTAGAAACGCCATTGGGATAGACCGTGTCGTCATCCAAACCCTCTGGTTCCAAGAAAATCTGATGGCCGTCCCTTTCACCGAACTTGACGATCTTGTCTTCAATCGAGGGGCAATAACGCGGACCTATCCCCTCGATCTGCCCTGAGTATAGGGCGGACTTGCCGAGATTCTCCTGGATCACCCGATGGGTCTCAGGAGTGGTTCGCGTGATTCCGCATGCGATCTGTGGATTCCCAATCTTATCGGTCAGAAGAGAAAACGGCACGGGATCTGGATCCGCCTCCTGGACCGCTAGGCCTTGCCAATCGATCGTGCGCCCGTCAAGCCGTGGAGGGGTGCCTGTCTTCAGTCGTCCCAACTTGAAACCAGCCACTTCCATGGACGCCGACAGCCTGCGCGCAGCCGGCTCATTCACGCGACCCGCGGGAATCTTCCGGTCGCCGATATGTATTAGGCCCCGAAGAAAAGTCCCGGTGGTGAGCACGACAGCGCCGCAATCGAGACGCCGCTCTCCGGAGAGGATGACATGGGTAATCCTACCGTCTTGGATACCAAGTTCATGCGCTTCAGCCTCGATGACCTCAAGATTCTCCTGTTCAGCGATAGCTTTTTGCATTGCCTGTCGATAGAGCTTGCGATCGGCCTGTGTGCGAGGTCCACGAACCGCGGGTCCCTTGCGCCTGTTAAGAAGCCGAAACTGAATCCCTGCCGCGTCAGCAATCCGCCCCATGAGGCCATCAAGGGCATCCACTTCTCGAACCAGCTGCCCCTTGCCGATCCCCCCGATAGCGGGATTGCAGGACATGACTCCGATCGTGTCACGGCGCAGCGTTACGAGAGCTGTTCGCGCTCCCGCGCGCGCCGAGGCAGCGGCCGCCTCGCAACCCGCGTGGCCTCCTCCTATGACAACAACGTCGTAGATTTCGCTCATCTGTATTCCCGTTGGTGATAACTCCAGATGCGCGCACCAGCACCGGCAGTCAAGTCACTGTTTCACGTGAAACCGACTCGCCCGGAGTGTTTCACGTGAATCATGTTTCACGTGGGTCTTCCTGCGGGTGTTTCACGTGAATCATTTGCCGATGCAGAACGTGGAGAAAATCGTATCGAGCAGGTCTTCGACATCGATCTCACCTGTAATACGTCCTAAAGCATCTGACGCAGCCCGCAGGCTTTCCGCGCTCAACTCCAGCCCTTGCTCCTCCGCTTGGACTGCTGCTTGCAGCTGGTAAACAGCCTCGTTAAGGAGAGCAACGTGCCGGGCGCGGAAAGGCAGGACGTCGCTTGCGCGATCTAGGTATCCTGCTGATGCGCGCTGAATGAGCTCAAGAAGCTCGTCCAAACCTTGCCCTGTCTTGGCAGAGATGAGGCAATCATAATTTAGAGTCTTCGTCCCCGAAGCGAGGTCCGCTTTGTTCCCCAGCCGGAGGATCGGCCTTTCCGGAAGTCCTTGAACCGGCGAGGGATTGGTTACGTCTTCCAGGAGAAGAATAAGATCTGCTTCCCGGGCTCGTGCGATCGAACGCTCAATTCCCAATGCCTCCACTCTCCCGCCTGCTTCCCGAATGCCGGCGGTGTCCGCAAGAACGATCTTCATTCCAGCGATATCGAGGCTCACCTCAAGAATATCCCGGGTCGTTCCGGGCTCATCCGTGACGATCGCGACGTCGCGCTTGGCGAGAGCATTGAGCAGGCTCGATTTCCCTGCATTGGGTGCTCCCAGGATGACGACCTGGAAACCGTCCCGGATGATCTCCGCGCTCTTATAGCTCGAAGCGTGATCGCTGATCTCCCTGCTTAAGTTGCTGATGTCTTGCCACACGGCCTCTGCAACTGAACCGGGCACGTCTGATTCATCGGCAAAATCGAGTTCAGCTTCGATCATCGCTCGGGCATGGATTAGTCGCCGTCTCCAGCTCCCATACAAACGCCTATGCGTCTCGCTGCTATTTACCAGCGCAAAGCGCCTCTGCGCTTCCGTTTCGGCAGTGATGAGATCCGAGAGTGCCTCCGCGCCGGTAAGATCCATCTTCCCGTTAAGGAAGGCCCGTTTGGTGAACTCGCCAGCGTCAGCCATGCGCAGCCTGGGAAAACCAGCGAGCTGATCCAGGACAGCCGCTACGACCGCGCGTCCGCCATGGAGGTGAAGCTCCGCGCAATCCTCGCCCGTAAAACTCGCTGGGCCAGGAAAGAAAAGGCAGAGGCCGCGATCCAGAACCGCGCCATCCTGACCCTTGATATTGGACAGGACCGCATGCCGCGCCTTGGGCACACCACTCGTCATTTGCTGCAGGACTTCGTGCGTAGCGGAACCAGAGATGCGAATGATGGCCACTCCAGATGGCAAGGCGCCACTCGAAAGCGCAAAGATTGTATCGCGAACTTGCATTTGATCAGGCACGGCAGGCGCTCTAACTTTCAATTGACGGCTGTCATATAGGGAGATGGAAGTGGTCTTATCCGAAAAGAACCTGCTGGGCGAGCAGACAAGTCCCTATCTCGTACAGCATAAGGACAATCCCGTTCACTGGCGCCCCTGGTCTCGCGCAGCGTTGGAGGAGGCCCAGTCGCTCAACCGGCCCATTCTCCTTTCCGT
Source organism: Chelativorans sp. J32 (assembly GCF_000518985.1). Taxonomy (GTDB): domain Bacteria; phylum Pseudomonadota; class Alphaproteobacteria; order Rhizobiales; family Rhizobiaceae; genus Chelativorans. Next base: position 6,888 of record NZ_JAEQ01000011.1, read on the forward strand.
CGGTTATGCAGCGTGCCACTGGTGCCATGTTATGGCCCATGAGTGCTTTGAAGATCCCGAAGTGGCGGAGGTGATGAACAGGTTGTTCGTCAACATCAAGGTCGATCGGGAAGAGCGGCCGGACATCGATCAGATCTATATGGCGGCGCTCTCAGCCATGGGTGAGCAGGGCGGATGGCCCTTGACCATGTTCCTAACGCCCGACGCCAAGCCATTTTGGGGCGGTACATATTTTCCGAAGACGCCGAGATTTGGCCGGCCGGGCTTTATCCAGGTGCTGAATGCGATCCATTCCGCCTGGGAGGACAAGCAAGAGGAACTCCAGAACAGCGCCAATGCGGTGTCCACCCATATTCATTCAAACCTCGCCCCGTCAATTACGGACAGGGGTGTAGGCGACCCGCCGCTAGGCGAGCTCGCCGCCAAAATCGCCTCCCTGATGGATCGACAGCTCGGCGGTTTGCGAGGTGCTCCGAAGTTCCCAAATGCGCCTTTTCTCGATCTGCTTTGGCTCGACTGGCTCGAAAACGGAACGGAACACCACCGCGACTCGGTACTCTTGTCTCTCCGCTACATGCTCTCCGGCGGAATCTACGACCATGTCGGCGGCGGGCTCTCACGCTATTCGACCGACGCGCAATGGTTGGTCCCTCATTTTGAAAAGATGCTCTACGATAATGCCCAACTCATTCGCCTGTGCTGTTACGCCTATGCTGAGACGGGAGACTATCTATTTCAGAGGCGAATCGAAGAGACGGTTGGTTGGCTTCTGCGAGAGATGCGCGTCGAGGGAGGCGGTTTCGCATCCAGCCTCGATGCAGACTCAGAAGGCGAAGAAGGGAAATTTTATCTTTGGTCCGACGAGAAGATCAAAGAGGTTCTGGGTGAGGATGCAGCCCGCGAATTGTTGGCCACATACTCGCTGACAAGTCCAGAAGCATGGGAGGGCAATCCGATCCTGCATCGCCTGCTTCACCCGGATTTTCAGCCCCCTGAACAGGAACAACGGCTGCGTGAACTTCTCGATCATCTCCTGGAAGCCCGCGGAAAGCGGGTCCGCCCCGGACTTGATGATAAGGTACTGGTTGACTGGAATGGACTTACGATCGCAGCGCTTGCGATCGCTGGCCGCCAGTTCGGCCGCCCGGAATGGTTGGATGCAGCACGGGGCGCGTTTCGTTTCGTGTGCGAATCAATGGAGCGAGGGCGGCTTCCCCACAGCATCAGGGAGGGGCGACGCCTGTTCCCAGCAATCGCCAGTGATTACGCGGCCATGATCTCCGCGGCCGTCTCACTGCATGGTGCACTACAAGAGGAAAACCTTATCTCGCAGGCCATGCAATGGGTAGAAATGCTGGAACGGTACCACGCTGGCGATGCTCGCGAGGGGTACTATCTTACGGCATCGGACAACAACGATGTGCCCATCCGCATACGCGGAGATGTTGATGATGCTGTACCTTCGGCCACCGCCCAAATCATAACCGCGCTGACGCAACTCGCGACAGTTTCCGGTGACCACAAGATCTACGAGAAAGCTGTACGCGTGGCGGAAACGGCGCTCGCCCGCACGCGCAACCAGCCCTATGGTCAGCTAGGCATTGTCACGGCCTCTGCTCTCGCGCAACGCCCCATCAAGCTTCTTCTAAACGATCCCACCCGCACTGAGTTTGTTCCGGTAGCGAATCGAATACCTGACCCCAGACGAAGCGACATCATCCTGGGGCCGGAAAAGGCTGCCGCAGAACTTGCTTCTGAAATAGAAGTCGATCGTTCTTTTCCCGGCGCGTGGCTTTGCATCGGTCAGATCTGTCTGCCCCCAATCCGCACCGGAACAGACTTGGAGGCAGACCTAAAAGCCGCACGGAGAAGATCGGCCGGCTGGTGAAGGCGCAGCAGAGACCTTTCAGGTGTTCATCGAGTCGAAGAACTCGGCATTGCCCTTGGTCTGCTTGAGCTTGTCGATGAGGAACTCGATGGCATCGGTCGTGCCCATCGGCGCCAAAATTCGGCGAAGAACGAAGATCTTCTGCAGATCCTGCCGCGGCACAAGAAGGTCCTCCTTGCGGGTACCCGACTTCAAAATGTCCATAGCCGGGTAGATGCGCTTGTCAGCCACCTTACGGTCAAGCACAATCTCGGAATTGCCCGTGCCCTTGAACTCTTCGAAAATCACCTCGTCCATACGGCTGCCGGTATCGATCAGCGCTGTTGCGATGATTGTGAGCGAACCGCCCTCCTCGATGTTTCGCGCAGCACCGAAGAAGCGCTTCGGCCGCTGCAGGGCATTCGCATCCACGCCGCCGGTCAGCACTTTGCCCGAGGAAGGCACAACCGTGTTGTAGGCGCGGCCGAGACGGGTGATCGAATCGAGCAGAATGACGACGTCTCGCCCGTGCTCGACCAATCGCTTTGCCTTCTCGATCACCATCTCCGCTACCTGGACGTGGCGGGAGGCCGGCTCGTCGAAGGTGGAGGATATGACCTCGCCCTTTACCGAACGCTGCATGTCCGTCACTTCCTCCGGCCGCTCGTCGATGAGCAGCACGATGAGATAGCACTCGGGATGATTGGTGGTGATCGAATGGGCGATGTTCTGAAGAAGAACGGTCTTACCCGTCCGCGGCGGCGCCACGATGAGCCCGCGCTGGCCTTTTCCGAGCGGCGCCACAAGATCGATAACCCGCGGCGAGAGATCCTTCGTCGTCGGATTCTCGATCTCCATCCTCAACCGCTCGTCTGGATAGAGGGGCGTCAGGTTGTCGAAATGGATCTTGTGACGGATCTTCTCGGGATCTTCGAAATTGATGGTATTGACCTTGAGAAGAGCGAAATAGCGCTCTCCCTCTTTAGGGCTGCGAATCGGACCCTCGACGGTATCGCCCGTCTTGAGCGAAAAGCGACGAATTTGAGAGGGAGAAATATAGATATCGTCCGGGCCGGGCAGATAATTTGCCGTTGCCGAGCGCAAGAAGCCGAAACCATCCTGCAGAACTTCAACGACACCATCGCCGATGATCTCGATATCCTGCATCGAGAGCTTCTTGAGGATCGCAAACATCAGCTCCTGCTTTCGCATGATGCTGGCGTTCTCGACCTCGAGCGATTCCGCAAACGCGATCAGGTCAGTCGGCGATTTGCTCTTCAGCTCCTGAAGCTTCATTTCCTGCATAGGGGCGGACTCTGTTTGTAGCATTTGGATACCAGGAAAGATTGCTGGGCGCTCTTGCGGGCCTGCAGCGTCCGAGACTTCGGTAAGAACGGTACCGGACTTAAGGGAGGGAGAACTCTTTTATCGCTCCAGGACGGAAAGAGCAAGGTGGCTTTTTACGTCTTGCTCAGTCCGGCAGAAAACCCGCAGACAGCTTCACCTTTAGATAGGAACGCTGAACGAGCCTAAAAAGGCTTCACGACCACCAAAATCACGATCACGATCATGAGAAGGGTGGGTATTTCGTTCATCAGGCGCCAGTGACGAGACGATTTCGTATTTCGATCGGCCTGAAACTGCCTTTGAGAACGGGAGAGATAACCGTGGAAAGCTGAGAGCAGGATCACAAGCGCGATTTTGGCATGCAACCAGCCCCCAGTAAAGTCGAACCCCTTCCATGCAAGCCACAGGCCGAAAACCCATGTCGCGATCATCGCGGGGTTGATGATGAGCCGCAACAGACGCGATTCCATCATTTTGAAGGTTTCGCTTTGCGCCGATCCAATCTCGACTTCCGAGTGATAAACGAACAGTCGCGGCAGGTAGAGCATCCCCGCCATCCAAGAGATCACCGCGACGACGTGGAAGGCCTTTATCCACAGATAAAGCCCATCAGGCGCGGCGACGAAAAGAAGGATTGCCAGGAGGGCGAAGATGGCGAGCGAGATCATCGCTCGTCGCGCTGCCGTGCTGCCCGCGGTTCTGCTGTCGACCGTTGTCATTTTCCCTCGCGCACCTGCCGAATCATAGCCTCCACATGCTCAATGGGAGTCTCGGGCGTAATACCATGGCCGAGATTGAAAATAAGAGGGCCGCTGCCCAGGCCGCCAAGGATATTCTCGATGCCTTCCGAAAGCGCCCTTCCTCCTGCGATCAGGCGTGTCGGATCGAGATTCCCTTGGACCGCGCCTCCCGCCTGGAGTTCGCGTGCCGCATCCAAGGGAACGGTCCAGTCGAGGCCGAGGCCCGTCACACCGGTTTTCTGCCGATATTCGCGATAAAACCACCCCGCACCCTTCGGAAAGCCGATGATAGGGACATCAGGATATTTCTGCCGCACGCGGCGGACGATCTCCGCAACGGGCCTGACGCACCAGTTCTCGAAAGTTGCCTGATCAAGCACACCGGACCATGAGTCGAATATCTGCACGACATCGGCACCCTCTTCGATCTGCCGGATGAGATAATCGGCAGATGCGGCCGCGAGAATTTCGAGGAGGCTGGCAAACGCTTCTGGATGCCTGTGCCCGAACAACCGCGCGGGAGCCTGGTCGGGCGTGCCCCGGCCGGCAATCATATAGGTGGCGACGGTCCAGGGTGCGCCGCAAAATCCGATCAGTGCCGTTTCCGCCGGCAAGTCTCTCCTTAGCCGGTGAACGGTTTCATAGACCGGCTGCAGGTGGCTGTGCACCGTGCCGATGTCGAGATTTCCTATCTCGTCTGCCCGAAGGGGGGTCATCAGCGGACCAGCACCCTCTTCAAAGCGCAGGTCACGTCCGAGCGCATGCGGAATGACAAGGATATCGGAAAAGAGAATAGCTGCGTCAAATCCGAACCTGCGGATCGGCTGCAGCGTCACCTCAACGGCGAAATCGGGGTTGTAGCAGAGATCGAGGAAACTTCCCGCTCTCTTCCGCATTTCCCGATATTCCGGAAGGTATCTCCCCGCCTGGCGCATCATCCAGATCGGAGGGGGGGAAATGGTCTTCCCGTCCAGCACGTCCAGGAGTTTCCGTTCCGCCACGTCTCAGGTCTCCTAACCAAATAATTAAAGAACTCTAAAAGGATTCTGATTCTATGACTCTGTTTGGAGTGTGGATTAAATCCTGTCCACTGACTCCTGTTCCGTCGCCAGGAGCATATTGCCGCGTGACAAGTTTGCTCGCTGTGGGGAACTCTGGTGACCAAACGAGAAATTGAAGCATAATCAAATACTTAAGAAACATGACAAGGAAGAGCCTCCACGCGAGGTAATGGGGATATAATCCGTCATCAACATTGTTCTGCACAGCCGAAAACCAATATCCCATCGGGCCTGGGGTGTGGATGAAGCTCCGGTTTTTCCAACGTTGGAATCTCGCCAAGCGATGTTTGGCAGGCTATCAACATTTCTCCACAGACCGGATGTGTATTTGTGCATAAGCCGCAGAGCTTCTTTCATCTCCACCTGATTTCCGACGCTACCGGCGAAACGCTTCTGGCGGCGGGACGGGCCGCTGCCGCCCAATACAAGAATGCTCGCGCCATCGAGCACATTTACCCGCTGGTACGTACGGAGAAGCAACTGGAGAAGGTTTTCACTGCGATCGACGAGGAACCCGGTATCGTGCTCTACACGATCGTGGACCAAAAGCTCGCGCGCCAGGTGGACGAGCGGTGCCAGGCAATGGGCTTGCCATGCGTATCTGTTCTCGAGCCTGTCCTCACCGTGTTCCAGTCCTATCTCGGAACGCCTGCAGGCCGGCGCGTGGGTGCGCAGCACGTGCTAGACGCCGAATATTTTCGCCGCATCGATGCGCTGAACTTCACGATGGAGCACGATGATGGCCAACTTCCCTACGATGTAGAGGAAGCCGACATTATCCTGGTGGGCGTTTCCCGTACCTCAAAGACGCCGACCAGCATCTATCTCGCAAACCGCGGCATCAAGACGGCGAATGTGCCCATCGTCCTGGATGTTCCCTTGCCGGAGCCGCTGCTGAATGCGAAGCGGCCTTTGGTGGTAGGGCTCGTAGCCTCGGCGGAGCGCATTTCCCAAGTGCGGCAGAATCGCCTTCTTGGTGCCACAGCGGTGGATTTCGATACCTATGTCGATCGGGCGGAGATCGCCCGCGAGTTGGCCTATGCTCGGCAGCTCTGCAATCGGCATAACTGGCCGGTGATAGACGTAACGCGTCGTTCGATCGAAGAAACCGCGGCCGCCATTCTGGCTCTGCGGGGAAAGCCCTGGTAACCGGATTGGAGAAGACAATGCTTATGGAATTTCCCCCGATTGTCCTTGCCTCCACGAGTCCTTTTCGCAAACATCTCCTGGAGAATGCCGGCCTCTCTATCAGGTCCGAAGCGCCGCAAGTCGACGAGCGCTCGATGGAGGCCCCGCTGGAGGGAACGGGCGTAACCCCGGACGAGGTCGCTCTCATCCTCGCCGAGGCGAAAGCAGTTGACGTTTCCACACGCGATCCTGGAGCTTGGGTCATCGGTGGGGATCAGACGCTCTCTCTTGAGGACAGGATCTTCCACAAGCCGAATGACATGGAAGAGGCGCGTCGTGCTCTTCTGGCGCTTTCCGGGAAGACACATCTCTTGAACAGCGGGATTGTGTTGGCCCACGAAGGAAAAACCGTGTGGCGTCATGTATCGATCGCGCGGATGACCATGCGGCCACTCGCACCCGCCTTTATCGGTCGATATCTGGCGCGTGTTGGCGACAAGGCGCTCAAGAGCGTTGGAGCCTATCAGATCGAGGGCGAAGGAATTCAACTCTTCGAGCAAATCGAAGGCGACTATTTCACCATTGTCGGCGTGCCGCTTCTCCCACTCTTGGCGAAGCTCCGCGAACTGAAGGTCATCGATGGCTGAGTTTCCCCCGCGTGCTTTCGTCTGCGGTCACCCGATCGCGCATTCCCGTTCGCCGATCATCCACAACTACTGGCTGGGCGAGCTTGGGATCGAAGGGCACTACGAGCGGCGTGATATCGCGCCGGATGTCTTCGAGGCCTTCGTCCAGGAATTCCCGCGCCTTTATGTAGGCGGCAACGTCACCATTCCCCATAAGGAAAGCGCTTGGCGCCTTGTAGAGGCGCGCGACGAAGCGGCGGAAATCATTGGTGCGGTGAATACGCTTTGGCTCGACGACGGCCGGGTGATGGGCGGCAATACGGATGCTTACGGCTTCGCCGCCAATCTCGATGCTGCAGCGCCTGGTTGGGAAAAGAGCGCCGTCGCGACCGTTCTCGGCGCCGGTGGTGCAGCACTTGCCATCGTCCACGCGTTGCAAAGCCGCGGCGTGAGCGACATTCGCATCGTCAACCGCACCTTTGCGCGCGCGCAGGCTCTCGCGGACCGGTTCAGAGGGGGCTCCAGTGCCCATGACTGGCCAGCCTTGCCCGAACTCCTGTCGGACACGACACTTCTCATCAACACGACTTCCCTTGGAATGCATGGCGGTCCTGAAGCGGCAATCGATCTTTCTCCCCTTCCGGCCTCGGCGACCGTCACGGACATCGTCTATGTCCCTATCCAGACTCCACTTCTCGCATCGGCTGCGGCGCGAGGATTGCGCACGGTGGATGGGCTCGGGATGCTCCTGCACCAGGCGGTACCCGGTTTTGAACGATGGTTCGGAGTGCGGCCGGAGGTTACGCCGCGTCTTCGCGAGATCGTTATGGCGGACCTGGAGACCGAGAAATGATCGTCCTCGGCCTTACCGGCTCGATCGGCATGGGCAAGTCGACAACGGCCGGGATGTTCGAGGCGGAAGGGGTTCCCGTTCATGATTCCGATGCGGCTGTGCATAAGCTTTATGAAGGCGAGGCCGTACCCATCGTGGAAGAGCATTTTCCCGGAACCGCGATAGCGGGCAAGGTGGATCGCGCCCGGCTCGCCGAGGCGGTGGTTGGAAACCGGGAAGCACTTTCGAAGCTCGAAAGACTTATCCATCCGCTCGTACGCAGGGATGCAGACCGATTCGTCGAGGATCACCGCAGAAGAGGAACACCGCTGGTCGTGCTCGACATCCCCTTGTTGTTCGAGACAGATGGCACGAGCCGTGTCGACAAGATCGCCGTTGTTACCGCTCCGGCTCATGTCCAGCGGGAGCGCGTGCTTTCGCGCCCAGGCATGACTGAGGAAAAATACGAAAAAATCCTTGCTCGTCAGGTCCCGGACGAGGAAAAGCGGAAGCGGGCCGACTTCGTTATCGATACCAGCCGAGGTCTCGAGCCAGCACGCGAGGCCGTGCGAGATATCATAAGTCAGCTGACAAAGGGCTGACAGCTTATTCTTGGGCTGGACTTGCAACGGTGACGAAGCATGGCCCATGCTGGGTGCGGGGAGTGATTCGGATGCGCGAGATCATCTTCGATACGGAAACGACCGGCCTTGATCCGCGCGAGGATAGGGTTATCGAGCTCGGCTGCGTGGAACTGGTGAATCGCTTCCCCACAGGGCGGACGATGCATTATTTCATCAATCCACAGGGGCGTTCCGTTCATCCCGACGCGCAGGCCGTGCACGGCATTTCCGACGCGGATCTGGTCGGAAAACCTGTTTTCGCGGCCATTTTGGATGAGTTTCTCGAATTCATCGATGGCGCAAAGCTTGTTGCCCACAACGCCAATTTCGATATCGGCTTCATCAATGCCGAGTTTCAGCGGCTGAGCCAGCCCTTTGTCGATCCATCGCGCGTGGTGGACACATTGGCGATCGCCCGCCGGAAGCATCCGATGGGGCCGAATTCCTTGGATGCGCTGTGCCGGCGCTATGGCATCGACAATTCCCACCGCACAAAGCACGGCGCGCTTCTCGACGCGGAGCTCCTTGCGGAAGTTTATATTGAACTCGTCGGCGGTAAGCAGGCGAGCTTCGGACTTGAGATCGCCACGCAAGGGCTCGCCGAGGAAACCAGCAGCAGCGTTGTCGTCGCGCTTCCTCCTCGCCCCCGGCCCCTTGCTTCCCGGCTTACCGCGGAGGAGCGCCAGGCCCATGAAGCTCTTGTCGCAGGGCTTGGCGAGAATGCGTTGTGGCGCAAGCTGGCGCCAGCCGAGCCATTGGAGCAGGCTGAAATCGCCTGAGCCCAATAAAAAAGCCGGGCATTTTGCCCGGCTCCCGTCTGGTCTCGAGGTCTCGTATCAGGAGACCTGCACTTTCCGGCGTGCTTCTTCCTCAGCCAGTCGCTGCTGGAACATGCGAGCGAAGTCGATCGGGTCGATCATGAGTGGCGGGAAGCCGCCGTTACGCGTAGCGTCGGCGATGATCTGCCTTGCGAACGGGAAGAGCAGGCGCGGGCACTCGATGAAGAGGAGCGGGAGCATATGCTCCTGCGGGAAGCCCTGGATGCGGAAGACACCGCCATAGACGAGTTCCACATTGAAGAGAACTGAGCTCTCCGCTTCCGCCTTCGCCGAAAGGGTGAGGAGCACGTCGTAGTCGGTACCGCCCAAGGGATTGGCGTTGACGTTCACATTGATGTTGATCGACGGCGCCTTGTCACGCGCCCGTAGGGACTGAGGAGCGCCCGGGCTCTCGAACGAGAGGTCCTTGATATACTGCGTCAGCACACTCAAGCTGGCCGGAACGGCATTGTTGGTCGCTTCCGTCTGCTTTGCGTCGTCTTTTTCGCTGGGCTGGTCAGCCATTCGCCTGGATCCTCTGGAATGTAGCGCCGCCCGCTTGGGCTGCAAAAATCGAGGCGTTCGCTAGCACGCTGACCAGGGCAATACAAGTTTGGATTGCCTGCGGAGCTTTCTTCTCGGCTATTTGCCCCGCCAGGGAGAATCTTTCCCTTCAGAACTCGAATAATCTTCCAGGTCCAGATCGATCGTCTTGCCTGGCCGCCGGTCATGGCGGCTCGTGCCGCTCATATCCGTAGGCGACATGACGACAACGCGGCTGCGGAGGAAACGCCAGGCCAGATCGCGTATGGGAGGAATAAAAAGGAGCAGGCCCAATATGTCGGTGACAAAGCCTGGCACCACGAGAAGCAGGCCGGCCAGCAGGATCATTACGCCATGCACGAGCTCCCGGCCTGGCAGGCGACGCTCGGCCAACTCCCGCTGCATGCGCGAGAGAACGCCAAAGCCCTGCACGCGCAGGAGAATGGATCCTAGAACAGCTGTTCCGATCACGAGCCCCAAGGTGGGAAATAACCCGATTTGTTGCCCGACGATCACAAAAACGGCGATTTCAGCAAGCGGAATGCCGAGGAGGAGGAACGGGATGATGGAGAAACGCACGTTTTGCTCTGACCTCTCTGTACCGGGCTTGCCAGAATCCTTAGCTTTAAACATAGGAATGCGCGCCGACGATTTGAACCATTGCATCTGGAGTTCTATATGGATGTAATCGCGGCAGCGCCGTGCCCTTGCATTCGGGCTCATCCCTTATAGGCTGGCGCAACACGACAGAGCGGCTTTGGCGGACAATATGGAATTCTTCGATTTTGGCACGATCTTCTTCTTGGTCGCGGCAGTTGTGATCTTCTTCCAGTTGCGCAACGTGCTCGGCCGGCGGACGGGCAACGAGAGGCCGCCCTTCGACCCTTATACGGCCGGCCGCACCCGCCCAGCGGAAGGGGAAAAGCCAGCCAAGAACGACACCGTGGTCGCCCTGCCGCGACGCAAGGGATCCGCAGAACCTGCCGAAGAGCGCTATTCTGTTATCGACAAAGTCGCCCAGCCCGGCACCGAACTGAACCGAGGCCTGCGTGCGATCAAGGACGCGGACGCTTCTTTCGATCCCAATACATTCGTCGATGGCGCCAAGCTGGCCTATGAAATGATCGTCATGGCTTTTGCCGACGGCGATAGGCGCACGCTCAAGAACCTCCTGTCGCGCGACGTCTACGAAGGTTTTGTCTCCGCCATCGATGAACGGGAGAGACGGTCTGAGAAGATCGAGTCCTCTTTCGTCGGGATCGACAAGGCCGCCATAATCGGCGCGGAGATGAAGGGCAGCGAGGCCCACATAACGCTGCGGATCGTGAGCGAGTTGATCTCGGCTACGCGCGACAGCGCCGGCAGCATTATCGACGGCGACCCGGAAACCGTGGCAGAGGTCAAGGATGTCTGGACCTTCGCGCGCGATACACGCTCGCGCGATCCCAACTGGAAATTGGTGGCCACCGAAGCGGAAGAATAGACTTTGGGCCCCCGTAGCCGGTGTGGAGAGGCGCCATGAGCCTTTCCGGGAGGTTTCGCGCGGTCTCTTACCGCGATTTGCCCGGCTGGTCGGAGGATGGTGGGCTTTCAGAAGCCCTTGCCGCCTTCGCCCGATCCGGGCTTGTTGCGGAAGTGCGACCTTACAGAACAGGGAGCCTCGGTGTTGCCGCGGAAGTGTTTTCCGCGGCCTATGCTCAGGCTCGGACCTTGAGGCAGCCGCTTGGCAGCGCCGAGGCCCGCGACTTCTTTGAAGATCATTTTCTCCCTTTTCACGTCGAGCCGGAGTCCGCTGCGCAGGGTTTGGTCACCGGTTACTACGAGCCTGAGGTCGAAGCGTCCCTCTGTCGCTCGGACCGCTTCAAAGTGCCCCTTTATCGCCGGCCGGATGATCTTGTCGACGTAGACGATGGAAACCGGCCGCAGGGGTTTGACCCCTATTTGGCATTTGCCCGCCACACTGCCGACGGGCTTGCTCCCTATTGGGATCGCGAGGCGATCGACAAAGGCGTGCTTGATGACCGCAACCTGGAACTTTGCTGGTTGGAAGATCGCGTGGATGCTTTTTTCATTCACGTTCAGGGTGCGGCCCGCCTTCGACTGACCGACGGCCGGCAAATGCGGGTTAGTTATGCCGCAAAGGCGGGCCACCGCTTTACCGGGATCGGTCGCCTCCTGGCGGATTTGGGCGAAATCCCGCTTGAAGAAGTATCGATGCAGTCTATCCGCGCATGGCTCGCCCGGAATCCGCAAAGGCAGGACGAAATTCTCTGGCACAACCGGTCCTACATCTTTTTTCGCGAGACTCCCCTCGGCGAAGCGGATCTTGGGCCGGTCGCGGCAGCCAAGGTGCAGCTCCAGCCGGGGCGATCCATTGCAGTCGACCGGCAGCTCCATACGTTCGGGACTCCGTTTTTCATTCACGCACCGGAGTTAAGGCACGTCGATGGTCGGCCCTTCCGTCGGTTGATGATCGCGCAGGATACGGGCTCCGCCATCGTCGGTGCTGCTCGGGGCGATCTCTTCGTGGGCACAGGCAAGGAGGCCGGTGAAATCGCCGGCACGATCCGCCATCCCGCGGATTTCTATGCTTTTCTGCCACGGTCCCTGGTGTCCTCCACATGAAGCGGGCTAGGCCAAAGGAACTGTCGGCGGAAGACAGGATTCTGTGGAGCCGTGTCGCCCGCACGGCAAGACCGCTACCCGGGAAAGCGTATCCCGAGGAAGAGATCTCTTCCCGCGAGCAGGGTTTCCAGGAAGCGCCCGCTCCACCCCTGCAAGAAGCTTCTCCACAAACCGCGCCTCCGGTGCCGCCCTCCCGGCAGAATCCCCGCCGTCTCGACGCGCCCACGCGAGAGAAATTGGCGCGCGGCCGCATTGATATTGCGGGGCGTGTGGATCTGCACGGTCTTACCCAGGCCGAGGCCCACTCTCTTCTCCTGTCCTTTCTGCGACAGGCCTTCGCCGGAGAGCGTCGCTATGTGCTGGTGATAACAGGCAAAGGTAAGGGCAGCGGCGAAGGTGTCTTGCGCCGCGCCGTGCCCCAATGGTTCTCCACGCCGCCATTTTCAGACATTGTCGGCGGCTTCGAGGAAGCGGCGCGGAACCATGGCGGCGGGGGCGCGCTTTATGTGCGTCTGCGCCGGCCGGAGGCTCGGCGGTGACACCCTTTGCTGCCAAGATACGGTCGCTCCGACGCGCTCGGGGCCTGAGCCAAAAGGAAATGGCCGCGGCCTTGGGTGTAAGCCCAGCCTATCTTTCCGCGTTGGAGCACGGCCGTCGCAGCCCGCCCAATTGGGCGATGGTGCAGAAGATCATCGGCTATTTCAACGTCATCTGGGATGAAGCAGACGAATTGCAGCGTCTCGCTGAATTATCCCACCCACGGATCGTGGTGGACACGGGGGGCCTTCCCGAAAAGGCCACGGCGATCGCCAACCTCCTGGCACAGAACATCGCGGATTTCGACGAGGACGAACTCGCTCAGCTCTATCGTGCGCTGCGCGACATTCTGGAGCGGAAGCAAGCTCGCGTCAAATAGCTGCCGGTGCCGGTCTCCGGAATGTCAGGATTCGGCCGCGAGGGCCTCCAGATCCTTAAGCTTTTCATTGATTAGCCAGCCGTAATAATTCTCTTCGGGGAACCGCGGCTGAAGGCCTTGCTGGCGCCGCAGCCTGTTTTCGGCGTCAAGCTTCGCTGCGCGCGTTTCAGGATTTCCCAGATTGTACAATGTCGCCGTCAGGCCCGGATTTTTGCTGATATCGAAGCCGGCGATCTCGGCATAGGCCTCGATCGATTTGTCGATCATGGCGGCTACATAGTCGAGCGAAATGTCGGGATCCATGATTGCACGATAGACCCCTTGGGGGTCGCGGTGATCGAGTTTCTCATGGCCCGATATGCGATGGACCATATCCGTCAGCTGCAACGCGGTCAGCGGATTGAGCTGCCCGATCCCAAAAGTCTGCCCAGCGAAGAAGGGTTGCAGGAAGACGGCACTGAAGCGATCGTTCGGAAACGATTTTCCCTCGACCGCTTTGCCGCGGAAGCTGTGGTCCCAAACTGCCTCCCGGCAGCTCCACAGGCTGTAGCTCTCCGAAAATTTCTTGCAGGAATCGAATTCGGGGCGACTGATGAAGTCGTCCAGTGACTCGCCCTTGTAGGAAAAGTTGAAGCTGCTCCGCAGATAGGAGACCGCTTTTACATAATATGTCTGGAGCTGGTCGTAGGCATCGACGTTGTAGGTATGCTCGCCAACGATTGCGCCGACGATGTGAATGGGATCGATTCGGTACTGTGCGGCCGATTCCCGGATCTTGGACCTGAGCGCGTCATCCCTTTTCAGGAGCTGGTAGACCTTCTGGTATTTCGCTTCGAAGGTTGTCTTGGCGGCACCGGTTCTTCTTGCAGAGGCGCCGGGGATAGGTGGCTGCTCTTCATTGCGATTGCCCGCGGGCACAAGCGTGGCCGCCTGCACGGTGGTCGCCGTCAGAGCTAAAAAGAGGACAAAAAGGGTGCCGCGCTGAAAAGCCATCGCCCCACTCGACCATTTCAGATATGGCCGGACCCTACGGAAAGCGGGCGCTCAAGTCGAGCGAATTTAAATCGCCCGGGAGCGCCCGCGTCGTTCGTGTCATCCATGTCACAGGATGAAACGGGAGAGATCCGTATTCTTGGCGAGATCGCCGACATTCTGGTCTACATAGGCAGCGTCGATTACCATCTTGCTGCCCGAACGATCCGGCGCATTGTAGGAAATCTCATCGAGCACCCGCTCCATGACGGTCTGCAGCCGGCGCGCCCCGATGTTCTCGACATTCGCGTTGAGATCGACTGCGATCTCCGCCAAACGGTCGATGGCATCCTCGGTGAATTCCAGCTCCACGCCCTCGGTCTGCATCAGGGCGATGTATTGCTTGATGAGGCTGGCCTCGGTCTCAGTCAGGATCCTGCGGAAATCCTCCTTCTCCAAAGCCCGTAATTCGACACGGATCGGAAGGCGTCCCTGAAGCTCTGGAAGCAGATCCGAGGGCTTCGAAACGTGAAAGGCGCCGGAGGCGATAAACAGGATGTGGTCCGTCTTCACCGGCCCGTATTTGGTGGCGACCGTCGTCCCTTCGACGAGCGGCAGGAGATCGCGCTGCACGCCCTCGCGGGAGACGCCTGCGCCGAGGCCGCCTTCACGGGAGGCGATCTTGTCGATCTCGTCGATGAAGACGATTCCGTCATTCTCGGCGGAGGAAAGCGCCCGCCGCACCACCTCGTCCTGGTCGAGCAGCTTGTCCGACTCGTCATTGATCAAGAATTTGTAGGATTCCTTGACGGTTGTCTTCACTGTCTTGGTTCGGCCGCCGCCCATGGCCTTCTGCAGCATGTCATTGATGTTGAGCACGCCGATATTCGCACCGGGCATGCCGGGAATCTCGAAACTGCCCATGCCGCCGCCGGTGTCGGCGACCTGGATTTCGATCTCCTTGTCGTCGAGTTCGCCGTTCCTGAGCTTTTGCCTGAAGCTGTCGCGCGTGGCAGGGCTCGCTGTGCGCCCGACCAGCGCCTCCAGAACGCGTTCCTCGGCATTGAGATGGGCGCGCGCCTTCACGCTCTCGCGCATCTTTTCGCGCGTAAGGGCGATCGCCACCTCCACGAGGTCGCGCACGATCTGCTCCACGTCGCGGCCGACATAGCCGACCTCGGTGAACTTGGTAGCCTCGACCTTAACGAAGGGAGCGCCAGCCAGCTTGGCCAGCCGGCGCGAAATCTCTGTCTTGCCGACGCCTGTCGGGCCGATCATCAGGATGTTCTTCGGCATCACCTCTTCGCGCAGCCCGGGCTCGAGCTGCTGGCGCCGCCAGCGATTGCGTAGCGCGATCGCGACCGCCCGCTTCGCATCCTTCTGCCCGATGATGAAGCGGTCGAGCTCGGACACGATCTCTCTGGGTGAAAAATTGCTCATATCGTCTTCTCGTCTGTGTTCGGGTCGTATTGCATGATCAGGACGTCGCCGGTGCGTCCTTCGAGCTCGGGAATGGGGCGGAAGCCTGCCTTTCTATAGGCTCGGACCGCCCGCGCGTTATCGGGGGACGGATCGATGATGATGGTCTCGATACCGTCGTCCCGCAGTTTGCGAACGAAGGCCGAAAGGGCTCGCGAGCCGATACCTTGCGAGAGCTTCTCGGGATCCCCGATCGACAGGTCGATACCCACCGCATCCGACGGCAGCTCGGCGAGCCAAGGATTGTCTTTGATCCAATCGGCATTCTGGTGATGGCCGATGAACCAGTATTGGATGTAACCAACCGGAGCTCCTTCGAGCATGATGAGGAAGGGTCGCGTCGAATCCTTCCCTTCCACCATGTCCCGGATGAAGCCCAGCTCCTCCTCGGTCTCGCCCCACCATTCCCGCATATGCGGCTTTTCGAGCCAGCGGCGAAGCATCGGCAGATGTTCCGCTCTCACCGGCTCGAAGCGAATGGCGGGATCATCCGGCATCCAGCGTTTCCACGACGACGTTGCTGTTTGTGTAGACGCAGATGCTTGCTGCTATCTCCATCGCCTTGCGCGCGATTTCCTCGGCGCTTTTGTCGGTGTCGATGAGTGCGCGCGCCGCAGCGAGCGCATAATTTCCGCCCGAACCGATTGCCATTACGCCTTCTTCCGGCTCGAGCACGTCACCATTGCCGGTAAGCGCCAGCGTCACATTCTTGTCCGCTACAAGCATCATGGCTTCCAGCCGGCGCAGATATCGGTCCGTCCGCCAGTCCTTCGCCAGCTCCACGCTGGCGCGCATAAGCTGGTCGGGATATTGCTCGAGCTTCTTCTCCAGCCTTTCGAGCAGGGTGAAGGCATCGGCGGTCGCCCCAGCGAAGCCCGCTATCACATTGCCCTTGCCGATCCGGCGCACCTTCCTGGCATTCCCCTTCATCACGGTCTGCCCGAGGCTCACCTGCCCATCGCCGGCGATCACCACCTTTCCGTCCTTGCGGACGGTGACGATGGTGGTTCCATGCATTGTCAGATTATCGCTCATGAAATTATTGCTCCTGGGCGCCTCTCGCGGACGCCAATTCGAGCGTTTATGTAAGAGGCTCGTAAGGGAATGCAAATACTGCGAAGGGGCAGTCCGTCCTGCTTCTGGTATTCGCGACAGACTTGCTCTAAAAGGCGGGCCTCTTCTTGGAAAGCAAAGGGAAAGCCATGGCTGCCAGCAACCCGCGCCAGGCCGAAGTCAGCCGCAAGACGAACGAGACCGAGATCTCTGTCACCGTGGATCTCGACGGTGGAGGTCGCTCCGAAATCTCCACCGGCGTGGGCTTTTTCGACCATATGCTGGACCAGCTCTCGCGGCACTCCCTGATCGACATGAAGGTGTCCGCTATAGGTGATCTCCATATCGATGATCACCACACGGTGGAGGATTGCGGCATTGCGATCGGCCAGGCCATCGCCAGGGCATTGGGTGACCGCCGCGGCATCACCCGCTATGCATCGCTCGACCTTGCCATGGACGAGGCGCTCACCCGCGCCGCGGTGGATGTCTCCGGGCGGCCCTTCCTGGTTTGGCAGGTGACGTTCCCCTCGGCCAAGATCGGTACTTTCGACACCGAGCTGGTTCGCGAGTTTTTCCAGGCGCTGGCGCAGAATGCCGGCATTACCCTGCACGTGACCAATCTTTATGGCGGCAACTCACATCATATCGCCGAGACCTGTTTCAAGGCGGTGGCGCGCGTCCTTCGCGCGGCCCTGTCGCCCGACCCGCGACAGTTCAACGTGATCCCCTCCAGCAAGGGCACGCTTAACGGTTGAGGCAAAATGGCCAGCTATCTCGTCCTTGAGCCGCCCGGCGATCGGACCGACAAGGCGGAAAAAGCACTCGTGATCCGCGACGGCTTTTCGCTCCTCGCGCTGATCATGCCACTGCTCTGGTTTCTCTGGCACCGCATGTGGCTCGAGGCTCTTGCCTTCGTTGCGGTGGCACTTCTGCTGGCCGGCCTCGGCACCTTGCCCGGTTTCACCATGCTCGCGCCGCTCCTTTCCTTTTTCCTATATATCTTCATCGGCCTCGAAGCGCAGGCACTCCGCGTGGCCGCTCTCGGCCGAAGGGGTTGGCAGGTCTGGGGTGTTGTGGAAGGCGCCAACAGCGATGAAGCGGAGCTTCGCTATGCCGCCGAGGTCGGTCAGGAGTCGTCGCGGCGCGCGCCAGCCGCCCCTGCCGTCGCCGGATCCCGCGGCGGGACCGGCCAGAGGCCGTCGCCCGCGACCTTCGGGCTCATCGACTATCCGCGAAAGGGCTGAGCATGCGCGTCGCCATCATCGATTACGGCTCCGGCAATCTGCGATCCGCCACGAAGGCCTTCGAGCGTGCCGCTCAGGAAGCCGGCATAGCCGCAGAGATCGATCTCACCAATGATGCCGAGCGCGTGCGTTCGGCCGACCGCATCGTGCTCCCCGGCGTAGGCGCTTATGCTGATTGCCGCGCAGGACTTGATGCCGTACCCGGTATGGCGGAGGCGATCGAAGAGGTTGCCATAAAGCAGGCGCGCCCCTTTCTCGGCATCTGCGTCGGCATGCAGTTGATGTCGGAGCGGGGGCTGGAAAAGACGACAACCAATGGCTTCGGATGGATTGCCGGTGATGTGAAGGAGATCACACCGGATGATCCGTCGCTGAAGATCCCGCAGATCGGGTGGAACACGATTCACGTGAAACATTCGCATCCGCTTTTCGACGGCATCCCGACGGGACCGGACGGGCTGCACGCCTATTTCGTGCACTCCTACCATCTGGATGCAACACGTAAGGAGGATGTCCTCGCCGTTACCGATTATGGCGGCGAGATCACCGCGGCCGTGGCGCGTGGCAATCTTGCCGGGACGCAGTTCCATCCGGAAAAGAGCCAGACGCTCGGCCTGGCTCTGATCGCAAACTTCCTGAGGTGGTTGCCGTGATCCTTTTTCCTGCCATTGATCTGAAGGACGGCGAATGCGTCAGGCTGAAGCTCGGCGAGATGAGCGAAGCCACCGTCTATAACCAAGACCCGGCCGCCCAGGCGAAGGCGTTCGAGGAGCAGGGCTTCGAGTGGCTCCACGTGGTCGACCTCAATGGCGCCTTTGCCGGCACGAGCGTCAACGGGGCTGCGGTCGAGGCCATTTTGAAGGCTACGCAAAACCCGGTGCAACTTGGCGGCGGCATCCGCTCGCTGCAACAGATCGAGGCATGGCTCGAAAAGGGCCTTGCGCGCGTGATCCTCGGCACGGTCGCAGTAAGCGACCCCGCCTTGGTGCGGGATGCCTGCAAGAAATTTCCCGGTAAGATCGCTGTCGGCATCGACGCAAGGGGCGGCAAGGTTGCAGTTGAAGGCTGGGCGGAGACGTCCGACCTCACTGCCGTCGAGTTGGCAAAGCGTTTCGAAGGTGCGGGCGTGGCGGCGATCATTTATACGGATATCGATCGCGATGGCGTTTTGACCGGCATCAACTGGGAAGCGACGATCGCTCTGGCCGACGCCGTGTCGATACCGGTCATCGCTTCGGGTGGCCTCGCCTCGATGGCGGATATCGAGCGGATGACACAGCCGGACGCAGCCAAGCTCGAAGGCGCAATTTCCGGCCGGGCACTTTATGACGGCCGCATCGATCCTAAGGAGGCGCTCGCAATGCTCCGAAAGGCGCGTATATGACCCTGAAAGCCCGCGTCATCCCCTGCCTTGACGTTAAGGACGGTCGCGTCGTCAAGGGCGTCCAGTTCGTCGACCTGATCGATGCCGGAGACCCCGTCGAATCTGCGAAGGCATATGATGCTGCCGGGGCGGACGAGCTTTGCTTCCTCGATATCACGGCCAGCCACGAAAATCGGGAGACCATCTTCGACGTGGTCGCCCGCACGGCGGAACAGTGCTTCATGCCGCTTACGGTTGGCGGCGGGGTGCGTGAGATCTCCGATATCCGCAGGCTGTTGCTTGCCGGGGCGGACAAGGTCTCGATCAACACGGCGGCCGTGAAGAACCCCGAATTCGTGGCCCGCGCTGCAGAAAAATTCGGCGACCAATGCATCGTCGTGGCGATCGACGCCAAGAAGGTGTCGCAAGCCGGCGAGGTCGACCGGTGGGAGATTTTCACCCATGGCGGCCGTAATCCGACCGGCATCGATGCGGTGGAGTTCGCTCGCCGCGTGGTCGATCTCGGCGCCGGCGAAATCCTGCTCACCTCCATGGATCGGGATGGCACCAAGGCCGGCTATGACATCGCGCTCACGCGCGCGGTGGCCGATGCCGTCCGCGCACCCGTCATTGCGTCCGGCGGAGTCGGCACGCTTGACCATTTCGTGGAAGGCATCCGCGATGGTCACGCGGCCGCGGTGCTCGCCGCCTCGATCTTCCATTTCGGGACCTATACGGTCGCCGAAGCGAAGCGGTATATGGCGGAAGCTGGCATTCCCATGCGGCTGGACACACGGGATGGCGAAGGGAGAGCGCATGAGCCGATTCGATCTGTCGAGGCTTGAAGGCATTATCGCCGAACGCGCCCGTTCCGGGGACACGCAGTCCTGGACCGCGCGGCTTTTCTCGGCAGGCATGGAAAAAGCCGCCAAGAAACTGGGCGAAGAGGCGGTGGAGACTGTTATCGCCGCGGTCGGGCAGGACAGGAAGGCCCTGGTGGCCGAAAGCGCCGATCTTATCTACCACTGGCTTGTGGTGCTGGCGATAGCAGGGGTGCCCCTTGAAGAGGTATTGTCGGAGCTTGAATCCCGCACCGGCCAGTCCGGGGTGGCGGAAAAGGCGTCGCGCGGTAAGCCGCCGGAGAGCGCTGCTTGATAAGATGAGCCGGAAGGCAGGCACGGAAAAGACGCTTATGGACCAACTGGTACCCGCCGAACGCTATTCGCCCTATCGCTTCTTTTCGGCGGAGGAATGGGCCAAGTTCCGCGCCGACACCCCGCTGACACTCACCGAGGACGAGGTTCGACGGCTCCGATCCCTCAACGACCCGATCGATCTTGAAGAGGTGCGACGCATTTATCTTTCGCTGTCGCGCCTGCTTTCCGCCCACGTGGAGGCAAGTCAGCTTCTTTACCGGCAGCGCCAGATCTTCTTCGATTCGGATCATGCGGTGAAGACGCCGTTCATTATCGGCATCGCTGGCTCGGTTGCGGTGGGGAAATCCACCACTGCCCGCGTGCTGAAGGAACTGCTGGCCAGATGGCCATCCAGTCCCAAAGTCGATCTCGTGACGACCGACGGCTTCCTCTATCCCAACGCCGTGTTGCTCCAGGAAGGTTTGATGGAGCGCAAGGGCTTCCCGGAAAGCTACGATGTGGGTGCGATCCTGCGCTTCCTGTCCGGCATCAAGGCGGGATTGCCCAATATGCGTGCACCGCTTTATTCGCACCTGACTTATGACGTGCGCCCGGGCGAATTCGTCACAATCGATAGGCCGGATATCCTGATCTTCGAAGGCATCAACGTGCTGCAGTCGCGGGATCTCCCGAAGGATGGCAAGGCGGTACCGTTCGTATCGGATTTCTTCGATTTCTCTATCTATATCGACGCTCCTGAAGAACTGATCCACCACTGGTACGTGGATCGCTTCATGCGCCTGCGCGAAACGGCGTTCCGCGATCCGAATTCCTTCTTCCATCGCTATTCGCAGTTTTCCGAAGATGAGGCGAAGGCGATTGCGGAGGAACTCTGGTCCAACATCAACCTGAAGAATTTGCGCGAGAACATTCTCCCCACGCGCCCCCGAGCAGACCTTATCCTGCGCAAAGGCGCGAACCACCTCGTGCAGGAAGTCGCGCTCAGGAAGATCTGATCGAAGGCGAATTTACCCGGCGCAGCGTGAGATTGATACGCCCGCCGTTCTTCAAGAGAGTGGATGTGTTCGGATAGATCCGGTCCACGCCGTGAAAGGCAAGCCGGCCCTCCCCGCCGAGTACCACGACGTCGCCGCTTGAAAGCCGGAACGAAACAGTGCCGCCCTTGCGGCTCGTACCGCCCACCCTGAACAGACAATCATCGCCCAGCGAGACGGAAACCACCGGGGCGTCGAAGTCCTTTTCGTCGCGATCCTGATGCAGGCCCATCTTGGCGTCGGGGGAATAGAAGTTGACGAGGCAGGCTTCCGGCGGGTGGGGGTAGCCGGCGACTTCATTCCAAAGATCGAGCAGGCGCTGCGGAATGGGAGGCCAGGGTTTCCCCGTGACGGGATCGATCGCTTGGTAACGGTATCCCCTCTCCTTGTCGGTCACCCAGCCGAGCAAACCGCAATTCGTCATGCGCACGCTCATGGGCGTGCCCGTCTTCGGCATGGCCGGGACGTAAAGAGGCGCTTCGACGACGACCGCGCGTATGTCGGCCAGCAAGATCTCCTGCTCGCTGGGCGGCAGGAGACCTGGCATGTGCCTTATTCCAGGTGGAAGAGAGAGCATGTGCTACCGCTTGAACCGGTGCGGATACCCAGACCCGGGTAATGAAGCGCCGGGTCTTGGCTCAGTCGACGAGCTCGGGGATGCGCAGCACCTGGCCCGGATAGATCTTGTCGGGGTGCTTGAGCATCGGCTTGTTTGCCTCGAAGATCACCGTGTGCTTCGCACCCTTCCCTTTCCCGTAATGGGCTTCGGCGATCTTCCAGAGATTGTCGCCCTTCTTCACCGTATAGAAGACGGGCTCCTTGGCGGGTGCGCTGGTGACTTTCAATTCCGAAGCTTCGACCTTGGAGATCCCCAAAGTATTGCCGACTGCGATGACGGCTTTCTCGAAGACCGTCTGGTCCTCCACTTCGCCCTTGAGCACCACTTTATCGCCCTGAACTTCGACATCCACGTTGTCGGTGCCGAGCTTGTGCGAGTCCAACTCCTTTTTCAATTGGTCCGCTGCCGGCGGCTCGTCGTTTCCAATGCCTAGTTTCTGGCCAACGGATTTGACGAAGTCGAAAATGCTCATGGGA
The DNA here is from genome assembly GCF_000518985.1 of Chelativorans sp. J32. Classification (GTDB taxonomy): domain Bacteria; phylum Pseudomonadota; class Alphaproteobacteria; order Rhizobiales; family Rhizobiaceae; genus Chelativorans. The sequence continues at coordinate 29,414 of NZ_JAEQ01000011.1, forward strand.
TATGCCTCCAAAATGAAATGTGCGCCTGAGATCGTAGCGCACGAAAATATCAAACAGAAAACGCCGGAAGGCAAACGCCCGAGGATCGCCTCAGTCGAACGAGACTTTCCCTCGCATCTTTTTCACGCTGGAGCGACCCGCCTTCTCCTTCAGCCGGCGCTCCACCGCACCTTTGGAAGGCTTCGTCTTCTTGCGCGGCTTGGGCGGCGGCTCGGAAGCCTTGAGCAGGAGTTCCGTCAATCGGGCACGTGCGTCGGCGCGGTTCTGCTCCTGGGTGCGGAAGCGCCCTGCTTCGATGACGATCTCGCCTTCCTTGGTGGCGCGGCTTCCCGCAAGCTTCAGCGCCTGGGTCCGCACGCGCTCCGGCAAGTGCCGCGCGTTGGCAACGTGAAAGCGCAGCTGCACCGCCGTCGCCACCTTGTTCACATTCTGCCCGCCCGGACCGGATGCGCGAATGAACTGCTCCTCCAGCTCGTCTTCCTCGACGAAAATGCCAGGCCGGATGTGGAGCCCGTCGTTCATAATCGTTCCGCTCTGCAGTGCCGCTTAGCCCGCAAGAAGGCGGCCGGACGGATGCCGGCGCGACTCACGTCGGAAAGATGGTTCGGGAACGCTGCGGGAGCAAGTCTATTCGGCGGCTTGCCGGATCTGCGGCGAGGCGTTCATCACCTCCGCCTCCACGTGATCCTCGAATTTCTCGAAATTGGTGACGAACATGGAGACGAGCCGCTCTGCCTGCGCATCATAGGCCGCCTTGTCCGTCCACGTAGCGCGCGGATCGAGGATCGCGCTGTCGACGCCCGGAACGGCCACCGGCACGGCGAAGCCGAAATTGGCGTCGGTCCGGAACTCGGCTGTCCGAAGCGAGCCATCCAGAGCCGCAGAAAGCAGGGCGCGGGTCACCTTGATCGGCATACGGTGGCCGGTGCCATAGGCGCCGCCTGTCCATCCCGTATTGACGAGCCAGCAGTCCACCTTGTGCTCCGCAATCAGATCCCTGAGGAGATTGCCGTAAACGGAGGGATGCCTGGGCATGAACGGCGCACCGAAGCAAGTCGAGAAGGTCGCCTCTGGCTCGGTGACGCCTTTTTCCGTCCCCGCCACTTTCGCGGTGTAGCCGGAAAGGAAATGATACATGGCCTGCGCGGGGGTGAGCTTGGCGATTGGCGGCATCACGCCGAAAGCGTCGGCCGTCAGCATGATGATGTTTCTGGGCTGCCCTGCCCTGCCTGTCTCGCTGGCATTGGAGATGAAGTGCAACGGATAGGCGCAGCGCGTATTCTCCGTGAGGCTGCCATCGTCGAAATCGGGCATCCCATGCTCGTCTATGACGACATTCTCCAGCACCGTGCCGAATCGCTCTGTGGTGGCAAAAATCTCCGGTTCCGCTTCGCGGCTGAGCTTGATGGTTTTTGCGTAGCACCCGCCCTCGAAATTGAAGATGCCATGGGGACCCCATCCATGCTCGTCGTCGCCGATCAGGGTTCGCGAGGCATCCGCCGAAAGCGTCGTCTTGCCCGTTCCCGACAGGCCGAAGAAAACGGCGACGTCGTCTTGGGGCCCTACATTGGCCGAGCAGTGCATGGGCATGACGCCCTTTGCGGGCAGCAGGTAATTGAGCGCGGTGAAGACCGATTTCTTCATCTCCCCCGCATAGGACGTCCCGCCGATGAGGACGATCATGCGCTTCAGATCCATCGCGATGACGGTTTCGCTGCGGCAGCCGTGCCGTTTCGGATCGGCGCGGAAGGATGGCAGGTCGATCACCGTCATCTGCGGCACGAAGCTTTCAAGCTCTGCGCGCTTCGGGCGGATCAGAAGGTTGCGGATGAAGAGCGAGTGCCAGGCAAATTCCGTCACCACCCGTACCGGCAGCGCATTATCAGGGTCCGCGCCACCGACGAGATCCTGCACGAACAGGTCGAGCCCTTCGGCGTGACGCTTGAAATCTTCATAGAGTGCTTCGAAATGCTCGCGCGAGATCGGCTTGTTGTTGTCCCACCAGATCTCGTTTTCGGTATCCGCATCGCGCAGGATGAACTTGTCCTTCGGCGACCGACCCGTGTGCTGCCCCGTCACGGCCACCAACGCGCCATGGGCCGTAAGGCGGGCCTCCGCTCTCTGGATAGCCTCCTGGTAGAGCTGGGGCTCGGTGAGATTGAAGAAAACGGTCCCGCTGGTCTTAAGCCCGCTGGTCTCGATGCCCCTGGTGGGGTTGCGGAGGCCGGTCTCTTGCATAAGTCACTCCAGAACAAGTGTTGATCGGAAAAGGCCGGCCAGAGTGACCGACGGACAGCCTATATAGGCGGGCTTCTTTTCAGGACCAGAAAAAGCAAACAATTTCAAATCATTAATCGATTTAAAAAATTTCAAAAAAGACTAAATCGTTTAAAACCGGCAGTTTTTGTCAGAGAGGCGTAAGACTCTGCCGATATGGGGCAAGTCAACCCGATCCCTTCAGCACATCGGCAGCGATCTCGAACGATTTCAATCGGGCGGCATGATCGTGAATTTGGCCCGTGATGATGAGCTCATCCGGCCTGAAACGTTCGATGAAGCCTTGCAGTTGCCGGCGTACCGTCTCGGGGGAACCGGCCGCGGTACAAGCGAGCGCATGATCGATATGCGGCATCATCGCCGGATCGACATGCTCGGAGATGTCCTTTACGGGCCTCGGCAAGGGCCCGGGCTGGCCGGTGCGCAATCTGGCGAAGGCAAGCTGCATCGAAGTCTTGAGGAAGAGGCCTTCTTCATCCGTGTCTGCTGCGAACACGTTAAGCGCCAGCATGAAACGTGGCTGCTCCAGGTGTTTCGAGGGGCGGAAGGTCTCTCGATAAACGGCAAGCGCCTGTTCGAGGGCAGCGGGCGCGAAGTGCGAGGCGAAGGCATAAGGCAACCCGAGATGGGCGGCGAGTTGTGCTCCATAGAGGCTCGAGCCGAGAATCCAGACGGGCACGTGGGTTCCGGCGCCTGGAATGGCCAGAACCCGTTGTCCGGGCTCGGGATCGTCTAGATAAGCGATCAGCTCCAGAACGTCCTGCGGAAAACCTTCACCATTGTCGAGGCCTCGCCTCAGTGCCCTCGCGGTCATCATATCGGTCCCCGGAGCACGGCCAAGCCCCAGGTCAATCCTGTCCGAAAAGAGCGTCGCAAGCGTGCCGAACTGTTCGGCCACCACCAAGGGCGCGTGATTGGGCAGCATGATCCCGCCCGCGCCGACCCGGATGGTGGAGGTTCGGGATGCCACATGCCCGATCAGCACCGCTGTGGCGGCGCTCGCGATACCCGGCATATTGTGGTGCTCGGCGAGCCAGAAGCGATGATATCCCCATTGTTCGGCATGCTGGGCAAGATCCACCGTATTTCGCAGAGCCTCCGCAGGCGAAGCGCCTTCCGGAATAGGGGCGAGATCGAGTACGGAAAAAGGCTTCATATCAAAATGCTCCCGGTAGCAGGTCCTGCTCATATGGTGTGGCGCCGCCCGCGGCCCAAGGGCGAAATTCTGATGAGGAACCTCCTCTCCGCCGAACGATTGGGAACCGGTGCGCCAGGGCGAAAAGGAGGCAGGCATGCCCGACAAAGCAAGGGAAAAGCTGGTCGACTTTCTGGAACGGAAAGCTTTCCGCCCGGTGCTCGATGCCGATGCGGATTCCTATCCCCAAAGCAAGCGCGATAGGTTGAAGGACGTTCAGGAGGCCACGCGGGCTGAGCAGGAACGCTTTCGCAAATACGGCTCGGCCCAGGAGGTCTATCGCATGTTCAAGGACGATCTTTCCTCCGAGCCGGCGCGGAAGATTCACCGCGAACTCCGCGATTTGGGCTTGCCCACCTTGAACGATTGCAAGGGCGAGTTCGAGAGGCTGGCCGAGGAAGTCGGCCTTCGCCACGGACCACAATCTCGGAGCAGCCTCAGCGATTAAGAAGTCAGAGGACCAGGCTCAGGACGATGCTGATGAGAATGGATGTGGTGATCGGAATGTAGACCCGGAAGTGCTCGCTGCCGAAGGCAAGATCTCCAGGCAACCGCCCCAACCCGACCTTCTGAATGAGCGGCCAGAGGAGGCCGGCAGCAACCAGAATGATCCCGAATGTGATAAGAAGGCGGCTCATTTCCCTCGATATCCTCTCTACCGAACATAAGAGCCGATGACCCGGCCTCCAAGCTACCAGATCTCGGAGGGGCGGGCGATCATCAGCCAGAAGATGCCGAGCACCGCCGCAAATGCGGGAAAGCCGAACGCGAACCAGAGCCGGAAGAGTTGATGGTAACGTTTGGGCAAGGGCGCCCCTTCGCTTGCCGCTTTCGTTGCAAGCCGGCGCATCTCCATCTGCATCCATACGACCGGAAGCCAGAAAGCGCCGGTGACGAGGTAGAGCAGGATCGAAAGAATGATCCAATGCTCGCCGAACGGGTAGCCGACGATCCATATGAGCGCGACCCCGGTTACCGGCTGTGCCACCACGGCCGTGGCGGTAAACAGAAAATCGGCAATGACCACGATCCGTGCCGTCCCGGCAATTACCGTTGCGTTCCCCGTCCGATGCGCCAAGAGCATGAAGAAGGCGATGCCGGCACCTGTTCCCAGAAGCACGGAGGCACCGATCACATGCAGGAACTTGAGCAGGAAGTAGAGCATCGGTCTCTACCGCTCCTTTCGGATTGCGAGCGCCACGAAGTGGAGCACGAGGATCGGCCAGATCTTTGCCAATGGTCCGAGGGGTTCTGCCCAGAGCGAGGGCAGCAGCACCGAGCCGGCCACGATATAGAAGATCGATAGGGCAATGGCTGCATAGAGGCCATGACGTGCGGTCCGCCGGTAAGCGATTGCGATGCCCACGAGGAAATCCGCGATCGCGCCTGCTATGACGCTGGGTCCTGCCAGGGATCCTGCCCCCGTCCGCAGCATGAGCTCCACTCCTTCGCGATAGCCGATTGAGAGGGAGACGATCCCCGTGCCGATCCAGAACAGCGGCAGCACGATGAAGATCACCGGCTTCAGGAAGTAGAGCTGTGCGAACCAGCGGTCCTGCACCGTGACAGGTTCGCGCATCAGGGCACTCGAAAGCGAGGTGGGTACGATCCCGGTCATCGACCTCCAGGGCCGTGGATTGCCCACGGCGCCGCGTTCTATCTCCTTCCGCGCGGTGCTGCGCACCGGTGGCCGCCAGCCAAGGGCACTCACGAGGTCGCCGGCGCGATAGAGCAGGTTCGTCGCCCAGCCGGGCAGCGGTTGCCGGCGCGCCGGTGGCCATCCCTGCCATTGGCGATAACGGGCTACTACCTCGTCCATTGGCAGCTGCTCCGGTCCGGCGAGTTCCAATGCGACCTGCGCTGGTGCGGTGGGCTGGATGAAGAAGGAGACGGTCGCCGCCACGTCGTCGAGCTGGACCACCTGCAACGGTGCGGTCCGGTCCACTATCAGGGCGATTGGCAGCGCGGAAAGTCCGCGGATCAGCGCGCTGGCCCCGAACACGTTCCTGCCCAGAACCACCGAAGGGCGGAGGATCACCCAGTCGAGGTCGCGTTCCATCAGCAAGCGATCCCCTTCCAGCTTGGTGGTGGAGAAGGCCGATGGTTGAGCGCGATCCACGCCGATCGCCGAAAAGTGGATGACACGCCTTATGCCCAGCTTCTCGCATGCCCGGAACAGGGCTGCCGCGCCGGTCACATGCACGCCCTCCACATCCTCTCGGGCACTGTCCTGCAGCGCGCCGACGCAATTGACGACCGCGTTCACGCCGAGAAGATGCTCCGCCCACACCTGCGCGCCGGTGGCCAGAGCCATGTCGATCTCCACGATCTGGGCGGCGCCGGCCGGCAGCGCGCTGCTGCCGGGCCGCACGACTGCGATTACATGGTGGCCCTCGGCTGCGAGTTGGGCACAAAGCGTGCTGCCGATGAGCCCCGTCGCGCCTGTAACGAGAACTCTCATGAACCTCCTTCTTCGAGCTCCCGGACATCCCGCGGCTCGAGCGCGGAAACGGCGGGGCCAGCTATAACCTCTCCCCTCTCATCGAAACGTGAACCATGGCATGGGCAATCCCATGTGCGGTCGATCCCGTTCCAGCCGACGATGCAGCCCATATGCGTGCAGGTGGCTGATAGGCCAATCAGCGATCCGTCGTCGTGACGGCGCACGGCAAGCTGCTCTCCCTTGTGGGAGATGATGCCGCCCTCTCCCGGCGCGATGCTGTCCAGGGGAACGGCCGCACGCTTCATCACCCGATCGCCGATCAAATGCCCAGCCGCCTTGATATTCCCCTTCGTGAACTCCGCCGCGCTTGCCATCGGTTTGACCCGCGTCGAGTCGAAAAGATCTGCGGCGGGATGCGAGCGCCCCAATATGCGCTCCGCCAGAATCCCTCCGGCGACGACTCCCTGGGTAATCCCCCAGGCATCGAAGCCCGTCGCGACGAGGAGGTTTTGATGGCTGTTTGTGGCGGGCCCGATGAAGGCTGCACCGTCCATGGGACGGAAGTCCTCGTTCGTCCAAAGATGCGTGAATTCATCGATGCCGAAATTGGCTGAAAGGAAGGAGCGCAGGTCCTCCACCATCTCGCGCTCCTTTTCCGGTTCTCCCGTCTTGAATTCGCCTCCGGCGGCGATGAGATAGGTTTGCCCGTCCTTCACTGCCGTTCGCAGCGAATGGGAAGGCGTTCCCGAGCTAATGAACATCCCTTCCACCCGTTTTCCGTCCGGCAGCCTTGCGGCTACAACGGCGTGGGCGAAAGGATAGGCTTTCGCGAAGAACTTTCCCTCGTTCACGACGGGCATCTGCGTTGCCACGACCGCATGTGCTGCGGTGACCGTTCGGCCATTGACGCTGAGACGGATGGGCTCTCCTGCGGATATTTCCGTTACGCGGCTCTGCTCGTAGATGGGTATTTCCGACGATATCCGTTCGGCAAGCCCCACCAGATAGAGATATGGATTGAACTGATACTGTCCGTCATATCGAAGCAGCGCTGTCGTGTGGAACGGCAGCCCGGCGCCGGAAACGATTTCCGCGGGGAGGCCCAAGGTTTTGGCGGCCTCGTATTCCTTTTTCAGCTGTGCGGCCTGTTCATCATCGACCGCGTAGATATAGGCGGGTCTCGGCTCCAGTCCGGCCTGCGCCTCCATCGCCTGCGCCAGAGCCGCGATCTCGGCAACCGCGTCCTGGTTCGCCCGTGCATAGATGCGCGCTTGCTCGTCGCCGAATTTTTTCGTCAAGCTTGCATATCTCTGGCCATGCTGAGACGTAACCTTCGCAGTCGACCTTCCGGTGGCCTGCCGACCGATCCGCCTCGCTTCGAGAAGCACGACTTTGAGCCCTGTGCCCGAGAGCCGATGAGCGCAGTGGAGGCCGACGATTCCGCCGCCCACGATCGCGACATCGACCGTGAGGTCCTCGGCAAGCGCGGGATAATCCTTGCTCGCCACGCCGTCGAACCAGAAGGGATTGCCCTTGTTCATACCAGTCTCCTCCGGGTGAAGCCATGATCCGCATCCGCTGGTTGTCCGCCGGCGAAAACGTCTCTCGAAGCGCCTTCGATCTCGCGGAGGCTCATGGCGAGCGCGGCGCCCCAGACGACGTGGACCGCCAGCATGAGCAAATTTCGCTCTGCAGGGTGCCTTGTCGCGGGCTTCAGAATGGAAAGCGCTGGAATCCAACCGAGATAGCTGCCGGCCCAGACGCCCAATCCATAGATCACCCCGTTGGGCCGGCGTTCGGGCCACACCGCATACATCGCGCCGGCCAGAGCGCCGAAGCCGAAATGTGCAAGGATCGTTTGGAGTCGGCTCGCGCCTTCTCCTCCGGTCGGTTTTACCTGCTCGATGATCTCACGCGGCGGTAGGGGGTATCGTTTCTCCGCGCCGAGCCCTGACCATAAATGCCTCATGGCCGCCGTCATGACCGTCGTTGCTGACAATCCAGCCAGCGCGCCGTAAACCAGCCTTTCCATCCTGCCTCCTGCCACGATGGTGCACAAACATGACGCAGGAGCGAAAGTTCCGGCTGAGATTTATCTTTCGCGATGGGAACTTAGCCGCTAGCGCGGGATGATGCTGATATTCCCGCCGATCTCCAGCACCGCAAATTTGATCTGGTCGAGGCGCTCAAGTCCGTGCTGCTGCCGCGCAGCTTCCATGACCTCGTCCAGGCTCACACGAGTGCGCCTGAGCGCTTCCTTGTCGGCCTTGCCGAGGCTGATCAGGACGGTGGGAGTGCCGTCGACGAGAACGGCCGTTTTCGGCGACCACTGCTTGACATAAGAAAGCGCGATATCCGTCACAAAGAGGGTCAGGATAAGAAGGAAGGCGTTGATCAGCGAAAAATCGTCGCCGAGCATCGCCTGCTGCGTTGTTTCTGAAATGATCAGCAGGAGAACGAAGTCGAAGGCGGTAATTTCGGCGAGGGACCTCCGCCCGGAAAGCCTGATGACAATCAAAAGAAAGAAGTAGACCGCGATTCCGCGAACGACGGAGTCCATCGCCTTTCTCCTATGGCAGGATCAGAATCGAGGCTTCGACACCGGCACCATCCAGGGCGACACGGTAATCGATCAAGCCTGAATGAAGCGAGCGCGTATGGATGATCACATTGACCGGAGCCCCTTCTCCCGCCGCGAATTCCATCACCACACCTTCAGGCAGCGTTAGGGTGCGTTCCGGCTCCGGCTGGATCGCCTCCACCTCGAAATTTTCGAAGAAGCTGTAGCCGAGGCTCAGGCGATGCGTCTCGGCGCCACCATTGAAGCTTGCCCGGAATTCGTCCGTCGATTCCCAGCGCGTAACTCGGGGATACTCCACCTGTCCGGTGGGAAGCGTTTGCGTGATCCGCGACCAATAGCCTCCCGCCCCGGTGAGGCCGAGGAGCGCGAGCCCGAGGATGAGCGCGAACACGATCCACGCCACCCGCTCCGTCGTCCAGAATATGCGGTGAAACTTCCTTTTTTCGCTAAGCTGTAGGCCGTCTTCGCGGATCGGCGGAACCTGCATTGCAACCTGCTTCGCTGTTGAGCGAAATTTCAATCCGCGAGTGCGAGTAAGGTTCCGAGCAGGCGTTGCGGGAAGATGCGCCGTTATTCCCTAGCTTCGTCGCTGGGCGGCCCAGGCGCCGGCTGCAAGTCCGATCGCCATCGCCGCAAAGGCACCGCCCACGGCGCGGTTCGACACGGCGAGCTCCCATCCCGGAGTGATCCTGCGCGGCACGACGCCATAATCGAAGAGAGCCGCGAAGGCTGAAACCGCTGCTGCTCCACAGAGAAGCCGCGGCAGGCTCTGTGGCGCGCGCCGCGATGCCCAATATGCAAAGGGCACTGCCCAGAACATTGCCGATGCTGCGTGGGTCACAAGTCCCACCCCGGTGTGGCTTGCATCGGCGCGCTTATATTTGCCGGCCTTCTGGCCGTGCAGCCAATGGCTTGTGGCGTTGATAGGCTGGAGAGCGCCGCGCCCCTCGGCCGCCGCCGAGCCGATGACTGCAAGGAGCGAGGCAAGACCTGCCATTGCGCCGCTGTAGAATGCATATCGTTTCGTGTTCATGAGATGCTCCGGCCGATGATTGCCTCAGCGAACCGCTCGGATCCGCTGGAGTTCCATTGCAAATCGCCGCCTGAATCATCAGTTTAACAGCGGAACAAGCGCCATGAGGTCGCGTTTCGTCGGGCAAGTGCCTGCGGCGGTCCGCAGCGGAATGAGACCGAAATCAGGGAGCCGTACTGCTTTGAGCGCCAGGGAAGAGCTGCCTCCGGCCGAACCGGTTGTACCGCGCGCATCGCGCATCATCATCCTCGGTGCAGGCTTCGCCGGCCTCGAGGTGGCGAGGGAATTGGGCAAGGCCGGCATTTCCGTCGTGCTCCTCGACCGGCAGAATCATCATCTCTTTCAGCCGCTCCTCTATCAGGTGGCTACGGCGGCGCTTTCGGCGGCGGATATAGCCGAGCCGATCCGGAAAGTGCTCAGGCGATATGAGAGCGTGCAGGTGCTCCTCGGTGAGGTGAAGAGCATCGACATGTCTGCCCGGCAGCTCCATCTGGTGGACGGCTCGTGCCTCGGATTCGACTACCTTATCCTGGCCACGGGTGCCACCCACAGCTATTTCGGCAATCCCGGATGGGCCCGTTTTGCGCCGGGGCTGAAGACGATTGCCGACGCACGGCGAATCCGCGCAAGCGCCCTCCTCGCTTTCGAACGCGCCGAGCGCACGACAGATCCGGAGGAACAGGCGCGCCAGATGACCATTGCCATCGTGGGTGGCGGGCCCACCGGGGTTGAGTTGGCCGGGTCGCTCGCCGAGCTCAGCCGCTTGACGCTCGCGCGGGATTTCCGCAGCGCCCGACCCGAGGCTGCGAGGATCATGCTCATCGAAGCGGGACCGCGCGTCCTCCCCGCCTTCTCCGAGAAAATGTCCAAATATGCCCATGATCGTCTCGAACGGCTGGGCGTGGAGGTCTATACGCGCACACCCGTCGAAAACATCGAAAAGGACAGCATCACCTTTGGCGGCAACACGATACCGGTAGGGCTGGTGCTTTGGGCGGCTGGCGTCGCCGCTTCGCCGCTGGCCGCCCAGCTCGGTGCCCAGACGGACCGGGCGGGTCGCGTGATCGTGGACGATACGATGCGCGTGAAGGGGCTGACCAATGTGTTCGCCATGGGCGATGCCGCCCATTTCACCGGTGAGGACGGACAGCCTCTCCCTGGTCTGGCTCAAGTCGCCAAGCAGCAGGGCAGGCATTTCGGGCGCACCTTCGCCCGCCATCTGCGCCAAGGAACGCCGCTCGAACCCTTCGTCTATCACGGCCGCGGCAATACCGCGATCGTCGGCCGGCATGCGGCTGTCTTCGAGCAGGGCCGCTTCAAGCTTACCGGATGGATCGCCTGGCTCTCCTGGGCGATCATACATGTCTATCTCCTGGTCGGCTTCCAGCACCGCCTCATGGTTTCGTTGCAGTGGCTCTGGCGCTATCTCACCTTTGAACGCGGTGCGCGCCTGATCACCGACGAACATCTGGAGCCGTCAGTGCCGGAACCGGCGCAGGCGGTTGCGCGAGCGAACATGGGCCATCGGACCGAGGCGGCCTCCCGGGAGGGCGCCTCTGTTTCCACCGCCGCGGAACGAGGTTCGTAAGCCGCGCGTTGTGAGGCATGCTTACCTCCGCCTCCGCCATTCCGCGTGTTCCGGCTTTTGACAGCAGCCTTGCATTGTGGCGCGAGGGTTATCTGTTCGTGAGCAATCGCTGCAACACGCTCGCCACGGATGCTTTCCGCACCCGCATCATGATGCGCGAGGTGGTTTGCATGCGCGGGCCGGCTGCTGCAGAGCAATTTTATCGCCCGGGCCGCTTCACCCGAAGGGGCGCGATCCCCCGCACTGCACTCGCGCTTTTGCAGGATTGGGGCAGCGTGCAGACCCTGGACGGCGAAGCACACCGCCACCGCAAGCAGATGTTCATGGACATGATGGACGCCGCCGGCATCGGTAGGGCGATCTCGATTTTCCGGGCAGAATGGCAGGCCGCACTCGCCCGCTCCCCCCGCCGCGTCCGTTTGCACGATCTTGCGCGTGAGGCTCTGGCGCGGATGGCGATTGTCTGGACGGGCCTGCCATTGGAGCGAGCGGATCCGAAGCGCAGGACGGCCGAGCTTTCGGCCATGATCGAGGGCGCGGGCGGGTTCGGACCGGGACATCTTCGCGCCAGATTGATGCGCAGGCGCTCTGAACGGTGGGCGCGGCAGATGATAGAACAGATCCGAAACGGTAAACTTTCCGTGGGCGCGGACAGTCCGGCTGCACGCATCGCAGATCATCGTGATCTTACGGGCGCACAGCTGCCGTCGGAGGTCGCCGCGGTCGAACTCATAAATCTCCTGCGTCCGCTGGTGGCGGTGGCCCGCTTCATCGCCTTCGCCGGCCATGCTCTTCAAGTTCATCGCAATGCGGTGGAGCACCTCGCGCCCGGCCTTCCCGACGCAGATATGGAAGCCTTCGTTCAGGAGGTGCGCCGCTATTATCCCTTTTTTCCGATGATCGGCGGCCGGGTTCTGCAGCCCTTCTCATGGAGCGGCCACAGCTTCGCGGGCGGCGACTGGGTGCTTCTCGATCTCTACGGCACCAATCATCATCCAGAGGCTTGGCAAGAGGCTGATCGCTTCGATCCGCAGCGGTTCCGTGGCTGGCAAGGAGACGCATACAGCCTCATCCCTCAGGGGGGCGGCGGCTTTATCGCCGGTCACCGCTGCCCCGGCGAGTGGCTGACCATCGCACTGATGATCGAGGCCAGCCGCCGGCTCCTTGCCGCGAGTTACACGGTTCCCGAGCAGGATCTGACGATTCCGATGAATCGCTTTCCTGCGCTGCCGGTCAGTGGCTTTGTGATCGAGCTGGCATAAGCGTCCGGACCTTGACGGAACATGCGTGCGCTGTCGCTGTTCGAGACGCAGAACAAGGCGCATTCCAAGGAGGAATTCCATGCACCGCCATCTTCTGCTGGCTACCGCGGCCCTCGCGCTCGCGTTTACCGCGCCGGCCTTCTCGCAGCAGTCCAGCCCCACGACGTCCCCAACCCAGCCTCAGACCTCAGAGCAGAACGATCTCCCGGCGGGCAGCGAGGCCACGGCATCCACCCCGCAGGAATTTGCGACGATGGCCGCTCAATCCAACATGTTCGAGATCGAGTCCAGCCGGCTCGCCCTCGAAAAGACGAAGAGCGACGACGTCCGTGAATTCGCCCAGCAGATGGTGGACGATCACACCAAGGCTGGTGAAGAGATGACGCAAGCCGCCGCGTCGGACGGGGTCAACGATGTGCCCAAGACGCTCGACGCAGCGCATAAACAGATGGTTACCCAGCTCGAAAATGCGTCCGCCGATCAGTTCGATAGCGACTACGTCCAGATGCAGGTCATGGCACATCAGCAGGCCGTGGCGCTCTTCTCGGGTTACTCCAAGCAGCAGGGAGCTCTCGCGGATTTTGCCGAGAAGACACTGCCCACGTTGCAGCAGCATCTCGAGCACGCGCAGCAGCTCGCCAAGAAATAGGGACGGGAGTCGAACGGATGGCGGATATGGATGAAAGACTGAACCAATGGCTGCGCGATGCGCACGCGATGGAGCAGCAGGCCGAACAAATGCTCGACGGGCTTTCGAGGCGCATCGAGAACTACCCGGAACTGGCCGCGCGCATCGAGAGCCATATTGCTGAAACGCGATCTCAGAAACAGCGGCTTGAAGCCTGCATTGAAAGGCGCGGCAGTTCTTGGTCCGGCATGAAGGATCTTGCCGGCCAATTCACCGCACTCATGCAAACGGCAGGCGGTGTTTTCGCAGGCGACGAAGTAGTGAAGGGCGTGCTCGCAGGCTACACCTTCGAGCATATGGAAATCGCATCATACCGCATCCTCGTAGCGGGTGCAGAAGCAGCCGGCGACACGGAGACGGCGCGGGTGTGCGAGGAGATCTGCCGCGAGGAGGAGGCCATGGCGTCCTGGCTCGAGGATCATATGGCTGAGATCACGCAGGCCTACCTGATTCGTCACGCGTCCGAGTCGGATACGGCAAAGCGTTAACTGCGCAATCTGCCGGGGCGGGTCGCTCGCCCCGGCTCTTTTGGAATTAGGGATGCCGGAACTTTCGAAGCGATCGACTGCGGAAGTGCTCGACGACCATCTCCGGTTGAGGGCTGCGGGGAATGTCGAGGACGATATCGAACGAAATTATGCGCCTGACGTGGTGGTCATGACCGCGCGTGGCATGAAAAAAGGCCACGGCGCGGTTCGCGCTTTTGCGGAGATACTCAAAGAGCATGTGCCGCACAGCTATGAATTTCCCATCAAACTGATAGAGGGCCCCTTCGCCTTTATTGAATGGCGGGCTCGCGAACCCGGCCGCAGCGTAGAGGATGGCGCGGATAGCTTCGTCATTCAGGACGGGAAGATCGTCTTCCAGAGCATCCATTATTCGTTGCAGGAAACCATGCCCGAATAGTTGGCTTAATATTCGCGCGGCCGCACGAAGGTCTGAACGGCATAAACCTTGCTGCCGGTCTGTGCGATGCCGAAACCGAAACGATCGAAGCGGGAATCAAGGATGTTCCGCTTGTGACCGGGGCTGCGCATCCATCCCGTCTGGAATTTTCTCACCTGCTCGGCGTCCGCCCCGCAATTCAAGCAGGTCGAGATATTTTCGCCGATGATCTCCCAAAGATTTCCCCCTTTTGCCTTGTAGCGGTCGGCTACGTCCTTTCGCTCCGGTGAACGATGGCCGTAGAACCCCCGCCGCGCCATGTCCTCAGCATGGGCCTGGGCCGCAGCGGTAAGGGTTGGATCAAGCCGCAGCGGCGGTGCGCCGGCTTCCCTGCGCGCCTGGTTGACGAGCGAGAGCGCCTGGCCCCGAAGCTCATCCATGCCTTCAATTCGGTCCAGACGATTGTTTTGTATGTCTGTGCTCGCACATGCCGCGCATAAAAAGACGAGCACGAGCAGAACTGCCGCCCGCATCTTGGCTATCATTGAGTAAACCCCATTGCGGGCGGCCTGTTAGCATTAAAATGAGGCGTTTCTAGCCTCGTCTTGGTTTTTCCGGTTCACGTGGCTCCCCGGTCCTGCTGGTCTGGCGAGCCAGCGCGTCAGCCTGAGCCTCCGTCCCGTATGGGGAGGATCGCCCCTCGCCCACGTCACCCGCGTCGGCTACCCGACGGGCGCTGCCGCTGGTCACAGTTTTCGCCTGGTCGGCGCCCGACGGGGTGCGCTCCGCATCCCGCCAAACCTCCTGCGGATCGGTGAGGTCTTCGGTCTCCGGTTCTGCGTTCATACGCTCATGGGAGCTGTCCGTCCCGTTCGTTTCGGACAGATCGGTCTCGACCTTCACGTGTTTTTTCGCGTCGTTCTCGGCCATGGTCGCCTCCTCTGCTCTTCTAGCGAACCCGGCGTCGATCGCCATTGTTCCGGCGGCAGCGGCTATTGCGGCAATGCATAAGCGATGATCGAATCCCCCGCTTTCGTGCCGGTCGAACCATGACCGCCGGCCACCACGACCAGATATTGCCGGCCATCCTCGCCCATATAGGTGGAAGGTGTAGCCTGGCCGCCCGCCGGAAGTCGGGCGCGCCAGAGCTCCTCTCCCGTGCGCAGGTCATAGCCTCGCACATAATAATCGAGGGTTCCCGAGAGGAACGCCACGCCGCCGGCCGTGACGATCGGGCCGCCGATGCCTGGAACACCCATCTTGAAGGGCAGCGGGATGGGCGAAAGATCGCGCACCGTGCCGTTCACGAGTTTGTAGACGGTCTCACCGGTGGTTAGGTCCACGGCAGCGATATAGCCCCATGGCGGTCTTTGACAGGGAAGCTGGATCGGCGAATAGAAGGGTCCCATCTGGGCTGCGTAAGGCGCCCCGAAATTCTCGTTGAAGATCGGCTCGCCCTCCTGCGTAACCACACGGGAAAGCTCGTCCTGACGCGGAACCTGCTTCACTTCGAAAGCAAGATAGACCGGCATGGCGAACATGATGTCTCGATTGGGATCCACTGCAACCGAACCCCAGTTGAAGGTCCCGAAATTGCCCGGATAAACAATGGTGCCCTCAAGCGATGGCGGTGTGAACAGGCCTTCGTAGCGTAACTGGTGGAAGCGAATCCGGCAGTAGAGCTGGTCGATCGGCGTGGCGCCCCACATATCGGCTTCGGTGAGCGGCTCGGGAGCAAAGGAGATGGCCGAACGCGGCTGAGTGGGGGCCGTGTGATCGCCTTGCACTGCGCCTTGTGGCACTGGCCGCTCCTCGACCGGGAAGATCGGCTCGCCGGTCGCCCTGTTGAGGACGAAAATCTCGCCTTGCTTAGTCGCCTGTACCAGCGCCGGCACAACCTGTCCGTCGACCGTGAGGTCGACCAGACTCGGCTGCGCCGGCACATCATAGTCCCAGATGTCGTGATGTGCCGCCTGGAACACCCATGCTACCTGCCCCGTATCTGCCCGGAGCGCCAGCACGGATGACGAGTAGCGCTCGGTGTTCTCCCCTCGATTGCCGCCGAACTGGTCAGGGGATTCGTTACCCATAGGAAAATAGACGAGACCGAGATTGGCATCGTAACTCGCCACGCTCCAGGAATTCGGGGCGTTCTGGGAATAAACTCCGTCCGGTGCGATCGGCTGCGTGGCTTCCGGGTTCTTGCTGTCGAAATTCCATACAAGCGCCCCGGTATAGGCATCAAACGCCCGGATCACGCCGGACGGCGAGGTCGTCGCCTCGTTGTCGTTGACGGCTCCGCCCACGATAACGAGCCGTCCAGCGATCACGGGTGGAGAAGTGGAATAATAGGATCCAGGCGTCACATTCGGCATGTTCGCCCAGAGGTTGATCGTGCCATCCTCGCCGCCGAAGCCCGGGCAAATCTCCCCCGTGTCGGCGCTGATCGTGATCAGCCTTCCATCAGAGGTGGGCACGAACAGCCGCTTCATGCATTGCTCGGTGAGGGTCACGCTGGATGGCGGCTCTTCGCGTATGACGACAGGAACCGGTGCGCCCGCCTCTGCCTGGCCCGTCACGATGTTCTGCGGCACCGGGGCAGCCTGCGTCGTAATTTCTTCGGCGCTCGCCGCGAGCTCGGCCGCCTCGTTCGGCGTACCGGCTGCTGCATTCGGCGCAGCCGCCTGCCCGGACGGAGCTGCGCCGCCCGGAGCGGCCTGGGCAGTCGGGCTGGTTGCAGGCAGGTCTCCTGGCGCGGCTTCATGATAGGATACACCCCGGCAGGTCATATGCTGCGTCGTCGGCGTTGGCGGCTGCCTGAGCTCCGGGTCGAAACGCCACTTTTCCTGGCCGGTGACGGGATCCAGGGCGATGACGGTGCTGTAGGGTGTGCAGATATAGACGGTGTTGTTCACCATCAGCGGGGTAACCTCATAGGTGGTTTCACCGGGATCGTCTTCGCGGCGCACCTCTCCCGTCCGGTATGTCCATGCGACCTCAAGCTGCGCGACGTTTTCCGGCGTGATCTGATCCAGCGGCGAATAGCGGTCGCCAAAGGAGGTTCGCCCATAGGCTACCCACTCGCCAGGCGGCACATCGTCGGGCTGGGGCGCGGGTGAGACGGCGATCCGGTCCTCGGGGAAAGCGCCGCGAGTGTCATGTGGGTCCTGAAACATGGAATAGACGCCGACGATTGCCGCAACGGCAATCGACCCGGCGAGTACGCCGCTGCCTAAGCCATAGCCGGTCCTTCGGCCTTCGGGGCCACGCATAGCCCGAACCATCGGCGGCAGCAGAAGCAAGACACCCAAGACCAGGATCAGGGCGCCGCGAGGCACGAGTGCCCACCAGTCGAAGCCAACCTCCCAGACGCCCCAGGCGAGGGTGACAAGGATAGTCAGGCCATAGATAAGCAGTCCGCTTGCCCTTCGCACGAGCAGCAGTGCGCCGGAAATCGCCAAGAGAAGGCCGAGCAGGATGTAGAACCACGAGCCGCCGAGAAAGGCGAGCCAGATGCCGCCGGCAACCAGTGCAATTCCGAGAAGAATAATGATGACGGATAATATGATGCGATACACGGAGCACCTCTGAGGATTGGCGGCCGACCGTGCAAAACTGCAGTTGCGGGCTAACGTTCCGTAACAAACACTTTATGAGGACCTGTCGTTACTGAACGGAAGCTTGGCTTGAATGCAAAAGAGGCGGCCAAAGACCGCCTCTTTTGGACCGTCCTATGTGTGGATCAGGCTGCCTTCTTGTTGGCTTGCGACTCGGCGAGCTTGGTCAGGAGTTCGTCGGTCCTCTTCTCTTCTTCGAGCGTCTGTTCGAAAAGCTTCGCAGCTTCTTCCATTCCGAGCTGCCGTGCCCATGTGCGCAGCGTGCCGTAGCGGGAAATCTCGTAATGCTCGATGGACTGGCTTGCGGAAACCAGGCCGGCATCCAGCGCATCCGAGCCGGCAAACTCTTCCATGATCTCCTGGCCTTCGGCAACCAGCCCCTGCATTGCTTCGCAAGGCTTGCCGCGCGGCGCACGGTCCATGCTCTCGAACACCTTCTCCAAACGTTCGACTTGCCCTTCGGTTTCGTCGCGGTGCTTCTCCAGCGCCTTCTTCAGCTCATCGGACTTTGCCGCTTTTGCCATCTTCGGCAGCGCCCGGAGAAGTTGTTTCTCGGCGTGATAGATGTCTTTCAGCGTCTCCAGCATCAGATTTTCAAGGGTGCGATTTTGAGCGGCCATTAAGCTCTCCTGTCAGCTCTCTCGGTAGCAAGCACTTCGAACGGCTTTACCGGCCTCTGGTTCCCGTGCGCGCGAGAAATCCCACCCGGTCTTTTCACTGGCCCGCTCGAACAATCGACATGTCTTGTCGTTAGGTCATGGAGCCGGGCCAAGTGACCCAAAACAGCCAAAAACTAGGAAGGACAGGATCATGAGCTCCACCGGCCTCGACGTTTTGGACAAGACCATTCAGACCACACATATCTGGCTCAATGAGATCATGGAGGAGCATGGAGACGACCGGCAGGCTGCGTGGCATATCCTCGGCGCGGTGCTGCGCGCCCTGCGAGACCGGCTCCCTGCAGAACTCGCCGCTCATCTGGCCGCCGAACTGCCGCTGGTCGTCCGCGGTCTCTATTACGATCAATACGAACCTTCGAAGCAGCCAGATAGGACTCGCTCGCTTGATGAGTTCCTTGAGCGCGTACAAGATGGGCTGAAGATGACCCGGCCCGTGGATCCGACGGAGGCCAGCCGGACCGTCTTCAAGGTTATCGCCCATCATGTCGATCTCGGCCAGTCGGCAAAGGTCCGCGATGCGCTTCCCAAGGACGTCCAGGCGCTCTGGCCTGAGAGCGTAGGCGTCTGACGGGGCGGCAGATGGCGCAGGCCGACGTCACCGAACGCAGCCGTGCACGCGATGCCGAAGAAGCGGCAGCGTGGGTGAGGCAGAAATGCGAATCGCTTCCACCGCCGGAAAAGGCGGACGCCTTCGGAGCACTATTCGACCGCTTCGGCGGTGCGCAAGTCGTGCTTCTAGGAGAGGCTACTCACGGGACATCTGAATTTTACAGATCCCGGGATGCCATCACGAGACGCCTTATTGAGAGACACGGGTTCAACATCGTCGCCATCGAAGCAGATTGGCCCGATGCAGCCCGGGTCGACCGTTATGTGCGTCACCAGCCGGCGGGCCGTTATGACGAGGAGATTTTTGCCCGGTTTCCCACCTGGATGTGGCGGAACGAGGAATTCGCCGGCTTCGTTGAGTGGCTGCGTACCCACAACCAGGATCTTCCGCAGGGCCGCCGTGTGGAGTTCCGCGGCCTCGACGTCTATTCCCTCGGCTCATCCCTTCAAGCGGTCATCGACTATCTCGATCGGGTCGACCCGGAGGGAGCGAAGGACGCGCGGCGCCGTTATGGGTGCCTTTCGCCCTGGCAGGACGAGCCCTCCCTCTATGGCCGCGCGGTGCTGCGCGGCGGACAGGACAGTTGCGAAAAGGAGGTGGTTGACCAGCTGAAGGATCTTCTCACCCGGCGTCTCGATTACCTCGGGCATGATGGGGAAGACTTCTTCGATGCAGCCCAGAACGCGCGGATCGTGCGCTCGGCGGAGCATTATTACCGGATCATGTATCACGGGACGACCGAATCCTGGAACCTGCGCGACCGGCATATGTTTGACACGCTCAAGGCGTTGCTGTCGCGACGTCCCGAGGCAAAGGCTGTCGTTTGGGCTCACAACTCCCACATAGGAAATGCTGCGGCCACGGCGATGGGCTGGCAGGGCGAGTTCAATATCGGCGAACTCTGCCGAACGGCTTTCGGCGACGGAGCCGTGCTGATCGGCTTCGGCACCGACCGGGGGACAGTTGCTGCCGCCGACGATTGGGGTGGCGAGATGCGCATCATGAACATTGTGCCCTCTCGCCCCGACTCCCACGAACGAGTCTTCCGGCAATCGGGCAACGCACGTTGCCTCACCGATCTCCGCGAATCAGTCGGCCGGGAATTGCGCGATGCGCTTTCGTTGCCGCGCCTGGAGCGCGCGATCGGAGTGGTCTATCGGCCGGAGTCCGAGCTTTACAGCCATTATTTCGAGGCCGTCCTGCCGGAGCAGTTCGACGCCTTCGTCTGGTTCGAAGATACCCGCGCCGTAACACCCCTGCCGGTCGAGCGGCCGCATGGTGTGCCGGAAACCTATCCCTTCGGAGTATAGCCTGAGACGGAGCTGCCCATGTCCACCCAGATTCAGCTTGAGCGGAAAGACGAAGCCGGCGTCGAAACGGCCGAGGGCGTGGTCGAGATTCGGCCGGATCTCGCCTACCGCCGGTTGGTGATGGTCAACGTGATCTTCTTCGGGTTCCCTGGCAGCAAAGACTGGGTGCTGGTGGATGCCGGGGTGATGGGTTCGGCGTCTGCCATCCGGGATGCGGCTGCCGTTCGATTCGGAAAGGAAAATCCGCCGTCTGCGATCGTTCTGACGCATGGGCATTTCGATCATATCGGCGCCCTGCAAGCGCTTCTGGAGGATTGGGATGTTCCCGTCTATGCTCATCCCCTGGAGCATCCATATCTCGACGGAAGCCGCTCCTACCCACCGGCTGATCCCTGGGTGGGCGGCGGATTGATGGCGCTTCTCTCGCCACTATATCCAACCGATCCCATCGATGTGACGCCGCATCTTCGGGTACTCCCGGACGACGGTACGCTGCCCGGAATGCCCGGCTGGCGCTGGATCCATACGCCAGGCCATGCACCGGGACATGTCTCCCTCTGGCGCGAGGAGGATTCCACCATCATTGCTGGAGACGCTGTAATCACCACCGGCCAGGAATCGGCTTACGACGTTGCCGTTCAATCGCCGCAGATGCACGGACCGCCACGCTATTTTACGCCTGATTGGCAAGAAGCCTGGGCCTCCGCACGCAAGCTTGCTGCGCTGGAGCCCGAACTGTTGGTGACGGGCCATGGCCATGCGATGGCCGGTGCCAATATGCGTTCGGCACTCCATCAATTGGCTGACAACTTCGACCGTATAGCCTTCCCCGCCGATATGCGGACAACGCGATAGACGAGCCGCTTTGACTATGCCGGGGAGAAAAGCCGAATTCAGCGATCGCCGGGAGGCCGGGCGGCGGCTCGCTGCGGAACTGGGCCATCTGCAGGATGAGCACCCGGTCGTGTTGGCCCTTCCCCGCGGCGGGGTGCCTGTCGCCTTCGAGGTTGCAAAAGCGCTCTCTGCACCTCTTGATCTTCTTATGGTGCGCAAGCTCGGTGCGCCCGGCCACGCCGAGTTGGGCATTGGAGCGGTGGTGGACGGAAGCGATCCTCAGATCGTGCTTAATGACGAGGCTATGGGGATCATCAAGCCTTCATCCGACTATGTTCACAGTGAAATGGAGCGCCAGCTCGCCGAAATCGATCGCCGCCGGGCTGCCTACTTTGCCAATCACGATCCCACTCCGATCGCGGGCCGCACCGTTATTCTGGTGGACGACGGCATAGCGACCGGGGGTACCGTGCGCGTCGCACTGAAGGCTCTGCGCAGGTCGAGCGCGGCGCGCATTGTGCTCGCAGTGCCGGTGGCACCCCGCGACACGCTTGATGCCCTGCATGATGATGCGGACGAGGTCGTGTGCCTGTCGACACCTGTCGATTTCCACGCCGTCGGTCTGCACTACCAAGATTTCGAGCAGACGACCGATGCTGAAGTGATCCGCTATCTTGGGGAAGCCCGCGGCTGGCTTCCCAGGGAAAACCACCATTCCGAAGGATAGGAGAGCCGACATGCCTCTGAGCCTCCTGAGCCCGTCCTTCGCAGACGGGAAGCGAATTCCCGATAAATATACGCGCGACCAGGAAAATCTGTCGCCACCGCTTAGGTGGACCGGCGCACCCGCAGGAGCACAGAGCTTCGTGCTCGTCCTGGACGATCCCGATGCACCAAGCGGCACATTCGGCCATTGGGGGCTCTTTAACATTCCTGCGGATTGGGATCGGCTGCCGGAAAGTGTCGAGACTGGCCCCGACAAGGGTTCGCTTCGCATCTGCCGAAACGATTTCGGCAACAATCACTATGACGGTCCGCAGCCTCCAAGAGGGGGCGGCGTGCATCGCTATCATTTCCGCCTGGCAGCGCTCAGCCTCCCCTCACTGAACCTGCCCCCGATATCCAGCGTCGAGGATCTGTGGCGTGCGGCGGAGAAGCACCGGCTCGAAGAGGCAATTCTCATCGGTACCTATTCGCGCGATTGAACGCGGTATTCACGAGCCCATGGTAGGAGAAAAACATGACTCCCGAAGAACACGATCTGCGGCACCATACCCGCAAGATGAAGGTTCGCCTGCAGGAAACCGTGGAGCATCTGCGCGAGGACATCGAGAAGGTGGATGATCCTCAACTCAAGGCGATGTTCGAAACCTCGGCCGAGGTGCTCATCGGTCTAGCGACGGCTTTCGACCATTACGAGCGGAAGAACGAGAGCGCCTGGCGCACCTGATAGGCCTCACAGCCGAAAGCGATCGGGCAGGTTTTCCTTGAAGGGGAAGAACTGGAAATAGGGACGTGCTTCGCCAAGCGTGCGTTGAACGGAGGGGCGGTTCTCGAGCCTGGTGAAATAAGCCGCCAGATTTGGGTGAGTGGACGTGAAAGGCTGGACGCACTCTGCATAAAAAAGCGCGGGAGCAGCGGCGCAGTCGGCAATGGAAAAACCCGCGCCTGCGGCCCATGTTCTCCCGGTCAGGTGACGTTCGGCCACGTCATAGGCGGTCCCAAGCATTGCCCGCGCTTCGGAAACGCCATGCGGGTCGGTTTTTCCTTCTGGGCGGATACGATCCGTGACGATCTTTTGCATTGGGACGCTCACGTAGAGGTCGAAAAAGCGATCCCATAGCCGTGCCTCGAGCGCTTCAGAGGGATCTGCAGGAATGAGAGGGAACGCACCCGGGTAATGCCGATCCAGATACTCGATGATGATGCTGGTCTCGGGGACCGTCCTGTCACGGCTCTCGTCTCTCAGGATCGGGATTTTTCCAACCGGCCACAGGGCAAAGAAGGCAGCGCTGGCTTCCTCGTCTGCGAGGTCGACGATCTCGCCGGAAAAGGGCGTTTCATTCTCGTAGAGAGCAATCAGCACCTTATGGCAGAAGGAAGCCAAGGGGTGGAAGTAGAGCGTGAGCGACATGAGGACCTCGGGCGATTGGTTCTGGACGCTACGCGCCTTTCCCGGGCCGCTCAACCGGATTTCCGCAAAGTGGTCCCGATCGGCGCGGGAGGAAATTGCCAAGCCGCCCTCTTCCAACCGGCGGAGACATACCTAAATCAGAGGCGACCCCTTCTGGATGGTCGTTTTCCAGCTTCCAAAGTGATGCTTGCTCGCTGTTGAGGAGGTATTGCCTATGAAGATTGCACAGATCGCTCCGTTGGCCGAAAGCGTTCCCCCGCGTCTTTATGGCGGAACGGAGCGGATCGTCTCCTTTCTTACCGAGGAACTCGTTCGCCAGGGCCATGAAGTGACCTTATTCGCTTCAGCCGATTCGCTTACGGCCGCGGAGTTGGTGCCTTGCAGCCAACGCGCGCTGCGCCTCGATACAAACGTGCGGGACCCTATCCCGCATCACCTGATCTTGCTGGAGGAAGTGCGCCGCCGGGCCGATGAATTCGACCTCCTGCACTTTCATATCGATCTTCTTCATTTTCCGCTGATCCGTCCCATCGCGCATCGCACGGTCACAACCGTCCATGGACGGCTGGATTTGCCCGATCTTCTACCCTTTTATCAGAGATTCCCGGAAATCCCGGTTGTTTCCATTTCTGACAGCCAGCGGGCACCGCTCCCCATGGCGAACTGGATAGCGACCGTCCGGCATGGTCTGCCGCTCGATCTGCTTCCGTTCAGCCCGGTCGCCAAGGGTGGCTATCTCGCATTTCTCGGCCGCATATCGCCGGAGAAGCGCCCCGACCGCGCAATCGAAATCGCCGCGCGGACGGGCTTGCCTCTCAAAATCGCAGCGAAGGTAGACAAGGCGGATCAGCAATACTGGGACGGTTTCATCAAACCCATGATCGATCGGCATTCCAATGTCGAATATATCGGCGAGGTGAACGATCGCGGAAAGGCCGAGTTTCTCGGCAATGCAGCCGCTCTCCTGTTTCCGATAGACTGGCCGGAACCCTTCGGCCTTGTCATGATTGAGTCCATGGCCTGCGGCACGCCGGTGATCGCCTTCCGATGCGGCTCGGTGCCGGAGGTGCTGGACCAAGATGTATCCGGATTCATCGTGACCTCGATAGATGAAGCAGTCGCGGCTGTACCGCGCGCGCTGGCAGCCGACCGCGCAGGCGTACGCCGCCGCTTTGAGGAACGCTTCAGCGTCGGGCGCATGGCAGCCGACTATCTGGAGGTATATGAACGCTTGCTGCATCACCGGATGCGCACCGTTCCGTTTCCGGCTGAGGCGGTCGGAGTCCAGACGGTCGCCTAAGACCCGACTCGTCCAAGGAGGCAGTCATGGACGACCGCAGCAACCCGCTTGCGCCCAATCCGGACGAATACGTCACGGCGCGTACGCCGCAATTCTTCATCGCCGCCACCGCTCCTCTGCAGGAGCGGCGGCCACGAACGCAGAAGCATGGCGACACCTTCTCCATGTTCGATCACAACGGAGACGCACTTTCGGGGCCCGCCAGCCCCGAAGGTATTTTTCATCGAGACACGCGATATCTCTCGCATCTCTTCCTTACCATCGGAGGAGAGCGCCCGCTCCTTTTGAGCTCGATGCTGCGTGACGACAATGCCCTGCTCACCTTCGATCTGGCGAACCCCGATCTCTATGAGAATGGCTCCATCAGTCTTCAGCACGACCTCATTCATATCCGCCGAACACGCTTTCTCTGGAACGCAGCATGCTACGAGCGGATCAGCGTCAGGAATTACGACGAGGAGACCCGCACCATCCGGCTGGAACTCGCTTTCGCGGCGGATTTCGCGGATCTCTTCGAGGTTCGGGGCGCCCGCCGGAAAAAGAGGGGTCAGATGCATCCGCCGCAGGTGGAGGCCGGGCGTGTCACCCTTTCCTATACGGGGCTCGACGGCGTTCTTCGCCGCACCATCATCCGTGTCGATCCCGCACCCGTCACCTTAACCGGCGAACACGCGGTGTTCGAGGTGCAGTTGAAGCCTCGCCAGACACGCCAGATCTTCATCGAGATCCTCTGCGATGCGGAGCCGCAGGATTTCACCCCGCGCCGGCTCTTCTTCTCCAACCTTCTGGAGGCGCGCCGTTTCAATCGCGCGGCCGTCAGCAATGCAGCATCGGTGTCGACCTCCAATGACGTCTTCAACGAAGCTGTCCGACGGGCCGTTGCCGACCTTTACATGCTCGTCACGGATACGGAGGACGGCCCCTATCCCTATGCCGGCATTCCATGGTTCAGCACCGTGTTCGGCCGGGATGCGCTCATCACTGCGCTCCAAACCCTCTGGTTGGACCCCTCGATCGCACGGGGCGTTTTGAAGCATCTTGCTGCGAACCAGGCCACCGAAGTGAATCCCGCAGCGGATGCGGAGCCGGGAAAGATCCTGCACGAGGTCCGCTATGGCGAGATGGCGGAGCTCGGTGAGGTTCCCTTCCGCCGCTATTACGGAAGCGTGGATGCCACGCCTCTCTTTGTCGTGCTCGCGGGAGCCTATCTCGATCGCACCGGGGATGTGGAAACCCTGAAATCTCTCTGGCCGAATATCGAGGCGGCGCTTTCCTGGATCGAGGAATATGGCGACAGGGATGGTGACGGCTTCGTGGAATATGGCCGTCGCACGGTGGAGGGGCTCGCCAACCAGGGCTGGAAGGACAGTTTCGATGCAATCTTCCATGCCGATGGCAGCCTCGCGATAGGGCCCATCTCGGTCTGCGAGGTGCAAGCTTATGTTTATGGCGCGTGGAAAGCCGCGGCCAGGATCGCTTCGGCCATGGGGCTGCCCGAGCGGGCGCCCCAATTCGAGGCGAAGGCGGAGGAGCTTCGCGCGCGCTTCGACAGGGTCTTTTTCGACGAGGAGTTGGGGACTTATGTTTTGGCGCTCGACGGCAACAACAAGCCTTGCCGGGTACGCGCTTCCAATGCCGGCCACGCGCTTTTCACGGGCATAGCTTATCCCGATCGTGCGCCGAGCGTCGTCGCGACGCTCATGGAGCGCTCGTCCTTTTCCGGGTGGGGTATCCGCACGGTTGCAACCACCGAAGCCCGGTATAATCCCATGAGCTACCATAACGGCTCGGTTTGGCCGCACGACAACGCGTTGATAGCCGCCGGGCTCGCGCGCTACGGCTTCCGGAGCGAAGCCACGCGCGTGTTCGAGGGGTTGTTCATGGCCTCGACCTATATCGACCTGCGGCGGCTACCTGAGCTTTTTTGCGGTTTCCCCCGCCAAAGAAGCCGCGGGCCGACCTTTTATCCGGTGGCGTGCGCTCCTCAGGCCTGGGCCGCGGTCACGCCGCTTTCCATGCTGCAGTCCTGCCTTGGAATGGGCTTTGATCCCGGCGCAGGAACGCTCCTCTTCCATCAGCCCATCCTGCCCGAGTTCCTGGACGAAGTGACGCTGCGCGGGATCAGACTGCCTCAAGGCCGGCTGGATATCTTCCTGCGGCGGGTCGACGACGAGGTGGTGGTGCAGGTGCTCGACCGTGAAGGCGACACGCGCGTAACCACCACCTATTGACACACAGCCGCCTTCCTCATCCAGGAAGGTGGCTGCGCCCTGTCAGAGACCGAGAAAAGGTTTGAACCCGCCATAGATCATCCGCTTGCCGTCAAACGGCATGTCTTCTGATTTCATGCGGGGATCCGCCATGACCTTGGCGAGGACCTGGTCGCGGTGCTCGCGCGATTCATAGATCACATAGGAGAACACAACGATCTCGTCTTCCTTCGCCTGCACGGCACGCGGAAAGGACGTGAGTTCTCCATAGGGGACGTCATCGCCGAAGCATTCGACATAGCCGATCGCGCCATGCTCCCGCCAGACCTGCTCGCCGAGCTGGGCCTGACGCTTGTATTCCTCGATTTTGTCCTTCGGCAGAGGGATGATGAAGCCGTCGACATACGCCATCGCAATTCTCCTTCGCTAGATTGCGGGCCTAGGACGAATGGAGAAGGCGCCAGCCGACATTCGGCAAGCAGAAAATTCAGCGCTTCAGGCGCAGCAGAGCCGGAGTCGCCTGCTTATATCTCCTCATTGCCGAGGTCAGGTGGCTCTGGCTCGAGAAGCCACTGAGATACGCCACCTCTGCTATCGTCATATCGGTGTCGAGGAGGAGCTTTTCCGCAAAGCTGATGCGCAGATTGATGAGATACTTGTGCGGAGGTTCTCCAAAGGTTTTCGTGAATGCCTGGATAAAATACCCCGTGGACAGCTCGCAGAGGGCGGCGAGCTCGTTCACCGAAAGCTTTCGGGCAAAATTTCCCTTGAGATACTCCTCGACCCGCTTGGCAGCCGCTACGGACAGACCACCCTTCGGTCGGCTGGCCGAGGTCGAATGGCTCGTATAGCTACGCAGAATATGTATACCGAAGAGAGTGACGATCGAATCGACCAAGAGCTCGTTCGGCGGCTCCTCGCGGATCAGCTCCGCCTTGAGCATTTGCGCAAGTTGTAGCGCTTTCAGATCCACCGTGCCGAAGGGGAGTGGCTGGAGTTCCCACGGTCTACCGCCGAATTCGTGTTCGGCTAGCTCGGTAAGGCTTTCCGGCGGAAGTGCAACGGATATGTTTTCCCTATGGGAGTTCCATCTGCTCTCGCTTTCCAAGAAAGCCGGGCTGATGACGATCATGCCTACGGGAGCGTCGTAGGTGACAGGCTTCTCGCCTGCGAAGGCCGCAGTAATGTTTGCCGACGGCGCCAATGTTACGGCCACAAAATGCGTGTCGGACAAGAATCTCTGCGATCCGGGCGCGCGTACGGAATAGACCGCCCCACCCCTGTAGGTCGTCAGCCGTGGCCCGGCATCTCTCGGTATCGCATCCAATATGCGAGGATCAGCTGGCGGACGCTCCCAAGAGACACGTTCGCGCGGGCTCGTTCCTAAGTAATGTTGCACTGTTAGCCGCCGCCCCGACTAATTGTTTTGGGCACTTTCTTCTATTTCGCGGCCAATCGCAAGTTATAGCGCTGCCAGATGGGGCTGAAAAAAGCGCGCGGCTTTTTGTCCCAATTTCGGGAGTCTGAATGGGCGCTCGCCTCCCACGCGCGTTCCACCGCGGTGACACGCGCCTCAGCCTCGCCCTCGACGACTATATTGCCGCGAGCTTCACAACTATTCGTTGCTCCGCCCATTGTCCGTCAGCTTCGCGTCACGCCCCGTAGATCAGCCTGTCCTGTCTCGCTCGCAGTTCGGCGATCTTCGAGTTCTCGGGAGGAGCGGCATTGTCATAGGTAAGAAGATCGCCCTTGCGGATGGGCTTCAATACCTTGCCGCCTTGCAGCAGTCCGCACGGTATGGCTGCTGCCGCGCGAGCTTCGTCGGCTCTCATGATCCAGGCGCGGTAGCAATATTCCCCTATCGCATCAAGCCGATCGCCGGGCCTGAGATCCCGCTTCGCAACCGCACACACTTCGGCCACGGGCTTGGGAAGCGGGACCATGTCCGCCTTGCGATAGAGAACCACGCGGGCACACGTGAGAGGCACTTCGAGCGAGGTGAGGTGGTATGGCCGGTGGAAAGTGAAATAAGGCCCCTCTCCCATCTTCAAATCCTCCATCCGCTCGCGGATCCGCGGATGCGACATCTCGGCGATGACGAATACGCCGGGTGCTACGCCCTTTCCGATCGAATAATCCACCACGCCGGTGCGGGAGAGAACACCGCCGTCTTCTCTGGGGATCAGCGTCTTGTTGAGCTCAGCCAATGTGGCAGCTGGGCCGTGCATGCCCGGCTTGTCAGGCACAAGGCCGGTGGCATTTGCGATTGCCGCCATCTCGACCATCGTTTTCGAACCGTCGACGAACTCCACGAGCATGCGGACATTCATGTTCCGCCGCTCGGCCTCTTCCGCATAGTCGTCCGGGATCGCGTCCGTGTTGAGGGGGTTGTTCTTGCCCTTGCCCGCGGCGACGATGGTGTGGCCCATGGCGGAGACAAACTCGATCAGCTCCATGCAGGCGGAGGGCTCATCGCCCGCGCCGAGCGAGTAGGTCACGCCCAACCGGTCGGCTTCGCTTTTGAGATAGGCGCCGATGGTCACATCCGCCTCGACATTCATCATGACGAGATGTTTGCCGTGCTCCATGGCGCGCAGGCCGATTTCCGCGCCGACCGCAGGAACCCCGGTTGCATCGACAACGACATCGATAAGATCGCTTTCGATGATCTGGCCGGCATCTCCCGTCACCGCGATCCGACCGGCCTCGATCGTGCTGGCCATGGCGGCGGCGCTGTCGACTATCTTCGCGTGACCCGGCTCCTGATAGGCGATCTCCGCCGCTTTCAGCGCTGATTCGGGCCGGAGTTCAGAGATCGCGCCGACTTCGATGCCGCGCATATGGGAAACCCGGGCCACGATGTCGGTCCCCATTTCGCCGGCTCCGATAAGGCCGATACGAATCGGCTTCCCAGTCTTGGCCCGCTCTTCCAGATCGCGCGCAAGCCCAACCAGCGCTACGTTGCTTGTCATGATATGCCTCCGGCTCAGCTCCTACGAGGGTTAAAGGGCTGGGAGGCACGCCGTCAAGGACGGCCATTTGCTGCGGTGCGACAGAATTGCACGGCTGTTATGCAAAACAGCTCTTTAAATCCCGCGGCGAGCCCCCTATGTAAGCCGCAAGTTCTCGACGGGGCTCCTCCTCCCTAAAATCCCTGTCGGGTCGCGGTCAGCCTATCCTCCTCCCAGGCTGACCGACTCCAAAGGCACCCGCTGGACCTCCTCCCCCAGCGGGTGCTTTTTTTTGAGATTTCCGCACCCCTACAGCATCGGCCTGAAACCGGAATCGGTTTTCGGAAAGCACGATGCGTCGCCCTGGCTCGGAACGCTCTCTCGTATAAATGCGTTGGCTCCTCGAAGGCGCTATGGTTCGAGGGGTATTGCGAGGTTGATGAGCGATTATTGGTGGAAGAACGCGGTAGTTTACGCGGTCGATGTAGAGCGGTTCTGCGATTCGGATGACGACGGCATAGGGGATTTCAAAGGGCTGACGTCCAAACTGGACTATATCGCCGAGCTCGGCGTCACCTGCATCTGGCTACTTCCCTTCTATCCCTCCTTCGGCCAGGACAACGGCTACAGCATCACCGATTATCTACGCGTCGACACCCGCTTCGGCGTGTTCGAGGACTTCCTCGATTTCATTCATCGGGCCGGCGAGCACGGAATTCGCGTCGTTGTCGATCTCGTGGTGCACCATACATCAACCCATCACCCGTGGTTTCAGGCCGCTCGCTATAACGAGAAGTCCCGTTACCGGAATTACTACATTTGGGCCCACAATCCTCCACCGACGCCGCCAGACAAGGGCACAATCTTCCCGGGTGAGGAAGAGACGGTCTGGACCTACGACGAGGTCGTGCGCGCCTATTACCACCACCGGTTCTATCACTTCGAACCCGGGCTCAATCACGCCAATCCCGATGTGCGCGACGAAATCGGGAGGATCATCGATTATTGGCTGAGCTTCGGCATTGCCGGGTTTCGCGTGGATGCGGCGTCACACATCCTGGAAAACCCGCTCGCCAAGTCCGGGGAGGACGAGCACGCACCGGACATGTTGCGGGAGATGTTTGACAGGGCAACCGGAGCCAAGGCCGACATCGTCATGCTGGGCGAGGTGGACGAAAGCCCGGACAAGCTCGAGAAGTTCTTCGATGGAACACGGTTGAACATGATGTTCAACTTCCTGCTGAACAACTATCTCATTCTGGGGCTGGCGCAAGAAAAGGTGGAACCGATCCAGCGTGGGTTGGCCATGCTTCCCGTGCCACCGGAAAATGGTCAATGGGCCAATTTCCTGCGCAATTTCGACGAAGCGGACCTGGAGCGGCTCACGCCTGAGGAGTTGGAGAGCGTTCTCCAGATTTTTGCGCCAAAGGAAGAGATGCGCATCTACGGGCGCGGCTTGAGGCGGCGTCTCGCGCCGATGCTGGATGGAGACGTACGCCGTCTGAAGATGGCGATGAGCCTTCTTTATTCCATGCCGGGCGTACCCGTTGTCGTTTATGGCGACGAAATCGGCATGGGAGAAGATCTTTCCCAAGAGGGGCGCAATTCCGTCCGCTCGCCGATGCAGTGGGACGGAGGCCGCAACGGCGGCTTTTCATCGGCCCGGAAGGAAAAGCTTGTCCAGCCGATGGTCGATAAAGGCCGTTTCGGCTTCGAGCGCATCAATGCGGAGGCGCAGCGCAATGATCCGGATTCCCTCCTCTCCTTTGTCAAGCAACTCTCGATCTTGCGCCGCGAGCGTACCGAGATAGGCAGTGGTTTTTGCGCGTTCCTCGAGAGCGGTTCCGACCATGTGCTCGTGCATCATTACAAGTCCGAGGCCGCCCCGCTGGTCATGATACACAATCTCAACGGGCAGTCGGTGGATATCGATATCCAGCTGCCGGCCGGCGTGACCTCGCTGGGCGCTCTCTTCGGCGGCAAGACGCCGCCCGTCGAAAATGGACGGCTGCGTATGCCACTCGAACCTTACGGCGTGCGCTGGTTGGGTCTGCCGCGCTGATTTGCAGAACTGGAGGAAGCTATGGCAGGGGAGAGAGGCCGACTGGCGGCCCGCAAAGTGGTGGTGATCACCGGCGCGTCGGCCGGTGTAGGCCGAGCTGTCGCGCATCGCTTTGCCGGGTCCGGTGCAGCCGTGGCCCTTATTGCGCGCGACCAGACGGCCTTGGAAGAGACAAGGGCGGAAGTGGAAGCGAGAGGCGGGAGTGCCATGGTGATCCCGCTGGATGTGGCCGATGCCGACGCTGTCTTTGCGGCTGCACGGGACGTGGAAGAAGAGCTCGGGACCATCGACGTCTGGATCAACAATGCGATGGCGACGGTCTTTTCTCCATTTTCCGAGATGGGGCCGGAAGAATTCCGCCGCGTTACGGAGACCACCTATCTCGGCTATGTTTACGGCACGATGGCCGCGCTCGAGCAAATGCGCAGGCGCAATCGAGGGGTAATCGTGCAGGTTGGGTCCGCCCTCTCCTATCGCGGGATCCCGCTGCAATCGGCCTATTGTGGCGCAAAGCATGCTATCCGCGGCTTTACGGACTCGCTGCGTTGCGAACTGATCCATGAAAGAAGCCGGATCAAGCTTACAATGGTGCATCTTCCGGCGATAAATACGCCGCAATTCGAGTGGGCGCGCACGCATATGTCCAAGGCTCCGCGTCCCGTCGCGCCTGTGTTCCAGCCAGAAGTTGCCGCTGAGGCGATCTACAGTGCCTCCCGAAATCCCCGCCGGGAAATATGGCTCGGCTCGAGCACGGCCCAGGTGATCCTCGGAAATGCACTCGCGCCATGGCTGCTCGACCGTTACCTGGCGCGCAGATGCTACGACGGGCAGCAGAGACGGGTGGAAGTGGCGCCGGGCCGCGCCGACAATCTGTTCCATCCCGTGCACAAGCCTCACCGCACTCACGGTACATTCGATAACGAGGCTTCTTCCTCCGCCGCTGCATTCTCCGGAAGCGGGCTTCGGCTGGGCGTCGCGATGGCAGGATTCGGTGTAGCGGTGATCGCAGGCATGCTGGCGCGAGGCGCTCTTTCGGCACGTTCCCTGCGCTCCAGACGCTGAACGAGCGGCGCCGAACCCTGCGGGAACAATCGACGCGGGCATAGGTTTGGGCCGCATCGCCTTTGGCCTTACCCGAGGGAGCATCCGATGCATCATCGACATCACAACCACGGTGCCGGCCGTGCACTTGCGGCCGGTATGTTGGGCGCTGCCGCCGGCGCCATCGTCTTGATGGCTGCCCGCAGCATGATGAGGGACAACCATCCAATGGGCCCTGAGGACTCACCGCGCCATGCCTGGCGCCGCCGCGCCGGCCGCCGCTGGCGCGAGGGAGCAGTGGTCGGCCGGAGCATCACGGTGAACGCCCCGCGCGAGGAGGTCTATTCCCGCTGGCGCGACTTCTCGACCTTCCCGAATTTCATGGAGAATGTCGTCTCCGTCACCCCCCTGGACCAGACAAGATCGCGCTGGGTCATCGAGGGCCCTGCCGGCAGCACGGTCGAATTCGAAACGAGGATCACCGAAGATCGACCGAATGAGCTGATCGCCTGGGAATCGGACGAGGACGCCGAGGTGCGCAACAGCGGCCGGGTCACCTTCCGCGATGCACCAGGCGGCCGCGGCACCGAGATCGAGGCGGTGATCGCCTATGATCCGCCGGGAGGCGCGGTGGGTCGCATGGCTGCCAAGCTCTTCCAGAAGGAGCCCGGCGTTCAGGCCAAGCGCGAGCTGCGTCGCTTCAAGCAGTTGATGGAGACCGGCGAGATCTCCACGGCCGCTTCCGGTTCAGCGTCTTCGCGCGCTTGAGGTCGACCAGGCATGCGCGCTCTCGTCTGGCACGGAAAACACGATGTTCGCGTCGATACGGTTGACGATCCCGAGATCGTCAACCCCCGCGACGCGATCATCAAGATCACCTCGACCGCAATCTGCGGGTCGGACCTTCACCTCTATGATGGGGTTATTCCAACCATGCGCCCGGGTGACATCCTGGGCCACGAATTCATGGGCGAAGTGGTCGAGGTGGGGAAAGGAAACACCCGGCTCAAAAAGGGAGACCGCGTCGTGGTCCCCTTCGTGATCGCCTGCGGAAAATGCTTCTTCTGCGAGAAGCAGCAATATTCCGCCTGCGACAACTCCAATCCGGCTGACAAGGCCGATATGTCCCAGATGCTCTATGGCCACCAGATGGCCGGCCTCTTCGGCTATTCGCATCTGACAGGCGGTTATGCCGGCGGGCAGGCGGAATATGTCCGCGTGCCCTATTCGGATATTGGCCCGATCGTCGTGCCCGACGACCTTGAGGATGACGAGGTTCTCTTCCTTTCCGATATCCTGCCGACAGGATGGATGGCGGCGGAAAACTGCGAGATCGAGGAGGGAGACACCGTTGCCGTCTGGGGCTGCGGACCGGTCGGGCTCTTCGCCATCCAAAGCGCGCTCATCATGGGCGCTGAGCAGGTGATCGCGATCGACCATTATCCGCACCGGCTGGAACTCGCGCGAAAGCTCGGGGCCAAGGTGATCAATTACAAGAACGCCCGGGTCTACGAAGCCTTGATGGAAATGACAGGTGGGATCGGCCCGGATGCGGTCATCGATGCGGTCGGGCTGGAGAGCCACGGATTCGCTCCGGACAATCTCTACGATTACGCCAAGCAGACGCTGAAATTGGAGACGGATCGTCCCCACGTGCTGCGGCAGGCGATCTATGCTTGCCGCAAGGGCGGCCGTGTCTCGGTCCCGGGTGTCTATGGCGGATTCGTCGACAAATTTCCCGTCGGCGCCTTTATGCAAAAGGGCCTCACCTTGCGGACGGGGCAGACGCATGTGCAGAAATATCTGGCTCCGCTGCTCGAGATGATCCGCGAGCGCAAGATCGACACGACCTTCCTCATCAGTCACCGCCTGCCCCTGGAACAGGGCCCGGACGGCTATCGGAAATTTGCTTTCGAGCAGAACGATACGACGAAGGTCGTCCTGAAACCCGGATGGGAGAAGAGCAATGGCTGACGAGCTAGGACTTGCAGTCGTAACCGGCGCGTCCACGGGCATTGGCTATGAGCTGGCGAGATGCTGCGCTGAGGCCGGCTATGATCTCGTCGTGGCTGCGGACGAGCCGGAAATCGCGGCCGCAGCCGGTAATTTCCAGGCAATGGGCGTGAACGCCGAGCCGGTGGAGGCGGATCTTTCCACGGCCGAGGGCGTGGAGAAGCTTTATGTAACGCTCGCAGGCCGGCCCGTGGATTTACTGCTCGCCAATGCAGGGCGCGGTCTCGGGCACGCCTTTCTCGATCAGGAGGTGGCCGACATCAGACATGTGATCGACACGAATATCACAGGCACGGTTCTCCTGGTGCATCGAGTCGGCAGGGACATGCGGCTCAGGAACCGCGGGCGGATTCTCTTCACCGGCTCGATTGCCGGCTTTCTGCCGGGGAGCTTTCAGGCCGTCTACAATGCCACGAAAGCGTTTGTGGACAGTTTCTCCTGGGCGCTGCGCAACGAATTGAAGGACACCAATATCACCGTGACCTGCTTGATGCCGGGTCCGACGGACACCGAATTTTTCGAACGCGCCGATATGACCGACACGAAAGTGGGTTCGGAACAAAAAATGGACCCGGCTAAGGTCGCCCGGATCGGCTTCGACGCGATGATGAAGGGCGAGGCTGGCGTTGTGGCGGGGTTCTCGAACAAGATCCAAGCCGCCATGGCCCATCTCATGCCCGCCAGCCTGCTTGCGGAACAGCACCGCAAGATGGCGGAACCGGGAACCGCGAAGCGCTGATCAGGCGGCGAATCGCTGCGCTTCCGCGCCATAGTAGGCGATGTAGCGTTCCGAGATCGCTTCGACGGGGAGCACAACGAAAACATCCGTCGTGCAGAAATCCCAATCGATCACGCAGCCCTCCCCGAATTTCGCTCCGAGGCGCAAATAACCCTTGATCAGTGGCGGCATGCCGGAAAGCGCTGCCTTCGCGTCGATCGCTTCCAGCGGCATCAGGTCCATCGACACATAGCGCTTGCTCCTCGCCTGGATGGACCACGCCCCATCTGCCTGGCAGTAATGCGCGAGAAAAGAGAGCGCCTCTGCATGCGCGGCGGGCACGGTACCGTGGAACGACGCGCAGCCCGTCATGACGTCGATCCTGTTGCGGCGGCAATAGGCCCAAATTCCCTGCCAGAGAAGCTCGATTGTTCGCTTCGAACGGTAAGCCGGCAAAACACAGGAGCGGCCGAGCTCGAGGAAGCGGCGATCGGGATGACGCGCGATGAGCTTTTCCAGCTCGAACTCCGCTTCGGAGTAGAATCCACCGGCCGCCAATGCCTGCTCCTGGGGAAGGAGCCGATAGGTGCCGACGATTCGATCACACTCCGTCCCCGGCAGGGTGGTGTCGATCACCAAAAGGTGGTCGCAAACGGCGTCGAAACGGTCGGCATCACGTTCTTCCGCGCTCTGGGAGGACGATCTTGCGCCCATTTCCTGATAGAAGACGCGGAAGCGAATCGCTTGCGCAGCAGCCACCTCCTCCGTATCGCGCGCCAGTCGCACCTCGAGCGGGCCGATCCTGCCCAGGATGGAATGATCGGAAATAGCAGCATTTACAAGGGCGGCCTTGTCGGCGCTATCGTGGCTCACGGTCGATTTCAGCATCAAGTTGTGCACGGCTGAGTCTCCTCCACGGCGCTGCGATCGGGAATTAGAGAGAAGCTGCGACAGGACGATGACAGGAAACTGGCCGGCTTACAATCTTTCTGTAAACAGTGTTCACGCTGTGGTGTGGACTTCGAGAGCAGTGAGAAGACGGCTGGGGTCTAGCGGTTTACTGATGAAGCCGGTGGCGCCATGGGCGAGCGCGGTGTGCCGTGTCTTCTCCTGGCCGTCTGCCGAAAGAACCAGGATCGGAATCGGCGCCAGCCCCGTCTCTTCTTCATAGCGGCGGATCTGAATAATGGCGTCCAGCCCATCCATAACAGGCATATGGAGATCCATAAGCACCATGTCGTAGTCACGGGCTGGATGGGTTAGGATATCCACGGCCGCGCGGCCATTCGAGGCCACCACTACGGAATGCCCGGCCTTGCCGAGGGCAGCGCGCGCAAGCAAGGCGTTGATTTCATTGTCTTCGGCCACCAGGATCTTGAGGCCGCGACCGGGCTGTTCCGGAGCTTTGCCCGTTATCTCGTCCACAGGTGGCGACCCCGCCATCTGCGGGTTGAGAAGCAGGCGCATAAGGGTGCGGTCGCGCGCCGGCCTCGCGATAAAGGCATCATAGCCGTTGAGGCGGAACTTGGTGAGCCGGCCACGATCGGTAGGCGCAATCAGGGTGAGCGCCTGTTTTGAGCGCAGACCATTGCGGCGCAGCCGGCCGAGGAGGTCGCCTCTGTCGTTCTCGAGCGAGGCGTCGATGATGATGGCATCGAACCCGGTTTTCCGCCGGCGCAGAAGCGAAAGCGTGCTTTTCTCGCCCTCAAAAACGCGGGCCTTTCCTCCATGCGACCGGACACTCATGGCGAGCGCCTCGCCTTCCACGGCATGTGGCGTCAGGATGGCGACATCGAAACCCTTGAGCACCAGCGATGTCTCGGCAGTCGAACCCTCGGGGTCGACGAGAGGGATGCAGACGGTAAAGGTGGCACCCTCACCGGGAGCGCTTTCCACGGTTATCGTGCCTTCCATGGCATCGACCAGCCGCTTCGTGATCGCCAGGCCAAGGCCCGCGCCGCCATGCTTGCGCGTCGAGCTCGTATCCGCTTGCTCGAATTCCTGGAAGATGCGCGACAGGCTATCCTGTTCGAGGCCTGGTCCCGTGTCATCGACCTTGAAGGAGAGTTTCGGCGCTCCTCCGTTGTGGGTCAACACCGTCACCGTCACCAGAACGCCGCCTTCCTCCGTGAACTTGATCGCATTTCCAAGGAGATTGAGCAGGATTTGACGGAGCCGGCCCGGATCGGCGACGATCGTGTCGGGCACTTCCGGCGCGATGTGGCAGCCTAGGCCGATCTTCTTCGTGAAGGCGCGTACGGCCATGAGTTCGACCACGCTTTCGACCAGTTCCCGGACCGCCATGCGCTGCGGCTCGAGTTCAAGCCGCCCGGCCTCGATCTTGGAGTAATCGAGCAGATCCTCGATAAGCGCCAGAAGCGCGCTGGCTGAAGTCGTGATCGCGCCCACATAAGTGCGCTGTTCGGAAGAAAGCCTTGTATCCGCGAGAAGCGTTGCCATCCCGATGATGCCATTCATCGGCGTGCGGATTTCATGGCTTACGGTCGCAAGAAAGCGCGATTTGGCTATGCTCGCCTGCTCCGCGCGCTCCCGCGCGTTGACAAGGGCGGTTTCGGCCCGTTTGCGGGCAGTGATGTCTCGCGCGATGGCCCAATGCGAGACCACCCCGCTTTCACGGTCACGCCGGGAGATTTCTGTCCAGGAAAACCACCGCAAGCCGCTCCTCGTGTGAATGGCCACGTCGATCGAGCTCAGCCGTTCTCCTTCCGCCAGCTCGTCGGCCGACATGGGTGAAATGTCTATTCCCAGCTGATGCAGGGTCTTTCCGAAGATGTCGCCGGGTTCGCTTTCGATAAGCTCGGCGAAGATGCGGTTGGCATAGAGAATGCGCCCCTCGCCGTCGCGATGGATCACAAGGTCTCCGAGAGTTTCGAGCAAGCCATAGAAGCGTTGCTCCGCCTCCTCCATTTGCGAGACGCGATCGGCGAGCTCCTCCACATGATGTTCGTCGGTCGTTGCCTCTCGTGGTGCCTCGGCGAACCTTTCCTGGGGAAGGGCGATGGCCGCAACGAAAGCCGTTGCACCAAGGCCGACCAGCAGGAAAGTGAGGAGGGGATCGGAGCGAATGAAATGCGCCGCCCCTGCAATGAGAAGGGCTGCGACGGCGAAAATCAGCAAGATCATGCCTGCAAGCGAGGTGAATCCTCGCCGGGGCCGAGCCTGGCCCTGCCCAAACCATTTCCAGATCGGCTTCAAATCCCCAGCGCGCATACCCGAAGGGTAATTCGGGTATGACTTATGGATCGTTACGATCCCGGCTGCTCTTCTTTCTTGCTTTACATTTGGATAACCAGCCGCCCGCGCACACGGCCGGCCACGATATCCTTTCCTGCCGCGATGACATCGCGGAAGGAAATGTCAGCAGAAAGGCTGGAAAGTTTGTCCCGGTCGAGATCCTTCGAAACGCGGCGCCAGGCTTCCAACCTCAGGGATTTGGGGGCCATGACCGAATCGATGCCGAGGAGCGAGATTCCCCGCAATATGAAGGGAGCCACCGTGGCGGGCAGGTCCATGCCTTGTGCGAGGCCACACGCGGCCACCGCACCGCCATAGCAGGTCATTGAAAGGACGTTGGCAAGCGTGTGGCTGCCGACTGCATCGATGCCGCCCGCCCAACGCTCTTTCCCGAGCGGGCGGCCGGCGCCGGAGAGTTCTTCGCGTGGAATGATCTCGCGCGCGCCCAGCCCCTTCAGATAGTCTTCCTCCGACATTCGCCCGGTGACCGCCACCACCTCGTATCCAAGCTTTGCAAGGAGCGAAACGGCGACAGAACCGACACCGCCGCTCGCGCCGGTGACGATCACAGGGCCCCGATCAGGCGAAATGCCGTGGCGCTGCAGCGCCATCACGCAGAGCATCGCGGTATAACCAGCGGTGCCGATGGCCATTGCTTCCCGGGACGACATGTCTTGGGGCAGCGGCACCAACCAGTCACCGCTGACGCGGGCGCGGCCGGCATAGGCGCCGTAATGCGTCTCGCCCACGCCCCAGCCGTTGAGGATGACCTTGTCGCCAGCATACCAGTCGGGGTGGCTGGACCGGATCACCGTTCCCGCGAAATCCACTCCGGGGATCATGGGAAAGCGCCTTACGACCGGCGCTGCTCCGGTGATCGCCAGCCCATCCTTGTAGTTGACGGTACTGGCTTCGACCGCGACGGTGACGTCACCGTCCATCAGGTCGTCCTCGGTCATCTGGACGAAATCGACGGATTGGTTCTTGTCTTCGTCACGGGTGATTAGAACGGCTTCGAAACGGTCGCTCATGTCACAGCTCCACTGGCCTACAAGTCATGCTTGCTAGGCTTAGACTGCTCTGCGGCAGCACCCGGGTCAATGGGCCGGCTTCACGACTCCTGCCGCTGGCGGCGAAGGCCCAGCACCTCCTCCAGGATGACGAGCATCGCACCTACGGTGATGAAGGCATCGGCCAGGTTGAAAATCGCGAAGGACCAAACCGGCGTGTGAAAGTAGATGTAATCGACGACATAGCCGCGAAGCGCCCGATCTATCAGGTTTCCAACCGCGCCGCCGAGGATCAGGGCAAAACCCAATCGCGCATAGATGTGGCTCGTATGAGTGCGGAACGCGAGCACTGCGATGAATATGATGATGCCGAGCACCAGCAAGCTCAGCCAGAAACCGCCGACGCCGGAAAGGAAGGAGAAGGCAACGCCAGTGTTCCGGGAATGCAGCAGGGCCAGGAAAGGCAGCATGTCGACGTGCTGATGCAGCGGCAAGCGCGCCTCCACGAGCGCCTTGACGAGCTGATCGAGAATGACGGCAATGATGGCGATGGTGGCATAGGGCGCGATCTGGCGCGATTTCATGAGGAAGGTCCGTGGCTTGCAGGCAGGGCGGTGCGGCGGATCTCATAGAGCATGACGCCGGTGGCGACCGCCAGATTGAGCGAATCGGCGCGGCCCGCCTGCGGAATGCGTACGAGCCGGTCGCAAGCTTCCGCCAGCTTTTCCGGCAGGCCCTGTTGTTCATTGCCCATGAGGAGGAGGACCGGCGTGCCGGAATAGTCCACGTTCCGATAGTCGACCGATCCTTTGAGATGGGTCCCGACCATGAGGCCCGAGAAGCCCTCCCGCCAGGAAAGGAATGCGCTCTCGTCAGCACGAGCAAGGGGAACGGAAAAAACCGATCCCATGGTTGCGCGTACGGTTTCGAGAGAGAATGGATCGGTGCATTCTCCGACCAGCATCAGACCCTTGGCGCCCACTGCATCGACCGTACGTATGATGGTGCCCAGATTGCCGGGATCGCGCACCCGGTCGAGCGCGACCCAGACATCCCCGCCTGCCGGCTGGATTTCGTGGAGCGGCAGCCAGCGCTGCTCGAAAATGCCGACCACCATCTGCGGGTTGTCGCGTCGGGTAATGGCGGAAAGCACTTTCTCGCTAACCTGGAGCACGAGTCCGCCGGCGGCCACGGTCCGGGCAGCAGCTCTTTCTACGGTGGTGTTGCCGCCTGCGCTCTTGGCGTAAACAAGCGTCCGGATTGCCCAACCTGTATCGAGCGCGTCGAGCACCAGCTTGAGGCCCTCGGCCATGAAAACGCCTTCGCGGTCCCGATATTTCTTGAGCGCAAGAGCCTTGATATCTTTGACGAGCGGATTCGAGAGGCTTGTCACCTCCTTCACACGTCCCGGCGTACGCATTGCCTTTTCCGGTCCGCTCATCGCGCTACCCAACGGGAAAAGAGCGAGGTGGAGAGCGCCCGCCCGGCTGATTTCTCGCGGATCACCAGCTCGCCCGATTCGACGCGCCCGCCCATGCCCGCAAAAGTATCACGCATCAGCGCATGAATGGAAAAGAAGGAGGCGCGGATCGAATAGGCGGTGAGCACCAATGCCAGCGGTTTCGGCGAAAGGATTTCACGGCATGTTTCCACCAGACCCGGCAAATCCTCGAACAATTGCCAGACTTCGCCCTTGGGGCCCCGCCCATAGGCCGGCGGATCGAGCAGGATGATGTCGTAGCCATTGCCGCGCCTGGCCTCGCGCTCAGCGAATTTCACGGCGTCCTCGACGATCCAGCGGATCGGACGGTCCGTGAGCCCCGCCATTTCCTGATTCTCCCGCGCCCAGCCGATCGCCTTTTTGGAGGCGTCGACATGGGTTACCTGTGCGCCGGCTTCGGCAGCGACGAGGGACGCGAGACCTGTATAGCCAAAGAGATTGAGTACTTTGACCGGCCGTCGCGCCGATTCGATGAGGCCGCGCATATGCTCCCAATGGCTCGCCTGCTCCGGAAACACACCGACATGACGAAATGAGGTGAAGCGGCCGAGATACGAGATCCCGTCATGCCGCATAGGCCAGGTTTCACCGAGCGGAATTCGCGGAAAGCGCCAGCGGCCCATTCCTTCCTCGTCCGTGTCGCCGGTGAAGATGGCGTCTGCCTTCTCCCATTCGGCCGCGTCCCAAGCGGGCTGCCAGATCGCCTGGCCTTCGGGGCGGATGATGCGGTACGGGCCATATTGCTCGAGCTTGCGACCGGCGCCGGAATCGAGCAGGGCGTAGTCTTCGTCTGGAAGCACCTCCAGGATGAGGGGTAGTCGCTCATCGGGGAGCGCGCCCGAGCGGCGCTCGGGAGTCCGGGTCGGCTTCGCCGGCTCTCGCCTCTCGCGGCCTTCGGTGTGCGGTCGATGCCGTTGGTTCTTCTCCCGTGAAGGCTTCAACAAGGGCTCCGGAATTGATGGTGCGTCTGCGGCTTCTGCCATAGCGGAAGAACGGGCGCAACACGGCATTCAGGCATCGATCCGCCGGCGCATCAGAAGCACGGCCGAAACCATCGATGCGAAGCCGAGGAGCTTTACACAGGCGATGACAATGTGTCCGGTCTCCCAACGCAGCCTTACGGCATCGAAGTCTTCCGGGAGAGGGCCAGGCTTCCAGCTGGCAAGCTCCGCATTGACCGGAGCCACCACCGCGGCCCAGATCATAAGGCCTCCGAGATAGAGCATGCTGCCCGCCAGCGCCGGTTTGAACGCCCGTGGCTCTTTACGTCCCACAAGCAGGGTCACGGTGAACCCGAGCAGAATGGAGCCGAGCTCGATCGGGCCGCCCAGAATACCGAACAGAAGGAATTGCCCGTGAAAGACGGTCGCTTCCCGCCAGAGCTCGGGTGGCCAATTCGCGATTCGGGGCGGTGCCTCCAAAAGATGCGCAAAGGACAGACCAAGGCTGAGCGCCATGATGGTCAGCGACAGCAGGGAGCAGACGAACAATGTGCGTGAGAGCGTCATAAGCGACTCAAAAACGAGAACGGCATGATCGTTCCAGTCGCGCCTGTAGCAGCTCTCGATCGGGTATAAGCCCTTAGCTGCCCGATCGCTGTGACGCGATCTGAATAGCTGGGTCAGGCGCGTGGACTTACGCCTGTGTGCGTGCGAGGCTCGTCGGGCTTCGTTCCGGGATGGCTGCCGCCTTCAATCGCTCCACCTCCTGCGCGCGGTCGCGTGCCAGACGGCGATACCGCCCCTGGCGAAACCAGGTGATCGCGCCGCCGATGGCCATGCCGAGGATGAGAGCGAGAAAAAGATAAACGAAGAGCGGCAATTCCACAGTGAGGGCCGGATTGCCCGGATTGAACGGATCGATTGTGAATGGTGTGAATGCCCGGTTTGCGACCGCAAGGGCGATCAGGATGACCGCCAGCGGCAATACGATAAGCACGAGCACGACCCGATGAACCATTTCGGGGCACATCCTTCAGATAGAGTTGGAGCGGACTATTCCTCCGCGTTCAACCGTTCACGCAGCTCTTTTCCGGTCTTGAAGAAAGGAACCCATTTCTCCTCGACGTGAACGGATTCCCCCGTGCGCGGGTTTCGCCCGGTACGCGCGGGGCGGTTTTTCACCGAGAAGGCACCAAAGCCGCGCAACTCCACCCGGTTGCCCTGGGCGAGTGCCTCCGTGATCTCATCAAAAATCGCATTGACGATATTTTCAACGTCGCGAAGAAACAGGTGCGGGTTGCGATTGGCAATCGTTTGCACAAGCTCGGACTTGATCATGTTCGTAACCGCCGCTCCGTTTGATCACATATTCCCCTGAATTTATTCTTTTTTTCACTTTTGCAACCCCGCTTTTTCAGGTTGCCAGAGGGACATGAGGCCGTCAAGGAAGATATGTTCCATTCCGAGACGGTCGAGCACGCCCCGCTGTGAGAGGCCAAGCATGCTCCCCAGCCACTCGGCCGCGGAGGTGGGGAAGAGAATGGAACCATTGGAATTGCGCGGCTTCCACTCGACCACCTCGAGATCAGCGCTGAGGCCTTGGGCAGTGAGCCATGCCTGCGCCTCGCGCTCGCCGCCGAGCGCGTCCACCAGCTTACGCTCCAGCGCCTGACGCCCCGTGAAGATCGAGCCGTCGGCCAGCGTCAACACCTGATCGCGCGGTAGTCTGCGTCGTTCGCTGATGAGATCCACAAACCAGTTGTAGCTGTCGCTGATCATCGCGGCGAGCATTTGGCGTTCCGCGTCCGTCGTGGGATTGAAGGGGGACGGCTCGGCCTTGAGCGGAGACGACTTCACCTCCTCCACCTTGACCCCAAGCTTGTTCAGCAACTCGCTGATTTCGGGATATTGAATGATGACGCCGATGGACCCAACGATCGAGGTCTGTCGCGCGACGATATGGTCGGCTGCGCTCGCCACCATGTAGCCGGCTGAAGCTGCAAGCGTTCCCACCTGCGCGACAACCGGCTTTGCGTCTGCCAGACGGCGGATGGCGTCGTAGATGGCCTCGCCGCCTGCGGTGGTGCCGCCGGGAGAATCGACGGTGAGGATTACACCCCTGACGGCGTTTGATTCGCGCACGTCTTCCAGAA
Source organism: Chelativorans sp. J32 (assembly GCF_000518985.1). Taxonomy (GTDB): domain Bacteria; phylum Pseudomonadota; class Alphaproteobacteria; order Rhizobiales; family Rhizobiaceae; genus Chelativorans. The sequence goes on from NZ_JAEQ01000011.1 coordinate 73,706, forward strand.
GGTCCAGGAGATCCTTGTCTTCCAGGATCGTGCCTTCGACCCGGACCTGCGCAATGTGCGGCCCGGCTGCCAGCGTATCGCCGAACACCCAACGCCCGGCGGCGATGATGGCGAGGGCCAGCACCAGAAGCGCTGCGGCACGCCAGAAAGTGAGCTTGCGCCTAAGGCGCCTGCGGTCAATCAGATCGTCGGCACGGGTGGACATTGGAGGCTCTTGCACTCACATAAAGGTCACTTGCCTTTTAGACGAAGCTGCGCATATGAGCTACCCATCTTCGCATCACTGCATCGCGTGCACCGGTTCATTTGCCGCTAACCCTTTGAGGCCAACCCGAAATCGGCCATAATATCGTGAGACGGGAAGAGGGGCGGGGAAACCCGATGCAGGGTTTGAGCGACGGCGGCGAAAACGGTGATGTTGCGGAAGGCGCGAACAGGCCGGCTAACGGCTACAAAGCGCCTTTTTCGTTCGTCAGGAGTAAAGCGTTGAACAGCATTGCCAAAGCGGAAGTGAGCGGGATGAGCACGCCCGGGCTTAGCCGCAGCGAGCGCGGAGCCGAGGCGTTCGCCCGTGCGGCGCGCCATTCCCGTCGCGTGCGCGTCCTCAAGATCGTGCTGCCGATCGCGGCTTTGGTGATTTCCGGCCTGTTCCTGGGTTACTCCGTCTTTGCGCCGGCAGGGGTGAAGGCGTTGAACCTCGATTCGGCAACGATAGAGGGCGGCAATCTCGTAATGCACAATCCGTCCCTGAACGGCTTCACCAGCGAAAACCTGCCCTACAGCGTCACGGCAGCGCTGGCGCGCCAGGCGATCGGTTCGGATTCGGGTCCTATCGAGCTTGAGAAGATCCAGGCAACGCTGCCGATCGGCGATGACCGGCAGGCGACGGTTACTGCCGGCGGGGGCATTTTCAATCAGCAGACCAATCGGTTGACGCTGAACAGCGCCATCACGGTCGAATCGAACGCGGGTATTTTTGCGCAGCTGAATTCGGCCGATGTCGATATCGCCTCGGGTAATTTGAGCACCAACGAGCCGGTTAATATCGAAGTGAACGGAATGCGTGTGAAGGCCAAAAGCTTTCACACAGTTGACGGTCTTGAAAGACTTGTGTTCGAAAATGGGGTCCGGCTGGAAATTGATCCGGCCAGGGTGAGAAAGGCGCAGGAAGAGGGGACTGCGGGCGATGGGTAAGTTTCTGGGCTTGGCCCTCGCAATGGGCCTTTTGATTCTGTGGCCGGGAGAAGGATTCGCGCAAAACAGCGAATCCAGGCCGAGCCAGCTTGGTCTGAATTTATCGAGTGACGAGCCCATCCAGATCGATGGTGCCCGCGTCGAGGTGGATCAGACACAAAATCTCGCTACATTGACTGGCGACGTGCAGGTCGTGCAGGGGCCGACCCTGCTCAAGGCTGCACGCTTGAGGATCTATTACGCCGAGGGCAGCGGTCTGCCCACCAACGGCGCTGCCAACATCAAGCGGCTGGAAGCAGATGGGGGGGTCTATGTGAAATCGGAGACCCAGGTGGCGACGGGCGATCAGGGCTCCTTCGACATGGGGACGGAAGTGCTGGTGCTCTCCGGCGATGAAGTCGTCCTCTCCGAAGGGGACAATGTCATCGTCGGCTGCAAGCTTACGGTGCACATGAAAACAGGTCAGGCGACGCTGGAGAGTTGCAAGGGCAAGGGATCCAACGGCCGCGTCCGAATGCTCCTTACCCCGAACTCCCAGACCAGCCAGTAAGGACGCCCGTGGCATTTCTCCAGTCGCGTGGGAACAGAGGTTCCGGCAAGCCAGAATCGAATGCGGTCCCCGAGCCTTACAAGGGTACGCTGATCGCGCGCGGCCTCACGAAATCCTACAAGAATCGCCAGGTGGTCAGCGGGGTTTCGCTGGGCGTTCGGGCGGGCGAAGCGGTCGGCCTGCTTGGGCCGAACGGTGCCGGCAAGACCACCTGCTTCTACATGGTCACCGGGCTCGTGCCTGTGGATCAAGGTACGATCCATATCGATGGCTATGACGTGACCTCCATGCCCATGTATCGCAGGGCACGGCTGGGCATCGGCTATCTCCCGCAGGAGGCCTCGATATTTCGTGGCCTGACGGTTGAAGCCAATATCCGTGCCATCCTCGAAGTGGTCGAGAAAAGCCGCAAGGAACGCGAGCGCACGCTCGATGCCCTGCTGGAAGAGTTTCATATAAGCCACTTGCGCAAGTCTCCGGCCATAGCGCTTTCGGGCGGCGAGAGGCGGCGGTTGGAGATCGCCCGCGCATTGGCGAGCAAGCCCAATTTCATGCTGCTGGACGAACCCTTCGCCGGAATTGACCCGATTGCGGTCACGGACATCCAGCAATTGGTGCGCCATCTGACTGCGCGCGGCATCGGAGTGCTCATCACCGACCACAATGTCCGCGAAACGCTGGGCCTGATCGACCGCGCCTATATCATCCACGCCGGCCAGGTCCTCACGCATGGTCGGCCGGAGGATATCGTCGGCAATGCCGATGTGCGCCGCCTCTATCTGGGCGAAGGCTTCACGCTCTAGCCGGCTATGCCCTCAAGCAAACATGCGGCTATGTTACGCTTCCCTGACGGCAGGTGTTGCGCGTTGATTCCTTGACAAGCAAATATCGGGCCAGTTTTATCGTTCTTGCGGATATCCGCGAGAAGGACCAGGGCGGAAATGGCACTTTCACCCGGCATACAGCTGCGGCAGGCTCAGTCGCTGGTGATGACACCCCAGCTGCTGCAATCGATCCGGCTTTTGCAGCTCACGCATGTGGAACTCGAGCAGTTCATAGCTTCTGAGATCGAGCGCAACCCGCTTCTCGAGCGTGATCGCCCAAGCTCGGAAGCCTTCGCCGCCGGCGACGAGGGACCGACTTCCTCCAGCACCGCGGAGGCGATTGCGGAGCGCCTGGACAGCTCCCTCGAGAACCTGTTCCCGGACGATCCGGGTGTGAGGGACGCGATAGGGCCCGATCTTGCGGCTCAGTGGCGCTCGGCCGCCGGAAGTGGGGTGGTCGCCGCCGGCGAGGACTGGAATCTCGAGGCCCTAGCGGCTGCGCCCGTGACCCTGCGGGACCATGTTCGGGAGCAGATTGCGCTTACATTCTCCGATCCGGCTTCCCGATTGGTCGCCGAGGAGCTTGCCGAGGGCCTCGATGACGCGGGCTATTTTACCGGGGGACTCCCTGAAATCGCCGAACGGCTCGCGGTGGATCTGCCGACGCTTGAGCGCGTCCTTGCCAAGTGCCAGACCTTCGATCCCCCCGGCCTGTTCGGCCGCAGCCTTTCCGAATGCCTGGCGCTGCAATTGAAGGCGCGCGACCGCCTGGATCCGGCCATGCAGGCGCTCCTCTCTCATCTCGATCTGCTGTCGAAACGCGACTTTCATGCACTCAAGAAGCTTTGCGGTGTCGACGAAGAAGATCTTATCGACATGCTGGCGGAAATCCGCTCACTTGATCCCAAACCCGGCGCGGCCTTCACGTCCGCACCGGCCGAGCCGGTCGAACCGGATGTGATCGTCCGTCCCTCCGCCGATGGGAGCTGGGCTGTGGAGCTCAATCAGGAGGCGCTGCCGCGCGTGCTTGTCAACGAGGCCTATTTTGCCACTGTCTCCAGCCACGCGAACAAGGAAGAGAAAATCTTTCTGTCAGAATGCTTGCAGAGCGCCAACTGGCTCACACGCAGTTTGGAGCAACGGGCACGGACGATTTTGAAGGTTGCCGTCGAGATCGTGCGTCAGCAGGATGCTTTTCTCGTGCACGGTGTGCAGCACCTGCGGCCCCTCACGCTGAAAATGGTTGCCGAGGCCATCGACATGCACGAATCCACCATCAGCCGCGTGGCGGCGAACAAATTCATGATGACACCGCGCGGTCTCTTCGAGCTGCGTTATTTCTTTACGACCGCGATCGCAGCCGCCGATGGAGGCGATGCACATTCGGCGGAGGCCGTCCGCGACCGGATCCGGCGCCTTGTCGAGGCGGAAGATCCGAATGATGTCCTCTCCGATGACACCATAGTAGACGTGCTGCGCAAAGAGGGTATCGATATAGCCCGCCGCACCGTCGCCAAGTACCGGGAGGGGATGAACATTCCATCGTCGGTACAACGCCGGCGCGAAAAGAGGGCGCTTGCCGGCATTGGTGCATAACGCTCCGGCTCGCTAAGCTTACCCAGCGTCCGATTGACAACAGTCTGGGAACCCACTAGAAGCCCGCCCCCAAGAGGACGGCGGGTCGGCCACCTACCTTCTTGCAGAAGCGGATAGGCGGAAACTCCACTGGACGGATTTGATTTTGCTGCCGCAGAACCTTGTATACGCGGGCCACGAGTATAAACTCGGATCTGTTGGTATCCTGACCAGGAAAGGTCGTTCTCTCATGAGCCTCCGGATTTCTGGCAAGCATATGGACATCGGCGAAGCGTTCCGGGCGCGCATCGAGGGCCGGATCAGCGAAGCGGTCGAGAAGTATTTCGATGGTGGGTTTTCTGGTCGGGTGACCGTTGAAAAATCAAAAGGACGCTTTGGCGCCGATTGCTCGATCCATCTTGATACCGGCATTGTCCTCCAAGCAACCGGCGAAGCGCAGGATCCTCAGCTGGCCTTTGACATGGCGGCCGAGCGCATCGAGAAGCGACTGAGGCGGTACAAACGTAAGTTGAAATCGCGCGGAGCAGCCCAGAATGGAAACGGCTCGTTTGACGCCGCCTATCGCATCATGGAGCCCATCGCAGACGATCAGGATGAAATCCCGGAGGATTTTGCACCCACAGTGGTGGCCGAGTCCAGCGTGGCGCTTAGAGCCATGACCGTCGCCTCCGCCGTAATGGAACTCGATATGAAGGACAGCCCCGTCTTCGTCTTCCGCAATTCCGGGAGCAACATGGTGAACATCGTCTATCGGCGTGCCGATGGAAATATCGGCTGGATCGATCCTTCAGCCACGACAAACGGATAGGGCTGGCCGCCGGCTCTCGCCGGAAGGGGCACGGCAAGCAGAGGAATCATGAAAATGGATCTGAGCGATCTTATCGCGGTTTCGGCAATCCTGCCGGCCTTGAAGGCAAATTCAAAGAAGCAGGTCTTGCAGCTGCTTGCGGAGAAGGCGGCGGAGCAGACGAGCCTGCCGGAGCGCGAAATCTTCGAAACGATCCTGCAGCGGGAAAAGCTGGGTTCTACGGGTGTGGGCAATGGGATCGCCATTCCTCACGGAAAGCTGCCCGGCATCAAACAGATCACCGGCGTCTTCGCGCGGCTGGAAACACCAGTGGACTTCGATTCGCTGGATGACCTTCCGGTCGATCTCGTCTTCCTGCTGCTCGCCCCCGAAGGCGCGGGCGCCGATCACCTGAAAGCACTGTCGCGGATCGCGCGTGTGCTGCGCGACGCAGACACCACCGCAAAGATCCGCGGTACCCGGGACGCCGCTGCCATCCACACCTTCCTGTCGGAAGCTCCCGCTTCAAACGCGGCTTGACGTGAAGCTTTCAAGCGCCACGCAAGTCTCTTGCGTGGCGTGATTGTTTTCTCGGTTGGCCTTAATGGAGGCTGACCGGCTTGAGATCGTTCTGAAAGGCCCCGGCCAGGGCTGCATCGCGTTGATCGGCCAGCAGGATCGGCTGCCCGTTTGCCGCAAACAGCGCCCATAGCTTCGTGCCCGGAACCATGTCGGGCATTCCCGGAAACTTCACCTTGAGCTCCTCGGCGTCCATCTCGCGCATATAGGCGATCGCGCCTTCGCCCAAATTGGCAAGCTGCTGCGGGGTAAGCGTGAACTTCGTTGTGTTGTTCGTCATATCAGCCTCCTATCCAGCGGGCCGTCTTGAAAGACCAACCCACTCAAGAGCTTTGTGGTTCCGGTCGAAACGCCCCGGATCGTCATTCCTTCACCGAAATGTTTATTTTGCGCACCAGCCGTTCGGGCTCGGGCCTGTCGAGATCAACGGAAAGCAGGCCGTTCTTGAGCTCCGCCCCGAGCACCCGCATGCCATCCGCAAGCACGAAGACTCGCTGGAACTGCCGCGATGCTATGCCCCGATGCAGGAATTCGCGCTCCGTCTCGTCGTTCTGCCGGCCGCGTACCACGAGCTGGTTTTCCTCGGTGGTCACCTCGAGGTCCTGCTCCGAAAAGCCGGCTACGGCGAGCGTGATCCGCAGACGCTCGCCGCGTCCATCGGTATTGCGGATACGTTCTATATTGTATGGAGGATAGCTGTCGCCCGACTTGGCGATGCGTTCGAGCGTCTTTTCCATACTGTCGAACCCCAACAAGAGCGGGTTCGAAAACGGCGTCATGCGCGTCATGTGTTCCTGTCCTCAAAGAGCGACGTGGACAGGCGAAAACCCGATTGGCGCTTCCGCCTGCGACATTGATATGGTCGATCCGATAAATGAGTTCAAGAAGGTAAAGAGATCGTGGCGCAGCGGAGAAAAATCATCATCGATACGGATCCGGGACAGGACGACGCCGTTGCCATTCTGCTTGCTCTTGCGAGCCCGGAGCTTGAAATCCTCGGCATCGCCACCGTTGCGGGGAATGTCCCTCTGGCGCTTACGGAGAAGAACGCGCGCAAGATCTGCGAACTGGCGGGCCGGCCGGATGTGCCGGTCTATGCCGGAGCGGTTCGCCCCATGGTGAACGACTTGGTAACCGCGGAACATGTGCACGGCAAAACAGGTCTGGATGGGCCGGATCTTCCGGACCCCCGCATGCCACTGCAAGCCAAGCACGCGGTCGACTGGATCATAGAAACGCTGATGGCCCATGAGGCCGGCGAGGTGACCCTCTGCACCCTCGGACCGTTGACGAACATCGCTCTCGCGCTCGTGCGGGAGCCTGCCATAGCCTCGCGAGTCCGTGAAATCGTCATGATGGGCGGTGGATTTTTCGAAGGGGGCAATGTGACGCCCGCGGCAGAATTCAACATCTATGTGGATCCACATGCAGCCGATGTCGTGTTCCGTTCCGGCATTCCAATTGTCATGATGCCGTTGGACGTCACCCATAAGGCGCTGACCACCTCCGCCCGCATTGCGGCTTTCCGCAATTTAGGCACACATGTGGGCAGTGCGACCGCGGAAATGCTGGAATTCTTCGAGCGCTTCGACGAGGAGAAATACGGTTCGGACGGTGGCCCTCTGCATGATCCCTGCGTGATCGCCTATCTGCTGCAACCCGAGCTTTTCAGCGGGCGCTTGTGCAACGTTTCCATCGAAACGGCCTCGGAACTTACTCTCGGCATGACGGTGATCGATTGGTGGCGCGTGACGGACCGGCCTGCGAACGCGCATGTGATGCGCGACATCGATCATGAAGGTTTTTTCCGGCTTCTGGTCGAGAGGTTGGGGAGACTTTGAATTCGCCGCGCCCGCCTGCAAGGGAAGGGGCGATTGTGAATTGTAAGAAAACTGACATCTCGACGACATGCCAGCTTCATGTGTGAGCTTTAGGCCATATTCCCGACAAGGGCTGAAAGCCCGAACGGGGAGAAGCTCATGCTTCAACTGCGAGAAGTCACGCGACGCTTTGGAACCAATGTCGCGGTGAAGAACGTAGACATCGAAATCGGCGACGGTGAGATGGTCGGCATCATCGGCCGTTCCGGTGCCGGCAAATCCACGCTGCTGCGCATGATCAACCGCCTCATCGATCCGAGCGATGGGGCGATTCTTTTTGATGGAGTCGAGGTTTCGGCCCTTAGCGGCGCGGCGCTTCGGCGGTGGCAGCGCGATTGTGCGATGATCTTCCAGCAGTTCAATCTCGTGCCTCGGCTCGATGTGCTCACGAATGTTCTGCTTGGACGCCTCAACCATCGTTCTACCGCCCGCAACCTCCTCGGTCTCTATTCACGCGAGGAGCGCCTGCAGGCGATCGCCGCTTTGGAGCGCCTCGACATTGCCAGGACGGCATTGCAGAGAGCAGGCACTCTCTCGGGAGGGCAGCAGCAGCGTGTTGCGATCGCGCGTGCCCTGATGCAGGAGCCGAAGGTCATCCTTGCCGACGAGCCGATAGCTTCGCTCGATCCGCTCAACGCCAAGGTGGTGATGGATTCGCTGGCCGATATCAACGCCCGCGAGGGCATCACCGTCATCACCAACCTGCACACGCTGGACACTGCGCGCCACTACTGCTCGCGGATCATCGGCATGGCCCAGGGAGCCGTGGTCTTCGACGGCACGCCGGCGCAACTGACCAGTGAAGCCGTGCGCCGGGTTTACGGGGCGGAAGGGACGGACGCGATTGCCGAGGCGATCACATCGACCAGCATAAACAAGCCGGCCCGACCGCCCCAAGCCAAGCCGCGCCTGGAGCCGGCCGTGCTCGCCGGCTGAACCGGCGGCGTAGTCCACGTAACGGACCTGAAATCCCAGAACGACCAAACGGAGCCGGCGCTGCCGGCCAGCAGGAGAGACGATCATGTTGAAGCACATCTTCTTGGGTGCTGTGGCTTTCGGCGCTATCCTCGTGGGAAGCGCGCGGGCAGAAGATCTCAAGGAATTCCGTATCGGCCTTATCGGCGGCGAGAACGAATCCGATCGGCTGCGCAACTTTCAATGCATGGTGGAGAAGCTGCCTGCTGTCCTGGGCGTCGAGAAGGTCTCGCTCTTTCCGGCCGCGGATTATGACGGCACCATCCAGGGCCTTCTTGGCGGCACGCTCGACTACGCCGAACTTGGCGCTTCGGGCTACGCCAAGATCTATCTGGAGGACCCGAACGCGGTCGAACCGATCCTGACCACGGTGCAGACGGACGGCTCCGCCGGCTATTACTCGATCATGGTCGCCCGCAAGGATTCCGGCATTCGTACGGTCGAGGACCTGAAGGGCAAGAAGCTCGGCTTTGCCGATCCGGATTCCACGTCCGGCTATCTCATCCCGATGGTCACGCTGCCGCAGGCGATCGGAACGGATGTTAAGAGCTATTTTGGCGAGACCGGCTTCGGCGGCGGCCACGAGAATCTCGTTCTCGAGGTGCTGAAGGGCACGTTCGATGCAGGCACGACCTTCGGCTCCGGCGTCGGCGAATTCGCCGACGGCTACAGCTCCGGCAATCTGCACAAGATGGTCGAAAAAGGCATTCTCGACATGGACGACCTCGTCGAGGTCTGGAAATCGCCGCTCATCCCGAACGGCCCGGTGGTCGTCCGTTCCAGCATGAACCAGGAAATGAAGGATACCTTCAAGCAGTTCATGATGGATCTGCCCAAGAGCGACCCGGAATGCTTCTCAGCCATTCAGGGCGGCGACTTTTCCGGTTTTATCGAAGTGACGCCCGAGTTCTATCAGCCGATCATCGACGCCCGCAAAGCCCAGATCGGCTCATAAGGAACGATGCTCTAATCGCGCCGCCGGTTTTCCGGCGGCGCTTTCATTGAGGGACCAATGAGCGTTACCAATCGCCCCCCAGTATCCCTGTCCCCGGGACATGCGATCGAAGTGCATTGGCAGGCGCTCGCAGCGCGACGCCGCTTCTACACGATTGGCGGCCTTCTCTTGATGTTCGCGGCCCTGAGCGGTTCGCTTTGGTTCGCAAATGAATCGAATGCCGGCAAGTTTTTCGATCGGCTTCCCTATTTCTTCGATTTCGTCGGCCAGCTCATGCCGCGAGACGGCTGGGAAGTGTGGCGGGCCCTTTTCGATCTCCCGTCGCCCTATGACGATGGCAGCCTGAAGTTCGACTATCCGGATGGAAGAGTCTATGTGACCGATGGCTTCTACATACCGGAATATTTCTATGACATGCTGGAGACGATCAATATCGCGCTCGTTTCCACGCTCATCGGTTTCGGTTTCGGCTTCGTCCTTTGCTTTCTCGCCGCTTCCAATCTCACTTCGCGACGGTGGCTGCGCTGGTTTGTGCGCCGCTTCATGGAAATCCTCCGCGCATTCCCGGAGATCGTCATTGCCGGTTTTTTCCTGGCGGTACTCTCGATCGGAGCTGTTCCCGCGATCATCGCTGTCGCCATCCATACGATTGGAGCATTGGGCAAACTGTTCTTTGAAGTGGTGGAGAATGCCGACTTGCGCCCGGAGGAGGGTCTGCGTGCGGTGGGCGCCAATTGGGTCGAGCGGGTCTGGTTCGGCATCGTGCCCCAAGTCCTTCCCAATTTCCTGAGCTATGGACTGCTTCGCCTGGAAATCAATGTACGCGCTTCCACCATAATCGGTGCTGTGGGTGGCGGCGGCATAGGCGAGGCGCTCCGGCTTTCCATCAGCCGCGGACACGAGGCAAAGACACTCGCCATCGTGCTTCTGCTTTTCTGCACGATTACCGCGGTCGACCAGTTTTCCGCGTGGCTGCGCCGCCGCATCGTCGGCAGCCAGAGCTTCGATTTCGGGCGGGGAGATTGAAATGGCGACGTTGACGGCATCCGAGGCGGAATCCCTCGCAGAACGCCATCCGGATATCTTCGCGGTACCGTTGCGCAAGCGTCTTGCCGGGTGGCTGATCGGCTTCGGGATCGTTGCTTATCTCTCCTTTGCCTGGTGGTTCTTTTCCGTAGGGCAGGTTTTGTCCGGCGCGAATTGGGAAATCGCAGATGCCTATATGGCCGACTGGATATCCTATGAAATCCAGCCCAGCCTCGCCTTGAAGGGCAATCATCTCGAGATCACCTATCCGCGCTTCTCGCCGCTTGGCGACAATCCCGACCCGGATTGGGTGGAGAAGCGTATGGGAACGGTGGAGATCCCCGAACGGGGCACACCGGTGACCCCGGACAATGGGGCTGCGAAGGCAGGCGCGGGCTTCCTTGGAAATATGAATTCTTCAAATTCCGGCGGCTTCCTGGGCCAGCTTGGCACCAGCGCTCCCGGCGCGGCTACCACGGCTCCCGCCAATACTCCACAGGAACCGGTGCGCCGCGAGGAGGCCGTTTTAGAGGCCACCGTGCATTTCGGCGGAGAAAAGAGCGTGGAGATCCTTCCCGGTCTTGTGCGCGTGCAGCGGGGCGAGGAAATGCTGACGTTCGAAATCGAGGACGGGCGGGTGATTGCGCGCGATCCTCTCCCCGACTGGGCGATCCAGCGTGAGCCGGGCGCCAAGGTCACGGCGTATCTCGGCTTTGCCGGCCGCGTGGAAATCCGCGACGATGTCGTCAAGATCCGCCGCCGTTTCCTTGGCTGGGAAAACTTTTTCTTCGATACGCGCTCGGCGTTTTTCGGCCGGTCGGTGGGGGAGGTGGCCCATCTCGTCTTCTTCGGCGAGAGGCTCGATCCCGATAGCTCCAACACGGCGCTCGCCTGGCAGGATTTTCTCAACAATACCGAATGGCAGCACGGCGATGTCTGGCTCAAGCTCTTCCAGACGATCGTGATGGCCTTTGTCGGCACGGTATTCGCGACTTTGCTGGCGTTTCCGCTCGCCTTTGCCGCCGCACGGAACATAAACCCCAACAGAGCCGTCAATTTCCTATTGAAGCGCTTCTTCGATTTCCTCCGTTCGGTCGACATGCTGATCTGGGCGCTCTTCTTCACACGCGCCTTCGGTCCCGGGCCGCTCGCCGGTATTTCGGCGATCTTCGTCACCGATACGGGCACCTTCGGAAAACTCTATTCCGAGACGCTGGAAAATATCGATGACAAGCAGCGAGAGGGCGTGCGTTCGGTTGGGGCGGGACCGGCTGAAGTGCAGCGTTACGGCGTGATGCCCCAGGTCCTGCCGGTCTTCATCAGCCAATCGCTCTACTTCTGGGAATCGAACACGCGCTCTGCCACCATCATCGGGGCTGTGGGCGCCGGCGGTATCGGCCTTAAGCTTTGGGAGGCCATGCGCACCAACTCCGACTGGGAGAATGTGGCCTATATGGTCCTGCTCATCCTCCTTGTGGTTTTCATCTTCGACAATATATCCAATCTATTGCGTCGGAAGCTCATCGGTACGGATGCTGCCGGAACGCGATGAGCATGCCTGCAGCAAAAAAACCATCTAAGAGGACGCCGTGCATGGTTTTCCGCGGCGGCTTCGTTAATCTGTCATGCAAATCACCTAATCCATCGCGATCTGCGAGGGCCGTTTGACAATGCGATATGCAATCTATTTCACGCCTCAAAAGGATGACCCGCTCACCCGCGCTGCGGAGCGTTGGCTGGGGCGGAGCGCTTTCGGAGGGCATCAGATTACGCCCACGGCAGCAGGATCCTTTTCCGCCGCTGAGATTGCGTTCCATACCGCCGCTGCGCGGCGTTACGGTTTCCATGCAACCTTGAAGGCGCCCTTCCGCCTCGCGGAGGGGAAGAGCGAAGCGGAATTGATCGCTGCGCTGGAAAATCTCGCCGCGTCGCGTGAGCCTTTCCTGGTCGAGCCGGTGAAACTTGCCCGGCTTGGAGGCTTTTTCGCGCTCGTGCCGGCTGTTGCATCGCGGGAACTCGACCAGCTTGCGGCCGATGTGGTCACCGAGTTCGAACCCTATCGCGCTCCGCTCACACAGGACGAGATCGCAAGGCGCAATCCCGATGGGCTTTCCCCGGCGCAGCTGAAAAATCTCTATAAGTGGGGTTACCCGCACGTATTCGAGGAATTTCGGTTCCACATGACGCTCACAGGGCGCATCCCTGCCGCCGAAGCCGAGCGGATGCAGCAGGCTATCGAGGAATTCTTCGGCCCGTTGCTTCTGCAAGCGCTTCAGGTATCAACACTTGCCCTGTTCGCGGAGCCCGAGGCAGGTGCTCCGTTCCACATAATGTCCCTTCATGCCCTGGGCGGCGAGAGGGAAAGGAAGTTTGCCTGAAATGCCGACTGAATTGATTTTGAAGAACGCTCGTATCGTGCTGGCCGATGAAGTGGTGAGCGGCAGCATCGCCATTCGCGACGGGCGCATTACCGATGTTTCGCGTGACGACATCGCTGGCGGCGAGGATATGGAAGGCGACTTCCTTATTCCCGGGCTCGTGGAACTCCATACCGACCACCTGGAGCGTCATTATTCCCCGCGTCCCAAGGTCCGATGGAACCCGATCGCCGCAGTTCTCGCCCACGACGCACAGATCGCGGCTTCCGGCATAACAACCGTGTTCGACGCCCTTCGTGTGGGCATGGATGAGGATGCGGATCTGGAATCCAGCGAGATGCGCCGCCTGGCGGACGCCATAGAAGAGAGCATCGCAGCCGAGCGCCTGCGCGCCGACCACTTCCTGCATCTTCGCTGCGAGGTCTCCGCGCCCGACTGCCTCGACGGCTTCAAGCTGTTCGAGAATGATTCGCGTGTGAAGCTTGCCTCACTGATGGACCATTCCCCGGGTCAGCGGCAGTTCACGGATCTTGAGACCTACGCGACCTATTACAAGGTGAAGATGAAGCTGTCGGATGACGAGTTCCGACGCTTCTGCGAGCGCCGCATGGCCCAATCAGAAAAGAATTCCGCGCCGAACCGTCGTGCGATTTCCGAAGCCTGCCGGGCAAACGGAATCATACTGGCGAGCCACGACGACGCCACGCTGGAGCACGTGCGCGAGGCGGAAGCCGACGGTGTGCGCGTGGCCGAGTTTCCCACCACCGCTGCGGCGGCGCGCGCGTCCAAGGATGCCGGGATGGCCGTTCTCATGGGCGCACCCAATGTGGTGCGCGGCAGTTCTCATTCCGGCAATGTCTCCGCACGAGAGCTTGCGGAAGCGGGCGACCTGGACATCCTATCTTCGGACTATATCCCCTTCAGCCTTGTCCAGGCGGCGTTCTTTCTGAGCGAAGCTGTCGAGGGCATCACGCTTCCGGAGGCCGTCGCAAAGGTCTCCAAGAATCCGGCGGAGGCCGTTGGTCTCAGCGACCGCGGCGTGATCGAGCCCGGTCGCCGGGCCGATCTGGTGCGCGTCCGGCTCGATGATGGCATCCCGGTGGTCCGTACCGTCTGGCGCGAAGGACGCCGCGTCGCGTGATCGTTTCCGCCTCTATCCAGCGCGCTCAGGACGAGGCGCCCTTTCCGATAAGGCAGGGTGTGTTTGTCGCCGTCGTGGGGCCTTCGGGCGGCGGTAAGGATTCGGTGATGCGCTATGCGAAAGAGCGTCTCGGCTCTCTCGAAGCCGATATCATCTTCGCCCGGCGTGTCATCACCCGCCCGATGGAGCCGGGCAGTGAGGAACATGACACACTGGACGAAGCGGGCTTCGAACGACGGAAGGCGGCCGGCGGCTTCGCTCTTTCCTGGTGCGCCAACGGGTTGAGCTATGGTCTGCCCGCAAGCGTGGACGAGGCGATGCGGCAAGGAAAGGTCGTCGTGGCGAATGGCTCGCGCGCCGTGATCCCCGAGATCAGGGCGCGTTATGTCCACGTCTTGCCCGTGGTCATTACCGCACCTCGCGAGGTGTTGGCGGAGCGTCTTTCCAGCCGTGGCCGCGAAACGCGCGAAGAGATGCTGGCTCGGCTCGCTCGCGGTACCGCAAGCGAACTCGCGGTAACCGACGGCCACGTCATCGACAATTCCGGCCCGTTGGAGGTGGCCGGGGAGCGTTTCCTCGAAACGCTACGCAAGGCTGCTGCCTGGAGCGATGTTTGTGATATGGTCTGACCCCCAAACGGGGCAGGCCGAATGGTGCTTAAAGCTGAACTCCATTGTCATATAGAGGGCGCCGCCTCGCCCGCGCTCGTCGAAGCCCAGGCGCGGAAGTACGGCGCCGACGTTTCTTCCTTCATCCGCGACGGCGCTTACTGCTGGCGGGATTTCACCACTTTCCTGATCGCCTATGATCGGGCCGCCAGCCTGTTCCGGACAGCGGAGGATTATGCACTTCTGGCGGAAACCCATCTGACGGAGCTCGCCCGACAAGGCGCGATCTATTCTGAATTCTTCACCTCGCCCGACCATGCCGAACGCGCCGGCCTTTCGCCACAAGCCTACACGGAAGGGCTTGGCGAGGGCATCGCCCGGGCAAAGCGTGCGGCCGGCATAGAGGCGCGCATGATCGTCACCGGTGTGCGTCACTTCGGCCCGGAAGCGGTGGAGAAGGCCGCCCGTTTTGCCGTCACCTGTGGCCACCCTCTGGTGACCGGCTTTGGCGTGGCCGGCGACGAACGTGTCGGCCATCCCCGCGATTTCGTGCGCGCGTTCGATATTGCCCGCGAAGCGGGGCTCGGCATCACCATTCACGCAGGCGAGTTCGGCGGGGCCGACAGTGTCGAAGCGGCACTTGATCACCTGAGACCATCCCGGATCGGCCACGGCGTGCGCGCGATCGAGCAGCCGGACCTCCTGCGCCGGATCGCCGAGGAGGGGATCGTCCTGGAAGTCTGCCCTGTGTCCAACATCGTGCTTAAGGTCTTCCCGGATTTCGCGCGGCATCCGTTCTTGCAGCTCCGGGCCGCCGGGTGCCGGCTGACGCTCAATTCGGATGACCCGCCCCATTTCCGCACCCGCCTGGCGCGGGAATATGAGGTCGCTGCCGAGCATTTCGGACTTCGCGAGGCTGCGCTCCTGGCTCTGACCCGGACGGCGGTCGAGGCGGCGTTCGTAGACGAGGAAACCCGCGCGGCGCTGCTGGCCCGGATCGAGGCCGGCTCCTGATTTCATAAATCTGTGACAGGAATTTACCTCCGTCTGGCGGCCGGACGCATAAGCGTTATTGTTTCGGCTAGCAGAGTTCGCGGAGTAAAAGCCATGCAGGGCGTAACCGTCGTCGATCACCCGCTTGTCCAGCACAAGCTCACCATCATGCGCGACAAGGAGACGTCGACCGCCGGTTTCCGCCGCCTGTTGCGCGAGATTTCGCTGCTGCTTTGCTACGAAGTCACGCGCGACCTTGAGCTCACGACGCGTATCATCGAGACACCGCTGACGACGATGGAAGCGCCGACCTTGGAAGGCAAGAAGCTGGTATTTGCCTCGGTCCTGCGCGCCGGCAACGGTTTGCTCGATGGTATGCTCGACCTGGTGCCCGCAGCCCGCGTCGCCCATATCGGGCTCTATCGCGATCACGAGACCCTGCAGGCGGTGGAATATTTCTTCAAGGCGCCGAGCGATCTCGAGAACCGGCTGGTGATCGTGGTGGACCCCATGCTTGCCACCGCCAATTCCGCCGTCGCTGCCGTTGATAAGCTGAAGGCGCGCGGTGCTGGCAATATCCGTTTTCTATGCCTGCTCGCCGCGCCGGAAGGTATCCAGCATTTCCGTGAAGCGCACCCGGACGTACCGATCTTCACGGCATCGATTGACGAGCGCCTCAACGAGCAAGGCTATATCGTGCCTGGGCTGGGCGATGCCGGCGATCGCATGTACGGCACGAAATAGCCGCTCCCGTTAACGTAAAGCCGGGACCGAGCTTGTCGCAACC
Organism: Chelativorans sp. J32; assembly: GCF_000518985.1. Taxonomy (GTDB): domain Bacteria; phylum Pseudomonadota; class Alphaproteobacteria; order Rhizobiales; family Rhizobiaceae; genus Chelativorans. The sequence continues at coordinate 89,979 of NZ_JAEQ01000011.1, forward strand.
GCCGGCATGATCATCCCGTAATCTTGTCGAGAACAGGCGATTTCGTCTGAGGCATCTCGTCGGAAATCCTGTAGGCATGGCGGACAGCCTGCGCGGCCCGTTCCGCTTCCGCTGAACTGCGGGCATGAACAATCGCGAGCGGATCGCCGACCCGTACCGGGGTTCCAATGGGCAAGGTTTCCGTCAAGCCGACGCTGTGGTCGATCGAATCCTCCGGCTTGCGCCGGCCGCCTCCGAGTTCGACCACCGCAACACCCAACGCGCGCGTATCGACGCCGGCAATGAACCCCTCCCGCTCGGCTTTGACTTGAACCTGCTCCGGGGCAGGGGACAGATAATCGTCCATCCTCTCCACGAAATCGGTCGGGCCGCCCAGTGTCGCAACCATTATGCCGAACCGGTCCGCTGCGGCCCCGCTGTCGAGCGCGTCGCCGGCGCGTGCAAGAGCATCCTGCTCATCGGCCGCTATAGAGGCCGCGACCAACATCTCCGCCGCGAGCGCCAGCGTGACCTGTTCGAGGCGCTTGTCGCGCGCCTTCCCGGTGAGGAAATCGACTGCGTTCCGCACCTCCACCGCGTTGCCGGCGGCGGTGGCGAGCGGCTCGTTCATATCGGTGATGAGGGCGCTGGCCGAAAGCCCCGCGCCCTGAGCCACCTGAACCAGGCTCGCCGCAAGGTCGACGGCATCGCGCTGTTCGGCCATGAAAGCGCCGTTGCCGGACTTCACATCGAGTACCAGCGATTGCAGGCCGGCAGCGAGTTTTTTGGAAAGGATGGATGCGGTGATGAGCGGGATGGATTCTACGGTTCCGGTCACGTCGCGGATGGCGTAGAACCGCCGGTCCGCTGGCGCAAGGTCTCCCGTCTGGCCGATGATGGCGCAGCCTGACGCCCGCACGGCCCGTTCGAACTCTTCCTGGGTCGGCTGGCTGCGATATCCGGGAATGGAATCCATCTTGTCGAGCGTGCCGCCCGTGTGGCCGAGCCCGCGGCCCGAGATCATCGGCACATAGGCGCCGCAGGCGGCCACGATGGGCGCCAGCATCAGCGAGACATTGTCACCCACGCCGCCGGTGGAATGCTTGTCGGTGACCGGGCCCGGCAGGGATGACCAATCGAGCACATCGCCGGAATCGCGCATGGAGAGTGTCAGAGCGACGGTCTCCTCCCGCTCCATGCCGTTCAACAGGATCGCCATTGCGAGCGCGGCTACCTGCCCTTCGCTCCACTGGCCGGAAGCAAGACCGGCGGCAAATTCGGCGATTTCGGCCGGGGAGAGCGACTTGCGATCGCGCTTCCTGCGAATGATTTCCTGCGGGAGCATCGTCAGTTCGCTTCCTGCTTGAGGCGGCGCGGTGCAGTGCAGACGGGCATAAGCGGGCCAGAATGCCGGCTGTCAAACATCCGGCATTTCCTCCGTGAGAAACTGCCGAAGGACCCTGGCAAGCTTTTCGCCGCCCACGGGAGCCATGTCCTTGGTCTCCTCATGAGAGAGTTCGCCCGCTGCCATACCGGCAGCGAGATTGGTGATAACGGAGCAGGCGGCCACGCGCAGGCCGAGGAAGCGGGCGAGGATTACCTCCGGCACGGTGGACATGCCCACGGCATCGGCACCCAGGATGCGCGCCATGCGGATCTCGGCCGGCGTTTCGAAGCTGGGACCGGAAAACCACATATAGACACCCTTGTGCAGCGTCTCGCCGGCTTTGATCGCAGCGCGTTCCAGCGCCTCGCGCAGCTCCCGGTCATAGGCCTCGTTCATGCCGACAAACCGCGCCTCTGCCTGTTCGCCGATGAGCGGGTTCATGCCGGAGAAATTGATGTGGTCCTGCACCAGCATGACCGAGCCTGCCGGCATTTCTGCCTTCAACGAACCGGCAGCATTGGTGAGGACGATCGCCGCGATGCCGATGCCGGCCAGCACTTCAAGCGCAGGGCGCATAGCGGCGGCATTCCCGTGCTCGTAATAATGCGCGCGGCCGGCGAGCATGATCACCGGAACGCTGCCGAAATAGCCTGCAACCAGCTCGCCCGCATGGCCGGTGACGCCGCTTCGCGGAAAACCGGGCAAGTCTTCATAGGGAATGCGCACGGGCTTGCTTACCTCGTTCGCCAGCCGGCCGAGACCCGATCCCAGCACGATAGCAATCCGCGGAGCCAGGCCGCCGAGCCGCTCGATGAGGATGTCGATCGTTTCCTTCATGTGCCGGGCTCCAGGTCGAAGGCATGCGGGAAAACCGTCGAGAATGGTACGGTCTCGACCACGCCGTTCATGTCGCAGAGATGCAGTTTCGCGTTCGATGTCACGAATTCGGAAAGCCGCTGGCGACAGCCGCCGCACGGCATGATCTTCGGCATTTTTTCCGCCACGACCGCGATCTCGGAGACGCGGCCGCCACCCGCCATGATCATATGGCCGAGCGCCGTGGTCTCCGCACACCAGCCCTCCGGGTATGAGGCGTTCTCGATGTTGCAGCCGGCATGGATCGCGCCGGTCTCGGTGCGGATGGCGGCGCCCACGGGAAAGCGCGAATAGGGGGCATAAGCCCTTTCCATCGCCCCCTTCGCGGCGGTGAAGATGTCATTCGTAGTCATCAGCGTTCCTTCACATAGGGGATGCCGCCGGCCCGTGGCGGTTCGGCCCTGCCGATGAAGCCCGCAAGCAGGATGACGGTGAGAATGTAGGGCAGCGCCTGCATGAACTGCACCGGGAGTTGGCCGACGAGCGGCAGCGGAGTGCCCTGAATCCGGATGGAGAAGGCGTCGAGGAAGCCGAAGAGCAGGCAGGCGAACATCACCGGTACTGGCCGCCATTTTGCAAAGATGAGCGCCGCGAGCGCGATATATCCGCGACCGGCGGTCATGTCCTTAACGAATCCGGCGTTCTGGGAAAGTGCCAGATAGGTGCCGGCAAGTCCGGTGAGGATGCCGGTGCAGATCACCGCGCGATAACGCAGCCAGGCGACGGAGATGCCGGCGGTATCCACCGCGGCGGGGTTCTCGCCCACCGCGCGCAGGCGCAGGCCGAAGCGGGTGCGGAACAGGACCCACCAGGTAAAGGGCACAAGGAGGAAGGCGACATAGGCGATAAGGGAGTGGCCGGAGAGCAGGTCCGAATAAAGGTCGCCGATGATCGGCACATCGCTCAGCGTTTCCGCGAAAGGCAACTGGATGGCGCCGAACCGCGCATCCCCGCCAAGCAATGGGGTGCGTCCGCCCTGGCTGAACCAAGCCTGGCCGAGAATGATCGTGGAGCCGGCGGCGATGAAGTTGATCGCCACGCCCGAGACGATCTGGTTGCCGCGATGAGTGATCGAGGCGAAGCCGTGCACGAGCGAAAGGAAGACGGCGATAAGGACTGCGGCCGCGAGCCCCGCCCAGGCGGAGCCGGAGACGGCGGCCGCGGCGCCGGCAGCGAATGCACCGGCAAGCATCTTTCCCTCGAGCCCGATGTCGAAGACGCCGGAACGTTCCGAATAGAGCCCGGCGAGCGCGGCCAGAAGCAGCGGCACCGAGACGCGGATGGTAGAATCGAGCAGAAAGACCAGCGTGTTGAAGAAATCCATCAGGCACGCTCCCCCTGCTTTGCTTCGACTCCGACCGAACTTGGTCGGATGTTTGCGAAGAGCGCCTGGAGGCTGGGCCGGAACATGTTTTCCAGCGCGCCGGCGAAGAGGATGACGAGGCCCTGGATGATGACGATCATGTCGCGGGATATGCCCGGCATTTCGAAGGCGAGCTCCGCACCGCCCTGATAGAGGATGCCGAAGAGGATGGCCGCTGGGACGATACCCGCCGGATGCGAGCGGCCCATCAACGCCACGGCAATGCCGACGAAGCCTGCACCGGTGACGAAATCGATCTGCAGCCGGTTCTGGTCGCCCATTACGGGGTTGAGTGCCATCATACCGGCAAGGGCCCCGGAGACCAGCATCGTGATGATGATAATGCGCGTCTCGCTCACGCCGGCATAGCGGGCGGCCTTTGGGCTATGGCCGCGCGTGCGGATCTCGTAGCCGAGCCGCGTACGCCAGATCAGCACCCAAACGAGAAAGGCTGCGAGCAGCGCCAGCAGGAACGACACGTTGAAAGGCGAGGAGCGCACGGTAAGCCCGATGGCATCGAACAGGAAATTGAGCTTGGGAAGCTGCCCGCCTTCCAGGAAGGTGCGCGTCTGCGGCGCCTGGCTGGCCGCAGGCTTGAGCACGTTCACCAGAAGATAGACCATCAGGCTCGCCGCAATGAAGTTGAACATGATGGTGGTGATGACGATGTGCGAGCCTCGCCTGGCTTGCAGATAGGCCGGAATGAACGCCCAAGCGGCGCCAAAGACCGCCGCGCCGACGATAGCGATCGGGAAGGTGAGCCACCACGGCAGAATACTGTCGAAGGCGAGGCAGACAAGCGCTACGCCGAGCCCCCCGACATAAGCCTGCCCCTCCCCGCCGATGTTGAAGAGACCGCAATGGAAGGCGACTGCGACCGCGAGCCCGGTGAAGATGAAACTCGTCGCGTAATAGAGCGTATAGGCGATGGCCTGCCCGCGCCCCAACGCACCTTCGACCAGGATGGCAGCCGCCCGGAAAGGATTTTCGCCGATCAGCAGGACGACGAGGCCCGCGACGATGAAGGCGACGAACAGGTTGATAAGGGGGATCAGCCCGTAATCAGCCCAGGCCGGCAGCTTTGCATAAGGCGTGCTCACGCCGCCGTCTCCCTTTCGTCCACGCCGGCCATGAGCAGGCCGAGCTCGCCTTCGGTGGCATCTCCGGCACGCTCGCCGACAATACGACCTGCGAACATCACCAGAATGCGGTCGGACAGGGAGCGGATCTCGTCAAGCTCGACGGAGACAAGAAGCACGGCTTTGCCGCGATCTCGCATCTCGATCAGCCGCTTGTGGATGAACTCTATCCCACCGACATCGACGCCGCGCGTCGGCTGGCCGACGATGAGGACTTTCGGGTCCTGCTCCATCTCGCGCGCAAGCACGATCTTTTGCTGGTTGCCGCCGGAGAAATTGGCAGTCTTGAGCTGCGGGTTGGGCGGGCGGATGTCGTATTTGCGGATCTTCTCCTCGGCATCATTGCGGATCGCGTCAACGTCGAGGATCGGTCCCTTGGCGTATTTCTCCTGCCGGTGATAGCCGAGGATGGAGTTCTCGCTTTCGTCGAAGGGCAGGACGAGGCCCATGTGATGCCGGTCCTCCGGCACATGGGCGAGGCCGCGGGCACGGAGCTCCGACGGGTCTGCCGCACCCGTCAGGTCTATGGGAATTCCATCGAGTGTCACGGTGCCGGAGACCGCCTTGCGGATGCCGGTAATGGTTTCGAGGAGTTCCGACTGGCCGTTACCCGCCACGCCGGCGATGCCCACGATCTCGCCCGTACGCAGATCGAAGGAGACATCGTCGACCATCGTCACGCCGCGCGAATCCTTGACGGTGAGGTTCTTCACCGAAAGCAGCACGTCGCCAGGGGCGGCCGGCCCCTTCTCGACACGCAACAGGACGCGGCGGCCGACCATGAGTTCGGCGAGTTCCTCGACGGTGGTTTCGCTCGTCTTGCTGGTGGCGACCAGTGCCCCCTGCCGCATGACGGAGACATTGTCGGTGACGGCCATGATCTCGCGCAGCTTGTGCGTGATGAGGACAACGGTTTTGCCCTCCTCCTTGAGCTGGCGAAGGATGCGGAAGAGATGATCAGCCTCGGCAGGCGTCAACACCCCGGTGGGCTCGTCGAGGATGAGGATCTCCGCGCCGCGATAAAGGGCCTTCAGGATCTCCACGCGTTGCTGCAGGCCCACTGGGAGGTCTTCCACTATGGCATCCGGATCGACCTCCAGCCCGTATTCCCGCTCAAGGCGCTGCAGTTCAGCCCTCGCCTTGGCGATGGAGGTGTTGAGCAAGGGCTCGCCCTCGGCGCCCAGGATAATGTTTTCGAGGACCGTGAAGTTGTGCACGAGCATGAAATGCTGGTGCACCATGCCGATGCCTCGCGCGATGGCGTCGCTCGGCGTCTCGATCTTGGCCTTCTCGCCATGGATGAGGATTTCGCCGCGGTCGGCCTGGTAAAAGCCGTAGAGGATTGACATCAGGGTCGATTTCCCGGCGCCGTTCTCGCCGATAATGCCGTGAATGGTTCCGGCGGGGATTTTTAGGCTGATATCCCTGTTGGCGCGGACCAAGCCGAAGCTCTTGTCGATGCCAATCAGCTCGATCGCAGCGTTCCCCATCAGCCTGCCGTCTTCCCTGACGTTTTATCGTTTGGTCAACAGGTAGCACGCAGCTTTTGGGCTGCCAACCAGGACGGCTGTGCGGGACAGAAGCGCACTGCCCTCTTAAGGAACAAGCCTGCTCGGCGGTGGTTGTTGGAAAAAGCCCGAGCCGATGGAGAATGCCCTATGGCAGAAATGGACAAGGAAGAACGCGTATGGGAGCTGATCCGGAAGATCGGCATCTGCATGCTTGCGAGCCGTGACGGCGAGGTGCTTCGCTCCCGGCCGATGGCCGCCTATTTCGACCGCGAGACCCATATCATCTATTTCCTGACCGATGCGGATAGCCACAAGAAGGAAGAACTCGACAAGGATCCGCATGTGGTGCTCGCCTTCGCGGATACGAGCAGCCAGACCTACCTTTCCCTGAGTGGAGTTGCCGAGGTCCTGAACGATCGTGCCAAGGTGCGTGAGCTCTGGTCGACGCCGGCGAAGGCCTGGTGGGACAGCCCCGACGACCCCAATATCCGCGTCCTGAAGGTTGTCCCGCAGGATGCACAATATTGGGATAGCCCGGGAACGGTCATCAGCTATGTGAAGATGGCCGCCGCCGCCGTTTCCAACACGCGGCCAGCCATGGGCGAAAACGTAAAGGTCAGTTTCTGAGCCGAATGGTGCAATGGAAACGCGGGGCGCGCACAGCGCCCCGTTGTTTTTGGTCGCCTCGACACAATCCTCGCCTTGACCTAACCGGCAAAAAGGATTTAGCTGGTTGACGATCCGGCGGAGATGAAGATCCATGAGTTCGCCACGGCTGGAAGCCGGCCCCGTGCCCTTCTTTCTGGGAGGCCGGCTCTGCCTCGATTTCGTCAACACGGTGAACAGCCGGTCGAGACCCGCCACCAGGAACTATCTGCCCGGCTTTGACGAGGTGATTGGCTGGGGTCGGCAGACCGGACTATTCGGCCCTGGCGCAATCGACCGGCTGGAAGAGCGCGCACGGGCTTTTCCCTCGCAGGCGGCGGAGGCGCACGGCGCGATAATCGCCTTTCGCGAGGCGCTTTACCGGATTTTCCGCAGCGTCATCGACGAGACTCCCGCACCCGAGGCCGATATGCGCCGCCTCAGTGATTGGCTGCGCGAGGCGCGCAATCAGCAAGTCCTTTCCGGGACTGGCCGCCTTTTCTCTTGGGCATGGGACGAGAGCCGGCTGGATTTCCGTTCGCCCGCTTGCGCCGTTGCGGTTTCGGCAGAGCATCTGCTCACCCACGAGGACCTCAAGCGGGTTAAGGAATGCCCCGGTCCCGAAGGCTGCGGCTGGCTCTTCTACGACGAGACCAAGAACGTATCGCGGCGCTGGTGCAGCATGGAGCATTGCGGCGGAGCGGCAAAGGCGCGCCGCTATGCCGAGCGGCATCGCCATTGAGGGAGGAGGAGATGCGCTGGAAATGGTCGGAGAAGCAAGTCCTCGTCACCGCCCTAGCGCTCTGCGCGGTGCTTTTCGTGGCCGGGTGGTTCACCCGCGAGGACCTGTCGGAGCAGCCCTATCTCGAAATCCTGGGTGGCGGCTTCATGTTCAATTACCGCAACACTGATGTTTATTACGGCTTCACCGCTCAGGTGAAGCGGCCGCTGGCGAGCGGGTCGATTATCGAGGCGAGCTTCGAGGATCCGCGGGGCGGCCCTCCGCATGTTGTGTCGGAGCGCGTGAGCACCATGACGGACCGCTACGCCCTGCGCTCTCCCTCGATTCGCGGTGTGGAGGCCGGCAAGCCGTATCACGTGGCGATCAAGGTCTATGACCGGGAGCGCAAGCAGGTAATCTGGCAGACCGAGAGAAGCTATCGAAGCCAGATCAGCGACAAGATCGTGCCGGCAAAGCCATTGACCATCGGTCCGGGATATCACCGGAATCCCGAAGCCGTGAAGTCGCAGTCCTCACTGCCGAGGCAGTGATATATCTGATGGCGCTCTGAATAAATTCCTGTTGCATATCGCCCGCGCAAGTGGATCATATGCCTGCAAGCAGGTTGACCGGGGTCTCCGCCTCGGTCGGGAGGAGACCGGCAGATGCATTCGGACGGGAGGCGGATGGCTTCATCCGCCGTGCAGCCGTTTCCGCGCCCATGCCCGCACCCAAGGGAGGCAGCATGAGCGCGCATTCTTCCGCACTGGGTGCGTCGGTATCCGACACCCCGCGCGTGCCCGTCGTCACGATGAGCGGTATCGAAAAGCATTTTCCGGGCGTCCACGCGCTGAAGCAGGTGCATTTCGAACTTCTGCCGGGCGAGGTGCACGCCCTCATGGGCGAGAACGGCGCGGGCAAATCCACGCTGATGAAGATCCTCGCCGGTATCTACCACAAGGACGACGGCACGATCCTGATCGATGGCGAGCCGAAGGAGATCGTGAGCCCACGCGCCGCGCAGGATCTGGGCATCAGCATCATTCACCAGGAACTGAGCCTGATGAATGATCTGATCACCGCACAGAATATCTTCATCGGCCGCGAGCCGCGCCTGCGCTTCGGCAGAATCGACGAGGCGCAGTTGACCCGGCAAGCGGCCGAGATCTTTGCTTCCATGAACCTCTCGCTCGATCCGCGCGCGCTGGTGGGAAACCTCACCATCGCCAAGCAGCAGATGGTGGAAATCGCCAAGGCGCTGTCGTTCAATGCGCGCGTACTCATCATGGACGAGCCGACCGCGGCGCTGAACAAGGCCGAGATCGAGGAACTCTTCGTCATCATCCGCCGGCTGAAGGCGGATGGCGTCGGCATTGTCTATATCTCGCACAAGATGGACGAGCTGAAGGAGATCGCCGACCGCGTGACGGTGATGCGCGACGGTCAATATGTAGGGACCGTCTCGGCTGCCGACACGCCGACGAGCCGCATCATTGCCATGATGGTGGGCCGCGCACTCACGGACACGACGGTGGAGATCCCCGATCTGAGCGGTGCAGAAATCGCCCTGGACGTGCGTGGCCTGAGCCGCGGGCGGGAGATCCGCAATGTGAGCTTCAAGGTCAGGAAGGGTGAGATTCTGGGCTTTGCCGGGCTCATGGGCGCGGGCCGAACCGAGGTGGCGCGGGCCATCTTCGGAGCCGACCCGCGCGATGCCGGCGAGATCCGCGTCAACGGAAAGCTTTGCGATATCCGAACGCCTACGGACGCAGTGCGCGCGGGCATCGGTTATCTGTCGGAGGACAGGAAGCGCTTTGGCCTTTGTCTCGGCATGGATGTGCGCGCCAATATTGCCATGGCCAGCATGAAGCGTTTCACGCGGGGCGTCGGTGCCATCGACGAAGGCGATATGCGGAAAGTGGCCGAGCGCTACATCGCGCAGCTTTCGATCCGCACCCCTTCCGACCGCCAGGAGGTGCGGTTCCTCTCGGGCGGCAACCAGCAGAAGGTGGTCATCGCCAAATGGCTGCTGCGCGATTGCGACGTGCTGATTTTCGATGAACCGACCCGCGGCATCGATGTCGGCGCCAAGAGCGAAATCTACAAGCTTCTGGCAAGCCTCGCTGCCCAGGGGCGCGCCATCATCGTCATATCGTCCGAGCTGCCGGAGATACTTCGCCTCAGCCATCGCATCGCCGTGATGTGCGAGGGGCGGCTGACCGGCATCCTGCCCGGCGGGCCGGGAACGAGCCAGGAGGAGATCATGCATTTGGCAACCCTGCGCGAGAGCGCCATGATACCGACGGAAGCCGCCCCATGAGCACTGTCGAAGCAGCACCGCGCCCGCGTCTTGCCGCCCGCCTCTTCGCTTCCGGCGCGCATCAGCGACTGCTTGCCTTCGCGAGCCTCATCATCCTCCTGGTGGGGTTTTCGCTCGCCTCTCCGAATTTCATGCAGATGTCGAACATCATTGCCATCCTGCAGGCGACTTCGGTGAATGGCGTGCTGGCGGTTGCGGCGACGCTTGTCATCATCACCGGCGGCATCGATCTGTCCGTCGGCACGCTGATGACCTTCTGCGCAGTCATCGCCGGCGTCGTGCTCACCTATTGGGGCATGCCCATGCCGCTCGGCATCCTCGCGGCGGTCGCGGCGGGCGCCCTCTGCGGGCTCACCTCCGGCACCTTCATCGCCAAGATGAAGATCCCGCCCTTCATTGCCACGCTCGGCATGATGCTGATGCTGAAAGGGTTGTCGCTGGTGATTTCGGGCACGCGGCCCATTTACTTCAACGACACGCCGGGTTTCACCGAGATCGCCAGCGGTTCGGTCATAGGCGCCGTCATTCCGGCGCTGCCCGTCCCGAACGGCGTGCTCATCCTTTTCCTGGTGGCAATCGGCGCGAGCTATATCCTCGGCCGCACGGTGCTCGGCCGCTACACCTTCGCGCTCGGGTCGAATGAGGAGGCGGTGCGCCTTTCCGGCGTCAATGTCGACGCGTGGAAGATGGCCGTCTACGCGCTTGCGGGCGGCATATGCGGCATTGCGGGCCTGTTGATCGCTTCTCGGCTCAATTCCGCCCAGCCGGCGCTCGGTCTCGGCTACGAGCTGGAGGCGATCGCCGCGGTCGTGATCGGCGGGACGTCGCTTGCCGGCGGCCGCGGCACGATCCTTGGCACGCTGATCGGCGCGCTCATCATGTCGGTGCTCACAAATGGACTGCGCATCCTTTCCGTCACCCAGGAATGGCAGACGGTGGTCACCGGCGCGATCATCATCCTGGCCGTCTATATCGACATGATGCGGAGACGAAGAACCGTTTGAATCAACGAGAAGGGCTCCAGGCCCCGAGGCTTCCAATCCGAAGAAGAACCAAGTGGAGGAGACATGTTCACGAGACGATTGTTCCTAGGCGCCATCAGCGCCGCGGCCCTGCTGGCGAGCGGATTTTCCGCCAGCTCGCAGGACAAGATGTATATCGCCCTCATCTCGAAGGGGTTCCAGCACCAGTTCTGGCAGGCCGTGAAGGCCGGGGCCGACAAGGCCGCCGCCGAACTCGGTGTGGAGGTCACCTTCGAGGGCCCGGATAATGAAACCATGGTCGACCGGCAGATCGACATGCTCTCGGCCGCACTTGCCAAGAAGCCGGCGGCGATCGGCTTTGCGGCCCTCGACAGCCAGGCGGCTATTCCGCTCTTGAAGCAGGCGGACGAGGCGGGCATCCCGATCATCGCCTTCGACTCGGGCGTCGACAGCGATATCCCGACGGCCACTGCGGCCACGGACAATCTTGCCGCGGCAGCACTCGCCGCCGACAAGATGGCGGAACTGATCGGTGGCAGTGGCAAGGTGGCGATCGTCGCCCACGACCAGACCAGCCGAACCGGCATCGATCGTGTCGAAGGCTTCCAGAAGCAGGTTGAGGAGAAATACCCCGATATCGAGATCGTCACCGTGCAGTATGGCGGCGGAGATCACCTGAAATCGACGGAGATCACCAAGTCGATCCTGCAGGCCAATCCGGACCTGAAGGGAATCTTCGGCGCAAATGAAGGCTCCGCGATCGGCGTCGTCAACGGCGTGCGTGAAATGAACCGGACGGACGTGGTGGTCATCGGCTACGATTCAGGCGCTCAGCAGAAGCAGGCGATCAAAGACGGGCTTATGGCCGGCGCCATCACCCAGAACCCGGTGGGAATCGGCTACGAGACGGTAAAGGCTGCCGTAGCAGCCGCTAAGGGCGAGCCGGTCCAGAAGGAGATCGATACGGGCTTCTACTATTACGACAAGAACAATATAGACGACCCGGAGATCGCCGCCGTTCTCTACGATTGATACGCGTGGCGTCGGGGAGCTTCTTTCCCGACGCCCTTTCAGCTGACGTCATTTGGACGATGGCCAGCCATGACATCCTGATTGTCGTGGCTGCTCGGCAAATTAGGGCTTCGTTCTGACTGTCTGGCGCTAGCGGCCCAACGCCTGTTTCGCGAGCGTGGTCAGTTCCTCTTCGTCGGTAATCCCGGCGAGGTAATAGCCGAGTATGCGGGAGGCGCGTGTCTCGCGCTCGTGCTCGCTTTCCCCCGGCACGCCAGTCTTATCGAAGACGCGCCCGAGGAGCTCGACCTCCGCCGGGTTGAAGATGCCTGCTTCTTTTGCTTTGCGACGATAAGGCATATGCCACGCTAGCGGATTAATTCTTTGAAGGTCAACATTTTTTGAAAACCGATGATTTCGTCGCGCAGCTCCTGCGGCATCTGAATAATCGTCGCCGCGTGCAGGTAATGAAGCGGTTATTCGCGGAGAACTTTCGATTGCGGTAATCGATTTCGCAAACGATTTTTGGCTGCGTTGGAAAAGGCTGATGCATTTAGGGGCTGACCAACGGCGGATGCCAAGATCTATAGAGCGGCGTCGAAACGCTGCTATTTCCGCTTTATTTGAGAGATTTTAAATGGCCTCGGATCTTATCGCGGCGATTCTGCCAGTTATTGTCACATTGTTGTTGGGGTATTTTGCTGGCTGGCATCACGACTTCGACATCAAGCGAGCGGCTGTGCTCATCCAGATGGTGATGTCGTATGCTCTTCCGATCACCCTTTTCAGCGGACTGCTGGCAATGCCCCGTCAACAGATTGCCGCGCAATGGAGCCTGGCGTTAACGATTGCCGTGGCCATGGTGGCAGCCTACGGCATCGTCCTCTTTCTCTCTCGGATCATATTCAAACGGGACATCATGACTGCGTCCCTACAGTCGCTGATGGTGTCAACTCCTTCCACCTTCGTTGGCGTACCGGTGCTGGGTCACCTTTTCGGAAATGAGCACACCATTCTGATTGCGGTCGTAGGTATGGTGTTCAGTTTGATACTTCTCCCCACGACCATGATCTTGCTCGCTGCCGGCAGGGCGAAAACGTCACCCGCTTCGGAAAACGGTTCGGAACTGAGTGGCGAGATCATCCACGCGCTCCGCCAACCGCTGGTTTGGGCGCCCCTGTTGGCCGTTGTGTTCGTACTCACTGGCTTGCAGCTTCCCTTACCGCTTCGGCAATCCTTCCTGCTGCTTGGCAACACGACGGGCGGAGTGGCACTGTTTGGGTGCGGGATTTACCTTTATTCCATCCGCATCACAGTCGGTACCGAGGCTGCACTGCTGGTTGCAGGGCGTAACATAATCGTTCCGGCAGCGAGTCTGGTGGCGATGCTTCTTCTGAGCTTTGAGGCAAATCCCGTGCGTGAGATTGTCGTTACCCTCGCGCTACCGGTTGTTGTGGTGGGCCTTGCGCTAGCCGTTCGATATGGCGTGGCTGAGCAGCAGATGGCATCAATATTATTTTTCAGCACTGTCCTTTCATTTCTGACCATCGCTGCCTTTTTTTGGGTGTCTCCATAAATTCAATATTGTTGCCAATTTTGTTGGCCGGTCTCAAAACAAAGATTGTATGCGAAGTCCTCTATCAATTTATCGACTGGGGAAGTTTGGTTTTAATACCCGAGAGGCATCGTAATCGGCGGCAAGGCTGATGTATAATCAGGTCAGCGCCTGCTGTATTATTGTTTATTTTAGGACGTATTTTAATGAGTATGGCGCCGCAAGTTACCGATGGCCTTCTTAAAGGCATAACAATTCTCGACCTTTCGCGTGTCCTGGCGGGACCGTTTGCGACGATGATCCTTGCCAATCTTGGCGCCCGGGTCATCAAAGTGGAAATCCCGGGCACCGGCGATGATTCTCGTGCATTCGGGCCGTTCAGCAACGGCAAGTCACTCTATTATTCCGCCATCAACTGCAACAAGGAGAGCATAGCGCTCAACCTGAAGAACGCCGGTGACCTTGCCATCTTTCACAAGCTCGCGGCAAAGGCGGATGTCTTGGTTGAAAACTACCGTCCGGGAACCATGGAAAAGCTCGGCCTCGGATGGGATGTGCTTCACGCGCGCTATCCCCGCCTCGTCTATGGCGCGGCATCGGGCTTTGGCGATAGCGGGCCATTCTCGCAGAGAGCCGCCTACGACATCGTCGTCCAGGGAATGGGCGGCATCATGAGCTTGACGGGATATCCGGATTCCCCGCCGGCACGGGTGGGTGTTTCGATCGGCGATATGGCAGCAGGTCTCTATCTTGCCATCGGCATTAACGCGGCGCTCTATCGGCGTACGATCACGGGCAAGGGCTGCAAGATCGATATAGCCATGCTTGATTGCCAGGTCGCGATCCTGGAGGACGCAATCACCAGCTACGCCAAGACAGGTGTTATCCCGGGACGCCTTGGGACCCGACATCCCACCGTTGCTCCCTTTCAAGCCTATAAGGCGAAGGACGGTCACTTCATTATCGCCGCTGGCAACGACCATCTTTTCGGCTTGTTGACGGAGGTGTTGGGGCGTCCGGATCTAGCAACGGACCCGCGCTTCAAGACCAACGATCTGCGCCACGATAATGTCGATGCGCTTCAGACCGAGATCGAGAAGGCGCTTGCGAGCAGGACGGTGTCCGACTGGATCGACGCCTTGGATGCCAAGGGTGTGCCTTGCTCAAGGATCAACGACATACCGCATGTGATGGCGGATCCGCAGGTGGCGGCGCGCCATATGGTGGTGTCCGTGAATGACCCAGTCGCAGGGCAGATCAAAGTCGCCGGAAACCCGATCAAAATCGTGGGCATGGCAGAGCCGACAACGTTCCGGCCCGCGCCGGGCCTCGATGCCGACAGGAGCTCCATTCTCGCTGAGATCGCAGGAGAATCCGATGAGTAGCGCTACTGTGTCCCAGGAACTCGTCCATTCGGAGCTTCGGGGCGAAGTGGGTATCCTCACCCTGGACAATTATGCCAAGCGCAACGCTCTCAGCCGGGAGCTGCTCAGGGGCTTGGTCGATGGTCTGCAGGGATTTTCAGGAAAGGTGAGGGCCGTGATCTTGCGGGCTGAGCAGGACGTCAAGGTTTGGTCCGCCGGGCACGATGTCACTGAGCTGGCGCACGATAAATCCGACCCGCTCGCTTATGGAGATCCGCTTGAGGTCGCGCTCCGGGCCATCCGGAACTTTCCGGCACCCGTCATCGCCATGGTGCAAGGGTCCGTGTGGGGCGGAGCCTTCGATCTCGTGATGTCCTGCGACATCGTGATCGCCGACGAGACGGCGAGCTTTGCGATCACCCCGGCCAATCTGGGCCTGCCCTACAACACCGCCGGTCTACTTCATTTCATAGGACGGCTGCCGCTCAATCTGATCAAGGAAATGTTCTTCACGGCCGCTCCCATAAAGGCGCAGGACTCGGCCCGGTGGGGAATCGTGAATCATCTTGTCTCCTCAACCGACATAGACAATTTCACGTTCGCCATGGCTCAGGAAATCTGCACCAAGGCACCTTTGGCTATAGCGGTCGTCAAGGAGCAACTGACGGTTCTCAGCGATTATGAGCCGATCGCCGCGCAAATCTTCGAACACATCGAGGATCTGCGCCGGAAGGTTTATGACAGCGAGGATTTCCAGGAAGGACTCAGTGCCTTCCTCCAGAAGCGCCGTCCTTCCTTCCAGGGAAAATAACGTTTCTCGGGGGGGACGGGCAGACACTCAGCGCTTGCTGGCCCGGCACATGACTGAGCCTGCCGGTTAGCGATCAGAATTGCGGTGAGAAATTGGTGGAGCCAAGGGGAGTCGAACCCCTGACCTCTTGAATGCCATTCAAGCGCTCTCCCAACTGAGCTATGGCCCCACACTTGGCCCGTTCAGGCCACCGCCGTCTCCGGCGGAAGAGGTCTCTTCGGTTTAGGATCACCGAAGTTGCTGGCGGCTTCTAAACCCGACCGCCGCCGGAATCAAGCCCGCATATGACGCGGGCTTGATCATTTTTTCCGCTTAATGTTCCTCGTCCTCGTCGCCGACGCCGATGATGCCGGTAACGTCGTCATCATCTTCCTCTTCCTCCTCGAGGAAAGTATCGTCGTCATCGCCGAGGTCGACGTCTTCGTCCAGATCCGGCAGGTCGGCGTCATCGCCCTTTGCCTCTTCGTCTGCATCTTCCAGCGAGACGATCTCCGCGCCCTCTTCGACGTCGAGTTCCTTGTCCTCCAGATCGTCCTCTTCCTCCATCACCTCCGCACCGGATTCGAAATAGCTGCGCGGATAGGAGATGCCGGTATAGGGCGATACGATCGGATCCCTATTCAGATCATAGAATTTTCGGCCCGTCTCCGGGCATATGCGTTTCGTGCCGAGTTCGGGTTTAGCCACCGTTTTGCCTCTTGTCTTTCCTGGCCGGCCCGATGAACCGGCAATCCGGCGGAGCGGCGCCTGCCGCCACTTGCCGTGTTTTGGGTCCCATAGCTACAGATCGCGCGCCTGTCAAAGCCTAATGAAGGCCCGAGTCGAAGGCGATGCGCAAGCCCTGTTCTTGGGGGATGACCGGTCATTTTCAACATGCTAGAGCCTCGGCAAGCATGCCGCCTGGAGAAAGCCATGACACATCATTTACCGCGCCATCCAGCGCTGAGCCGCCGATCGCGAGCCCTTTCTGGCCAAGTGCGCGTTCCGGGAGACAAATCCATCTCGCACCGCTCACTGATGTTCGGCGGGCTTGCCTCCGGGGAAACACGCATCACCGGCCTTCTGGAAGGCGAGGACGTCTTGCGCACGGCCGAGGCCATGAAGGCGATGGGTGCGCTCATCGAGCGGCGCGACGGGACATGGATCATCCAGGGGGTCGGCAACGGATGCCTGCTGGAACCAGAGGCGCCCTTCGACTTCGGCAATGCCGGCACCGGCTCGCGGCTCACAATGGGGCTTGTCGGCACGTATGATATGACGACCCGCTTCATCGGCGACGCTTCCCTATCGAAACGCCCGATGGCCCGCGTGCTCGATCCGCTCCGCCAGATGGGAACGCAGGTGCTGGAAGCGGCGTCCGGCGACCGCATGCCGATCACGCTGCGAGGTCCGAAACATGCCGCCCCGATCACCTATCGCGTTCCCATGGCCTCGGCGCAGGTGAAATCGGCCGTTCTGCTGGCGGGCCTCAATGCGCCGGGCGTCACCACCGTGATCGAGCCGGTGATGACGCGCGACCACACGGAGAAGATGCTGGCGGGCTTTGGCGCCGAAATCGAGATCGAGGTGGATGCCGAAGGCGCGCGTCATATCCGGATCCAGGGGCAGGGCAGGCTAGCAGGGCAGGAGATCGCCGTTCCCGGCGACCCGTCCTCCGCGGCATTCCCGCTGGTCGCCGCTCTCATCGTGCCGGGCTCCGAGATTGCGATCGAGAACGTGCTGATGAACCCGACACGCAGCGGCCTGATCTTGACGCTGCAGGAAATGGGGGCCGATATCGAGCTTCTTAATCGGCGCTCTGCAGGTGGCGAGGAAGTGGCGGATCTCCGCGTTCGCTCTTCGAACCTCACGGGCGTGACGGTGCCTGCAGAGCGTGCACCTTTCATGATTGACGAATATCCGGTTCTGGCCGTGGCGGCGAGCTTCGCCGAGGGCGAGACGCTGATGCTCGGCATCGAGGAGCTACGCGTGAAGGAGTCGGACCGGCTGACCGCGGTGGCCGAAGGGCTCAAGGCAAACGGCGTCGACTGCACAGAGGGAAAAGACACGCTTGCAGTGCGCGGAAGACCGGACGGAAAGGGATTTGGCGGCGGCACAGTGGCCACTTATCTCGACCACCGGATCGCGATGGCGTTTCTGGTCTTCGGCCTTGCGACGGACGAGCCGGTTGCTATCGACGATCAGTCCATGATCGCGACGAGCTTTCCGGAATTCATGGACCTGATGACTGGGCTGGGCGCAGAAATCGAGCACTAGGCGAGAGACCATGACGGACGCGAAAGTGGCGATGATCGTCGGCGGCGGCAGCGGTATGGGAGCTGCGGCTGCTCGCAGGATGGCGGAAGACGGGTTTTCGGTGGCCGTACTCTCCTCCTCCGGCAAAGGTGAGGCACTCGCAAAGGAACTCGGCGGCTTGGGCTTCACCGGATCGAACCGGTCCGTCGAGGATCTGCAACGCTTTACGGCATCGGTCCTCGATCGCTTCGGGAGGATCGATGCGGTGGTCAATAGCGCCGGTCATGGGCCGAAGGGCGATCTGCTTGAGATTTCCGATGCCGACTGGCAGCTCGGCATGGAATTCTACCTGCTCAACGTCATTCGTATCGCCCGCCTCGTCACGCCTGTGATGCAGGCGCAGAAATCCGGCGCAATCGTCAACATATCGACCTATGCCGTCTTCGAGCCCGAGGCGGATTTCCCCACTTCGGGGGTTTTCCGTTCGGGCCTTGCAGCCTTCACCAAGCTGTTTGCCGACAAATACGCATCCGACAACATACGCATGAACAATGTGCTTCCCGGCTTCGTTGATAGCCTGCCGGAAAAGGAGGAGCGCCGCAGCCGCATTCCGATGAAGCGCTACGGCACGGCGGAAGAAGTGGCCGAACTCATCCTGTTCCTGGCGTCCGAGAGGTCGAGCTATATCACCGGCCAGAACATCCGCATCGACGGCGGAATAACGCGGTCCGTATGATGGCGGGGTACCTGGTCATCGCCATTGACGGACCCGCCGCTTCAGGCAAGGGCACGCTCGCGCGCCGGCTGGCCGAGCATTTCGGCCTCGACCATCTCGACACGGGCCTGACCTACAGGGCCGTTGCCAAGGCGCTGCTTGACGCCGGCCTTCCGCTCGACGACGAAGCGGAGGCGCAGAAGGTTGCCTTGGCCGTCGACCTGGCGAAACTGGACCGCGACGTGCTCTCCACGCACGAGGTGGGCGAGGCAGCGTCGAGAATAGCGGTCATGCCATCTGTGCGCCGCGCGCTTGTCGAAAAGCAGCGGGAGTTTGCACGTCGGGCCCCGGGTGCCGTGCTCGACGGCCGCGATATCGGCACCGTCGTTTGCCCTGACGCCGACGTGAAACTATATATAACGGCGACCGCTCCCGTGCGGGCCGATCGTCGCTGGCGCGAGATCCTGGCCGGTGGGGGGCAGGCCGAATATGCCGATATCCTCGCCGATGTGGAAAGACGTGACGCCAGGGACATGAGCCGAACAGACAGCCCGCTCAAGCCTGCCCCTGACGCGCACTTGCTAGATACCAGCGAAATGGATATAGAAACGGCGTTTCTCACTGCTCGCGCTTTCGTGGAGAAGGAGCTGGCAAGGAGAAGCAAAGCCTGATCGAAAGCGGCGCTGGCAACTTCCCGGAAGGAAGCGGCAGGCGCTTTTTCGATATTGATGAACAGGTCTGCCCGCATCCCCTGCGCCGGATTTGCCGCAGAACGCGGCCTTGGCCCGAAAGGGCCGGATGCTTGGGCAAGGCCAGATGCAACGCTAACCGCCCGGCGCTCGCCCTGCATGTCAGGGTATTTTCAGGAGATTCAATGTCGCAACTTAACCCCTCTCGCGATGATTTCGCGAGCCTTCTCGAAGAATCCTTTTCCGAGCGCGATGCCGTCGAGGGATCCGTCGTCAAGGGCACCATCACCGCAATCGAAAAGGACATGGCCATCATCGATGTTGGCCTGAAGGTCGAAGGCCGCGTCCCGCTCAAGGAATTCGGCGCCAAGGCCAAGGACGGCCAGCTCAAGCCCGGTGACGAGGTCGAGGTCTATGTCGAGCGCATCGAGAATGCGCTGGGCGAGGCCATCCTGTCGCGCGAGAAGGCGCGCCGCGAGGAGAGCTGGACCAAGCTCGAGGAGAAGTTCAACAAGGGTGAGCGCGTCGAAGGCGTCATCTTCAACCAGGTCAAGGGCGGTTTCACCGTCGATCTGGATGGGGCCGTGGCCTTCCTGCCGCGCAGCCAGGTGGACATCCGGCCGATCCGCGATGTTTCCCCGCTCATGCACACGCCGCAGCCCTTCGAAATCCTCAAGATGGACAAGCGTCGCGGCAATATCGTCGTGTCCCGCCGTACCGTGCTCGAGGAGAGCCGCGCCGAGCAGCGCTCGGAGATCGTGCAGAACCTCGAGGAAGGCCAGGTGGTCGAGGGTGTGGTCAAGAACATCACCGACTATGGTGCCTTCGTGGATCTGGGTGGCATCGACGGCCTGCTGCACGTCACCGACATGGCATGGAGGCGCGTCAACCATCCGACCGAGATTCTGAATATCGGTCAGACGGTGAAGGTGCAGATCATCCGCATCAACCAGGAAACGCACCGCATCTCGCTCGGCATGAAGCAGCTCGAAGCCGACCCGTGGGAAGGCATCGGCGCGAAGTATCCGCTGGGCAAGAAGGTGCAGGGCCGCGTCACCAACATCACCGACTACGGCGCCTTCGTAGAGCTGGAGCCGGGCATCGAGGGCCTCATCCACGTTTCCGAGATGTCCTGGACCAAGAAGAACGTGCACCCCGGCAAGATCCTGTCCACGACGCAGGAAGTCGAGGTGGTCGTACTCGAGGTCGACCCGGTCAAGCGTCGCATTTCGCTCGGTCTCAAGCAGACGCTGGAGAACCCGTGGGAAGCCTTCGCCCGCAACCATCCGGTTGGATCGGTGGTCGAGGGCGAGGTCAAGAACAAGACCGAGTTCGGCCTGTTCATCGGCCTCGAAGGCGATGTGGACGGCATGGTGCACCTGTCGGACCTCGACTGGTCACGTCCTGGCGAGCAGGTGATCGAGGAGTACAACCGCGGCGACGTGGTGAAGGCGCAGGTTCTCGATGTGGACATCGAGAAGGAGCGCATATCGCTCGGCATCAAGCAACTCGGCCGTGACGTTGTCGGCGAAGCGGTCGCTTCCGGCGAACTCCGCAAGAACGCGGTGGTCACCTGCGAAGTTACCGCCATCAAGGACGGCGGCATCGAGGTGCGCCTGGTCGATCACGACCTCGACGCGTTCATCAAGCGCTCCGACCTGTCGCGCGATCGCGACGAGCAGCGCCCCGAGCGCTTTGCGGTGGGCCAGAAGGTGGATGCCCGCGTGATCTCCTTCGATAAGAAGACGCGCAAGATCGCAGTGTCCATCAAGGCGCTGGAAATCGCCGAGGAGAAGGAGGCCGTGGCTCAGTACGGCTCGACCGACTCCGGCGCTTCCCTGGGCGATATTCTTGGCGCTGCGCTCAAGAAGCAGAGCGGAGGCAAGGAGTAATTCTCCCGCTGGCAGTGCCGCGCGTCCGTTCGGACTTGCGGTACTGCAGGCAGCCGACCTGAACATCGCTGCGGAAGTTCGATCAGAACTTCGAACCGATGCCAGCCTTCAGAGCCCCGCGTGCAAACCACGCGGGGCTTACTTATTCGGTTTCAACGCGAACCAAATATTTCCGCGAGATCGGGCTGCCTTAAAGGTGATTTAATCTTGTCCGTCAATTTAGGACTTTCGATATTGTGGGTTAGCCATATAGGGGCTGGCCAAATCGCGTGAAGGTTTGAGATCCCGAATGGAGCGAAGCGGCCACTATTCGGCGTCCGGAGATCCGGACATCTTGAGGGTCAAGATACTTCGGGATCAGCTTCTTGATATCCGGAGTGGTATTTTCTTTTCCATACCGATCAGCACCATCCTTTCGGCGCTGATCCTGTCGATTCATTTCGTTTCCAGCCCGGCCATTCTTCCCGCCCTCATATGGTTTCTTGCCGTCACCGTGATCAACGGCACGCGCATCGTGCTTGCGCTTTCGCTCCGGGACGAGGGGGTGGGGCAGGAAACTGATCTGTCGGAAATTTCCACAAGTCTCACACGCTTCAAGCTCCTTGCCTTCCTCTCCGGTATAGCCTGGTCCTTTCTTGCTTTTTTGACGGATGGCTACACTTCTCCCCAATCCGAGGTGCATCTGATCATCCTTGCCGGAATATCGGCTGGAGCGGTGGTGTATGGTTCTTCCTGCGCAGCGGTTCCCATTTACTTCATAGCCCCGCCGCTCGTCGTCGCCGCGGCATGCCTATTGCCGCAGGGCGGGTTCGAAACGCATGTCCTCGTGTTCTCCGTCGTGCTCTTTCTCGCTGGTCTGGCTCGAGGCACCTTGCTCGGGCAGGCGCGGTTCATTGAAGCAAGCCGCCTGAGGCACGAGGCGGAACAGCTCGCCGGCGAAATGGAGCAAAGCTCGCGTCAGGATCCCCTGAGCGGGCTGCTCAACAGGCGTGGTCTCGAACATGCCATCGATAAGCTCGCCCGCTCCGATGGGCCGTTCGTGGCGATGTTGATCGATCTGGACGGCTTCAAGTCGGTGAACGACACCTATGGCCATAAGGTCGGCGACGATCTGCTTGTCAGGATCGCCCACCGGATATCCAAACAAGCCCCCGCAGGATCGATGCTGGCACGCATCGGCGGCGACGAGTTCGTCCTTCTTTATCCGGAAAAGGCCGCTCAGGAGCCGCGCCGGCTCGCGCAGGATATTATCGGCGCGATTGCCAAACCTTACCCCCCAGTGGCTTCCGTGCGCGTCGGTGCATGCGTGGGAATATACAGATCCGATACGCCAACCCTGACGGAGATGCTGCTTCGCGCCGATATGGCGCTTTACGCAGCAAAAAGGCGCGGAAGGAACGAGTGCTGCGAGTTCGACGGTCATCTTCAGCGGGAACTCGAGCGCCGGCAGTGCGTCGAGCGCGATCTTCCAGGCGCCATCGAGAAGGGAGAACTCGGCAACTCGTTCCAGCCGATCGTCAGTCTGGAGACTGGAGTGGTGATCGGCTTCGAGGCGCTGCTGCGCTGGCGCCACCCGCGCCACGGTGAGATCTCACCGCCGGAAATGGTGGAGGCGGCGCGGAAGATGGGTTTGCTCTTGCAGCTCACGGAAACCGTTTTCGGCAACTGCTGCAAGATGATGGAACGGCTTCGGGCGGTGGGGCTGCCCGAGCTTCGCGTGGCCATGAATCTTTCGCCGCGTGAGATCGAGAACAGCAATGTCGATGAAATGATCATTTCCGGGCTGAGGGAACGGAAACTGCCCGCTCCCATGCTGGAAATCGAAATCACCGAAGAGGCGCCGGTCGATCGCCTTCGGATCGGCGGTAAGTTGAAGCGCCTTTCGGACAGCGGCGTTTCAATCGCTCTGGACGATTTCGGTACCGGGTTCTCGACCCTCGCCTGGCTGAAGAGCAGCCGGATCCGGAAAGTGAAGATCGACAAGGATTTCATTGGCGGCATCTCAATGTCGCCGGACGATCAGTTGCTCGTCAAAACCGTGATCGATCTCAGCCTGGCCTTGGAAATCGAGGTCATGGCAGAGGGGGTCGAGACGGAAGAGGATTGCCAGACCCTGCGTGATCTCGGCTGCAAGACAGCTCAGGGTTTTCTGTTCTCCCCGGCGCTGCCGATGGACGACGCCATCCAACTGGCGTTTGCAAGGCTGCCAGGAATGCCAGCCTCGCCTCATCCTGCGGGTTAGCGGGCCAGAACATTGCACCGGACAAGCCGGCGCAGATCACCAGTGCGGAGGTTTGCTAACCGGAATTTCCGGCGCCGTGCGTTCCTCAAGCGCCAGAAAACGTTCCGTCAGCCGGTCGAGCTTCCTCTGCATCCGTTCGATCTGCTCCCACTGCAGGGCGATCTGATCGGAAAGTTCTCCAAGCGCCCTTTCCTGCTCAGCAGCGAGAATTTCCAGTTTTACCAGTCGATCCTCGTGCATGACTAACTCCGCTGGACGGTGCGCCGGGGGTATAAGGATGCCCGCGCGCATTCGCTAGGCATCCTACGGCAGTACTGACGCCTAGACGTCGAGATTGGCCACCGAAAGGGCATTCTCCTGAATGAACTCCCGACGCGGCTCCACTTCGTCACCCATCAGGCGGGCGAAGAGGGCGTCGGCATCCGTGGCGTCCGTCACCTTCACCTGCAGGAGGGAGCGCGCGTCCGGATCGAGGGTCGTTTCCCAGAGCTGCTCGGCATTCATTTCGCCCAAGCCTTTGTAACGCTGCATGGTCAGCCCCTTCCGGCCGGTGGCGAAAACAGCGTCGAGCAGCGCCATCGGGCCGGAGATCACCTCGGACTTGTCATTCCGCTTGAGCACCGGTGGCTTGGAATAGATCTCCTGAAGGCGAGCCGCATAGCGGTCGATGGCGCGTGCGTCGGCGGAGCCGATGAGCGCGGCGTCCAGGATAACCACGTCACGAACCCCGCGGACGGTGCGCTCGAACAGATACCCGCCGGTGCCCTCGTTGGAGGGGTTCACCCGGCCCTGCCATCCGCGTTCGGTCTCTTCCGAAATGATGTCGAGCCGACCCGCAACTTCGGTTGCGGCAGCTTCCGCCCGGCCTGGATCGGCCAGAATCGCAGCATTGAGCGCCCCGGCAATGGCAGCCTGTTCCACGACGGCGCGATCATAGCGCGTGTGGAGCCCGTTGATGAGCGAGCGGATGGCGCGGGCTTCTTCAACAACCTGTTTGAGATCCTGGCCGGAGCGCACTTCACCGTTGGAAAGTTCGAGCGAGGCCTGCTCAAGCCCGGTATCGATCAGGAATTCCTCGAAAGCGGACTCGTCCTTGATGTACTGAACGGACTTGCCGCGCGTCACCTTATAGAGCGGCGGCTGGGCGATATAGAGGTGCCCGCGTTCGATCAGCTCCGGCATCTGCCGGAAGAAGAAGGTGAGCAGCAGCGTGCGGATATGGGCGCCGTCCACATCCGCGTCCGTCATGATGATGATCTTGTGGTAGCGCAGCTTCTCGGCATTGAACTCGTCCTTGCCGATGCCAGTGCCGAGCGCCGTGATCAGCGTCCCGATCATGTCGGAGGATAGCATCCGGTCGAAACGAGCCCGTTCCACATTCAGGATCTTGCCGCGCAGCGGCAGGATCGCCTGGTTCTTGCGCGAGCGTCCGCTCTTGGCGGAGCCACCGGCGGAGTCACCCTCGACGATGAAGAGCTCCGATTTGGCCGGATCGCGTTCCTGGCAATCTGCAAGCTTGCCGGGCAGAGAGGTGATATCGAGTGCACCCTTGCGGCGGGTGAGTTCTCGGGCCTTGCGCGCCGCTTCGCGAGCGGCGGCCGCCTCCACCACCTTGCCGACCAGGATCTTCGCTTCGCCGGGATGCTCCTCGAGCCAGGTGCCGAGCGCCTCGTTGACGAGGCTTTCCACAACGGGTCGGACCTCGGAAGAAACGAGCTTGTCCTTTGTCTGCGAGGAGAACTTCGGATCCGGCACCTTCACCGAGAGCACTGCGCTCAGACCTTCACGGCAGTCGTCGCCGGTCAGCGTCACCTTTTCCTTCTTGGTCAGGCCGGAAACATCGGCATAGGAGGTCACCTGCCGCGTGAGCGCTCCGCGGAAGCCCGCCATATGCGTGCCGCCGTCGCGCTGGGGGATGTTGTTGGTGAAGGCCAGCACGTTCTCGTGATAGGAATCGTTCCACCACATGGCGAGCTCGACCGTAATCCCGTCACGCTCGCCGGAAATGGCGATCGGTTCCGGGATCAGGGGCTTCTTCGCCCGATCGAGATACTTCACGAATTCGACGATGCCGCCGTCGAACATGAATTCCTGCTTCTTTACATCCGCATGACGGCAATCGGTCAGCAGGATCCGCACGCCGGAATTGAGGAAGGCGAGTTCGCGCAGGCGGTGTTCGAGCGTTGCGTAATCGAACTCGGTCTTGGTGAAGGTCTCGGGCGAGGGCAGGAACGACACCTCCGTGCCGGTCTCTTCACCCGCATCCCCGGTCACCGCGAGCGGTGCATCGGGAACGCCGTTGCTGAAGCTCATCTCATGGATCTGGCCCTTGCGGCGGATCTTGAGCCTGAGCCAGGTCGAAAGCGCATTGACGACGGAAACGCCCACGCCATGGAGGCCGCCTGAAACCTTGTAGGAATTCTGGTCGAACTTTCCGCCCGCATGCAGCTGCGTCATGATGACCTCTGCAGCCGACACACCCTCTCCGGGGTGGATATCGGTCGGAATGCCCCGGCCATTGTCCGTGACCGTGCAGGAACCATCGGGGTTGAGAGTGACCGTCACCAGCGAGGCATAGCCCGCCAGCGCCTCGTCGATGGCGTTGTCGACCACCTCGTAGACCATATGGTGCAGGCCGGAACCGTCATCCGTATCGCCGATATACATACCGGGCCGCTTGCGGACGGCGTCCAAGCCTTTGAGAACCTTGATGGATTCTGCACCGTATTCGGCAGGTTCGCCGGTGAGTCTTTCTGGCGTAGCGCTCATTAAATACTTTCGCTAGAAGGAGCCCCTCATGGGCGTCTTGGGATGCTGCGAATCAGCAGCGAGATATGGCTAAAATATAGGCGTTCCAACACATTTTTCCAAGTTTGAGGGTGGGAACGGCCTGGGGATGAACTGCGGAGCGGGGCGCTCTTTGCCTTTGTCCCGAAAGGGGCTAAGAAGCGCCACTTGAAAGCGTAACCAGGACCCGAGACGTAGATGGCCATCATAAGCGAGAAACCCAAGCTCGTCACCGTGTTCGGCGGCTCCGGCTTCCTTGGCCGGCATGTGGTGCGGGCGCTGACGCACAGAGGTTATCGCGTGCGTGTCGCCTGCCGCAACCCGCACACCGCGATCCATGTGAATACCCTCGGCAATATGGGCCAGGTTCACGCGATACAGGCGAATGTCCGCTATCGATGGTCCGTGGACCGCGCCGTGGAAGGCGCCGATCACGTCATCAATCTGGTGGGCATCCTGTACGAGGCGGGCAAGCAGCGCTTCGATGCCGTTCAGGCGCATGGCGCGCGCGCGGTCGCTGAAGCGGCACGGGCCGCCGGTGCCGGGCTCACCCAGGCTTCCGCCATCGGCGCAGATCCGGACTCTCCGAGCGCTTATGGCCGCACGAAGGCCGCCGGAGAACAGGCCGCGCTGGAAACGGTGAAGAATGCGGTGGTCATCCGCCCGTCCATAATTTTCGGGCCGGAGGACAAGTTCTTCAACCGCTTCGCCAATATGGCGCGCTTTTCGCCTTTTCTGCCGCTGGTCGGGGGCGGACGTAACCGCTTGCAGCCTGTCTATGTTGGCGACGTGGCCGAAGTCTATGCGCGCTCCGTGGACGGCACGCTCAAGCCAGGCGCGATCTACGAGTTGGGCGGTCCCCAGGTGCTTACCTTCCGGGAATGCATGGAAGAAATGCTGGAGGTAATCGAGCGCAAGCGGGCCTTCATCTCCGTTCCATGGCCCCTGGCGCGTCTGCAGGCCCGCGTACTGGGTCTTCTTCCCAATCCGCTCCTGACGCTCGATCAGGTCCGCATGCTGGCAGTGGACAATGTCGTTTCGGAGGAAGCAAGTCGCCGGGGATTGACGCTCGAAGGCTTGGGGATTTCCCGCCATGCGCTTGCCACCATATTGCCCACCTATCTTTGGACGTACCGGCCGGCTGGCCAATTCACCCAGCCGCAGATGTGAGGCGTCGCGCGTGAACGCCTTCGCCGCGTTCCTGCCGGATGGGCTGGGGCTGATCCCGGCCGCGCTCCTGATCATCGCCAGCTTCTTCACATCGGCTCTCACGGCCTCATTCGGCATCGGCGGCGGAGTCGCGCTCCTGGCGCTGCTTGGGATGTTCATTCCCGTATCGGCGCTCATCCCCGTGCATGGTGCAATTCAGATTGGCTCGAACACGGGCCGCGCCTGGCAACTGAGAAGCCATATCGTCCATCAGATCGTCTGGCCGTTCGTTGCGGGCAGTCTTCTTGGCGCACTCATCGGCGCGTTTTTCGTGGTTCAACTGCCCGACGCCATCCTGAAACTGGTTCTGGGCACCTTCGTCCTCGTAATCACCTGGGCGAAGATTCCAGGCCTTGGAAAGCTCGGCAGTGCGGGACTGGCGGTCGGCAGCACGGTCCTGGCGGTTCTGAGCATGTTTTTCGGCGCCACCGGCCCGCTTTTGTCCTCTTTCTTTGCGCATCTCATTCCCGATAATCGCAAGGCGCTGATCGCCACCCATGCGGCAGGCATGACGGTGCAGCACGCGCTGAAGGTTGTGGTGTTCGCAATCGCCGGCTTCGCTTTCGGAGAATGGCTCCCTCTCATTCTCCTGATGGTCGCTTCGGGTTATCTCGGCACGATCTACGGCACCCGACTTCTTGAAAAGCTTCCCGAAGAAAGTTTTCGCCGCTGGTTCAAGATCGGGCTGACGCTGCTTGCGCTCAATCTTGTCCGCGAAGGCATCGTGGGCTTCTTCTAAGTCAGGACTGGCCGCCGGCAGTTATCTCTTTGCGAATATCGCAAGCTTGTTTGTCGGCAAAGACGGCAAACTGAAGGCCGCTATTAGCCCCAGGCGAGAAGAGCGACCAGACCGAGCACGCCGACAAGGATTCGCCACCAGCCGAAAAGCGCATAACCGCGGCGCGAGACGAAATTCAGCAGCGAGCGCACCACGAACAGCGCCGCTACAAAGGCGGCGATGAAACCTACTCCGATAATCTGCAGATCGGCCGCGCTGAGCTGCGCGTAGTTCTTGTAGAGATCGTAGGCGAAAGCTCCGGCCATTGTCGGCATGGCGAGGAAGAACGAAAACTCCGCCGCAGCACGTTTGTCGACCC
Source organism: Chelativorans sp. J32 (assembly GCF_000518985.1). GTDB lineage: Bacteria > Pseudomonadota > Alphaproteobacteria > Rhizobiales > Rhizobiaceae > Chelativorans. The sequence goes on from NZ_JAEQ01000011.1 coordinate 118,510, forward strand.
CCAGGAGCAGCGCGCCCACAATGGTGGACCCCGAGCGGGATGTGCCCGGGATCATGGCAAGACACTGGAACAAGCCTATCTTCAGATACACGGAAAGGGGAAATTGCGTGATGTCGCGATAAATCGGCTTTCTGGCCCATCGATCGACCCAAAGGAGGACGATGCCGCCAAGGATAAGCATAACGCAAATCAGCAACGGCGTCTCGAAAAGCACCGTTTTGATGATTTTATAGGCGAGAACGCCGATGACGGCGGCAGGAAGGAAAGCGATGAGAATGCCCAGCACGAAGCGCCGCGTCGCCGGATCGCGCGGCAGATCGACGAGCATCTTCCAGAGCCGGCCCGCATAGACGCTGAGGATCGCCAATATGGCGCCGAGCTGGATCAGGATTTCGAAGGCCTTGCCTGTCGATTGGAAGCCGAGGAAATGGCCTGCGAGCAGGATATGACCAGTAGAGGAGACGGGAATGAATTCGGTAAGTCCCTCCAGAATGCCGAGCAGGAGCGCTTCCGCGATGGTCTGTTCAGCCACGATTTCTCCTTGCGGGGTTTGCTTGTCAGACTTGGCGTCTCCCCCTATAGCTCGGGCGGAGATCCTGGGAATCAGGCTATCTGAGGATTACCGTTGCGGCCAGAAAATGGCCAGAGCCGAGTAGTGCGACAATGCTGACGCTATTCCACCATCCGCTTTATGCCTCCTGCCGTTTCATCCGCCTGACCTTCGGCGAGTATGGCGAGGAGATTGCCCTTATCGAGGAGCGGCCTTGGGCGAGGCGCAAGGAGTTCTTGGCGCTCAATCCGGCGGGCACTATTCCGGTGCTGCTGGCCGAGGGCGATCACGCTATTGTCGGCGCGACAGTCATCGCCGAATATGTGGACGAGACACGTGGCGCTCTGCAGCGCCAGCGGCGGCTTATGGCCGAGGACTCGATGGCGCGGGCAGAGATACGGCGCCTGGTGGACTGGTATCTGGTCAAGATGGACAATGAGGTCACCAAGCATCTGGTGCGTGAGCGGGCGCTCAAGCCTCTGATGGGCGGGGAGGGCGGCGGCTCGCCCGATTCCACCGCCATTCGCGCCGCGCGCGCCAATGTGCGCCAGCATCTGAAATACACCAACTGGCTTGCCGCGACGCGTGACTGGCTGGCGGGACCGCGCCTCTCCTATGCCGATGTGGCTGCGGCGGGCGCGCTTTCGGTTCTCGATTATCTCGGCGAAATCGAGTGGCGGGAGTTCGAAGCGGCGCGCGATTGGTATAGCCGCATGAAATCTCGGCCTTCCTTCCGCTCACTCATCAACGACCGCGTGCGCGGGCTGTCACCCGCCTCCCATTACGCGGACCTGGATTTCTGATGCGTGCCGCGCAGGCCCAGCCGGAACGGCTGCGCGCCTTTGTCGAGCTGGAGGCGCGCGCCGTCGGTTTCGATGCGATTGCGTTCACGACGCCCGATAGCATGCCAGCGGCCCCGGCACGTTTGGCCGAGTTTCTGAGCAAGGGGCGTCACGGCACAATGGAGTGGATGGCGGAGACCGCAATGCGGCGGGCTCATCCGCGCACGCTCTGGCCGGAGGTCCGCTCCATCATCATGCTCGGCATGAATTACGGGCCGGAGGAAAATCCCCTCGCGCTTCTCGACCGAAAGGAGAAGGGTGCGATCTCCGTCTATGCGCGCAATCGGGATTACCACGATGTGATCAAGGGCAGGCTGAAGCAGCTCGCCGGAAAGATTGCCGCTAGAACGGGCGAGGACGTGAAGGTCTTTGTCGATACGGCACCGGTCATGGAGAAGCCCCTCGCCGCCGCAGCGGGGCTTGGCTGGCAAGGCAAGCATACGAATCTGGTCAGCCGCCAATTCGGCTCATGGCTCTTTCTCGGCTCGATCTTCACGACTGCCGAAATCGCGCCGGACCTGCCGGACGTCGATCATTGCGGATCCTGCCGCGCCTGCCTCGACATCTGCCCCACCGACGCGTTTCCGGCGCCCTATCAGCTCGATGCGCGCCGATGCATTTCCTACCTGACCATCGAACACAAGGGGCCGATCCCCCGTGAATTCCGCCCGAAGATGGGAAACCGGATCTATGGCTGCGACGACTGCCTGGCAGTCTGCCCATGGAACAAGTTCGCCCAGCAAGCCTCGGAAACGAAACTTCAGGCACGGGAGGATCTGAAAGCTCCCGCCCTGGCCGATCTTCTGAACCTCGACGACCCGGCGTTCCGCACCCTTTTTTCCGGCTCGCCGGTTAAGCGGATCGGCCGCGACCGCTTCATCCGCAATGTCCTGATCGCAGCCGGCAATTCCGGTGAGAAAGAGCTTGTTCCGGCCTGCGAGAGGCTTCTGCACGACGCGTCGCCGTTGGTTCGCGGTGCCGCCGTCTGGGCGCTTTCGCAGCTCATGGAGCGGCGTGTTTTTGCCGCGCTGGCGCTCGCTCTGCGGTCTTCCGAAGAAGATCCCGAAGTGTTGGCGGAATGGGAAGAAGCCCTGCCGCAGGTGCCCGCGTGATGACGCGCGCACTCATTCTCGGCGCGGGCTATAGCGGCCAAGCGATCGCTCGCGAGCTGATCGAAGAGGTGGAGTTCGTCGCGGGCACCACGCGCAGTACCGAAAAGGCGGCCGCATTTGCCGCCATAGGAATCGAGCCGCTTCTCTACGCGGGCGAGGGATTCAGCCCGGAACTGGCAGACATCCTGCGGGAGGCGACATGTGTTGTGGTCTCCATAGCGCCCGATAAGGGTGGCGATCCCGTGATGGCGGACCTGCGCAGGCTTGGCGGCGAGACGATGCCGGAGCTTCGCTGGATTTGCTATCTCTCGACCGTCGGCGTTTATGGCGACCACGGCTGCGCCTGGGTTGACGAAGAGAGCCCGTGCCGCCCCACCTCGGCCCGCTCGCGCTGGCGCCTCGAAGCGGAGGGGGCCTGGACCGCCTTCGGTCGCGACAGGAACATCCCTGTCACGATACTTCGGCTGCCGGGAATCTATGGACCCGGCCGTAACGCATTCGTGAACCTCGTTGAGGGAACGGCAAGGCGCATCGTCAAGCCGGGCCAGGTTTTCAACCGCATTCATGTGGCCGACATAGCGGGCGCTGTCTGCTATTTGATGCGTGCGAAACCCGATGGCATCTTCAACCTGTCGGATGACGAACCCTCGCCGCCGCAGGATGTAGTGGCCTTCGCTGCCGGATTGATGGGCATCGAGCCGCCGCCGGAAATCCCGTTCGAAGAGGCGAATTTAAGTCCGATGGGGCGCTCCTTCTATTCCGAATGCAAGCGCGTTTCGAACGGCAAGCTGAAGACCTCCGGCTATCGCCTGCGCTATTCAAGCTATCGTGAGGCGCTGGCCTCTATGTGGCGTGAGAATGTCTGGAGAGGCTAAGCCGCCGCAAATGTGCTATGATTCGTATCCAGTTTGGGGCCTCGGCGAGGGGGTTCGCAAGGAGGCAAGATGCGGCGTTTTTCCTTGATGCGATTGATGGGGGCTGGCCTTCTGCTGGGCCTCGCCTGGGCTAACCCGGCCAAGGCGGAACCGCTGGCAAAAGATCTTTTCGGCGCGCAGAAATTGCCGGCAGCCGCGGCGCCGGCATCCTACGGCTTCTATTCGAAGGGCTGTTTTGCCGGGGGAATTGCGATCGCCCCCGATGGCGATCATTGGCAGGCCATGCGGCTCTCACGCAACCGGCGCTGGGGCCATCCTGATCTCATCCGGCTGCTCGAGCGCTTCTCGCGCGACGCGGCGGCTGACGGCTGGTCCGGGCTCCTGATCGGCGACATCTCGCAGCCCCGCGGCGGGCCGATGCTGACGGGCCACGCCTCGCACCAGATCGGGCTCGATGCGGACATCTGGTTCACGCCCATGCCGAACCGCCGGATGAGCGTGGAAGAGCGTGAGAAGATCAGCGCGGTCTCGATGATCAAGAAGGATTCCCTCTATGTCGACGACAGCCGCTGGACCGCGGCGCACGCCAACCTGCTTCGCCGGGCGGCGAGCTATCCGCAGGTGGAGCGAATCCTGGTGCATCCCGGCATCAAAAAGAAGCTGTGCGATACGGTGCAGGGTGACCGGAGCTGGCTTCATAAGGTCCGCCCCTTTTGGGGCCATGATTATCACTTCCATATCCGCATCGGCTGCCCGAAGGGGTCGGTAGACTGCAAGAGGCAGGATCCCACACCGAAAAGTGAAGGCTGCGACAAGTCACTCGCCTGGTGGTTCACCGAGGAGCCCTGGAGACCGGCAACCGGGCCGGCGAAGCCGAAGGCGCGCGACATCATGACCATGGCCGCCTTGCCGGCAGCCTGCCAGGCGGTGCTGGCAGCACCATCTCCCCAATCGGAAGCGGCCGTTACGCTGGTGGATGCCGGGCCTCTGCCTTCTCATGCCGGCGCGGCGCCCCTGGCGCAGGATGCGGGGGACCCGGGCTCACAGCTCCTTTCGCTGCAGCCGACGAAGATCCCGCGCCCGACGCCCAGGCCCGCCGCCGATTTGCGTTAACGGCAAGGGAAGCGCTTTTCAGGGCAGCTTCCCTCGCCTATAGAGCTTCAACCGATTTAGAACCTCGCGAGCCGGGGGAGTGTTGTGGCACGCAAGCGTGTGGCGCTTATCGCGCATGATCAGAAGAAGGACGATCTGGTTGCGTTTGCGCGCGACCATCGAGCGTGGCTCGCCAAATGCGATCTGGTCGCCACCGGCACGACGGGGGGAAGGATCGCGGATGCCTGCCCCGGACTGGAGATCAAGCGCTTGAAAAGCGGTCCATTGGGCGGGGATCAGCAGATCGGCGCCTTGATCGCAGAGCGTGCCATCGACCTTCTTATCTTTTTTGTCGATCCGCTCACACCCATGCCGCACGACGTGGACGTGAAGGCGCTCATGCGGCTCGCCATCGTCTACGATATTCCGATGGCATTGAACCGGGCCACGGCTGAAAACATTCTAGCGTTGGAAGAAGCGGGAACTCCGCACGAGAGAGCTGAGCGAGGAGGCTCATAGGCCCGATGGCATATTCCACCGATCATGATGTGGTGCTCGATTTCCCGATCCTGATCGGCGATATCGGGGGCACCAATGCGCGTTTCGCGATTGTGGTCGATTCCTACGCCGAGCCCAAGGAATTCCCGGTGGTCCAGACGGCGGAATTTCCCACGGTGGAGGACGCGATCCAGTCCGCCATTCTGGACCAGACCCATCTCATTCCGCGCTCCGCCGTTCTGGCGGTTGCCGGCCCGGTCGACGGTGATGAGATAGACCTGACCAACTCCCATTGGATTGTCCGCCCGCGCGAGATGATGGCCAATCTTGGCTTTAGCGACGTCGTGGTGCTCAACGATTTTGAGGCTCAGGCCTTGGCAGTCGTGGCGCTTGGCGAGGAGCATCTGGAGAAAATCGGCGGCGGGAATGCGGAGACCGTCGGGAGCCGCGTCGTGCTCGGCCCCGGAACCGGCCTCGGTGTCGCCGGGCTCGTGCACGCTCGCCGGACCTGGATCCCCATTCCCGGGGAGGGTGGCCATGTGGATCTCGGGCCGCGAACGGCTCGGGATGAGCAGATTTTTCCGCATCTGGAACGCATCGGCGGGCGGGTCTCCGGCGAGCAGGTGCTTTGCGGACGCGGCCTCGTCAATCTCTACCTCGCCATCGTCAAAGCAGACGGCAAGGAGCCTAAGCTTTCGACGCCCGCCGAAATCACGACGGCAGGCCTTGCCGGGACCGATGAGGCGGCGGTGGAGACGCTCGATCTGTTTGTCACCTATCTGGGGCGCCTCGCGGGAGACCTCGGCCTCGTTTTCATGAGCCGGGGCGGCGTGTTCCTCACCGGCGGCATCGCCCAGAAGATCGTGCCTGCGTTGAAGAACGGGCTGTTCCGCGCCGCATTCGAGGACAAGGCGCCGCACAACGCGCTGATGGCCGCCATGCCTGTCTACGTCATCACGCATCCGATGGCGGCGCTGCACGGCCTTGCGGCCTATGCGCGCACGCCCGCCCGCTTCGGCGTGGAGACGGCGGGCCGGCGCTGGCGCTTGCGCTGAGCGAAGCTCCGCCTGTTGCTCACCTGCGATTGCATCTGTGCCGTTGATCAGGCATAGGGCTGCTGCGAGCGAAAGCGCCTGCTCCAGAGCGGGCTCAGCGATACGGACGGTCAGTTGGGCGAGAGGCAGCGGAAAGCCGAAGCAGGCGAGATCATAGCGGTGATCCGCCGCGTGCTTGCGGAAAACGGCCGCGATTTCATCCCGCAATATCTGCTGGCCGGGTTGTGCATGCTGGCGATCGCCGGCACCACCGCCTTCAGCGCGTGGATCATGAAATACATCATCGACGACGTCTTCTATCGCCAGCAATGGGAGCTCGTTGGAGTCATCTGCGCGGCTATCATCGCGGCCTTTGCACTGCGCGGTTTCGCGACCTATGGCCAGGCGGTGCTGCTCGCGAAGGTGGGCAACAATATCGTTGCGCGATATCAGCGGCGCATCTTTGATCACCTGATGCGGCTCGACATAGCCTTTTTCACCACGACGCGCTCGGGCCAGCTCGCAGCGCAGGTTGCCCAGAACGTAACCGGTATTCGCGACCTCCTGAATATGACGCTCGCCGCGGTTGCCCGGGATCTCGTCTCGCTGGTAGGTCTGGTCGGGGTCATGATCCTTCAGGACCCGGTGCTCTCGCTGTCGGCTCTGATTATCGGTCCGCCTCTCATCTACACCGTCAACTATCTGATGCGGAGGCTCAGGCGCGTCACACGCGAGGCCGTCGAGATCAACTCTCGGCTACTCGGCGCGATGCAGGAGGCGGTTCAGGGCATTTCGATCATCAAGGCATTCACGATGGAAGAGGTGCTTGCCTGCAAAATTGCGCATCTGATCCAGAATGCCGAAGCCCGCTCCAACAAGATCGCGCGCGTGTCGGAGCGGCTGAACCCGATCAGCGAGGTTTTAGCGGGTTTCGCCATTGCAGCCGTCATCGCTTATGCGGGGTGGCGTGCGGCTACCCATGCGGAGCCGCCTGGAAATGTCTTCGCCTTCATCACGGCCCTTCTGCTCGCCTATGATCCCGCCCGGCGCCTTGCGCGCGTGCAGGTGGGCCTTGAGCGGGCGCTCGTCAACGCCAGGATGATCTACGAAATCCTCGATCTTGAGCCGCAGCAAGGTGATGCGCAGGACGCAAAACCGCTGGAGGTAGCCACCGGAAACGTGCGCTTTACGGATGTGCGTTTTTCCTATGCCGATGGCCAATCCGTGTTGCACGGCGTGAGCTTCGAGGCGAAGGCCGGCCGGACCACGGCGATCGTCGGTCCATCCGGCGCCGGGAAATCCACGCTTTTTGCGCTTGTCCAGCGCTTCTACGATGTCGATGCGGGAAAGATCACGATCGACGGGCAGGACATCTCGAAGGTGACGAAGCGCTCACTGCGTTCCAACATCGCCTATGTTTCGCAGCATCCTTATCTCTTCGAAGGGACGATCCGCGATAATATCCGATACGGGCGGCCGGATGCGACCGATGACGAGGTGGTGGAGGCTGCGCGTCTCGCCAATGCCGAGGAATTCATCCTCCAGCAGCCGCAGGGTTACGACACGCTGGTGGGCGAAAACGGCGTGACGCTCTCCGGCGGACAGCGCCAGCGCATCTCCATCGCCCGTGCGCTGGTGCGCAACGCACCTGTCCTTCTCCTGGACGAGGCGACCTCCGCGCTCGACAACGAATCGGAAGCAAAGGTCCAGCAGGCACTGGAACGTGCCATGGCAAAGCGTACGACGCTGGTCATCGCGCATCGTCTTTCCACTGTCGTGAATTCCGATCACATCGTGGTGCTGGAGGAAGGGCAGCTTGTGGAAGAGGGTACCCATCGGTCCCTTATTGCCCTGGATGGGATCTATGCCCGGTTCTATCGCATGCAGACGGAAAGGGCGGAGAACCTTCTGGAAGGTGCGGTGGAAATAGAGGATACAGCGATCGAGGAAACGGGAGGCCGCGGCTGATGAGTGACATGGGTCTTGTGGTGGTTGGCGCCGGCGGGCGGATGGGCCAGACCCTTATCCGCACCGTCCACGTCACGGAAGGCGCCACTGTCGTGGGTGCGGTAGAACGCCCCGGCTCGCCTTATCTCGGCCGGGACGTAGGCGAGCTCGCCGGCATCGGGACGATCAATGTCGAAATAGGCGACGATCCCCTTGCGGCCTTTGCAAAGGCGGATGGAGTGCTGGACTTCACCACGCCGCAGGCGTCGGTGGAATTCGCGGGCTATGCCGCCCAGGCCCGCATAGCCCATGTGATCGGCACAACGGGATTTTCCCCTGAGGAGGAGGAGGCGATCGCCGCCGCCGCTCGGCACGCCACCATCGTGAAATCGGGCAATATGAGCCTTGGCGTGAACCTGCTTTCGATGCTCGTGGAGCAAGCGGCCCGCGCGCTAGATGCGGGCGATTTCGACATCGAGATCGTTGAGATGCATCATCGCCACAAGGTGGATGCACCATCTGGAACGGCATTGCTCCTGGGCGAAGCCGCTGCGGAAGGCCGTGGCGTGGATCTTGCGGAGGAAAGCGTTCGGGTGCGCGACGGTCATACCGGCCCCCGCCGGGAAGGCTCGATCGGCTTTGCCACGCTTCGCGGCGGCTCGGTCGTGGGCGAGCACTCCGTCATCTTTGCCGGTCTCGGGGAGCGCATCATCCTCTCGCATCTCGCGGAGGACCGCACCATCTTCGCCCGTGGAGCCGTCAAGGCGGCGCTTTGGGCGCATGGGAGGAAGCCGGGGCTCTACTCCATGCGCGATGTATTGGGTTCTACCGAAAATACCGTCCAAGCCTGATAGGGAAGAACAATGTCCGGAACGCTTATTCTCGTCCGCCACGGCCAGAGCGAATGGAACCTGAAGAATCTGTTCACCGGCTGGCGCGATCCCGGCCTTACCGAGCTTGGCCATGAAGAGGCAAAGTCGGCCGGGCGCAAGATCAAGGAGAGGGGGCTGAGGCCGGACATCGCCTTCACTTCCGCCCTGTCGCGTGCCCAGGTTACAAACGACCACATCCTGGAGGTGCTCGGCATCTCTGCATTGGAGACGATCCGCGACCAGGCACTCAACGAGCGGGATTACGGTGACCTTTCGGGTCTCAACAAAGACGATGCTCGCCAGAAATGGGGCGAGGAGCAGGTGCATATCTGGCGCCGCTCTTACGACGTGCCCCCGCCTGGCGGCGAGAGCCTGCGCGACACCGGCGCGCGCGTCTGGCCGTATTACCTGCGCATGATCCTTCCGCAGGTGCTGCGCGGCAAAACCGTATTGGTGAGTGCCCATGGCAACTCGCTTCGGTCTCTGGTGATGGTGCTGGACGGCCTGAGCGGAGAAGAAGTCGTCAAGGTGGAGCTCGCGACCGGCGTCCCGATCGTCTACCGGCTCAATCCGGACTCCACCGTCGCCTCCAAGGAGATCCTGGAGGGGTGATCGGATCTCGCCCGGCTGTTCAGAGCAGCACGGGCGGATCAAGCCTGCCGTTGATTTCCAGGTCGAGCAGAAAGAGCTTTCCCGCTTGCGGGTCGGCCTTGCGCTCGTCCTCGTCCATCCCTTCATAGGCCGAGGTCGCTGCAAGCCTGTTCGCCTCGCGGCCGATGAAAACAGGACAGGATATCTGCCGCGCGGGCATGGGGACCGAACGGATAAGTTCGCCTCGCGGGCTCCAGGCATCGATCCTGCCGCCGCCCCAGCGGGCGTTCCAGAGAATGCCTTCGGCGTCGACCACCGAACCATCCATGCTGCCCGACCTCTCCCGCCCCTCAATCGTGAGCACGGGGTCGTCCACCGGCCGTCCCGTTTCAGGGTCGCAGGCAACGCGATAGAGCCGGTTTTCGTGCGTGTCCGAGAAATAGCCGATCGTTCCGTCGGGGGAGAAGCAGATCGAGTTCGGGACCGTGATATGCGAGAACAGCCGTCGCACCTCTCCCTTGAAGAACCAATAGATCGCGCCCGCCTGCCGCCGCTCGTCGACATCGGCCAGTGCGCTTGCCATCACCGGCAGGTCGTGGACGACCGTTTCCATTCCGGAAAGGGGCTTTTCGAAAAGCTTACGCTGGAGAATGTCGAACCAGAAGAGGGTATCCGTCCGCGCATCATAAGCGGGTCCTTCGCCCAGCATGCAGGCGATGTCGGACAGGACCGAGACCGCGACGTCGCTCATAAATATCCTCCGTCGACGATGAGTGTCTGCGCGGTGATGGCGCTCGAAGCCTCGGAAGCCAGGAAGAGACATGGACCCACCATATCCTCCTCCCGGAGCGCCCTTTTCAGGCACTGCCGTCCAATGAAGTCCTCAAGACCGTCATCAGTGACCCAGAGTTCCTTCTGGCGTTCCGTCAGCACCCAGCCGGGGGCGATGGCGTTGACCCGGATGCCGAATTCGCCCAGTGCGCCTGCCAAGCCCTTGGTGAGCCCGACAATGCCTCCCTTGGCTGCGGTGTAGGACGGCATTTCGCCATTGTTGATCATGTAGGAGATGGACGTGAAATTGACGATCGAGCCGCGCCCTGCAGCCTTCATTCCAGGCACCACGGCCTGAACGGCAAAAAACTGCGGGCGAAGATTGATGGCCTGATTGTTGTCCCAGTAATCCGGCGTCACGTCCTCGATTGCATGGCGGTCGTCCCTGGCCGCATTGTTGACCAGAACGGTCACGGCGCCGTTCGCCTCCGCCGCCTGGGCCGCTGCCTTGCGCAAAGCGGATATGTCTCGGAGATCGGCGTGAAGGAAGAGCGGCGCGCGGTGCAGTTCGGATTGAAGCCTGTCGCAGAGCTGGCGGCTTTCATCCTCGGCAATGTCGATGAACGCCACCCTGGCTCCTTGCCGCAGGAAACCTTCGGTCAGGGCCGCTCCGATGCCCGAGCCGCCGCCGGTGATCAGCACCGAAGCACCATCGAGATCCGGAAATTGTCCATTAGATGCCATCTCGAAGAGCTCCTCTTGTCAGCTCAGCTTATTGATAGCCGATGATGCAGCCAAGTGAATAACCCAATGCGGGCCGATCGGTTCATCTTGCCCGCCTCATTCGCTCAGTGTGCTTGACAGCCAGACCACGGCGGCGTCATCTGCCCGCGAATCCGTTCCGCAACCGCCGGAGTCTTTCATGTCGCTTCGCGTCGCCATCCAAATGGATCATGTCTCGACGATCTCGATCGCCGGGGACACCACATTTGCGCTCGCCCTGGAGGCTCAACGCCGCGGCCACGAGTTATGGCACTATACGCCCGACAGGCTGTTCCAACGTGGCGACAAGGCCTATGCCACCGTCGAAGCACTGACCGTGCGCGACCAAGTCGGCAGCCATTTTTCCCTAGGCGCGCCGGAAAGGATCGACCTGTCGCAGATGGATGTCGTTCTTCTGCGCCAGGACCCGCCCTTCGACATGAATTATATCACCACGACGCATATACTGGAGCGGATCCACCCGAAGACCCTGGTCGTCAACGACCCCGTCTGGGTGCGCAACAGCCCGGAAAAGATTTTCGTAACGGAGTTTCCGGACCTGATGCCGGATACGCTGATCACGCGCGACCCGAAGGAGGTGGATGCGTTCCGCAGGGAGTATGGCGATATCATCGTGAAGCCGCTCTATGGGAACGGGGGCGCGGGCATATTCCACCTCGCCGAGGCGGATCGCAATCTCGCCTCCTTGCTCGAGCTCTTCACGCAAATGTTCCGCGAGCCTTTCATCGTGCAACGCTATCTGAAGGAGGTGCGCGGAGGCGACAAGCGTATCATCCTCATCGAGGGCGAGCCGGTGGGGGCCATCAATCGTGTGCCGGCGGAGCATGATTCGCGCTCGAACATGCATGTGGGAGGGCGTGCGGAGCCAACCGAAATTACTGAACGGGAGCGTGAAATCTGCGCCCGCATTGGTCCTGCGTTGCGTGAACGCGGCTTCGTGCTCGTCGGAATAGACGTGATCGGCGACTACCTTACTGAGATCAATGTGACGTCGCCCACCGGCGTGCGCGAAGTGCAACGGTTTGGTGGAGCCGATATCGCTTCCCTTTTCTGGGATGCTGTCGAAGCACGGCGCACAGCGGTCCCCAATCCTTAGAGCCCGTCCCGTCTTCTCCTGGGCTGGAATTCCGCTTCTGCCTCGATCCTCCAGTTTCGGCGATCGTTATGTATTCATAAACTCGGGACGTGAAATAAACTTCGCGCTTTCCTCAAGAGTGGGCATCCGGCGCATGGCCGCCGGTCGGGGCGAAGGACATGTCGATCGTGGACAATATGCACGCGACCTATACTGTCGAGGTGGACAGTATAGAGAACACGGCATGGGACGAAATCGTCAGCCGCTTCGCGGATGCCCACCACGAGCAGACGGCCTGTTATGCATCGCGACATTGGAAAGGGCGCGACAGCCACCTCCTCCTGCGCAAAGGCGGCGAGGCCGTCGCCGGGGCGCGGGTCACCATTTTCAAGATCCCCATTCTGGGTCGTGGGCTGGCCTTTGTTCGCTTTGGCCCATTCTGGCGCGCGGAAGGGCGCGATGCAGATCCCGCGATCTATCGCGCCGTGATCGAAGCTTTGGTCAAGGAATATGCCGTTTCGCGCGGCAACTGCCTGACGATCCTACCTCGACCAAGCCCTGATTTTCAGGATCAGGAATATGCGTTTCTGCGCGATATGGGCTTCACCCGCCGCCGCGATATGCTGGACGCGGAGCGCTATTTCGTCGACCTCTCGCTTTCCGAAGAGGCGCAGATGAAGAGCTTCAGCCAGAACTGGCGCTACAATCTGCGCCAGGCTCTTCGCACACCACTGGAAATCCGCTTTTCGGATAGCCAAGAGGATGCCGAGACGTTCGCAGCGCTTTACCAGGAAATGATGTCGCGCAAAGGCTTCGACAGTGCGACCCCGGTTCACATGACGAGCGCCCTCATCGCTGGTCTGCCGCCCCGGCTGAAGCCGAGACTAGCGCTTGCCTTTCACGAGGGCCACCTCCTTGCCGGTGCTACGATCGGCCTGTTCGGTGATACCGCCTATTATATGTTCGGCGCGACTTCCTCTGCCGCACTGCAGCTCAATGCGGGATATGCGTTGCAATGGTCGATCATTCGCCGGCTGGGAGCTGAGGGATTCAGGTGGTACGATCTCGGGGGCGCTGCGCACGAACCCGGCCTGCGCCACTTCAAGAAGGGGCTCGCGGGCAGAGCCGGGCGGATCGTCACCATGGAAGGCGAGTATGATTTCTGGACAGACCCTCTGGGCAGGCTTGCAGCAGATGCTGTCTTCGGCGCGCGCTATCTAAGACGCTTGAGGCGATATGGCGCCAAATATGGCCGGTTGCCCGCGACCTGACCGCCTTTGCTCGCCTCAAAGTTTGTTCCCTTCATGTTCTTGATCTGATCTGCAACTTGTGGTTCATTGCTTCCGCGGGCCAGGGGAGGCCGGCTAGGGGGGCTTGTCAATGGTATCGCGTGTGCGCACGATCGCATTCGAGGGGATCGAGGCGGTTGCCGTCGACGTGCAGGTAATGGTCGCGCCGGGCAAGATGGGTATCCAGATTGTCGGCCTCGGCGACAAGGCGGTGGCGGAGAGCCGCGAGCGCGTGCAGGCTGCGCTTCATGCCTCCGGGCTCTCCATGCCGCCCAAACGCGTCACCGTGAATCTTGCCCCGGCCGATTTGCCGAAGGAGGGCAGCTACAACGCAGGGAAATCTCAATGAGTTCAAAGTATTACCTAGACATTATACCGGCGCTCACAAAATGCTCACCATTGATAATCAAAAATATAATCTGAATTTCTCCTTGACTGATTCCTTGCGCACACGAACTTCGATAGAATCAGGGTGGATCTATGGAGAGGACATGCTTGCTCGCGAACAACGATTGGCCCCAAAGGGGCCGACGAGCCGCTACCGGCCTCCGACGTCGGTACGCACGGTCACGCTCCAAAGTGTTTTGCGGTCATTTGGCCGCAGTGTCGGATCAGATCGTCAGTTAGACCTTCTGAGAAGCTACGGTGAAAAGGACATTTTCTTACATTACGCCGGCGATCTCAATTTGCTGGAGCGGAAAACTGTATCCATCGTCGGCACGCGGGACGTTTCCGATGATGGACGTCGACGCGCGTCTAGGCTTGGACGGGAACTCGCCGCTTCCGGCATTCTCGTAATGAGTGGCCTTGCAAAGGGCGTCGACCGCGCGGCTCACGTCGCGGCGATCGAAGCGGGTGGCTTTACTGCTGCGGTCATAGGAACGCCTGTGACAAAGGCCTATCCGATCGAAAACAAGGCCCTGCAGGAGGAGATATACTCCCAGCACTTATTGATATCACCCTTCGCTCCCGGCGAGCCGGTATTCAAGGGCAATTTCCCGAAACGAAACAGGGTGATGGCGCTCCTGAGTGATGCGACTGTCATCGTGGAAGCATCGGATACATCGGGAACGCTCCATCAAGCGGCTGAGTGTCAGCGGCAGGGGCGATGGCTTTTTATCATGCGCGCCGTCGCGGAGGACACGCGTCTGTCGTGGCCGAGAAAGTTCCTAGATCACCCGAGGACTCGGATTCTCGCCTGTACCGGCGATTTACTTGGCGCGCTGGATGATGCCTGAGATCGTTGTATCGACCTTTATTCGCCACAATACGTCACATGACATCCAGCGGAACGAGGATGAATGGGCTGCGATCCACGCCAAGAAGATTATCAAGGGCGAACCTCTCGCACCGAAAGCCCGCTTTATGTGGCCTCTTCGTTCAGGCTACAATTATCAGATAAAGGAAAACACTAGGTCGACTTTCGAAGCCGATGTGCTCGCGCGTTTTGCTGACCACATAACCGCGAACCATGCTGGAGCTGTCATAGTACCCGTCCCGAATGGCGACGGGGCGGTGGGTGTGCAATCCCCCTTCCGCACCCTGCAATTGGCGCGCATGCTAGCGGCTAACAGCCCGCACCTGTCGGCCATGGACGCGCTTCGATGGCATGAGCCGATGGGAAAGGCTCACAAGAAGGAACGCCGGCGTGATGTCGATGCCCATATGGCTGCGCTTCGGATTATGACGGATTGCCCGCGCGACGTTATAGTCTTCGATGATGTAGTCACTTCCGGTTCGCAGCTATGCGCAGCAAAACTGAAGTTGGAAGAGGCAGGTTTTAACGTGTTGGCTCTGTATGCGATTTTTGACGTCATAGATGAGGGCGAGCGAGGTTCAGCCCCAGGTTGGCGACAAGTTACCCGCAATCCAACGCGAATAGCGGATTTGTTTGAATCAGTGGACATATAGCCAAGGCTTCAGATCAGCCCTTCGCATGCGGGGCAGTGCGATACCTACCCGGCAAGTTGGCATGCTTAGCGGCTCCGCTCAGATAATAACCGGTCGAATCCCCATTATCACCAGGCAGATCGCTGCCCCCGGGTGCCCATCTCCCGCTAGCCGGCACTTGCTTTCGTTTTAAGGTTGCGCCACCATGGCGGGATTAGGGGCTTGTTGGGTTTCGTAAGGGGGGACCTTCATGAAAAGATCGGCTTTTCTAGCCGTGGCGTTTGCCGCGGTACTTTCTGCATGCGCGAAAACGCCAGATAGCATTTCTGCTGCGTACGTCAGCGAGGTTGGCTATCACGCTTGGAGCTGCCAGCAGTTGGGCGAGGAACAACTTCGCCTCTCCTCAGCCTACGCCACTGCCGCCAAGCAACAGCAACAGGCGCGCTCGAACGACATCGCCGGTGTGATACTTATCGGGCTACCTGTCTCGTCACTATCTGGCGACAACATCGCTCCAGAGATCGCAAGACTGAAGGGCGAGCAAGAGGCTGTCCGGCGGGCCATGATCACAAAGAGCTGCGGCAAGTGATGCGATTGCTGGGAGCGCAGAATGAAACCGTATGCTTTGGCTTGGACGCTTTTCGCAGCAACTACGGCAATAGCGACCGCGCAGTCGAATCCGATGGGCGCCGCCACCGGATTGGTTACAATCCTCTCCGCTGAAGAGAAATGCGGCTACGCGATCGACCAGGCTAAGCTGGAAGAGTACTTCGTAAAATCCGGTGTCGCGGCCGATCCTAGCCTGCTCGCCTTTATCGACAGCGGCGTGAGCCTGAACCGCCGAAGAAATGAAGAGCCGACTGCAAGCATCTGCACTATGGCGAGAGCGACGGCCGAGCAGGTGGGTATTCTTGCCGAGTGAGGCAAAGGCGCCGGCCGGATGAAATGCCCGACCGGCCTGGCTCAGCGCATTGCCCTCGCCTTGCGTCGAGCTCGCTCAGCAATGAGGTAGAACCGGGGGATTTCGTCTGAGGTCCAGGTGAGTTCCGCCTCGCGATCATGCTGCTCTTCGAGGGGCTCCGGTTCGAGGTCAGGATCACCGTCGATGTCATCGAGGAGATTGATAAGACGCTCGATTGCATCCTCAACTTGTTGGCGCCAGAAGGTCTTCACAGCTCGCTCCACTCGATTGTGAGTTCACCTTCCATCATCTCCACCGCCTTCCGAATATGTTTGAGCGCAATTCGTCGCGCGGGGCTCCACCGCTGAAACTGTTGACCTGAACCACACGCTTCATCGAGTTCTGCCCGGGTCATATTCAGATCAAATGCACGACGTAATATGTCATCCATAAGTCTGTTGCCCGTCGACGGTGGAGGACGGCGCCCATACGTGATGCCGAGATATCTAAGGCGGTTCGTCACCTGTAATGGTGAGAGGCCAAGTTCTCGCGCGATTTCTTTTTGAGAAACAAACTCGCGCACCCGACGCTTCAGGAGCGCCGTCTGTTCGGACGTCCAATGATGGATCGGCTTGCGTAAATTGCACTTTGTCGCAAAGCTTCGGATAGCATGTATTGTCCTGTGGGGGAGCAGTTGTTGGATCGTCGCTACATCCGGCCAATGGCTGACTACAATTTCATGCTCTTTCAGCGTCCAATCCTTGCTCCTTCGAACTAGGGGTCGGGCGCGATATGAAGATGCTCCATTTGTGATGGCATGTCTGGATTCTGCGGGAGTATACATCTGTGCTCCTCCTGATCACTGATGCCCCGCCCGCAGACATAGGATGACGCTTTGAGCTTTCAGCGCACGTCTGAAATCTGCTTGTTCCCGCTAACCTCAGTTTCCCAGGGAGTATCCTGTGCAGTTCTTGCGCGACAACGCCAGGTTCTGGGGAGAAGATAGTGGAAAGCTGACGCGGTATGCCATCGCATACGCTACCGGCTAAGGCTGCTCATCCCGCCAGATCACTCTATCGAGGTCTCAGGTGTTCGCGATGGGTGTAGCCGGCCGCTGGTTTGGGTGAGAATGCCGAGCGGCGGCCGGCCAGGTCTTGCTACGGGAAGGATATGCCCTCCCCTGGCACCCTCGAAAGACTGTGAGCTGGTGCGGGTAACAAGTTGCTATGCCAGCGCATTAAAAAGGTGACTGGCGCTCCCTTGACCTCAAGTATGGTTGATATCCTACGTACCCTTCGTTCAAAGACGGAGGTCTAGAATGTCCGACCAACTACTCTTCCGAAACGTAATGAAGATCACTGCCGGTAGGCGGGAACCATTTTGCGCAGCCGTGCGGCAGGCGATCGAGTTTGTAGAGCAGCATGGACCCCAGTTAATGGTTCGAACGTTCATTGATGATGAGGCCATGCGAGCGGTCAGTTTTCAGCTGTACAGGAATTCAGCTGACGTATTGCGGCATTGGGAGCTTTCGGATCCTTACATCCAAGCAGTGTCGCAGCATTGCACCGTTGAGGCTTTTGAGGTCTACGGCACCCCGAGCAAAGAAGTCATTGCTGGCCTATCTCAATTCCTCAGTGACGGCCGCGGGCTCATTGTTAAGCCGCTCGTGGGATTTTCTCGCTTTTAGTTCGAGAACGCAGGACCTGTGCCTCTAGCGGTATATTTTGCCAGGCATTTCGCACCAGACCGCGCCTTCGCTAAAGGGCGCGGTCTCCGCCGCAGCATTTCAGGAAATATTTTTATGCTCGTACGAAGACACCATTCAGCCTTGTGTCGCGAACGCGGCTTGAGGCTGAATGGTAGACTCGACTGGAGATCGAGCGCGCGCACTACATCACAGGATATTTTGCCTGTCTATTCATGTTAAATTTTTCGACCATCTGGTCGAAATTCTTCTCGTGTTATTTTTATCACACCAACTCCAAATGGAACTGCCCAACGATATCCTGGAGTTGCTTTTTCGGTATGTGGCGGCGATTAAGCCCCTGCGAAAGGGCGGGGTGACTCGCATTTTCGGGGGGGTCTGATTGTGGACTCTGTATTTTCGTGAATGTACTTTTGGAGGTCAGAAATGAACATCAAGAGCCTTTTGATTGGCTCCGCGGCTCTTTCAGCAGTCGCGACGGGCGCCCAGGCGGCCGATGCCATCGTGGTTCCGGAGCCGGAGCCGATGGAATATGTGCGCGTCTGCGACGTCTACGGCGCAGGCTTCTTCTACATT
>NZ_JAEQ01000012.1 GCF_000518985.1 Chelativorans sp. J32
GCCATGCGTGCCGACAAAACCGACCAGAGCTTCAACGCCATCATCCATCTCGCAGCAGCCGTCATAAACTCCCGATGAATCTCAACAGGCCTTAGCACATCGGCCAGAAAGCCGAACCTGGACAACGCGGCTTGTGCGTCCTTATGGGCGCACAGCCCTGTAGATCGGAAACGCGGAATGGAACGGGACGAGCATCGTACGGCCTCTGACGCCGTTCACCGCTCCTCTTTCTCGGCATCGTAGGCGTAGAGCCAGTCCAGATCGGCGGCGAGGCTCTGCTGGCTTTTGAGCTTCAGCGCAAGATTGCGGGCGAATGCCACCACACCGCCGGCGTGCCAGACGAGCCGGTTGAAATTTCCGCGCCGGATCACCTTCTGGACGCGGGCTTTGCGCGTGCGTTCGAATGCGGTCAGTGCCTCCGGTAGGCTCTCCCTGGTGACCAGAAGCGTGGCCAGAGCCGCCGCATCCTCTATCGCCATCGCTGCGCCCTGTGCAGCATAGGGCGTCAGCGCATGGGCTGCATCGCCGATGAGGACGAGGCCTTGGCGATCGACCCAGGGACCGCCTTCCGCAGCGGCGTAAATGGGCCAAGCCGTCCAGCGACCGGAATCTCGTATAAAATCCAAAAGAGCAGGCGCGGCCCCTTCCATTTTCTTCAGTAGGTGATCGGTATCCACGTTGTTGGACCAGCCGCGCGCGGTCTCGGCGCCCCGCGTCACCGCTACCAGATTGGTGGCTGCACCTCCGCGCAAGGGGTAGGCGACAAGGTGGAAGCCGGGCGAAAGAAAAGCGTTGACGGCACCCGGGCTGAGCGCGCCGTGACTGGAATGGGTAAGGATCGCGCGGTAAGCGATATATCCGGTGAAGTGACTGGCAGGCCCGCCGACGAGCTCCCTAAGCTTTGACCACACCCCGTCGGCAGCAACGAGGAGATCGCCCTCGACTCGCCTCGTGCCGCCCTGTTCACGGATTTCCACCATTACGCCGCTTCCGGTGAATTCAGCCCTGCATATTTCAGCGCCGGTAATGAGCTTGATGGAAGGAAAACGCTGCAGGGTCCGCAAAAGCGCGCCTTGGAGATCCGCCCGATGGGCCACCAGATAGGGTGCGCCCCATCGCTCCTCGGCTGAAGGCCCAAGGGGAACGCGCGCCAGCTTCGCAAGGCTGGCCGCATCCTTCAGAATGACCGCTTGCGGTCGGACTGCTTCTTTCTCCAAATGGTCGAGCACCCCCAGTGAGCGGAGGACGCGGGTCGCGTTTGGGGAGAGTTGCAGGCCGGCTCCTGCTTCCTGCAGGTCTTCAGCCTTTTCGAATACGGTAACGGCGAACCCCTTGGCTGCAAGGGCAAGCGCAGCCGTCAAACCGGCGATGCCGGCACCGGCGACAACGGCGCTTGTCACCGCTCGATCACACCGCTTCTTGCTGGAAGAGGCAGTCGGCCGGCACGCTTTCCTCGGCCTTCAGGTTGGGGTTGTAGCGGTAGAGCGTCGAGCAGTACGGGCAGACGCGCTCGCTGTCGTCACCCATATCCAGGAAAACGTGCGGATGGTCGAAGGGCGGCTTGGCTCCGACGCACATGAATTCCTTCACGCCGATTTCGATAGACGGGTATCCGTTGCTGTTGTGGAAGTGCGGTGTCGGATGGCCGGCCATGATTGTCTCCGCGGCTGCTTCAAAGCTGTCGCGCCCGGTTTGTAGGCATTATTGGCGTCTTTGCAAGCCACGCTTTGGCAGCGGCACCCGGAATGCCGGCATCAAAAAGGAACATCAACCATTCCGTGATATGAAACTGTCGTAAAATGCTGCCAACACATACATTATGTGAGCGGGAGAAAGCCCGTGGGCGGGAGCAAGCGGAAAACCATGAACGAACTGAAGCCGGTCAAGACTGAGTTTCCGAGTACGCCGGAAGGTGCGGATCAGATCGCCCTCACGAGCCCCGATCGCTTCGTCAACCGCGAGTTCTCATGGCTTCAGTTCAATCGGCGCGTATTGGAGGAGTCGCAAAACGCGTGCCATCCGCTGCTGGAGCGCGTCCGCTTCCTTTCCATTTCAGCCGACAATCTTGACGAGTTCTTCATGGTCAGGGTTGCGGGCCTTGCAGGCCAGGTGCGCCAGGGCATTCTGGAGAAGAGCGCCGATGGCCGCACGCCGGAAGAGCAGCTGGAACACATCCTGCGGGAAGTGAGCAGGCTTCAGGTCGAGCAGCAGCAAAGCCTGGTTCAACTCCTGGAACTTCTGAAGAAGGAAGGCATCGCCATCGTTGGACCCGAGGCGTTATCCAAGGATGACCGCGCCTGGGTCGAGCAGCAGTTCATGGAGGAAATCTATCCCGTACTGACGCCGCTCTCCATCGATCCGGCCCACCCTTTTCCGTTCATCCCCAATCTTGGTTTCTCGATAGCGCTGGATCTTGAGCACCTGTCGAACAAGGAGACGATGACGGCGCTCCTGCGTCTTCCCGTGACGCTGCAGCGCTTCATTCCGTTGCCGGAGCGGCCCGGCCTCGTGCGGTTCATCACCCTTGAGGATGTCGTGGAGATGTTCATCGGCAAGCTCTTTCCGGGTTACAAGGTGAATGGCTCCGGAACCTTCCGCATCATCCGCGACAGCGATATCGAGGTGGAGGAGGAGGCGGAGGACCTGGTCCGCTTCTTCGAGACGGCATTGAAACGCAGACGTCGCGGCTGGGTGATACGCATTGAATTCGAGAGCTCGATGCCCGAGGAACTGCGTCATTTCGTGGCGACCCAACTGGGTGTCGCAGGCTCCCGCATCAGCGTTCTGGAGCGGCCGCTCGCAATCAATCAGATCTCCGAAATCGTCAAGCTGCCCCGCGACGATCTGAAGTTTCAGCCCTACAATCCGCGCTTCCCCGAGCGCATCCGCGAGCATGGCGGCGATTGCTTTGCGGCGATCCGGGAGAAAGACATGATCGTCCATCACCCGTATGAATCGTTCGACGTGGTGGTGCAGTTCCTGCGGCAGGCCGCGCAGGATCCCGATGTGGTGGCGATCAAGCAGACCCTCTACCGAACCTCCAATGACAGCCCCATCGTGCGTGCCCTCATCGATGCGTCGGAGGCGGGTAAATCCGTTACCGCGCTGGTGGAGCTGAAGGCCCGTTTCGACGAGGAAGCAAATATTCGCTGGGCGCGGGATCTGGAGCGTGCAGGCGTTCAGGTCGTCTTCGGGTTCCTCGAGCTCAAGACGCATGCCAAGATGTCTCTGGTGGTGCGCAGGGAAGACGGGCGCCTGCGCAATTATGTGCATCTCGGCACGGGCAATTACCACCCGATCACCGCGCGCATATATACCGATCTCTCCTTCTTCACCGTGGATCCGGCCATCGCCCATGATGTGGCGAAGGTTTTCAACTTCATCACCGGCTACGCCGAGCCGGATGTGAACATGAAGCTCGCGGTATCTCCGTTCACTCTGCGCAACCGCATTTTGGAGCACATTCGCGGCGAAATCGAACACGCAAAGGCAGGACGGCCTGCCCAGATCTGGATGAAGATGAATGCCCTCGTCGACCCTGAGGTGATCGATTCCCTCTATGAGGCGGGCCGGGCTGGCGTTGAGATCGATCTTGTCGTGCGCGGCATCTGCTGCCTGCGCCCGCAGGTGCCGGGCTTGTCCGAAAACATCCGCGTGAAGTCCATCATCGGCCGCTTCCTCGAGCACAGCCGCATCTATTGCTTCGGTAACGGACACGGCCTGCCTTCGGACGAGGCAATCGTCTATATCGCCTCGGCGGACATGATGCCCCGCAATCTGGATCGTCGGGTGGAATGCATGGTGCCGATCACGAATCCGACTGTGCATGAGCAGGTCCTGGGGCAGATCATGCTCGGCAACATCATGGACAACCAGCAAAGTTTCGAAGTATTGCCAGACGGAACCTCCCGGCGAATGATGCCTGAGGAGGGTGAGGAAGCGTTCAACGCCCAGGAATATTTCATGACGAATCCCAGCCTCTCAGGTCGCGGCGAAGCTTTGAAATCTCACGCCCCAAGACGGATTGCCGCTTTCAAGCGGCGAAGGAAAGCCGTTGCCGTCGGCTGACCGCGTGGGAATCGAGAGCTCGCAGGGCCGGCTGCAAGACCGGCGTCCCGTATCCGTCATCGACATCGGCTCCAACTCGATCCGTCTCGTGATCTATGAGGGGATCGCACGGTCGCCGACGGTGCTGTTCAACGAGAAGATGCTCGCAGGCCTCGGCCGCGGCATCGTCACGACGGGCGAACTCGACCCGCAGGGCACGCGCCGTGCCCTTGAGGAATTCCGCCGCTTCCGCGCGCTTTCCGAGCAGGCGGGGGCTCAATCCCTCCACGTCGTGGCGACGGCCGCGGCTCGCGAGGCGAAGAACGGGCCTGATTTCATCCACCGGGCGGAAGAGATCCTGGGAACTCCGATCAAGGTGTTGTCCGGGCGCCAGGAGGCGTATTACTCGGCGCTCGGCGTCATTTCGGCCTTCTATAAGGCCGACGGCATCGTGGGAGACCTGGGCGGCGGAAGTCTCGAACTGGTCGATGTGAAGGCCGAGACAATCGGCGAGGGCATCACCCTGCCGCTCGGCGGGTTGAGACTACGCGACATGGCAGGCGAATCCCTCAACGCATCCATCGAGATCACGCAAAGGGAAATCGCCCGCGCCACCTGGCTGGACCAGGGCGAGGGCAGGCCCTTCTACTGCGTCGGCGGGACCTGGCGAAATCTTGCCCGGCTTCACATGTGCGCCAACCATTATCCTCTCGAAGTGATGCATCATTACGAAATGGATCCCGCCGGATCCATCGCGTTCCTGAAACGGGTGGCGCGGGGCGACATCGACAAGATGCGAGGCATCGAAGGTGTCTCGAAGAGCCGCAGAGCCTTGCTTCCCTACGGCGCTACGGTTCTTCTGGAAATCATCCGTGTCGCCAAGCCCTCGAAGATCATCCTTTCTGCGAATGGAGTGCGCGAAGGCTATCTCCATTCCCTCCTTTCGGAGGAGGAGCAGAAGGCCGACCCCCTGATTTCCGCTGCCGAGGAACTGGCGCTTTTGCGTTCGCGTTCCGTAACCCATGCGCATGAGCTTGCAGAATGGGCTGGAGAAGCCTTCAAGGCACTTGGGATCGAGGAAACCGAGAACGAGGCTCGCTACCGCAGGGCCGCCTGCCTCCTGGCAGACATCGGTTGGCGCGCGCATCCGGAATATCGTGGTACCCAATCGCTCAACATAATCGCGCATGGATCCTTCATCGGTATCGACCATCCGGGCCGCGCCTTCATCGCCCTCACAAATCTCTTTCGCCACGAGGGTGTTTTCGACGACTCGCTGTCGCCGGAATTGCGCAAGCTCGCCACTCCGGTCTATGCCGAACGGGCACGCCTTCTGGGCGGATTGATGCGCGTGGTTTATCTGTTGTCGGCTTCCATGCCGGGCGTCATACCGCGCCTTAAGTGGCAGCACAGACCCGACGGGTCTCTGGCGCTTTTGGTGCCGCGCGATCGTGCGGACCTGATGGGGGAACGCCCGCATGGGAGAATGGCGCAACTTGCCAAGTTGACGGGCAAGAACCTCGTTCTGGACGTGGCGGAGGAATAGCTACTCCGCCGCGCTGCGCAGATGTTCAGCCGGCGTGAAGGTTTCGATCCGGCGGTTGGCGAAGCGCAGCGCGATTTCACCGCGCAGCAGTTTTAAGGCTTCCCCGCCGAAGACCTCGTGCCGCCAGCCATGAAGGGCTGGGACGTCAGCCTTCTCGCCTTCTGCCGCAATTTTTTCGATGTCATCGGTAGAGGCGAGCATCTTCGGGGCCACGCCTTCTTTTTCCGCTACCAGCTTGAGCAACACCTTGATGAGCTCGGCCGCGGCTGCTGCCCCCTCGGGGGCCTGATGATGCTTCGGTAATTTCGGCAATGCCTCCTTCGGCAAGGCCAATGCATCATTGACTGCCTTGAGGAGCGCAGCGGCGGAGGCGGATCGCTCCCATCCCTTGGGAATGGTCCTGAGCCGGCTCAGCGCCGTGACATCCCGCGGCTGCTGCTGCGCGACCTCGTAAAGCGCGTCGTCCTTCATTACGCGGCCGCGGGGCACGTTGCGTTCACGTGCCTCCCTCTCGCGCCAAGCCGCAATGTGTTGCAGGACAGCCAGTTCGATTGGCTTGCGAGCGCGCATTTTCAGCCGCTTCCAAGCGTCGTCGGGATGCGGATCATAGGTCTCCCGCGCCGTCAGCACGTCCATCTCTTCCTTTAGCCAAGCTTCGCGGCCTTCCCGCGCCAGCTTGTCCCTCAGATGTTCGTAGACCGGGATGAGATGCGTAACGTCCGCCAGCGCATAGCGAAGCTGCTTTTCCGAAAGCGGGCGGTGCCGCCAATCGGTGAAGCGCGACGTCTTGTCGATGTGCTCGCCCGTGATCCGGTTCACCAGTTGGTCGTAGGAGATGCTGTCTCCGAAGCCGCAGACCATCGCGGCAACCTGGGTGTCGAAGATTGGGTTAGGGATCAGGCCGCCGCGATTGTAGATGATCTCGATATCCTGCCGAGCGGCATGGAAGACCTTGACCACTTTTCCGTTCTCCATGAGGCGGAAAAATGGAGCAAGGTCCATGCCTTCGGCGAGCGGATCCACCAGTGCCGTGACCCCTGGAGCAGCCATCTGGATCAGACATAATTCCGGCCAGAAGGTCGTCTCGCGGATAAATTCGGTATCGACAGTGATGAAATCGGATTTCTCGAGCGCGGCGACCGCTTGTTCCAGCTCTGAGCGCGATTTGATCAGGTCCATGCATCTTCTTTAGGCGCTGGAGGAGCAAATGTGAAGAATATCTATGGTGGCTTTCTCGCTTCGGCGGCGGCACTTGGCCGACACTCGGCTTGTGCGCCTTGACAAAAGCGGACGCACATGCGCTTTTCGCGCCGGATTTTGGACGGGCAATCGGGCCCGCTTCCGGTCACCTTTCAGGATACGGAAAAGAATAATGCACCGTTATCGCAGCCACACCTGCGCAGAGTTGAGGCCATCGGATGTGGGTATGACCGTCAGGCTCTCGGGCTGGGTCCACCGCGTGCGCGATCATGGCGGCCTGCTTTTCATCGACCTGCGCGACCACTATGGCATCACCCAGATCGTCGCGGACCCAGATTCGCCTTCCTTCAGCACCGCAGAGAAGGTGCGCAGCGAATGGGTCATCCGCGTCGACGGCGAGGTCAAGGCGCGTACGCCGGAGACGGTCAACCCCAATCTGGCGACCGGCGGCGTGGAGGTCTTCGCCCGCGAGATCGAGGTGCTGAGCCAGGCCAAGGAGCTTCCGCTGCCCGTCTTTGGCGAGCCCGATTATCCCGAGGATATCCGCCTCAAATATCGTTTCCTCGATCTGCGCCGCGAAACTCTGCACAAGAACATCGTCACGCGCACGAAGATCATTGCCGAAATGCGTGAGCGCATGGCGGCCGCGGGGTTCACGGAATTCTCGACGCCTATCCTGACAGCCTCGTCACCCGAGGGCGCGCGGGACTTCCTGGTTCCGTCGCGGCTTCACGAGGGCAAGTTCTATGCCCTTCCGCAGGCGCCGCAGATCTACAAGCAGCTCATCATGGTTTCCGGCTTCGATCGTTATTTCCAGATCGCGCCCTGCTTCCGCGACGAGGACCCGCGGGCCGACCGGCTTCCCGGCGAGTTCTACCAGCTCGATCTCGAAATGAGCTTCGTCACGCAGGAGGACGTGTTCTCCACGATGGAGCCCATCATGCGCGGCATCTTCGAGCGTTTTGCCGAAGGAAAGCCGGTCACGCAGAACTTCCCACGCATTCCCTATGACGAGGCCATGCGGAAATACGGCTCCGACAAGCCGGATCTGCGCAACCCGATCGTGATGGAGGAAGTGTCAGAGCATTTCCGCGGCTCCGGCTTCAAGGTCTTCGCCAACATCCTGGCGAACGATCCGAAGGCGGAGGTCTGGGCCATTCCGGCGAAGACGGGCGGCTCCCGCGCCTTCTGCGACCGTATGAATTCCTGGGCGCAAGGCGAGGGGCAGCCTGGCCTCGGCTACATCTTCTGGCGCAAGGAGGGTGAGGCGCTGGAAGGCGCCGGTCCCATCGCAAAGAATATCGGTCCTGAGCGGACCGAAGCCATCCGTAGCCAACTTGGCCTGGATGACGGCGACGCATGCTTCTTCGTGGCAGGCGACCCCAAGAAATTCGTTTCCTTCGCGGGTTCTGCGCGCACGCGTGCCGGTGAGGAGCTGAACCTTGTGGATCGCGATCGGTTTGAGCTCTGCTGGATCGTCGACTTTCCCTTCTACGAATGGAACGAAGACGAGAAGAAGATCGATTTCGGGCACAACCCCTTCTCGATGCCGCAGGGCGGAATGGAGGCGCTCGAAAATCAGGAGCCCTTGTCCATCAAGGCCTTCCAGTACGATATGGTCTGCAACGGTTTCGAGATCAGCTCCGGCGGCATCCGCAACCATATGCCGGAGCTGATGGTCAAGGCGTTCGAGATCGTGGGATTCGACCGGCAGACGGTGGAAGAGCGTTTCGGTGGCCTTTACCGCGCCTTCCAGTATGGCGCACCGCCCCATGGCGGCATGGCGGCCGGCATCGACCGCATTGTGATGTTGCTCTGCGGCGCCCAGAATCTGCGCGAGATCACGATGTTCCCGATGAATCAGCAGGCAATGGATCTGCTGATGGGGGCACCCTCGGAGGCGACACCGCAGCAACTGCGCGAACTGCACCTGCGGCTTGCTCCGAAGAAGGATTAGAAGGCGGCCTGCGGGCGATCCTGCCCGCAGGCGGTCAATCAAGCCTACTGGTTGGCCCTTACCGTCAGCCCGATCTGCTTCACGAGCATCTCCGGTGACGCCATGGCGGCTGCTGCCAGCATGGCAAAGGGCACGGGATTTTCCGGCCTTGCGCTGATCTCGATGTTCCCGGGATTCTCAAGGAACGTCCCGACCGCCTGAGCGATCGAGTCCGCGGTGTCTGCGCCGACATAGGGGCCAAGCTGCGCCGGGATCATGGCCTTCACCTGCGCGATCAGAGCATCGGGGGAACTGCCCATCTGCTCGGCCTGGTAGTCGAGCAGCTTGCCCGTGAGCGAATCATCCGTAAAGCGAATGGCCGTGCCGTGGAATGTGAGCTGCTGCAGCAGCCCCAGCATCGCCATGCCCTGGGCGGCTTGTTGCTGGTCGCCCTGGTTCTGTTCCATTTGCTTGGCAATCTCGGTGGCCGCTTTGATGAATTGCGGTGTGTAGCCGCCGAGGTCGAAGAGCAGGCTCAGCGTCCCGGCATCATCGATCACCGCTTCGTAGCGCGATAGCGTGAGCCTGCCGTCGGATGGTTGCCACCGGCCTTCCATGAAAGCGCTGCCAGTGATCTGCTGGTAGCCCAAATCCTCAAGCGCGCCCGCACTGCTGCCGCTTTTGACGAGCGAGTGGAGATTGAGGCTGAAGGATTCGGCCGTACCGTCGAAATCCACCACGCTGTTGTCGTCAGCGACCTCAAGATCGGCAGTGATGTTCTCGATCGTGGCAAGGGGGCCGGTTTCGTTCTCGACATCGATTCGCGAAATGGACGCGTGATCGTAGCGCATGAACCCGCCGAAGGGGTCAGAGGCTTCATCCTGCGGCAACACCAATCCCTCGATCGTGGGCTCCACCATCGAAATTTTGAGGTCGCCTTCCTGATGCTCAAATGCATCGAGGGCGAATTTCCCCACGCGATATGTTCCGTCGGGCTCTTCCGTCACCTCCTCCAAGGTAATGTCGCCGAGGTTGACGGACTTGCCGGCCTCAGGCGCCTTGATGGCCGTGCCCGTAAGGGTCACGTCGCCGCCGGCGATCTGTGCGTCCTGATAGGTGAGATCGATGCCCTGATTGGCGAGCAGTGTCTTCAGGCGCTCCCCGACCGCCTGTGCCTCGACCGCGAAAACATGGGACGAGGTTGCCGTAACCAGAAGGCCGGCGAGGAGGAGAGGGCGAAGGCGAGGGCGTTCCATGGTCTTTCCCATGTTGATGGCTGGTCTTGAGACGAGCCTTGTTGCGCGAAATCCGCGCCAGAAGATGGCGGTGGGCCGGTGGGCTGTCAATTTCTCCGCTTGGATATCCTAAGCTCATAAGCGCACCGCTGATCGCGCCATTTGGCCGTGGACAGGCTATGGCCGCGCCACAACGCGCACTTGTCCTGGCGGGCGATGTCCGTTAACCCCAAACCATGGGAAAAGAGGTGCTTCCGCCCGGAGATGGTGATTCGGCGCTTCCGGTCGACCTGAAGAAGGCGCTGGAGGAGCGTTACCTTGCCTATGCGCTTTCAACCATCATGCACCGGGCGCTGCCCGATGTGCGCGATGGCCTGAAGCCCGTGCATCGGCGCATCATGCACACGATGCGGCTCCTGCGTCTCAACCCGGAGCAGGGTTTCGCGAAATGTGCCCGCATCGTGGGCGACGTGATGGGTAAATTCCATCCGCATGGCGACCAGTCGATCTACGACGCCCTGGTTCGCCTCGCGCAGCCCTTCGCTATGCGCTACCCGCTGGTCGACGGGCAGGGCAATTTCGGCAATATCGACGGCGATAACGCCGCTGCCATGCGCTACACCGAGGCACGCATGACGGAGGTGGCGGCGGAGCTGCTTTCCGGCATCACCGAGGATGCGGTCGATTTCCGGCCCACCTACAACGAGGAAGACGAGGAGCCGATCGTGCTCCCCGGCGCCTTCCCGAATCTGCTCTGTAACGGCTCTTCCGGCATCGCGGTCGGAATGGCGACCTCCGTCCCGCCGCACAATGCTGCCGAAGTGTGTGACGCCGCGCTCGCCTTGATCGATGATCCCGATGTGCCGGTCTCCCGCCTGCTCGATTTCGTCCAGGGTCCGGATTTTCCGACCGGCGGTATCATCGTGGAAAGTCGGTCGTCGATCCGCGAAGCCTACGAAACCGGACGGGGCGGTTTCCGGCTGCGCGCTCGCTGGTTCAAGGAGGATCAGGGCCGCGGCACGTGGCATGCCGTGGTTACAGAAATTCCGTATGGAGTTCAGAAATCGCGGCTAATCGAGAAGATGGCCGAGCTGATCCTGGCCCGTAAGCTGCCGCTTCTTGAGGATGTGCGCGACGAAAGCGCCGAGGACATCCGCATCGTGCTGGTCCCCAAGAGCCGGACGGTGGAACCCGAATTGCTGATGGAATCGCTCTTCCGGCTCACCGACCTGGAGACGCGCTTCCCACTCAATATGAACGTTCTCTCGCGCGGCAAGGTGCCGGCGGTGCTGTCGCTCAAGGATGTGCTGCGCGAGTGGCTCGACCATCGCCGTGAAGTGCTGATTCGTCGGTCGAAGCATCGCCTGGCCGAGATCGAAAGGCGGCTTGAGATCCTCGCGGGCTATCTCATCGCCTATCTGAACATCGATGAGGTGATCCGCATCATCCGCGAGGAGGACGAGCCGAAGCCGGTGATGATGGAGCGCTTCAACCTGACGGACAATCAGGCCGAAGCCATCCTCAATATGCGCCTGCGCGCTCTGCGCAAGCTCGAGGAGTTCGAGATCCGCACCGAGTTCGACAAGCTCTCGGAAGAGAAGGGCGAGATCGAGCAGCTGCTCGGATCCGAAGCCCGCCAGTGGAAGACCGTGCGCTGGGAAGTGGCCAAGGTTCGCCAGACCTTCGACCCGGAAAAGAACCCGACACTCGGACGCCGCCGCACCACTTTCGGCGACGCACCTTCGCATGACCTTGAAGACGTGCAGCAGGCGATGATCGAGCGCGAGCCGATCACCGTCATCCTCTCGGAGAAGGGCTGGCTTCGCGCGATGAAGGGCCATCTGACGGACCTTTCCGCCGTGGCGTTCAAGGAGGGAGATAGTCTGAAGCTGTCCTTCCACGCCCAGACGACGGACAAGATCCTGCTCCTCACCACCGGAGGCAAGTTCTACACGATCGGCGCCGATAGGTTGCCGGGCGGCCGTGGCCATGGTGAGCCCGTGCGCATCATGGTCGACATGGAGAACGACCAGGCGGTCGTCACCGCTTTCGCGCATGACCCCGAGCGCAAGCTGCTGCTCGCCTCCCATGCGGGTAACGGTTTCGTCGTGCCGGAAAAGGAAGTCGTGGCGAACACCCGCAAGGGCAAGCAGATCATGAACGTCAAGGCGCCGGACGAGGCTCGGCTATGCGTTCCCGCCACGGGCGACCACGTCGCGATCGTGGGCGAGAACCGGAAGCTTCTCGTTTTCCCCTTGTCGCAGATACCAGAGATGGTGCGCGGCAAGGGCGTGCGCCTCCAGCGCTACAAGGATGGCGGCGTCGCCGACATCAAGACCTTCGCCATGACCGACGGGTTGACTTGGCTCGATTCGGCCGACCGCACCTTTACGCGCGGTCAGGCGGAACTCGCAGAATGGCTGGGTGACCGTGCCTCCGCTGGTCGTATGGCTCCCAAAGGTTTCCCCAGGACGGGCAAGTTCGGCTAAGCCGCTTCGGCATAACGTCTGATCGCAGAATATGGACCTCCGCCGTAGCGGAGGCCCAAAGCTTAGTCCTGTATATGCAGGTCGGTGCGCGTTCAGCACTGGCCAGCTTGCTGCGCCTGCGGCGTGCATTCCCCGGCAGGCGCTTGTTGTCCGCCCTCCGCCGGAGACTGCGCACCGTCGCCAGCTGGCTGTTCGGCCTGACCGGGAGACTGTTCCGACTGTCCGCCGGCAGGAGATTCCTGCTCGGCTGCTCCAGCAGGCGTCTCCTGGGTCGGCGCCTGCTCTGCCTCGCCTGAGGGGGCTCCCTGGGCTGGAGTTTCCTGAGCGGGAGCCGATTGCTCCGCTGGCTGCTGCCCCTCGGACGTGTCGCTCTCCGCCGGCTGGCCTTCTGCTGGAGCTTCCTCGGACTGCGGCTGAGCCGCGGAACCTTGACCGGAACGCTCGCCCGCAGGCGCCTCTTCTTGTGCCGGCTGTTGCTCGGCAGGCTGTTCGGCAGCAGGTTCTTGATCCGAAGGCTGCTCGGTGGATTCTTGTCCTGCCGGTGCCTGCTCGGTCTGCCCATCCGGTGCCTGGTCCGATTCTTGGCCGGTGGATTGCGCACCTGCATCGGGTGCCTGTTGGGTGTCGCTGGCGGGTGTTTGCTCGCTCTCACTTGGCGAGGGTTGCTCGGTCGTCTGGGCCGGTGCTTGCTCCGTGCCCTGGGCTGGTGTTTGGTCCGTGG
The DNA here is from genome assembly GCF_000518985.1 of Chelativorans sp. J32. Classification (GTDB taxonomy): domain Bacteria; phylum Pseudomonadota; class Alphaproteobacteria; order Rhizobiales; family Rhizobiaceae; genus Chelativorans. The sequence continues at coordinate 13,175 of NZ_JAEQ01000012.1, forward strand.
CAGTGCCTGGAGCCTCGCCCGTTGCCTCTATCTCCTGGCCTTTGGTCGGCGATTCGACCTGCGCCGCCTCAACGGCCTCCGTAGGCGCCGCATCCTGTTCAGCTGCAATCTCACCCGTGAACGCGACGACGCTGTCGCTGCCGGCGGCTTCGGACGGATCCTGCACCTCCTGCACTTGAGTGACCTGGATATCCCGATCGACATGCTCGCGGACGAAATCCACGTCGATCACATTGTTGACGACGATATTGTTTTCGACTTCGACTGGGCCCAGAACTTCGGTCCGCTGATAGATGACCGGTACCTCCTGCCGGTCGATGACCACGACGGTCAGATCCGGAGCAACGAACTCTTTGACGGGCACGAAGACCCAATATCCTTCGGGCGGCTCGGCCGAGGAAATTTCGACGCTGACGGCAACGCCGTCCCCTTCGGGCGGGAGGGGTGCCCAGCCGACATAATCGTTGCTACGTCTCCAGGACACCCAGGCCGGAGCCCAACGGGTTCCCGGTACCCAGTACCAGCCGATCTCCGGGTCATAGCCCCAGCGGCCATAGTGATAGACCGCCCATCCGAAAGGTTCGTCGGACGCGAAGTACCAGCCATATTGCTCGGTGTAGACCCAGTGGCCGTGTGAATAGGGAACCCAGCTTGCATCGACATCGGTCGGCACCCAGACATAATGGTGCCGGGGGTGGCTCACCCATGACCCGTGCTCGGCCAGCCGGTCATAAAACACGCTGATGCTGATTTGAGCGTCCTGCGCATGCGCCTGTTGAATGCCCGGAAACGAGATATGCGGAGCGAGAACAGGGGAAGAGAAAAGCGCGGCAGCCGCTACGCCGACAAGAAATTTGTTCACGAGAGTATTCCTCCAGGATTCAGACTGCTGTCGAACTCTCCAGAAGAAGATTTGTTCCACATGATCTGATCGTAATTCGCCGCTGCATAGCAGAAGAAAGAATATGGGGAGATGTCATCTTGTGCTGTCTAAACTGCGATTAATATTGAGGCGTGAAATCAAGATAAAGCTGGGGTGTATCCATGGGCGAGATTCGCTCCTCCTAGCAAGCAGACAAGGGACGAGCGCTAGTTTTTTTGTTGGGTGTGTCGGATCGACCGTGAGAGGATCGTCCTCGGGGCACGACAACGACGGAGTGACAGATGACCGCCCATCCAACCGCGATTCCTTCCGAAGAGCGTGAACTCGTTCTCACCCGACTTTTCGATGCGCCGCGCGAGAAGGTCTATCGCGCCTGGACCGATCCGGAGCTTTTGAAGCAATGGTTTGTGCCGAAGCCCTGGACGATCGCAGAGGCCGAGACCGATGTGCGGCCAAGCGGCGCGAGCCGCATCGTCATGCGCGATCCGGACGGTAACGACTATCCGAACGAGGGGGTCTATCTGGAGGTGGTGGAAAACGAGCGGCTCGTCTTCACCGACGCCTATACCGCAGGCTGGCATCCGACCGAGAAGCCATTTTTTACCGGCATCATCACCTTCGAGGATGAGGGCGGCAGGACCCGCTACACCGCCCGTGCCCGTCATTGGCGGGTGGAAGACAAGAAGGCTCACGAGGAAATGGGTTTCCACGAGGGATGGGGCCAATGCGCCGACCAGCTGGCGGAGCTGCTGGAGCGGATCTGATGCCTGCAGCATCGGCGCTCGGAACAGGGGCGGCAAGTGACTGAACCTCTGCGCTCCTGCCGAAACGGCTTCGGTTTTTCGTCCTACGCGCTAAGTGGGGTGGCGCAGCGCGGCTATTTCGCGCTGCTTACGCCCTGAGTGAAGCTGCCAAAGCGAATGGGCTATCAGCGCCGCGACAAGAATGGTCCCACCGACCAGACTCTGGCTTGTCGGCACCTCCGAAAAGATCATCCAGACCCAGATCGGCGCAAGAACAGTTTCCAGAAGGTAGAACATCGCCACCTCTGGACCGGAGAGATATTTCGGCCCGTTCGCCAGGCAGAAGAACGAGAGCGGCATCACGACCGCACCATTAAGGATGATCCACCAGGGATGATCGATGCGATAGCCTGTCTTTGCCGTCATGAACACGGCGAGCAGGAAGGGCAGCGCGACGGCGACGAGAGCAGCAAAACCCATGTCTCGCCCACTCGCGCGCGAGATGGTGATTGCGCTGGCGACCAGAAATGCCGAGCAGAGTGCCAGCACATCCCCGAACAAATTGCCCGTGCCGACGCTGCTTCCGACGATGATGAGCACCCCGACCAGCATGGCCGCCATGGCCAAAAGCGTTGCCGGCTTTGGCCGCTCTCGAAGGAAAATCCATGAAAGCAGTGCGGCGAACATGGAGTTGAACGCCAGGATAAAGACGATGTTGGCGGTGGAGGTGTTGTAGACCGCGCCGATGAAGCAGATCGACGAAATGCCATAGAGCAAAGCCACCACCAGCCCACTCTTGCCCGGGATGAGCGCCGGCACATCGCGTGAAAAACGCCGCCAGATGAACCAGACGATCAGTGCGGTAAAAACGGTAAGGCCGCTTCGCCACATCAGGATCGGCCAGTGATCACCATTGGCAAGGCGGATGAGCGGTATGTCGATCGTAAGAACCAATCCGCCGGCAGCGGTCAGCAACAAGCCTCTGGAATAACCGATCTCGCGGGTGGACAAGGTGGAGGAGCCCGCTACCGGCTATTCATAGCGTTCCCAGCCGTTCGGGCCGAGATGCTCCTGGGGCGTGAAGCGCACCTTGTAAGCCATCTTGCGCGAGCCGTTCACCCAGTACCCGAGATAGACATGCGGCAGCCCGGCTGCATTTGCCCGCCTTATATGATCCAGAATCATAAATGTGCCGAGCGAGCGCTCCTGCATCTCCGGATTGTAGAAGGAATAGACCATGGACAGACCATCCGCCATCTGATCGGTCAAGGCAACCGCAATCAGCTCGCCTTCGCCCTTGCCGGTGACAAAGGAATCCGGACCCCGCCGCCGGTATTCGATGATCTTGGTATCCACATGGCTGTCCTCGACCATCATCGCGTAATCGAGCACCGTCATATCCGACATGCCGCCACGCCGGTGGCGTGCATCGAGATAGGCGCGGAAAAGTGAATACTGCTCCGTCGACGGCTCGGCCCGGTGCGCCGTACCTATCAGGTCGGCGTTGACCTTGAGGACCCGCTGCATGTTCTTCGACGGCTTGAACTGCTGGGCGAGGATGCGCACGGAAACACAGGCACGGCACGTCTCGCAGGCGGGCCGATAGGCGATGTTCTGCGAGCGCCGGAAACCGCCCTGCGTCAGAAGGTCGTTGAGTTCGGGAGCCTTTGCACCCACGAGGTGGGTGAAAACCTTTCGCTCAAATTGTCCTTCGAGATAGGGGCAGGGCGAAGGTGCGGTGAGAAAGAACTGCGGCGATTGCGTCGGGTGCTGCGTCATCGTTTGCGGGCGTTCTCCTGTGCCCCTTAGCTGGTGGATCCGATCCTAAAGCCTCCCGGAACGGATCCAGGGTCTTTCTCCTACAAGACCGATATTACCATGAACTCTAGCTCAAAAAGGTCAATGGGATTGTTGCGGCCCTGCCGGGCTGCAACAGGGTTTCCCAATCAATTCGCGCGCACGACGACGGTTCCAAGCAGGATATCGTGCAATGTCCGCTTGTAATCGGTGAAAAGGGCGACCAGCAGGATGAAGGGAGTGAGGATCGCGTTTCCGGCCCAGAAAAGCACCGTGTGCACCACGGCAAGCATCCAGTCGACCCGTTCGCCGTCCATCCGCTCAAGCCGGATTCCCATCATCCTCATTCCAAGCGTTGACTGGTGCCGGCCTCCGAGGGTCCATGCTACGTAAAGGAGTGCCGTGAGAGGGCCAAGAATGCCGAACAGCAACCATCCAAGCCCGATGGTGAAGACACCGAGGACGAAAACAAGAAGCCCGACCGGGATGAGTAGCAAGCCGATCAGCAGGTAATCGATAAAAAATGCCACGGAGCGGCGCGTCAGCACCCCGCTGAAACTCCGCGCGTCGAAACGCTCCTCCCGGGGAGCATGATCAATTGTTTTTGCAACCATAATTACGCCTTTAAAAACCAATGCAACGCGGAAGAAATGGTGATGCCGCGGGCGTTTTCAAGGCGCTAGTCGCGAAGAAGCTGGGCCACCTCGGGGGCGAAATAAGTAAGAATGCCGTCGCAGCCCGCGCGCTTGAAGGCAAGCAAGGTTTCGAGCATCGCCTTCTCGCCGTCGAGCCAGCCATTCGCGGCGGCAGCCTTGATCATCGAATACTCGCCCGACACCTGATAGGCGAAGGTGGGGATGGAAAATTCGTCCTTGAGCCGGTGAATGATATCCAGATAGGGCAGGCCGGGCTTCACCATAAGCATGTCCGCGCCCTCGAGCAGATCTTGCTCGGCCTCCCGCACCGCCTCGTCCGTATTGGCAGGATCGACGTAATAGGTCTTCTTGTCGCCCTTGAGCAGCCCGCCGGTGCCGATCGCTTCACGATAGGGACCATAGAAGGCGGATGCGAACTTGGTCGCATAGGACATGATCGCCACGTCCTGGAACCCGTTGGCATCCAGTGCGTCGCGGATAGCGCCGATCCGCCCGTCCATCATTTCCGAAGGGGCGATGATATCGGCGCCGGCCGCCGCCTGGAGCACCGCTGCTTCTGCTACCTGAGCCACCGTCTCATCGTTGACGATGATGCCGTCGCGCAGGATGCCGTCATGGCCATGGTTGGTGAAGGGATCGAGCGCCACGTCCGTAATGATGCCGATCTCCGGCACGGCAGCCTTGATGCTGCGGCTTGCCTGGTTAATGAGGTTATCGGGATCAAGGATGGCGGATCCTGTGGCATCGCGCTTTCCAAGGCCGATATTCGGGAAGGTCGCAATGGCGGGAATCCCGAGCTTCGCCGCGCGTTCGGCTTCACGAACGGCCAAATCGACCGAGTAACGGAAAACGCCGGGCATCGCCTCCACCGGTTCTTTCCGGTCTTCGCCTTCCACAAGGAAGATCGGCCAGATGAGGTCATCCACACGCAGGTGGTTTTCTTGCACGAGCCGGCGCGACCAAGGCGCCTTGCGCATTCGTCTCAGCCGCCTGCTTCCGGTAATCTCGTCGACACTGCGGATTGTGTCTGTTTTGATGCGGCTGAATTTGTTCAAGGCACTACTCCTGCTTGCGTGGCTTTTATCACGCTCCCGCGGCGACGAACAACAACAGCCGTGGAACGTTTTTGCCGCAGGAAGTGAAAGGAAGGGATCGGATTGACGCGACTCGGCCCCGCCCCTAATCACCTTCTATGATAACCTGGCGTCGCGGGGAGGAAATCTGATTTGGCCCAGGAATTCGTCAGTGACGATGAGGTGCTCTTTGAGCGACGGGGTGGAACGGGCCTCATCACGCTCAACCGGCCTGCTGCGCTGAATGCTCTGAACCACAACATGATCAACGCCCTGAGCGGGAGGCTTTCCGAATGGGAGGCTGACGAGTCCATCCGATTTGTCGCCATCCGGGGCAACGGGCGCGCTTTTTCGGCGGGCGGGGATATCGTCGAGGTCCACAAGGCAGGTCTTGGCAACGCTTCGGCTGCATTCTTCGCCGACGAATACCGCCTCAATGCCTATATTGCCCGCTACGCCAAGCCCTATGTGGCCCTGATCGACGGTGTCGTGATGGGCGGAGGCGTGGGAGTGTCGTGCCACGGCTCGCACCGGGTGATGACCGAAAAGGCCGTCTTCGCCATGCCGGAAGTGGGCATAGGCTTCTTTCCGGATGTTGGAGGCAGCTATCTTCTTTCGCGCCTCGGCGCATATGGCATGTATCTCGGGCTGACGGGTAACCGCATCGGTTATGGTGATGCCCTAAGGGTCGGGATTGCCACTAATGCGGTGGCTTCGGCCGATATGCCCGCTCTGCTTGAGAAACTCGTCCAAGCGGGGGATGTGGAGGGGGCGCTGGCTGAATTCTCGAAGGACGTTCCCGCCGAAGGCGACGAGGCGAGCTTCCATGCCATCGAGCGGCATTTTTCCCTGGGCTCCCTAGAGGACTGCATCCTGAGCCTTGAAGGGGCTGCGGGCGAAGGCGAGGAATTCGCTAGCGAAACGCTCCGCATCATTCGAATGCGCTCGCCGACCAGCTTGCATGTGGCGTTTCGTGCTATCAATTACGGCGCGATGCTCTCCATGGACGAGTGCATGCGCATGGAGTTCAGGATTCTGAACCGTATGCTGGCGAACCGCGATTTCTATGAAGGGATTCGTGCCGCCGTCGTCGATAAGACCAAGGATCCGGACTGGAGTCCGGCTTCCATTGACGAGGTCGATCCGGCGGTCATCGAAGGCTTCTTTGCGCCTCTGGAAGAAGGAGAACTGGAACTGTGAGCGACGAGGTCGCCACCCGGCTGCTGATCCGGCCATCCCCTTATGAAAGTGCGCTGGAACTGCTGCAGCGTACTGTGGCGCTCGCCTGCCTGGTCGAAGGCATCGGCTATTGGGTGCGGCTGCTCGGCTTCTTCGACGGCCCAGCCTGGCGGTTCGATTTGATGCCATATTATTGGCAGGTGGCAGCAGTTCCCCTTGCTGTCCTTTTTCCTTTTGCCGCTGTCGGGCTGTGGATGCTTGCATCCTGGGGGCCGGTCGTCTGGTTCATTTGCGCCGCGGCGGAAATCGTCATGTACGGGTTTTTCCCGGAACTATACGGGCAGCATTATCTCGTCCTTGTGCTCCACCTCGCCGTGGCGCTCTGCTATACCGCCCTGCGGATCCTTTATCACGTGGAGCGGCGGCGGATTAACCCAGGTTAACGCCTTTTTAGCCCTATATGCAGGCTTCCTGGTGTAATGCGTTGTTAAGCTTGGCGTTTAAGTCGAATTTTAGGTGCCCTCGCTACGGTGGCCCCAGGTGAAAAACAAAAAAATCACCGGCGTCAAAACGAAAGGCACCAGTTATGATCAACTCGCGATCCGCGACCCAGGACGGGTCTATCCATGAAGAGCGCGAAACAGGGCTGCGCTCCCTCTATCTCGAAGCCCTGCACCTCGTCGAGAAGCTGCATCGTCGCCTTCTCGATGTCATCAAGGACGAGTTCGAGCGGCAGGGCCGCAGCGACATCAACGCCATTCAGGCGCTGTTGCTCTTCAATATAGGCGATGCGGAACTGACTGCCGGGGAACTGCGCTCGCGCGGTTACTATCTCGGCTCCAACGTCTCCTACAATCTGAAGAAGCTCGTAGACATGGGTTTCATCCATCATCAGCGCTCGCGCGTCGACCGGCGTTCGGTCCGCATCAGCCTGACCCCGAAGGGCCAGGAGATCGCGGATGTCGTCTCGCGCCTTTACGATCGGCATATCGGCTCGATCGAGCAGGTGGGCGGCATCAAGGTGGAAGAATTCCAGCAGATGAACAAGGCGCTTCAGCGGCTCGATCGCTTCTGGAACGACACGATCGCATATCGCATGTAACCGGGTGCCTGTTTGACAGCCGGGGGCGACCGGTTACTGCAACTTGTGATCATTGATTTAAGGCCGGTGTCCGAAAGGCGCCGGCCTTCGATTTGCTGCGGGGAACCGCGTTTGGCTGGGGGAGTTGTCCCGCGCGTCACGCTAATAACACAATTGAGCGAAATGGAGGAATACGCCGTCGCTGATGGAATGTCGCAGTTCCAAGTCGCCACGCGGCACTCTGTTGGCGAAAAATTAACCTTATTTCGGCGAGTCTCGGCCGCAGGCCATTGCCCCTGAGTTAGAGGATCGGAGATGAAGACCAGTCGCCGTGTATTCCTGAGCGGAGCCGGAGCTGCTGCAGCTGCGGCTGTTGCGGGTTCTGCGAGTGCGCAGTCCGCTTTCGACGCCATCATCAACGCCCCCCGCAGAGGCGCGTGGGACGATCAGTTCGATGCCCAGGTGAGCAGCGGCAGGGACAGGGTGGTGTCCACTCTCCCGGTCCTCAGCCCGGAAACGGCGAGCTATGTTGAGCAGGCCATCGTCGCCTATTCCAACATCGTTGCAAGCGGGGGCTGGCCTATGGTCCCTGCGACAAAGAAGCTGCAGCTCGGCGTCATCGATCCCGACGTGGAGGTGCTGCGCCGCCGCCTGATGGTCTCCGGCGACCTTTCGCCGCGCGCCGGCATGTCGCCTGCCTTCGACTCCTATGTGGATGAGGCGTTGAAGCGCTTCCAGGTTCGTCACGGCCTTCCGGCCGACGGTGTCACGGGAAGATACACCTTCTCGTCCATGAACGTCTCCGCTCCGGTGAGGCTTGGTCAGCTTCAGACCAATCTCGGCCGCCTGCGGGAGATGACGACGAAACCGCTGGGTCAGCGCTTCGTGATGGTGAACATCCCGGCCGCGCAGATCGAGGCCGTGGAAAATGGCCGTGTCGTTTCGCGCCACACTGCCGTGGTGGGCAAGATCGATCGGCAGACGCCGGTCCTCAGTTCCAAGATCAATGAGATTATCCTCAATCCCTACTGGAACGCGCCGGTCTCGATCGTGCGCAAGGACATCATTCCGCTGATGCGGAAGGATCCCAATTATCTGACCAACAACAATATTCGCATGATCGCGCCGGACGGGCGCGAGGTCGATCCGCTGACGGTGGATTGGTCGACGGAAGAGGCGGCTAAGTACCGGTTCCGCCAGGATCCTGGCAAGATCAACGCCATGGCTTCAGTGAAGATCAATTTCCCGAACCAGCATGCGGTTTATATGCACGACACGCCGCAGCAGAACCTGTTCCGCGATCAGGAGCGCTTCCACTCCTCCGGTTGCGTGCGCGTCCAGAACGTGCGTGACCTCGTGGCGTGGATCCTGCGTGACACGCCGGGTTGGGATCGCCGGCAGATCGAGACCACCATCCAGTCGCAGGAAGACATTCACATCAATGTGGCCGAACCGGTGCCGGTCTATTTCTCCTATGTCTCCGCATGGTCGACCGGCGATGGGGTGGTCCATTTCCGCGATGACATCTACGGGTTTGACGGCGCCGCGGAACTGCAAATCTCGACCGCGATCTGATCGCCCGACCCATCGGGTTTTTTCGGGAAGGCCGCCGATAGGGCGGCCTTTTTGCCAGGCGCCGAACCCCACCAAAGGTGAAAAAATACCGCTCGGGGACGTGGTTACCGGCGCGGAAAAATGCTAATGCCCGGGCTCCGCCCATAGAAGAGCCTCACAAAGGGTGATTGCAATGGCACACGCATCGACCGCAGCGGCCGAGACCGAAAGCTTTTTTTCCAGGCCACTCGAGCAGGCCGATCCCGAGATCTTTTCGGCGATTCGCAACGAACTCGGCCGTCAGCGGCACGAAATCGAGCTGATCGCGTCGGAGAACATCGTTTCGCGTGCGGTGCTTGAAGCCCAAGGTACAGTGCTTACGAACAAATATGCGGAAGGCTACCCGGGCAAGCGTTACTATGGCGGTTGCCAGTTCGTGGACGTGGTGGAGGAGTTGGCGATCGAACGCGCCAAGAAGCTCTTCAACTGCGAGTTCGCCAATGTGCAGCCCCATTCCGGCAGCCAGATGAACCAGGCCGTGTTCCTGGCGCTGCTCCAGCCGGGCGACACCTTCATGGGGCTCGACCTGAATTCCGGCGGTCACCTCACCCACGGCTCGCCCGTCAACATGTCGGGAAAGTGGTTCAACGTCGTCTCCTACGGCGTTCGCCGCGACGATCACCTCCTCGACATGGACGAGGTGGAGCGCTTGGCCCAGGAGCACAAGCCGAAGCTGATCCTGGCTGGCGGCACCGCCTATTCGCGCATTTGGGATTGGAAGCGCTTCCGGGAAATCGCCGACAGCGTCGGCGCCTACCTGATGGTCGATATGGCCCATATTGCGGGGCTCGTGGCAGGCGGCGCGCATCCTTCTCCATTGCCCCACGCGCATGTGGTTACCACGACGACGCATAAGTCGTTGCGCGGCCCGCGCGGCGGCATGGTGCTGACCAATGACGAAGCGATCGCCAAGAAGGTGAATTCCGCTGTGTTCCCCGGCCTGCAGGGCGGACCGCTCATGCATGTGATCGCAGCCAAGGCCGTGGCCCTGGGCGAAGCGCTGCAGCCTGGATTCAAGACCTATGCACATCAGGTGGTGGCAAACGCCCGCGCTCTCGCTGCCAGCCTTCAGGAAACCGGATTGGAAATCGTCTCCGGCGGAACGGATAACCACTTGATGCTGGTGGATCTGAGGCCGAAGAACGCCACCGGCAAGCGCGCCGAGGCTGCTCTGGGCCGCGCCAACATCACCTGCAACAAGAATGGCATTCCTTTCGATCCCGAAAAGCCGTTTGTCACATCGGGCATCCGGCTTGGCACGCCCGCGGGTACGACGCGCGGCTTCGGCGAGGCGGAGTTCGGCGAGATCGGCAAACTGATTGCCGAGGTTCTGGACGGGCTTAGGGCAGCCAATTCCGACGACGGCAATCTCGCCGTCGAGGAAGCTGTGAAGAACAAGGTGATTGCCCTTACCGAACGCTTCCCGCTCTACCCATATCTGGGATGAGCCCGCGAAGGGTATTACCGACAAAGGGACGAGATGCGCTGCCCCTACTGCCAATCCGAAGACACGCAGGTGAAGGATTCGCGGCCCGCTGAAGACGGCGCCGCGATCCGCCGCCGCCGCGCCTGCCCGGTTTGCGGAGGTCGCTTCACCACATTCGAGCGCGTGCAGCTACGTGACCTCGTGGTGGTGAAGAAAACGGGCCGCAAGGTGCCCTTCGATCGCGACAAGCTGCACCGCTCGTTCGAAATCGCGCTCAGAAAGCGCAATGTGGACCCCGAGCGGATCGAGCGCGCGGTGACCGGCATCGTGCGCCAGCTCGAAAGCTCGGGCGAGAACGAAGTGAACACGGGCGAGATCGGCCTGCTCGTTATGGAGGCGCTCAAGTCCCTCGATGACGTGGCTTATGTGCGCTACGCTTCCGTCTACCGTAACTTCCGGGAAGCCAAGGACTTCCAGGACGTGCTGGGCGAGCTGCGGGGCGAGCCGGAATTGGAATAGGCGGGCGTTCGCCCCGCCAAATCGGGGCTTCTAGGATGTCGGGTGTTTCGGGAAACGAGAATGACCGCCGCTTGATGGCGGCAGCGATCCGCCTGTCACGCCGGCATTTGGGCCTGACCGGAACCAATCCGTCCGTGGGTTGCCTGATCGTCAGAGACGACGGGAACGGGCAGCAGATCGTCGGGCGCGGTGTGACGGCCCTGGGTGGCCGGCCTCATGCCGAAACGCAGGCGCTCGAAGAAGCGGGCGAGGCAGCGCACGGCGCCACCGCATATGTCACTCTTGAGCCCTGCGCGCATCATGGCCGCACGCCTCCATGTTCGGAAGCCTTGATTACCGCAGGCATTGCCCGCGTGGTGGGCGCTGCCAGCGATCCCGACCCGCGTGTGAGCGGAAAGGGCTATGCGATGTTGCGCAACGCCGGGATCCAAGTGCTGGAGGGGATACTGGCCGAAGAAGCAGCCGATCTTCTGGCCGGGTACCTCATCAGATCTATAAAGAAGCGGCCAGAAGTAACTCTGAAACTTGCGCTTTCCGTAGACGGAAAGATCGGGCGGGCAGGGCAGGGGCAGGTGCGTATCACTGAGGAGACCGCCCGCCGCCAGGTCCACCTCATGCGCGCCGAGGCCGACGCCATCCTGATCGGCATCGGCACGGCGCTTGCCGACGATCCATTGCTCACCTGCCGCCTTCCCGGACTGGAGGGGCGCTCTCCCACAAGGATCGTGCTCGACCGTGACCTGCGTTTGCCGCCGGCCTCGACGCTTGCGCGCAGTGCGCCCGAGGTGCCGCTTTGGGTCACCGCTGCGAAGGACGTAAGCCCTGAACGACGTGCGGCGCTACTGGCGGCGGGCGCGGAGCTTCTGGGCGTGGAAACCTTTGAGGGCCATATTGCTTTGCCCGAACTGCTGGAGGATCTGGCCGCGCGCGGCATTTCGACACTCATGGTGGAAGGTGGCGCCTTCACCGCGGGCGAATTCCTGGGCGAGGGTTTGGTGGACCGCCTGTGTCTTTTCGTCGGCCCAGGCGAAATCGGGGGACAGGGGATTGCCTCTCCGATAGACCTGGACCATATCCCGTCGGGCTTTGCAAAGCGGCGCGAGGCACGCTTCGGCGGCGATCTCTATTTCGAATATGTGAGGGCTTGATGTTCACGGGCATCGTGACGGATGTGGGTACCGTTCAGCGGATTGCATCGCTTCAGAAGGGCCTGCGGATCAGGATCGAAACGAACTACGATCCGGAGACGATCGCGATCGGCGCCTCCATCGCTTGTGCCGGCGTGTGTCTGACGGTCGTGGAACTCCCGGACGGCGGTTCTAACCGGCGCTGGTTCGAGGTAGAGGCGTGGGACGAGGCGCTTCAACTCACCACCGTCAGTCAATGGCGTGAAGGAACGCGCGTCAATCTGGAGCGGGCGCTCAAGATCGGCGACGAACTCGGGGGACATATCGTCTCAGGCCATGTCGACGGCACGGCAGTGATTCTGGAGAGAAGGGATGAAGGGGACGCGGTCCGCTTTGTTCTTGAAGCGCCGAAGGAATTGTCGAGGTTCGTCGCCCCGAAGGGCTCAGTTGCCCTTGATGGCACATCACTTACGGTGAACCGCGTCGACGGCGACCGTTTCGATGTGCTCCTGATCCATCACTCGCTCGCGGTGACGACCTGGGGCCAACGGCAGGTGGGCGACAAGGTCAATTTCGAGGTCGACACCATGGCGCGCTATGCTGCGCGTCTTGCGGAGGCGGCCAAAGAGGCCTAATCGGGCTCCTCTCGCCCGGAGTGAAAGATGACAGACAAGACAAGAATCCTCATCGTCGAAGCGCGTTTTTACGACGACCTCGCCGATGGCCTCCTCCAATCGGCCAAGGAAGCGCTGGACGAAGCCGACGCAACCTATGATGTCGTGACCGTGCCGGGCGCTCTGGAAATCCCCGGAGCCATAGCGCTCGCCCATCAGGCCGCGCAGAAGGGTGCCAGGGCCTATGACGGCTTTGTCGCGCTTGGCTGTGTGATCCGCGGCGAGACCTATCATTTCGAGATCGTTTCGAACGAATCCGCACGCGGGATCATGGATCTCGCGCTGACCCGCGGGCTCGCCATCGGAAACGGCATCCTCACCGTCGAAAATGAGGAGCAGGCCTGGGCGCGCATAAAGGGACGTCCGGAGACTGGAACCATCGAAGGGGTGGGAAAAGGGCGCGGCGCTGCAGAGGCTGCGCTTCGCATGATCGAACTCAAGAACGCCTTGGAGCGTAAGCCTTGACCAAACCCGCCGAACAAGGCCGCATCGGCAACTTCCGTCCTGCCAACAAGCGGGGCGCGGCGCGTCTTGCGGCCGTGCAAGCGCTTTACCAAATGGATGTGGCTGGCACGGGTCTTCTGGAGACCACCGCTGAATACGAGGCCTTCCGCCTCGGCAAGGAAATCGACGGCAATCTCTACCGGGAGGCGGACGCGCAATGGTTCCGCGCGATTCTTTCCGGCGTGATTGAAAACCAGACCTTCATCGACCCGGTCATTCGCCAGTCGCTTACGGAGGATTGGCCCCTCTCGCGCCTCGATTCGACGCTGCGTGCGATCTTGAGGGCTGGCGTCTATGAATTGACCAAACGCTCGGACGTGCCTGTCGCGGTTGTGGTTTCCGAATATCTCGATATAGCAAAGGCGTTCTATGGCGAGGAGGAGGAGCCCAAGCTTGTCAACGCCGTTCTCGACCGTGTCGCGCGCCGGGTGCGGGGCGAAGGCAGGGGCAAGGATGCTTCGTGACCACCGACGTCCTCTATCGTGAGGCCAGGCACACCGCGCTGATCCTGGCGGCCGCGCAGGCGGTTGTCGGCTCCTCCGCCCCGATCGCGATCTCGATGGGAAGCCTGGCCGGGAGCTATCTCCTCGGCGCAGACAAGTCGCTGGCCACCACACCCATAACCGGCTTCAATATCGGCGTCGCGCTGGCGGCCATACCGGCAGCGATGCTGTTGGGTGCGTTGGGACGGCGCAAAGGTTTCATTTCGGGAACGGGTGTCACTGCGCTCGGGGCTGCGATCGCGGTCTTCGCCCTGTTGCAGGCGAGCTTCTGGTTCTTCACGTTAGGACTGCTCTTCATCGGTGCGGGGAATGCATTTCTCCAGCAATATCGTTTCGCGGCGGCCGACAATGCTCCAGCAAGTTTCAAGCCGCGCGCCATTGCGTGGGTTCTCGGCGGTGGGGTGATATCCGCAATCCTCGGGCCCCAGCTCGCCATTCACACCCGCGAACTCTTTGCGCCCGTGATGTTCGCCGGCGCTTTTGCATCGATCATCGGGCTGTCGCTTATCGGCGCTGTTATTCTTTCGCGTCTGCAAATCAGCAACGACAAAGTGAAAACCGGCGCACCGGTGCAAGGCGAGCCGGCGCGGAAGCTAAGCGAGATCCTCTTGCAGCCGCGATTCCTGACGGGCCTCTTCTGCGGTGTCAGTTCCTTCGCGCTCATGACCTTTGTCATGACCGGCGCGCCGTTAGCGATGGTGGGCTGCGGCTTCTCACCGGACCAGGCAACGCTTGGGATTTCCTGGCACGTACTCGCCATGTTCGCTCCGAGTTTCTTCACCGGAAATTTGATCTCGCGATTCGGTAAGGAGACGATCGTCGCGGCCGGACTCGTGCTGCTCATCGCTTGTGGGCTCGTGTCGCTCTCGGGCATCGAGCTTTGGCAATTCTGGCTTGCGCTGGTGCTTCTCGGGATCGGCTGGAACTTCGGTTTCATCGGCGCCACCGCCATGGTGGCCGAGTGCTATCGCCCATCCGAAAAGAACAAGGTGGAGGGCATGCACGATTTCCTGCTGTTCTCGACTGTGGCCTTCTCTTCCTTCATGTCGGGGCGGGTTTATCACGGCTTCGGCTGGGAGACGCTGAATTGGGTGATCTTCCCCGTGGCCGGTTCCTGCCTCGTGATTCTGGCTGCTCTGGTGCTGCGCCGCAGACGGTTGGTCAGCTCCGCCTGAAAAAGCACCTGAAAAGGTGCGGCGTTTCGTCCCTGGCCGGCTCCTGCGTATATTCGTCGCACGAAGACCTTGACGGGGCGCGGTGTCTTTCACAAAGTCAGCGCCCTGGGCTGCGGCATGTACACGCTTCAGCCTTTCTCTAGGCCCGGGAGGGGTTCCAGCGGGCCGAAATCAAGGGATTGTTTTGGCATGACCATGCTTTACGTTGTCATCGCCTGCGGCCTGCTCTCTGTCCTCTATGCCATCTGGGCTACGCAATCGGTGCTCGCCGCCGATCAGGGCAATGCGCGCATGCAGGAAATCGCCGGCGCCATTCGGGAGGGAGCGCAGGCTTATCTTACGCGGCAATACACGACCATCGCCATCGTCGGCGTGGTCGTCTTCCTCCTCGCCTGGTGGCTGCTGACCGGGGCAGCGGCAATAGGCTTCCTCATCGGTGCAATACTTTCCGGCATGGCCGGCTTCATCGGGATGCATGTTTCCGTCCGGGCCAATGTCCGCACGGCGCAGGCGGCCTCGAAGAGCCTTGCGGCCGGGCTTGATCTCGCCTTCAAGTCGGGGGCGATCACCGGCATGTTGGTGGCAGGCCTCGCGCTGCTCGGTGTCGCCGTCTATTACTGGGTGCTGATCGGGCCCATGGGCTACGCGCCGGCCGATCGCCAGGTCATCGATGCGCTTGTCGCGCTCGGCTTCGGCGCTTCGCTGATTTCGATTTTCGCCCGTCTCGGCGGCGGTATTTTCACCAAGGGCGCGGATGTGGGCGGCGACCTCGTCGGCAAGGTGGAAGCGGGCATTCCCGAAGATGATCCGCGCAACCCGGCCACGATCGCCGACAATGTGGGTGACAATGTCGGCGACTGTGCCGGCATGGCCGCCGACCTTTTTGAGACCTATGCGGTGACCGTCGTCGCCACGATGGTTCTCGGCGCCATCTTCTTCGCCGGAACGGACGTGCTGGGAAGCGTGATGCTTTACCCGCTCGCCATCTGCGGCGCCTGCATCATCACCTCCATCATCGGCACCTTCTTCGTGAAGCTCGGCACGAACAACTCGATCATGGGTGCTCTCTACAAGGGCCTTATCGTGACAGGCCTGCTCACCATCCTCGGCATCGGCGCAGCTACCTCGCTCACGATCGGATGGGGCGATATCGGCACGGTCAACGGCATCACCATCAACGGAACGAATTTGTTCGTGTGTGGTCTTGTCGGGCTTATCGTCACCGGGCTGATCGTCGTGATCACCGAATACTACACCGGCACCAACAAGCGTCCGGTGAACTCGATCGCGCAGGCCTCCGTGACCGGTCACGGGACGAATGTGATCCAGGGGCTGGCCGTATCGCTGGAAGCGACGGCGCTTCCGGCAATCGTGATCGTAGGCGGCATCATCACAACCTATCAGCTCGGCGGCCTCTACGGCACGGCGATCGCCGTGACCACCATGCTGGGTCTTGCCGGCATGATCGTCGCTCTCGATGCCTTTGGCCCTGTGACGGACAATGCCGGCGGTATCGCAGAAATGTCAGGCCTGCCGCCGGAAGTTCGTCAATCGACGGATGCGCTCGACGCAGTGGGCAACACCACCAAGGCCGTCACCAAGGGGTATGCAATCGGCTCCGCCGGTCTCGGTGCGCTCGTCCTTTTCGCGGCCTATTCCTACGACCTGCAATATTTTGCAGCCAATTCCGCGGAGTTCCCCTATTTCGCGAATGTCGGCGATATCTCCTTCTCACTCTCCAACCCCTATGTGGTGGCCGGCCTGATCTTCGGCGGTCTCATTCCTTATCTCTTCGGCGGCATGGCCATGACGGCCGTGGGTCGCGCCGGCGGAGCCGTAGTGGAGGAGGTGCGCAAGCAGTTCCGGGAGAAGCCGGGAATCATGCAGGGCAAGGAACGCCCCGATTACGCGCGGGCGGTGGACATGCTCACCAGGGCTGCGATCCGGGAAATGATCATCCCCTCGCTCCTGCCGGTGCTTGCGCCGCTGGTCGTCTATTTTGGCGTTCTTCTGATTTCGGGCTCCAAGGCTTCGGCCTTCGCGGCGCTCGGTGCCTCGCTTCTTGGCGTGATCGTCAACGGGCTGTTCGTCGCCATCTCCATGACATCGGGCGGCGGCGCCTGGGACAATGCCAAGAAGAGCTTCGAGGACGGGTTCGTCGATAAGGACGGCGTGAAACACATGAAAGGGTCGGATGCGCATAAGGCTTCCGTGACGGGTGACACTGTCGGAGATCCTTATAAGGACACCGCCGGCCCGGCCGTGAACCCTGCCATCAAGATCACCAACATCATGGCATTGCTTCTGCTTGCCGTGCTTGCGCACTGAAGCAGGGGCAGGTCCCGAAAAAAGAAGGCCCGCGGTTTCCGCGGGCCTTCTTCTTGAGAAGGGGCACTATTGACCGCCACCACCCACGGCGCTCAGCGGGTTTGAGGGCGGAGCACCCTTGGCTACACCGGAAATCATCTGCGCGATGAAGTTCTGGTCGCGGCCGCCGGTCGGCGTCGTGCGCGAGATGAAATCGAACACCTTGCCGTCCTTAAGGCCATAATGGGCGATCTGCTTCACGCGCTGGTCTGGCCCGAAATAGACCGCGAGCACCTGCTGGTCGACCAGCCTCGGGTTCATGAAGGCCGCCCCGCGGACGCGTTTTTGCGATATGTAATAGAAAACTTCATTGTCGAAGGTGGCCGTTGTCGACGGCGTGCCCAGCGCCAGCATCACCTGCTCGCGGCTCGAACCCACCGGCACCAGCTCCAGCGCCTGCGGATCGATGACATAACCTTGCGTCAGAGTCTCTCCCGCACTGAGCGTCGAGGACACGCTGCCGCAACCAGAAACCGCCAAAGCGGCACCACCGACCGCCGCGGCGAGAAACGCCCGGCAGGCAAGGCTCCCATTGATTTTCCGTACCCGCAACGACATCTCCTTGCTTTGTTGGCCCGTCTGGAGAAAGGCCGTCACCTTGCACAGGTCGGCAAAACCGGTAAACCAGCTTTCGCGCCGATGCAACTGGACGAGGCTTCCGTTCGCGCTGCATCGGACATTAACCCCCAGCCGAAGGAGGCGACCTCATGTTCCAGTGGCCGTTCGGCGCGCAACGGCGCGCCCGCCGACTCATTGTGGAGGCGCTCTATGCGGAAATCGTGGCGGCAGCGCGGCGTCCCCAGTTCTATTCGGAGTGGCAGGTGCCGGACACGCCTCTTGGCCGCTTCGAAATGGTCGCACTGCACGTCTTTCTCGTTCTCCACCGGCTGCGCGGGGAAACCGGCGCGCCGGCGGACTTGGCACAGGAGTTGACCGACTATTTCTTCCGCGAAGTCGATCATTCCTTGAGAGAATTGGGGATCGGCGATCTTGGCGTCCCCAAACGCATGAAGAAGCTGGCGCGCATGTTCTACGGCAGGCTATCGGCTTATGGAAAGGCGGTGGACGCGGGCGACGAGGCCGGCCTTGCGGATGCCTTAAGGCGGAACATCGCACCAGAGCGCGCCGTCTGGAATGAAGCGGCAGCGATCGCTGCCTATGTAGTGGAGGCTCATCGCCTGCTTTCGGGAGTGTCGAACGAGGATCTCCTTGCAGGCAGGCTTTCGTTCCCGCCTCTGTTGCAGGAGAGATCATGATGGAACCTCACCCGGAGAAGAGTCCCGTCTCTTACTCGATCAATGTACGGAACCTGCCCGCCAAAGGAATCACGGCGACATTTACAGCCGATCCCGAGCAGCGCCGACAGCTGGCGGAGGCGCACGGGCTTCTTTCCGTCGAAGAATTTTCGACCGAGCTTCTCGTGCGCCCCTGGAAAAAGGACGGGATCCAGGTCTCAGGCCGTGTAAAGGCGGAAATAACACAGGCCTGTGTGGTCACGCTCGAGCCACTGGCGGCACGGATAGACGAGGATGTCTCTGCCATCCTCGTTCCGGAGAACTCGCGACTCGCCCGTATCGAGGGTGAAAATGCCGAAATCATCCTGCAAGCCGAGGGCGATGATCTGCCAGAAATCTTTTCAGGCGATTCGGTCGATGTGGGCGCACTGGCCGAGGAGTTTTTCGAACTCGCCATCGATCCCTATCCCCGCAAGGAAGGATCGGAACTGGATCGCCCGGCCGAAGGCGGGGAGGAAACCGGGGGCGGCCCGCTTTATGAGGCACTCAGGAAGCTCAAGGGAAATGGGTAACGAAGTGAAAAGCGGTGAAATCGAGGTTGTGCCGGCGCGCAAAAACGCTATTTTCGCCGGGCTTTCCGGGGGCTCCGCTCCGTTCGACAGCTGAGGCACGCCGCGTGATACGCATATCGATAGATGCAATGGGCGGAGATCATGGACCCGAAGTGACGCTTCCGAGCCTGCTTCGGGTTTCAGAACGCCGCCCCGATGCGAGGTTTCTCATCTTCGGCCGCGAAGATGAGGTGCGGCCCGTTTTGGAGCGGCTGCCACGCCTCAAGGAGATAAGCGATTTCGTCCATTGCGAGGTCGCGGTGCGCATGGATGACAAGCCGAGTCAGGCGCTGCGCAACGGACGCTGGAAATCCTCCATGTGGAAGGCCATCGAGGCGGTGAAGGATGGCGAGGCAGATGCCTGTGTCTCGGCCGGCAATACCGGCGCGCTGATGGCCATGTCCAAATTCTGCCTGCGCACGATGGCCGATATCGAAAGGCCCGCGATTGCAGCCATATGGCCCACGATCCGGGGCGAGAGCATTGTGCTTGACGTGGGCGCGACGATAGGTGCCGATGCCCAGCAGCTTGTTGATTTCGCGATTCTCGGGGCGGCAATGGCGAATGCACTCTTCGATATAGAGCGGCCGACAGTCGGTCTGCTCAATGTCGGGGTCGAGGAGATCAAAGGCCAGGAAGAGGTCAAGGAGGCCGGTCGCATGCTGCGCGAGGCCGCCCTCGATACGATGCAGTATCACGGGTTCGTCGAGGGCGACGACATCGGGAAGGGGACCGTTGACGTCGTCGTCACTGAAGGATTCGCGGGGAATATCGCGCTCAAGACCGCCGAAGGAACGGCACGCCAGATAGCGGAATATCTGCGTGCCGCGATGAGCCGGACACTGATGGCGAGGATCGGCTATCTGTTCGCACGTGACGCATTCCAGCGGCTGCGCGAGAAGATGGACGTGCGCAGGACCAATGGCGGGGTGTTCCTTGGTTTGAAGGGCATTGTGGTAAAGAGCCACGGCGCTGCCGATGAAGAAGGATTCGCCGCGGCCGTCGAGCTCACTTACGAGATGGTGAAGAGCGGCTTGTTCGAGAAGACACGTGCCACGCTCGATCTCTATCATGCGCGCTACCCGGTTGCACCGACCGGAGCCGTCTCAAATGCGTAGGAAAACGGGATGATCAGATCCACCGTGCGTGGCGTTGGTGCGGCTTTGCCGCGCCGAATCATGACGAACAAGGATTTCGAAAAGCTTCTGGAAACGTCCGACGAGTGGATCGCGCAGCGGACGGGAATTCGCCAGCGTCATATCGCATCGGATGACGAAACGACGGCCTCGCTCGGTGAAGCGGCGGCACGTCGCGCGTTGGATGCCGCAGGCCTTACCCCCGCCGACATCGACCTCATCGTGGTGGCGACGTCCACGCCGAACAACACGTTCCCTGCCACCGCCGTCGAAATTCAGGAGCGGCTCGGGATGCGCCAGGGCTTTGCCTTCGACATGCAGGCAGTCTGTAGCGGCTTCGTCTATGCGATCACCTCTGCTGACCTGCATATCCGGGGCGGGCTTGCCAAGCGTGCGCTGGTGATCGGGTCGGAGACCTTCTCCCGCATCCTGGACTGGACGGACCGCACCACCTGCGTGCTCTTCGGCGACGGCGCAGGTGCCGTCGTCCTGGAAGCGCGGGAAGGGCAGGGAACCATGAGCGACCGCGGCATCCTGGCCGAGGCGCTGCGCTCGGACGGATCGCACAAGGACAAGCTCTATGTCGATGGTGGCCCGTCGACAACCCAGACCGTCGGCCATCTGCGCATGCAGGGGCGCGAGGTGTTCAAACATGCTGTCGGAATGATTACCGATGTGATCGAGGACGTCTTCGGTCAGGCGGGGATAACCGCCGAGGATATCGATTGGTTCGTTCCGCACCAGGCCAACAAGCGCATCATCGACGCTTCAGCCAAGAAGTTGGGTATCGCCGAGGAAAAGGTGGTCATCACCGTGGATATGCACGGGAACACTTCCGCCGCCTCCGTACCGCTAGCGCTCAACCAGGCCGTTTCCGAAGGGAAGATCAAGGAAGGCGATCTCGTACTGCTGGAAGCGATGGGTGGCGGCTTTACCTGGGGTGCGGTGCTTCTTCGGTGGTAGCCGGACAACTATTGCTCCGCGCATAGGCCCGAAAATCGGTACCGATTTTCGGAATGCAGGATGCGCAGATCCTGTAAGTCTTTGTGCGTTCTAAAGGACACGCGGCACTGCAGGGTTCTTGACCTCGGTCGCCCAATTTCTTAACGTTCCGCTCTCGCTGTATTTTCAATAGTTTCGAATGGATTGGGAAGGGCCGAATGGGGGGTAAGACGGTGACACGTGCCGATCTCGCCGAGGCTGTCTATCGAAAGGTGGGCCTTTCGCGCACCGAGTCGGCCCAGATCGTCGAGATGGTGCTTCAAGAGGTTTGCGACGCGATTGTACGCGGTGAGACCGTGAAGCTTTCGTCATTCGCCACCTTCCAGGTGCGCGAGAAGAACGAGCGGATTGGCCGTAATCCCAAGACCGGCGAAGAGGTGCCCATTTCTCCCCGGCGGGTGATGACCTTCAAGGCCTCGAATGTGCTGAAGAGCAGGATATTGCAGGCACATCAGGAGCGGGACCTGAAGCGGGAAGCCTCTTAAGACGCCAGCTGGTTCGATCGACAATTCACCGGTTTTGAACAGTCCGGCTTTTTCACCGGCTGTGTCAAAGCCACGTATCATGGCGCGTTCCCCTTGCGTTTCTGGCCCAAGCCGCGAAAATTGAAGCCCTGAGTCGCAAGAGGATCGATACCGGATGGATAAAAGCCCGGACGCATTCCGCACCATCAGCGAGGTTGCCGAGGAGCTCGATCTACCGCAGCATGTGCTGCGTTTCTGGGAGACGCGGTTCTCTCAGATCAAGCCGCTCAAGCGTGGCGGCGGCCGTCGCTACTACCGGCCGCAGGACGTGGAACTGATCAAAGGCATCCGGCATATGCTCTATGATCAGGGATACACGATCAAAGGGGTGCAAAAGCTCCTTCGCGAAAACGGGAACCAATTCGTCGCCGCCGTCGGACGTGGTGACGTCGCCGCGGTCGAAGTCATCGCGCAACAGAAGACCGCGGACAGGGCGCCTGAAGAAGAGCTCGTGCTCGGAAAGCCGAAGGTGAAGCCCAGCCTCCGCTTTTTTGGAATCGGGCGCGGTGATGAAGAGGGGCCGATCTCGCCGGACGACAGCCGACTCTCGCGGGATAACCGGGCACTCCTTCAGGAAGCGCTGTTCGATCTCCTGGAATGCAAGCGCTTGCTCGATCAGGTAAGATAGCAGCATGAAAAAGGGGCACGTCGTGCCCCTTTTTTGTTGCATGATTCAAGTGCTGCGCAGCCTGAAGGCCTTGGCTGCGAATACGACAGAAATACAGATAGAGCAGGGCGCGCGAGCGACTGCCAGCGCATCCCCTCTACGTCACTGCGCAGGTGCACTCGTGCCGCCGGTGCTAGGCGGTGTCGTTGTCGTCGTGCCCGTTCCGGTGTTGCCGGTCGAGGGGGCGGGCGTGGCGCTCGTCGTCCCGGTGTCCGCACCGCCGCTCTGCGAGCCCTGGTTGTTGTCGCAAGCTGCAAGAGTCAAAAGGGCCACGGTCGAGATCGAGGCAAAAATCAGTTTTCTCATCGGTCAGTTATCCTTGACTAGGCCAGGTAAAATTCGCCCGGCTACACCCCCAACCTGGATTTCAGCATGCGGTGACAAAATGACAAGATTTTGATCGAACGTTTCCGACGTATTCTGCTTCAAAAATATTTAAAAGAGGAAGAAACCGTGATGCATAGGGCGCATTCTGCATAAAAATTAATGCAATAAACATTGAGTGATATAAGACAATATTGTTAAGCCCGGAGTTAGCGTCATCCAGAAGGAGAGGTGGCGCTGTCGGAACCATCGCTATGGCGGCAGCGTTTGGTTGTCTTCACCAAGGGAGAGTGAGTTGGCGACGCGTGCTTCCTGGAAAGGGTTTCTCAAAATCTCCGAGTTGGCCTTGCCCGTGGGGCTTTATGCCGGCGCTACCACGTCGAGCCGGGTGTCGTTCCACATCCTGAACCGGAAGACGGGGCACCGGGTGCACCGGCAGTATTTTGACGAGGAAACGGAAGAGCCGGTCGAGCCCGATCAGCAGGTCAAGGGTTACGAGACGGGAGACCATCAGTACATCATCCTCGAACCGGAGGAGATCGCCGAGACAGTTCCCGAAAGCGACAAGACGATCAGGATCGATGCTTTCGTCCCGCTTGATTCGGTCGATGCCGTCTATTTTGACCGCCCCTACTACCTCGCCCCTTCCGGCGCCGTCGCGACGGATTCCTTCGCGGTGATCAGGGAAGGTATGCGGCGCAAAAAGGTCGCTGCGCTCGCCCGTGCCGTGCTGTTCCGCCGCGTGCGCACGCTTGTGCTGCGGCCGGAGGGACCGGGGCTCGTGGCCAGTACGCTCAATTTCGACTATGAGGTGCGTCCTGCCTCCGAGGTGTTCGACGATCTGCCCGACATCAAGATCGAGGGCGAGATGCTCGACCTCGCCAAATACATCATAAAGACCAAGAGCGGCGAGTTCGATCCCCATACCTTCGACGATCGCTATGATCAGGCCTTGGCTGAGCTGGTGCGGGCCAAGATGGAAGGCCGCGAAATCAAACCGCCGAAGCCGCCCAAGGAGACCAAGGTGGTCAATCTGCTCGACGCGCTGCGCAGAAGCGCAGGAGCCGGCGCGGATAAGGCCCCGAAGAAGGCGCGCGCTGGCACGCGCAAGAAGACCGCGTCCGGCGAGCGCCGCAAGGCTGGCTGATGGCCCTCTCCACTTATCGTAAGAAGCGCAACTTCGCAGCCACTCCGGAGCCCAAGGGCGAGGAGAAGAGTTCGCCCGGCGGCAACAGTTTTGTAATCCAGAAGCATGCCGCGCGCCGCCTGCATTACGACCTCCGCCTTGAGATGGACGGAGTGCTGAAAAGCTGGGCGGTGACACGCGGCCCAAGCCTCGTTCCGGGCGAGAAGCGGCTTGCCGTGCATGTGGAAGACCACCCGCTCGACTACGGCGATTTCGAAGGAACCATTCCCAAGGGGGAATATGGCGGCGGCACCGTGATCGTGTGGGACCGCGGAACGTGGTCGCCGCTTGGAGACCCCAAAAGAGGCTTGGCCAAGGGCCATCTGGAATTCGAGTTGCATGGCGAGAAGCTTCACGGGCGCTGGCACCTTGTTCGCATGGGGAAGAAGCCGCGCGAGAAAAAGGAAAACTGGCTCTTGATCAAAGGCGAGGACGACTTCGCCCGCGAGGAAAGCGATCCGGACATCCTGGAGGAGCATCCTGAGTCTGTGAAAACGGGGAGGATGATTGAGGAGGTCGAGGGCGAGGCGCCGGGCTGGTCCTCCAAGACGGGACGAATAGACAGGCCTGAAGCGGTGGATGAGCCAGAGGCGAAGAGCAAGACCAAGACAGCGGGCTCCCGGGAAAAGAAGTCCGGGGGAACGCTTCCGGTACCGAAGCAGGCGAAGAAGGCTGGTTATCCCGGCTTTATCGAGCCTGAGCTTGCCACGCTCCGCAGCAAGCCTCCCCCTGGCGCGCGCTGGCTGCATGAGATCAAGTTCGACGGCTATCGCCTTCAGGCGCATATCCGCGACGGCAAAGTGCAGCTCTTCACGCGCGGCGGTCTGGATTGGACCGAAAAGTTCGGCGGCGCGATCGCGGGAGCCCTGCGCGGTCTCCCGATCAAGCAGGCGATTATGGATGGCGAACTGATCGTGGAAGGAGCCGGCGGGGCTTCGGACTTCTCTGCGCTCCAAGCAGCGCTGTCAGAAGGCCGTACCGAGGGGATGGTATTCTACCTTTTTGATCTTCTCTATCTGGATGGCCAGGATTTTCGCCCCGTGCCGCTGATCGAACGGAAAGCCATTCTGCAGAAGCTCCTGGACGGCGGACCGTCTGTCCTGCGCTATAGCGAGCATTTCGAGGAAGACGGGAAACTCGTATTCGATCATGCCTGCCGCCTGAGCCTGGAGGGCATCATATCGAAAGTCGGGGATGCGCCTTACCGATCCGGCCGCAGCAAGGACTGGATCAAGACCAAATGCTCGAAAGGGCAGGAATTTGTCATTGCCGGATTCGTTCCGTCGAGCACTTTTGACCGGGCGATCGGCTCCCTGGTGCTCGGTTATTATGACGGGGGCCGATTGGTGCACGCAGGCCGTGTGGGCACCGGGTTTAGTCACGCGCTTGCGCAGGACCTGTTCAAGCGCCTTGACAAGATGCGGATTCCAAAAAGCCCCTTTGCCAAGAAGCTGACCGCGGAAGAAGCTCGCGGCGTGAAATTCGTGCGGCCGGAACTGCTCGCGGAAGTTCAGTTCCGCACCTGGACAGCGGACAATCTGATCCGTCATGCCTCATTCCAGGGGCTCAGGGATGACAAGGATCCGAAACAGGTAGTTCGCGAGACGGACGGCGCCAAACCAACCGAGCGCCCGGCCCCCAGTTTCAAGCTGACACATCCCGATCGGGTCTATTGGCCGGAGGCGGGCGTCACCAAGCAGGGACTTGCCGAGTATTACGCCGAGGTCTGGCCGCGCATGGGACCTTTCATCGTCAATCGTCCGCTCGCGCTTGTTCGCTGCCCGGATGGCATAAGCGGCCAGTGCTTCTTTCAGAAGCATGCCTGGCGTGGCCAGTCGCAGGAGATCCTCAAGGCGGTCGATCCGGAGGATGACGAGCCCGTCATCGCCATCGACGATTTTCCCGGCCTCATTGGCCTGGTTCAGGGTGGCACGCTTGAAATCCACCCCTGGGGCTCGCGCCTGGGCGACCTGGAGCGGCCTGATCTGATCAATATGGACCTCGATCCCGGACCGGGGGTCGCCTGGGAGGAGGTGATCGAGGCGGCAAAAGAAGTGCGGGAAAGGCTGGTGCATGCGGGTCTTGAAAGCTTTGTGAAGACGTCCGGCGGTAAGGGATTGCATGTGGTAGCCCCTCTTAAGCCCCGCGCGGACTGGGCGGAGGTAAAGGCCTTCGCCAAGGGAATCGCCGATGCCATGGCTTCGGACGCGCCCGAGCGCTTCGTCGCCACCGTGACCAAGGCCAAGCGCAAGGGAAAGATCCTGATCGACTACCTGCGCAACGGCAGGGGCGCGACGGCCGTGGCGCCGTATTCGACCCGTGCCAGAACCGGCGCGGCGGTATCCATGCCGCTCAGTTGGGAAGAATTGAACCCGGCCATTACAGCCGATTATTTCACCGTCGCCAATGCGCCGACGCGCATCGCGGCACTTACGACAGATCCCTGGGCCGATTTTTGGCGGGCCGCCGCCCCTCTTGGAAAGAAGGTTCGCCGCGCTGCATAGCGCGCTCTTCAGCCGCTCCTCTTCTTTTCCTCGGCAATCGAGCGTTTGAGCGCATCCATAATGCTGACCACATTATTCGCGGGCTCAGGTTCCTCCTCCTTCTTCTTGCGCGGGGCGGTCTTCTTCCTCTTCTTCTGTTTGCTTTCGATGATCTCCTTGAGCCGATCCTGGACGGGATCGCGCACCATGTCGGGATTCCAGGGCTGGGTCAGGTCCTCGATCAGGGTCTCGATGAGGGATACCAGACGCGATTCCACTTTTTTGTCTTCGAGACTGCCGAAAACGTCCTTCGGGTCGCGAACCTCGTCACCGTAACGAAGCGTCCAAAGCACGATGCCTTTGCCGCGCGGCTGAAGAAGAACGGCGCGCTCCCTGCGCGAGAGGACCAGGCGGGAGATGCCGACTGTGTTGGTGGCCGCCATCGCCTCGCGAATCACGGCGAAGGCTTCCTGGGCGACTTCGTCGTCCGGCATCAGGTAATAAGGCTTGTCGAACCAGACCCAGTCTATCGAATCGGCTGGCACGAACTCGTCGATATCGATGGTGCGAGTGCTCTCCAGGCCGACGGCCTCGAGTTCCTCGTCCTCGAAGGTGATATATTTGCCTTCCTCGGTTTCATAGCCACGCACTTCATCTTCGTCGGAGACCGGTTTTCCGGTTTCCGCATCGACATACCGGCTGCGAACCCGGTTTCCTGTTTCACGGTTGATCGTATGGAAGCGGATCTTCTCGCGGTCGCTCGTGGCGGGCGTCAGCGACACGGCGCAGGTGACGAGCGAAAGCTTTAGATAACCCTTCCAGTAAGGACGTGGCGCCATCGATGCCCTCCAAAGGCCCCGTGGGGAAACGCATTGAAGGGAAAATGGTTTCGCCGGGCGCAGAGGAGGAGGGCAGATCGCGGCATTGTTATCTTGATTCTGTCATCGACAAGCCGGACAACGGCAGTTAAGAAACCCTCACTCTGCTTTCAGCTGCAAGCGTGGGGCGCAGATGGATATCTTTACGGGAGCTGGCCTCGCGGCGCTGCTGCAGGTCATCGTGATTGACCTTGTGCTCGCGGGCGACAATGCAGTCGTCATAGGTCTCGCTGCAAACGGACTGGCCCCCTCGCAGAGAACAAAGGCGATCCTGGTCGGAATTCTCGCCGCAACCGTCCTTCGGATCATCTTTGCGACAATCGCCGTTGAGCTCCTACAGATCGTCGGGCTCGTCCTCGTCGGCGGCTTCCTGCTTCTGTGGGTGTGCTGGCGGATGTGGCGGGAACTTCGCTCCTCACACACCCACGTGCCTCAGGCGGAACCTGCCGAAGGAAAGGCAGGCAACCCCGGGGAAGGGGTGCCGCGCAAGACCTTTGCCCAGGCGGCGACTCAGATCGTCGTTGCGGATGTATCTATGTCGCTTGACAATGTTCTCGCTGTGGCCGGTGCTGCGCGCGAGCATCCTTCGGTCCTGATCGTAGGCTTGGCTCTTTCCGTAGCGCTCATGGGACTGGCGGCCTCGCTGATCGCGCGCCTGCTCGATCGTTATCGCTGGATCGCCTATGTGGGGCTTCTGATCATTCTTTATGTGGCTTTGGAGATGATCTATCGCGGTTCGATGGAGGTTTCTGGTCCGCTGGCTTCGGCCTTGTGAGGGAGGCGAAGCTCCGTCCCCGTGGCAGCGGCACACGGGCACCTGCCTTTTGTTGGTCGACCCATTTTAATCCTTGCGTGCGGAGCGTTGACTATATATGGGTTCACGCGGTTCGGAGCGTAGCGCAGCCCGGTAGCGCACTTGACTGGGGGTCAAGGGGTCGTGGGTTCGAATCCCGCCGCTCCGACCATTTTTCCTTCCTTGGCTATCCTAGACTTGGCGCCGTTGTTCCAGCGCCATAATCCCCCAGATTATGCCCAGCAAAAGATAGAAATGCCGCCAATGGTCGGTATCGATCACCCATCCGAGCAGGAGGTGACCGACAAAGACGACGAAGGCGCAAAGGAGATAAGGTTGCCACGGGCGGGCACGGAAGAGGATCCGGAACGCTCCCGCCAGCGTCCAAATCATCAACGTCAGGAAGGCCGCAAAGCCAAGCCACGAATAGTCGAGAAGCGCCTTCAGCCAGATATTGTGCGTGTCGACGCCGTAGACAACGCCGAATTGCAACGGCCCGATGCCGAGCGGGCTTTCCGTCGCCAGCATGAAGCCGATCGCATGGCGGGCGAACCGCCCGAGCCGGTTCGCGTCGTAATCCTGCACGAGCTGCGCACGCTGGGAAAACAGCTCCGCAACCGCCGGAATGTTGAGCGCGATGATGAGTGCAATTGCAGCGATGGCAAAAGCAGCGATGCTCATGCCGAGGATTCTCAATCGAACCGTTCCGCGCTGGTTATGGATGAAAAGCGCCAGCGTGAGCATGGCGGCTGAGACCAGGAACAATCCCCATGCGCCGCGCGAGAAGGATAGGAAGATGCCGAGGGTGATCACCAGGAAGAAGGGTATCGCAAGCAGAGCCGATGTAGACTGGCCGGTCAGGATGCGGTGCAGAAGATAGATGCCGGGAAGTGTGAGAAAGGGCCCGAACACGTTCGGATCCTCAAAGACACCGGCCGCGCGACCATAGCGCGTGAACATCTCCGATCCGGGGAAGGCATTGAAATAGCCCAGAATGCCGACGAAGGCGGTTATCACCGCTGCTGCGAGCCAGGCGCGGAAGATGAGGGGCAACAAGCCAGGCTGCTGCTCTACCACCGAGGCGAAAAAAACGGCGGTGAAGGCCAAGAATAGGGAGACGGCGAGATAGAGCGGTGCATCGCGGAGACCAGGGTCGGGAATCTGGCTCAGAGCGATGAGCCCGCCAAGATTGAAGAGAAGAAGAAGCACCAGAAGCGGCATTACATGGCGGGAGAGCCTCAGGCCGAACAATGCCCACAGGCCGATGAGGCCCGCCATGTAAAGCTCGTAGGGTGCGGGCTCCCGCACGACAAATCCGCAGAGGAACACGCCAAGGGCCACAGCACTGGCGCGGATGATCTCGATCAGCTTGTGATTGACAGCTGCGCGGGAAAGCGTTGCGCCGGCTGCCTCCCTATGATCG
This sequence comes from Chelativorans sp. J32, assembly GCF_000518985.1. Classification (GTDB taxonomy): domain Bacteria; phylum Pseudomonadota; class Alphaproteobacteria; order Rhizobiales; family Rhizobiaceae; genus Chelativorans. The sequence continues at coordinate 42,758 of NZ_JAEQ01000012.1, forward strand.
AGCGTGCTCAATAGGCGTTTCTCGTGTCAAGCAGCCGAATGGGCGTCAGGAACAGGATCTTCAGATCGAACCAAAGTGACCAGTTCTCTATGTAATAGAGGTCATACTCGATCCGTTTGCGGATCTTTTCCTCCGTATCGAGTTCGCCGCGCCAGCCATTGATCTGTGCCCAACCGGTCACGCCGGGCTTCACGCGGTGCCGGGCGAAATAGCCATCCACCACTTCGTCGAAGAGCCTGTTATGGGCCTCTGCCGCCACCGCATGGGGGCGCGGTCCCACCAGCGACAGGCTGCCGAACAAGGCGTTGAAGAATTGCGGCAGTTCGTCAATCGAGGTCTTGCGTATGAAGCGGCCGACCCGGGTCACGCGTGGATCGCCCTTCGTGACCGGCTTTCGGGCGGTCGGGTCGGTATGCTCCACATACATGGAGCGGAATTTATAGACCTCGATCTCCTCATTGTTGAAGCCATGGCGCTTCTGCTTGAAGAGAACGGGACCCTTGCTGTCGAGCTTGATGGCGATCGCCGTGGCCAGCATGATTGGCGAGAAGACCACAATTCCAATCAGGCTGAAGACGATGTCGAACGCCCTTTTGGCAACGGAATCCCAGTCGTTGATCGGCTTGTCGAAAATGTCGAGCATCGGCACGGCGCCGATATAGGAATAAGCGCGCGGCCGGAAGCGCAGATGGGTCGAATGGGCCGAAAGCCGGATGTCGATGGGCAGCACCCAGAGCTTGCGCAGGAGAGAAAGCACGCGGGCTTCCGCCGTGATCGGGAGGGATACGATCAGCATGTCGATGCGCGCGATGCGTGCGAACTCGATGAGTTCATCGATATTGCCGAGCTTCGGATAACCTGCCACGACGGGAGGAGAGCGGGTCTCATCCCGATCGTCGAAAATGCCGCAAATCCGGATGTCGTTATAGGGCTGCTGCTCGATCGAGCGGATGAGTTGCTCGGCGTTCTTTCCGCCGCCCACGATCACGGCACGCCTTTCCATGCGCCCGTTGCGTGCCCAGCGACGGATGAGCCTTGATGCGACGAAGCGCAGGGCGAGCATGAGCCCGAGCCCGCTTGCGTACCAGACCCCGAGCCAGAACCGGGAAAATTCCTCCGAAATCTTCAGGAAGAACAGCGCCACCGTCAGCAGCGCGAAGGTCGCCGACCAGATGAGAATTATGCGCCCCAGCTGTGAAACGGGATTGCGCAACGCCGGTATCTGGTAGCAGTCGGAAAACTCCATCAGCACGACCGCCACCAGCGAGACGGCGATGATGATCACGGGATAGTGCCAGGAAAGATGGGTGTTGAGCCCCACATGCCCGGCATAGATCTGCAGCCCCGCCAGCAGCAGTATGCCGAATTCAACAATCCGCATGACGCCGCTCACCATGACGGGAGGCATGGTGTCGCGGCGATATTGCTGTGCAACCTGCCGCGCGATCGAACTCAGCACCGGGCGTGGGCGCCTTCGGCGCGGCTCTTCGATCGGCCGGCTGACGTCGGTGAAGCGATGTTTGCGTTCGGCGCTGTTCATGTCCCCCAAGCCCCGGTTCATGCCGCCGTTAGCATCAAGAGGCTAAAAAAAGCCTTGAGAATTCGCCCTGCAGTTGAAGCTTTTTAGCAAATTAAAGCCCAAGCGTCTCGCGATAGACACGATCGATGTGCTCAGCCATGACATCCGCGCCAAAGCGGCCCTTGAGTTCGCGCGAACTAGGCATGAGATCGCGATAAGCAGCTTCGTCCGAAAGCACCGCAACCATCTTCTCCGACAGCGCGGCGACGGACGGCCAGACGAGGGCAGGGGAGTTATCTCCGAAAATCTCGGGGATGCCGCCAACGGCAGTTGCGATCAGAGGCTTTCCGGCCGCAAGTGCCTCCAGAACGATATAAGGCATTGCTTCCGCGCGCGACGGCACGACCATGGTACGACCAAGCGCAAAGGCCTTGCGGGCAGGCATTGCGGGATAAAAGACGATACGCTCTGCAAATCCGAGCGCCTTGGCCTGAGCTATGTATTTTGGCAGATCGTCGCCATCCCCAACCATCACTGCCCTGAGGTGCCGCCCTGTTCTGTTCTCGGTTTCCTTCAGCGCGTTGATAAACAGATCCGGCCCCTTCAGGTCGCGCATCATGCCGATATAGAGAAAGTCCGCCGCACCGGGAGCATCCATGACCGGCGTGAACTCGGCGATCTTAAGCCCGTTATAGACCAGGCTCGACTGCGCGCGGGTTCTGCCGATCTTCCATTCATAAGCCCGCTGTTCGTAAAGGGAGACGAAGAAGAGGTGGTCGGTGACGCGCCCCATCAGCCGCTCCAGGCCGAAGAAGAAGCGGCCCGCGGGGCTCTTTGCATCATAGTGCAGGCTGCCGCCATGGGGAGAATAGATGCGGGCGACCTTCCGCCCCGAAGCCCTGAGTGCTGTACCGAAGAGACGGGCATAAGCGCCGCCTTTCGCCCCATGGCCATGCAGGACGTCCGGCTTCAATTGCCGGATGATTTTCAGGGTTCGAAGGGCAGCCGCTATGTCGCCCGGGCCAAGATGCCTCTGCATGGGAGTTCGGAAGACCCCGAGCGGCAGTTTCGCCGAAATCTCCGCGAAGAACCGGTCTTCATAGGCCCCGCCGGTTGTGGAATCGCAGACGATCCCGACCTCATGCCCGGTGGCGACCTGAGCCTCGCTGAGATCTCTCACGTGCCGGAAAATACCGCCAACCGGCGAACGAAAGCAGTGGACGATGCGCAAGAGCTTAAGTCGTGGCTGGAGTGAAGGTCAGAACAGCCGCTCTCTGATATAGACGGTATCGCCGGGAAGCAACGGGTCCGAGATGAGCACCGTGCCGGTCATCACACGGCCGTTGATTTCACGGGTGATGTCGACCGTGCCTTGGTAAGCCCGAGGGGAGAATCCGCCGGCGGCCGCGATCGCTTTCTGCACCGTCATGCCCGGCACGTAGGAATACTGGCCCGGTGCACCGACTTCGCCCATGATGAAGATCGGGCGGTAGCGATCGATCTCTACCGTCACGTCGGGGTCCCGGAGAAAGCCGGCACGCAGCTTATCGGCAATTGCCTGCTGCACCTGGATCACCGTGCGCCCGCGCGCCGGAACGGAGCCGACCAGCGGAAACGAAATGTAGCCCGCCTGATCGACGCTGTAGGTATTGGAGAGGTTGTCCTGATCGAAGACCGTGACGCGCACGCGGTCCCCGGCATCGAGGATATAGGGCTGATAGAGCGCCTTATGGAAGGCGGGGGGCGCCGGCCGGTAGCCGGTACAGGCTGCCAACAGTCCAGCGGCGAGCAGCATCGTCAGGAGTGGAATGCGATTTTCCATGGGCAATGGCCAAATTCGAGCAACGCTCGCTCAATACCGAGCTTCCATACTTCCTCCTTATCCGATCATTAGGGTTAATGGCGGGTTAAGCGAATACTACTCCCGGCTTAACCTTGCGGTTACCATGTGCATTTACCATTAGCACGTTGCGGCTCGGAGTTTCGCATATGAAGAGGGGTGAGGTAATGGCCGACGACGTCGATGTCGATCTGCAACGGCTGTTCTCAAGTCTGCGCCGCGATTGGCCACGCATTCTTATCGTCGCACTGATCGTTGCAGCCGTGGCTTTTCTCCTGCTTTCGCTTGCCACACCGCTCTATCGCGCCGAAACGCGCGTGCTGATCGAATCGCGCGAGTCCGTTTACACCCGGCCGCAAGGCGCCGGTGCCGATGAGCGTGCGATCCTCGATCAACAGGGCGTGGCGAGCCAGGTGCAGGTCATCACCTCGACCGATATTCTGACGGAGGTCGCGCGCGAGCTTGATCTTGCAAGCCATAGCGAATTCGCTGGCACGCAACCCTCGCTCCTTGACCGTTTGCTGATGTCGGTGGGCATCAAGAGCGGGGCCGAGACACCGCCAGAGCAGCGGCTGCTATCGAAATTCCGCGAGAACCTGACCGTGTATCAGGTCGAAAATTCCCGCGTCATCGTCATCGAATACTCCTCTTCCGATCCCGATCTGGCGGCCCGCGTGCCGAACGCGGTCGCAGACGCCTATGTGGCAAGCCTGAAGGCTGCCGAATCCCAATCGAACGCTGCCGCCACGCGCTGGCTGGAGCCGGAGATCGCGGATCTGCGCGAGAAGGTGAAAGAGGCTGAAGCAAAGGTGGCGGATTTCCGCGCCAAATCCGATCTTTTGATTGGGCAGAACAATACCGTTCTCGCCACACAGCAACTGGCCGAACTCTCCAGCGAGCTTTCGCGCGTGCGGGCCGATCGCTCGGCAACGGAAGCGAGGGCTGAGGGCGTCCGCGTGGCGATCGAGCGCGGCGCTTCACTGGACACAGTCCCGGAGGTTCTCGCTTCGCCGTTGATCCAGCGGCTCCGCGAAAGGGAAATCGACCTGCGCGCGCAGATCGCCGACCTCTCCACCACGCTATTGGGAAATCATCCGCGCATCCGCGCCCTGCAATCGCAGCTGGCCGATCTGGATGCCCAGATTCGAGCAGAGGCGCGCAAGGTCCTGGACGGGCTGGAGGCGGAGGCGGAGACCGCACGCCGCCGCGAGACGGAACTGACATCCGAGCTGAACAGGCTGAAGGCCGAATCCGCTCGTGCCGGAGAACAGCAGGTCGAGCTCCGCGCCTTGGAGCGGGAGGCTACGGCTCAACGTGAACTTCTGGAATCCTATCTGACACGTTACCGTGAGGCCGCAGCCCGTGGCGAGCGGGATTATCTGCCCGTCGATGCACGAGTGTTTTCGCGCGCCATCGCTCCGCAGGAGCCTTACTTCCCGAAGATCCTCCCGCTTACCTTCGCTGCTTTCGCCGCGGGACTTTTGGCGATGGTGATCTTCACCCTTCTACGGGAGCTGTTTAGTGGCCGTGCCATGCGTCCTGCCACATCCTTTGTCGAAGCTGACAGCGGTACGGTGACCGTGCCCGACCCGGCTCCGGCCGCTCGGGCGGCCGCAGCACCGCCCGCTGCCGAGGTGCCGACCGCTTCCCCCGTCGTGGTTTCGCCGCCGCGGGCGGAGATGGCTCCTACGGCCTCCAAAAAGCTGACCAAGCTTGGCGAACTCGATATAGAGGGAGCGGCGGAAGCCCTCATTTCCAAAGGTGTTTCCCGTGCCATCTTCGTGTCGCCCGAAGGTGATGATGCCGCGGCCACGGCTGTGCTGGTGGCGCGTGAGGTGGCCGATGCAGGCCTGCGTGTGATCCTGCTGGACCTCACGGTTTCAGGAGCCGCGACCACACCCATGCTCGAAAGCGGCTCTTATCCGGGCATTACGAATCTCTTGTCCTCCGAGGCGCAATTCGCCGAAGTCATACACAGCGACCTATATTCGAATTGCCAGGTTATCCCGATTGGAACGGCTGACCCGGAAAAAGCTATGCGGGCGTTTGACCGGTTGCCCATCATCATGAACTCGCTTTCCATCGCATATGACGTCGTGGTGGTGGAATGCGGGCCGGCGGAAGCCGGCGTGGTCCAGACGCTTATGGATGAGGATGCGCAGGTGCTCGTGAGCTTCCTCGATCCCGAGGAAAAAAGCGTCGTAGAGGCTGCCAAGGAGATCAAGGATCAAGGTCTCGGAAGGCCGATCCTTGTCACCCCCGTTGGCTACTTGCCGCCCGCGGCCCCACCGGATCGGGATGCCGCCTAGGGCACAAAGATCTCGATCCGAAAGCCTTTCAGCTTTTCGCCGCCAGGCGGCGCGCACGCCGGGCGAGCCGGGCGATGGCCGGATTCTGTTTGATCATGCGCTTGATCCCGGCGAGGGCGGAACTGGTATGGGCGGCAAGCCGTCCCACCCGTGTCAGGCCGATAAAGACGTCGGCATGTTTTGTTTCGACGTCGCACCACAGGCGCTTGTAGGGGTCGTCTCCTACACCAAAATCATAAAAAGCCAGGCCTTCCGAGGCTGTTTCCGCGATGTTCTCGTAAAACAGGAACTCCCCGGGGCTTGCATGGGCGAGTTCGTCATCTGCGAAGGTGCTGAACTCGCAGATGATGCTGTCCTGCGTCCTGCTTGAGCCAGTGATGGCGCGGATCTTCCCGCCTGCCTCCAGCGCGTGAAGGAAGAAGGGCGGCTCAGCCTCGTCGAGGGCGGTGAGGAAGAGCCGGCGGAAACTCGCACGAACGCAAGCTGGCGCAAAAATATCCTGGACGCCCATGCGGTTCAGGCGCTTGCTCTTCAACGAGAAAAACAGGTCGAGGAGTTCCTCGACCTCGCTCGGGGTCGTCGCGATGAACCGACGGTAGCCGCCCGCAGCCTCCAGCCTCTTGAGTTGGATGCGACGCCTTCTGCGGCGCCGCTTGCCGCTGCCGTCGCGGAGGAGTTTTTCGAATCCCATCGAAAGGTCGACGGCTAGCGATAGGTTGGGGCTCGTTTGATATGGAAGGGTGAGCAGGGGGTTAGGATATTGCTGAATGCGATCCCGCTGTCGCTCAAGGGCCAGAATGTCGATATCCGGCCGCTCGGCCCGGATGGCCGAGAGCAGGGCAGGGAGCGCAGCCGCCCAATGTGCCTTCTCCGCCATGCCGTCAGGATGGAGCGCAGGGAAATTGCCATTCGCATGCCGCCCTCCGGCGAAGCGCGCAAATGTAAGCGGGCCCATTTCTACTGCTTCCAAGGCAAGCGCCAGGGCCGGCACTCCATCGCAGGAGAGAAGGGCGATGAGGCCATCGGCGCCCCTGTCCTCCAGCCATGCCCTTATCCAGAGTGGGCTTTGCGGAGGGGCATAGATCGCACCGCGACAAAAGCACTGGTAGGCTTCCAGCGCCTGCCGGTCCGCAGGCAGAACGCGGATGGAATAAGCAGCCGAGCCAGCCAAGGCAGGCTCTCCAGGTACATCTTTTCCCTCTCGGCGTTCGGCTCGCGCCATTCTCCCACCCCGAAAATCCGGTCGCTTAGCCAGTCTGTCAGCAAATGACCAGCAAATGATGAACAGGGAAGTCGAGGGGCAGCGCCGGAAAGCGCTAATTGCCAGCACGTTTCGGCTTACCTTCCATCCATTTCACCAGAAGCATTGCCGGCAGGACCCAGAGCAGCCCAGTGACAAGATAGAAAGCAAGGTGAACGAGCGCGCTTTTGTCGGCAAGCTGTGCCACAGCGAAAGCTGTCGAGACGATCGCATAGACGATGACCAGCAGGACGAGCAGAAACGTGCCGATCAGTTTTTTCAGCCTTATTGGCATAGCAGTACCTTTTAGCCCGTCCATAAAACAATCGGGTGCTCTTCGACAGCCCCATATTGCTCGCTTTTACCGAGGGCGACCGCATGTCGCGCGTAGAAAACTTGCAAGCAGGACGGGTTTGGTCCACCTACCGCATCGGCGCGAAAACCGGAAATGGTTTTCAGAAAGCACGAGTGCGAGACACAATGAGCTACGGCGTCCTTCGTGCGTGTTGAAGGATGGCAGCAGAACCGCTTGGACATGCAGATGGTTGCCGCGACTGAGTATCAGGTTTCCCCAACCCCGACCGAAAGTGCAAGCCGCAATCGGCTATGGGTGCGCGTCTGGCTCTATTTCGTCCTTGTGGTTCTTTTTGCGCTTGTGCTCGTAGGCGGCGCAACCAGGCTTACCGACTCCGGGCTTTCCATCACTGAATGGAAGCCGATCCACGGCGTCATCCCGCCGCTCAACGATGCGGAATGGGCGGAGGAATTCGCGAAGTATCAGCAAATTCCCCAATACCAGCACATCAACGAGGGGATGAGCCTGGAGGAGTTCAAGTATATCTTCTGGTGGGAGTGGGCGCATCGGATCCTTGCCCGCGGGGTAGGCTTCGTCTTCGCCTTGCCGCTTCTCTTCTTCTGGGTCACGGGCCGTCTGGAGCGTCAGCTGAAGCCGAAGCTTCTGGGCATCCTGGCCCTTGGGGGCCTTCAGGGCGCGGTTGGTTGGTGGATGGTCGCTTCCGGCCTGTCGGAGCGCGTGGATGTGAGCCAGTACCGGCTTGCCACGCATCTCACCATCGCCTGCCTCATCTTTGCCGCCACCACGGCGGTGGCAAGAGGCCTTGCACCGCACACCGGCGGTCCGGCTCTCGACTCGACGCGCCGCTTTGCGGGCTGGCTGGTGGTTGCCGTGCTCGTCCAGATCTATCTTGGAGGTCTGGTTGCCGGCCTGAATGCCGGCATGGCCTATAATACCTGGCCGCTCATGGACGGTGCGCTCGTGCCCTCGGGCCTGTTCACCCATGCGCCGGCCTGGATCAATCTCTTCGAAAACCCGAAAACCGTGCAATTCGCGCATCGGCTGGGCGCTTATATCGTCCTGCTTCTGACGTTGTGGCATGCGATCGCGACCTTACGCGCCGAGCCGGCTACAACCCATGCGCGCCGCGCCATCTTCCTCTTCCTGCTCGTCGCCATGCAGGCGGTGGTGGGCATAGCTACGCTTCTCATGGTGGTCCCGCTGGACATGGCACTCTTCCATCAGGGCGTGGCCCTGGTCGTGCTCGGCTTCGCCACGGCCCACTGGCGCGCGGCAAGAGGTCCTTACCCAGTGGAAAGCGTCTAGCTCGGGACAAACGGGGGGCGGATCAAGACTCCTGCTGGAGCACTGCCTGCGCCGCCCGGGCGACCGCCAGGCTTCTCTCCGCCTCGTCCAGATTTCCATCCTCCACATGCCATGAGGCCGAGAGGCAGGCGTGGGCGAAGGCATATTCGAGGATCCCGCACCGGTCCCATCCGAGCCTGCTTTCAAGCAGCCGCGCCAGGGAAGAGGCACGCGCCGGGCTCGCTCGAAGGTCCATTCGGTCGAGAGGATTGTAGAACAGGTTCGCTGTATCGAAGAGCGGATCGCCGATCACCCCCTTCAGATCGATCACCAGCCAGCCGCGCACATTCCGGATAAGATTTTCGTGATGCAGGTCGGCATGGAGCGGCCTGATATTGCGCTGGTTTGCCAGAAGCCGCTCGGCGGTTTCCGCCGCGTGCATGAAAATGCTTTGAATGCCGCTTTTCCGGTCGCTCGTCGCTTTTTCGAACAGGCTCTTGAAGCGCTGGCGCAGAGGCTGCAGGCCTTCTGGTGCCGGACGGGGAACATCGCCGTGGAACCGCAGGATGGCCTCGGCCGCGATTTCGCTTGCGGCATCGTCGCCATGGATATTCAGATGATCGAGGAGCGTGTACTCGCCTGCATGCTCCATGAGAACGCGATGACCATCCCGGCCTAGAACCCGGACCGCGGCGTCACCGTCGCGCCATTCGAGCGTTTCTATGCCGGGGAACTCGTCCTCGATCCCCGCCGGCTTGAAATCTTTGACGATGGCAAGCCCGTGGCTGCCTTGCGTCACCTCCCACACATGGCTGGTCGGTGTGTCGGCGAGCAATCGTGCTGAGCGGATATCCCAGGATTCTGGAAATACTGGCGGAGCGACCGTCCGTCTCTCTTCAATCATCGCATCCCGGAAAGCATCAGATCGAGGTTCTGTACAGCCGCCCCCGAGGCACCTTTGCCGAGATTGTCATAGACGGCGAGGAGAACCGCCTGCGCCCTCGCATCATTGGCAAAGACATAGAGCCGCATCGTGTTGGTGTTGTTGTAGCGCTCGGGTTCGATCTCCGGCGAGCGCTCGATCGTCTGCAGCGGCGCAACTTCGATGACACTGTTTTCGATGCCGGCGAAGTGATCCGCGATCGCAGCATGCAATTCTTTGCCCTTCGGCACGCGAGGGAGATGGCCAAGCTGGAGCGGCACCGTCGTGATCATGCCCTGCGCGAAGTTACCGACCACCGGTTGCATCAGGGGATCGCGCGAAAGTTTCGCATACGCGCGCAGTTCCGGCAGGTGCTTGTGATTGAGCGTGAGCCCGTAGGGCAGGTATTCCGGCGCATCCTCGCCCTTGGCCTCATAATCCTCGATCATCGAGCGGCCGCCGCCGGAATAGCCGGAGATGCCATTGATGGTGACTGGGAAATCGGCCGGCACAAGCCCGGCCGAAACGAGGGGGCGAAGAAGGGCAATCGGCCCCTGGGGCCAACAGCCGGGATTGGCGACACGCTTTGCCTGCGCGATTGCCCGTGCCTGCTCACGGTCCATTTCGGGAAAGCCATAGGCCCAGCCTTCCGCGACACGATAGGCCGTGGAAGCGTCGATTACGCGGGTAGTATTGTTCTCGATGAGCGAGACGCTTTCGCGTGCCGCATCGTCCGGCAGGCAGAGAATGGCAATATCGGCCGCGTTCAGGAACTCCGCCCGTGCGGCCGGATCTTTGCGCCGCTCCACTGGAATCGAGAGCAATTCAATATCAGGACGTTCCGCAAGGCGCGCGCGGATCTGAAGCCCGGTGGTGCCGTGTTCGCCGTCGATGAAGATCTTTGCCGTCATGTGTCGCGCCCTGATAAAAGAGTCAGCTTTCAAGTGGTTAGGAAAGGTTCCGGAATCAATCCGGAAGCTTATTGAATCATTGGATGAGGATTATGGCCGTCGCTTCTCCGCCAGAAGCCCCAGATAGTGCATGGCGATGGAAGCGCCAGCAATGGCTGTGACGTCGGCATGATCGTAGGGGGGCGACACCTCCACGACATCCGCGCCGACGATGTTGAGCCCGCCGAGCTGCCGAAGGATGGAAAGCATTTTTGCCGTCGATGGGCCGCCTGCCACAGGCGTGCCGGTGCCCGGCGCGAAAGCCGGGTCCAGGCAGTCGATATCGAAGGTGATATAGACCGGCGCGTCGCCTACGCGCTCTGCGATCATACGGGCCACCTCCGCCGCCCTAATCTCCTCCAAATCGTAACCGTGGACGATCTTGAGACCGCAATCCTCCGGCGCATGGGTGCGGATGCCGACCTGAATGGAACGTGCGGGATCGACTACGCCGTCGCGCACTGCCCGCGCAACGAAGGAGCCGTGGTCGATACGCTTGCCGTCATCCTGCCACGTGTCCTGATGCGCGTCGAACTGGACCAGGGCGAGGGGGCCATGTTTGGCCGCGTGCGCGCGCAGCAATGGCCAGGTGACGAAATGATCACCCCCAAGCGTGACGAGGAAGGCCCCTGACTGGAGGATTTTCGAGGCTTCTCGCTCGATCATGGCCGGCGTCTTGTCGTGCCTGCCATAGTCGAGCAGGCAGTCGCCATAGTCCACCACCGCCAGGGTATCGAAGATGTCGAGGTGAAAGGGATACTGCGGATCATTGTCGAAGATCACGGAGGCGCGGCGGATCGCCTGCGGCCCGAAGCGCGCGCCGGGACGGTTCGATACCGCCGCGTCGAAAGGAATGCCCCATACCACCGCATCCGCCCTCTTCACGTTCTTGGTGAATTTCCGGCGCATGAAGGAAAGGGCGCCCGCATAGGTGGGGTCGCTGGCTGCGCCTGTGATCTGCCGCGCGGTGAAAGCGTGGTCGATGGTTTTGGATGGCATGGCGCTGTCTTCCTCCAAAAAGGCCGCATATCGCTATGGGCGATAATATTCAGGCGCAACAAAAAAGCGGGCCAGAAGGCCCGCTTTTCCCCGTCCCGTATCGGAAGCGCTTAGCGCTTGGAGAACTGGAAGGAGCGGCGGGCCTTCGCGCGGCCGTACTTCTTGCGCTCCACCACGCGAGCGTCGCGGGTGAGGAAGCCGCCCTTCTTGAGCACAGCGCGAAGCTCCGGCTCGTAGAAGGTGAGCGCGCGGGAGATGCCGTGGCGCACGGCACCGGCCTGGCCCGAGAGGCCGCCGCCGGTGACGGTGGCGATGATATCGTACTGGCCGCTGCGGTTCGTCGCTTCGATGGGCTGCTGCAGGATCATCTGCAGAACCGGCCGGGCGAAATACTGGGTGAACTCCTTGTCGTTCACCGTGATCTTGCCGGAACCAGGCTTCACCCAAACGCGGGCGATGGCGTTCTTGCGCTTGCCGGTGGCGTAGGCGCGGCCGTGAGCATCGAGCTTCTGCACATGGACCGGAGCGGCGGGCTGCTGCGTTGCTTCGCGCGTCGCCGCACCCAGCTCCTGGAGGGAATTGATTTCAGCCATTGGGGCTAGCCTCTCGCATTCTTCTTGTTCAGGGCCGCGACATCCAGCTTCTCAGGATTCTGTGCGTCGTGGGGATGTTCGCTGCCTGCATAGACACGCAGGTTCTTCATCTGGCGGCGTCCGAGCGGCCCGCGCGGGATCATGCGCTCCACAGCCTTCTCTACCACACGCTCGGGGAAACGGCCCTCGAGGATCTGGCGCGCCGTGCGCTCCTTGATGCCGCCTGCATAGCCCGTATGCCAGTAGTAGGTCTTGTCCTGGTACTTCTTGCCGGTGAAGACCACCTTGTCGGCATTAACGACGATGACATTGTCGCCATCATCCACGTGGGGCGTATAGGTGGGCTTGTGCTTGCCGCGCAGGCGGGTTGCGACGATGGTGGCGAGACGGCCGACGACCAGACCTTCGGCGTCGATCAGCACCCACTTCTTCGTCACTTCCGCAGGCTTCTGCGAGAAGGTTTTCATGATTCTTTCCGCTTCTGTTGGACCTTGCCCCGAAGGCAAGGCTTTTCTTGTTGCTTGCCGATGGCCCGAAGACCCTCGCGCCGGGCTGAATGCCACGGTCGCGCGCTTATACGGGCGATGCCCTCCGAAGTCAAGCGAAGCGAAACATGCTTCGTGCAAAAATATAAATTAAAATCAATATGTTGGCAAATAGGTAATATGATACCGCATCACTTTCGGTGCGGCGGTAGGGAATAAGTCCCTGTTGCGTGGGCGATCAACTCCCCCGACAGCCCGCCGGTGATGGCGACGTCGAAGACCATCAGGTTCTTCCCAAGCTTCAGGATGCGGCAGAGACCATCCACCGCGCCCGCTTCCGCCTTGCGCATGAAATTGATGTTCAAGTTGGTGGTGACCGCGAATGCCTCGGGCCCGATATGGGAGAGGGCGCAGACATAACCGCCGATGTCGGCGAGCGTGAAGAGCGAGGGTCCGGATACCGTATTTCCCGGCCTGAGGTGGCGTTCCGCCGCGTCGAGCCGCACCGTGCAGCCGCCCGGCCGTATTTCGACGGCGTGGTAGGCCCGCAGCCCCTCGTTCAATTGCGGGTATGCGTCGTCCAGAAATGCGTTGACCTCGTCCACGGTCATAACCGGCCGCAATTCGGCGGGATCGGCAATGGTCATTCGGGCCTCCGTTCCGCGAGGGAAGTGGGGCGACGATGGCTTTTTCTCGGCTGATCTTCAAGCAGCCCTATGTTAGGACAGTGTCGAAGAGGAGAAGAGCCATGGGTGATGTGATCGCGCCTGCCCGGGGCGAAGCGGGAGCGCTGGTGGCAAGCAGCCTCGAACACGGCGTGCTTACCTTGACCCTCAGGAACCCACCCGCCAATGCGCTCTCCCTCGCGACGATGGAAGCGCTCAAGGCAACGCTTGAGGACGCTCGCGAGGACAAGGCCGTCCGCGTTGTCGTGCTGACGCATGAGGGCAAGGTTTTCTCCGCCGGACACGATCTCAAGGAGATGACTGCGCACCGTGGCGATTCTGACCGCGGCAGGGCGTTCTTCGCCCGTACCATGGCGATCTGCGCGGATCTGATGCAGGCCATCGTCCGCCATCCGAAGCCCGTCATCGCCGTGGTGGACGGCGTCGCGACTGCGGCCGGCTGCCAGCTCGTCGCTTCCTGCGACCTCGCCTTGGCAACGACCAGGGCGCGTTTCGCAACGCCGGGCGTGAATATCGGACTGTTCTGCTCTACACCTATGGTGGCGCTTTCCCGCAATATCTCCCGAAAGCATGCGATGGAAATGCTGCTTACCGGCGAAATGATTGACGCCGAGACCGCGTTCGCCTTCGGGCTCGTCAATCGCGTTGTGGCGCCTGAAGAATTGAATCAAACCGTTAGGCAATTATCAGAAACCATTGCATCGAAATCATCTTTGACGCTCAAGATCGGCAAGGAAGCTTTCTATGCTCAAGCCGAAATGGGACTGGCAGAAGCCTATGAATACACCCAGCGGGTCATGGTGGAGAACATGATGGCGCGCGACGCAGAAGAGGGGATCGGCGCTTTCATCGAAAAGCGGCCGCCGGAATGGAGGGGCGAATGATGGAGCCTCGGATTTCCATCGTCACGCTCGGTGTCGATGATCTGGAGCGCGCCGCCAGCTTCTATGAAGACATGGGGCTTGAGCGGAACAAGAAGTTCACCAAAGGGGTCGCCTTTTTCCAGATGGGAGGGATGATCCTGGCCCTGTGGCCGCGTGAGGAGCTTGCGGCCGACATTCCCGATGACCATCTTCGGGAAGCAGCTCGAAAGCGCCCCGAATTTTCAGGGGTTGCGCTCGCCTATAATACGCGTTCCAAGGCCGAGGTCGGTCTTATCCTGGAGCGTGCCGAAAAGGCCGGCGGGCGCGTGCTGAAGCCTGCTCAGCGCGCGTTCTGGGGCGGCATACAGGGCTATTTCGCGGATACGGAAGGCAATCTTTGGGAAGTGGCCCACAATCCCGATTTTCCGATCGATGCAGAAGGGCATATCACGCTTCCGGAATGAACCACGATTCCTACGAAAATTCCTATATCGCCGACATTCTCAACAGCGTCAGGAGCGTTGCCATCGTCGGCGCGTCGGCAAACGACGTGCGGCCGAGCTTTTTCGTGACAAAGTATTTGCTCGACAAGGGCTACAAGGTCTTCCCCATCAACCCGGGTCAGGCGGGCAAGCAGATCGCGGGGGCGATGACCTATGCCTCGCTGGCTGACCTGCCGGAGCCGGTCGACATGGTCGATATTTTCCGTGCTTCGAGCGCGGTTCCCGGCGTCACGGACCAGATCCTCGCCATGGATCCCCTGCCGAAAGTCGTCTGGATGCAGCTGACTGTCCGCGACGATACCTCAGCCGCCCGGCTGGAGGAAAAGGGCATCAAGGTCGTCATGAATCGTTGCCCTAAGATCGAATATGGGCGGCTCTCGCGCGAGATCGCATGGAACGGAGTGAACAGCCGTGTGATTTCCTCCAAAAAGCCCGTGCTGCGGCAGGGATTTCAGAGCTTCGGCATCCGCGAGCGTTAAATTTCTCTTTCCTGCCGTTCAACAGGCAAATCTTCTTTGCCTTGCGCGAGCGCCTCTGTATTGATGGCGCGGATTTGGTTGCCGTACGGAGGAAATATCATGAACGAGCGCACCCCGGGCTTCAACACGCTGGCCGTCCACGCAGGCGCCCAGCCCGATCCCGCCACCGGCGCCCGCGCCACACCGATCTATCAGACCACCTCCTACGTCTTCAACGACGCGGAGCACGCAGCCTCCCTTTTCGGCCTGAAGGCGTTCGGCAACATCTACACACGCATCATGAACCCGACCCAGGCGGTCCTGGAGGAGCGGGTTGCTGCGCTCGAAGGCGGCACGGCTGCTCTTGCGACGGCGTCGGGCCATGCCTCGCAGCTCCTCGTCTTCCACACGATCATGCAGCCCGGCGACAATTTCATCGCTGCGCGGAAGCTCTATGGCGGCTCGATCAACCAGTTCGGTCATGCCTTCAAGAATTTTGGTTGGGAGGTGCGCTGGGCCGATCCGGAAAACGTGTCCACCTTCGAGGAGCAGATCGACGGCAACACCCGCGCGATCTTCGTGGAAAGCCTTGCCAATCCCGGCGGCACATTTGTCGACCTGGCGAAGATCGCCGAAGTCGCGAAAAAACACGGCCTGCCTTTCATCGTCGACAATACGATGGCCTCGCCTTACCTCGTGCGGCCGATCGAGCACGGCGCCGATATCGTCATCCATTCGCTCACCAAGTTCATGGGCGGCCATGGCAACTCGATGGGCGGCATCATCGTGGACTGCGGCACCTTCGACTGGTCGAAATCCGGCAATTACCCGATGCTGTCGGAGCCTCGCCCGGAATATGGCGGAATGGTGCTGCACGAGACCTTCGGCAACTTTGCCTTCGCCATTGCCGCGCGCGTGCTCGGGCTGCGCGATTTCGGGCCTTCCATATCGCCCTTCAACGCGTTCCAGATCCTCACGGGGATCGAAACCTTGCCGCTGCGCATGCAGCGCCATTGCGACAACGCGCTCAAGGTCGCGGAATGGCTGCAGAAGCACCCCGCCGTCGCCTGGGTCTCCTATCCCGGCTTGCCGGAGGATGCGAATCATGCGCTGCAGCAAAAATACTCGCCCAAGGGGGCGGGGGCCGTTTTCACCTTCGGCCTCAAGGGCGGCTATGACGCGGGCGTGAAAGTGGTGGAAGGGGTGGAACTCTTTTCCCACCTTGCCAATATCGGCGACACCAAGTCGCTCATCATTCACCCGGCCTCGACCACCCACCGGCAGCTTTCCGACGAGCAGAAGATTGCTGCGGGTGCCGGTCCGGACGTCGTCCGGCTCTCAATCGGCATCGAGGACGTGGAAGACATCATCGCGGATCTGGAGCAGGCTCTGGCGAAACTATGATGCTCTGAGCCTTCCCTCTCATCTCTGCTGCGGGCAGTAATTGGACGGGGCGTCGCCAGCGCCCGGTCCGGCTCGCCCTGGGAGAAGACGGCCAGCCGAAGGCCTGGTCACGACCTGTTTTCCCGCCCTGGAGAGGATTGGAAAGGGTGGCGGCGCCTGAAACCTGACCATGGCATGCACGCTGTTGTCGACTGGCCTTGCACAAGGCCGAGTGCCCGTCCTATCTAGGGGGAAACTCCAAGATTCCGTCATCTGGCGTGATGGACCCCAAGCTTCGAAGGAACCCCCATGAAGAATCCCGTCGAGACCGCGATGAATCTGGTGCCAATGGTCGTCGAGCAGACGAACCGCGGCGAACGGGCCTATGACATCTTCTCCCGGCTCTTGAAGGAGCGAATCATCTTCATCACGGGGCCGATCGAAGACGGCATGGCGACGCTTGTTTGTGCGCAGCTTCTCTTCCTTGAGGCTGAAAACCCGAAGAAGGAGATCGCGCTCTACATCAACTCGCCGGGCGGCGTGGTCACGAGCGGACTTGCGATCTACGACACGATGCAGTTCATTCAGCCGCCGGTCTCGACGCTCTGCATCGGGCAGGCAGCTTCCATGGGGTCGCTGCTGCTCTGCGCAGGGCACAAGGATATGCGTTTCGCCACGCCCAATGCGCGCGTGATGGTCCATCAGCCATCTGGCGGTTTCCAGGGCCAAGCCTCCGACATCGAGCGCCACGCGCAGGACATCATCAAACTGAAGCGGCGTCTGAACGAGATTTACGTCAAACACACCGGCCGGGATTATGACACGATCGAGCGGACGCTCGACCGCGATCATTTCATGACAGCCGATGAAGCACAGGCCTTCGGGCTGGTGGACAGGGTGATAAGCGAGCGTGAGGCGATCGAGGCCCAACGCACGTCCTGACGAACAAGAAACTGGCGTAGCGCCTGAAATCCTTCGGGAACTTCCGGCGGGGTCCAAGCTCCTTCCGGGAAAATGGTGGGTGCTGCGTCATTTCCGTCACATTTTCCTGTTCCCTAAGCGCTGGCAACCGCCTAGGTTAAGGCTATGTTGAGTTTCAACAGCCTAGGTTTTTCAGGGAACCAGAATCGTTGCCGCGCTTTCAGATTTGTGTTTCGTTGGAAGATGCGGATGGGAGAGGCGACGGAATGACCTCAGGGTCGCCGTTTCCGGCTCCTCCCGGTGCCGCCCGGGGCAGGCACCGGCAGTACTGAAAGGAAAATGAAGCATGAGCAAGATCAGCAACAGCGGCGGTGACTCCAAGAACACGCTGTACTGCTCGTTCTGCGGCAAGAGCCAGCATGAGGTCCGTAAGCTGATCGCCGGCCCGACCGTGTTCATCTGCGATGAATGCGTCGAGCTGTGCATGGACATCATCCGCGAGGAGAACAAGTCCTCGATGGTGAAGTCGCGCGAGGGTGTGCCCACCCCGCAGGAGATCATGAAGGTGCTGGACGATTACGTGATCGGCCAGACCCATGCCAAGCGCGTTCTCTCGGTAGCCGTCCATAACCATTACAAGCGGCTTGCCCATGCGGGCAAGAACGCGGATATGGAGCTGTCGAAGTCGAATATTCTGCTGATTGGCCCCACGGGCTGCGGCAAGACGCTGCTTGCCCAGACCCTGGCCCGCATCATCGACGTCCCCTTCACCATGGCCGACGCGACCACGCTGACAGAAGCGGGTTATGTCGGTGAGGATGTCGAGAACATCATCCTGAAGCTCCTGCAGGCGGCCGACTACAATGTCGAGCGCGCACAGCGGGGCATCGTCTATATCGACGAGATCGACAAGATTTCCCGCAAGTCGGACAATCCGTCGATCACGCGTGACGTCTCGGGCGAGGGCGTGCAGCAGGCGCTCCTGAAGATCATGGAGGGCACGGTCGCCTCCGTGCCTCCCCAGGGCGGCCGCAAGCATCCGCAGCAAGAATTCCTGCAGGTCGACACGTCTTCGATCCTGTTCATCTGCGGCGGCGCTTTCGCCGGCCTGGAGAAGATCATTTCGGATCGCGGCCGGAAGACATCCATCGGCTTCGGGGCGACCGTCGCCTCGCCCGAAGATCGGCGTGCGGGTGAACTCCTGCGCCAGGTGGAGCCGGAAGATCTGTTGAAATTCGGCCTGATCCCGGAATTCGTCGGGCGCTTGCCAATCCTGGCGACCTTGGAGGATCTGGACGAGGAAGCCCTGGTGCAGATCCTCACCGAGCCCAAGAACGCGCTCGTAAAGCAGTATCAGCGTCTCTTCGAGATGGAGAATGTGGAGCTTACCTTCCATGAGAACGCGTTGAAGGCCATCGCCCGCAAGGCGATCGAGCGTAAGACCGGCGCTCGCGGCCTGCGGTCGATCATGGAAGCGATCCTGCTCGATACGATGTTCGAACTTCCGGCGCTGGAAGGCGTTCAGGAGGTCGTCATTGCGGAGGACGTGGTGGCTGGAAACGCAAGGCCGCTTTACATCTACTCCGAGCGCGAGAAGGAAAAGGGCAGCGTCAGCGCGTGATCGATGAAGGCCAAGCCAGCCGGAATGGGACCATTGCCGCGAGCCTCGCGTCTGGTCCCGATCCGTTCCGTTGCAGCCTTGATATTACCCCCTCGCACCTCCACTTAAGGAGTAAGCGGTGGCGGGTTTCGTATCCTGGATCGGTGTTGCAATGTCGAGCCCTTCCTTTGCGGAACGACGTCCCATAACAGTGTGGCCGGCGGCCGGCTCCCAAGCGGCCGCGGCCTGAAAGGCTGATAAGATGACAGAAGCACAAAAAACATCGACCGAGGCCGTGTTCCCGGTGTTGCCTCTGCGCGACATCGTCGTTTTTCCGCACATGATCGTGCCGCTCTTCGTGGGCCGCGAGAAGTCCATCAAGGCTCTGGAAGAGGTGATGGGTGCCGAGAAGCAGGTCCTTCTGGCGACCCAGATGAACGCGTCCGACGACGATCCGGATCCGAGCAAGATCTACGATGTCGGCACGCTTGCCAACGTATTGCAGCTCCTCAAGCTTCCCGATGGCACCGTGAAAGTGCTCGTGGAGGGTGCTTCGCGTGCCCGCATCACCGGTTTCACCGACCGGCAGGACTTTCACGAGGCCCATGCCGCGGTGCTGGCCGAGCCCGAGGAAGACGAAGTCGAGATCGAGGCACTCGCGCGCTCGGTCGTGGCCGACTTCGAGAATTATGTGAAGCTCAACAAGAAGATTTCGCCCGAAGTGGTGGGCGCGACGAGCCAGATCGAGGATTATTCCAAGCTGGCAGACACCGTCGCTTCGCATCTGGCGATCAAGATTCCTGAGAAGCAGGAGATGCTCGCGACGCTCTCGATCCGTGAGCGCCTCGAAAAGGCCATGGGCTTCATGGAAGCCGAAATCTCTGTTCTGCAGGTGGAAAAGCGCATCCGCTCCCGCGTCAAGCGGCAGATGGAGAAGACCCAGCGCGAATACTACCTCAACGAGCAGATGAAGGCGATCCAGAAGGAGCTGGGCGAGGGGGAGGACGGCCGCAACGAGGTCGCCGAGCTTGAGGAGCGCATCAAGAAGACCAAGCTTTCCAAGGAAGCCCGCGAGAAGGCAGAGGCCGAGCTGAAGAAGCTGCAGACCATGTCGCCGATGTCTGCAGAGGCGACGGTCGTGCGCAACTATCTCGACTGGCTGCTTTCGATTCCGTGGAAGAAGAGCTCCAAGGTGCGCCGTGATCTGGCCTATGCCGAAGAGGTGCTGGATGCCGATCACTTCGGCTTGGAGAAGGTGAAGGAGCGCATCATCGAGTACCTGGCGGTGCAGAGCCGACAGGACAAGATCAAGGGCCCGATCCTCTGCCTCGTCGGACCTCCGGGTGTCGGTAAGACTTCGCTCGGCAAGTCGATCGCCAAGGCCACCGGTCGCGAGTTCGTGCGTATGGCGCTGGGCGGCGTGCGTGACGAGGCCGAGATCCGCGGTCACCGACGCACCTATATCGGCTCGATGCCCGGCAAGGTCATCCAGTCGATGAAGAAGGCGAAGAAATCCAATCCGCTCTTCCTGCTCGATGAGATCGACAAGATGGGCATGGATTTCCGCGGCGACCCGTCCTCGGCTTTGCTTGAGGTCCTGGATCCCGAGCAGAATGCGACCTTCATGGACCACTATCTCGAGGTCGAATACGACCTGTCGAGCGTGATGTTCGTGACGACGGCGAATACTCTCAACATTCCGCCGGCGCTCATGGACCGCATGGAGATCATCCGCATTGCCGGCTATACGGAAGACGAGAAGGTCGAGATCGCCAAGCGGCACCTCCTGCCCAAGGCCGTGCGCGAGCACGCATTGAAGCAGGGCGAGTTCTCCGTCACGGATGGGGCGCTGCAGGCCGTCATCCGCACTTACACGCGAGAGGCGGGTGTCCGTAATCTTGAGCGCGAGCTCATGAAGCTGGCGCGCAAGGCGGTGACCGAGATCCTGAAGACCGGCAAGACCTCCGTCGAGGTGACCGAGGATAATCTGGCCGACTATCTCGGCGTGCCGCGGTTCCGCTTCGGCCAGGTCGAGGGCGAGGACCAAGTGGGCGTCGTGACGGGACTGGCATGGACCGAGGTCGGCGGCGAGCTGCTGACGATCGAGGGCGTCATGATGCCTGGCAAGGGCCGCATGACCGTCACGGGTAACCTGCGCGACGTCATGAAGGAATCGATCTCCGCAGCGGCCTCCTATGTCCGCTCGAGGGCCGTCGATTTCGGCATCGAGCCCCCGGCCTTCGACAAGAGGGACATCCACGTGCACGTGCCGGAAGGCGCGACGCCGAAGGATGGTCCGTCCGCCGGCGTCGCGATGGCAACTGCGATCGTTTCGGTGCTGACCGGTATTCCGGTCCGCAAGGACGTCGCAATGACCGGCGAGATCACGCTGCGCGGCCGGGTACTCCCGATCGGCGGTCTCAAGGAGAAGCTCTTGGCGGCGCTTCGCGGCGGCATCAAGAAGGTGCTCATCCCGGAAGAAAACGCCAAGGACCTGGCGGATATCCCGGAGAACGTGAAGAGCGGTCTGGAAATCGTGCCCGTAAGCCGGGTGGGCGAGGTCCTGGAGCATGCGCTGGTGCGCTTGCCCGAACCGATCGAATGGGTCGAGCCTGTAAACGCGCCTGCCACGGCGGACGTGGCTGACGATGCGGCGCAGCCTGCTGTCGCTCATTGAGCATAAGATTTTCGGCAAGAACGACGAAAGCCGGCCCGCAAGGGCCGGCTTTTTTGCTGAAAGCCGCAGAAATCCGGGGATTTTTCAGGATTCCTCCGCATTTGTCGCTTGGTGACGCGGCGAGTTCTTCATAAAGTGCGGGCCTCGCCGGTTGAGTCGATCTCCGGCCATTACAAGGAAGGGGTTTGTTGTTTATGAACAAGAACGAACTGGTATCCGCCGTCGCCGAGAAGGCCGGCATTTCCAAGGGTGACGCTCAGTCGGCTGTGGATGCGGTCTTTTCCGTGATCACCAGCGAGCTGAAGAACGGCGGAGACGTCCGGCTCGTGGGCTTCGGCAATTTCAGCGTGTCGCGGCGCGAGGCCTCCACTGGCCGCAACCCGCAGACCGGCGCCGAGGTTAAGATCCCGGCCCGCAACGTTCCGAAATTCTCCGCGGGCAAGGGCCTCAAGGACGCGATCAACTGATCGCTCCGTTCCGTTTTCTTGCGGAAGGCCGGGCTCTGCCCGGCTTTTCTATTTTGAGAGCCCGGACGGGTTTCCTCTGTAATTCTCAGCATTTTTGCGGGCGGCGTTTGCGGGGAACGAAGCCCCGCATTGCAGCTTTGGAAGCCGTCACGACAAAGCCGTTGGAGTGCTCTCCAGAAGCCCTTCGGAAGGGAGTTCGCGATCATGAGTTCTAAGCTTTTCACTCCGATGCGCGTCGGTTCGCTTGAACTGGAAAACCGGGTCGTCATTGCCCCGATGTGCCAGTATTCCGCCGAGGACGGCTGCATGACCGATTGGCACACGATCCATCTTGGAAGCTTGGCGCTTTCCGGTGCGGCATTGCTGACGATCGAAGCCACGGCTGTGGCGCCTGAAGGCCGGATTTCCTATGCCGATGTCGGCCTCTATTCCGATGAGAATGAAGCTGCGATGCGTCGCGTGCTCGAAACGGTCCGGCGATGGTCGGATATGCCCATCGCGGTCCAACTCGCCCATGCAGGCCGCAAGGCTTCCGTCGAAATTCCCTGGAAGGGGGGCGGGCAGATACGTCCGGGCATGCCGGGAGGCTGGCAGACCGAGGCGCCATCGGCGGTGCCCTTCAAGGAAAGCGAGAACCCGCCCACAGCACTAGACCGCGCCGGTCTTGCCCGCGTGCGGAACGCTTTCGCCGATGCCGCGAAGCGGGCTGCGCGCCTCGGTCTGGACGCGGTTCAGATCCATGCCGCCCATGGCTATCTGCTGCACGAATTCCTTTCGCCATTGTCGAACCACCGGAGCGATGAATATGGTGGTCCGCTTGAAAACCGCATGCGCTATCCCCTGGAAGTCTTCGATGCGGTTCGCGCCGCTTTTCCAGCCGGGCAGCCCGTCACGGTGCGGGTTTCCGGCACCGATTGGGTGGAGGGCGGTTGGACGATCGAGGAGACGATCGTCTTCGCCCGGGCGCTTGAGGCGCGGGGCTGCGATGCGATCCACATTTCGAGCGGAGGCCTGTCGCCCGTGCAGCGGATTCCCGTCGGCCCCAGCTACCAGGTTCCGCTCGCCCGAGCGGTCAAGGCAGCGGTCCGCATGCCGGTCGTGGCGGTTGGGCTGATTACCGAATTCGAGCAGGCGGAGGCTATCGTCGGCACGGGAGATGCAGACTTCGTCGCGCTGGCCCGCGCCATCCTCTATGATCCGCACTGGCCTTGGCACGCCGCGGCTCATCTGGGCGGGAAGGTTAGGGCGCCCAACCAGTATCTCCGCTCGCAGCCAAGGCAGTACAAGGATTTGTTCGCCATTCGCGAAGAGGATTGACGACCCTCTCAGCCCTTCCCGGAAATCAGCTGGTCGCCGTGGAATTCATAGGCCATGCGCGCTGCCTCTGCGTGAATGAAAGCGAGAAGTGTGCGGATCCGCGGCGCGGCGGCCAGATCGTTGTGGCATATCGCCCAATATTGGCGTTCCAGATACAAGTCTGAGGGAATGACCGGCTGCAGCTCTGGATGGTGGCACGCCATGTAATGCGGCAGTACGCACAGGCCGAGCCCGTGACGCGCGGCGGCGAGTTGGGCGTGGATGCTGGAACACTGGTAAGCCGCCCGCATGCCGGGAAGAAGCTCTCGATGGTAATCGAGCCCCGGGGTGAAGACCGTATCTTCGATATAGCCGATAAAGTAGTGATCGGCGAGATCGTCTCTTGAGCGGATGGGGCCGTGGCGGGCCAGGTAGTCGCGGTGCCCATAGATGAACAACCGGTAGAGCGTGATCTTCTCATAATGATAGGGACCGGTCTTCGGCGCATTGAGCGTGATCGTGATGTCGGCCTCGCGACGGGAAAGCGAAACGATCTGCTGGATCGTCAGCACCTCGATCGATAGGCCCGGTTGCGAAAGCGCCAGCAGCGGAAGCCGGTCTGCGAGGAAAAAGTTGCCGAAGCCTTCAAGCGTGCTGATACGCACGACGCCGGTCATGGGTGCGGCGCCGCTCGCAGCTTCGTTATGGAAGCTGGAAGCCTCCCGCTCCATGACTTCGGCGTTCTCGACCAGGCGCTCACCGAGCGCTGTCAACGTATAACCGCGTGGGCTCCTCTCGAAGAGCTTTGCCGCAAGCGCCTGTTCCAGCCGATCGATCCTGCGCGAGACCGTGGCGTGGTTCGTCCTGAGTTTGCGCGCCGCCGCCGACAGTTGACCCGTGCGGGCCACAGCGAGGAAGAACTGCAGGTCGTCCCAAGTGAAGCGATGCATAGCTTGTGCATTTCTCAACAGAACTTGTGCAGAATTGGACGTTTGTGTGCGTCAACGTCAATGCTACTTTCCGGGAATGCTGCGCTGCGGTTCGCCGCAAGGCACCTTCCCCGCTCGTGGAGGAGACAGGAGCGGGAGAAAAGAAAAGGGCCGGGGAGCAGCCGAGCGTTGAGGCGCGAGTTTCGATGGGAGGAAAATGCATGGGAAGACTGGCACTCGTCACGGCCGCGCTTCTGGCGGCAACCGCTATCCCTGCGGCAGCGCAGGTCTCGGACAATACTGTCAAGATCGGCATCCTGAACGACCAGTCGGGCGTCTATGCCGATTTTGGCGGGAAATGGTCGTTCGAGGCGGCCAAAATGGCCGCGGAGGATTTCGGCGGCAAGGTTCTCGACGCGCCGATCGAGGTGATCACCGCCGACCACCAGAACAAGCCGGATATCGCCTCCAACATTGCCCGCCAGTGGTATGACACGGAGCAGGTGGATTCCATCATGGAACTTACCACGTCCTCGGTCGCTCTCGCGGTGCAGGGCATCTCCAAGGAAAAGAAGAAGATCGATATCGTCACCGGTGCGGCCACCACCGAACTCACCGGCGCGCAGTGCTCGCCTTATGGTTTTCACTGGGCCTATGACACCCATGCCCTTGCCGTTGGCACCGGTGGCGCGCTGGTGGAGCAGGGTGGTGACACCTGGTTCTTCCTGACCGCCGATTATGCCTTCGGCTATTCGCTTGAGGAACAGACCTCCAACTTCGTAAAATCGAAGGGGGGTCAGGTGTTGGGCTCCGTGCGTCATCCGTTGGGCACGACCGACTATTCCTCGTTCCTGCTGCAGGCGCAGTCGTCTGGCGCCAAGGTGATCGGGCTCGCCAATGCGGGTCTCGATACTTCGAACGCCATCAAGCAGGCGGCAGAATTCGGCATCGTCGCCGGCGGACAGCGGCTTGCGGCACTGCTTTTCACCCTTGCCGAGGTCCATGGCCTGGGACTTGAGGCGGCACAGGGCCTGACGCTCACCGAGGGCTATTATTGGGATCGCGACGACCAGTCCCGCGAATTCGCCAAGCGCTTCTTCGAGCGCACGCAGCGCATGCCGAACATGATCCAGGCAGGCACCTATTCCGCAGTCATGCAATATCTCAAGGCGATCGAGGCGGCCGGCACCGACGAGACGGAAGCCGTGGCGGCGAAGCTTCACGAGATGCCGGTTGACGATATCTTTGCCCAAGGCGGCAAGGTGGGCGCCAATGGCCGCATGATCAAGGATATGTACCTGCTGGAGGTGAAGAAGCCGGATGAAAGCAAGCAGCCGTGGGACTACTTCAAGGTGCTTGCTACAATCCCCGGCGACCAGGCCTATATGAATCCGGCTGAAAGCGGTTGTCCGCTGGTCAGCCAGTGATACCATGACCGGTATGTTGACGGCGGCCGTGCCCGGCCGCCACGTGCAGACACGGGAGCCGCGGGCGGTGCTTTCCGCCCGTGGGCTCCGGCGCGAGTTCGGCGGCTTTGTCGCGGTCAAAGACGTCAATATTGACGCCTATCATGCGCAGATCCACGCACTGATCGGCCCGAACGGCGCCGGCAAGACCACCGTCTTCAACCTTCTGACCAAGTTCCTGGAACCGACGAGCGGTACGATCCGGCTTGATGGCCGCGACATCACCAGGCTTTCGGCAGCGCGTGTGGCACGGATGGGGCTCGTGCGCTCGTTTCAGATTTCGGCGACCTTTCCCCACCTTTCCGTGCTCGACAATGTGCGCGTTGCGCTGCAGCGGCCGCGCGGTCTCGGTTACCAGTTCTGGCTCTCTCTCTCGGCGCTGGACCGGTTGAACGAACGCGCCCTCGAGCTCCTTGAATCCGTGGGTCTCCAGGATGAACGGCACAAGCTTGCGGCCGATCTTTCCTACGGTCGAAAGCGCGTCCTCGAAATCGCCACCACGCTGGCGCTCGACCCGAAGGTGCTTCTGCTCGACGAGCCCATGGCTGGCATGGGCCAGGAGGATATTGCCCGGGTGGCCTCGATCATACGGAACGTGGCGCAAGACCGCGCGGTGTTGATGGTGGAGCACAATCTCAAAGTAGTTGCCGACCTCTGCGATCGCATCACTGTTCTGCAGAGAGGCGAGGTGATCGCAACGGGAGATTATGTGACGGTCAGCGAGAACGAGCAGGTGAAGCTTGCATATATGGGGACCGGCTATGAGTGAGCCGCTCCTATCGCTTTCCGATCTCCACGCCTGGTATGGCGAGAGCCATGTGCTGCATGGTGTGGACCTAGACGTCTTCCCCGGCGAAACCGTCACTCTCCTCGGCCGCAACGGAGTCGGCAAGACAACCACCCTGCGCGCCATTATGGGCATCATCCGGCGCCGTACCGGCAGGATCACTTTTGGCGGCAAGGATCTGATGCGCCTGCCGCTCCACCGCACCGCACACCAGGGCATCGGCTTTGTGCCCGAGGAGCGCGGCATCTTCGCCACGCTTTCGGTCGAGGAGAACCTCCTCCTGCCGCCGGTCGTCTCCAAGGAGGGCGGCATGGGTCTGGAGGAGATCTTCGATCTTTTCCCCAACCTGAAGGAGCGCCGCAACAGCTCCGGCACGAAGCTCTCTGGCGGGGAGCAGCAGATGCTTGCGATCGCGCGGATGCTTCGGACAGGGGTGCGACTGCTCCTGCTGGACGAGCCCACGGAAGGGCTTGCGCCGGTGATCGTTCAGCGCATCGGCGAAGTTCTGCGGGAGCTCAAGAAGCGGGGCATGACCGTTCTGCTCGTCGAGCAGAACTTCCACTTCGCCCGGCGCATCGCAGACCGCTTCTACCTGATGGAGAATGGAAGGGTGACCGCAAGCTTCCCCGTCTCGGAACTCGATCGGCGCAGGGAAGCCCTGCACGAGACGCTCGGAGTCTGACGACAATGACCATGATCTTCGGCATTCCGGTTCAGGCCTTCATGGGCCAGCTATTGGTAGGGCTGATCAATGGCTCATTCTACGCGATGCTGAGCCTTGGCCTCGCCATCATCTTCGGAATGCTGCGCATCATCAATTTCGCCCATGGCGCGCAGTATATGCTCGGCGCCTTTGTCGGCTATCTGCTGCTCACCCATTTCGGCATCGGCTATTGGCCGGCCTTGATCCTCGCGCCGCTCATCGTCGGCATCACCGGCATGATCATCGAACGGCTGGCGCTGTCGCGCCTCTACGATCTCGACCATCTTTACGGCCTCCTCTTCACCTTCGGCCTGGCTTTGGTGATCGAGGGCGTGTTTCGCTACTATTACGGCGTCTCCGGGCAGGCCTATACGCCGCCGCCGGCGCTTACCGGGGCCGTGAATTTGGGCTTCATGTTCCTGCCGGTCTATCGCGGATGGGCGGTGATCGCCTCACTCGTGGTCTGTCTTGGCACCTGGCTGTTGATCGAGAAGACCAAACTGGGCTCTTATCTGCGCGCCGCGACGGAGAATCCGACGCTGGTTCAGGCTTTCGGCGTGAACGTTCCGCTGCTTCTGACCCTGACCTATGGCATTGGCGCCGCGCTCGCGGGCCTTGCCGGTATCATGGCCGCTCCTGTTTATCAGGTCAGCCCGCTGATGGGGTCCAATCTCATCATCATCGTCTTCGCCGTCGTGGTCGTCGGCGGGATGGGTTCGATCCTCGGCGCGATCGTCACGGGCTATCTGTTGGGCCTCGCCGAAGGGCTGACCAAGGTCTTCTATCCGGAAGCTTCCAATATCGTCATCTTCGTCATCATGGCGATCGTTCTCCTGGTCCGGCCGGCAGGCCTCTTCGGAAAGGATGCGTGAGATGGCCGACCTCACTCTCACTCAAGCCGAAGCCCACCGCGCGACGCGGCTGGATGTTCTGCTGCTGCTCATCGCCGTGGTCGGCCTGATCGCCGCGCCGTTCTTCTTCTATCCCATCTTCCTGATGAAGATGCTCTGCTTTGCGCTCTTCGCCTGCGCTTTCAATCTCCTGCTTGGCTTCACCGGCCTGCTTTCCTTCGGCCATGCGGCCTTCTTCGGAGGCGCGGCCTATTTTACCGCGCATGCAGTCAAGGAATGGGGCTGGACGCCGGAAGCGGGCATCCTGCTCGGTCTTGTCGGCGCGGGCGGCATGGGGCTGGTCATGGGCTTTCTCGCCATCCGCCGCCAGGGCATCTATTTCGCCATGATCACGCTGGCCCTGGCGCAGATGTTCTTCTTCTTCTGCCTCCAAGCCCCCTTCACGAAGGGCGAGGATGGCATTCAGGGCGTGCCGCGCGGCTATCTCTTCGGTTTGATCGACCTAAACCAGCCGCTCAATATCTATTATTTCGTGCTCGCCGTCTTCCTGATCGGCGTCTTCGCCATCTGGCGCATCGTCAATTCGCCCTTCGGCATGATCCTGAAGTCCATCCGCGAGAATGAGAACCGAGCGATCTCGCTCGGCTATAGCGTGCAGAAATACAAGCTCGCGGCTTTCGTCATGTCGGCGGCGCTCTCGGGACTAGCCGGCGCGCTCAAGGCACTCGTGTTCCAATTTGCCACGCTCACCGATGTGAGCTGGCAGATGTCGGGTGAAGTGATCCTGATGACACTTCTGGGCGGCATCGGCACCATGGTGGGGCCGATCGTTGGGGCCGGGCTTGTGGTGACGCTTCAGAACTATCTCGCCACCTCTCCGCTGCCCGTCACCATCGTCACTGGGACGATCTTCATGATCTGCGTGCTTATCTTCCGGCGAGGCATTGTCGGCGAAATCCAGGCGCTCCTGCGCCGGCTGAGTTAGCCGAAGTGCATAAGGGAGCCATTTGTGGAGCTTTAAGCATGGCGACGCTCTCCTCTGGCCCGGGAGGGCAGAAGAGGGTGTGGAAGAACGCCGATCCATCGCTTGGACCGAGCATCCATGGCTGAAATCTTCGATTACATTATCGTCGGTGCTGGAACCGCTGGCTGCCTCCTCGCCAACCGGCTTTCTGCCGATCCGAACATCTCGGTCCTGCTGCTGGAAGCCGGCGGCAAGGACAATTATCACTGGATTCACATCCCGGTCGGCTATCTCTACTGCATCTCCAACCCCCGCACGGACTGGTGCTTCATAACCGATGCCGAACCCGGGCTCGCCGGCCGCTCGCTTGCCTATCCGCGCGGCAAGGTGCTGGGCGGCTGCTCCTCGATCAACGGCATGATCTATATGCGCGGGCAGGCGCGCGACTACGATCTCTGGCGGCAGATGGGCTGCACCGGCTGGGGTTGGGACGACGTGTTGCCCTACTTCAAAAAAACGGAGGACTATTATCTCGGCCCCGACGAAATGCATGGGGCGGGCGGGGAATGGCGGGTCGAGGAGGCCCGCGTGCGCTGGGAGATCCTGGACGCGTTCCAGAAAGCCGCGGAAGCGATAGGCATTCCCCGGACAGATGATTTCAACCGGGGCAACAATGAGGGGTCCTCCTATTTCAAGGTTAACCAGCGCCGCGGCATTCGCTGGAACGCCTCAAAAGCTTTCTTGCGGCCCATCCGGCACCGCCGCAATCTCAGGATCGAGACGAATGCCCATGCGCGTCGTCTTCTCATCGAGGATCTTACGGCTCGAGGGGTGGAGTTCGATCAGCTCGGCGCCACGCGATATGCACATGCCCGCCGCGAGGTGATCCTCGCTGCCGGCGCCATCGGTTCGCCTCATCTTCTGGAGCTCTCCGGCATTGGCAATGGGGAAGCGCTGCAGAAGGCCGGCATTCCCGTCCTGCTCGAACGTCCCGGTGTTGGCGAGAACTTGCAGGATCACCTGCAGCTGCGCTGCGCTTACAAAGTCTCGGGCATCCGCACGCTGAACGAACGGGCAGGGCGCCTCATGGGCAAGATGGCGATCGCGCTGGAATATGCCATCAGCCGCTCCGGGGCCATGTCCATGGCGCCCAGCCAGCTTGGCATGTTCACACGTTCGGACGCGTCCTATGAGACGCCGAATCTGGAGTACCACGTGCAGCCGCTGACGCTCGAGAAGTTTGGCGAACCGCTGCACGCTTTTCCGGCTTTTACCGCCAGCGTCTGCAATCTTAGGCCGGACAGCCGGGGCTCCGTCCATGCAGCCTCGCCGGATTTTCGTAAGCAGCCGGCGATCCGGCCGAACTACCTTTCCACCGAGACGGACCGGCAGGTGGCAGCCGATGCCATTCGGCTCACCAGGCGCATTGTGACCCAGGAGCCCCTCAAACCCTATCGCCCGGAGGAGTTCAAGCCGGGGCCTGACTTCCAAACGGAAGAGGAATTGGTGCAAGCTGCGGGATTGATCGGGACAACGATCTTTCATCCCGTCGGAACCTGCCAAATGGGTGCGGATCAAGAATCCGTCGTTGACCCGGCCTTGAAGGTTCGTGGAGTCTCGCGCCTTCGCATCGCCGACGCTTCCGTGATGCCGACCATCACCTCCGGCAACACGAACTCGCCGACTCTGATGATTGCGGAAAAGGCGGCCGATCTTATCCTCACTGACGCGCGCCGATGAGGAGATGGCAGGAACAACTCCGCCAGCCAGGTCTTGATAGTAGCGCCTGCTGACCTTTGAGGGAGGAGAATATGGGTTACCCACCCAGACCCGCGCCAGAGCCCATACCGGACCCGCCGCGTCCGGAGCCGATTCCGCCGGATCCCGATCCGGAGCCGACCAGGTAGTCCGTTCGCAGGCTCGCAATCATGCGAGAGTAACCCGCCGGGTTTGGCCGGCGGGTTTTTCGCTGGCCCTATTTCGGCCAGACCCACTTATGCAGATTCTCTCTCCCTATCGGGCCATAGATGTTCTCGAGAAAGCGAGTGGTGCTGTCCAGGGTGGCTCCGGATTTCAGCATGTTGTGAGCCTGTTCCTGGTAAATGTCGCGAATGGTCTCGCCAGTGCCAGGAACCTTCCAAGCGGTTGACGTGTCCGCGCGAGCCGGGATTGGCGGATTGGTGGGCGAGTTCGGCCGGCTATATCCGATTTCATGGATCTGGCCCGGCGCCGGTCGGACCGGAACCAAGGGCGGCAACTCCGGAAGAGCTTGCGAAGAGCTTCCGGCCCCATTGTCGTTGGTTACACCGTTAGGCATGGTTTGAAATCCCCATCATTTAACAAGGGCAGGGTAAATCCCGCTCCGATTATGACGGGATCGAAAATTCCGAAGTCGGATATGGCCTTGTCTCTGCCGTCGAATGTCGGAACCCTTGCGTTTCTTCGAAGCGGACAATTCTATCCATCTGCAACCCTGAAGCCGTCCGGAGCGTTGCAAGCTCGGTGCAATGGGGGACTCCGGTGCAGCACATAGCGCGCCTGGTCGATCGGTGGCTTTCGCAATCCTTGGCGAGACAATTTCTGCTCGCCGGTGGCGTGGTGGCGTTGCTCGCTATGCTACTGGTGGGGGCTTTGGTAACCAGGCTCATCGAAGAAGCCGTGACGCGCAACTCTGCGGCCAGCACTGCGCTTTATGTGGATAGCGTGATCGCGCCGCTCCTCCCGGATATGCAGAAGGGCGCAACGCTTGGTGATGCGGAAACGCGTGCCCTTGACGAGACATTAGGGCTCGGCGCCCTTGGAAGACGGCTGGTATCGTTCAGGATCTGGCGCCCGGACGGCACCATCGTCTATTCGAGCGATAAGAGTCTCGTCGGCAAGCATTTCGAACCCAACCCCAATATCCGCGCGGCTTTCTCCGGTTCGATGGTGGCGGAGTTCAACAAGGTTGACGATGTCGAAAGCGAAGCCGAGCGCAGGACCGGTCAACCCCTGCTCGAGATCTATAATCCGATACTGCAACCGTGGTCGGGCGAAGTGGTTGCCGTTTCGGAGTTTTACGAGGTTGCGACGGAGTTCGAGCGGAGCCTCAATCAGGCTCGCATCCGCAGCTGGATCGCGGTGGCAATTATCACCTTGGGCTTCTTTCTCGCTCTCTCGGTGATCGTCTTGCGGGGGAGCCGGATCATCGATCGCCAGCGGGAGGCTCTCGGCGACCGCGTGGCCGAGCTTTCGCGGCTGCTTGCGCAGAACAAGGCGCTGCATGAACGCGTGACGCGGGCTTCCCAACGCGTGGCTTCTCTCAACGAGGGCTATCTCAGACGGATCGGGGCGGACCTGCACGACGGACCGGCTCAGCTCGTGGCACTTGCGGCGCTCCGGCTCGACGGCGAAGCGGTCAGCACCGCTGCCGGAGCCGACAAGGAGCTTTCCCGTGAAATGTCCACAATTAAGGAAAGTCTCGATGAGGCGCTGCGTGAAATCCGAAGCATCTGCAATGGGTTGGTCCTGCCCAATATAGAAGGGGCCGATCTGCAGGATATCCTCAGTCGTGTCGTCCAGGCGCACGAGCAGAGGACAGGAAGCAGGGTTCATATGGAAGTAGCGGGTTCTTCACAGCCGCTCCCGGCCGCGGCGAAAATCTGCATCTACCGCTTCGCCCAGGAAGCACTGAACAACGCTTACCGTCATGGCCGGGGCATCTGCCAGAGCATCAAGCAGAGCTGCGAAGAAGGCCGTGTCGTCGTGGAAATATCGGATGGAGGGCCTGGTTTTGATCCTGAAAACATCCGTCCGGACGCCGTTGGCCTCGTCGGATTGCGCGAACGGGTAGAAAGCCTTGGCGGCCGCTTTTTCGTGGAGGCGTCTCCAACCAGGGGGACGCGTGTGATTATGTGGCTTAACCTGGATGAGATGGAGTTGGTCCGATGAAGCCGATTAGGATTGCGGTGGTGGACGATCACCCGTTGTTCAGGGAAGGAGTTACCCGCAGCCTGTCCGAGATCGGAAGCTTCGAAGTCGTAGGGGAGGGCAGCAGCAGCGAGGAAGCCATTCGTATTGTCGAGGAGAGACGTCCGGATATCCTGCTGATGGACATCTCCATGCCTGGCGGCGGGTTGAACGCGCTGCACGCCATTCTTGAGAGGCTACCCGAACAGAAAGTGATCATGTTGACGGTATCGGAGGCGAGCGACGATGTGATCGGCGCGTTGCGCGCGGGTGCAAAAGGCTATGTCCTGAAGGGTGTCGGTTCACGGACTTTGGCAGAGGCTGTGCGCATGGTTGCGGCGGGCCAAAGTTACGTTTCGCCCACATTGTCGGCCCGCTTGATCGGAGATCTTTCCACCGGCAACCCGCATTCGGGCCCCGATCCGATATCGGAACTCACGGATCGGGAGTTCCAGATCTTGAAGCTCGTTGCCGGCGGCTTGAGCAACAAACGCGTCGCGCTTCAACTGGACCTGCAGGAAAAGACGATCAAGCATCATCTGACGCGGATTTTTGCGAAGCTCGGAGTGAGCAATCGCACGGAAGCCGCGCTGACCCTGCGTGCCTCCCTTGACGGACAAGAGACAAGGGACAGGGCACCTGTATCCAGATTAATCGGATAGACTCTGAAGCCTTGTCCGATCGGATCTTCTTGCCGGTCGGTTGATGATGGTCCGCCCCTTGGCGTCAGTCATGATGTAACGGCCGTTTCGCACTCGCTCTGTCATCCCATTGGGATGGCGGGCCTCGATCGTCGATCCGCGGGTTACGACACTTGCCTTGCCTCCGCCATCCGCGGGCGACCTTCCACCAGTTGCGCCGCCGCCGCGGCCTGAACCGCGACCTCCCTTTCCTCCGCCATTATTGCCATTGCCCTTGCTGCCGCGACCTCCATCCGCCGGGCCGGAGTTTCCGTTATTGCTATTCCCGCCCCCATTACCTCCTCCATTGTTTCCACCGCCATTGCCACCGCCGCTGTTCCCGCCGCCATTGCCACCGCCGCTGTTCCCGCCGCCATTGCCGCCGCTGTTCCCGCCGCCATTGCCGCCGCTGTTCCCTCCACCATTGCCGCCCCCGCTGTTGCCTTGCGCCCACGCCAAGTCTCTGCTTGTCGCCGCCAGAGCAGCGCTAAATGGCAGGCTTATGATTCCGGCCAGGATCTTGCGGCGGCAAAGCATGCTCGTCTCCCTCGTAGAAACGCCGTCAGCGCTGAAATGAACCGCGCTGCGAGAGATGGCACGGTATATCCCATTGGAAAAATCACATTAGCTTTCGCGCATTGGGAAGGTTTTACGGAGCTGCTGCCCGCCGAGAATCTTTTATTCTCGGCGGGCTTGCTGGCGCAGGAAGGGACGGATGCATGCGCCGCAAGAAGAATCGGCAAAAAAGCAATCGAGCAGCTTCACTCTTTTTCCGCGGTGAGAGCGACGGCCTAAGCC
Source organism: Chelativorans sp. J32 (assembly GCF_000518985.1). GTDB lineage: Bacteria > Pseudomonadota > Alphaproteobacteria > Rhizobiales > Rhizobiaceae > Chelativorans. The sequence goes on from NZ_JAEQ01000012.1 coordinate 77,195, forward strand.
GCCGCTGCACCGAGAAGAAACATCCCTAAAGTCAGCCCGAACAAGGCTGCGAGAAGCCAACGGGCCTGGTAGACGCTCTTTTCCATAACCACCTCGCAAACTCCGTCGCGCCAACGATGTATCGCGGGCCAAGTTCCCGAAATATTCGGGCGCGGACCTTTAACAGACGGGCGTTCGGGCCGAAGTCCGGCGGGTATTGGGACTAAAGTCCGATATGTGGATGGACCTAAGCCCTTCCTCGGAACGGGTTATCCGCTGACATGTTGATAGGAGGAAGCGTCGGCGCGCTCTTCGAAAGAAGTAATCGCAAATCAGCCGGCGTGCTCAAGTAGAATGGGCAGTAAATCAAGTCAGAGGAGACCTTTTATGAAATCATACAAGCTCAGCGGTTTTGCAGCTGTTCTTCTTGCTGGAACCGCTTTTGCCTCCCTGCCTGCAATGTCACAGGAGAATACTCAGCCGCAGCAGCCTATCCCGCCGCAGCAGAGCGTGCAGGGCGAGACGGCGACCACGCCGTCCGAGGGATCGACTGGCGCCGCTGCGACGCAGGACCAGAGCACCGGCGAAACGAGCGCCGGAGCGGCCGCCGGTGAGACAACCACTCCGTCCGAGGGGTCGACCGGTGCTGCTGCCACGCAGGAACCAAATGCTGGTGAGACAAACACTGGACAGTCCGGTTCGGTGGCCGGGGAAGCACCTGCCCAGCCCGAGAATGAGGGTCAGGCCGCGACAACCTCACCTTCCGGCGAGACCACGGCCGCGATCAATATCACCGACGAGCAGAAGACCGAGATCCGCAATGTGATCGTCGAAAGCGATGCCGAACCTGTTGATGTCGATATCGACGTCAGTGTGGGCGTTTCCGTGCCCGACACGGTCGAGCTGCATCCGCTCCCGGCCCGGATCGTCCAGATCGTGCCCGAGTACGAGGGATACATGTACTTCGTCCTCGCCGATGGCCGGATCGTCATCGTGGATCCGGACAGCCACGACATCGTCTACATCATCGTGGCCTGAGGCCGCGTTCAAAACTAGGGCCAGCCGCCGGTTTGCGGCTGGCTCAATGAGGAGAACACCATGCAAGAACCTGAAGAAAGAACCACCATTGTGGAGACACGGGATGGCGGTGGTGCCGGTGCGGGCATGATAGCAGGTATCGTCGTCGCCATCGCAGCGGTCGTGCTCGTCATCTTCCTGTTCAGCGGAGGCCTTTTCGATGGCGATGGAGAGATGACTTCGAGCGTTACACGGGATGCCCCGGACGTGAGTGTCGAAACCCCCGACATTGAGGCACCCGATGTGGATGTGAACATTCCGTCCAATGAAGGCGCTTCGCAGGGCGGCGGTACCTCGGCCCCGGCCCCCGCTCCAGCCCAGTAAAAGTGTCAATCTACTTGCAGGCCCTGACGACCGAGACCGCATCGCGGTCGCGGTCGTCGGCTCGCATTGGCAAACTTGAAGGAACCTTGACGCTGCTCCGCCGATTGGACCTCCAAAATGGAGGAACGACATGCCGACAACCCCGCACCCCGACGATCCGGCCGAAGGTTCGCGCGAAGTGGTCGATCGCCAGCTGAAGCAGGAGAAGACGAAGGAAGATGCAGGAGCCAGCCCAAAGCCGCAGACCGGCGAAGAGCACGAAAATCGAAGCGGCGAAGGCAAACAGGACAAGCGACCGTAAACGGGGCTACCGAATTGCGAAATGCTCTTTGAGCCGCTGAATTTGTTGGCCGGATTTTCCATTGACGGCAGTCACCTCCATCCAGGCGTCGATATAGTGCTCGGGCGCGTAGACATGTCCGTGGCCCATCGGGGCGGTGGTTGCCAGCGCCATATCGACCAGAAGCTGAAGAAAGGTGACCACGGGATACCAGCGCAGTTCCGGCGAGACATCCGGGCCTCGGGGCTGGTTCATCCATTCCGGCCTACGGTATAGCGACTGGTACTCGAAGAACGTGACCGGGTCGCTCGCATATTGAAGATAGACGATGCGCATCGGCCCCCATACGGCACCGGGTATAGCAAGCTCGTTGAACTGGTTCGTGAAGCGGACATAGGAGCCGTCGCGGAAACGCGGCAGCCATTCGGGTGAGCCGGGATTGCGTTGCCGGGTTACATATTGCCACATTCGATTGGCAAAGGGCGGGCCGCTCCAGAGCGCGCCTTGATAGGGATCGCCCAAGATTTCGAACAGTTCGGTAGATGCCTCGGAGCCGAACGACCCGAGGCTCAATCCATGTAGATAAAGCCGGGGCCGGCGGTCTTTCGGGAGGTCTCGCCAACGTTCATACACGGCCGAGAATAGAGCGCGCGCATTCTCGGTGCCGTAGTCAGGTTCCACAAGAAGCGATAGCCAGCTGGTGAGATAGGAGTACTGTACGGCGACGCTGGCGACATCGCCATCATGCAGATATTCGAGCGTATCGATAGCGGCCGGGTCGCTCCAGCCCGTCCCCGTGGGCGTAATGATCACGAGCACCGAGCGCTCGAAAGCGTTGGTTCGATTCAGCTCCCTTAGAGCGAGCTCGGCGCGCTCCTCAGCCGTTTCGGCCGCGTTGAGCCCTACATAGACCCGGATGGGCTCCATGGCGTCCACGCCCCAGAAGGAGCCGATCTCGGCTGCGGACGGGCCGGAGGCGACAAATTCGCGTCCAGCCCTGCCAAGATCCTCCCAATCGATGAGCGACGCGGCGCTCCCGGTTTTGCGGGCGTCCGCGGGGCGTTCGATTTCCGGTTCGATCAGTTCGTTATAGGCGCGGAAGGAAGCATCCGCCGCCCGGAGGGAAAAGCGGAACAGGATGCCTTCCGCGACTGCCCAGAACAGAGCGATCGCCACAACCACGCCCAGCACATTCGCCACGCGCCGGGGGATGAAACGGCGCAGCCGGAACGAGGTAAAGGTGAGGATGAGCCGGAAGAGGCGCCCGAGAAAAAGCAGGACAATGAAAGTGGCTGCGGCGACGAGGCCTGTCCGGAGAGGATGTGCGCTGTCCAGCAGGTCCAGCCCCATGGGAACCCGGATGGAATTTTGCCATTCCGCCGCCTGCCAGAGAAATACGGATGCCACGAAGGCACAAAGGGCGGCCGAGACATATTTGATGGGGCGCAGGACGTGCTCTGGCGGGTCGGGAAATTCGAGATAGCGCGCCAGCCAACGGCCGAACAGGCCGATGCAATATCCGGCTGCAAAGCAGGCTCCCGAAAGGATGCCCTGCGTCGTGAAGGTGCGCGGAAGAAGGGACGGTGTAAAAGAGGCAGCGAACAAAAGCGTGCCGACATAAAGGCCGGTCGCCGAAAGCGAGGTCCAGAATTTCACGATCCAGCGATGTGGCATGAGGCCGGCCAACACGTCCCTCCTCGGTTCTATGCTGCCTCGACCACTCGGCGGCCGTCAACTCGGCCGTGCTGATGGTTCTGATCTAACTCGTTCCGATCAGTGACCTAAGGCTGCTGCCCAAAATACTTGACCCTGAGCCGTTCGACTTCGCCGCTCTCCTGCAAGCCGATGATTGCCACCGACGCGGGCTTGGCCAGCGCGCTGCCTGGCCGGAAAGCAAATCCATATTTGTCCGGGTGGAACGTGTTCCCCACGACATCGACAGGCAGGTTCGGATTGGTATGGGCGTAATATTCCAGCACCGGCTTGTCGCCGACGATGGCGGCAATCTCCCCGTTGAGCAGCGCTTCCGTAGCCTCTTCGATATGATTGAACGGCATCGTGGTCACATAGGTGGCCTTCATATAGGCCTCCGCGATGCTTCCTGCCCGCACGCCTACGATCTTGCCTTGCAGGTCAGCCACGCTGTTGATCTGATTCGTGAGGTGAGATGCAGTCATCACGCTCGTTACGGAGGAGGTGACATAGGCAATGACCGCTATGCCGATGACCATCCAGATCGCCTGCCAGATTCGCCCAAGCCAGCCGAACAGGTTCTTCCTTGAGGTTTTGCCGGACGTCGCAATCGACATGACATGATAGAAGCTCTCCGCGAGCCCCTCCCTCCAGCGATTTGGGAAATCCGGATCGAAACGCCGATCGAAGATCGTCAGGGCTGCCGTGGCAAGCAGAATCACCAGAGCAAGCCATGCGTAATTCATGAGGTGGCCGGCATCGTCCAGATCGGAAATGATGTCGGCGAAGCTGGAGCCGGCCTGAGTGTGAACCATTACGCGCAGGCCCGCATCGAACCAGGGTTGTGTGAAGTCGACGATTTGTGCCCGGTCCTCCGTGATGGTGAGATTGGTCACCGCCACGTCTATGGTGCCGTCGGCCGTCGCTGCGACCAGATCCGCATAATTATCGAATTCGCGGTAGCTCGAACTCACCCCGAGGCGGCTCGCCACCTGCTCCCACAGTTCGATGGCCATTCCGGAATAGGCGGCCCCCTGCGCAAAGACAAAAGGCGGACTCCTATAGACGCCTACGTCGAGCGAGCGGGAAGAAGCCTGATCCTCCTGAGCCAGCAGCGCCGTTGTGAGCGCAAGGCAGACTAGAAGTGTAGCAACGGCGAGGTAAGTCAAACGGGCCTGAACGGCGAAAACGAAATTGAAAACAGTCATCTACAACCCAGCATCTCACTGGCTGTGTACGGTCCCAAAGAAACATTACAATAATATTGCCAAGATTTCTTTTCGCGCCGGAAAGGTCGGCCGGGAAATTATGGAAAATGAACAGGGGGAGGGGAGGCAGGCTGAAGCCGCGACTGCACGGACGGACCCGGATTGTCCGGATCCTAGAAAAGTTCTTCTATGCCATTGAAAAATGGCGCGAGTGACGGGGCTCGAACCCGCGACCTCCGGCGTGACAGGCCGGCACTCTAACCAACTGAGCTACACCCGCGCTTGCGACACGGCTTGAACGCGTGTCGTGGCGGTCACTTAGGCGGTTCGCGGTGGCGTGTCAAGCGGTGTGAAACATTTGTCGAAGGAATTCACGACGAAGATTTCTTCTAGGGGAACCACTGGCGATTTTCCCTTGCGATTATCAGCCGAACCGCCTAAACGGACGGGCTTGAAACCGGCTGAGGCCGGTTGGACGGCGGGCGATTAGCTCAGTTGGTAGAGCGCTTCGTTTACACCGAAGATGTCGGGAGTTCGAGTCTCTCATCGCCCACCACTCTCCATGTCATAGCAGCCCCGGCGCGTCTTAGGCGGAGCCGCCCTTTCGTGCCGGATTGTGCGAATGATGGCTGTCTTTTTCTCCTCCTCCGCCGGATACTCGGCTTTGACTGCGCCGGTCGTCGTCTGCCGGTGGCTTTTCGACCTCGAGCGGATCTTTCGCGTTTTCGTGGGCGGCGCCGGGACCGCCCTGGCGGATGCTTTTCGGCGTTTTCTTGGAAGTGGACATGCTCACCTCATCAGCGATCCTGCTGATAGCCTTGATGCGTGGTGTTCACCTTTGAATTGCCCTGCTGCGCCTGGCGATCGGGATCGGGCGCGCCATGCGTTCCGTGCTTGCTGTCATCGGGCTGCGCCTTCTTCGCGTCACCCGTGCCCTTGTTGCTTCGGTTTGCCGGCGGAACCGGCGGCATCTTGCTGGACATGACTTTGCTCCCTGGTTGCCTTACGCAACCGGGAGCCCGTTCACATTGTTCCGATTCGATCCGGCAGATGCTTGCCGTCACTCGCCGCTGAGGTTGCGCCGCTCCACCCAGCCTTGCCAGCCATCCACGCGAATCTTCTGCCACCCGCCGACCGCATAGGGCAGGAAGGCGATTTCGCATTGGCGGCGATCGAGCCGGGTCAGCACACGCGATTGGGGTGAAGGATAGGCCCGCAGGACGAGGGAACCGCGCGGGGGAATGCCTGTCGCGCAGTACATGGCCGGTGAAACCATTGCGATATAGTGCCGGTGCACCCAGCCTGTATTGTGCCCATCTTCCACCGGACACCAGTTTCCGCGGCACTCGTCCTGGACGAAGATCCCACAGGTTCCGTAACGAAGGCGGCTTCTCACACGCGCCCGCGAATTGGGCTGCTCGCGCATATTCAACACGTCGTCGCTGCGTACATTGACGACGCAATGCTCGGCCCCTTCCGCAATCGGCTCTGCTTCCGCTCCCGTCACGGCAGCAAAGATGAGGCCGAGAAGCGCCGCGCCCCTGACAAACCACTGATTCATGTCGCCCTCTCGTCTTCTTTCAGGTGCGTTGACCAGCGAATCGGCCCGAAACCGAATCGGTTTCATAAGGTCCGACGTCCAGAATCAACAACTTGCGGCTGGCTTTGTACCGCAAGCACCTGAACCGGGGATGTACAGAACGGGCGGTAACCGCCCGCTTCACCGGCCGCCGGACACATCGATGAAGGAGCCGGTCACATAGGAGGAGGCGTCGCTGAGCAGCCATATGATGGCTTCGGCGACTTCTTCCGCCTGGCCGGGGCGGCCGAGGGGGGAGGTGACGCCCAGTCGCTTCGCCCTGTCTGGCTGGCCGCCACTGGCGTGGATTTCCGTCTCGATCAGGCCCGGCCGGACCGCGTTCACCCGCACGCCTTCGGAACCCATTTCCTTGGCAAGGCCGACGGTAAGACTGTCGACGGCTCCCTTGGATCCGGCGTAATCGACATATTCGAAAGGTGAACCCAGTCGGGCTGCCATGGATGAAACGATAACGATCGATCCACCCGCGCCGCCCCGGCTCCTCGCCAGGCGGCGGGCTGCTTCCCGCGCGCAGAGATAGGCGCCGATCGTATTGACTTCGAAGATGCGCCGGATCCGGTCGGTTTCGATTTCGACAAGCGGCCGGGAGGGGCCGACAATTCCGGCGTTGATCACGACGCCCGATAGAGGTCCCAGTTCACCGTCCGCGGCCTCATACATGGCTACGACGTCCTCCTCGGAAGAAACGTCCCCCTTTAGGGCCAGAGCTCTTCCGCCGCCGGCCTCGATCTCCTTAACTACGGCCTGGGCTGCTGCGGCGTTTCCGACATAATTGATGGCGACTGCCCAGCCTCTTTGTGCCGCGAGCAGAGCGGTCGCGCGCCCTATGCCGCGGCTCCCGCCAGTGATCAGAATCGAACGCATTGGACTTGCTCCTCCTCTCCTCCAATCCGGTCAGCATGCATGCAAAGCAGCACTGCCACAATGTGTGACGTTGCATCGCTGCCATGCGTTTGAGGCGCTCGAGAGATATCGGGAGGGAACGCCGCGCCGGGCTTGCGAATTAGATCGCATTGGAGGAGGGCCAGCCCTTGGCATCCGGACTCGAAGAAATCGGCGAAGCCACCCCTGAAAAGGGCGCCCCCGCGGAAGAGCTGGAGTATCGGCTTCGTCAACAGCAGCTTGCCGCCGAATTCGCGCTCTTTGCACTCAAGAACCGTGACATACAGGCCTTGCTTCAGGAGACGGCAAGGGTGTGTGCCCTTGGGTTGCGGAGCAGGTTCAGCAAGGTGGTCGAATACCTGCCGGAAGAGCAGAAGTTTCTGGTGCGGGCGGGCGTGGGATGGAAACCCGGCATTGTCGGGAGAGCAAAGACAGGTGCGGACAAGAAGAGCCCTGCCGGCTATGCCTTCTGGACCGGAGCGTCGGTGATTTCCAATCACCTTGGCGGCGAGAGCCGGTTTCGCACACCCCACATACTCGCCGAACATGGCGTCAAGCGCGCGATCAACTCCGTGATCCGCCGCGGCGAAGAACGTTTTGGCGTGCTTGAAGTCGACAGTCCGGTAGAGGGCCGTTTCACCGATGCCGACCTGGTCTTCGTGACGGGCCTAGCAAATCTGCTCGGCGTGGCGTTGGAGCGGCAGCAGATCGAAGAGGTCCTCAAGACGAAGGAGGCTCTTCTACAAAAGGCAGTTGCCCACCAGAAGATGCTGGCAGACGAGGTCAGCCACAGGGTGAAGAACGGCCTCGCAATGGTGGCGGGATTGCTGAGGATGCAGGCCCGCGCCCTTTCTGATCCCGAACTACGGCAGGCGCTCGCCGACGCCCAGTTGCGCGTGCAGGCGATTGCAAGAATCCATGAACTGCTCGGCAATAGCGAAGTCCTCAGCGCAGTGAACCTGCCGGAATTCCTGGAGGATCTCTGCAGCCTGCTGAAAACATCCGCGCCGGAGCACGAGTTCGTCGTCGACGTCGTGCCGGCGATGATTGCCACTTCGCAAGCGGTCTCGCTGGGGCTTTTGGTGAACGAATTGGTCACCAACGCGCTGAAATACGCCTATCCTGACAGCTCAGGTCCCGTCTTCGTGAGCGTGACCCGGGAAGGAGATCTGCTCCGTTTTGAAATTGCCGATCACGGCGTCGGGCTGTCGGACACGTTGGCGCCCGCCCACGGACAGGGACTGGGAAAGAAGGTCATTGCGAGCTTGAGCGCACATCTCGGTGGTGAAGCCGAGTGGCAGGACGCAAATCCCGGGACGCGATTTGTGCTCAGGTTTTGTCCTGAGCCGCCGGGACCGGCATGAGGACAAGGGTTGGAACCAGGTAGCCCGTTTCCAACCCTTGATGATCTGCTTAGTCGCTGATGATATGAACCACTTTCCGCGTACCCGGGTCGACCAGCACAGTGCGGCCATCGACGACGACATATTGATATTTGACGTCGAGATTCGGCGCTTCGAGCGGATGCAGTTCTACCGTCTCGGGCAGTGTCGCACCGACTTCGATCGTGACGTCTGCTGGCGGCTGGATCGGCTGCACCTGATGCTGGACCACATATTCGCGGATGACCGTCTCCTGTTCCGGAGAAACGACGACGGTGGTCTGCGCATAAGCAGCGCCCGACAGGAGCAGAAGAGCGGTCAGGGTCGCGGGGAATCTGGCTTTCATTGTATCCTCCAAATGAGTTCGGATGCCGGAGAAATTCACGAGCGGCCAACTCGTTCCCCCGCGCGTTGCAATAGGCTTGTACACAGCGCGCTTTCCCTCGTCCTTGCAGCTGCGGGCAAGGAGGGGCTAGATGGACGGATTGGCCACACGAGTCTGATGGGAACGACGGAACATGGCGAGCGACCGCAGATCGCGTGATCCTCTCATGAAGGAAGCGGGGCGCGTTCAAGCGCAGCCGGAGTGCAGCTTCATCCATCTGCGCGTTCACTCCGCTTATTCCCTCCTGGAAGGCGCGCTTCCGCTTGGGAAGATCATCGGCCATGCCCTGAAGGACGAGGCTCCGGCCATAGCCATTGCCGACACAAACAATCTCTTCGGCGCGCTGGAGTTCGCGCAAAAGGCGGTCAAGGACGGAGTGCAGCCGATCGTCGGGTGCCAGCTCGACGTGGCCTTCCACGATGCTTTTTCCGAGGCCCGCCGCGCGGCCAGCCGCAAATCCTTCGGCGAATATGACCCGCTTGTGCTGATTGCTGCCACCGAAACCGGTTATGCGAATCTGGTGCGGCTCGTAAGCCGAGCCTATCTGGAAAACGAGGCTGGCTCGGCCACCCATGTAGCGGCCGGCTGGCTTCAGGATCATGCCGACGGCATCATCTGCCTTACGGGCGGCCCCCGCGGGCCGATCGGCACCGCCATCAAGGCCGACAGGGTGGAGATTGCCGAAGCCCGCCTCGTATTCCTGAAGGAAGCCTACGGCGACAGGCTATATGTGGAACTGGAGCGGCTTCAGGGCTATGACCGCGCTCTGGAGGCGGGAGCGGTCAATCTCGCCTATGAGCACGACCTGCCATTGGTGGCCACCAATGAAGCGTTCTTCCCGAAGCGTGACGACTTCGAAGCGCATGACGCGCTGGTCGCGATCGCCGAGGGCTCCGTCATCGCCTCGGACGACCGCCGTCGACTTACGCCGGACAACTACTTGAAGACCCAGGCCGAGATGGCCGCGCTTTTTGCCGATCTGCCGGAAGCGCTCGACAATACGATCGAGATCGCCCAGCGCTGCTCCTATTATCCGAAAACGCGGGCGCCAATCCTGCCGCGCTTCACCGGCGGCGATGCCAGCGACGCTGAGGCTGCGCTCAAGGCGGAGGCCGACGAGCTCAAGCGTCAGGCGCGCGAGGGCCTGGAAATGCGCCTCACCACCCAGGGCCTGGCGGAGGGGCACACGCGAGAGGAATATGTCGAGCGGTTGGAATACGAGCTCGGCATAATCGAGAGGATGAAGTTTCCCGGCTACTTCCTCATCGTGTCGGACTTCATCAAATGGGCCAAGGCGCATGACATTCCTGTGGGACCCGGCCGCGGCTCGGGCGCGGGGTCGCTTGTGGCCTATGCGCTCACCATCACCGATATCGATCCACTGCGCTTCTCGCTGCTCTTCGAGCGCTTCCTGAACCCCGACCGCGTGTCGATGCCAGACTTCGATATCGACTTCTGCCAGGATCGGCGCGAGGAGGTGATCCGGTACGTTCAGGGCAAATACGGCCGCGACCAGGTGGGTCAGATCATCACCTTCGGTACGTTGCAGGCGCGGGCCGTGCTGCGAGACGTAGGCCGCGTGTTGCAAATGCCCTATGGCCAGGTGGACCGGCTCTGCAAGATGGTCCCCTCGAACCCGGCCAATCCCACGCCTCTGCACAAGGCCATCGAGGATGAGCCGCGCTTTGCGGAGGAGGTGGAGAAGGAACCGATCGTCGGCACGCTTCTCGAATTCGCCCAGAAGCTCGAGGGCCTCTACCGCCATGCCTCTACCCATGCTGCAGGCATTGTGATCGGTGACCGGCCGCTTTCCGAGCTTGTGCCGATGTACCGCGATCCGCGTTCCGACATGCCCGTCACCCAGTTCAACATGAAGTGGGTGGAGCAGGCGGGCCTCGTCAAATTCGACTTTCTCGGCCTGAAAACCCTTACCGTGCTTGAGACGGCGGTGAAGCTCATCCGTCGCCGCGGGATCGAGATTGATCTTTCGAAGATCCCGCTGGACGACCAGAAGACCTACGAGATGCTGTCGCGCGGCGAGACGGTCGGCGTGTTCCAGGTGGAAAGCGCGGGCATGCGCAAGGCGCTGATCGGCATGAAGCCGGACCGCATCGAGGACATTATCGCGCTGGTGGCGCTTTACCGCCCCGGTCCGATGGAGAACATCCCCACCTACAATGCCCGAAAGCATGGCGAGGAGGAGATCGCCTCGATCCATCCAAAGATCGATCACCTGGTGAAGGAGACGCAGGGCGTCATCGTCTACCAGGAGCAGGTGATGCAGATCGCGCAGGAGCTTGCCGGCTACTCGCTCGGCGAAGCGGATCTCCTGCGCCGCGCCATGGGCAAGAAGATCCGCGCCGAGATGGACAAGCAGCGCGAGCGCTTCGTTTCGGGCGCGGTGGAACGCGGCGTTACCAAGCAGCAAGCCGACTTCATCTTCGACCTGCTCGCCAAATTCGCCGACTACGGCTTCAACAAGTCGCACGCCGCCGCCTACGCCGTCGTCTCCTACCAGACGGCTTATCTCAAGGCGCATTACCCGGTGGAATTCCTGGCCGCGTCCATGACGTACGACATGGCCAATACTGACAAGCTCAACGATTTCCGCCGCGATGCGATCCGGCTCGGCATCGAGGTGGTGCCCCCCTCCGTCATGACCAGCTACCGCGATTTCGAGGTGGGCGAGAACCGCATCTATTATTCGCTCGCCGCCATCAAGGGCGTGGGCGATGCCGCGGTGGAGCACATTGTCGAGAAGCGGAAAGAACGAGCCTTCAAGAATCTTGAGGATTTCTGCGCACGGGTTGACCCCAAGATCGTGGGCAAACGGGTGCTCGAAAGCCTGATCTGCGCTGGCGCCTTCGATTGCTTCGGCCATGATCGGGCCGCGCTTTTCGCCGGGGTCGATCGGCTGATGGGCATGGCGGCGCGCGCTGCCGAAGACGCTGCCCTTGGCCAGGCGGACATTTTCGGCTCGGCTGCGATCGAGCCGCAAAAACTGCATTTGCCGGCCGCCGCCCAGTGGTTGCCGGCGGAAAAACTCCATCGCGAGTTCCAGGTGGTGGGCTGCTATCTGTCAGCGCACCCGCTCGACGATTACCGGCAGACGCTGGAAAAAATGCGCGTGCAAAATTGGGGTGAGTTCCAGGCTGCCGTGAAGCGTGGTGCAACGGCCGGCCGGCTTGCAGGCACGGTCACGGCCAAGCAGGAACGCAAGACACGCACTGGCAACAAGATGGGCATCGTGCAGTTTTCCGACGCCAGCGGGCAGTATGAGGCGGTGCTCTTCTCCGAGGCGCTCGCCCAATACCGCGACCTGCTGGAGCCCGGCCGCTCGGTCGTCATCATGGTTTCGGCCGAAGATCGCCCGGAAGGCATCAACCTGCGCATTCAGACGGTACAGTCGCTGGAGGACGAGGCGAGTCGCATGCAGAAGGCGCTGCGCATTTATCTGCGTGACCCGCAGCCGATCCAGGCGATCTCCTCGCAGCTCACCACACGCGGGGAGGGGCAGGTGAGCCTGATCGTCATCAAGGAAGGTGGCCTCGGTGAGATAGAGGTCGGCCTTCCGGAGCGTTATCGCATATCGCCCCAGATCGCCGCCGCCATGCGCGCCGTGCCCGGCGTGGTGGATGTGGAACTGGTCTGAATCGGGCGTGACCAAACCTCATATCGTGCTTCACAGCGTCTTATGTTTGCCTTCCGCCATTATTTATGCGCCGATGTCGGGGGAGGGTGCTTCAGGACGTCCTAGCGGCATAGGTGGAAATGCCTGTGCTATCCGCCGGAAATCGCAGATGGTGATCCCAATCAGAGAGGCCAGACATGCCCAAAATGATCTTTGTGAATCTACCGGTGAAGGATCTCGATGCCTCGATCCGCTTTTACGAGGCGATCGGTTGCGTCAAGAACGAACAGTTCAGCGGAGACGATGCGGCCTCGATGGTTTGGTCAGACACGATCGTCTTCCAATTGCTGACACATGAATATTTCGCGACCTTCACGCCGCGGCCGATTGCCAATGCGGGTGAGGCCATAGGCATGCTGATCGCGCTCTCGCGTGATAGCCGCGAAGAGGTGGATGCCATCACCGAGGCCGCGGCCGCCGCCGGCGGCAGGGCCGATATCCGCGCGCCGCAGGACATGGGGTTCATGTATGTCCGCACCTTTGAGGACCCGGATGGTCACGTCTTCGAACCCGCCTGGATGGACATGTCGGCCGCAGCGCCGGACAATGTCCAGGCCTGACATTCCTGCTGCTGGGGTACCCTGTCGCCTCAAGAGTGTCTTATCGGGAAGGCAGGCTCCCTTGGCAGGCACGAGCAGACCATCGGTTCGCGCCGATGGTCAGCGATGCGCGCCTTTCTTGGCGTAGGGCAGCGCGAACATATAAAGGCCGGTGAACAGGAGCAGGAAGAGCGGCGGCAGCGGCGAATAGACCACCCAGGCTGGCGGCTCACCCAATGCCATTGTTGCGAAATTGGCAATGACCGTCACCGTAAAAATGATCGACAGCCAACGATGAACCTGCCGGATCTGCTTGTTCCAGTTCAATGATGCCTCCTTTGAAGACGAGCCGGAGCGGTATGGATGCCGAAAGCCTTTGCTACCGCCGAGCCAGCTGGTTGATTTGGATGAGGTTGCCGCAGGTGTCGTTCAGCTGCGCGATGCTCACGCCGGGCATCACCTCGGTGGGCGGCATGGTGAACTCGGCACCACGAGCCTTGATGCGCTCGTATTCGCGCGTCACGTCATCCGCGTGGAACATGGCCGCGGGCTGGCCCTGCTGGAACAGGGCTTGCTGATATGCCCTGGCGGCCGGATTGTCGTTGAGGGCGAGCTGCAGCTCGGTACCGTCCGGCTCTTCCGATGAGGTCACCGTTAGCCAACGATATGGCCCGTTTCCGACATCGGTTTTCTTGGTGAAGCCCAGCACCTCGGTGTAGAAGCGCAGAGCCTTTTCCTGGTCGTCCACATACAGGCTGGTCAGTTTGATCTTCATTTTCCTTCTCCACTGAGCGCTTTCAATTCTCGCAAGAAGGACTTCAATCCATCCGCGCCAGAACCTGCTCCAAGCCATCAAGAAACCGTGGCCATCCGACTTTGGCGCCCCGGTAGTATGGCTGCTGATCCGGACCAAAGCCGATTTGCTCCATGCGCAGGAGGGTGGTTCCCGTGCTCGTGGGAGTGAGCGTCCATGTCACGACACTTCTGAGATCCTTGGTATCCCACGTGTAGGACAGCATCTTGTTTGGTTCAGCCGTCCGCACCTGACAATCGACTGCGCCCCAGTCTGCGGTGAGGTTGAAACGGTGCGCCACGACGGGCTTGAAGTCGTTCTTCATCAGCCATTCCTCGATGAAGTGAGGTTGCGTGAGTGCGCGCCAAATCTTTTCCGGCGGATGTGCTAGCTCACGCTCGACAATGACCGACAGCGTTTCGGCCGGGTTTTCACTCATTGGTCCATCCTATTGAGAAGATCCTCGAGGCTGTCGAACCGGCTTTCCCAGAACCCGACCATCTGGCTCGTCCAATCGATCAGTGGCGATAGGGCTGCGCGCTGGGCGGCATAATGCGTCTGCCGTCCTTCGGGGCGGTCGCGCACCAGTCCTGCCTCTTTCAGCACCCGCAGATGCTTGGACACAGCCGGTTGCGAAATACCCGCCCGCGCCGTCAATACCCTGACGGTCTGGTCTCCGTCACGACACAACCATTCGAAGATCGCCCGCCGCGTCGGATCGGCAAGTGTCCTGAAAAGGATATCGTAGGGCTCCGGCATCGTGATCAATAGCTCGCTGGTTATCGGTCGGATAAATAACCGTTGGGATATGTATCGGTCAAGGGCTACCTGGGGCAGTGCTCGATTTGCGCACAGGCTCGCTGACGCTAACGATTTGCGGTCCGTCTTTCTTCCGCCGGCGGGGCGGCGGCTCTGTGCTTCACGGTGCGGGGAGCAACTCGGTTCCTTTGGCAAAATGGTAGGCGACCAGCCCAAGCCATTCATGCGCGGCGATATCCGCCAGATACAAGCCCTCGGCGATGGAGGAGGAGCCAATGCTGCGCAGATTAGAACGGCGTACCAGGTAATCCACGGGGTATGGGAGAACGGGAAAACCCGCTGCGCGAAAGCAGGCGACGGCCCTCGGCATATGGAACGCCGACGTGAGGAGCAGCCACAATTCCCCGGCCTTCGGCGCGGCGACTTTCTTGCTTTCGATCGCGTTCTCGCAGGTGTTCCGCGATCGCTCTTCGATCTCGATCCGCTCACGCGGCACACCGATCTGGACGAGGAGATCGCGCGCAAGTGCGGCTTCCGCCATGCCGCTCGCCCCCAACAGATCATTGTCGCCGCCGGAGAGAAGAATTCGCGCGTTTGGGTAGAGGCGGCTGAATTCCGCCGTTTTGGTGAGCCGCTCGGCCGCATCCGTCAGTGCGACTGTTTTTCGGTCGTTCGAAACATCCGTATCGATTTCGCCGCCCAAGACCACCATACCGGTCACCGGCCCGGCGATTGCGGGTTTTGGGAACCGGTTTTCCAGGGCAAGAAGGGCGGCGCTGCCGAGCGGCAACCATCCGATGGCGAGGAGCAGAATGCCTGCGCCAGTCAGAAACACTGCGCCCGCCGCTTTGCGGCGGAAGAAGAGAAGAAGGACCCCCAGCAGCGCGATAAGCCCGATCAGGTTCGAAGGAACCGTGACGATCGAGAACAGCTTCGAGAGAACAAAGAACACGGCTGTCGCCTTCGTTTGGCCGATGCCGAAATCATATCGGCATTTTCATAAGGGAGGAGTCGACCGTCCGAAGGAGGGTGACGTCAATTCCGGACTGGATGGCCCCCGGCATGCGACGGATTTGCAGGTCGTCCGTTCTTGCCAATCGGAAAGAGGAGCCCTATAACAAGAACAAAAGAAGAACAATGGAACTCGTCCATGCCGCTCAACCTGCTCCAGAAGCTGGAGATCCTGGCGGATGCCGCCAAATATGATGCTTCTTGCGTGTCCTCGGGCGGCGAGAAGCGGAAGGCCGGCAGCGGCCTCGGCTCTGTCACGGGACAGGGCATCTGTCATGCCTTCACGCCCGACGGCCGCTGCGTTTCGCTGTTGAAAATCCTGCTTACCAATTTCTGCATGTATGACTGCAGCTACTGCGTCAGCCGCCGTTCCAGCAATGTTGCGCGCGCCCGCTTCCGCGTGGACGAGGTGGTGAAGCTGACGCTCGATCTTTACCGGCGCAACTGCATCGAGGGGCTGTTCCTCTCTTCGGGCATCGCCCGCTCGGCGGACGAGACCATGTCGGACCTGGTACGGGTGGCGAGAGCATTGCGCGAGGAGCACGGCTTTCGCGGCTACATCCATCTAAAGACCATTCCCGGCGCAAGCCCGGAACTGCTGGACGAAGCAGGTCTTTATGCCGACCGGCTGTCGATGAATGTCGAGTTGCCGGCCGAAGCCGCGCTCGAAAAACTGGCGCCGGAGAAGTCTCCCGTCGATATTAAACGCGGTCTTGCCCGGACGCGGCAGCAAATAGAAGCTTCCTCCGAGCGGACGCGGTCCAGGCGCAAGCCGCCGCCTTACGCTCCGGCAGGGCAGAGCACGCAGATGGTGGTGGGCGCGGATACCTCCTCTGACCGCGATATCCTCCGCGCCAGCAGCCGGCTTTATGCGTCCTACGCGCTTCAGCGCGTCTATTACTCGGCCTTTAGCCCGACCGGGCATCCTTCGACATATCTGCCGGACAAACCGGCTCCGTTGCTGCGGGAACATCGGCTTTATCAGGCCGATTGGCTGCTCCGCTTCTACGACTTTTCGCTCTCGGATATCGAAGAAGCCATGCCCGGCGGCATGCTGGATCTATCGGTCGATCCGAAGCTCGCCTGGGCGCTCGCGCATCGCGAGGCATTCCCGGTGGACGTCAACCGGGCGAGCCGCGAAATGCTCCTGCGGGTGCCGGGACTGGGCACGCGGGCGGTAGACCGCATCATAGCTTCGCGCCGGCACGCCACCCTGCGCCTGGCTGAGCTTGCGCGGCTTTCCGGATCTCTCGCTCGGATCAGGCCGTTCATCGTGACGCCCGATTGGAGGCCCGCCGGGCTGCTGGATCAGGAGCGGCTGAAACAGCGGCTGGCGCCACAGCCCAAGCAGCTTTCGCTGGGGCTTTGACATGTTGACCGTGCCGCTTCCTGATGACTGCACTCCGGAGGCCTTCCGCACGGCAGCGCGGAAATGTCTTGCGCAGGGCCTTCAGCCCGATGAGGTGATATTTTCTACCTCGAGCACCCCTTCACTTTTCGAGGAAGTAGGCGAGGAGAGTGGATCAAAGCTGGACATGGTCGTGCCGCGCAGCTTTCTCGACATGATGAGAAAGGTTCTGTGCCACAGCGCATCCGATCGCTTTGCGCTTCTCTACCGGCTCCTCTGGCGCATCCGGAGCGGCGAGCGCCACATCCTCGGCAACGTGGCGGATCGAGAGGCCATGCAAGCCTCCCGCTATGCCAGGGCGGTCGACAAGGATGTCTACCGCATGCACGCCTATGTGCGTTTTGCCGAGCGCGAGATCGACGGCAAAAACCTGTTCGTCGCCTGGCACGAGCCGCAGCACCGCATCCTTCAGCTTGCGGCCCCGTTCTTCATGGACCGCTTCACCAATATGGATTGGCTGATCGCCACGCCCGTGGGCACCGTGGCATGGGACGGCCGTTCTTTGCTATTCGGGCCGCCGGCCATCCGTCCATCCCGGACTGGTGATGAGGTGCTCGACGAGGTGTGGAGGGCTTATTACCGCACCACCTTCAATCCCGCGCGGCTTCGCGTGAAAGCCATGGTCGCACAGATGCCGAAGCAGCATTGGGCGACCATGCCGGAGACTGCGCAGATCCCGGAACTGGTCAAGACCGCCTCGTTGCGCACCAAGGCCATGGGAGAACAGCCGCCGGATGCACCGCCGCGTTTTGCGGCGACCCTGACCGAGCGCCTGGCGGAAAAGCCGCATGAAGTAGGTGACGGCACGCCGCTCGACTTGCTTCGCGGGCAAGTGCAGACCTGCCGCTCCTGCCCTCTATACGGGCCGGCGACGCAGCCGGTCCTCGGTGAGGGCCCGTTGAATGCGGCCATCATGTTTGTCGGCGAGCAGCCCGGTGATCACGAAGATCTGACGGGAAAACCCTTCGTCGGCCCCGCCGGCCAGGTTTTCGATCGAGCGTTGGCGGAAGTAGGGATTGAGCGCAGTAAGGCCTATGTCACCAATGCGGTGAAGCATTTCAAGTTCGAACCGCGTGGCAAGCGCCGCATCCATATGAAGCCCAGCGCCGGCGAAGTGTCGAAATGCCGTTTCTGGCTCCAGCGCGAAATAGCTGCGGTGAAGCCGAGGCTGATCGTAGCGCTGGGCGCAACCGCCATGTTGGGACTTACGGGCCGGGCGGTTCCGGTGACCAAGGAGCGCGGGCGCATTCTCTCGTCGAACTCCCTTTCGATCCTTGTCACCGTTCACCCATCCTATCTGCTGCGGCTCCCTGACGCGGATCTCGCCGCGCTGGAATACAAACGTTTCGTGGAGGATCTGCGGGTAGCGAAGCGGCAGCTTGGCACCGCGTGAGACCCACCTCCCGAGCGGTGTCTCGAACGCTAAGATGCAGATCCGGCCTGATGCGATCTCGCGTGCCCTGCCGTTGTCCGGCCAGACCACCCGGTAAGAAGCGGGTTCAAAGAGGGCGAGATTGGAACTTCTATAACGCTGGTTCCTGTATGGGCGAGCGCCGCATTGAATGCCTCTCGAATTTCTGCCGCATCCGTAGCACGGAAAGTCCGAGCGCCGTAGCCTCGACCGAGCGAAGCGATGTCGAGCCCGGGAAGGTCGAGGCCGGGCACATTGGGCGTTTTCTCGAGTTTTGCGAACTCCTTCAAGATTGCATACTCACCATTTCGAAGGACGACGAAGATCACGTGCGCATTCTGCTGCACGCCTGTGTAGATGCTTTGCAGTGAATACTGGAAGGAGCCGTCGCCGATCAGGCCGATAACCGGGCGGTTGCGTCCGCTCTTCCGCTCCGCAAGCGCGAGACCGACGGCGGCAGGCATGCCCCATCCAAGCCCGCCGGATGCAAACGTATAGTAGCTGTCCGGCTTGTCTATCGGGAACCATCGCTGCAAGGCAGCAATGGTTGAGGGTGACTCGCTTAGAAGGACGAAGTCTGCGGGGCACAACGGCCGGATCGTGCTCAGAACGGCATCTGCCGAAAGCGGGAGATGATCGAGGTCCGGCTTCGTTGATACAGGCTTCCGGATTTCAGGGGCCATCCTGGTATTCCGGTCGATCAGCGGCCGTATCGTTTCGAGGAATAGAAGGCTATCGGCTACGATACTGTCCCCCACCGGGGCTTTTGCGGCCGCATCCGGATCATCCGTTACCTGGAGAAGGCGCGCACCGTCAGGCAGATACTGCCCGGGAATATAGGGGTAGTAACGGAAGATTGGAGCGCCCACGACGACGATCAGGTCATGCCCTTCGAGCCTCGCCGAGAGCGGCCCGATGGCGGCAGGCAGGGCACCGGCATAAAGCGGATGCGTTTCGGGAAATGGCGTCCTCTCGGCAAAGGGGGCAGCCCAGACCGGCGCTTGCAGGGTTTCGGCAAAACGAATGCCCGCATCCCAGGCCTGACTGCGCGCGATATCTGAACCGTAGACCAGGACGGGCCTTTTGCTGGCGTTGATTTTGTCGGCGAAAAGCTCTGCGTATAACGGATCAGGTCCCATGCGGCTGGATGTGGCGCGAAGCGCGGGAGCCTCATCGATCCGCTTCTCCCAATCATCAAGCGGCAGCGAAAGGAACACGGGCCCCATCGGCTGCTGGATGGCCCTTGCGTAAGCGCGCATGAAGGCGGCGGGAATATCCTCGGGGCGCGATGGCTCATAGCTCCATTTCACCCATGGTCTCGGCATGACCGTCGCGTCGATATTGGTGAGGAAGGGTTCCAAGAGGAGCATTTTGCGGGTTTGCTGCCCGGCTGTAATGATGAGCGGTGTTTTATTCTCATAGGCGGTGAGAATACAGCCCATCGCATTTCCGAGGCCTGGGCCCGTGTGAACGTTCACGATCACGGGCTTCCGCAGGCCCTGCGCAAGTCCGTCGGCAATACCGACGACGTTCGCTTCCTGAAGGGCGAGAACGTAATCGAAATCATCCGGGAAATCCTTGAGAAAAGTCTCTTCCGTCGAGCCCGGATTGCCAACAATTGTCGTAAGGCCGAGCTGCCGCAGCAATTGGTAGGTTGCTTCTCTAACAAGTGGCATTTCATGAAATCCTTCGTCTCAGCAATGACTTGAAACGTAGGAATTGGAGGGCTCTCGCTCCATTCATTCTTTGGTGAGAAGAGGTGATGAGGTGTCCACGAATTGACTTTTACGTAATCCAGTGACAGTGACAGGTCCCCGTATGCGGCAGGCGGTAGAGATGCGAGAATATTACACGATCACGGAACTCACGCGGGAGTTCGGCATCTCCACACGCACATTGCGCTTCTATGAGGACGAGGGGCTCATCAATCCCGTGCGCCGGGGGCGCACCCGCCTTTATCGCCCGTCGGACCGCCACCTGATCCGCCAGATCCTGCGCGGACGCAGGCTCGGTTTCTCCATCAACGAAATCCGCGAGATCATCCAAGTCTACAAGGCGCCGCCGGGAGAAGTGGGCCAATTGCGGCTTCTTCTGGAGAAGATCGAAGAAAAGCGCCAGGCACTCCGCCAGAAGCGCCGCGATCTTGAAGATACGCTCGAAGAGTTGGATCAGGCCGAAGAGGCCTGTGTGGAGCGCCTTGCCGAGCTCGGCGTCAAGACCTGATTCCGGGGCAGATCAGAACCAGCGCCGCACTTTCTTCTGGTAATCGCGGTAGCGTTTGCCGAAGTGCTGCGCGAGATGCCGTTCCTCGGGCTCGATGGCGAGCTTCTGCGTGGCAAGGGCTGCGAGGAGCGCAAACAGCAGGAACCAGGCATCGCCGGCGATAAGGCCGATACCGATCACGATCATCGTATTGCCGAGATAGATCGGGTTCCGGCTGAAGGAAAAGGGCCCTTCCGTGACCAGGTGCGTGGAGCCTCGGGTCGGCATGATCGTCGTCTTGGCGAGGCGCAGCCTCCTGAGCGCAGCAACGTCCATGCCAAGACCCGCAAGCCCGATCAGCCAACCCGCCGCAAACAGCATGTCGGAAAGCGGCGATCCGAACCAGGGCGAGGGGAAAAGCTGCCCGACAACGATGCTGAGGGCAATGGCCAGGACGTAAAGGATCGGCGGCCAGGGGATTCGGCTTGGCGCATTATCAATCGATCGGCTCATTCCTTCCTCCCTGCGCATCGGCTCGAACCGGACCCATTCGGAAAGCACGACGCGTAAGACCAATCTTCTTAGGATGCCCGGTGCTGCAACGCCTGCTATTCATCCCTTTCCATCGAGCATTGCAAGACAAGGTTTTCGAGCCACACACGGGTCTCCTCGTCCGGATCGACAGCGAACAACGCCTCGCTCCGGTTCTGCGCCGCCGCCTCGTCCAGCACGCAGCCGCAATAAGCGCGGCAGAAGGCCTCGTCGCGTTGCGACATGCATTGGGTGGTGCAAGCCTGCATGAATGCCGGCCCTCTGTCGGGCGGCATCACCTGTGCGAAGAGCCATACACATGAGAAAAGCACGGGCTGATGCACGAGATAGAAGAGGAGGCTGTGCCTCCCCGCAGCCCCCAGGAGTGGCACCCGGCTTGTCCGGATTTCGGCCAACCGGGCAAGAAGGCCGGATCGGTCGGCCGCCTTCGCCGCAACAATGCCCAGAAGCACCGCCCCGAACCAGGGGAAGATCGGGATATAATCATTGGTGCTGGGGATGTTGCGAGAAAACCCCGTCCACCAGAAGACAGGATGGTCGAAAAAGTTCGCATGCATGAAATGCGGCGCTGCGATCACAACCGCAGCAAGCAGGAGCAGCACCAGGATCGGCAACCTCAACACAGCGACGCCAAGAACAGTGGCGAGCGCGATATGGTGCAGGATGCCGAAGAAAATGAAGGAATCCGGGAACAGAATATAAGTCGCGACGGTGATCGCGGCTGCCGCGGCGACAATCATCCCGAGCCGCTTCACGAAGGGCTTTGCCCGGAAGCCATGTCCATGGGCGAGATAAAGGCTGAAGCCCACGAGAAACAGGAAAGAACAGGCGATCGACCGCGCGAAGAACTTCCATCCACCGGTGATCGACATTCCCGGCTCCACATAGCCGAAGAAGTCGAGATCCCATGTGAAATGGTAGATCGCCATGGCCATGAGCGCCACACCGCGGGCGATGTCGACGAGCTCAATCCTGGATCGGGTGGCCTGCATTCTGATACTCGATTGACAGCTGAGAGACGACTCCGGCGTGGCCGGTGGCCGAACCAACGCATATTATTCCTTTTCGATCAATGGCGCGTGCCCGAACATGCGGGCTTGCCTTGCTCTCCTGACGGGAAAACCACGACGTGAATCCGGGGTGCCGGATTTCTGGGCATTTTGTGTTAAAGCATGAACGCATTACTGATTCTCCGCTGGCGGGGCGGAGGAAACCGATCAGGAGAGGATGCCGATGCTGAAGAAAGTAATTGCCGCTGCGGTTCTGGGAGCGCTGGTGGCGGGGTGCACCACCGACCCTTATACGGGGCAGCCGAAGATGTCCAACGCGGCCGGAGGGGCTGCGCTCGGAGCACTGGCGGGCGCGGGGCTCGGCCTGCTCGCGGGTGGTGACGATCGCCGCAATGCCTTGCTAGGAGCCGGCATCGGCGCGCTCGCCGGTGGCGGCATCGGCCTCTATATGGACCAACAGGAAGCGCAACTGCGCGCCCAACTCCAGGGAACCGGTGTGAGTGTCACGCGGCAGGGCGATTATATCATCCTGAACATGCCGTCCAACATCACTTTCGCCACGGATTCCGCCGACATCCAGCCGGCCTTCTACCAGACGCTTAATTCCGTGGCACTGGTGCTGAAGCGGTACAATCAGACGCTGGTCGACGTTTACGGCCATACCGATTCCACTGGCAGCCTCGAACACAATATGCAGCTGTCGCAGCGCCGCGCCTCGTCGGTGGCGAACTATCTGATCGCCCAGGGCACGGACAGCCGTCGCTTCGCCGTCATCGGCCAGGGGCCGTCGCAGCCGATCGCCTCGAACGCGACCCCGGATGGCAGGGCGCAGAACCGTCGCGTCGAAATCCGCCTCGCTCCTCTTACAGCGGGCTAAGTCCGAAAGGGCACCGGGAGCGCCGCCTGGCGGCGCTCCGTCATGCCGAAAGGGCAATCGCGATGCGCGCCGCAAGGCGCGCATTGTTTTTGACGAGCGCTATATTGGTCTTCAAGCTGCGGCCTCGGGTGATCTCCAGAATGCGCGCGAGCAGAAAGGGCGTGACAGCCTTGCCGCTGATCCTGGCCCTGTCCGCGTCCGCCTGCGCTTCGGCGATATAGCCGGCCATCTCCTGCGCCGGAATTTCCGCCTCTTCAGGCACCGGATTGCCGATCAGCATGCCGCCAGAAATGCCGAGGCGTGAGCGCGCTTTCTGGAATTGTGCGACCTCCTCCGCCGCGTCGAGCCGCAGCGGCGCAGGGCAGGGTGAGCTTCTGGACCAGAAGGCCGGCATGGCGTCGGTCCCAAATCCCACCACCGGAACGCCGCGCGTCTCCAGCACCTCCAGCGTCTTCGGAATGTCGAGAATGGCCTTCGGGCCCGCTGAGACAACGATCACTGGCGTGCGTGCCAGTTCGTCGAGATCCGAAGAGATGTCGAAGCTCTTCTCCGCGCCTTGATGCACTCCGCCGATACCGCCGGTTGCAAAGACGGAAATCCCCGCAAGATGCGCGGCAATCATCGTGGCGGCGACGGTCGTGCCGCCGGTCCGTCCCCGGGCAATGGCGAAGGCGAGATCGGCGCGCGAAAGCTTCATAGCGTCTTGCGACTGCGCGAGCCTCTCGCGTTCCTCCGGCGAAAGACCGATCTTGAGGCGGCCGTCTAAAACCGCGATCGTTGCCGGTACCGCACCTTCCGCCGCGACGATCTCCTCCACCTCGGCTGCCATGTCGTTGTTCTGTGGCCAAGGCATGCCATGCGTGATGATGGTGCTTTCAAGCGCCACGACGGGTTTTCCGGCGGAAAGTGCCGCGGCCACGGGCCCGTGCACGTCGATCTCGTCAGGAAGCCTCATAACTTCTCCTGTTCCGGTATGCGTGGCTGCGGCACCAGGGCGAGCGCCGCACGGAAGGCTGCTTCGTCGATTCTAGGTGCGGCCCTCTCGCTTTCCACCACGATTTTCGCCGCCGCAATGCCTTCGCGTGCGGCCTCGGCCAGGGGCAGGCCACGCAGCATCGCCGCGAGGCTCGCTCCTGCGAGCGCATCGCCCGCACCAGTGACATCGGTGAGGCGCGCCGGCGCCGGCGGCACGATTTCCAGGAAACGGCCTTGCTCCATGACGATGAGAGGCGCGCCCCCCGCGCTGATGAGACACGTTTTCAATCCGCGCGCGGCAAGCGTCTCGCCCACCTGCCAAATGGATGCATTGGCCGGCAGGCCGGCCAATTGGCGTGCCTCGCGCTGGTTGATGAAAAGGCAACGGAGCTTGTCGAGAACCGCTACCATGCGCTCCACCTTGGCCGGCGAGATGCCGATGGCAAACATCGGCTTGTCGGCCGCAAGTTCCGCGAGCAAGCTCAGCGCTTCGCCCGGCAGATTGGCGTCGCAAAGCACGGCATCGGCCCCGCAGACCGCATCGCGGATTTTGCGCCGGCGAAGCTGTTTGGAAAAGCCGATCTCATAAAGGCCCATATCCGCCAGACCGGTCACCAGATTGCCGTCTTCCGTCAGGATCGCCGTGTAGCTCGGGGTCGCACGGTCGAGAAAAATGGCAGAACAGTCCTCGATCCCGCTTTCCTCGATTGCCTCCGCGACCTGCTGGCCTGCCGCATCGCCACCGCGCAACGACAGAAGGCTCACGCAAAGGCCGCGTTGCGCAGCCACTCTTGCCGCGTTGAACGCACCCCCGCCGACATCCTCGCGCATCGTTCCGGGATTGGAGGCTTCGGCCACATAAGGCCCTCTCACCCGCCCACGGCGGTCGATATGGGCCCCGCCGATGGCGAACAGTTTGGCACGTGCCATCACTCGCTCCGAATCGCTTTGCCGCGCTTTTGCCCCAAACTCCCTCCGTCCATCAGTCGCGCGCCCCCATAGAAAACGCGATGGTCGCTGAAACGAAAAAGGAACATGATCCGATTTTATGTTTCATGTCAATGAGATGATCTCTATTGCCAAACTAGAACAAAACAGGTACATAAAAGATAGGGAGATTGGCCGGCGCGGTCTCCATTGAGGACAAGGGGTATTGTATCATGGCTCAGAACACATTGCGGCTTGTAGAGGATAACGGGGTGGACAAGTCCAAGGCATTGGATGCAGCGCTGTCGCAGATCGAACGGGCTTTTGGCAAAGGCTCGATCATGCGGCTGGGTGCCAACGACAAGGTCGTCGAGATCGAGACTATATCGACCGGCTCGCTCGGGCTCGATATCGCGCTCGGCGTCGGTGGGCTGCCGCGAGGCCGCATCATTGAGATTTACGGGCCGGAAAGCTCCGGTAAGACGACGCTGGCCCTGCACACGGTCGCGGAAGCGCAGAAGAAGGGCGGCATCTGCGGCTTCATCGATGCCGAGCACGCGCTCGATCCTGTATATGCCCGCAAGCTGGGCGTGGATCTTGAGAACCTGCTCATTTCCCAGCCCGACACGGGCGAGCAGGCACTTGAGATTTGCGACACGCTGGTCCGTTCCGGCGCCGTGGACGTCATCGTGGTGGACTCTGTGGCTGCCCTTACCCCCCGTGCGGAGATCGAGGGTGAGATGGGCGAGTCTCTTCCGGGCATGCAGGCCCGCCTGATGAGCCAGGCCCTGCGGAAGCTCACGGCCTCCATCTCCCGTTCCAACACGATGGTGATCTTCATCAATCAGATCCGGATGAAGATCGGCGTCATGTTCGGTTCACCGGAGACCACGACGGGCGGCAATGCACTTAAATTCTACGCCTCGGTTCGTCTCGACATTCGCCGCATCGGCTCGGTCAAGGACCGGGAGGAGACGGTCGGCAATCAGACCCGCGTGAAGGTGGTCAAGAACAAGATGGCGCCGCCTTTCAAGCAGGTCGAGTTTGACATCATGTATGGCGAGGGCGTTTCGAAGACCGGTGAGCTTGTCGACCTGGGCGTGAAGGCTGGCGTGGTGGAGAAGTCCGGCGCCTGGTTCTCTTACAATTCCCAGCGCCTCGGCCAAGGCCGGGAAAATGCCAAGACATTCCTGCGGGACAATCCCGAGGTCGCACGCGAGATCGAGTTGGCCCTGAGGCAGAATGCCGGCCTCATCGCCGAACACTTGCTGGAGGCGGATGACAAGGACGGTTCCTTGGATGATGCCGCAGAGGGCTGAACCGCTTGGCCGGACGGCGCAATCCCTGCTTTCGTGATGCTCGGCTCCCGAAGTGCCGAGCAACCGGGCTAAGGACGTAAAGTTTCCTTCGCTTTATACTTGGATTGGTGAATTTCCCTTGTGGTCCTTGGACGAAGCTGAGGAATAAAGGGGCGCACACATCTGAGGGAAGACCGGGTTGGGCCCGGCAGGGGCCGTCCTTTACCGGTCTGTCAAGACAGCAGCGGCGGGGTTGCACCCGCGACGAATACCCGATCGGGAGGCACGGAAATGCCTCCCGCCTCCCGTTCCAAAACGGCCAGACGCGAAAGTGGGTGTGACGGGGATGACGCGCGCCTCCATTCCACCTTTTCTGGACAGGCCCAAGCGTGGGCGCTAAAAGGCTGCGACCCTTTTCCCGCCACGGCGGCGGACTTCTCGCAAAGGCAATTACATGAGCGGCGTCAACGATATCAGGTCGACTTTCCTCGACTATTTCAAGAAGAACGGACACGAGATCGTGGCCTCGGGCCCGCTCGTGCCGCGCAATGATCCGACCCTCATGTTCACCAATGCCGGGATGGTGCAGTTCAAGAACGTCTTCACCGGATTGGAGACGCGCCCCTATCGCCGCGCGACCACGGCGCAGAAATGCGTGCGCGCGGGCGGCAAGCACAATGATCTCGACAATGTGGGCTACACCGCCCGCCACCACACCTTCTTCGAGATGCTCGGCAATTTCTCGTTTGGCGACTATTTCAAGGACGTCGCCATAGAGCTCGCCTGGAAGCTGGTCACCAAGGAGTTCGGCCTTGACCCGAAACGCCTTCTCGTCACGGTCTACCATACCGATGACGAGGCAGCGAGCCATTGGAAGAGGATCGCCGGCCTCTCCGAGGACCGCATCATCCGCATCCCGACCAGCGACAATTTCTGGGCTATGGGTGATACCGGGCCCTGTGGTCCGTGCTCGGAGATCTTCTTCGACCACGGCGAGGGCATCCCTGGCGGACCGCCCGGCAGTCCCGACGAGGACGGAGATCGCTTCATCGAGATTTGGAATCTCGTTTTCATGCAGTACGAGCAGCTGACGCCCGAGGAGCGCATCAACCTGCCGCGGCCTTCGATCGACACCGGCATGGGGTTGGAACGCGTTGCCGCCGTGCTGCAAGGCGTGCACGACAATTACGACATCGATCTTTTCAAGGCGCTGATCCGTGCGACGGAAGAGGCGATCGGGGTCCGGGCCGAAGGCGAGCGGCGCCCGAGCTTCAATGTCATCGCGGACCATCTGCGTGCATCCAGCTTCCTGATCGCCGACGGTGTTCTGCCGTCGAATGAGGGGCGCGGCTATGTGCTTCGCCGCATCATGCGCCGCGCAATGCGCCATGCGCAGCTCCTAGGCGCCGATGAGCCGTTGATGTGGCGTCTCGTCCCCGCGCTCGTGCGCGAGATGGGGCAGGCCTATCCGGAGTTGGTGCGCGGCGAGCCGCTGATCACCGAAACGCTGAAGCTGGAGGAGACGCGCTTCCGCAAGACTTTGGCGCGCGGCCTGAACCTCCTTTCCGACGCGACCTCCGGCATGGGCGAAGGCGACCGGCTCGACGGCGAGACCGCCTTCAAGCTTTACGACACCTATGGTTTCCCGCTCGACCTGACGCAGGACGCGCTGCGCCAACGCGGCGTTGCCGTCGATCTCGAAGGCTTCAATGCCGCCATGGAGCGTCAAAAGGCAGAGGCGCGCGCCAGCTGGGCAGGCTCTGGCGAAGCCGCCACCGAGACGGTCTGGTTTTCAGTGAAGGACAAGACGGGCGCGACGGATTTTCTTGGCTATGAGACCGAGGAGGCCGAAGGTGTTATCGCCGCTCTCGTGAAGGCCGGTGCCATGGCCGATGTCGCTTCGGAGGGCGAGGAGGTTGCGGTTGTCACCAACCAGACCCCCTTTTACGGCGAATCCGGTGGCCAAGTGGGCGACACGGGTACGATCGAAGGCGATGATTTCGTCATCGACGTCAGGGATACGCAGAAGAAGGGCGAGGGCCTGTTCGTCCATTTCGGCCAGGTTATAAAAGGCAGTGCAAAGGTCGGCGAGGCCGTCGCGCTGCGTGTCGATCACGAGCGCCGCACCCGCATTCGCGCCAACCACTCCGCGACACATCTTCTGCACGAGGCGCTCCGCGAGGTGCTGGGCACCCATGTCGCCCAGAAGGGATCGCTGGTCGCGCCCGACCGCCTGCGCTTCGATTTCTCGCATCCCAAGCCCATCGCCGAGGAGGAGCTGCAGGAAATCGAGGACCTCGCCAATGAGGTCGTGCTGCAGAACGAGCCGGTCGTCACCCGCCTCATGGCAGTGGATGATGCCATTGCGGAAGGCGCAATGGCGCTCTTCGGCGAGAAATATGGTGACGAGGTGCGGGTCGTCTCCATGGGCAGGGCTACGCGCGGTGAAAAGGCCGGCAAGACCTATTCGCTGGAGCTCTGCGGGGGCACCCATGTGGCCTCCACCGGCGATATCGGTCTCGTGCATATCGTCTCGGAAGGAGCGGTTGCAGCGGGCGTCCGCCGCGTCGAGGCGCTGACCGGAGCCGCCGCTCGCCGCTATCTCGATGAGCAGGAGCGTCGGCTGAAGGCGGCGGCCGCCGTGCTGAAGGTCTCTCCGGGCGATCTCCTGCCGCGTCTCGAAACGCTTGTGGAAGAGCGTCGCAAGCTGGAACGCGAGCTTGCGGACGCCCGCAAGAAACTTGCCCTTGGCGGTGGCGCCAGCGCCGGCGGTGCGGGTGAGAAGGAAGAGATCGGCGGGGTAGGTTTCATCGGCCGTGTGGTCGAGGGCATCTCGCCTAAGGACCTGAAGCCGCTTGCAGACGAGGGCAAGAAGTCTCTCGGCTCTGGCGTTGTGGTATTCGTCGGCACCTCGGAAGAGGGCAAGGCGAGCGTCGTTGTCGGCGTTACCGAGGACCTGACGGGGCGCTTCAGCGCCGTCGAGCTGGTCCGCAAAGCGTCTACAGCCATAGGCGGGCAGGGCGGTGGCGGGCGGCCCGACATGGCCCAGGCCGGCGGCCCGGATGCGGCGAACGCGGCGGCGGCGGTGGAGGCAGTTAGGGCAGTGCTCGCCGGCGCTTGATTTCCGCCGGCTGCCGGCCCCACTGGGGCTAAAGCGCTCGCGCTGGGGTCGTTGACGATTTGATGGAAGCGTGCCGTGCGTTTGCGAAGTGGTTTTCGCATTCGCCGGGTTTCGAGTCGAGACACGTCGGCAGATGCGGCGCTGTCTCTTCGATGGCCTTTTCTTGATGTTCCGTATCCAGTCTTTGATCGTTGCCAAAGCCCGTTCGATCGGGTTGAGATCGGGCGAGTAGGGCAGCAGGATCGGACCTGGCTCTGGCGACGCAAATAATCTGCAGCACGGCGGCAGGCTCATGCGACCGAGATTGGTCATGGCGACGCTGTCGGGCACGAGCTGTTGTTCGACATAGGCCGCGAAAGCGCTGGCCTTTGATCGGCCTGCCGAACAGCAGGGCGTGGCGAGCCGCAGCGCGCTGAAGAAGTCAGCATGCGGCCGACCTTGCGGGCGAAGCGACGCAGGCGCTTGCTTCCGCTTCCACCGTGCAACGGCCATCTTGGTCTTGATCCCGTTCAGCGGGAAATCCCGGGTCCATCCATGGTTTACTTCCGATGAAGACCCAATCATCGCGGCGGATCGCGATTGGGATGGCAAGACCGGGGGCGCTGCCATCTGTGCGATGGCAGGCTCGCCTGCTCAAGCGCGAACAATGCTTTGAACCGAAGTCCTCGCCGCGCGGAAACAGCCACACTGCGTTTTGCAACACCTCAGCCCGCGCGCGCTGCAGTCCCAGCCGTGAGCGTCAGATGCGGCGTGTGGTTGATCCGTTTGCGGGTGCCGAACCGGTCGGCCGGTAGGCTCCGACCACCTCACCTCAGATGAACTGCGACACCGAGCCGGTCCGCCGCCGACCGGCAGCTCTCCCCGACCATGATGGCAGCCACAACACGTTGGCGAAGATCATTGAAACGAGGTGCTGCTCCGATGCCGGTTCCTCTCCAGCATCACCTAGAATCCCAAACAACAGCGACGGGAACTCCAAACGATTCACTCATCAGCGAACGGCTCTCGTTCATGTCTTTTCTTATGCTCCCTTCTTATGAAGTCGAGCATGAGCGCTGTGGCCTTTGCGGCGTGTGTCTCGAGCAGGAAATGGCCGGCGTCGAAAATATGCGCCTCCATCCTCGGCAAAGCCCTCATCCATGACTGGATTTCGGCGAGATCGAAGAAGGCATCATGCCTGCCCCAGAGCAGGAGGGAAGGTGGCTGCCAGCGTGCGAGATATTCGGCGACGGCGTCGAACCGCGCGACATAATCGGCATAATCGGCAATGAGGGCTCGCTGGGTAGCCATCCGACCTGGCAAGCACATCACCCGCCAGTCCTCCTCCCAGCTATCTGCCGGGATCCTTGCCGCCACGTCCGGCGGTACATTCGCGATGTACTGATCGCGCGTGCCCTCGAAGGTCAGATGCGCGGTCGCCGCCGCTTCGTTTTCCGGATTCGGCTCCGACCAGTACGTCTGGGTCGCGGCCCATTGCGGCCCAAGCCCCGTTCGATGAGCGTTGGCGTTCTGCACGATGAGACCCAAGACGCGTTCGGGTGTCTGCATGGCGATATAAAGCCCCACCGGGGAACCGAAATCGTGAAGATAGATATAGCGCGGCCCGATCTTGAGCCTGTCCAGGAGTTCGGAGATCGCCTCACCAAAGGCGGGAAACGAAGGCTGCGGCAGAACATCGGATTCGCCGAAGCCGGGCAGATCGGGAGCGATCACATAGGCCGCCTCCGACAGTCCGGGTATGACGTCCCGAAACGTCCGCGCGGAGCTCGGAAATCCGTGCAAAAGCAGGACGGCGGGCTTGGAGGCCTCACCTGCCGCGATGAAGGACAATTCCGTACCACCGGATAGGCGCAGCCGTTGCCGGGGTGGGGTGGGGTGTGGGAACGCCTTCATGCCGATCACTCGCAATCCTAGGAGTGCGCGACGAGTCTTGCCTCATCGCGCCCTGTCTTCCTGGCCAAGGTCGGAATGAATCCTAGGGGCGGGGAGGCTTCGATCAAGACCGCGCCTCCGGAAATGAAAAAGGCGGCCGAGGCCGCCTTTCTTGGATGAAGCCTTGCTCAGGCCATGGCCTTCCGCAGGTTCTCGTCCACCTTGTCAAGGAAGCCGGTCGTGGAGAGCCACGGCTGGTCCGGACCGATGAGAAGGGCAAGATCCTTGGTCATGAAGCCTGCTTCCACGGTCTCGATACAGACGCGCTCCAGGGTGTCTGCGAACTTTTTCAGTTCCGCGTTGCCGTCGAGCTTTGCCCGATGCGCGAGACCGCGTGTCCAGGCGAAGATCGAGGCGATCGAGTTCGTGGAGGTTTCTTCGCCCTTCTGGTGCTGGCGATAGTGGCGGGTCACTGTGCCATGGGCAGCTTCCGCCTCGACAGTCTTGCCATCCGGGGTCATCAGCACGGAGGTCATCAGGCCGAGCGAGCCGAAGCCCTGGGCCACGATGTCCGACTGCACGTCGCCGTCATAGTTCTTGCAGGCCCAGACATAGCCGCCAGACCATTTGAGGCTCGCCGCCACCATATCATCGATCAGGCGGTGCTCGTACCAAAGCTTCTTTTCCTTGAAGGCCGCCTCGAACTCGGCTTCATAGATCTCCTGGAAGATGTCCTTGAAGCGCCCATCATAGGCCTTGAGGATCGTGTTCTTTGTCGAGAGATAGACCGGATACCCGCGCTGCAGGCCGTAATTGAAAGATGCACGGGCGAAGTCGCGGATGGAGTCGTCGAGATTGTACATGGCCAACGTAACGCCGGCACCCGGCGCGTCGAACACTTCGTGCTCGATCACCTGCCCATCTTCGCCCACGAATTTGATGGAGAGCTTGCCTTTGCCCGGGAATTTGAAGTCTGTGGCGCGATACTGGTCACCAAAGGCGTGGCGCCCGACGATGATGGGTTGTGTCCAGCCGGGCACGAGGCGCGGCACGTTGCGGCAGATGATCGGCTCGCGGAAGATCACGCCGCCGAGGATATTGCGGATCGTTCCGTTCGGCGATTTCCACATCTTCTTGAGGCCGAATTCCTCCACCCGCGCCTCGTCCGGAGTGATGGTGGCGCATTTGACGCCGACGCCATGCTTCTTGATGGCATTTGCAGCATCGATGGTGATTTGGTCGTCGGTTTCGTCGCGCTTCTGGATGCTGAGATCGTAATATTCGAGATCAATGTCGAGATAGGGATGGATCAGCTTGTCCTTGATGAGCTGCCAGATGATGCGCGTCATCTCGTCGCCGTCCAGTTCGACGACGGGGTTGTCCACCTTGATCTTCGCCATAAGCCTCTCTCCGATAAAGGCGGACCGCGCCGCCGATACATATTCTTGGAAGTGGCGCCCCTATAGCATTGCCGCGCCGCTTGGCAAAGGCGGCTCACACCCTGCTTTACCCGATTGCGATAAGGCGCTAACAGCCGCTTATGGCAGGTACGGATAGACAACGCGAATTGCTCGCCGAGGGCCCCGCGATCATACTGGTCGAGCCCCAGCTTGGCGAAAACATCGGCATGGTGGCGCGCGCGATGGCCAATTTCGGCCTGGCGGAGCTCCGGCTCGTCAACCCTCGCGACGGCTGGCCCAACGAAAAGGCCAGGGCGGCGGCAAGCCGCGCAGATCACGTTATCGACACGGTCAAGGTGTTCGACGATCTTGCAGGTGCGGTGGCGGACCTGAATTTCCTCTATGCCACCACGGCTCGGCCGCGCGATAATTTCAAGCCAGTACGCGGCCCGGTCGAAGCCACGCGGGAGCTGCGGGCTCGGCACACGGCCGGGCAAAGGACCGGCATCCTCTTCGGCCGCGAACGATGGGGCCTCACCAATGAGGAGGTGGCGATGGCCGACGAGATCGTCACCTTTCCGGTCAATCCGGCGTTCGCCTCGCTCAATGTCGCACAAGCCGTGCTGCTCATGTCCTATGAATGGATGAAGGTTGGAGGTGAGGGGGTCGCACCCGTCTCGCCCGAGCACGTTCCGGCCCCTCGCGGGCATCTGAACAGTCTGATGGATTACATCGACCGCGTTCTATCGGAACGCGGCTATTTCCGCACTGAGGACAAGAAGCCGAAGATGCTGGACAATCTGAGGGCTCTCTTTACTCGGCCAGGCTTTACCGTGGAGGAGCTGGCGGTGCTGCGCGGCGTGCTCGTCTCGCTTGAGAAATTCTCGCCGAAACGGCCGCGTGGGTCTGGTGCGCCGGAAGTGGATGATTAGGGGATGGCTCGTGAATAGCCCCTTTCTTGCAAATTTCAAGAACGTGGGACTTCGCCCAACTCCACGAGTTTGCTTGCTCCTTCATCAAGGGCGAGATGGGCGCCTCTTTCGGCCATGCCGCAAACCGCCCTCGTTTTCGGTCGAAAGCGGGAGACTCTCCGCCGACAAGAGAGGCGGCCGATTGTCGTCGGCTCTCGGGTTTCAGGTCCTCGTTCATGCGTGACGATCCGATTCTCTTCTTCGACTCCGGCATTGGCGGCCTTTCCGTGGTGAAGGAAGCGAGGATACTCCTGCCGGATCATCCCTACGTCTATGTCGCCGATGACGCGGCATTTCCGTATGGAGCATGGGAGGAACAGGCGCTTCGCGATCGCCTGGTGGAGCTTTTCGGGGGCCTCATCACCCGCTTCACACCCTCGCTCATCGTGATCGCCTGCAATACAGCCTCCACCCTGGCGATCGCCGATCTTCGACAGGCCTATCCGGACCAGCAATTCGTCGGTACCGTGCCGGCCATCAAGCCTGCAGCGGAGCGTACGCGTTCCGGCCTCGTATCGGTGCTCGCGACGCCAGGCACGGTGAAGCGGCAATATACGCGCGATCTGATCAGCGCCTATGCCAGCAAGTGTTACGTGCGGCTTGTCGGCAGCGAAAACCTTGCGCAACTGGCGGAGCAGTATATGCGTGAAGGCTTCGTCGACGAGGAGGCGGTGCGAGCGGAGATCGCGCCCTGCTTCATCGAGCAGGATGGCAGGCGGACGGACATCGTCGTGCTCGCCTGCACGCATTACCCATTCCTGGTCAACCGCATGCGCAAGACCGCGCCTTGGCCGGTAGATTGGATCGATACTTCCGAGGCGATTGCCCGCCGCGCCCTGACTTTGGCCAGAACGCTTCCACCTGCCGTTCGGCCGGAAGGTCCGGACAGTGCTTATTTCACTTCAGGCAATCCGCCCGCGAGCCTGAGGCGATTGGTTTCCGGGTTCGGCTTCAAGATTATGGACGAAAAAACCTGAAGCGCCGGCGAGGCCTTTCATCAAGTCAGGATGTCCACATCCAGTCGCTGGCGCCTGTTTTGGCGGCCAAGATGATCCAGCATGCGCCTGATGCCTTCGCGCAGGCCGATGGACGGCACGAGTCCGAACGAGGATTGCAGGGCTGTGTCACCACAGCGGAAGAATGCGCCTTCCGGCTTGTCGGTCATGCCGGAGATGTTCGGAGTCCAGCCGATCTCCGCAGTGACCATGCCCGCAAGTTCGATGAAGGACGTAGGTGTTCCGGAAGAGAGGTTGAGGCTGGCGCCATTCGGTAACTGGCGGAAGGTCTTCCAGATGAACTCGACGCAGTCCTCGATATGGATGAAGTCACGGCACTGATGGCCGCTCCCCCATACGAAAACCTCGCTCGCACCCTTCTGTTTGAGAAGCCTGTTGCAGATCGCCGGGAAGGGATAGGAGAAATCCTGATCTTCCCCATAGCCGCTGAACGGCCGGTACGCGACGGCCCGGCCGGCATATTTTTCGACATAGAGTTTCAGGAGATACTCGCCGGTCAGCTTGGACCAGCCATAGCTCAAGTCCGGGACGCCGACGGCATCGGTAAAGTCGATCATGTCTTCGGCGAGCTTTTGACACACACCCGCACGCTGTAGGCTCATGGGGTAAGCGGCGCTGGAGCTGAGATAGACGACGAGTCCCGGTTCCGTGCGCGCCGCCCACCTCCACATGGAAGCGTCTATCGCCAGATCTTCGGCTACGCAGAGTGCATGGTTCTCAAGCTTTATGCGGCCACCGACGATGGCGGCCAGATGAAACACATAATCGAACCGCTCTTCCGATCTGTCGAAGAAGAGCCGGCAGTCCTCATGAATGAAGGAGAATGCGCCTTTCGGTCGGCAAGGCCAATGGTCCGGGTGACGCGCTCCCGTTCCGAAGACCAAGGAATCCACACAGACGACTTCGATACCTTCCGAAAGCAGCTTTGCGCAGAGATGGCGCCCGGCAAAGCCTGCTCCTCCCGTCACCAGTGCACGCGCCATTTCTCCTCCCTAATGGGCCGTGAAAGAGACTTTGCCCAAATAAATGTCGACGATCCTGCGGGACCACTCCTCCCAACTCGGGGCGATCTTCTGGCCATAGGCGAACGCGCCGTCGCTCAACCGCCGCACGAGTTCGGCGTTACGCATGAGAGCCATTTTTTCCGCCAGGGATTTCGCGTTTCCGCTCTCAAAGACCAGCCCCGCTCGGTTCTCCTCGACCTCTCTGGCGATGAGGGCGTTGCTGCTCACGATGACGGGGATGCCGCACATCAGTGCCTCGGCCGTCACCAGGCCATAGGGCTCGGGCATTCTTGACGGCATGATCAGATATCGGGTCTTGCAGGCGATCCGGGCGACTTCGTCGTCTTCAAGCCAGCCGGCCACCCGGCAATGGGGGAGCGCCAGCCGCGTTTCTGCAAGAAGTGGCCCCCGACCGATGAGTGTGGCGGATATGCGCGTGTAGTTGAGAGCTTCCGCGAGCGTGCGCACACCCTTTTCCCAGGTCATGCGGCCCAGATAGAGAACGGTTTCGTTTTCCCATGCCCGCACGCGCCCGTTTCTTGAGAGGGGGGTCGCCGGCGTTCTGAGGGTCAGGAATTTCCTCAACGGGCCGGACCGCAGATATGGTTCCATATTCTCATGCGCGAGAATGATGTCGACCCGGCTCCAAAAGGCATCGCCGGCGCCTTTCTGGGTGAGGGAGCGTGCGAAGCGCCAGAGCTTATGGAAATAATTGCGCTTGTCACAATTTGTGGCGAGGCACGGAAGGGAAAGAGGACGAAGATTGCAGATGTCACCCCTCCGGTAGTTCACGTAACCACCATTGGGACATGCCGCAAAAAAATCGTGTGTGGTGAGAAGCACCCTTGCATCGTGCCGCGCAAGAGCGTGGAAGATCGACGGCGAGAGTATCTGTGACCAGCCGTGGACGTGAACGACGGTGTTTCCGGAGCGGGCTGTAAGCAACTGCCGCAGCGCCCGATAGGCTCGAGGATTGAAATTCCTGCTGAACAAATCCCCCGCGCTGACGCCATCCCGCAGAGGCTTCTCCCCCAACGCCTCGACATGCACCTGCGGAAACATCTCGCGAATGCCGGCGCCGTCATCCCCCACCAGGACCGCACAATCGATATTCGCCGCAGTGGCGGCCTCGATGCAGCGCATTGCTACCTTGGTGGCGCCGCCCCGGACAGTCGACACGTCATTGATCACCAAAAGGCGCAACGAAACCCCCCGCTCCAGGACCACGGAGTTCGTAAAAGCGGATGCCATCCGTGATCACGTTGAATATCCCACCTTTCACGGGAGGGGATTAACTTGTCATTTCGCATTAGAAAGGGAGGAGGGCCTTCGTCCTTGCTTACTGGGGGATGGCGCCGAACGGTTGATTGTCACAAACGGTTGACTTTCCTGCCCATCTCCCCTAGGGACAGTCGCGAGCGCGATGGCGTCATTCGCCGCCGCGCTTTTTTGACGTGTCCCGTGGAAGTTGCCTCAAGCGTGTGGCAATGTCCTGTCAGGCCTCGGAAACGGAGGCCAGAGGAGGGCGCGTTTCCTTCATCCGTAACATGCGGTTGCGGATGTAATTTGTTGTAAAGGGAATGCGATGAGCAAACGCCAATCCGCGAAATACAAGATCGATCGCCGTATGGGCGAGAACATTTGGGGCCGCCCCAAATCGCCGGTCAACCGCCGTGAATACGGCCCGGGCCAGCACGGCCAGCGCCGCAAGGGGAAGCTTTCGGACTTCGGCCAGCAGCTGCGTGCGAAGCAGAAGCTCAAGGGCTATTACGGCGACATCTCCGAGAAGCAGTTCCGCCGCATCTATGACGAGGCGAACCGCCGCAAGGGCGAGACGACCGAAAACCTGATCGGCCTCCTGGAATCGCGCCTCGACGCGATCGTCTTCCGTGCCAAGTTCGTGCCGACGCCTTTCGCCGCGCGCCAGTTCATCAACCACGGCCATGTCAAGGTGAATGGTCGCCGGGTGAATATCCCGTCCTACCGCTGCAAGCCGGGCGACGTGATCGAGGTGCGTGAGAAGTCGAAGCAGCTCACCATGGTTCTGGAGGCGGTTGCGCTTCCCGAGCGCGACGTGCCGGATTACATCGAGGTCGATCACAACAAGATGACCGCGAAATATGTCCGCATGCCTGCGCTCGCCGACGTGCCCTATGCGGTGGTGATGGAGCCCAACCTCGTCATCGAGTACTATTCGCGCTGATATCTGTTCAGTTCGTTGGAAGAGGCCGCCATTGGCGGCCTTTTTCTTTTGTTGGACCGGCGTTATGGAGGGGCGGGAGATCATCATGACAATCCACCAGCCGCGTTTGCCCCATACCGCCGACCCCGATGAAGCCGCCGGTCATCCGCTCTTTGCCGGCGCGCCCTCCTCGGTGGAGTTCAACAAGCTCAGGAAACGTCTCCTGCGCCAAACCCGGCAAGTGCTTGAGGATTTCTCGATGGTGCGGCCAGGTGAGCGCTGGCTGATCGCCCTGTCCGGCGGCAAGGATTCCTATGGCCTGCTCGCTATCCTGCTCGATCTGAAATGGCGCGGGCTTCTGCCGGTCGAACTTCTCGCCTGCAATCTCGACCAGGGTCAGCCGAATTTTCCAAAACACATATTGCCGGATTATCTGACGCGGCTCGGTGTTCCCCACCGCATCGAATACCAGGACACCTATTCCGTCGTCACTGAGAAGATCCCGGAAAACAGGACATACTGCTCATTATGCTCGCGCCTGCGCCGCGGGCATTTATATCGTATCGCGCGGGAGGAGGGGTGTTCTGCCCTGGTGCTTGGCCACCACCGCGAGGACATCCTTGAAACCTTCTTCATGAATCTCTTCCATGGTGGGCGGCTCGCTGCCATGCCCCCAAAGCTTCTGAACGACGAGGGCGATGTTCTGGTGCTGCGCCCGCTTGCTTATTGCGCGGAAGCGGATCTCGCCAAATTCGCCGAGGGGATGAAATTTCCGATCATCCCCTGCGACCTCTGCGGCAGCCAGGACGGCCTGCAGCGCAATGCCATGAAGGCCATGCTGGCTGACATCGAAAAACGCATGCCCGGCCGCAAGGATACGATGATCCGCGCGCTCACGAATGTGCGGCCGTCGCATCTGCTCGACCGCCAGCTTTTCGACTTCACAAATCTCTCTCCAGAAGAAAACCAGACTGATGCGTTTTGAAGAGAACCAGATCGAGTGGCTTTCGGAACTGCTCCGCGCTGCCGCAAAGGCCGAGATCATGCCCCGTTTCCGCCGGCTGGGCGATGCGGATGTGCGCCAGAAGTCTTCGCCAGCTGATCTGGTCACTGAAGCGGACGTCAACGCCGAACGCGTCATCACGAAGGCGCTGCTTGAACGTTATCCAAACGCGCTGGTCGTCGGTGAAGAAGCATGTGCGGCTGAGCCGTCCTTGTTATCGGGGCTAAAAGAGGCCGAACTGGCCTTCGTGCTCGATCCTGTCGACGGCACATTCAACTTCGCTTCCGGCGTTCCGCTTTTTGGCGTGATGCTCGGCGTCATCGTCAAGGGCGAGACCGTAGCAGGCATCATCCACGATCCGGTCGGCGACGACTGGCTGATTGGCCTGAAGGGCGGCGGCAGTCACATTCGGCGCGCCGATGGAGGACTTTCTGCCGTGCGGGTCGCCGATCCTGTTCCCGTGTCCGAAATGACGGGAGCGGTCTCATGGTCGTTCCTTGCGGAGCCGGAACGTTCGCGTCTGGCCAAAAACCACGCCAAGTGCCTTGCCTTGATTGGGTATCGTTGCGCGGCTCACGAATACCGGGTGATCGCGCAAGGATATGCGCATTTTGCGGTCTACGCGAAGCTCATGCCATGGGATCATCTTGCCGGCGCGCTTATTCATACGGAAGCTGGCGGCTATGTCGCCCGCTTTGACGGGAGCCCCTATCTTCCCTTCCATACAGACGGCGGCCTTCTGGTTGCCCCCGACCCCGAGAGCTGGAAGGCTCTCAGGGCGGAGCTATGGGCCGAATAGTCAGACCCGCGGGTTTATCTGCCGGAACAGCCGGCCATGCTCCCCGATCAGCACCAGAATGAGGCTCGCCAGGCCGAGTGCGAAGTAGCCCAGCGCCAAGGGGCGCAGCGTGCCGTCGAAAGCCTGCCCGATCAGGGCGCCGATGATGCCGCTTCCGATCGTTGCAATGAAACCCTGCACGGCTGCCGCAGTGCCGGCCACATGGCCGAGAGGTTCCATAGCGATCGCGTTGAAATTCGTGCCGACCCAGCCGAACTGGAACATCGAAACCGAGAAGAGCACGAAGAAAAGCCAGAAGGGAACAGGCCCGAGAAGAGCAAGCGCCAGCCAGATCCCGGTGGTGAAGAGAAAACCGAGAAGCGCACCGTGCGAAAGCCGCCGCATCCCGAAACGCCCGACGAAACGCGAATTGGTGAAGGACGATAGCGCCATCAGTCCCGCGCCAATCGCGAACATGATCGGGAAGAGAGTCCCGAGATCATAGATATCGACATAAATTTGCTGCGCGGAATTGATGAAGCCGAACAGCGCACCCAGGATCGCGGTGGTGGCGAGGGTGTAGCAGAGCGATATGCGATCCGTCAGCACGTAGCGGAAGCCCTGGACGATCGAACTGAAGGAGAGCGAGCGGCGCAGCTCCGGCGCGAGCGTTTCAGGCAGCCTCAGCATTGCCCAGAGCGTGACGGCCAGGGATGTGAAGCCCATCAGCAGGAAGATCATGTGCCAGCTGCCGAAGATCATTGCCGCTTGGCCGAGGCTTGGCGCAATGACCGGAATCACCATGAAGACCATCATCACCATGGAGAGGACCTCGGCCATCTGGCGGCCGCCGAAAATGTCGCGAATGGCTGAGATGGCGATGACGCGCGTCGCCGCCGCCCCGATGCCCTGCAGAAAGCGCAGGGCGAGAAGCAGGCCGAAACTCGGCGCGAACACGCACGCAAAGGCGGTCACGATATAGGCAGCCAATCCGACGAGCAGCGGTCCGCGGCGGCCGAAGCGGTCGGCTATAGGCCCATAGAAAAGCTGTGCCACGCCAAAGCCGCCGACATAGGCGCTGACGACGAGCTGGCGCCGGTTGGGATCCTCTACGCCAAGGGCAGCACCGATCTGCTGCAAGCCCGGCAGCATGATGTCTATGGCCATTGCGTTCAGCGCCATCAGCGCGGCCGCCAGACCCATGAACTCGGCCTTGCTGATGGTCAAAACGGATTTCGAATGGTCCTCCTGTGCAACTGCCTTTTGCATAGTCCGCTCCAATAGGAATGCGCGCGAAAAGTCACGCGGCCACAATCAAATAAGTCCAGGGTCCAAAAGTTTGCGCTCAGGACCGAACAGCGAAAAAATACGTCGGCCATTGGCCGACGTATGGGAAAGCTGGAATTTGGACGTCCGAAGAGCTTCGGGCGTTGATGCCGGCGTCAGGCGCCGGCGGAGATCAGGCCGCGCCGCGCGCAGTCACTCCCTTTTCCTCGAGGAAGGTTTTCAATTCGCCAGCCTGGAACATCTCGCGTACGATGTCACAGCCGCCGACGAATTCACCCTTCACATAAAGCTGGGGGATTGTCGGCCAGTTTGAATATTCCTTGATGCCCTGGCGCAACTCGTCCGAGGTCAGCACGTTGACGCCCTTGTAGTCGACCCCGAGATAGTCGAGAATCTGCACGACCTGGCCGGAGAAGCCGCACTGCGGGAAGCCGGGCGTTCCCTTCATGAAGAGAACCACGTCGTTCGTCTTCACCTCGTTGTCGATGAATTCATTGATGCCGCTCATCGCGTATTCCTTTCAGAGCCGGGGAGGGGACCGGCTAGCTAAGCATTGCTTACCTATACTTATTGCACGATTCGCGCGGGTGCAATGCGGCGAGAATTATTATCCTGGCGTGCGGAGGGCATGGTCACGGATGCCGGTGGCGCGTGCCATCGCAGTGCCTGCTCGAATCCGCAGGCATAAATAGAAAAAAACCGCTCATAACGAAAGGACGAATTACGTTCTCTCAGCGCTCGAAGTCTCTTCCGTCGTGCGGAAGGGAGCGTTCGGCAATTCGTAGAATATGTGTGAGGCCCCAAGAATGTTCCGGAACAATGTCGATACGGCCAGCACGCCGTCCCCTGCCTCTGGGATAGAGGCTCCGCCCGGCGTCCCCGCTAAAAGCAAGGAAAAGAGTTCCGACAAGGCCGAAAGTACAAGTGCTGGAGGCAATCAGACATCCTCCGGTGTTTTTCCGGAGATGTCATCGGATGTCAGCATCGAGGTGAACCGATTACCGGAGGAACATAGGGAACGTATGCTTCCGGAAACGAAGGGCCGCGTGGAGAATGTGCAGCGGGCAAGGTTGATCTCGTCCGTCGCTGCAAAAGCGCATGACGAATGGCGAGAGCCGCGCAAAATACCGGGCACCGGCGAGTACGAGCCGCGATGGAAGCCTGTCCGCGATAAGGACTGGATCGAGCAAAACCACGGAACGCCTTCGCTTCGCATGCAGGATGGTCGGTGCGAGGTGAATATCGCGGGACTTGCTCACAAGGATCTGCCGCCTGAGCATCGAAAGGAAAACGATGCATCGGCAGCAATTGCCGTCGACGCCATATTGCGGGCCTGCAGGAATGGTGTTCCCCTCGACGAAAGCTTTATCGAAAAGGCTGCTGAAGAGGAACACACGGCCTGGCTGGAACGGAACGGGTCCTGGGCTTCCGAAATCCAGAAGAAGCCTTACGCGGAGCTGCCGGAATCAGAGAAGGAGAAGGACCGCCGCTTCATCAGCGAGGCGATCGAAATCTTCCGACAGGATTCGATGGAGAGATAACCGACCGGCATAGAGCCGGGAGCACATGATATGCGCTTTCTCCTAAGCTCTCTCCATCGTCTCTGTAAATCGCCTCTCGATCTCAAACTCGTGAGAAGGCTTCCGGTGGCGCGTTCAGCAGGCGCGCCACCCTTAATCAGGTACGCTCGTCTGAAGGGCGAGGGCGTGCAGCACGCCACCCATATTGCCCTTCAGAGCTTCATAAACCATCTGGTGCTGCTGCACGCGTGTCTTGCCGCGGAAGCTTTCAGACACGACTTCTGCCGCATAGTGATCACCGTCGCCTGCAAGGTCGCGGATGATGACTTTTGCGTCGGGTATGGCTTCTTTGATCAGACGCTCAATATCGCCGGCGCTCATAGCCATGATTGCTACTCCCCTAATGCCCGTTCGTTCAGCTTGAACCACCGTCCCGCATGAACTTCGGAAACCAGCCCTCGTGGGCTTCTTTTAGTTCTGCGACGGGTATGGCACGGGCGTTGCCGAGTTTCAATTCGCCTCCGCCGGTGATGCCGATCCGGGCCAGTGAAACCCCCGCTTTCCTTGCCTCTTCCACCAGAGCGGCGAATTCCATGCCTTCTGGTGTGAGGGAGACGGTAAGGACGTAGCGGCCCTGATCTTCGCCGAAGAAGGCAGCAATGCTATCACCCGCCGGCGCATCGATCTCGGCACCAATGCCGGAAGCCATCGCCATTTCGGCCAGGGCGAC
The DNA here is from genome assembly GCF_000518985.1 of Chelativorans sp. J32. GTDB lineage: Bacteria > Pseudomonadota > Alphaproteobacteria > Rhizobiales > Rhizobiaceae > Chelativorans. Next base: position 120,341 of record NZ_JAEQ01000012.1, read on the forward strand.
TGCGAGGCCGCCATCAGAGCAGTCGTGCACGGCGGTGGCTGTTCCGGAGCGGATCAGGCCACGCACGAAATCGCCTGCGCGCTTCTCTTGCGCGAGATCGACCGGGGGCGGCGCACCCTCGATACGGCTATGGATATCGCGAAGATAGACGGACTGGCCAAGATGCGTGCCCCATCCTTCCGGGGCGCCTGCAAGGAGCACCACCTGTCCTTCTCCGGCAAAGCCGATGCGCGCCATCTTTGACCAGTCGGGGATGAGGCCGACGCCTGCGATGGTCGGCGTGGGCAGGATCGCCTGGCCAAGGGTTTCGTTATAGAGCGAAACGTTCCCCGAAACGACGGGAAAGGACAGCGCCCGGCAGGCCTCTCCGATACCTTGAACAGCGCGCACAAACTGGCCCATGATCTCGGGCCGCTCGGGATTGCCAAAATTCAGATTGTCGGTGACGGCCAATGGCTCGGCGCCTGTGGCGGTCAAATTGCGCCAGCATTCAGCCACCGCCTGCTTGCCGCCTTCGAACGGATCGGCCTCGCAGTAGCGCGGCGTCACGTCGGAAGAGAAGGCGAGCGCCTTGGTGGGATGGTCTTCCACGCGCACCACGCCTGCATCCCCGCCCGGGATCTGCAGCGAATTGCCTTGGATCAATGTGTCGTACTGTTCCCATACCCAGCGGCGCGAGGAAAGATCCGGCGAGCCCAGGAGCCTCAGGAGCGCGTCCGCGATGTCGGCTTGGGGCAAACACCTGGCATCGAGGGCAGGGGGTGCCTCGGGCTCGACCCAGGGCCGGTCATATTCCGGCGCTTCGTCGCCCAGATCCTTGATCGGGAGATTCGCCACCTCCTCTCCCTGGTGCAGAACGCGGAAGCGCAGATCATCGGTCGTGCGGCCGACGACCGCGAAATCGAGCCCCCATTTGCGGAAGATTGCTTCTGCCTCTTCGTGCTTCTCGGGGCGGAGCACCATGAGCATGCGCTCCTGGCTTTCCGAAAGCATCATCTCATAGGCGGTCATGCGCTCTTCGCGGACCGGCACCTTGTCCAGGTCGAGTTCTATCCCGAGGTCGCCCTTGGCTCCCATTTCGACCGCAGAGCAGGTGAGGCCTGCCGCACCCATGTCCTGGATGGCGATGACGGCGCCCGTCGCCATCAGTTCCAGGCATGCCTCCAGCAGGCACTTTTCCGTGAAGGGGTCGCCCACCTGAACGGTCGGCCGCTTCTCGTCGATCGCCTCGTCGAATTCGGCCGAGGCCATTGTGGCACCGCCAACGCCGTCGCGGCCGGTCTTGGCGCCAAGATAGACGACGGGAAGCCCAACGCCTTCAGCCTTGGAGTAGAAGATCCCATCCGTGCGGGCGAGGCCCGCGGCGAAGGCGTTCACCAGGCAGTTGCCATTGTAGCGAGGATCGAAATTGACCTCGCCGCCGACGGTCGGCACGCCGAAGGAATTGCCATAGCCGCCGACGCCCGCCACCACGCCGGCCACCAGATGCCTGGTCTTGGGATGGTCCGGCGCGCCGAAGCGCAGCGCGTTCATGGCCGCGATTGGCCGTGCGCCCATGGTGAAGACATCGCGCAAGATGCCGCCCACGCCCGTGGCTGCACCCTGATAAGGCTCGATATAGGAGGGGTGGTTGTGGCTCTCCATCTTGAAGACGACGCATTGGCCATCGCCAATATCGACCACGCCCGCATTCTCGCCGGGCCCCTGGATCACCTGTGGGCCGGAGGTGGGCAGGGTGCGCAGCCACTTCTTCGAGCTTTTATACGAGCAATGCTCGTTCCACATGGCCGAAAAGATGCCAAGCTCGGTAAAGGTCGGCTCGCGGCCGATCAGGTCGAGAATGCGCTGGTACTCGTCAGGCTTGAGGCCATGTGCGGCGATGAGCTCTGGCGTGATGGCGATGTCGTTTCGAATGGTCATGAGAGCGATTGATTCCGGCCGGATTGTAAGCTTCCCCATAGCGCGGGGAAGCGTGGCGATACACCCTGATGGGTTCTGAAAAAGTGTCGCTTCCGCAAAAAGTCAGCCAAGTCTGTCATCTTCCGCGAAGATGTATCGGGGCACGGCGCAGGGACCGGCCAATCATGCATTCCCGCTGCATGCATTCGATCCCCCGGCCCACCGCTGAACATCCGCCGCAATTCGCGAGCCCGCCTGATGAGCCATCAGTGGCCCGAAAACTTCCACCCTTGCCGGGTTGCCTTCCGCGTGCACGACGAGCAGTGGCCGCGCTTCCGGAGTGCCGGCTGGAACGAGCAGGATGCGCGGACGCCCGCTATAGGAGTTCAGCTCGTCTGCAAGCCGGAAGGAGCGAAAGCTTGGGTCCTTGGATCCGAACCAGCAGGTATGGGCTGAACGAGCGATGCGTTCCATTGTGGGCAGGGCAGCCATGTTTCCCGCCGTAAAGGCGAGAGGGCCGGGCCCAGGCTCATTGGACTGGCATGCACCCAGAAAGGCGGAGCCCGTCGCGATGAATGCCAATAGAACGTTCCGCGGCAATGCTTTCACTTCATCGCCCCTTTCGATCGGCTATGATTGATGAAGCGCCCTCAGGCCGCACGCCCGAGTACGCTTTCGAAGAGAGCCCGTCCATCGATGCCGCCATGGGCGGCTTCGATGAGATTTTCCGGATGCGGCATGAGACCAAGCACATTGCCGGCCTGGTTGACGATGCCGGCGATATCATTGATCGAGCCATTGGGATTGGTGCCTTCGGCATAGCGGAAGACCACCTGGCCGTCGCCCTCGATACGGGCAAGCGTTTCAGGATCGGCGAAGAAATTGCCGTCGTGATGCGCGACGGGGCAGCGAATGATCTGCCCCGGTGCGTAAGCGCGAGTGAAAGCCGTGTTGGCATTGGCCACCTGAAGCTTCACTTCGCGGCAAACGAATTTCAGCGACGCGTTGCGCATCAGCGCGCCCGGAAGGAGACCTGCTTCGAGCAGGATCTGGAACCCATTGCAGACCCCAATGACAAGCACCCCCTTTGCCGCCCTTTCGGCCACCGCCCGCATGACGGGCATGCGTGCAGCGATGGCGCCGCAGCGCAGATAGTCACCATAGGAGAAACCGCCGGGAAGGACGATCAGGTCGACCTCCGGCAGTTCTGTATCGGTCTGCCAGACCTTGATCGGCGCTTTTCCGGAAATCTTCGTGAGAGCGGCGATCATATCGCGGTCGCGATTGAGGCCGGGGAGCTGGATGACGGCTGATTTCATGCGTTCGGTTCGTAAGGTTTCTGCGGCCCTTCGGCCATTTCTCGAGGTTCGAGGCGGCGTTCGATGCGGTCCAGGTGCCCATCGTGGCGGGCAAGGATGCCGTTGATGTTGTGGATGTCCGTCTGGATTCCGATCATGTGACCGCGGATGACGTTTAATTCGGTCTTGACCTCAGACACGTCCGCCCTGAGTTCCGTCAAATCACGCTGCACGCGTTTGAGCAGTCCGTAGGTCAGATCGCCGACTGAATCCGTCATCTCCGTCCTTTTGCCCGCAACCTCAGGTAATCGAGATACTATAGTTCTCGATCACCGTGTTCGCCAGCAAACGCTCGCACATTTCCTTGAGGTCGGTTTCCGCCTTGGCCTTGTCAGAGCCGTCGAGTTCCAGGTCGAAGACTTTGCCCTGCCGAACCGAACCGATGCCGGAAAAGCTCAAACCCCTCAGCGCGCCTTCAATGGCTTTTCCCTGCGGGTCGAGCACGCCATTCTTGAGCGTGACGATGACGCGTGCCTTGATCACTTTCAGTCTGCCCCTTGATTTCAGTGGCGGGTTTCGCCGTCAGGCTTGGATGAGACGAGCACTGGGCCGGTCGGCTTCGGCGGCTCGTTTTCGTTCATGATGCCGAGGCGGCGCGCCACTTCCTGGTAGGCCTCCACCAGTCCGCCCATGTCGCGGCGGAAACGGTCCTTATCCAGCTTGTCCCGCGTGTTGATGTCCCACAGGCGGCAGGAATCGGGCGAGATCTCGTCGGCAACGACGATGCGCATCATGTCGCCCTCCCAAAGGCGGCCGCACTCGATCTTGAAATCGACGAGCTGGATGCCGACGCCGAGGAAAAGGCCGGAGAGGAAATCATTGACGCGGATGGCGAGCGCCATGATGTCGTCGATTTCCTGCGGGCTCGCCCAGCCGAATGCGGTGATATGCTCTTCGGAGACCATCGGATCGTCGAGAGCGTCCGCCTTGTAATAGAACTCGATGATCGAGCGCGGGAGCACGGTGCCTTCCTCGATACCGAGTCTTTTTGCGAGCGATCCTGCGGCAATATTGCGCACCACGATCTCGAGCGGGATGATCTCGACTTCCTTGATCAGCTGCTCGCGCATATTGAGCCGGCGGATGAAGTGGGTGGGAATGCCCATCCGGTTCAAATGCTCGAAAATATACTCCGAGATACGGTTGTTCAGCACGCCCTTGCCATCGACGACCTCGTGCTTCTTCTTGTTGAAGGCCGTGGCATCGTCCTTGAAGAATTGGATCAGCGTACCTGGCTCGGGGCCTTCGTAAAGAATCTTGGCCTTGCCTTCATATATGCGGCGGCGACGGTTCATGGCTTTCTCTGGTTTTCGTGTGCCGGTCCTAACATGGTGTCATTGGCCCGACTCGGCATGAGGGGAGGAGCCAGCTGGCTCCTGCGGTCTCTAGCGCAAAGAGCCCGGTATCTCAATCGGCATTTCGACTCGTTGACGGATTCGAACGCTCCTATTGACCAAGCGCGTGCTTCTGTTTCTAAAATGCGCGTGCCCGAGCACGCGGCATCTCTCGTGGGATGCGCTGGTGCCAAGCCGGAGGTTTCGATGAGCAATATGAAAGAGCGCGAAGAAACATTCGAGCGGATGTTCGTGCGCGATGAGGAACTCAGGTTCAAGGCAACGGCTCGCCGCAACAAGCTCCTGGGACTTTGGGCTGCAGAAAAGCTCGGCAAGACGGGCGACGAGGCCCAGTCCTATGCGAAGGACGTGGTCAAAGCCGACTTCGAGGAGCCGGGCGATGAGGATGTGTTCCGCAAGCTGCGGCGCGACTTCGATGCTGCCGGCGTCAACGAAACCGATGAGGCCATACGCCTGCAGATGTTAGATCTTATGGGTCAGGCCATCGCTCAAGTGAAAAGCGAGTGATGATGCGCCGGCTTTCCGAACGGCTCGCGAGCGGCGAGACTGTCCTTACCGCGTGGTCAGCAATTCCGGACGCATTGACCGTCGAGGCTGTTGCGGCCGCAGGCTTTGATGCGGTCACGCTCGACATGCAGCATGGCGGCCATCATGAGGACAGCGTGCTGCGCAGCATCACGCCGATCCTGCATCGTGGCAGGCACCCCATCGTACGCATCCCGGTAGGGCGTTTTGACATGGCGAGCCGGGCGCTCGATTTCGGCGCCGAAGCCGTTATCGCTCCCATGATCAATTCCTTGGAGGACGCACGGCGTTTCGCCGCTGCCGTGGCCTACCCTCCGCGTGGAGAACGTTCCTGGGGGCCGACCTTCGCCCTTCCGCGTTCCGGTGAAAGCGGCTGGCAGAATTGGCTGGACACCGCCAAGGGACGCACCCTGGCCTTCGCCATGGTAGAGACGCAGGAGGCTTTTGAGCTCCTCGACGAAATCCTGGCCGTGGAGGGCATAGACGGTATTTTCGTCGGGCCGTCCGATTTTTCACTCGCCTGGACGGAAGGAAAAGCCATCGATCCCTCCTTGCCGGCGATGATGGAAGCGATCAGCCGCATTGCCGATAGAACGCGCGCGGCGGGCAAGCACGCTGCCATTTATTCCGTCGACCCCGCCCTGGTGGGCCGCTTCCGTGACATGGGTTTCAGCCTCTTCGCGTTCGGCAATGAATATGCCTATATCGCCCACGGCGCTGCGGGAATGATCGCCAAGGCCAAAGGCGGCGTTGGCGAGCGCGACTAAAGCCGCGACAGGAACCGGGCGAAGGCCAGGGTTCCTTCCGGCCAGGGGCCGAATCCGGCCTCGGTATTAATATGTCCCGCCTCTCCGGCATCAAGAAGAACTGAACCCCAGGCAGCGGCGATTTCCTCCGCCTGCTCGAAACTGCCGAAATGATCGTTGCGGCTTGCCACCACGATCGACGGGAAGGGTAGCGGATCGCGCGGATATGGCCCGAAGGTCATCAGATGCTTAGGCCTGATCTTCGGATTTGCCACATCGGGCGGAGCGACGAAGAAGGCGCCGGCGACTTTCCTGCGAAAATGCGGAATGCCATGCACGGCCGAAGCTATGCCAAGCGAATGGGCGACCAGAACCACCGGCTTTTCCGCCTTGTTCACAGCCTCGACCACCCTGTTCACCCAGTCCTCACGCACGGGTTTGGACCATTCCGCCTGCTCGACGCGGCGAGCGGTCGCAAGCCGCGCCTGCCATCGCGTCTGCCAATGGTCAGGCCCTGAATTGGTGTAACCGGGGATGATGAGGATATCTGCGTCCTTGGCTTTCATGGCCGCGCATGTAGCCAGCATGATCGTTCCGTGCAACCCGGCACAGATGGTCGTGATCGGTGAACACGGTGTTCTCTACTCGACGCTTGTTTTGGAGGAGGAGCGGGATCACATAGATTTGAGACGGCGCCGGAATGGGCGCTTCGGTGCGGCATTGATGTGGCTGCCAGGAGTTCAACATGGCAAATCTTCCATTTGCAGCGACGACGCCGACGAGCATTGCCGCTGTGGGGCTGAAAGCACGCGATGCCGAGGCGCTGGCGGGCTTCTACCGCGACGTCATCGGTCTGGCCGAGATATCGCGAGGTGACGGAGCGATCACGCTCGGCGCAGGCGAGCGGAAAATTCTGGTCGTCGAGGAAGACAAGGCTGCTCTGCCGGATGATCCCCGGGAGGCGGGCCTGTTCCACACTGCGTTTCTTCTGCCATCCCGCGCCGATCTTGGCCGCTGGGCGCGTTATGCGCTGGAGCAGCAGGTTCCGCTGGATGGCGCCTCCAATCATCTCGTCAGTGAGGCGATCTATCTGAGCGATCCCGAGGGAAACGGCATCGAAATTTATGCCGATCGGCCGCGCGAGAGCTGGCCTTGGGAAGATGGGCAGGTAGCCATGAAGACCTTGCGGCTGGATTTCGACGATCTCCTTTCGGCTGGAGGAGACGAGACCTGGACCGGCGCGCCTGACGGAACGGTGGTCGGTCATGTGCATCTGCGTGTCGGCGATCCGGCGGAAGCCGAACGTTGGTGGCATGACAATTTGGGCTTTGAAACCATGGCCCGGTACGGCCCGAGCGCCGTGTTTCTCGCGTCGGGTGGCTATCACCACCACGTGGGCGCCAATGTCTGGCACAGCCTCGGTGCGGGACGGAGGAATCCCGCCCGCGCCGGCCTTTCGTGGGTTCAGTTCAGCGCTGCTGACGCTGAAGGCGAGCGTATGCTCGAAGACCCTTGGGGTACGATCATCAAGGTAAGCCGGAAGGCCTAAGGCCTGTTGAGATTCAGGATTCCATGCCGCGCTTGTTCGTGATTCAAGCTTCGGATGGAGCGATTCGTACTGACTGACGCCCAATGGGCGA
>NZ_JAEQ01000013.1 GCF_000518985.1 Chelativorans sp. J32
CTACCGCTGGGGACCATGCGGCAAGCGCCTGCGCGGCTTTGCCCCGCACGGCCACTGGCGCACGCTGACCTTCCTCGGCGCTTTGCGCCACGACCGGCTGACGGCGCCTTGCGTCTTCGACGGACCGATCAACGGCCAGTGTTTCCGCGCCTATGTCGAGCAGCAACTCGTGCTGGTGCTTAAACCAGGCGACATCGTCGTCATGGACAATCTCGGCTCTCACAAGTCGGCCGCCGTCCGGCAGATGATCAAAGCCGCCGGCGCAAGGCTCTGGTATCTGCCCCCATACTCGCCCGACCTCAATCCGATCGAGCAGGCCTTCGCCAAGATCAAGCACTGGATGCGTGCGGCCCAGAAGCGAACCATCGAGGAGACATGGCGGCACATCGGCGGCCTTGTCTCCTCAATCCAGCCCAGCGAATGCAGTAACTACTTCGTCAATGCAGGATACGCTTCCGTCAAAACCTGAAAGGCTCTAAGAAAAAGCCCTCCCGGATGGGAGGGCTTTCAATGTCATCGCGCTGCAGTTTCAGGCAAGACAGCTTCAGACGGAAGCATGCTGTCCTTCGTTCTGCGTCTGGGTGGTGCGGAGCGCCTGGGCCTGACGCTTAGCGGAGGCCTTCACCGCTTCCTGCACCTTTTCGAAGGCGCGCACCTCGATCTGACGCACGCGTTCGCGGCTGATGTCGAACTCGCCGGAAAGCTCTTCCAGCGTCATAGGATCGTCGGAAAGCCGGCGAGCCTCGAAGATCCGGCGTTCCCGATCGTTCAGGACTCCCATGGCGTCTTCCAGCATGCGCCGGCGCGACTCCAATTCGTCCTGCTCAACCAGCATCTCCTCCTGGTTCTCGTGTTCGTCCACAAGCCAGTCCTGCCACTCTCCGGACTCGCCCTCGGTTGCGCGGATCGGCGCGTTGAGGGAAGCGTCGCCCGAAAGACGGCGGTTCATTGAAATGACCTCGTCTTCGCTCACATTGAGCCGTGTGGCGATTTCCGATACCTGCTCCGGATTGAGGTCGCCCTCTTCCAGAGCCTGAATCTTGCCTTTCACCTTGCGGAGGTTGAAGAACAACCGCTTCTGGTTCGCCGTGGTGCCCATCTTCACGAGGCTCCACGAGCGCAGGATATATTCTTGAATAGCCGCCTTGATCCACCACATCGCATATGTAGCCAGGCGGAAGCCGCGTTCGGGTTCGAACTTCTTGACGGCCTGCATGAGGCCGACATTACCCTCGGAGATGACTTCTCCGATGGGTAAGCCATAGCCGCGATATCCCATGGCGATCTTCGCCACGAGCCGCAGATGGCTGGTTACAAGCTTATGCGCGGCGTCGGTGTCGCCATGCTCGTGATAACGCTTCGCGAGCATGTACTCCTCTTCCGGCTGAAGCATGGGAAATCTACGGATTTCCTCGAGATAGCGGGTGAGACCACCCTCGCCAGATACAATGCTTGGCAATGTCTGGGCCATTTAGCACCCTCCTTTCTTCGCCCCCTAGAGGCGGGCGGACGCGTGGCCGCACCGGTGCGCACCACGACACATAGCCTATATAGGGACAAATGCGGAGAAATAAAAGCTTCCTACGCCGGTCAACAATACGTTACCGGGCTCGCGGTATCAATCCGCATTCCGTGATCACAAACTGGCGAAACCGTCGAGAAGTTCCCTCATATCGTCAGGAATTGGGGCTTCGAAATGCATCAGCCTTCCAGTTTCGGGGTGGCGGAAGGCAAGGAGTCGCGCGTGCAAGGCCTGCCTGGGAAAGGTGGCGACCTTTTGCGCCAGCTCCGGCGGAAGGCGGTTGACCTTGGTGCGGAACGCGCGTCCGTAATCGGGATCGCCCAGAAGCGGGTGGCCGATATGCGCCATGTGGACCCGGATCTGGTGCGTGCGTCCGGTTTCCAGCCGGCATTCGACAAGCGAGGCGATCTGCTCTCCAGGATTCCCGGGGCCGTACCGTTCCAGAACCGTGAAGTGAGTGACTGCATGGCGCGCATCGGAGCGTCCGGCGGGCACCACGGAACGAAGCGTCCTGTCGCTCGAGGAACGGCCAAGGGGAACATCGATGGTGCCGGATGCGCGATGGGGAGCCCCCCAAACAAGCGCGACATAGGCGCGTTCGAGGTCGCCGTCTCGTCCGTGATCCGCGAAAGCTGCGGCGAGCAGGCGGTGGGCATGGTCGCTCTTGGCCACCACCATCACGCCGCTCGTGTCGCGATCGAGCCGATGCACGATTCCCGGCCGGCGCACCCCGCCAATCCCCGAAAGGCTTTCGCCGCAATGGTGGATGAGGGCGTTCACCAGCGTGCCCGTCCAATTGCCCGGTCCGGGGTGAACCACCAGGCCGGCCGGCTTGTTGATTACGATCAGGGCGTCGTCCTCGTAGAGGATCTCAAGCGGAATGTCCTCGCCCTGAGGTTCCGGCGTTTCCGGCTCGGGCAGGATGATCCGGTAGGTCTCGTCCATCGAAACCTTTCGCTTGGGTTCGCTCACCACCCGGCCATCAAGCGTTACCGCGCCTTCGCGGATGAGGGCCTGTATGCGGCTGCGGGAGAATTCCGGTGCGAGTGCCGTCGCAAGCCACTGGTCGAGTCTCTTGCCTGCGGATCCTTCATCTGCCCGCAACTCTTTCCATCCCGCGCCGGCTTCGCTATCAGGACCACTCATTTCCGATTTCTCTCACGATTGGAAGAACCCATGGCCGGGCCGGATGCCTCGCTCGAACCTGATGAAGAGAAACCGCTCGACCCCGCCACGGAGCGCGTGCGCCGCAAACTGGTTCGCTTCATGGTCATCAATCTCGGCATTTTGCTCGCCGCGGTTATGGCCGTGGTGTTGGCGCTTGTCTACAAATCCGTGAGCGAGAAGCCTGCCGAAAGAGAAATATCCGCGGTACCCACCGTCCCTTCGGGTGAGATGATCTCCGGCACGATCCCTCTGCCTGCGGGAGCCCGCATCATTTCGCATTCCGCTGCGGGAGACAGGCTCACGCTGCTTGTGGCACTCGCCGACGAAAGCCAAGCGATCTACCTCTACGACATTCCGGCGAGGCAGATAATCGGACGTTTCTCGGTGACGGGCGAAGGACACTAAGCGAAGCTTGGGGCGGCATCCCCACCGGCTACACGATATGAGAACCCGATAGCCTTGCGTCGGGAGAAGCTGGCTTCGCCTCTGTTCGAAGCCTGGACGCCAGCCGGTGCATGCCGTCCATGAGTCGCAGATGTCGCCGCTCAAGCCTCTGCTCAAGGTATACTGCAGGATGAGCAATACGACGCCAGATAATTCAATTATATAAATATCCTTTATCAATAACTCACGCGTTCTCCGTATATAGTCTCCGATAAGCTGACGTAATTTCATAGTCTACTTAATTTATAGGTGTTTTATGGGTCGTTCACATATTTTGGCCGCTCTTCTTGTCGGCCTTACTCTTCCGGGCTGTGCCGCTGTAGAGGAGGCATGGAGGCAGGCAACCATGTCGGATCGGGACCGTTGCCTAAGTTACGGGCATCGTGAAGGCAGTGAGCGGTTTGCAAGTTGTATGCAGAGGCTTTCCATGCAGCGCGAGATACAAGCTGCAAACCGGCGCCGTCAGGAGGAAATTCAAGCTGCAAACCGTCGTCTCGATGATCTAAGGAACGAGTTTCGGAAGCGGACAGAAGCCGAGGCGGAAAGCCGCAGGCGCGCTGAGATGGAGGCAGAGACAGAGCGGCGCCGGCGCACGGAAGCTGAAGAAGAAGCCCGCAGGCGCATGCAGGCAGAAGAAGAATCGCGCCGACGCGCAGGGGTCGAGGAAGAGAGGCGTAGGCGCGCCGAAGCGGAAGCGGATGCCGAAAGGCGCCGGCGCGCGGAAGCGGAAGCAGAAGCCGAAAGGCGCCGGTCTGAGGCCGCAACCACTCGTGTATCGCCCGAGCCTCCCTCGCCGTCCATACCGCCCATGCCACCTGCGCCAGACTTGGGCGGTGGTGGCGAATGGTGAGCCGAAGCTAAAGGAATAATCGCAGACGGGAAAGAATCAGCTTCGCGCAAGCGATGGTTTGCCGGCTGCGCCTGTTCCTTTTGATATCCAGGCCGCAAAACCCTCTCGGCGAACGAGTGCTCGTATTGACGGCTCCGGCGCGATTGTCGTCGATGCTGCCACGCGGCGGGGTTTCCCTCAGGGGCCGCGCCGCGCATTCGCGGTTTTCGTGGCGATCGGCAGGAGCATTTGGAACCGGCTCCACGGAATATTCGAAGAAGCGGTTGGAGGCTGTTGCAATTCCTGCTGATCCCGACTATATCGCGGGCTTCTGAGCGCTCCCATCGTCTAGCGGTCTAGGACGCCGCCCTCTCACGGCGGAAACAGGGGTTCGAGTCCCCTTGGGAGTACCAGCTTTCTCCATCAAGTCAGCGCCGGCTAATGCGACCCCAACTGTGGGCACGCGACTGTTTTTGTGCGCCTATGCGCAGTATTTGGCCGGCTCGCCAAAGGTGAGCAGCCTCAAGCTTCCATCAGGAAGAGCTCATCGGTTGCGATCGGTATCGGCTGCTTCTATCGCCGATGCCGGACTCAGCGTGCGTTGTGAAAGGCTCTGAGTTATTGAGGCCTGCGCAGGTGATTCAATGGTGAGGAGGATTTCATGCCCGGCTTTCGTCAAAAATGTCTCGAATCTGAGCGGCTCATCGGGACATTCGCGGCGATCCCACACGCCGTCGCAATTGAGATTATCGCTTCATCAGGCGTGGATTTTCTTTGCATTGATTGGGAGCATTCCCAGATCGGCCGGGAGCATATCGAGGACCTCATTCGCGCTTCCGATGTGCATCGGATTCCTGCAATGGTGCGCGTTCCCGGGCATGCGCAGGAATGGATCGCTTCCGTGCTCGATGCAGGTGCGGCAGGTGTGCTCGTCCCGCGGATCGCAACGGCAGAACAGGCGCGGCGCGCGGTTGCTGCCACGCGTTATCCGCCCTTGGGCGAAAGGGGCGTCGGGCCGGGGCGCGCATCCTGCTACGGGTACCGCATCCCCGATTACCTCGACACGGCCAACTTGAATATTCTCCTGGCCGTTCAGGTCGAGACGGCGGAGGGGCTCGCGAATATCGACGAGATCGTTCGTGTCGAGGGCGTGGACATGATCTTTATCGGCCCGGGAGACCTGTCTGTCTCCCTCTCTGCCGGCGGCAGGCCGGGCGCCGAAGAGCTCAATGCTGCAATCGGCAGGATCACGGAAGCGGCGCGCGATGCCGGGAAGGCCGTGGGCATCTTCCGTCCGTCGACTGAGGATATCGACGCCTGGTCTGCGCGGGGGATCAGCTTTTTTATATTGGCCAGCGATACGATGATCCTTGGAGCCGGATTGGCTGCCGCGGCCAAGGCCGCACGGGAGTGCGGGTCGACTTGATTCCAAATCGCGGTATCCTCGTTTCTGTCCACGAATGGAGCGAATGCGATGGCCAACGAGAAGCCCCGAGCAGGGAGCCCCGAAAACAAGGGGGAAGCCCCCGGTTCTGAGGTGGCCGCAAAGCCGGTGCTCCTCGCGGGTGGCAATCCTCAAATTCCCAAGGGCTACGGAGACGCTCCTGTGCAGGCCTATATCGCGGCCATGCCCGGCTGGAAAAGCGATGTCGGCCGCCGCATCGACCAGATCATCACGAGCGTCGTTCCCGAGGTGAGCAAGGCAGTCAAGTGGAATTCCCCTTTTATGGTATCGAGGGGCAGGGATGGTTTGCCGCCTTTCATTGCTTCACGAAATACATCAAGGTGACCTTCTTCCGCGGAAGCTCGCTCGATCCCCTTCCGCCCGGCAAGTCCAAGCACAAGGAAGTGCGATATCTTGATGTTTACGAAAACCAGTTGGATGAAGCACAGCTTGCCGATTGGATAAGGCAGGCTAGCCGGCTGCCCGGCGAAAAAATGTGAAGGCGCGACCGCGGGCGTGCTCGGTCCTTATAAAGCGCGAAGGAATCGATAATTGATGGAAAAGGGTAGCAAGGAAACCGGCGCGTCGCCCTCTCAACTGATCGATGCGAGAATCCAGGAACTTAATGATTGGCGCGGCGAGACCCTCGGCCGGATCCGCTCACTCATCAAGGAGGCCGATCCCGAAGTGGTGGAGGAGTGGAAGTGGAGAGGGGTGCCGGTATGGTCGCATGCCGGGATCATCTGCACCGGTGAAACCTATAAGAACGTCGTCAAGATGACCTTCGCCAAGGGCGCCTCGTTGGAGGATCCATCCAGCCTTTTCAACTCCAGCCTGGAGGGCAACACCAGGCGGGCGATCGATATCCGTGAAGGCGACAAGATCGATGAGGAAGCATTGAAAGCGCTCGTTCGCGCTGCCGTCGCACTCAACCTGTCCACCCGTCCCAGCCGAGCTCGAAAAAGTGCAAAGGAGGCTTGAGGGCAGCCTGTCGACGGACGGTCTTAGCCGGCAAGGTTCACCTCCCGAAAAGCCTCTCCCGTCCGGCTCCATTCATCGGGAACGCGGAGGATGCAGGGAATCTTGCGGAGGATATTGGCCGACGGTTGCATGTCGATCATCTCGAACACCGCTTCCAGCATATGCGGCACGTCCTGTTCCGCCATCCCGACGTTCTCCGGCAGGCGGGCAGCAAAGGAATCCCAGTCGAAGCAGCCAAAGCGAAGGCCGGATCTGCCGCCTCGCTTGTTTCGCTGCATCCACCGCACCACGCCCTCGAGCGTGATGGTGGAATTGACGAAAATTCCGAAGCGCTCCGGCAGATCCATTGTTTCAAGCGCTTCCTCGGCCTTCTCCGCCGCGTAGCCTCTTATGATGATCTGGTCCGCCGGCACTTCGAGCCCCAACTCGGCATGGGCTTCGCGAAAGCCGCGTAGCCGCTCGGCGGTATTGTGATCGCTCGCGCGCCCGCCGATGAAATAGAGCGGTTCGCGCACCCCAAACTCCGCGCGGATGCGGGAAAGAATGATGCGGGTCAGGTCGCGTGCTCCGCCGAAATTGTCCGAAACAACGGAAGGCGAGCGGCTTCCCGGCAGGTCGAGATTGATCGTCCTGATACCTGCCGCCGCGCATAGCTCGCTGATCCGGTCGGGATCCGTCGCTCCGGTGGCGATCAGCAGGTCCACCTGATAGGAAACGAGCGCGCGTGCGGCCTCCACTTCCAGTTCCGGTTCGCGCTGCGTGCAGGTGATGACCGGGAAGAGCCCGCGCTGCCGGCTGCGCGCCTCAAATTGCTCCGCAATCGCGCCGAAATACCGGTTGTCGTATTTGGGCATGATCATGCCCACGATGTTGGAGCGCTCCCGCCGCAGCACGCTCGCTTGCAGATTAAGCGCGTATCCCTGTTCCTCTGCGATACGGGTAATCCGCTCCGCCAGCTTTTCGCTGATGCGGCGCTTCTTCCAGGTGCCGTTCAGGACAGCGCTCACCGCGCTGGGAGAGGTCCCGGCGATTTCCGCGATGTCGTAAATCGTTGTCCTTTTTATCGAATTCCCGGCGCCATTGCCGGCGCCACTGCCGTTGTCCACGCGCTCACCCTTTCATGTCGCGATTTGATCTTGACACCAAAGCGACGAAACAACAATCTTAGCTTCATCGATTGAGCACGTATGCACAATCGATGGTGCAATGGAAAACCGGGCTATGCTGGCCAAACGGCTTGCAGGACGGCGGTTACAAATTCACGGGCAGGGAAGCCTCTCCTCGCGGGAGCCCCTTAAGAATGATTTCAGCTCTTCTCGGGCTGGAGCGATATGTGGAGGAAACAGACATGAAGACGATCCTTACGTTTGCCGGCGCCTCAGCCTTGGCCATGGCCGCGCTTTCCGGCACCGTATCCGCACAGGAGGCGGCGACGGTCGCCTTTCTGATGCCCGATCAGGCATCCACCCGCTATGAAGAACATGATTTCCCGGGCTTCAAGGCGGCAATGGACGAGCTTTGCCCGGACTGCACGGTGATCTACCAGAACGCCAATGCGGATGCCTCGCTGCAGCAGCAGCAGTTCAACTCGGTCATCGCCCAAGGGGCGAAGATCGTCGTTCTCGATCCGGTGGACTCGGCGGCTGCCGCAGCCCTTGTGGAGATTGCGCATTCGCAGGACGTCAAGGTCATCGCCTACGACCGTCCGATCCCCGATGTCCCGGCGGATTATTACGTCTCCTTCGACAACAAGGGCATCGGTCAGGCGATTGCTCAATCCCTCGTGGATCATTTGAAGGCCACGGGCGTTCCCGCAGGATCCGGCGTCCTTCAGATCAATGGCTCGCCGACGGATGCCGCCGCTGGCCTGATCCGCGACGGCATCGATGCGGCGCTTGACGCCTCCGAATACAAGACGCTCGCCGAATACGACACGCCGGATTGGGCTCCGCCGAAGGCGCAGGAGTGGACCGCCGGCCAGATCACCCGTTTCGGATCCGAAATCATGGGCATTGTCGCCGCAAATGACGGCACGGCGGGCGGCGCGATCGCGGCCCTCAAGGCAGCTGGCGTCAATCCGCTCCCGCCCGTCACCGGCAATGACGCGACCATTGCAGCGCTGCAGCTGATCATTTCCGGCGATCAGTACAATACCATATCCAAGCCTTCCGAGATCGTCGCCCGCGCAGCGGCGGAAGTGGCGGTAACCTTCCTGAAGGGGGAGACTCCCGAGGCGAAGACCACGCTCTATAATACCCCGTCGGAGCTTTTCGTGCCGGCCGTGGTCACGAAGGAGAACATCAAGGCCGAGATCTTCGACAAGGGCATCCAGACGCCTGAGGAGATTTGCACCGGCGAATATGAGGCGCCTTGCAAAGAGCTCGGAATCCTGAAGTAAGCGCGCGCTAGCGGCTATCCTGAAGAAGACCATTGCGCTCACGCGATCGAGTTTGCGTGGGCGCAGGGCCGAGAAAGGAGGGAAGGGCGAATGAGCGCAGTGTCCCCCGGCAACATGACGCGAGGCGAGCCAATCCTGCGCCTGCGCGGCATTTCAAAGCAGTTCGGAGCGGTATCCGCGCTGGCCGATATCGATCTCGATATCCATGCGGGCGAGGTGGTGGCGCTTGTCGGCGACAATGGTGCGGGCAAGTCTACCCTCGTGAAGGTTCTCGCCGGCGTGCATCAACCCACATCCGGCACGGTCGAGTTCATGGGCCGGGAAGTGACGCTCGACACGCCCGCAAAGGCCCTGGAGCTTGGCATCGCCACCGTTTTCCAGGACCTGGCGCTTTGCGAGAACCTGGACGTGGTCGCCAATCTCTTTCTGGGGCACGAGGTTGCCCCCTGGCATCTCGACGAGGTGGCGATGGAGGTTCGTGCCTGGACGCTCTTGAACGAGCTCTCGGCGCGTATCCCTTCCGTGCGTCAGCCGATCGCTTCGCTCTCAGGCGGCCAGCGGCAGACCGTCGCCATCGCCCGTTCCCTTCTGCTCGATCCCAAGATCATCATGCTGGATGAGCCGACCGCCGCCTTGGGTGTCGCGCAGACGGCGGAGGTTCTCAACCTGATCGAGCGGCTGCGTGACCGCGGTCACGGCGTCATCCTGATTTCACACAATATGGAGGACGTCCGCGCGGTCGCCGACAGGATCGTCGTGCTGCGTCTCGGGCGCAACAATGGCGTGTTCACCACCGAAAACTCGAACGAAGAACTCGTAGCGGCCATAACCGGCGCAACGGAAAATGCGGTCTCGCGCCGCCGTGCCCGCAAGTCTGAACAGATAGGCGTTGAACATGACGCATGAGAGCCGTTCCGCCGCACTCGACCGCGCCGACGTTCGGGTTCGGCATGATGAAGGTTTCGCCGGCATGGCCCGGGGCTTTATCGACCGGATCCGCACCGGCGATCTGGGCATGCTGCCCGTCGTGGTCGGGCTGATCCTCATCGCTACGGTCTTCACGTCGCTGAACCCGGTCTTCGTGGCGCCCAACAATCTCGTCAATCTTCTCTTCGACGCGGCGGCTGTCGGATGCATATCGCTCGGCATCGTCTGCGTGCTCCTGCTCGGCCAGATCGACCTGTCCGTCGGCTCGATGAGCGGACTTGCCTCCGCGCTTGTCGGCGTCCTTTGGGTGAATATGGGCACGCCGCTGCCATTGGCCGTGCTCGGCGCTCTTGCCACGGGCGCCGTTGTCGGCTTCATCTACGGCACATTCCTCAACCGCTTCGGCATGCCGAGCTTCGTGTCCACTCTGGCCGGTCTCCTCGCGTTGCTTGGCCTGCAGCTTTACATCCTCGGGCCGACCGGCTCCATCAACCTCCCCTACAGCTCGCCTCTCGTGCGTTTCGGACAGATCCTGGTGATGCCTGACTGGCTCAGCTATGTGCTGGCGATCGTCCCAGGTGTGGTGATGGTCGTTCTCGGCCTTCGCACAATCCGCACCCGTGCCGCCGCCAATCTGTCGAGCCCCGGTATCAGCGTTCTTTTGTTCAAGGCGGGCGTGCTTACCGCGGCCCTGCTGATCGCGGTGGTCTATCTCAACCAGGGGCGTGGCATCCCCTACATGTTCGGCCTGTTCGTCGTGCTGGTCGTCGTGATGAACTACGCGCTGACCCGCACGAAATGGGGCCGGTCCATGTTCGCGGTCGGCGGCAACACAGAGGCTGCGCGGCGCGCCGGTATCAATGTCAACCGCATCCGGCTCTCGGCCTTCGTGCTCTGCTCCACGCTGGCCGCTCTGGGTGGCGTGCTTTCCGCCTCCCGCCTCGCATCGGCCAGCCAGCAAGCCGGCACCGGTGACGTGAACCTGAACGCGATCGCAGCCGCCGTTATCGGTGGCACGTCGCTGTTCGGCGGACGCGGCTCTGCCTGGTCAGCGCTGCTCGGCATATTGGTGATCCAGTCCATATCGAATGGTCTCACGCTGCTCAATCTGAGCTCGTCGCTCCGCTACATGATCACCGGCGCGGTGCTTGCGATCGCGGTGATCGTGGATTCCCTTGCGCGCCAGTCCCGCGCCAGCCATGGCCGCGCTTAATCCTAATCGAATGGAGAAAGACAATGGCTGAAAGCATGAAGGGCAAGGTCGCCGCCATCACCGGCGCGGCATCGGGCATCGGCCTCGAATGCGCCCGCACGCTCCTTGCCGAAGGCGCCACCGTCGTCATGATCGACCGGGCAGAGGATCGGCTGAAAGCCCTTTGCGAGGAACTCGGCCCCAATGCCCGGCCTCTGGTCGTTGACCTGTTGGATGGCCCGCAGGTCTCGTCCATGCTCGACAAGATCATCGAGATTGCAGGCCCGCTCGACATCCTGCATGCCAATGCCGGGGCCTATGTCGGTGGCCCGGCGGCCGAGGGAGATCCCGATGCCTGGGATCGGATGCTCAACCTGAACATCAACGCCGCGTTCCGCTGCGTCCGTACCGTCCTGCCTCACATGATAGAACGCCGGACGGGCGATATCATTTTCACCTCGTCGGTTGCCGGCGTGGTGCCCGTCGTTTGGGAGCCGGTCTATACGGCCTCGAAATTCGCCGTTCAGGCCTTCCTGCATGCGACGCGGCGCCAGGTTTCGCAACACGGCATCCGTATGGGCGCAGTCTTGCCCGGGCCGGTGGTGACGGCCCTCCTCGACGACTGGCCGAAAGCCAAGATGGAGGAGGCGCTCGCCAACGGCTCGCTGATGCAACCGAAGGAAGTGGCGGAAGCGGTGCTCTTCATGTTGACGCGCCCGCGCAACGTGGTCATTCGCGATCTCGTCATTCTCCCGAACAGCGTGGACCTCTAGACAAGCCGCCTTCGGCGGGGGCCCCCGCCTGGCTGACGCACAGGAGCGCCAATGCCCCAGGACCGGACTTCTTTCGCCCGTAGCGAAGCCTATCTGCTCGGCATAGATGTCGGCACAGGCAGCGCACGTGCCGGTCTCTTCGACCGGGATGGCAGGATGGTCGCTGCAGACAAGCGCGACATAGCCCTTTGGCGGGAGGGTGCTGAAATCGCCGAGCAATCGAGCAATGACATCTGGTCCGCCGTTTGCGAGGCCGTGCGCGGCGCGGTGGCAAAGGCCGGCATCGAGCCGTCTCTGGTCGCCGGAATCGGCTTTGACGCGACCTGTTCGCTTGTCGTCCTGGGAGATGGCGGCAGGCCGCTGCCCGTCGGCAGGAGTGGAAATCCCGAACGCAACATCATTGTCTGGATGGATCACCGGGCGATCGAGCAGGCGGAGCGGATCAACGCGACCCGCCACAAGGTACTGGATTATGTCGGCGGCGTGATCTCGCCGGAAATGGAGACCCCGAAGCTCCTTTGGCTCAAGGAGAACCTGCCCGACACTTACCATGCCGCTTGGCAATTCTTCGATCTGGCCGATTTTCTGAGCTGGCGGGCGACAGGGGACCTTTCGCGCTCCACCTGTACCGTCACCTGCAAGTGGACCTATCTCGCGCATGAAAACCGCTGGGATCCGGATTATTTCCGCAAGATTGGCCTGGGCGACCTGCCCGAGCGGGACTTCGCTCCCATCGGACAATCTGTGGTTCCGCCCGGCACTCCGGTCGGGCAGGGGCTGAGCGGCGAAGCGGCTGCCGAACTGGGTTTGCGGCCGGGGATTCCGGTCGGCGCGGGGCTGATCGACGCGCATGCCGGTGGCATCGGCACCGTGGGCGCGGATGGAGAGCCGGAAAAGAATCTCGCTTATGTCTTCGGCACCTCATCTTGCACGATGACAACCACTCGCGACCCTGTCTTCATCCCAGGCGTTTGGGGTCCCTATTTCCAGGCCATGGTTCCGGGCATGTGGCTCAACGAGGGCGGCCAATCGGCAGCCGGTGCAGCCATCGACCAGCTCTTGTCGTTTCATCCGGCATCCGCCGAAGCGAAGCAGGAGGCGAAGGCAGCGGGCACATCATTGCCGGGATGGCTTTCCGAGCGGGCGCGCCAGACGGTAAGCGACCCGTCCGAGGCCGCAATGCTTGCGCGCGGCCTTCACGTCGTTCCGGAATTCCTCGGCAATCGCGCGCCCTTTGCCGACCCGCACGCGCGTGCGGTCATCGCGGGCCTCGGCATGGAACAGGATGTTTCAAGCCTCGTGTCTCTCTATATCGCGGGCATTTGCGGCATAGGGTACGGCCTGCGTCAAATCCTGGAAACACAGGACAGGGCAGGGGCCATTGTCGAGCGGATCATGATTAGCGGTGGAGCGGGGCAGGACCCCCTCGTGCGCCAGATCCTGGCCGATGCGGCCGGACGCCCGGTCTTGGGCAGCCAAGTCGAAGAGCCTGTGTTGCTCGGCGCAGCAATTCTTGGTGCCGTCGCCTCGGGTCTCTATCCGGACATCGTTACCGCTATGGGCTCCATGTCCGGAACATCGGCTGATTACCAGCCTGCCGGCGGCGCGATCGCCGCGGAGCATGAGGCACGATATCGGGCCTTCCTTTCTCTTCAACAGGCGGCCCGGGACGTCCGCGCCGCCTCCTGATACTGCCGCAAACGAGCGGGCACTTGATGCCTTTCTCATGAACGGCTTGTTCATCCTGTGCTCATTCGGGACCGTTTAAAACCGCCTCGTTTCCTGGCCTGCTTCGGCGGCCCATCACCAGAAATGAGGTTCGTATGTCGTATAAGTCTCTCGGTGCGGTTGCCATTCTCGCAACGCTACTTGCGCCCGGTGCGGCCATGGCCGCATCCGCGGTCGCGACCACCAATGTCAATCTTCGGGCAGGTCCCTCCACCGCTTATCCCGCGGTCAATGTGGTCGGCGCGGGCGAGGGCGTCAGAGTTCACGGATGCCTGAACAGCCGGTCGTGGTGCGATGTGAGTTATGGCCGCCAGCGCGGCTGGATGTCATCGAACTATCTTGCATTCATCGATCGTGGCCGGCGCTATACGGGCACCCACGCTGTCACCGCGCTTCGCGCCCCCGTGATCACTTTCTCATTCGGCAAATACTGGGACGATCATTATCGCGGGCGGCCGTTCTACCGTGATCGCGACCGCTGGGAGCGGCGGGACTTCCGCGATGCCCGGCAAGAGCTGCGACATGAAAGGCGCGATGTTCGCGACGCTCGCCGCGAACTCCGAGAAGAACGTCGTGAATTGAAGGATGCCCGCAAAAGGGTGGAGCATGAGCGCTGGCGCTAGTGCTGGAACCGGATCGGCTTTTGAAGCCGAACGCGTCGGCCCGATAAGCGCGATACGTCGATTCGATAACTTACTGGCGTCCTTGTGCGTCCGAATGGACGTGCGGCGCTGTAACGGAGGCGTATCAGAATGAAGGGCGGCTTTGGCCGCCCTTTTTCACTTCTTCCGCACCGAATACCTGATCAGAAATCGAAGATTTCGCCCAGCAGGGACTTTTTCTTCTTATAAGGACGCTGCGCGCCATGGTCCCGGTCGCCGTAATGATCCCTGCTTTGGCTTTGCGGTCTTTGTCCATATTGAGCGGATGGCGCGTCGTCGGCGGTCCGCTCTATTATCTTGTCGAGTTCTCCCCGGTCCAGCCAGACTCCGCGGCATTTAGGGCAATAATCGATTTCGATTCCTTGCCGCTCGCTCATCACGAGTTCAGCTCCGTCTAGTGGGCACTGCATGTCTCTCTCCTCCGGCTAGGCCTTGAACTGTATCACGGGATGCCTCTTGGCGCGCGCTCAGAGTCGTTCATTCCGAAATCTGCTGATGGGCCCGATGCTCTTCGATGACTTCGGGCTCTTCCTGATCCAGCTTGGTAAGATCGTTGCGCGCACGCGTATGAACGCGAAGAAGCTCGTCCAGCTTGGCCTGAAGCGCCTGGGTATCGCGGTGCTCGGCACGCTGGATGAAGAGCGTCATGGCCCAGGTGACGAGGGTGGCAAATCCGTGCCAGTCCAGCGTCTCCGGCTGGATGATGATCCATAGAACCGTGTAGCTGCCCAGGACTACGAATGCCCCAGGACGCGCGCTTAACGTGCCCAGACTGGTCGTGACCCGGCGGACTTGTTCCAGAACCATGCCGCCAAACCGCAGAGTTAGGCTGAGGTTCCAGAGAGGCGGGTCCGTGCCGAGGCAGCACGGACCCCTGCGGTCAGCTATAAGGCGATACGCACTGGCGACGCGGCCCGTTGTAAGGCTGGTATGTGTTGTCCGATGGACGATAGGATCTGTACCGGTTGTAGCACCATTGGACATGGGCGTTGCCGGCGGGCCTTGCCTGTTGGCCCTGGCTCATGGCGCCGCCGATAATAGCCCCGAGCGCAAATGCGGCAGGCGGAAACCACCAACCATTATATTCGCGATATCCCGGCCGGCGCTCGCGGAAACCCCTGTGGCCACGCCAATATACACCATCGCCACGACGCTCGAAGCGGTCATTGTCCCAGCCGCGACGGCGATCGTCGCGGTATCTGAAATCGCGATCCCGGTCGAAGCGGCGGTCCTGGACTTTGATGATGTTGGGAGTGGCTTCCACAGCCTGTGGAAGTTTGAGAGGAGCGCTCATGGCCGGCGCTGCGGTCCCGATCATCATCGCGACCGCGAGCATCCCACAGAGCGACGCTGACGGTTTCTGTCTCATTTTGGCCTCCAGATTGAAGCGTCTGCTCTTCAACCATGAGGAGGAGCAACAGTTCCCTCGATGGAGTAGTCGGCGTCCTAATCGTACTTATGGATCATCTGGCAGCCGGAACGGGGCAGCTTAGATCGCCCTCCTGACAGGAGAGATAGGTTTCGAGGTCCTTTAGGCGAGCTTGGGTGAGGCTTTGCATGCAGCCTGACAGAACCGCCGGATAGATGCTGCCCTCTGCGGCATTGGAGGTCTGGAACCGGCACTCCGCGTCCCGGTAGGCGATCCAGGCGCGCTGTGCTCCTGTCAAAAGCTTTCTCGCATCCTCATCCAGGCGTGCCACGATTTTCTGATACGCGGTATTGAGTCGCGCATCCGCTGCCTTGTAGGCCTTGTCCGCGCATTGGTTCATTGTGGCTTGGTCTTCGGGCTCGGCGCAGTCTTCGGCAACAGCGTTCGAAATGGAAGCTCCCAGAAATAGCAGGGCGGCGAGCAGCGGCAATCTCATCAAGCATCTCCCTTCGTTGACCCCGGCCCACTGCCGAGAGTCCTCGATTTGCTGCTTCATCGCAAGGGAGCTAGCGGTCGAACCACCAGATGGCCAGGGCGACCACGAGCACGATGAGGAGATAGGCTATTTTTCGCGGTTCGAGGCGGTACATCTGCGATCCGTCCGGTTTGACGAATCGCTTATATACCGCCGGGCAGATGAGTCACACTCTCTGCCGGCTATTGCTGGCCACGCTCAGTGAGCGAATCCTGGGTGCTGCTGCTTTCCTCGGTTGCCGAATGAACGGTTTCGGAAACAGCGCTTTTCGCCTGTTCCAGCCCACTATTCATCGCATCCATCGCGCTTTCGCGCGCCTTCTGCCCATAGGGCCTAAGAACTTGCTCCTCGGCTCTGGTCGTGGGCAGCATGGCTCCGATCGCGGCGCCCACGGCCATTCCAAGCGCCCCGATGATGAGCGGTTCTTGGTCGAGCGTGTCGCTTACCATCCTCTGCAGGTTGCTTCCCGCATCCCGAACGCGAGAAGATGCGTGTCGGCCAGCATCGCTCGCCCATTGACCTGCCGCGTGCGCCCGCTCGCTCGCTGAATGCAATGCGCTCGTCGCCGAGCTTTCCGAAGATGTTTCGGAGCCGAAGGAAGACGTGCCGTAGGATTCCTCGGGCCAGCTTCCGTCGGTGTTCGGATAAGTGCCGCTGCCGCTCATCTTGTGCCGCAACGTATCGGCTTTCGGGCCACCCCCCATGAAAAGCCAAGCCAGTCCGACGCCGACCAAGGCCAAGGGCAGCGGATTGTCCCTGACCTGGGTTTTCAGATTGTCCAGGGCCAAGGCACCATCGGAATTCTTGAAATACGTGCCGATTTCGTCGAGGAGTTGGCCGGGAGAGAGTTTCCGCTGGAGCGTCTCGGCGGTTTCGCTCATCCTGCTGCGGACGGCTTCGGCCTCGCGCTCCAGTTCGGCTGATGATTTCTGCGTCATCGGATCTGCTCCTTTACTGTCCGCACATCCCGATCCAATTGCGCCTGTGTCCGATCGGGCGTCAGATTGCTCGCCGACATGTTCGAGCTTCCCGTCCTGACCAGGATGGCGCCCAGAATCGCGACGACGACTCCGACCAAAAGGGATGCCCATGCGGGCCCGAGGCCGAGGCGCGCAAGCGCGACGATAAGGGCCTGCAAAAGAACCAGCAGGGCGGCCATGAGGCAGATGGCGCCGGCAATCACCTCGATTGCCCCGTTTTTGACCTGTCCGAGCTTCTCCGACATTTCGGTGCGAAGAAGCTCGAATTCAGTCCTTACAAGCGTCGAGGCCTGGTCTGCCAGGTCCGATATCAAGGTTGTAATTCCGCGCGGGTCATCATTAGAAGACATCGCTACCTCCCGGCATCGGGCTCCGCCTATCCGGTAACGGCTCTAGGCTGTCCTGCTGATCCATGGCTGTTTCATGCGACGTTGTCGGGGCGGCGCTTCGGGCAAACCGGCCCAACGCCACGCCCACGAGCACCGAACCGAGCATGAAAGCACCCGGATGCTCGCGTCCGAAGCGCCTGACGTCACCGACGAGGTCATCCAGCCGCTTCTGGCCGATCGCATTAGAAATTTGCTCAAGCCCGCTGGCGGCCTGGGACAGAAGCTGCGAAGCAGGACCCTCATCCTTGTCTTTCAGCTCGTCGCCGGCGTGCCTTACTGCCTCGGCAAACGCCCGCAAGCTTTCTGAAGTCGCACCCCGTGCCTCTTCGACGCGGTTCCTCGCCTCCTGCTTCATGTCGGAGCCGATCGTCGAAGCGGTGTCGCCAAGCGAGCTTGCCGTACCTGAGGTGGTTTGGGCGGGCTGGGTGCGGTCAGCCTGATTTGTCGTGGTTGCCATCATGTCCTCCTATGACAAGCCGAGGAAGGAAAGGATGGCGAGCACCACGACTATGAGGCCAATGAGATAGATTATGGAGTTCATGGGAAGCCTCCTGATGGAACCCCCCGAACTACTTACGCCCCGTCGTGTTCCCTACGCCGGTGCGCTGACCGCAACGGCAGGATCGAAACGGCTTCTTCTTGACGGCCGGGGCATCACGAGCGAGAACCCGAAGCCTCAGGACGGTCGAGCGGCCCGGTTGCGGCAATTGCCAAGCGATCCTAGAGCTGACGGAGGGGTTATGGGTTTGGAAACAAAAGTAATCGATACGCTCAAAAACGTGTCGACGGCCACGCTAACCACGATTCTGCTGAAAAAGGGCCTGCGGAATGTCTGGCTTCGGGGCACCAAGCCGATCAGGCCTGGCCAGCCGCGCACCGTCGGTCCAGCCTTCACGCTCCGCTTCGTGCCGGCCCGCGAGGATCTCGCCACGCCGGCAAGCTGGGCTTCTCCCATCTCCACTCGTGCGGCAATAGAGGATATGCCCGAGGGCGCGGTGGCTGTGGCAGACGCCATGGGCGTCACCGATGCCGGTATTTTCGGCGACATTCTCTGCGCGCGCATGATGAAGCGCGGCGTTGCGGCCCTCGTGACGGATGGTGTGATGCGCGACGCCGCGGGCGTACTCGGCACGGGCTTGCCCGTCTGGTGCAATGGTTTCGCTGCACCACCGTCCGTGGCGGGCCTTACATTCGTGGGCTGGCAGCAGCCTATCGCATGCGGCGGCGTTGCGGTTTTTCCGGACGATGTCATCGTGGTCGATGACGACGGCGCCGTCGTGATCCCGGCCGCCCTGCTTGACGAAGTGGTCGCGGAGGCTCCGGAGCAAGAGCGCATGGAAGAGTGGATCATGAAGGAGGTGGACCGGGGCGTGCCGCTCCCCGGTCTTTATCCCATGAACGCCGAAACCAAGGCGCGCTACGAGGCTGAGAAGGGGCGGAAGGATTGACCTCGATCAGAGGCCGGCGCCGGTGGGTCCGGCGTCCGGGCTTCAGTTCAGGCGATCCTTCAGGATGAGGCCGTCGCGCATCACCAGCGGGATATGTGCGCCATCGTCCTGCAGAAGGGCGATATTCTCTAGCGGATCGCCATCGACCACGATCAGATCCGCAAGCGCATCCGGCGTGATCACGCCAAGCTTGCCGGCATAGCCGCAGAGTTCCGCGCCGATCACGGTCGCCGAACGGATAATCTCGGCCGGCGTGAGGACCTTTGCCAGAAGTTCGAACTCCATGCAGTGATATTTGCGCAATTCGCCGAGCAGGTCGGAGCCGAAAGCCATCTTCAGGCCGGCATCGCGCATGATCTCGAGCGATCTCAGGCCGCCATTGCGCACCACGTCGATTTTGGAGAACTCGGTCTCTCCGAAGCCGAAGCGCTTGCCTTCCAGGTGCAGCGCCTCATAGGCCACCAGCGTCGGCACGGCGATGCAGCCCTTTTCGGCCGCCATCCGGGCCGTCTCCGGCTCGATCAGGTTGCAGTGTTCCAACGAATGGACGCCAAGCTCGACCGCCCGGCGGATGGCCCGATCCGTATAAAGATGCGCCGAGACATATATATTGGCGTTCTCTGCTTCCTCGACGATCGCAGCGATCTCCTCGCGCGAGAACTGGATCGACTCGATCGGGTCGTTGGGCGAGGAAACGCCGCCATTGGCCATGATCTTGATGAACCGGGCACCGCCTTTGATCATCTCGCGCGCGGCTGCCCGGCAGGCATCCACGCCGTCCACCACATAACCCATCGAACCCAGCCGGTCCGACATCATGCCTGGCCGGTCGTCCGTGCGCCGCCGCAGGTCGGCGTGGCCGCCGGTGGTCGTCAGCCCCTTGCCGCAGATGATCAGGCGCGGACCACCGATAAGACCTTCTTCCACGCCCCGCACCAAGCCAATGTCGGCCCCGCCAAGATCACGAAGCGTGGTAAAGCCGCGCTGCAGAGCCTCTTCCATGACGCGTGCCGAGCGCAGCGCCGCAAGCGAGGTGGGCGCGATGATGTTCGCCCAGAGATCCAGCGTTTCGGCCACCACATGCACGTGACAATCGATGAGACCCGGCATCAGCGTGCGCCCGGCGAGATCTATGCGGCGCGTTCCTGAAGGGGCGTCCAGGCCCGAGCCCACGCTTTTGATGCGACCATTCTCGACAAGAACGTCCAGGCCGCTCTTGGTGACACCCCCCTCGGGATCAAGCACCTTGCCATTGGTGAAAAGAATGCTGGTCATCAGAAACTCCGTTCAGCGATGATGGCAGGCCACGAGGCGCCCGTCGTCCCTCGACGTCAGCGCCGGATCCACGGTCGTGCACTTCTCCGTCGCGAGGGGGCAGCGCGGGTGAAACGGGCAACCCGCAGGCTTCCGCGTTGCGCTCGGCACAAAATCGCTGCTTGCGCTGAAAATACGGCGCTGACGCGGGTCGAGCGACGGCGCCGATTTCATCAGAAGTTCGGTGTAGGGGTGGGTGGGACTGGCGAAGAGCGCGTCACGGTCGGCAATCTCGACGATCTTCCCCAGATACATCACGGCCACGCGGCGGGAAATATGCTCCACCACGCCGAGATCGTGCGAGATGAACAGGTAGGAGACGCCCAGGTCGCGCTGGAGATCGGCCAGCAGGTTGAGAATCTGCGCCTGGACCGAAACGTCGAGAGCCGAAACCGGCTCGTCGCAGATGATGATCTCGGGTTCGAGCGCAAGTGCACGGGCGATGCCGATCCTCTGCCGTTGACCGCCGGAGAACTGGTGCGGGAAGTTGTCCGCCTGATCAGGCCTGAGGCCGACCCGCTCCATAAGCTGGGCAACCCGCTTCCGCCGCTCCTTCGGCGTGCCGACTCCATGGATGTCGAGAGGCGCGCGAATAATGTCGCGCACGCGCTGGCGCGGATTGAGAGAGGAGAACGGATCCTGGAAGACGATCTGCACGCGCCGGCGGAACGAACGCAGTGCGGCTCCTCGCAAGCCGGCAATGCGCTCGCCCGCGAAGGTTACGGTGCCGCCTGTGGCTTTGACGAGCCCCATCAACGCAAGCCCGGTGGTTGATTTTCCGCATCCGGACTCGCCGACAAGGCTCAGCGTCTCGCCGCGCTTCAACGTGAAATCAATGCCGTCGACGGCGCGCACCGTTCCCACCTGCCGCTGCAGGACACCCTTGCGGATGGGGAAATGAACCGTCAGCCCTTCGACCTGGAGGAGAGGCGCTTCAGACATCGTCATGCTCCCAGCAGGCGGCGAAGTGGCCGGGTCGCTTTTCCTCGAAGGGCGGCCGCTCCTCGAGACAGCGGGCGGATGCACCCGGGCATCGCGGCGCGAAAGCGCAGCCCTTGGGCAGATCCCACATGGGGGGTACCGTGCCGGGAATATCCGTTAGCCTCTCGGAGGCGCGCCCGCGGGGAATCGCCCCCATGAGCCCTTTCGTATAGGGGTGAATAGGATGGTCGAAGAGGTCGTACACCGACGCCTCTTCGACCTTGCGGCCCGCATACATCACGATCACCCGGTCCGCCACCTCGGCAACGACGCCGAGGTCATGAGTGATCAGGATTTGCGCCGAGCCTAGGCGCTTCTGCAGGTCAGCAATCAAGCCCAGGATCTGTGCCTGGATGGTCACGTCAAGCGCGGTCGTCGGCTCGTCCGCAACGATGATCTTCGGGTCGCAGGCGAGTGCCAGCGCGATCATTGCACGCTGGCGCATGCCGCCGGAAAGCTCGTGAGGATATTGCCGGGCGCGCCGCTCGGGATCCGGCATCTGTACGAGCTTCAGTGCTTCGACGGCGCGCGCCATCGCAGCGGAAGCGCTCACCTTCCGGTGCTGCCGGACAGTCTCGGCGATCTGGTCGCCGATCGTCATGACCGGGTTGAGGGCGGTCAGCGGCTCCTGGAAGATCATGGCGATTTCCTCGCCGCGCAGATCTTCCACATCGTGGCCGTTGAGCTTGAGGATGTCCCGGCCATTGATCTTGATGCGGCCGCCGGCAATCTCGGCTGCCTCCGGCAGGAGGCGGAGGAGGGCAAGCGCCGTCATCGATTTGCCGCAGCCGGACTCCCCGACGATACACAAGGTCTCGCCCGCCGCCACGGCCAGGCTCATGTCGGAAACGACCGTGAACGGTCCGTGTTCGCCGCGGATGCGAATTTGCAGGTCCTCGACGGAGAGAACCGGCTTTCGATCCGCAGGCATGGTGGCGGGCGTCGTCATGACCTTGTCCTGTATCTTAGTCCGTGGCCCGCGCGAGGTTGCCCACCATGAAACCGTAGTCGCCGCTTTCCACCAGGTTTCGGGAAAGGTGTGACAGGATCATGATGCCACGCTCGAACGGCGTCGGGATCTCTTCAAGCGTTTCGAAAGTGTAGGGGCTGACCACCCGGCCAAGGAGCTGGCCTTTCTCGATCACCTCGCCAAGTGGTGGGCAAAGCGGCTCGAGCCAGCCGCCCTGTGTCGGCCGGATGCCCGCGATCTCGTCCACCACCACCTGCTTCGGCGCGGGTTTCACGTCGCCGGGGATGGCGCCGAGATGGCGGAGCATGTTGAGCACGCCGTCGACCGTGCGCTGGACATAAGGCGTCTGGTCGACGATGCCGCCGCCGAGCTCGACAACCACCGACGGTATCCCGCGCTTGTCGAGTGTCACGGCCTTCGTCGTACCGGTGAATACGGTGCCGTCCTTGTCGGGCGCCGGCCGGTAGAGGATCTTGGAGCCGAAGGATCGCGACAGCGCTTCGTCATTCCAGATGTAGACGTAATCGACCGTGGGCCGGTCCGTGCCGGCGTGAAGGTCGATATGGACATCGATCTTCTCCAGGAATTCCGACGTGATCGCGGCGGCAAGCTGCTGGGTATAGTTGCCGCTTCGGTTGCCCGGGAATTCACGGTTGAGGTTCAGCTCGTCGATCGGGGTGAAGCGGTGGTTGACCGCCATCGCGCGGGCATTCGCCACCGGCAGCATAAGGATGCGCCCCTTGAGCGGCAGGTCCTTGATGGCGCGGTAGATGTCGACCATGGCCTGCGCGCCGGTATTCTCGTTGCCGTGGATCGCTGCGGAGAGACCGATCGTCGGCCCGTCCGTTTCGCCGACCAGCTCGTGCATCACCAGCACGGCGTCGGAGCCGTCCGCATGGGTCGTAAATTTCGGCCGCAGGATTCTTGTCGATTTGACCATCTTTTCTTGTTCCTCGTGAAATGGATGGTTGGAAATTCAGTCGTTTCGCCGCTCGCCACCGCCGCGTGAAAGCTGGCGGGGATCCAAGAGATCGCGCAGGCCGTCACCGAGCAGGTTGAAGCCGAGCACGGTGATCATGATCGCGGCCCCCGAGACGATGGCGAGCCATGGCTCGTCGCGCATGAACCGCGTGCCGTAGGACAGCGTCCATCCCCAGGTCGGCGCCGGTGGGGGAAGGCCGAAGCCTAGGAACGAAAGGGCGGACTCGGAAATGATGGCGGTTCCCAGTCCCAGCGAGGCGAGCACGATGATCGGTCCCAGCGCGTTGGGGAGGATTTCGCGGAAAATGATGCGCAACGGACTGGCGCCCAGCGCGCGTGCCGCCTGCACATAATTCTGCTCGCGCAATACGAGGGCTGCGCCTCGCACGACGCGCGCATATTCCGTCCAAAAAACCACGATCAGAGCGAGCGAGACGTTCATGATGCCGGGGCCGAGGACGGCGACTATCGCGAGCGCCAGGATGATGGCCGGGAAACCGAGGAAGATGTCGGTGATGCGGCCAAGCACCAGGTCTACCCACCCACCGAAATAGCCGGAAACGAGGCCCACCACCGTTCCGATCAGGGCAGCTCCGCCAACGGAGACCACGGCGATGATGAGCGAGATACGCGCCCCGAACACCATACGGCTCCAAAGGTCGCGACCGAAATTGTCGGTACCCAGCAGGTGCTCCAGGCTGGGGCCGGCAAATCGGTTGCGCATATCCATCTGCTCAACCCCATAAGGGGCGACATAGGGCGCAAGAACGGCACAGCCGACGATGAAGAGCGTGATCGCCGCGCCGATGACGAAGGAGGGATTACGAAGCGGTTTCGGCAGGCGCATCTCAGCCGAGCCTCACACGTGGGTCGACCGCCGCATAGAGCAGGTCGACAATCAGGTTCACGAGCGCGAAGATCAGGGCGAAGGTCAGCACGATGCCCTGGATCAGCGGCAGGTCACGCTGCGAAATAGCCGTGATCGTGAGCTGGCCGAGCCCCGGCCAGGCGAAAATCGATTCCGTCAGCACGGCGCCCCCCAGAAGCATTCCAAAGCGCAAGCCGATCACCGACAGGACGGGCAGAAGCGCGTTGCGCAGCACGTGGCGGATGATCACCCGCGGTCGCCGCAGGCCCTTGGCATAGGCGGTGCGGACGAAGTCCTCGCGCAGCATCTCCAACATGGATGTGCGGGTCAGCCTGGAGATGATCGCGGCCGGCATTGCCGAGAGCGCAAGCGCCGGCAGAAGAAGATGGCTGAGCGAATCCATCAATACCTGCGGCTTGCCGGTGAGAGCTGCCCAAAAAGCTTCCGGTAGCGGGGGCCCGCGACCGATCGCCGGCAGCCAGCCGAGCTGGACCGCGAAAGCCAGCATCAGCAGCAGGCCAAGCCAATAAACGGGCATGGAAACGCCGAGCTGGGCGAAGATCATGGTCACCGTATCCACGATCGAGCCCTGCCGCATGGCAGAGATCACACCCATGGCGAGGCCGAGCACCGTGGCGATCACAAGAGCTGCGACTGCCAGCTCCAGGGTCGCTCCGAGCCTGCCGAGAATGATCGTCGCAACCGGCTGGTTCTGGAATATGGATGTGCCGAAATCACCAGAGAGGAGATTGGCGAAATAGTCCCAGAGCCGCACATACCAGGGATCGTTGAGGCCAAGGGAATCCCTCAGCCGCTCGATTGCCTCCGGCGACGCCTCCTGTCCCAGAAGGACGGAAGCCGGGTCACCTGGAATGATGAGAAGGAGGCCAAAGGTCACCACCACCATTCCCACCGCCATGGGAATGAAGAGCAGCAGTCGGCGGATTATGTAGGCAATCACGGCGTCGGTTTCTTGTCTGCTTCTGCGGGTTTCATCTGACGCGGATCAACGCCAGGGCGTGGTGCCGGCCGCACCTGGCGCGGCCGGCCCGGTATTTACTGCGTCTCCATTCCGATAAGGCCGCGCAGATAGCCGCGCGGTGTAGCATTCACCTCGGACGGGAAATCCTTGTCGTAGAAGAGCTGGTATCCCTGATAGGAGACGATGAAATACGGAAGTTCCTCGGCGAGGATCTTCGCCGCTTCCTGGTAGGCTGCAGCGCGCTCTTTCTGGTCCAGCGAGGAGCGGCCCTTCTCCAGAAGCTCGTCGACCTTCGGATTGGAGTAGCCGCCCCAGTTCGTCGAACCTCCGGTGGTGAGCTGCGAGAAAAGCAGCCGGTCAGGATCGACGAGGTTTAGCCATCCGAGCAAGGCGATCTGGTGCTGCGACTTCTGCACGTAATTGGTCGAGAAGCTCGGCCAATCGGTGATCTGCGTCTTCGCGTCCACGCCGGCCTGGCTGAACATGGCCTGGAGGAATTCCACGGTCTGCACACGGTTCGGATCTTCGCTGTGCGTGGCGAGGGTCACGGTCAGGTTCTTGCCATCCTTGTCGAGGATGCCGTCGCCGTTGCTGTCCGTCCAGCCGAGCTCGTTGAAGAGGGCCACGGCGCCTTCGAGATTGAAGGTCGGCTGCTTGATCTCCGGCGAATAGGCCCAGGAAGAAGGCAGGAGAACCGAGGTCGCTACCTCGTCCACCCCTTGATAGATATCGCCCACGATCGTCTGCTGGTCCACCAGCATGGCGAAGGCCTGCCGCATCTTCGGATCGGCAAGCAGCGGGTCCTTGGTGTTGAAGTTGATATAAGTGACGCCGAGGCCCGGCATGATCGCGTTGCCGAAACGGTCATCGGCGGCAAGGCGGGAAATATCCTGAGGGGACAGGGGCGATTGGATCACGTCGAGATCACCAGCCTCGAAGGCTTGGGCGCGAGCTGAATTGTCCGGAATGATCTTCAACGTCACTTTCTCGATCTTCGGAGCGCCCGCCCAGTAATTCGGATTGGCTTCCAGAACGATTTCCGCCCCGCGATTCCAGGAGGCAAGCTTCATCGGGCCTGCTCCCACCGGCTGGGTGGCAAGGTCCTGTCCTCCTTCGGCCAGCTCCTGGGGAACGATGCCGAGATCAAGGTAGGACAGAAGAGGCGCGTAAGGCGTGTCGAGGTTGAACTTCACCGTGAGGTCGTCAACCTTCTCCACCGACTTGATCGGCGTATAGAGCGTGCGCATCGGCGCGTTGAAATCGGGATCGAGGAGCGTCGTGTAGGTGTACACCACGTCATCGGCGGTCAGCGGCGTGCCATCCGAGAATTTCAGCCCCTCGCGCAGCTTGAAGACGAAGGTCTGCGGGTCCGGCGTCTCCCAGCTCTCGACAAGATCGGGAACGGCTTCGAGCTTCGGCGTGATATGGACAAGGCCGGAATAGACGAGGTCGGCCACGCGATAAGCGGTCGTATCCCGCGTCAGGCGCGCATCGAGCGTACCCGCATCGACATCCGTTCCGACGACGATCTCTTCCTGGGCGAGGGCAGGGCCGATCGCCATGGCAAGGATCAATGCGGTGGTGGAAAGCAGCAGTTTTTTCATGGTCGTCACCCTCTGGACTGAAATGCCGCTTCGCGGCTGTTCCTGCGGCGTTGCATTTTCGAAGATTGGGGAACCGTGGTTTCCACGGCATCTGCCTTTGCGGCTTTGGCGCGCCGCAAATGCGCCAGATAGGGCACCAGCAGATTTTCCAACGCGTCCGGGTCCGGCGCATGGCGAAATTCGAAGCAGGGGATGCCCGGCCGCGCGAGGCGCCGCACGTCGTCGGCACCGGTTGCGTAGATCACCGCATCGCACCGCTCGAGAAGGTCGGCCAAATCCGGGGCAGATGCCCATGCCGCAGTGATGTCGGACACATGCGGCGCGAATTCGCGCACACTGGGCTTCATGATGGCGATGTAATCTTGAAAATAAGTGATGGCGGCGACGCGCGACTTTGGCGAAAGGCCGGCAAGGGCCTGGCGGGTATGGGTGGAGGGAATGAAGCGGATCGCCAGAATATTGGCCTCCGGCACGATTTTCCGCACCTCCACTTCCCGGTGGACGAAGGTGAGCACCACGTCGGCACGCCGTAGAGCCATCTGCGCCTCTGGAGAGGTCTTCAGCTGGTCCAACATGACGAGATTGATCTGATCTCCAGGTTCGAGAACCGGGCGTATCTCGGCGACATAGTCACGCGCCGCCGCCTCGAAAATGCCGACAAAAACGATGGTGAGACCGCTTCGCGGCTTTCTCAGCTGTGCCTGAGCCGTGATCATGGTGGCGAGCGTGGATGGGGGGATACCCAGTCGGTCGGCGCTGTCCAGAACCTTGCCGATTTCCTCGCGCAGGCTCGCCATTGCACCCTCGTCACCCAGGCGGCGATGCGGGTCACGTGCCGAATAAGCTCCCTTGCCGCGCCGCATCTCGATCAACCCGGCATCGCGAAGCTGCTGGTAGACCTGGCTCACCGTCATTGGCGCGATCCGCAATTCCGCAGCCAGCTGACGCACGGATTGCAGCTTGGTGCCGTAAGGCACGTCCGAATGGGAGAGGTAGTAGCTCAAGAGGCCATAAAGCTGCGTGCCCACCGGTACGGGCAGCGACTTGTCTATGGCGGAGGCGTCTACCGGGAACATGTGTCCTAATACCTTGATACACTCAACCGTAGCATGTTTTTTTGCTGACGCAATGGACCGGCATCATTTTTTCAGAACACCGGCTAACATGGAAAATCAAGCATTTAGGGCAATATCGCCTGTTTTTTGGGCAGATTGACTGAACTCTCGCCATTGTTATTGGCGACTGGTTTCTGCCATAGTGGCAGTCGGCGAAGCTGGTTGTTAAGAGGGTGTATCGATGAAATATGTCAATCTTGGCCGGTCGGGTCTCAAGGTCTCACGCCTTGCGTTGGGCTGCATGACTTTCGGCTCACCCAAATGGGCGCCTTGGGTTCTGGATGAGGCCGGCGCAACTTCCATAATCGAGCGGGCTCTGGACCTCGGGATCAATTTCTTCGATCTCGCAGACATGTATTCGCTTGGCGAAAGCGAGGTCGTGACCGGCAAGGTACTGAAGCGGCTTCGTGCGCGGCACCAGCTTGTCATCGCCACAAAGCTCTACAATCCGATGAGCGATGATCCCAACGACCGGGGATTGAGCCGGAAACACATCTTCGAGGCAGTGGATGGCAGCCTGAAGCGCCTAGGCACGGATTACATCGACCTCTACCAGCTCCATCGTTTCGACTATGAGACGCCTCTTGAGGAAACGCTGGATGCGCTCAACGATCTCGTGCGCGCCGGCAAGGTGCGCTATCTCGGCGCTTCCTCCATGTTCGCATGGCAGTTCATGAAGGCTCTCGGCATGCAGCGTCAGCACGGCTGGGCTCAGTTCGTGTCGATGCAGCCTCACTACAACCTCATCTATCGCGAGGAAGAACGCGAGATGCTGCCGCTCTGCCGCAGCGAGGGGATCGGCGTTATCCCGTGGAGCCCGCTGGCGCGCGGCCGCCTCGCAGGCAGGGGGAGCGACCAGTCGACGGTGCGCGCCCAGACCGATCGGACGCAGGTCAATCTCTATGGATCGACCGAGGAGCAGGATGCGAGGGTGATTGAAGCCGTTCGCCAGGTGGCTGAGCGCCACGGTCGCCCGATGGCCCAGATCGCCTATGCCTGGGTTGCATCGCGCCCCGGCATCACCGCGCCGATCGTGGGCATTTCAAAGATGAACCAGTATGATGACGCCGTCGCTGCGCTCGACGTGGAACTCAGCGACGAGGATGTGGCCGCGCTGGAGGCGCCATACCAGCCGAAGAGGGTCGCCGGTCACAGCTGATCCGACCAGGGGCGCCCGCGGGCGTCCGCTCCTTTCCTAGACAAGGAAGCCGTGGGCCTTTGCGAAAGTCCTCAGGCCCCGGCGCGCTTCTTCGATAGCCTCATCGTTATAGGTGGCGGCGAAGCAGGCCTCCAACGCCCCTTCGAAAATGGGGCCTTCCTGCACGGGGCATGTTCTCAAGAAATCGAAGGCCTGTCGGGGGCTTTCGATATCTGTTGTTCTTCCTGGGTGGAGGCTGATGCGGACGGGTGACTTGAAGCGCGGCTGGATAGATTGTTCTTGATTCATCGGGTTCCCTCGGCCTGACTATGCAAAACGGCCAAGGTGCCTAAAAGTTTCATTCTTTTTTGCTGA
The DNA here is from genome assembly GCF_000518985.1 of Chelativorans sp. J32. Taxonomy (GTDB): domain Bacteria; phylum Pseudomonadota; class Alphaproteobacteria; order Rhizobiales; family Rhizobiaceae; genus Chelativorans. Next base: position 29,117 of record NZ_JAEQ01000013.1, read on the forward strand.
CTTGATTTTGCGCCTGCCCGGCTGGACTATCCTTCGGGTGGAACGATCCGGCCGTGCGCCGGTTGTTCGGGTGATGACTGGAGGAAGTCATGCCGCCGGAAGACATGGATATCGTGCTTACGAAACTTCCGCTGCGCATTGGAGCTTATGTGCCGAGCGATCTGCTTGAGGAATGGTTCGCCCCGGGAACAGGCATGAAGCCGGTCAGCGATGCAGCCATCGAGGCGGCGAGAGCCTATGGCCGTCGCTTCGAATGCGAATTCGAGTACTACCCCGAACGAATGGAAGGCGTGTTCTGGAAATGGGTGCCGGCAATATGAACCCCGGAGGTGCCTCTCCCCTCGAAGAGAAGGTGAAGCAGGCGATCATCGACGAATTGAAGCGTCAGGCCGACCTTCATCCGGGGAGCTTGCAAGTCTCCCCGGCGGAAACGACGATCTTGGTTAATGGCAAAATCGACCTCGACGACCTCACAATGGTGGTGATCGGGGCGCTTGCCGGCGGGCCGTAAGCGTCGCCGGATTCTTGCACACACAACAATTTACGCTCAGGTAAGATGTTTGAATTGCGGATGAACGCCGCATTCAGCCACAGTTCTGGCGATCGCAGATAGCGTGAGATCCTCCAAGGGGGTGATCCAAATGTTTATACGCTTGTTTTTCGCCGCTATGTTCGCTGTCTGTCTGGGCGGTGTTCTCTCGAAGGCCCTTGATCCGTCGCTGAGCAAGCGGGTGGCTCAGCCGCAGGTCAGCTATGGGCAGGCTGTGGGACTCCCGGTGATGGATTAGGCGCTTCGATCGTCCTTCTCCAATCCAAGCTTTCGCTTCAGCTCGTCGATACGTTTTGATGCTTCCGCTTTTGTGAGGTCTTCGGCATAGGCCTCCGGTTCGTTGGCCTGCTCGGCGAGCGTCTTCAGGTAGGATGCCTGGGCTCCGGTCATCGGCTCGTCGCCGCTGATCCAATCGGCGGGATCCTTTTCCATGTTCGAGCGCGGGTGTTGCTTGGGATTGTCACTGGGCGGCATTGTGCTTCCTTTCGCCCGGAAAAACATTCAAGTGCCGGCCAGGGTTCCGCTGCAATGTTTGCAAGACGGAACTTCCTGCGGCTTTCTCAAGTTGAACTGCGTCTGCACAGTCTTGAGAGGGCATTTTTCATGAATAACAGAAGCATCTTTGCGCTTTCCTTGGTCGTCATCCTATCCTCAACGCCCGTTCTTGCGCAGATGGCCGATGAAAACACAGTTCCTCCCGAAAACGCCATGAAGGTTTCGGAGATCGTTGCCAAGATCGAGGCTCGTGCCGACTTCCGTTTCCTGGACGAACTCGATTGGGATGATGATGGTTATTACGAGATCATCTATTTCACCAAGGACAAAGCCAAGGTTGAAATGAAGATCAATCCCGTCACCGGAGAACCGATCTGAAGGCAGCACAAGGGCGCGGAGCATCGCCCACCTGCTCCGCGCCTACAGGTGCCTTAATTCCTCAGCTCGTGACCGGATCCTTTTTGCGATGATCGCAGCCGCCACCGCTGCCGTCGTCGCCGGGAGCAGGTGTTCCCCCCTCGGTCTGTGCGATGGCTATGACAACTGGAAGAGTGACCGCGCCGAGAATGGAACCCAGTCCGAGGGCGGCGATAAGAAGCGTTTTGCGCATGGCTACACTCCGCTTTACGCAAGCGAAGTTAGCGCGCCGCAGGTTTTTCGGCGAGGTCCTTTGAAAAAAATAGTGGTGACCAGGGCGGATTACGCCCTGATCTCCTGTCTCTGGAAGGAGACGTAAGCTCCGGTGAACAACACCAGAAGCGCGGCGATCATGCAGCAGAGCTGAGGCCAGATCAGCATCAGGCTTTGCGAGACCGGCAGCGGTGCCCCGATCACCGCCTGGCTGAGCTGGTTCGCGAAGACGATGCCCAGCGATCGCGTCTCCGGATTGAGGATCGCCAGCGTCATTTCGCCGAAGAGAGTATTGGGCGAGATCCGGGCGATCGCCCGCTGCACCTCGACCTGGTTCACCGCCGTCATGGGGTCGAACGGATCGACGGGCACCACCGCGCCGGCAATGAGTGGCGACAGCATCGGCCAGAAGATGGTGAAGAGCAGCCAGACCGTGAGGGTGGCCAGCGCCGATGTGGCAGGCGAGCGGAAGATGGTCGAGAACACCATCGCCACTCCCAGCCACACGCCCGCATAGACGAAGGAGGCGAGCAGGAAGGCCAGCCCGCGCAGTATTTCTTCTCCGCTTGGCGGCAGGCCGAGAAGCAGGATGCCGAGACCGATCACCAGGAGCCATAGCACGAGCAGGCATTGAGCGATGACCAGCAGGCATCCCAGGAACTTGCCTGTCAGAAGGGCGTCGCGGTAGATCGGTTGCGACAGGATACGCGACATGGTGCGCCGATTATACTCACCATTGATGGCGTCGAAGCCGAGCGCGATCGCGACCAGCGGCAACAGAAACCCCAGGAAGGCGACGAAGGAGGGCAACGGCTCCTGCGCCGTGGTCAACAGGCGAAGGAAAAGAAACTGGTCCTCGCTGACGGTCTGGGAAATCTGGCCGATCGCCGCATAGACAGCGCCGATGGCGGTGAGAAGCACGAGCAGCATCACCAGGTGGATGCGCGCGCTCGTCATATGGTCGGCCGCTTCCTTGAGGGCGACCGTCGCAAGCCCGGTAAAGGGCGAGCCTTCACGCTGCGGCATGGATCTTGTCCTCCTCGAAGAACCTGACATAGACCTCGTCCAGGGTCGTGTGGCGGATGGACATGGTGCGGAGCAGGCCGCCGGCGGCGACCACGCGGCGGGCGATTTCCGGCCGCGCGTCGGCATCGGCATCCACACGCCAGAAGCCCGGCCGCTGTTCCGTCACGCCGGTGATGTGTGGTGCGCCGTCAAGGGCCGCCCTCAGATCCACGTCGCCCGCTTCCACCTCGACCACATGGGTTCCGCCGAGCACGTCGCTGGTCAGGTCGGCGACCCGGCCCATAAGGCCAATCCGCCCGCGGTTGAAGAGCGCCACGCGGTTGCAGATGGTCTGGACCATGGAAAGCAGATGCGAGGAGAGCACGATGGTAATTCCTTCCCGCCCCAGCTCGACGATGAGTTCCAGAAGCTCCTGGGTGGATTGCGGATCGAGGCCGGAAGTCGGTTCGTCGAGGATGGCAATCTCCGCGCGCTTGATCAGCACCTCGGCAAGACCGAGGCGCTGGCGCATGCCGCGCGAGAAGGTGCCGACGCGGCGGTCGGCGGCGTGGGTAAGTCGCACGCGGTCCAGCGCTTCTCCAATGAGCGTATTGGCTTCCGCCGTGGAAAGTCCGGTGAGGCGCGCGGTGTAAAGCAGATTTTCGCGCGCCGTCAGATTGTCGTAAAAGCCGATCTGGTCCGGCAGGTAGCCAACCCGGCGCTTGACCTCGAGCGGGTTACGCAGCGGATCGAGGCCGATCACGCGCACCGCGCCGGATGTCGGCTCCGTGAGGCCAAGAAGAAGGAGGATGGTCGTCGTCTTGCCGGCGCCGTTCGGCCCAAGCAGGCCGAACACCTCACCTTTCTCGACCGTCAGGTCAAGCCCGTCCACGGCCGCGTGGCGGCCGTAATGCTTGACGAGGTCCCTCGTCTCTATGACCGTGTTCATCGCCTGCCATACCGTGTGACCGCAAAACCAAGGACCACGACGGCGGCGGCGATGACGCCGAGCCCCGTGACGCCCCAGATGGTCGACGTCCGTACGGTGACGCGGAAGCTGGCATTATCCGAGGCACCGTCGCCATTGGCGCGCACGGACACCACATAGTCGCCGGCGATCGCCTGGTCGGAGGGCGTCATGTTCACCGCCACCTCGGCGGTTTCGCCAGCCGGCAGCTCGGCTATCTCTTCCGGACTGAACTCGACTTTCCATCCGGAGGGTGGACTTGCCGAGAATTTCACGGCTCGGGCGGGCGCAGTGCCCCGGTTCTCGACCGTGAAATTGAAGCTGCGCTGCTCGCCAGCGGTCGCATCTCCCGAGAGACGACCGCCCGGACCGGCGAGGGAGAGCTGCGGCTGGCCGGTGATGTCGAGCACGAGTTGCGTTTCGGCCGAGGCGTTGCCGCCAGCTGCGCCAACCCTGACGGGATACTGCCCCGCCTGGGCGTTCTCCGGCGCCTTGACGGAAACCGACAGATCCTTCTTCTCACCCGCCTTCAGCGGAAGGCTGGTGAGTTCCTGCGAGCCGTAGCGTTCCTTGAATGTGACCTGGAACCCGGGCGGTGCTTCGGACACCAGATTGATGACGGTATCTTCCTGGCCGTCATTTGTGACCGCCACCTGATAGTCGAAGGATGAGCGGACAGTCCCCCGGAGCGCCGGCAGTTCTGGCTCCAGAGTCAATTTTGCCGGTTCGGTTTCCGACAATGTCACCGCGACGGGCAATTCGAGCGTTCGGTCGCCGGCACGCCCGGTGACGGTGAACCGATAGGTTTCGTCCGTTGCATTTTCGGCAGGCGTCACCTTCAGCGAAAGGTCGACCGTCTGGTCGGAACCGGCAATCGCAGCTCCGACGCGCTTGCCGCCGCCTTCGATCTGCCACTGCCAGCCTTCCGGCAGACCGGATAGGCCGAACTCTACCCGCTGCGGCGCCAACCCTTTGTTGGCGAGCGAGAGGCCGATATTCACCTCCTCGCCTTTCTGGGCGTAGAAGACCGGGTAGGGGGTCGTAAGCCATAGCCCCTGGAGTTCCTGGCCCGTGGCCGGCCGCGGATTTGCCTGAGCATGGGCCGAGCCGGGGCTGAGCAAAATCCCGGCCGTGACGAAGGTTGTAGCAATAAGTGTTGTGAGAGTGTTGCGCGCAGAAAAAGCGTGCGCAGGAATCATGGATAGCCTCCCCGCTTCGCGATCAATGCGGAATTCACGGCGTCCGGCCGTGGATTCGGATTTACGAAAACGGGAGAATTGCTCCAACTGTGGCAAGACTGCGGCAAAAAATGTTACATCTTTGTAATACTCGCGTCAGCCGGTACCGCCCTAATTTCCGTGTCTTTTGCTTCCCACCAAGAGAGACGGCGCGGTGAAAGAGGGCGGTACGGAACCTGGATATGACAGCGATGTTACGGCTGTATCATCGGGAGCGTGGCAGAAGGCTTGCCGGGCTCGAAGTCTGTCCTGCCAAGATTTACGGACCCGACATGAAACTGTCATCGAACTGTTACATGTCGCCGCTAATGCCACTCCCGACGCGACATGGCGTCGACACCGCATTCCGGACAGGAGTAGGCTCAAATGAAGAAGTATTTCCTCGCGGCAGCTGTGGCGTCCGTCGCCGTCGCCGCTTCTCTTGGCTCCGCCGCCGCGCAGTCGCGCGATACGATCCAGATCGCCGGATCCTCGACCGTTCTTCCCTTCGCCAGCATCGTAGCGGAAGAGTTCGGCAACGCGTTCCCGGATTTCAAGACGCCGGTGGTCGGTTCCGGCGGATCGAGCGGTGGCCTGCGTCAGTTCTGTCAGGGTGTCGGTGAGAATACGATCGACATCGCCAACTCCTCGCGTCGCATCAAGACCGGCGAGATCGAGGCCTGCAACCAGGCCGGTGTGAAGCAGATCCTCGAGGTCCAGATCGGTTTTGACGGTATTGTCTTCGCCACAAGCGCCGACAAGGGCGACTTCGCGCTCGAGCCCGTCCATATCTACAAGGCGATCGCCGCCCAGGTGCCGGTCGACGGCAAGATGACCTCCAACCCGTACAAGAGCTGGAAAGAGATCGACGAGTCGCTCCCCGATCAGCCAATCGCCGTCGCGATCCCCGCCTCCAACCACGGCACCCGTGAAGTCTTCGAAGAGAAGGTGCTGACTGCCGGCTGCGAAGAGGCCGGACTCCCGGAGATGGCCGAGGAGGAAAAGGAAGCCGCTTGCTCCACGGTGCGCCAGGACGTGGTCGTGGAGATCGCCGGCGACTACACCGAGACGCTTGCCCGCCTGCAGAGCAACCCGGATACGCTCGGCGTGTTCGGCCTGAGTTTCTACGAGCAGAACCGTGACACGCTGAAGGTCGCCACCATGTCCGGCGTGACGCCTTCGCTGGAGACGATCGCCTCCGGCGAATACCCTGTCTCCCGCCCGCTCTTCTTCTACGTCAAAGGCGAGCATATCGGCCAGATCCCGGGCATCGAGGAATATGTCGAGTTCTTCCTCTCCGAGCAGATGGCCGGCGCGGGCGGCACGCTTGAAGGTGCCGGCATGATCCCGCAACCCGCCGAGAAGACCGAGGAAGTGCTCGCGAATTTCAAGGAGCGCAAGGCGTTGACCGCCGCCGATGTCCAGTAAACGGACTTGCAGCGCTCGGGGAGCCCTATTAGGGCTCCCTTCATTCCTGGCTGGACGCGCTGTTATTCTCTGCGTATGGGGCGCGGAGCCGGGATGCGGCTGAGACACGGGGGCCTTGATCGTGAATAGCTTTATTGTCGCCTGCCTCCTCCTTCTCCTCCTCGGTTTCGCATACCAGGCGGGATGGTCGCGAAGCAGACAAGTCGCGCCCGCCAGCGGACGCTTGCATTCACGTCCGAACTACCACGGCTCGCTAGTCGCTATTTGGGCGGTGGTTCCCGCGCTCCTCATTCTCGCGCTCTGGGTTCTCTTCGGCGATACCGCCTCGCGCGCCTTTGTCATGGCGCAACTGCCGCCCGATATTCGGGCGTTGAGCGGGCCCGAACTCAATCAGATCATCAATCGCGTGAACCAGATCGCGACGGGTTTCGGCGTCATCGGTGAACCCGCTCCCTATGAGAGTGCCGCCGGTCAGGCGCTGCGTGAATTTCGCACGCTCTCCTTCGCTTTCGTCATTGCGGCTGCGGCCGGCACCGGCGCTCTGGGGCTCTATCTGGCTCGCAGCCGCATAACCGCGCGTTTTCGTGCCCGCGACGAGGTGGAGCGCGTTGTACGCTATCTGTTGATCGCCTGCTCGGTCGTGGCGATCCTGACCACCATCGGCATTGTGGCTTCGCTTCTCACCGAGGCGATCCGGTTCTTCAGTTTCGTCAGTCCCATCGACTTCTTCTTCGGCACGGTATGGAACCCGCGCTTTTCCACCGTGGGTGCGGGCTCCGGCGAATACGGTCTCCTGCCTCTCCTTTGGGGCACGCTGATGATTTCAATCATCGCCATGCTCGTATCGCTGCCCATTGGTTTGATGACGGCTGTCTACCTCACGCAATATGCGCGTCCCAAAACGCGCAACGTGGTCAAGCCCGTCGTCGAGGTTCTGGCGGGTATTCCGACCATCGTCTACGGCTTCTTCGCCCTCGTGTCCGTCGGCCCCTTCCTCGCAAGAATCGGCAGTACGGTCGGCCTCGATATCCGCGCCACCAGCGCGCTCACGGCCGGTATCGTCATGGGGATCATGATCATTCCCTTCATCTCCTCGCTCTCCGACGACATCATCCGGCAGGTGCCGAGGGCGATGCGCGATGGGTCGCTGGGTCTTGGCGCGACCCAATCGGAGACGATCCGGCGCGTGATCCTTCCGGCCGCATTGCCCGGTATCGTGGGTGCCTTCCTGTTGGCCGTCAGCCGTGCAATCGGCGAAACCATGATCGTGGTCCTCGCCGCTGGCAACAGCCCCTATCTGCGGCTCAACCCCGGCGAGCCGGTCTCCACGGTGACCGTGACCATCGTCAATCAGCTCACCGGTGATACGGATTTTGCTTCGCCGCAGTCGCTCGTAGCTTTCGCGCTCGGGTTGACGCTCTTCCTGATGACGCTCATCCTCAACGTGGTGGCGCTCTATATCGTCCGCCGCTATCGGGAGCAGTATGAATAGCCATGGCAAACACGCTCTCTCCAGTTGCCCCGACAGCCCCGGCTCCCAGCGAGACGCTGACGAAGATTAGAAGTGGCCTTGCGCGGCGGCATGCGCGCGAGCGGCGCTTCCGCGCCTACGGCATCGCGGCCATCTGCGCTGCGCTTGGTGCGGTGGTCATCCTCTTCAGCATGATTCTGATGAAGGGTGTCCCTGCTTTCACGCAAGCCAAGCTGACGCTGGATGTCTTCTTCGATCCTGCCATCATAAAGGTCGATCCCAAGCCCGTCCGCGCGCCGGACCAGTCGGCCGCCGCCTACGAAAGGGCACGGCTCGATTGGGAAAGGCAGGTGACGCTCGTAAACTGGAACCGCATCCTGGAGGCGGCGGTGCGGGCGGCAGCACCGGACATCGAAGTCGATACGCGCCAGGCCCTGTCCATCGTGGAGACGAGCGAGCGGTTCGTCCTGCGCGATCGCTTCGTGGCGGATCCTGGCCTGCTCGGGCAGACGGTCAAAATGGATCTCCTCGCTTCCGCCAATGCAGATAATTGGCTGAAGGGAAATATCGACCGCAGCCTGCCCGACACCCAGCAACAGCTTTCGGCGCCAGCCCGCGCTCTCGCGGACAGGCTCAAGGAAGACGGAACCATCCGTTTCGCCTTCGCCTCGCAGATCTTCACCAATGTGGATTCGCGTTCGGCTCCCGCAAGCGCCGGCCTGGCCGGTGCCTTAATGGGGTCGCTCTATATGATGCTCGTGGTGATCGTGCTGGCGGTGCCGCTTGGCGTCGGCACAGCGATCTATCTTGAAGAGTTCGCACCCAAGAACCGTTTCACCGACCTTATCGAGGTGAACATCAACAATCTGGCGGCGGTCCCCTCGATCGTGTTCGGTCTGTTGGGCGCGGCAGTCTTCATAAATTATTTCCACCTGCCGCTTTCCGCCCCGCTTGTCGGCGGCCTGGTCCTTACGCTGATGACGCTTCCGACGATCATCATCGCCACGCGTTCGTCGCTCAGGGCCGTGTCGCCTTCGTTGCGCCAGGCGGCCCTCGGACTTGGCGCATCGCGTATGCAGATGGTGTTCCACCACGTCCTGCCGGTAACCTATCCGGGCATCCTAACGGCGACGATCATTGGTGTCGCCCAAGCCCTGGGCGAAACCGCGCCGCTGCTTCTCATCGGGATGAACGCATTCGTCGCTGCGGTCCCGGCAACACCGCTCGATCAATCCACGGCGCTGCCGGTGCAGATCTACCTCTGGCAGGGCAATGAGAATCGCAACTTCTTCGAACCGCGCACGTCCGCCGCGATCATCGTTCTGCTCGGGCTCATGATCGCGCTCAACGCGCTGGCTATCTATCTGCGGACGAGATTGGAGCGACGCACATGAACAATGAAAACGCGGAGGTCCTCGAGATGCACATGCCGACCGAAAAGATCGTCGGACAGACGGATCTCTATTCCATCAAGTCCTCGACGGTGCGCACGCCCGATGAGACGCCCAGGCCCATCCGTGTGAAGGCCCGGGAGGTGAACGTCTTCTACGGCTCGAAGCAGGCCTTGTTCGACGTCTCGATCGATATTCCCGAGCGTGCCGTGACCGCCTTCATCGGGCCGTCGGGCTGTGGCAAGTCCACCTTCCTGCGTTGCTTCAACCGCATGAACGACACTATCGAAAGCAGCAAGGTGACCGGCCGGATCGAGCTTGACGGGGCCGACATCTATGACGGGTCCATCGACGTTGTGGAGTTACGCGCCCGAATCGGAATGGTTTTCCAGAAACCCAATCCGTTTCCGAAGTCGATTTACGAGAACATTGCCTATGGGCCGCGTATTCATGGGCTTGCCAAATCCAAGGCCGATCTGGATGCGATCGTCGAGAACAGCCTGCAAAAAGCGGGTCTCTGGAGCGAGGTGAAGGACCGCCTCCAGGAGCCGGGCACCGGCCTTTCAGGCGGCCAGCAGCAGCGTCTGTGCATTGCCCGCGCCATCGCGGTCTCGCCGGAGGTCATCCTGATGGACGAGCCGTGCTCGGCTCTCGACCCGATCGCCACCGCCAGGGTGGAGGAACTCATCGACGAGCTGCGCGAGAACTACACCATCGTGATCGTTACCCACTCGATGCAGCAGGCCGCGCGTGTTTCCCAGCGTACGGCCATGTTCCATCTCGGCCATCTGGTCGAGGAGGGCCCCACCGACAAGATGTTCACGAATCCGGAAGAAAAGCGCACCCAGGATTACATCACGGGTCGGTTCGGCTGATCCCGTACAATCTTAGAAAAGGAGCGGATTCATGGGCCAGCATACAGTCACCTCCTTCGATCAGGAATTGGAGCATCTCGACCGTCTGATCCGGGAGATGGGTGATCTCGCCGGCGCGATGACCCAGGCCGCCACGCGGGCGCTGCTTTATGGCGACAACGCCCTGGCACAGCGGGTGATCTCCGACGATGCGGTCATGGATGCCAAGCAGCGCGAACTCGACGAGAGTGCCATCACCCTTATCGCCAAGCGCCAGCCCATGGCGCAGGACCTGCGCGCGGTGGTCGGAGCGATCCGAATGGCGGCCGATCTGGAACGCATCGGTGATCTCGCCAAGAACATCTCCAAACGGGTCGGGGCTGTGGGCGGCAGCGCTCCGCGGGGGCTTACGCAGCCCATTGATACGATGGCAAGCATGGTTCTGGAGCAGGTTCGGGCGGTCGTGGATTTTTATGTTTCCCGCCAGGATGAGGCACTGGTCAAGCTTCGCGACGGCGACGAGAAGATCGATCTTCAATACACGTCTGTTTTTCGTGAGCTTCTCACTTACATGATGGAAGATCCGCGTAATATAACTGCCTGCACGCATCTTCTATTCTGCGCGAAGAACCTGGAGCGTATTGGCGACCATGTGACGAATATCGCCGAGAATGCCTACTATATCATAACGGGGATGCAGCTTCCGGTGCAGCGGCCGAAGCAGGACGAAACCCAAGTTGCGGCCAACTGAGCGCGACGCGAGCCGTGATGATCCGGCCAGATGGGCTCACACCCTTCGACCGTGCTTATGCATTTGCGACCTAGTCCAGGCGGAGTTGTAGAATGATCGCACCCAAAGTCATGGTCGTAGAGGATGACGAGCCTCTATGCGTCCTGCTTCGGTACAATCTGGAGGCCGAAGGCTATCAGGTCGAGATGATCACGCGCGGTGACGAGGCGGAAGTTCGTCTGCAGGAAAACGTACCGGACCTGCTCGTCCTTGATTGGATGGTGCCGGCCGTCTCGGGCATCGAGCTTTGCCGGCGGCTGAGGATGCGGCCGGAAACCGAGCGGCTGCCCATCATCATGCTCACGGCACGCGGCGAGGAGAGCGACCGGGTGAGGGGGCTCTCCACGGGTGCCGACGATTATCTGGTGAAGCCGTTCTCGACGCCGGAATTCATTGCCCGCGTGCGCGCGCTGCTGCGGCGCGCCAAGCCGGAAGTTCTTTCCACGGTGCTCAAGGTCGGCGATATCGTGCTCGACCGGGAATCCCACCGCGTCTATCGGCGCAAGAACGAGATCCGGCTCGGCCCCACCGAGTTCCGTCTGCTCGAATTCATGATGCAGCATCCAGGCCGCGTCTTCTCGCGCAGCCAGCTTCTCGACAATGTCTGGGGCGAGACGATCTACATCGACGAGCGCACCGTCGATGTCCATGTCGGCCGGCTCCGGAAGGCAGTCAACCAGGGACGCTTGCCCGATGTTATCCGCACGATTCGCGGGGCGGGCTATGCCATCCGGGAGAACTGAGCCGAGCGCTCTTTCGGGGACGGCTCGGCCTGCCGCGAAGTCCTGAGTCCGGGGGCGAAGACATCCCGGTCAAGGCCGGTCAAGGCCGTCATGGCCGCGCCATGCAGGATGAGCGGGGTCGCGCTCGGCAGTGTTTCGAAGGAAATCGCCTCGGCGTGTTGGCCCCCCGCCGTTTCGGCCAGCGCGCAGCGGATTTCCGGCTCCAGGATGTCGAAAGCCGCGGTGCCCTGGCCGACAATGGCTACGGGCGCGGGGTCGATGAGCGCGAAGAGATTGCCGAGGCCGTATCCCATCGCTCGTCCCGCCTCTCGAAAGGCCTGGCGGGCGGGTCCCTCCTCGCGGCGTGCGAGTTCCGCGAGCTTCTCCATCTCGCCGGCTTCGATATCGACAACTGGCTTTTCGTCCGGCCCTTTTCCGGAGGCGCGCCGCCATATCGCGTAGTTGCCGGCATAGGCTTCAATGCAGCCCCGGCGCCCGCAACGGCAGAGCGCACCACCAGGCTCGTGGACCATGTGGCCGAACTCCCCTGCGGACGAGCGGGTGCCGCTGAACATCTTGCCGTTCAGCATCAATCCCATGCCAATCCCGTGCGAAAGCAGAATCGCTATGAAATTGTCGCTGTAGCGCTCGGGGTTGAGCCAACGCAGCGCCACGGCCATCATGTTGCAATCGTTTTGCACCGGTGACGGTACGCCGAATGCGTCTTCCAGCGCGGGACCGAAGGGCAATGCGCTGAGCGGCGTAATCGGCGACCACAGGAGCTCGCGTTCGGCCGAATCCGTTATGCCCTGGACCGCGCAGGCAATGCGCAGGAACCCGCGCTGCCCTTGAGCAAGATCCCGCACCGCCGCGATGGTCGCGTCCAGAAGTTCGTCGCGGGTCATCTCAAGCGTGGGTATGCGGTGCTTTCGTATGGCGATTGTCTCACCGCGATAATCGACCAAGGCCACCGAAAGGCTGTTGAATGAGAGGTAGAGGCAGACCACCGAGGCGGCATCCGGGTTGAGACTGAGTGCCACCTGCGGCCGGCCACGTCGTAAGGGTACGGCGTCGCCTTGCCCCACCTCCCGCATCGTGCCTTCTTCGATCAGGCCTGAAGCAATGGCGGAAATCGTGGAATGGCTGAGCCCAGTAAGCTTGGCGATCTCCGTGCGCGAGGGCTGCCCCGATTGCCGCGCAGCAGCGATCACCAGGGCGCGGTTGCGCTTGCGCATTTCATCGTGACGTATGCCTGCGGTCACTTCTCTCCCCGGTGCCGGTAATTCCCTTACCGGCGTTGCACTTCAGTTGATATTGACACGGGCAGGTACCTGCGTCATTCTTTTTTTCGAGGCTCGAAAAAATGGGCCTCCCGGCATCGCAGTCCGGGATCGCATGGGAGCGGTCTCGAACGGCGGGGGGCCGGCGAGGATGGGCCTCGGTGTGAGATCGGATTGGACGTCCCGCTTGCATTGCACGGCGGAAGGAATGTCAAATCCTTCACATCGGCGCAAGCTAAACCGAAAGTCGCGCCACCCGGCGCTGGGAGGAAATCATGAGGAATACCGCGACCGCCGTCCTGGCGGGGATTGTCTTTTCTCTGTCGTTGTCGACGGCGGCGCTCGCCGAAGGCAAGACGATAGGCGTGTCCTGGTCGAACTTCCAGGAAGAGCGCTGGAAGACCGACGAGGCTGCGATCAAGGCTCAGATCGAAGCAGATGGGAACACCTATATCTCCGCCGATGCGCAATCTTCCCCGTCGAAGCAGCTGACCGATGTGGAGTCGCTTATCGCGCAAGGCGCCAATGCGCTCATCATCCTGGCGCAGGATGCTTCGGCGATCGGGCCCGCAGTGGAGAACGCCGTTGCCGAAGGCATTCCGGTTGTCGGCTATGATCGCCTGATCGAGAACCCGGACGCCTTCTATCTCACCTTCGACAACAAGGAAGTTGGCCGGATGCAGGCGCAGGCGGTGTTCGATGTCGCGCCTGAAGGGAATTATGTCTTCATCAAAGGCTCGTCGGCCGACCCCAATGCGGATTTCCTGTTCGAGGGTCAGATGGAAGTGCTGAAGGAGGCGATCGACTCCGGCAAGATCAAGAATGTCGGCGAGGCCTATACCGACGGTTGGCTCCCCGCCAACGCGCAGCGCAACATGGAACAGTTCCTCACCGCCAACAACAATGAGGTGGATGCGGTTGTCGCTTCGAACGACGGTACCGCAGGCGGCGCCATCGCCGCTCTGGAAGCGCAGGGCTTGGCGGGTTCAGTGCCCGTTTCGGGGCAGGACGGCGATCATGCAGCGTTGAACCGCATCGCGCTCGGAACCCAGACGGTTTCTGTCTGGAAGGACGCCCGAGAGCTCGGCAAGGCGGCAGCACAGATCGCCAACCAGCTTGCCGAGGGAACGGCGCTGGACCAGGTAGAGGGCGCGACCAAGTGGGCCGATGGCCCTAACAAGGTCGAGATGAATGCCCTGTTCCTGAAGCCCGTACCGATCACCAAGGACAATCTGAATGTCGTGATCGACGCCGGTTGGGTCTCCAAGGACGTAGTCTGCCAGGGCGTGCAGCCCGGCACCGTCGACGTCTGCGGGTGAAAAGCGATATAGTCGCGATCAGCGCCGCGGTTTGAGCGACCGCGGCGTTCGCGTACCGGTCCGGCCAGCGCCGGCCGGGCGGAGGAGACCAATATGACGGATGTGACCTCCAGCGCGCCCCCGCAGGGGGCCTCGGCGGTGAGCAGCAACCCGGCCCAGCGCTTTCTCAAGGCCACTGAACTCGACACGCGCATGCTCGGCATGGTCGGTGCGCTCGCCGTGATCTGGATCGGCTTCCACATCATTTCGGGTGGACTGTTCCTCACGCCGCGCAATCTCTGGAACCTGTCGGTACAGTCTGCGTCCGTCGCCATCATGTCGACGGGCATGGTACTCGTGATCGTCACGCGCAATATCGATCTGTCGGTGGGCTCCCTGCTTGGCTTCGTCGGCATGATCATGGGCGTGACGCAGACGGAGATCCTGCCGCAATGGCTCGGCTTCGGGCATCCGGCGATCTGGGTTGTGGCGCTCATCGTTGGGATCGCGCTCGGAGCGCTTATCGGAGCGCTCCAGGGCTACATCATCGCCTATATGGGTGTGCCGTCCTTCATCGTTACGCTTGGGGGTCTGCTCGTCTGGCGGGGTGCAGCCTGGTGGGTCACGAGCGGGCGCACCGTTGCGCCGCTCGATGCGACGTTCCGCCTGATGGGCGGGGGACCCGACGGAGCCATCGGCTCGTTCTGGAGCTGGGTGGCCGGCTTCATCGCCTGCATAGCGCTCGTGCTCATGCTATCTTATGGCCGCAAGCAGCGGCGCAAGTTCCACTTTCCGCTGCGGCCCCTCTGGGCGGAGGGGTTTCTTGCCGCTTTCGGTTGCGCTGCTATCCTGGGCGCGGTGGCCGTCGCGAATTCCTATCCCTGGCCAGCAGCGATCGTGCGGCGCTATGCTGAGGCCAACAATATCGCCATCCCCGAGGGTGGCTTGTTCATCGCCCATGGGATCGCCATTCCGGTGCTGATTGCCGTTGGCGTTGGCATCGTGATGACCTTCCTCGCAAACCGGACGCGCTTCGGCCGTTACGTCTTCGCGATCGGCGGCAATCCCGAAGCTGCGGTGCTCGCCGGCATCAATACCCGCTGGGTGCTGATGAAGGTGTTCATACTCATGGGCATGCTCGCGGCCATTTCCGGCGCGATTTCGGCGGCGCGCCTGAATGCGGCGACAAATGCGATGGGCACGCTAGATGAACTGCTCGTCATCGCCGCTGCGGTGATCGGCGGCACGTCGCTGGGAGGCGGGATCGGCACGATCGCCGGCGCCATGATCGGCGCCGTTCTCATGCAGTCGCTTGCCAGCGGCATGATCCTGCTGGGTGTCGATACGCCGCTGCAGAACATCGTGGTGGGTATCGTGCTCGTGATCGCGGTGTGGCTGGACACGCTCTACCGCAAGCGCGTGAAATAACGGGAGGATGCCATGGACAGCAGGACGCCGCTCGTCGAAATGAAGAACATCTCGATTGCGTTCGGGGGCATCCATGCCGTCGACAATGTTTCGGTCGACCTTTTTCCGGGCGAGGTCGTTGCGCTCGTGGGCCATAACGGCGCCGGCAAGTCGACGCTCATCAAAATCCTTTCGGGCGCGTACAAGCGCGACGCGGGCACGATCCTCATCAACGGCGAGGAGGCGCAGATCAATAATCCGCGCGATGCCAAGAAATACGGGATCGAGACGATCTACCAGACTTTGGCGCTGGCCGACAATGTGGATGCCGCCGCGAACCTGTTCCTTGGTCGTGAACTGAGGACCTCCTGGGGCACGCTGGATGACGTTGCCATGGAATCCGAGACGCGCAAGGTCATGGGACGGTTGAACCCGCGTTTCCAGCGCTTCAAAGAGCCGGTGAGCAGCCTTTCAGGTGGTCAGCGGCAATCGGTGGCGATCGCACGGGCGATCTATTTCGACGCGCGCATCCTCATCATGGACGAGCCCACTGCAGCGCTTGGGCCTCAGGAGACCGCGCAGGTTGGCGATCTGGTGCGGCAGCTGAAATCAGACGGGATCGGCATATTCCTCATAAGCCACGATATCCATGACGTGTTCGGCTTGGCCGACAGGGTCGTGGTCATGAAAAACGGCCAAGTGGTCGGAACCGCCCGCACCAGCGACGTCACCGAAGACGACATCCTGGGAATGATCATCCTCGGCAAATGTCCGCCCGGCGCTGTCCCCGGGCCAGGGGCGTTGCAGGTTGCCGCCTAGGTCTACTGAGCGCTGCGGGCGACCTTCAGCTCCCGATGGGATGTCGGTTCGACGGAGGCGATGAGGTCGCCATTTGGGTCAATGTGCCAGGCGATCTCCGCACCCTCTTCCTCAAGTGCAGGATTGAAGCCGATGCATTTGGCGAGGATTTGCGGAAATTGCTGAACATGGCGGCGCATCTCCTCCGGCAGGACGCTCTCGCATTCCGCTGCCTCCGCATAGAACGGCGCCGGCGCCGGCAGCTCGGTGCATTGATTGAGATCGTCGCTACAGCCGATGATGAGGAGCAGGAAAGCTGCGGTTTCCATGGCATTGTCCTTTCACCATGAAGAACCGCGGGCGGTGGTGTCAGGTTCCGGACACCACCGCCGAAGCGATCAAAAGAGGTTGATCACCAAGAGAACGCCGACAACCGCGGCAAGCAGCAAAATCGCAAGTCGAAAATATCCGAAAGGCCCATAATTCGGCCCGGGAGGAAGCGGGTCGCGCGACTCAATGTTGACCATGGCGATGCGCGCCGCGTCCTCGATGCCGTTGAGCATCTTCATCTGATCGCCTCCTGAAAAGCTGGCAAGTCTGGTGCTCAGCGTGCTCTGCGGAACAGCCCGAACAAGAGTGAAACGACCAGAAGGACGAGGAAGATATAGAAGAGGATTTGCGCTATGCCGGCCGAGGCGCCCGCTATTCCGCCAAAACCCAGCGCGCCGGCAATGATCGCAACGACCAAAAAGACAAGAGCCCAGTAAAGCATCGACGTCTCCCGTGTTTATGAGAGACCTTCGGCCTCTCTTCTCTGCGGGAGGAAAACGCCCGGCTGCAAGTGTTGGTTCCCAAAACGAAAAAGCCGCCCGAAGGCGGCTTTTTCGTGTCTCTTAAGCTGCCGCCGCTCGGGCCTGATGGTCGAAGAAGAGCGCCTGGCTGATAAGAGCCTTCACCATATCTGGGTTGAAGGGCTTCGTGACCAGGAACGCCGGTTCTGGTCTTTCGCCAGTCAAAAGCCGTTCCGGGAAGGCCGTGATGAAGATCACTGGAACAGGAGTCGTGCTCAGGATCTCGTTGACGGCATCGATACCCGAACTGCCGTCGGCGAGCTGAATGTCGGCCAGCACCATGCTCGGCCGTGTCTTCTCGAAAAGGGCGGTCGCTTCCTGGTGGGTGCGAGCCGTGCCCACGACGCGATGCCCCAGGCTCTCGACCAGCTCCTCAATATCCATCGCGATGAGCGGCTCGTCCTCGATGATCATGATGTCGGTTGCGACCTGCCGCGAAATTTCGTCGCTTGCCTCCCTCAAAAGCTCATTGAGCTTCTCTTCGCCCACATCCATGATTTCGGCGGCCTCGGCGGTATCGAACCCTTCGACCGCGACGAGGAGGAAGGCCTGGCGCGGCTGCGGGGCAAGGGCGGAGAGGTTTGCGACAGCGCGCTGCTCCCAAGCCGAAGTGGGCCTTACCTCAGGAACCCGGATCTCGAAAGTCCCGAACAGCTTCGTGAAAAGCTTGAACAACGCGATTCGGTCCGACGATGCCTCGGGAAAGATGGAGGTGTCGGCGATCAAGGCCTCCAGAGTAGCTGCCACCAACGCATCGCCGCTGCTCTGCGAGCCCGACACAGCGCGGGAGAACCGGCGCAGATAGGGCAAATGGGGAGCAATTCTTGCTGACAGACTCATGCTGATTTGATCTCCTTAAGAGAAAGAAGCCCTGGAATTGAGGCAAAGATATTGCGGTCAACGCGTCCCGGGTAAAAAAGTTCCTCAGGGGCGGGAACTTTTTTGGAGCTCCCCCGTTAAACCGAGAATTGTGATCTTGTGGGCGCAGGCGCGAAATGACGAGAATGTTCAAGGATGTGGGGCAGGATGCGGACGACGAGAGAGGTATGACCTATCAGAAGCTCGACAAGGGCAGGAGTGGCAAGCGCAATTCCGTAACCGATCCTCTGGGGCCTAATTCTGAAATAGGCCGGAAGCTTAGGCAATATTACGACGATTTGATCTCCGAGGAAGTTCCAGACCGTTTCAGCCAGCTGCTTAACCAGCTGCAGCAGCAGGAACAGCAAGGATCGACGGCGAAAGAGGATTAACCGATGTCGGCGTCATCGAGTTTCCGCGACGGTCTCCTGGCCGCAGTGCCTACCCTGCGCGCCTTTGCAGTCTCGCTCGCAAAGAATGCGGACCGGGCCGATGATCTGGTCCAGGAAACCCTGGTAAAGGCTTGGGACAAGCAGGACAGTTTCCAGCCAGGCACCAACCTGAAGGCCTGGCTGTTTACGATCCTGCGCAATGAGTTCTATTCGCAGATGCGCAAGCGGCGCCGCGAGGTGGAAGACAGCGACGGCAGCATAACCGCGCGCCTGTCGATCCATCCAGCGCAGGACGGATCTTCTGATCTGAACGATTTCCGCCGTGCTCTGGAGCTTCTGCCGGAAGACCAGCGCGAAGCCATCATCCTGATTGGCGCATCGGGCTTCTCCTATGAGGAGGCCGCGGAGATCTGCGGATGCGCCGTGGGCACGATCAAGAGTCGCGTGAGCCGCGCTCGCAGCCGCCTTCAGGAAATCCTGTCGATTACAGGTGAGGGCGATTTCGGGCCGGACCCGATCACCGCCCAGGTGACCAATTCACCCGCGGTGGTGTGAGCCGGTTCGCTCCACCGCGGTGAGCACCGCACCGACCAGCTCGTCGCCCGTATAGGGTTTTGACACGACGGGAACGTTGGGGAACTCCGCGAAAAAGGCTTCGCCGCTGGAATATCCCGTGGCGAAGACAAAGGGTATTCCGTGCTGCGTGAGCCGGCGCGCCAGTTCGGTCGTCCAGCCCCCGCCGACCTTTGCATCGAGGATAGCGGCGTCGGCGCCGAGCATCTGCGCCTGTGCCTCGACCGAATCCAATGCATCTGAGGACAGCTTGGTCTCGGAACTGATCGTCGCCACAGCGGCCGCGCCGAGGTCGTAGCAAAGCTGTTCGATGTCCATCGCGATGAGCGCCTCTTCTTCGACGAGAAGAATCTTCAGCCCCTCAAAAACTTTCTTCTTCAACCGGGTTCCCCGAATGACGCTCTTTGACGACGCTGTCTCACATCTATCCGGAACCCTGTCATTTAAAAAAGATAGGTTCCTCGTAATGTGCGCGTCAGCTACAGCGCCGTGCGTCCATTCGGACGCACAAAGGACGCTGTAAGTTATTGAATCGACGCATCGTGCTTTCCGGAAACTGATTCCAGTTTTCGGGCCGATGCTGTAGCCTCACGGCAGGCGCGAATATTGGCGTCGCCGTTCCTCCGAGAGGGCCCATTCAAATCCGGGAAGGATGTTGCGGGCGATCGCGAAGAACACCAGCAATGCAGGGATGGCGACGAAGCCGCCGATTGGTCCCCACAGCCAAAGCCAGAATGCGATGGAGAGGAACACCAGGAAGGGGTTGAGCGTCATGCGCCGGCCGATCACGCTCGGCGTGACGAACTGGGCTTCTGCGCCATGGATCAGGAGGAAAATGATCATCGGCAGGATGCTGGCCCAGAATGTGTCGAAACTGGCGAAGCCCACGACGACCAGGATCACCGCCATGGTGATCGGGCCGATATAGACGACGAAATTGAGAAGCCCGGCCATCGCGCCCCACAGCAGGGCCGAAGGAACGCCTATGAGCCAAAGACTGATCCCTACAGCGAAGCCGAGACCAATATTGATGATGGTGATGGCTAGGAGATAGTTGGCGACCAATTCCTCGACATCCCGGAAGATATGGGCGACGCGCCAGCGCAGCAGGCGGCCGGAGCATAATCTCAGGACTGTGAGGCGCGTCTGGTCTCGCGTGGCGATGAAGAAATAGAGGCTGGCGAGAAAGATCAGCACCTGGGCGATAAGTGCGGGTGCGAGCACGGCTACGCTTTCGACTGGCGACCCCTCTTCCACGGAAACCGTTACATCCGAACCTCCGGTCACTTTGCGGATCTCGTCGCGGATGCTCTGAACCATCTCCAATGGTTGGGACAGGCTGGAAAGCTGGAGCTGAAGCTCCCTCCACATCTCGGGCACGCGGCCCGCCCACGAGGTCAATGGTGCGGCCACGGCCGCGATCAGGAAACCCACCAGGAGGATAAAGACCACCACCGCCACCGCTGCTGAAACCGCCGGCGGCATCTTGCGGCTTTCCAGCCGTTCGGCGATGGGACTCAGCATCAGGCCGACCACGATCGCCAGTGCTACCGGTGCTGCAAGGAAACGCATCGCGTAGAGACCCGCGATTGACGCTACAATGGCAAGGGCGATCGTCGCGGCCTGCGCCCCTCTGGTCAAAACCGTATCCACGCCCGATTTTGCTGGGGTGTCTGCTGCAGGCGGCCTTCTCTTCTTCAATGCGTTGCCCATAACCGGTTCCGGCGTGAGATGCCTCAACGGCAGCGCATGAGGATGGTTCCAGAAAGCTCATGGGGAGGCATCGTGGGATCCGCAAACGGAACCTAGCCGGGGTTCGCGCGTTCCGCCGTCATATTGCGAAAGGAGTGGACCATGGCAACTGGCGCACGATCATCCAAGGACGAGGCCCAGCAGCGCGGTGCTGAAGCTCAACAGGGCGGCGCGGACGCGCAACAGGCGCGGAATGTGGATGCAGATATTCAGCAGCTTCGAGAGGATATTGCCCGACTCAAGGAACACCTGATGGAGGTAGGCAATCGTTCTATGTCCCGTGCGCGTCGTGCCGCGTGGGAGCAGGCGGACCAGCTGCGCGACAGTGCTGAAGAATTGCAGGACGATGTGATCGAGGCCGTGCGGGAAAAGCCGCTGACTGCGCTTGCCCTTGCAGCGGGCGCCGGCTTTCTTCTCGCCATGATGATGCGCCGCTAGGCGCGGTGCGGGAATGTTCGCTCGACTTATCGCCCTGCTCGCCACGGGTGAAGCGGCGGCAGTCAAGCGGCGAATAAAAACAGCGGTGATCTTCTATGCGGCCGCTGGTTTTTTAGGCCTCTTGGCAGTCGTTTTCCTGGCGTTGGCCGCCTATCTTGCGGCCGCGTCCCAATGGGGACCGATCGCGGCGGCATTGTGGTTTGGCATCGGCCTCCTGGTGCTGAGCGCGATTGTTTTCATCGCTTACAGGATAACGGCGCGGTCGCGCAGGCGGGCTGAAATGGGCAAGAGGGCCGAGAGCATGATGGTCGGTGCTTCGGCCCTCGCAATGCTGCCGAGTCTGGTGGGCAAGAAGCGCGGCTGGCTCACAGCCCTCACCGTTCTGGCCGGGCTGGCCGGTTATGCGGCTTACACAGAAATGACACGGCGGAGCCGCCGGGACGGCGACTAGCCGTCAGGCCAAGAAAGGACAAAGGAATCAATGGAACAGAAAGTGCCACCCGAAAAAGCACGCCAGGGGCGGGAAGGAATACCGGTCCTTCTTGTCTTGATCGGCGGTCTTGTGCTGGCCGGCATAATCTGGGCGATTGCCGAACTCTACGGCGTTTTCATTGACGAGCGCCAGCCCGTCGAAATGCCTCAGTCGAGCGAGCGCGTCCCGCTCCAGCAGTCGCAAGACTGAAAGAGCGGCCCGCGCCTGTTGGGCGGGCTGCTACTCTGCCGGGACAAGCACCTGCAGCGCCTTCGGCCAGAGCTCGATGTGATAGTCGCGCTCTAAAGGGAAGAGTTCGCCGTCGATGGCGCTCCTGAAACGCTTGCCTGCCGAGAGAATCTTCAGGTGCACCTCATGCGCTTCGTGGATCTCGACCTTGTTGTTCTCACGCCAGCGCCCGAGCGCCATGTTGATGAAGAATGCAAGCAGGTCCCATCTGTCTTCCGCTCGCGTGATGTAGATGCCGAGTACCCCGCCGTCCGGCTTCTCGGCATAGGGCAGATGGCCCTCTCCGAACAGGTTGTTGGTGATGCCGATCCCTGAAGTGCTCGTCAGCAGTTCGGCATCGCCGAATGTCAGCGCCACGTCGAGATTGTGGGGATTGCGGAAGGTGGCGAGGGCCGCCTGCGCCGATGCCAGCAGTTTGCCTAGCCGTCCGCGGAAGGGAATGCGCGAGCGCAGATGGATGAGCTGCGGATGCATTCCTATCGAAAACTGATGCACGAAGGGCCGTCCGTTCACGCAGGCCATGTCCACCCGCCGCACTCTGCCCTCGGCCAGCGCCGTGATCGCGGTATCGATGTCGAGCGGGATCGCGAGGCTGCGAGCAAAGAGGTTCATGGTGCCGGCGGGCAGAATGGCCAGGATCTTGTCCGTTCCGGCAATCATGCTCGCAGCGAGGGAGACGGTGCCGTCCCCGCCGCCCACGAGCACCACCTCGGACCGTTCGCAACTGTGCCGGATGGCGTCGGCGATTGCCTTCCCCTCAACCGCCGTCACGTCAATCGTATGGCCGGCCTGCGTGAAAACCTCCGTCAGGCGAGCTGAAACTGTATTCAGGTCCATTGTGCTGAGCGTTCCGCCGCCGCGGTTCAGCACGGCACGGATGCGCATCCAGGGATCCTTTTCTGATCTGGCCGTTCGACGGGAACAATGTACAGCGCGCCCCTTCCGTTCCCGGCTCCATAGCTCGGTTCACGGAACTGTTTCACCACATGCACGTTGTAGAAATGTGGTGGCCGCACACCCGCTCCTCACTGCCAGGTTCGGTCGGATGCGCGGCCATGTACAGCAAAACTGCACATGGAGAGCTTAACATGATCCGCACACTTTTGGCGACCACCGCGATTGCCACCCTCCTCGCCGGCGGTGCGCTCGCCCAGCAGACCACGCCGCCAACGACGGCTCCTTCGGCCAGCCCGGCTGACGGCCAGAACCAGCAGATGGTGGTTCACGCCGAGGGACATCTCGCATCCAACCTCATCGGAGAGGCCGTTTATAACGGCACCGGCGATGACGCGGAGGATATCGGCGACGTGACGGACCTCGTCATCGACAATGAAGGCAAGGTCGAGGCTATCGTTGTCGGCGTAGGCGGCTTCCTTGGCATTGGCCAGAAAGACGTCGCCCTTGAATACAACCTCGTTCAGTGGTCGCAGCAGCCGGATGGCGACCAGCGCCTTGTGGTCGAAACCACGGAAGACGCGCTGAGGGCGCAGCCGGAATTCGATCGCTCGGCCTTCAAGCCGATGCCAGCCGACGCGCAGGTGGGCGAGACGAAGCCTGCGACTGAACAGGACCTAGCCGCCGC
This sequence comes from Chelativorans sp. J32, assembly GCF_000518985.1. GTDB lineage: Bacteria > Pseudomonadota > Alphaproteobacteria > Rhizobiales > Rhizobiaceae > Chelativorans. The sequence continues at coordinate 52,587 of NZ_JAEQ01000013.1, forward strand.
TCCGGCACAGGACCAGGGAGCCAGTGACGACAACGCGGCCGGTGGTTCGACAGCGATGGCTCCATCACCAGATGCGGGCGGCGCGGCGAATGATACGGCTGCCAACCAGAACGACACCGCCGCCAATCAGACGGATAACCAAGCCGGTGGAGCCGCCGGCGGCGCAGTCGCAACGGCTCCGGCTACCGGCGCTGCCGAAAATCAGCAGGCTCAGCAGAACCAGTCTGCCGACCAGCAGGCGGCCCAGAACAACCAGACCGGCGCGGGTGAAGCAGCAACCGATCAAACCCAGACGGGCGCGATCGATCGCAGCACGCTGCAGCAGGCCGCCCCGGACCAGCTGACCGCCGAGAAGCTCGTCGGCACCACCGTCTATGGCGCTAACGAGGAAAATGTCGGCGAGATCGGCGACGTGGCCCTTACGCCTGACGGCAAGGTCGATGCGGTGATCGTCGACGTCGGCGGTTTCCTGGGCATCGGGGAGAAGCAGGTAGCGATCGCGATGGACAATCTCAACTTCATGACGAATGAGGACGGGGATCTCTATCTCTTCACCAACTTCACCAAGGATCAGCTCGAGGCGCAGCCTGCCTACGAGGAATCCAACTACGCGCAAAACCGCGATCAGATGCGCATGCGGGCGCAGTAACAGCGTATTCGCGCTAGCATCGCATGCCGGAAGGCCCCGCAACCGCGGGGCCTTTTCGCATCCGTCACTGTATCCGCCGGGAAGACAGTGCATCCTTTATGACGTATCTTCCGGTTTCGTGGCGGTGGCTCCACCTAGATGCCGATCGAGGGCGCAGGTGCGCCATCCGAAGGAGGCTGTTATGCTCAACGCAATTGAAGGCATCCACCACATCACGTCGATGGCGCGCGATGCCAACATCACCGATCAGTTCCACACGAAGGTGCTCGGCCTGCGCCGTATCAAGAAGACCGTCAATTTCGACGCGCCGGATGTCTATCACCTTTATTACGGCAATCGTGCCGGTCAGCCCGGCAGCGTCATGACCTATTTCCCTTTCCCGAACATCATCGATGGTGTTCGCGGCGCGGGTGAGGTGGGTACGACGGTGTTCTCGGTGCCGCAAGGAAGCTTGGATTTCTGGGAGAAGCATCTTGCCGAGAACGCAACCGGCGGTATCCGCAGAGAACAGGCTTTCGGAGAAGACCGCCTGTACTTCGACGGAATTGATGGTGACGGCTTCGCCCTTGCCGCGGTGGCTGGCGATGCACGCGAACCGTGGACGGATGCCGGCATTCCTGCCGAGCATGCAATCCGCGGTTTCCATTCTGCCACTTTGGTGCTGAACGATGCTTCGGCAACCCGCGAGCTTCTGCAACTGATGGGTTTTCAGGAAAAGGGCAGGGAAGGAAACACCACTCGCCTGGAAGGTGAAGGCGGGAACGGCGCGGCTGTCATAGACCTCGTCAGCGATCCATCTGCGAGGCCTGCCCGCCAGGGCGCCGGCTCCGTTCACCACATCGCCTTTGCCGTCCGGGATGCAGCGGCGCAGCGCAGCGTGCGCGAGACTCTTGCTCAGGAAGGCTTCCACATCACTCCGGTGATCGACCGCGACTATTTTCTCGCAGTCTACTTCCGGACCCCCGGCGGGGTGCTGTTCGAGATCGCAACCAACGAGCCCGGCTTCGCGCGGGACGAGGATCCAGATCATCTGGGAGAAGCGCTGAAGCTACCACGCCAGCACGAGCATCTCCGGCCCTATCTCGAAACCCATCTTCCGGCAATCGGGAGCTGATCATGACCGTCGATGCCTACAGGCATTTATCGGCGCCGGCCGGTCCCGGCCGGCCGCTTCTTTTCCTCTTTCACGGGACCGGCGGCGATGAGCGCCAGCTCCTGCCGCTTGCCCGTGAAATCGCGCCTTGGGCAGGTGTCGTCGCGCCCTTGGGCGACGTGAGCGAATATGGAGCGCCGCGCTTCTTCCGGCGGACCGGTGAGGGCGTCTACGACATGGGCGATCTTGCTCGCGCGACGGAGAAGATGACCGGTTTCATCCGCGCCCATATTGCTGAGCAGGAGCCGAGCGCGGTGCTCGGGCTCGGCTATTCGAACGGGGCCAATATCCTGGCCACGGTCGTCTTCGGCGATCCTGCGCTTTTCGATGCGGCTGCGCTGATGCATCCGCTCATCCCCTTCGAGCCGCATTTTGGCTCAGGTGAGGTAAAAACGCGGCTCCTCCTCACGGCTGGCAGGCATGATCCGATCTGCCCCGCTGAATTGACAACCAGGCTGGTCTCCTACCTGGAAGCAGCCGGTATCCGGACCGAGCTTGTCTGGCACGAGGGCGGCCATGAATTGCGGTCGAATGAGATCGAAGCTTCAAAAGAGTTTTTTGCCGAGTTTGATGGCGTGGAGGGACCGAAGGGATGAGCGATTTGCAGATCGAGCTTCAGGAAACGGGCAGCAAGGGACGTTACGTGCACGCCGTCGATGGCGAAGAGGCGGTGATGACCTTTGTCAGGATCGGCGACAAGCAGGTCATCATCGACCATACGGAAGTGCCGGCGCACTTCCGCGGCCAAGGGGTCGGGGAAGCGCTGGTGAGGCGAGCCGTCGAGGACGCGCGCAACGGCGGGTGGAAGATCAGGCCGCTATGCCCCTTTGCCGCTGCCCAGTTCCGCCGCCACAGCGAATGGGCCGACGTACTGGCCCATTAGCCGGGAGGAGTGCGGCGGCTCTGCCGCAAGCCGGAGATCTGCTAGAGCTCCGTCCGGCCGCCCGAGAGCATGGATCTTTGCTCCAGTCCAAAGCTCGCTCCGGGTCCGATCGCGGTGTCATCGTCGTATGACACCCAGTCGCCCGATGTGGCTGACGCACGCGGCTGGACGCCGATTTCGGATCGGAGCCGGTTTTCGCAAAGCTGCTCGTCCCTGAACATTCCCAGGCCGACCGTCCTGGCTTCCTCATGCAACAAGTGGGGAAATTGTGCCTGATCAGGGTCGGCAGCTTGAACAAGCACCCGCTCACCGATGACATTGTGATAGACGTGCACCAGTTCATGGAAGAGCTTCAGAACGTCGGAAATGCCCGGCGTGAGCCCGCCTTCAACCCCGCCATCATCCAAATTGCAATACAGGTTGGAATCCGTTCCCCTGCCGTTCGACGCTCCTTCGGGCGAACGCGGTTCAACGCCGAGGCGAGCATCGCGGAAGAAGACCGTCAGATGACGATCGTTTTGCTTCGAAGCCGCATCCAGGCACTCGAGCAACAATTTCCCTATCTCTGTCGCCTCGATTTGCGCCAGCGCGCGTTCAAATCGTTCGATTTTATCGGAAGCGGTTTCAGCAAAATGCATCCAGGAAGCATCGCGCAACAGGGCGACATCGGAGTTCCTGCGGACCTCTTCTATGTCCCGCTGCGGCTCGTCCTCGAGCGACAAAAGAGACAAATTGAGCGAAAACCGTGGTGTCGGCCTTGCTGTTCTCCCGGGTTGGCCATCGGTACCAGCGGGGGAAGGACTTCCCACGGAGCGTTCCGCCAGGCCAGCCGCCTCCTCGAGCATCACCTGGACGGGAATCATGTAGCTGCCGTCTTCCTCCAGGCTGGGCAAGGACTGAGCGCCTCTGGCAGATGCCGCCGTGCGGCTATTGCTGCCAAGCCTGTCGATTGAAGAAGGATCGGCATTTACGGAGTGCAGATCGGGCATCGATGAGAAACGGATGGAAAACGGCATGTTCGAATCCCCTTCGGAACAAATGACGACGCGACCAACCTTCCACCCGTCAGCGAAATCCTGAATTCGCATTTTGTTATCCCGCCTCCTTCCTGCTCACGACGCCCCACTTTCCCAATTTGGTCGCGAACACCGCTCGGCGGAAAGATATGACCGTTACGCCTCGCCTTTGCCGTCTTTGATGCTATCTTAGTGCGCAGGTGTTCCGCTTCCCGCGCGGTTCGCCGTGCGATCTGGAAGAACGATGGCGGAGCAACACTCAATAGACGGCCTGAGACCCGGACTGCTCACCCGCCTTCGGCGGACGCGCACGGTGGTGCGTGGCGTGATTCTGATCGAGCGGCTGTGGCCAGTCGTCCTGCCGCTCCTGGTGATCATCAGCCTTTTCTTGAGCTTTGCCTGGCTGGGCGTGTTCCGCATCCTTCCCGATTGGGCAAGGTTCGGCGTCCTCGGCGTGCTCGCTGTCGGCGGGCTTGCGTGCTTCTGGCCGCTGCGCGGTTTCCGCATGCCGACCACCGGAGAAATCGATCGCCGCATCGAGCAGGCCAACCTGCTAGAGCATGCGCCCGTTTCGGTCCAGTCGGACCGGCTAGCCGCTCATGGCGAAGATCCCTTCGCCTCTGCCCTCTGGCGTGAGCACCAGAAGCGCATGGCCGAACGGCTCTCGCGCCTCAAAGGCGATCTGCCCCAGACTTCGATTCCCGAGCGCGATCCCCTCGGCCTGCGCGCGCTGGCGGCGCTTCTCTTCGTCACGGCTCTTGCCTTTTCGACCGGGCCCTATGGCGGCCGCATCTCCGATGCCTTTCAGGCGCCTGCGGGCCAACAGGTTGCGCCTGCCCGCATCGACGCCTGGGTGACGCCGCCGGGCTATACGGGGCGGGCTCCCGTCTTCCTCACTGCTGATGCGAATGCTCAACAGCACGCGTTCACCGTGCCGCAGAACAGCAGCGTTGCCGTGCGCGTCAGCGGCGGTTCCGGTGAGGAATCCCTGGCCTTCGTGGATTCGTCTGGCGTGGAACAGCCGGTTGAGCCTGGCGATGACGCGGTGCAAGAGCCCGTTCCGAGCGCTCAATCAGGGGGCGCGCTTCGCTTCTCGCATGTGCTTTCCGCCGACGGGACGGTGATCCTTCGCAGCGGAGGCCGAGAGCTGCAAAACTGGGCCTTCTCGGTGATCCCCGATGCGCCGCCGCAGATAAGGTTCGTGGAAGAGCCGAAGCGTGCCGCAAATGGCGCCCTGGAACTCGCATATGAGATCAAGGACGACTATGGCGCCACCAAAGCCGAGGCACAATTCGAGTTGACGGAGGCCGACGAGCAGGCACGTCCGCTGTTCGAAGCGCCCGAAATGCCGCTCACATTGCCACGTGGCGGCGACCGGACCACCGCGAAAGCGTCACGCGACCTGACAGAGCATCCGTGGGCCGGGTCGGAGGTGAACCTCAGCCTTTCGGCGACGGACGCGGCCGAGCAGACCGCCCGGAGTGAAACGAAGACGTTCCGGCTTCCCGAGCGGACCTTTACGAATGCGCTTGCCCGGTCGGTGATCGAGCAACGCCGCGTCCTCGCCCTCGACGCCAATCAGAAGCGCCGTGTCCTCGCTCTCATGGACGCCGTTTTGCTTTGGCCGGAGGAGACCTTCGCCGACGCCACCCATTTCCTTCTTCTGTCTGCCGCGCGCTCCAAGCTCTCCATGGCGGAAAGCGACGATGCGCTTCGTGATGTGGTCGCCCAGCTTTGGGAGATTGCGCTTATCATCGAGGATGGCGACATGACCGCCGCCGAAAAGCGGCTTCGCCAGGCGCAGGAAGAGCTCAAGCAGGCCTTGGAGAACGGTGCCAGCGACGAGGAAATCGAGCGGCTTATGAACGAACTGCGCCAGGCGATGCAGGAATTTCTGCGCGAGTTTGCAGAGCGCGCCATGCAGAACCAGCAGCTCTCCGAGATGCCGAATGGCGAGATGCTGAGCCAGAACGATCTCGAGCGCATGCTCGATCAGATCGAGGATCTCGCGAAATCCGGCGCGCGCGACCAGGCGCAGGATCTGCTGTCACAGCTTCAGAACATGATGAACAACCTGCAAATGGCGCGGCCGCAGCAGGGGCAAGGCGGCCAGCAATCCGAAATGCGCCAGCAGATGGATCGCTTGGGCGATCTCATGCGCCGCCAGCAGGAACTCATGAACGAGACGTTCCGTCTTGACCAGCAGCAGCGCGGCCAGCAGGGGGAGATGGGTGAGCAGGGCCAGATGGGCCAACAGGGCCAAATGGGCCAGCAGGGACAGCAAGGTCAACAGGGTCAGCAGGGGCAGGGTCGCCAGCCCGGTCAAGGGCAGGGCATGTCGCCGGAAGAACTCGCCGAGGCGCTGCGCGGCCTGCAGGAGGGGCAGGGCGGCCTTCGCCAGGAGCTCGAGAGCTTGATGGAGGGGTTGCGCGGGCTCGGGATCCAGCCTGGCGACGGCTTCGGAGAGGCTGGAGATGCGATGGGTCAGGCGGAAGGCGCTCTTGGTCAGGGAGAGGGTGAGCGCGCCGTGGGCGAACAGGGGCGAGCACTCGAAGCGTTGCGTCGCGGCGCGCAGGACATGATGAACCAGATGCAGGCCATGCAGGGCGACCAGGGCGGTCAGGGACAGCAGGGGGCGCGGCAGGGCACTTTCGGTCGCGATCCGTTGGGACGCCCCCGCGCGACCACTGGGCCGGATTTCGGCGATGATGTTCAGGTTCCCGACGAGATCGACACGCAACGGGCGCGCCAGATTCTCGACGCCATCCGGCGCCGTCTTGGCAACGCGCTGAGCCCGGAGATTGAGCGCGAATATCTCGAGCGTCTGCTCGACATGCGATAACCACTTAGCGATCACGGCCCCCCCCCCGAGATCCCGACACAGCCAAACGCGCCTGCTTCCCGTTCGAAAGCCCGGACGAGGCGTGGTGCAGGGATAACGTGTCTTATGAAGGCGTGGCTGCGGGCGAAGCCGAGATATCCACGGCGTTCTGGCACTCTCCCATGGCGAGTGCTAATTTTTCTTCCAACCCCTCTTGAAGGTCCGTTTTTTTCGAACCAAATTTTTCGCGCGCGGCGCCATGACGGGCCGCGTGCCGCGCCGGATGGATGGCGCGGGAGGTGCTTCGAAATTGTTTGTCCCAGGAGGAAGACATGAAGTTCCGTCCTTTGCATGACCGCCTGCTTGTCCGCCGCATCGAGGCGGAGGAGAAGACGGCGGGAGGGGTGATCATTCCCGATACCGCGAAGGAAAAACCGCAGGAAGGTGAGGTGCTGGCCGTCGGCCCCGGTGCGCGCAACGAGAAGGGCGAGCTTGTCGCCCTGGAGGTGAAGGTCGGGGACCGCATCCTTTTCGGCAAGTGGTCCGGCACGGAAATCCGCCTGCAGGGCGAGGATCTCCTCATCATGAAGGAAAGCGATGTGCTCGGCATCCTCGACAAGGAGGCCGAGGTCAAGAAGGCTGCCTGAGCGGAGCCTCCCATCAGTCGAATGCTGCCTATGAAGGAGTATTGAAATGGCTGCCAAGGACGTAAAATTCCATACGGATGCCCGCGAGCGCATGCTGCGCGGCGTCGATATCCTCGCCAATGCCGTCAAGGTCACCCTCGGCCCGAAGGGCCGCAATGTGGTGATCGACAAGTCGTTCGGCGCCCCGCGTATCACCAAGGATGGTGTCACCGTCGCCAAGGAGATCGAGCTTGAGGACAAGTTCGAGAATATGGGCGCTCAGATGGTGCGCGAAGTGGCGTCCAAGACCAATGACGCCGCGGGGGACGGCACCACGACCGCGACCGTTCTCGCCCAGGCCATCGTGAAGGAAGGCGCCAAGGCGGTCGCTTCCGGCATGAACCCAATGGACCTGAAGCGTGGCATCGACAAGGCGGTCGAAGCCGTCGTCGAAGAGTTGAAAAAGAACGCGCGTAAAGTCACCAAGAATGACGAGATTGCTCAGGTGGGCACGATCTCGGCCAATGGCGACCAGGAGATCGGCCGGTTCCTCGCCCAGGCCATGGAAAAAGTGGGCAATGAGGGCGTGATCACCGTCGAGGAGGCCAAGACGGCCGAGACGGAGCTTGAAGTGGTCGAGGGTATGCAGTTCGACCGCGGCTATCTCTCCCCGTATTTCATTACGAACCAGGAGAAGATGCGGGTGGAGCTGGACGAGCCTTATGTGCTTATCCATGAGAAGAAGCTTTCGAGCCTCCAGCCGCTGCTTCCCGTTCTGGAGGCGGTCGTCCAATCCGGCCGTCCGCTCCTTATCATCGCCGAGGATGTCGAGGGCGAGGCGCTCGCAACACTCGTCGTCAACAAGCTGCGTGGCGGCCTGAAGGTTGCCGCGGTGAAAGCTCCCGGCTTCGGCGATCGCCGCAAGGCCATGCTTCAGGACATTGCGATCCTGACCGGTGGTACCGCGATCTCCGAAGACCTTGGCATCAAGCTCGAGAATGTCACGCTTGAGATGCTGGGTCGCGCCAAGAAGGTGGTGATCGAAAAGGAAAACACCACCGTTGTCGACGGCGCAGGCTCCAAGGACGAGATCCAGGGCCGCATCGCCCAGATCAAGGCGCAGATCGAGGAGACCACCTCCGATTACGACCGCGAGAAGCTGCAGGAGCGGCTTGCCAAGCTTGCCGGCGGCGTCGCGGTGATTCGCGTCGGCGGCGCCACCGAGATCGAGGTGAAGGAGCGCAAGGACCGCGTGGACGATGCCATGCATGCCACGCGCGCGGCCGTAGAGGAAGGTCTGCTTCCCGGCGGTGGCGTGGCTCTGCTGCGCGCGGCGAAGGCGCTGGATGGCGTTACCGCCGATAATGAGGATCAGAAGGTGGGCATCAACATCGTCCGCCGCGCCATCGAGGCTCCGATCCGGCAGATCGCCGAGAACGCGGGTGCGGAAGGCTCCATCATTGTCGGTAAGCTGCGCGAGAAGGCGGATTTCGGCCATGGATGGAACGCCCAGACCGGCGAATATGGCGACCTCTACCAGATGGGCGTCATCGACCCGGTGAAGGTGGTCCGCACCGCTCTCCAGGACGCCGCCTCTGTCGCAGGCCTGCTGATCACGACCGAGGCGATGGTGGCCGATCGGCCGAAGAAGGAAACCGCACCGGCCATGCCCGCCGGCGGTGGAATGGACTTCTAAGCCGTTATTTAGGGATTGACGGGCGCGGTCGGGTTTCCGGCCGCGCTTTTTTAACGAAAGATCGTGAGCGGAATTGATGGAGGCAATGGCGGTCGCTGGCGGGTTTTAGGCCGCGAGCGCCCTTACAACCCGGTCGCGGATCTCCGCTAGCGTAAAGGGCTTGTTGACGACGCCCAGAACCGTGCCGTCCATTTCCACGGCGCGTTCGCGCTGGTCGGCGAAGCCGGTCATGAGCAGAAGCCGCAGGCCCGGGAATGTCCTTACGGCCGTGCGTGCCATCTCGATGCCGTCCATCGCAGGCATCCGGATGTCGGACAGCACGAGGTCGAAGGCACCGTCGGCCTTCTCCAATTTGTCTAGCGCATCGACGCCATCTTCCGCCATCTCGACCATATGGCCAGCGGCGGCGAGGGCGCGTGCAGTAAAAGTTCGGACCGAATGGTCGTCGTCAACGATCAGAAGTTTTGCCATGTAGAGATTTTGGCCAGCAATTGTTGACGTTCGCTGAACGCGAGCCGATTTCCCAATGTCAGCCGTCGCCCTTTACCACGCCGACGAAAGGCAGCTCGCGGAAGGCGTGGGCGACATCCATCCCATAGCCGACCACGAAATAGTCGGGGCATTCGAAGCCCACGAAATCCGCCTCCAGGCTCGCCTGCCGGCGTGAACGCTTGTCGAGGAGGACCGCGATAGAGACCGAACGTGCACCACGCGAAAGCATGAGCTCGCGCGTGAATTTCAGCGTCTTTCCCGATTCCAGAATATCGTCGATCAGCAGGATGTCGCGCCCCTGCACGTCGTTGTCGATATCCCGCAGCACTTTGATCTCGCCGCTCGTCTTGCCGGCGCCATAGCTGGAGATCATGATGAACTCGACTTCGGGCGAGATACCGGCGTCATGCATTGCGCGGATGAGGTCGGCCGCGAAGATGAAGGAACCCTTGAGCACGGAGACCACAAGCAGATCGTTGTAGTCGCGCCCTGCTATTTCCTTTGCGAGCTCCAGATTCCGCTGCGCGATCGTGGAAGCGGAATAGAGGACTTCGATTTCCTTGCCGCGCACGACAGGCATTGGACACATGCTCCTTGAACAAAACCGATACACGTTCTTTTCCCTTAACCGCGGCTGGCCGGCGGTAGAAGGAGAAGCGCTTTCCAAGGCTGGTTGCAAAGGGCTTCTCCCCAGGAAATAGTACGCTGTTCCGCAATTGTCGCTGAAAAAAGGACCGTGATGCCGCGTGCACCCTGTGCGCTTCTAACGGGTCTGCGGTTTTGCCCTGAACGCACGGATGCCAAGGGCGCGGGACATGGCAGCCGCGAGAAGCCACGAGGCCAGGAGGCTTCTCCCGCCTCGGCGCAGGATATCGAGGCCTGAGTACCCTAGGTCAGACGCAGTTGCGGACGATGCGAAGGATGCCCTTGGAAGGCATTCTGGAAGCAGGGTCTCGTATTCGGCGTCGATGACGTCTTCCTCTTTGACGTCCACGCCGTTTCGGGGCGCAGCTGTGGCTATGATAAGCTCTCCCGCTTCCGGACCCACTACTCTTCTCCGCGTTTCCGCTGACATTTCCTTCGTGTAGCCGTTAATGGTTAATGTTCCGCAATTTGGCGGTTTTCACCCGTCTATTAATCGGGCATTAACCATAACCGCCAAAGGTAGGTCCGTGTCTCGGGCCGCCATCTTCGCAACCGCGGCTGGTTATCCGCTCCGAAAAGCGCAGGTCTGTTCACGTGATACGCTTCGAGAATGTCGGCCTCAGATATGGCATGGGCACCGAGGTGCTCCGCGACGTTTCCTTTTTTCTGCAGGAGCGTTCGTTCCAGTTCCTGAGCGGTCCCTCCGGCACTGGAAAGACGACCTTGCTGCGGCTGCTCTTCCTGTCGCTGAAGCCCACCCGCGGCCTCATCACGATTTTTGGCAAGGATCGGTCGCGGATCACGCGCGAGGAATTGCCGCTCATCCGCCGGCGGATTGGCATCGTCTTCCAGGATTTCCGGCTGCTTGACCATCTTACCACCTATGAGAACGTGGCGCTGCCGCTGCGGGTCCGTGGGCGCGAGGAGGCAAGCTATCGCAGCGACGTGGTCGAACTCCTGAAATGGGTCGGCCTTGGTGACCGCATGCATGTCTTTCCGCCCGTTCTTTCGGGCGGTGAAAAACAGCGCGCGGCCATCGCGCGGGCGCTCATCGAGCAGCCGCAAATCCTGCTCGCTGACGAGCCCACGGGCAATGTGGATCCGCAACTTGCCCGCCGTCTGCTGCGCCTTCTGATCGAGCTGAACCGGCTCGGCACCGCGGTCGTCATCGCCACGCACGACATAGGGCTTATGGAGCAGGTCGACGCGCGGCGAATGATCCTCTCTGGCGGAAGGCTCGAGATCTATGATTAGATCCGATGCGGCGAGGGAGCAGGCGACCCGGCTGGCCGATAAAGTCGGCGCCCTGAAGCGGGAGGCCGCCATGCGCAAGGCGCGCAGGCAAAATCCTATCGTGCCGCCGGACAATGTCGCCGGGCGGGCGATGGTGCTCGTCATCGCCATCATGACCTTTCTTTCCTGTCTTACCCTTGGGGCAGTCACCCTGGTTCGCGACACCGCGACCACGTGGCAGACGCAGATCGCCCGGGAAGCGACGATCCAGATAAAGCCGGTCGAAGGGCTGGATATGGAGGAAGCCCTCGCCAGCGCTCAACGCATCGCAGCGGGCTATCGCGGCGTGCGCAGCGCGAGCATCGTGGATCGGGCGGCGACGGCACGGCTGCTTGAGCCTTGGCTCGGCCCCGGCCTGAATATCGACGATCTTCCCGTGCCGCGCCTGGTGATCATCACGATCGATCCGGCGGAACGCCCGGATTTCGCCGCGATGCGCGAGGAGCTGGCACAGGCAGTGCCCAGCGCGACGCTGGATGATCACCGGACATGGGTAGACCGGCTGGTCGCGATGGCGCGTAGCACGGTCGCCATCGGTATCGGAGTGCTCGCGCTGATGCTTTCCGCCACCGGGCTGACGGTGATCTTCGCCACCCGTGGCGCCATGGTCGGGAACGGTCATGTGATTGAAGTTCTGCATTTCGTTGGGGCGGAAGCCGGTCTTATAGCCCGCGAATTCCGCCGTCACTTCCTGCTCGCCGGTATGCGGGGAGCCGCCGCCGGAGGATTGACCGCTATCGTCGTATTCGTGATTTTCTCCTGGTGGTCGTCCCGCAACGTGGCTACCCCGGAAGGAGATCAAGCGGCCGCGCTTTTCGGCAATTTTTCCATAGGGCTGTCAGGCTATTTGGGTGTTGGACTCATCGTGGTGCTGATCGCGATCCTGACCGCCGCCACTTCCCATATTACCGTCATTCGTTATCTCAGACGCATAGACATATGACGCCCAAGCAATTTTCACGGACCGATTCCTTTGGTAACGCATTGTGCTCACAAGGAGCATGCTCTGACTCGCCCTTGCCGCAATTGCCGTCTACTTATGGAAAGATGACGGGAATTGCGATTACGTCGGCGGATACCAGCTTGCGCCGCCCGCGTCGTGTGCGGATGGCGCTAAGATTGCTGCTTACCGCTTTTTCCCTCACCGTTGCCCTTTACATCGGCGGCTTCGGCCTTTTTGCGGATCACGTTGCGCATCTGCGTGCACCGGCGGAACTCAATCCTGCCGATGGCATCGTGGTGCTGACCGGCGGTCAGTCACGGATCGATACGGGCATGGATCTGCTCAAGGCTGGCAAGGCCAAGCGCCTGCTTATCAGCGGCGTCAATCCCATCGCCCGCGTGGATGATCTGAGGCTTGCAACAGGCAGCGACCGGGCGCTCTTCAACTGCTGCGTCGATATCGACCGGGTGGCGCTGAACACGGTCGGCAACGCGCAAGAAAGTGCCAAATGGGTGAGCGCCAACACCTATGGCAGCATCATTGTCGTCACCAACAACTACCATATGCCGCGCAGCCTGTTGGAGATGCGGCGCATCCTCCCGAATGCGGATCTGCAGCCCTATCCGGTCGTCAACACGCCGCTTGATGACGGAAGCTGGATCAGCAAGCCGGACGCAATGAGGGTGCTCTTGATCGAGTACAGCAAATATGTCGCGGCCTTGGCCCGCGGTCTCCTGCCGACGAGGGATGGCGCGGTGCCCTTTGAAGGCCTGAGCACCGCGATCGCCCACAAGTAGGTAGGCTTCTCGCTTTCTGCTCTTTACATCGAGCCTGCTTGCGGTAACGAACGGCGGTGGCCCGCGCCCTTCGATCAGGTTTCCGTATGCTCTTCCTCCGCTCGCTGGCATTCAACACCGCTCTTTACCTCAACACGATCATCCAGATGATCCTGTGGGCACCCGTCTATTTCCTCCTGCCACGCAAGAAAGCCTGGTTCGTGCCGAAGTTCTGGGCGGCCTCCTGCCTCTGGCTGCACAAGGTGCTCGGGGGCGCAAAGGCCGAAATCTCGGGAACCGAAAACCTTCCCGCCGGCCCCTGCATCATCGCCCCGAAACATCAGTCATTTTGGGACACGATAGCCTTCCTGCCCTCGATTCCCGATGCAGTTTACATCTTGAAACGGGAGCTCATGTGGATCCCGCTCTTCGGCTGGTATGTCGCAAAGATGCGCATGATTCCCATCGACCGTGGGAGCCGCTCGAAAGCACTGCGGCAGGCAGTCAAGATCGGTCGCGAGCGCATGAGCGAAGGCCGGCAACTCATCATCTATCCCGAGGGCACGCGCCGGCCGCCTGGCGCCGAGCCCGCCTATAAATACGGAATCGTCGAACTTTATGCCCAGCTCCAGGTCCCCGTCGTTCCGGTCGCGCATGTGGCCGGCCTCTACTGGCCGCGGCGGAAGTTCCTGCGTTATCCGGGCGTCATCCGCGCCCGCTTTTTGCCGCCCATCGAGCCGGGACTTTCGCGAGAGGATTTTCTGAAGCGGCTGATCCGTGAGACGGAAGCGGCCTGTGACGAGTTGTTGCTGGAGGCGGCAAGCGGCCCCAACCCTCCGCCCCTGCCGCCGACCGCGATTTCGCGAATCCAGGAATTGCAGAAGGCCGGCACAGCTTCGAAGGAAGCAAGCAGCGAGCCGCTATAGGCTTTTTGCAGGGCCGGAGATCCGCTCCGCCACCGCTTCCAGCCAATGATCGCGGATACCGAGTGCCTTCAGGTGCTGGACGGTGTTGATCACATATTCCTCGTTGGGCCCCGATTGCCCAACGGCTCCCGCCACCCTGCGCGCCGCTTCGGAGGGGTCCATCGCGCCCGCATATTGCGGATGCCGGCGATCGACCACGTAAGTCAGCGCCTCCACGATCTGCCCGCCTTCCAGCCTGACGGCCAGACGGCGCTCAAGATAGACGTTGGTGATCAGTTCCCTTTCCCGCAGATAAGCGATGACTTCTCCAGCGAGCTTGCCCGGGACGGAGAAGGCAAGCCCGAGGCAGGAGCCTCCACGATCAAGGCCGAGCACCAAGCCCGGCCGATCAGGCGTGCCACGATGCACATGCGAATGGATGCAAAGCGCCCGGCGGTAGCCGAACAGCCGGGCTTTGCGCGTTTCGACATGGGCAAAACCGGGCCGCCACATCAAAGAGCCGTAGCCAAACACCCAAAAATCGTCCATTTCGCTGGTTCTGCCTTTGTCTTTTCTGGGCAAAGACGATTCGGGTAAAGGGAGCAACGGCATGGCGTCAAGAACAGGCTCGCGTTTCGGCCGGCGCATCGTGCTGCTTGCCGTTGCCGTCGTTCTTTTCTGCGCCGCCTATACCGCCGGCTGGTATTATTTCGCGCGTGGGCTGGAAACGCGCGCGGCCGCTACGCTTGCCAGCCTCAATGGCGGCGGCGTACGCGCTTTCTGCGAGGAGCCGGAGGCAAGGGGGTTTCCGTTCCGCATTGGCTTATACTGCAAGGGCGTTTTCTACGAGAATGTCAGCGATGGGGTTTCCATCCGAGCGGGGCGAATGCAGTCGGCCGCAAATGTTTACCAGCCCTACCGGGTTCTGGGCCAGTTGGATGGGCCTGCCAAGATCATCCTGCCTTTCACCATACCGCTGGAGGCCCGCTGGGAGTCCCTCTTGGCCAGCACACGGCTTTCCCGGCCATTGCCGGAAACCCTTTCGGTCGAAGGCAAGAAAGTGGAAATTTCAGCCGAGGAGGGCGATCCGGCCCCTCTTTTGACCGTGGACGATGTTCAATTCCACGCGCGGCAAAGGGAGGCCGATCTCGAAATAGCGGTCAGTTTCAGGGACCTTGTTGCCGGCGCAGAAATCGCACCGGGCTTGCCGCCCATTGAGGGGAGGGTGCTCGGACTTGTTCAAGACGGCGTCTCCCTGCTTAAGGAAAAGGTGCATGATCTGCGCGGGCGATCTGCAACGATCGAGGAAATGGTGGTCGGCGTCACCGGCGAGAGGGCGGGCTTTTCTCTTTCGGGCCCCATCTCCGTGAGGGATGACGGACGGATCGATGCGGATCTTTCGATTACGATCAATGATCCCCGGGAGGTGGCCGAAGTCATGGCCCAAATCTTCCCGGACGAGGGCGATCAGATCCGGGCGGCTACAGGCATGCTTGCCAGCCTGGAAAATCAGCCGCTTCCGGTCCGCATCACGCGGGGCAAAGTCTTCCTTGGCTTTATCCCGCTCGGTGAGATCCCGGCGATTGAGTAGCCGTGCTCAGGCACCCTGCTTGGGCGGATGCGCAATGACCTGCCGGCCGAAATCTGGTGCGTCCACTTCCTGACCCGCTTCGATGATCGAGCGCCTGATGGCCCGGGTGCGGGTGAAGAGGTCGAACAGCTTCTCGCCGTCGCTCCAGCGGATCGCTCTCTGCAACGCCGACAGGTCCTCCGAAAACCTGGCCAGCATCTCAAGGATCGCGTCCTTGTTGTGCAGGCAGACATCGCGCCACATGGTCGGGTCGGAGGCCGCCAGGCGCGTGAAGTCGCGGAAACCTGAAGCCGAATATTTGATTACTTCGGATTTGGTGACCGTTTCCAGGTCGTCGGCGGTGCCCACGATGTTGTAGGCGATGATGTGAGGCAGGTGCGAGACAATGGCGAGCACGAGGTCGTGGTGCTGTGGATCCATGGTATCGACCTTCGACCCGCACCGTTCCCAAAACCGGGTCAGGCGGGCAAGCGCCTCCTCGTTCGTTCCGGGAGGCGGCGTAAGGATGCACCAGCGTCCTTCGAACAGCCCGGCAAATCCGGCATCGGGGCCTGAATGCTCGGTGCCGGCGATAGGATGGCCGGGGATGAAATGCACCGTCTTGGGCAAGACGGGTTCCATCTGCTCCAGGACCGATCGCTTCGTGGAGCCCACATCGGTGACAATCGCGCCGGGTTTCAGGGTGCCGGCGATCTCGGCTGCGACGCTGCCCGAAGCACCGACGGGCACGGACACGATCACGAGATCGGCATCTTCAACCGCGTCGGCGGCCGTTTCGAAATACTCGTCGCCCAGGCCGAGCTCTCGGGCGCGGGCCAGGGTTTCCGGCCGCCGGGTGTTGACGACGATGGTGTTTGCCAAGCCTTCCCGGCGGATCACGCGCGCAATCGATGACCCTATGAGGCCGATACCGACAAGCGCGATTCTGTTAAACAGCGGGTCGGCCACGGCTCACCTTCCTAAAAATCCGGCGAGCGCAGCAATGACGCCGCGATTGGCTTCTTCGCAGCCGACGGTCAGGCGGAGCGCATTGGGAAAGCCGTAACCTGTCACGCGTCGCAATATGTAGCCGCGAGAAGTCAGGAAAGCGTCCGCCGCCTCCGCGGTCTTGCTGCCCTCCATCGGGAAATGAACCAAGAGGAAATTGCCGACGCTTGGCGTTACCCTGAGGCCGAGCTTCTCCAGCTCTTCCGTCAGCCAGGTGCGCCAGGTTTCGTTATGCGCCACCGCCCGTTCCACATGCGCCTTGTCACGTATGGCGGCCGCTCCGGCCTCGATGGCGATGGAGTTCACGTTAAAGGGGCCGCGCACACGGTTCACCGCCTCCACCACGTGGCTGGGGGCGTACATCCAGCCGATGCGCAGCGCTGCCAGGCCGTAGATCTTCGAGAATGTGCGTGTCATGACGACATTGTCATTGGACGAGACGAGCTCGATCCCAGCCTCGTAGTCGTTGCGGCGCACATATTCCGCATAGGCGGCATCCAGCACGAGAAGGACGCCGCGCGGCAAACCGGCGCGCAGGCGCTTCACCTCGTCCACTGGCAGATAGGTGCCCGTGGGATTGTTCGGGTTCGCGAGAAAGACGATCTTCGTGCGATCGGTGACCGCCGCGAGGATCTCGTCCACATCGGTGCGCTCGTTCCTCTCCTTGACGACCACCGGGGTGGCCCCGGCGGCGAGGATCTGGATGCGGTAGACCAGGAATCCGTGCTCCGTATAGATGCCCTCGTCGCCCGGTTTCAGATAGGTTTGCGCGAGGAGGCCAAGGAGCTCGTCGGAGCCGTTGGAGCACAGGATGTTCGCGGGATTGAGCCCGTGCGCTTCCGCTATCGCGTTGCGCAATTTCGAAGCGGAGCCATCCGGATATCGCTCGAGATGCTGAGTTGCCTCCTGCACCGCCTCCAACGCGGCCGGCGAGGGGCCAAGAGGGGTCTCGTTCGAGGAAAGCTTCCAAACCTTTGCGGCGCCAGGCGCGCTTTCGCGGCCGGGTACATAGGCCGCAATATCCATGACGCCGGGCTTGGGCTGGGGACGATCGAGCGAAGTCATCAGAAGTTCCGTCAGTTTGAGGCCGCCTGCTTTAACCCATCAACTCCATTGACGCAAAGGGGAGGCAGGCCTAAATAGCAAGGTGAACCCGTGGTGATTTGGCCGGTCGGCTTGCAGCCACGTAAAAGAAGTCGCTAAAGAGGCCGAAGATATCAAGTCCGTTGGGACCGGCCGCGATCTTCGCCGCCGGTTTTTTTGTTTTGGAGTTCTACTATGCCGATCAAGATTCCCGATCAGCTGCCTGCCCGCGAGGTGCTTGTGCGCGAGGGCGTCTCCGTCATGGACGAAAAGACGGCGCTTCGTCAGGATATCCGTCCATTGCAGATCGGGCTCTTGAACCTCATGCCGAACAAGATCCGCACGGAGACGCAGTTCGCCCGGCTGATCGGCGCCAGTCCACTCCAGGTGGAACTGACGCTGGTGCGCATCGGAAACCACAAGGCCAAGAACACGCCGGAAGAACATCTGATCGCCTTCTATGAAACCTGGGAAGAGGTGGCATCGCGCAAATTCGACGGCTTCATCGTAACCGGCGCCCCCGTGGAATTGTTGCCCTACGAAGAGGTGACTTATTGGGAAGAGCTGGCGCGGATTTTCGATTGGACCACGACCAACGTCCATTCGTCGTTCTTCATTTGCTGGGGCGCGATGGCGGCTGCCTGGCATTTCCATCGCATCCCGAAACACACGCTCGAGAAAAAGGCATTCGGCGTCTTCCGGCACCGCAACTACGCTCCCGCCTCCCCCTATCTCGCCGGGTTCTCGGATGATTTCGCCATTCCCGTCTCGCGGTGGACCGAGGTGCGCGCAGCCGATATTCCCGCCGATTCAGGGCTGGAAATGCTGATGGAGTCGGACGAGACCGGCCCTTGTCTGCTCGCAGAGGCGACGGGAAACCGGCTCTACATGTTCAATCACATCGAATATGATTCCACGTCCCTCAAGGAAGAATACGATCGGGACGTGGCTGCCGGCGTGCCGATCGATGTGCCGCATGAATATTATCCGGGCAACGATCCTAAGCGGCCCCCGCTCAACCGCTGGCGCTCGCACGCTCATCTGCTGTTCGGAAACTGGATCAACCGTGTCTACCAGACGACGCCCTACGACCTGGAGAAGATCGGGAAGAACCTGGAGCCCGCGCTGTCCTAACGCCCCCAGGCTCACGCGGTTAGAAGTTTCTCGGCGTCTTCCGAAAGCTTTCGCGTAAGCTCCGCCGCAGGCATGGGCCGCGCCAAAGGTGCTGCCTGACCGGCCCAGAGCGGCGAGAAATCGCCCGAGCCCGCGCTTTCCGCCGCCTTTCGCAGTGGCGCAATCGCGGCCGTGGCAAGCGGAAAGGCGGGAGCTTCGGCGCTGATCGGTCCCACTTCGCGGATAATGCGGTTGATCAGGCCGCGCGCGGGACGCCCTGTGAAGACATTGGTGAGCACGGTGCGGTCATCGCGCGCCCGCGCAAGCGCTTCGCGGTGAAGAGGGCCGGTCAAAGCCTCGGGCGATTGAAGATAAGCGGTGCCGACCTGGACCGCCGATGCGCCCAACATGAAGGCAGCGGCCATGCCGCGCCCGTCCGAGATGCCTCCTGCGGCGATAACCGGCACCGAGACGGCGTCGACCACCTGGGGCACCAGCGCCATCGTGCCGGGCTGTGTCGAAATATCCTCCTCAAGGAAAATGCCCCGATGTCCACCGGCTTCGGCGCCCTGGGCGATGATGGCATCGCAGCCGCGTTCCTCGAGCCATCGAGCCTCGGCGACCGTCGTAGCGGAAGCGATGATCTTGGCTTCCGTCTTGCGGACGCGCTCGAGCAGCTGTTCTTTCGGCAGGCCGAAGTGGAAGCTCACGATTTCCGGGCGATATTCCTCGACGATCATGCACGCTTCTTCGTTGAAAGGATTTCGGCCGGCGCCTGCCGGTGCGGCATCCGGGTCGAGGCCGTATTCAGAATAGTAGGCGGCCAACCGTCCACGCCAATCGGCTTCGCGCCCGGAGTCCGGCTCCGGTGGCGTATGACAGAAGAAATTGAGGTTAATCGGCTTGCTCACCCGCTGGCGGATAATGCCGAGTTCCGTGCGGACTTGCTCTGGAGAAAGCATCGCGCAGGGAAGTGCGCCGAGCCCGCCCGCCTGGGCGACGGCGATCGCAAGCTCAGAGCCGCCGGAGCCCGCCATGGGCGCCAGCAGCACCGGTCGTTCGATGCCGAACAGGTCGAGGATCCGTCGGTCCCGCCACATCTCACTCTCCCTTTTTCTCCATATGGATCGCAGCTCCGCGGGTCGCCCCCTGCGGGCTCAATACGGGAACGAGCACACGCCGCTTGCGGCGCGCTTTTGCCGGAATGCCCTGATAAAGCCGTTTCTCGGCCTCGACCACGAGGACTCCAGCGAAAAGGGGCCAGAACCGTTTGCCGGCACGCTCCAGCACTTGGTGAAGCCGCATCACCCAGCGGCGCCGCGCGGGCGGGAAATGCAGCGTATCCGCCCACGCGCCGGGCGTGAAATTGGCCTCGCGAAGAAGCTCCACCAACTGCGTCCGGGAGTAGGGGCGGCCGGTTCCGAAGGGCGTATGCTCGAAGCGCGCCCAGACCCCTCGCCGGTTCGGCACCACGATGACGATACGCCCGCCCGGCGCCAGCACGCGCCAAAGCTCCATCAGCATCTGCCGTGGATTTTCCGCATGCTCCAATGCATGGACCACCAGCACCCGATCGATCGCGGCGTCAGCGAGCGGCAGTTCCTCTTCGAAGACCAACGCCGTCGTGGAAGGCCGCCCGGTTGGCCACCGGATGGCCCCCTGGCGCGCGGGCATGAAAGCAAATACGCGTTCCGCGTCGGCACCGAAGCGCTCGAGCCAGGGCACGGCATAGCCAAGGCCCACAAGACGCTCGTCCGGCAGCTTGCACCAGATCGATGAAAGGGCCATGGCAATAGACCTCTCGGCCAGCTTTCCGAGCAGGCTTGCGTAGAATGCCCTGAGGTCGACGATGTCGGTGTTCATACGAAGAGGGTAAGCGTCCAGGGCGCCCGCTTCAAGAAAGTCTTTCGGCGGTGACAAAGGCCGGCCGAGACCCTATGTGTCTGACTGGATACGGAGATAGTGATGACGCTCGAAATCGAACAGTTCATGTGCCACAGCGACAATTTCGGCATCCTTGCGCGCGATTCGGAAACGGGTGTCACCGCCCTGATTGACGCGCCGCAGGAGCGCCCGATTCTGGAGGCGATCGAACGTACGGGCTGGACACCCTCATTGCTGCTCATCACGCATCATCATGCCGACCATGTCGAAGCCAATCTAGCGCTCAAGGAGCGTTTCGGCCTTACGATTGTCGGTCCCGCCAAGGAGGCGGACAAGATTCCGGGTATTGACCGGCAGGTGAATGAGGGGGACATCGTGCGCGTCGGTAACCAGGAAGCGCGCGTGATCGAGACGCCGGGGCACACGGCTGGCCATGTCAGCTACTTTTTCCCCAAAGCAGGCGTCGCCTTCACGGCCGACACGCTGTTTGCTCTCGGTTGTGGCCGGTTGTTCGAATGCAAGCCGCCGGTCATGTACGAATCGCTCAAGAAACTGACGGAGCTGCCGCTCGAGACCGTCATCTATTGCGGGCACGAATATACCGAGTCCAACGCCCGCTTCGCGCTCTCGGTCGATCCCACCAACTCTGCACTCAAGGAGCGGGCAAAGAAGATCGAAGCGCTGCGGCGCGAGGACAGGCCGACCCTGCCGACCACCTTGCGTGAAGAGATGGCGACAAACCCGTTCCTTCGTTGGCACGATCCGGTCATTCGCCGCAATCTCGGCATGGAGAACGCCCCCGATGTGGAAGTCTTCGCCGAGATCCGCAAACGGAAGGATATCTTCTAGCCGTCAGACCGCGGCATCTTCCGCCAGCTCCTTTTGGCGGAAAATCATGCTTTTGGCTGCAAGCGCGGCGCCGCCGGTGATGAGAAGGCAAGCCGCAAGCGTCGCCGCGGTCGGCTCGGCCCGGCCCGCAGCGATCAGGACCAGCGTGGACAGGAGAGGGGCTGCATAGCTGGCGGCTCCCAACACCTGGATGTTACCGTGCTTCACGCCATAATCCCAGGCGTAGAACGCAGCTCCCACCGGCAGGAGGCCGAGGCCGAGCACCGCCAGCCACTCGCCCATGTTCACCGGCCAGATCGTCTCTTCCAGCGCCATGTGGCAGAGTGCGGAGAGGAGAGCGGTGGCAGCACAGAACCAGGTGACCGTGCTTGTTGGCACTGCCTGAAAGCGGCGTGAAAGAAGCGAATAACCGGACCAGAAAAGGGCACTTGCACCGGCTGCGGCGTACCCAAGGGAATAGCGGCTGTCGAAGCTGAAGCCACCATCCTTGCCGATGATCAGCAAAGTGCCAGCCAAGCCCAGACAGGCGCCGGCGACATGATGCCAGCCGAGGCGCTCGCCTGGCACAAGAGCCGAGCCGAGCACGATCAGAAGCGGCCAGAGATAGCCGATGAGGCTGGCTTCCACGGTGGGCGCATTGCGAAGCGCCGTGAAGTAGAGGAAGTGATAGCCGAAGAGGCCGCCGATACCGATGAGCCACACCACGGGTGGCACTCTCTCGCTCTTGCGGAAGGCCGGCGAGGCAGCTTGGGCGGCCAGCCCCACCCCCGTTCCGATGGCAAAGGTGATGGCGGAAAGCTGGAAGGGCGGGACGCTGCCGGATGCCGCCGTCATCAGCGCCAACAGCGCCCACATGGCAATCGCCGAAAAGCCGATCAAAGTCGCGCGCGCCATTTATTCCGAACCCTGCTCCAGTTGCGTCGATCTTGTTGACCGGCGCTGTTGACCTGTGAAGCTCAGGTCCGGATGTTCACCGCCGAGCCTGATCAAGAACTGTCGTCACATCTGACGCGCTCTGATGTGCACCGTTCCGATCTTCGTGGCAATGGTGGCTTCGACCGGCGAATAGAGTTCCCTACCGGCTACAGGGGCAAATCCCACAAGCATGCGTCCGCGATCGCGCAAAAAGGTGATCGAGGAATGGTTTCTCCGATATCCGGACACCGGTACGAACCGCGCCCGGCACGTTACGGCGGCACCACGAAAGTGCTCCCACTCATTTGCGGGCTGAAGCACGATATCGGCGCGGATCTCGCCGTCATAGACACGAATCCTGCGGTTGCAGACGGCGTCATTGCCGGAAACGGGCAAAAGCAAAGCGGAAATGGGATCGGCCACCCCAGAGAGATGATTGCGAGCGAGCGGGACCCAGTCGTCTCCACGTTTTTTCAGAGGTGGGTCGTTCCTGGTTTCGGCGACCCTGCCTCCCTGGAAGCGGATCGTCGTAATCTGGCGCTTGTCGCCTTCGGTGTATTCCAGCGCGTAAAGGCTGGGACGTGTGGAATTCCTTGCAAACCGGCCATTCACTTTCACCGTTCCGTCGGTGCGCTCGAAGATGCGCGCGATGCCAGCGCTGGCGAAGCTTCCGGCTATGGCAAAGCCTTCGCCTTCGAACCGGCTTTCGAAAGTGGCGCGTCCCACGGGGAAGCCGAAAAGAGAGACATCATAGCGCGTATGATAGGCTTCCGCGCCGGCCATCGGCGCCGACGCAAGGAAAAAAACCGCAGCGACAAAAACGCGGTGGCGGAGATTGATCATGGCTTGCTTCCGGCGTTGTCCTCTCCGTCCTTCCCACAGGCAAACCGTCTTTTACGGCGTTTGTATGGAGCGGTTTTCGGGCCGCTGGTGCCGCAAAGCTTGACCGCAGCCGGTTTTGCCTCTATTGAACCCGCGATTTCCCACGAGGCCGCTTAAGGAACCGCGCGCCGCAATCTGGTGCGGCAACTGGTCATGGGCCCGAAAGATAAAGGATAAACAGATGTCCCGCGCTTGCGAACTGACTGGCAAGGCCGTGATCAGCGGCAACAATGTGAGCCACGCCAACAACAAGACCCGTCGTCGCTTTCTGCCCAATCTTTGCGACGTCACGCTGATGTCGGAGGCACTCGGCCAGAGCTATCGTCTGCGCGTTTCGGCCAATGCGCTTCGCTCGGTGGAGCATCGCGGCGGTCTCGACGCCTTCCTGCTGAAGGCCAAGTCGAACGAGCTCTCGCAGCGTGCGCGCCTCCTGAAGAAGCAGATCGTCAAGAAGATCGCCGAGCAGGCCACGGCCTGATCCTTCGGGCGGGCGTTTGCCCGACTGGTTCCATCACCCAGGCTAAAAAAATGAACCGCGCATTCCAAGTTTGGCCATTCGTGGTCGCCATGGCGTCTACCGTCGTGGCGTCCAATATCCTCGTTCAGTTTCCGTTTAACCATTTTGG
Organism: Chelativorans sp. J32; assembly: GCF_000518985.1. Lineage (GTDB taxonomy): Bacteria > Pseudomonadota > Alphaproteobacteria > Rhizobiales > Rhizobiaceae > Chelativorans. The sequence continues at coordinate 76,415 of NZ_JAEQ01000013.1, forward strand.
GCTGGGCGAAATCCTTACCTGGGGAGCGCTCAGCTATCCCGTCGCATTCCTGATCACGGATCTGACCAATCGGCGGTTTGGTCCGGCGGTTGCCCGCCGCGTGGTTCTGGTGGGCTTCATCTTTGCCGTGGCACTCTCCGTGTGGCTGGCCACGCCGCGCATCGCCATCGCCTCGGGAACCGCATTCCTCGCCGCTCAGCTTCTCGACATCACTGTGTTCGATCGCCTGCGGAGACAGGCTTGGTGGCAGCCACCCTTGTTTTCGACGGTCGTGAGTTCGGCGCTCGATACATTGCTCTTCTTCTCCATCGCCTTCGCGACAGTCTTTGCCTTTTTCGATACGGCTGTCGGGCTTCACGATGGATCGCTTGCGTTCCCGGTGCCGCTCCTCGGTTTTGGCTCCGAGGTGCCACTTTGGGTGTCGCTTGCCGTGGGCGACTTCTGCGTGAAGCTCCTCATGGGCTTTGCCATGCTGGGCCCCTATGGAGCGATGCTTTCGTTTCTCAGGCCCGCTGAAGCGGTGCGCTAGGGAAGGCTACCGTTCCAGCAGCCGGAATTCCAGGTAGAGATTGCGCTGCAGGAAGGAGCGGTTGTCGTCCGACATGAGCGAGACCATGGTCGCGCCATCGGAGCGCTGCCAGACGTCCAGCGCTTCCATATTGTCGATCTGATAGCCCATATCCGCCTCAAGCAGGACAGGCCCGTCGGCAATGCCGCCCGGGCGGATCGTCTCGGCCGGGATACGGCGGAGCCGCATAGCGACGCCGGCCGATAGCGAAAAGCTCCGCTCAAGCAGGAGGAGGTCACCATCGGGCAGGAAGGCGCCATCCGTGATGTCGAACTCGTCCCGGCGAGCAATGGTGAAGGCGCCTTTCCGTGGCCCGTCGAGAACGGCGGCGAAGACGTTTCCATTCTTGTCGATGCTTCGTTCTGTGATGGCGACCAGAGCTCCCGCAAGGACGCTTTCCTGCGGCGCGAAGGCCACCGTTTCGAAGCTTCTATTCATCCGGAGTTCGTGCCGGGGGATAAGGAAGTCCAGATCGGCAACAGGGCTTCCCATCTTGCCGGGTTCCAAGCGGAACTCGGAAATGCGGTGTTCCCGCTCGAAGCCGACGAGGACCCTGTTTCCGCGCAGGGCAATCGCTTCGGCATCTGTCGTCCATTTTTCTCCCGCGTTGCCGGCGGCGTCGAGTATCGGGCTCATCGTGAAGTCCTCGATGGCGCTCGGCCGGCCGCTCTCGTCGCGAAGAATTTTGCCGAAGAACCAGAAGCCCGTATCGGTGACACCGATGAAACTCTCTCCCGGCGAACGGAAACGAAAGGAAGAGATGCCGCCGAAGTCGCGGCTGCGGGAGATCATCTCCAGTCCGCCGACGAATTCCAGAGCACCGAAATCTTTCTCGCGGGAGCCTATGCGAAAGCTGTCGATGACGCGCGCGGAAACCGAAACGCTTTCAGCAGAAGCATTTTCGGTTATTGCCGGTGACGGAAAGAAAATGCCCGCAGCGAGAAGAAAAATACCGAAAAACAGGCCGTGAACCCGGTCAGCCCGCACGACGCAGGCGTCCGGCTGCTCGGCCGCGCCGCAAGCTTTCCTCCTCGAAAAGGGAGGCGAGCTGCTCCGTCATGGCGCCGGCCAGTTCCTCGGCATCCACAATGGTGACGGCACGGCGATAATAGCGCGTCACGTCGTGGCCGATGCCGATGGCGAGCAGCTCCACCGGAGAGCGCGTCTCGATCAGCTCGATGATCCCGCGCAGATGCCGTTCCAGATAGTTTCCGGGATTTACAGAAAGCGTCGAATCGTCAACCGGTGCGCCATCCGAAATCATCATCAGGATCTTGCGCTGCTCCGGTCGCGCAATCAGGCGCTGATGCGCCCAAAGCAGCGCCTCGCCGTCGATATTTTCCTTGAGTAGGCCTTCGCGCATCATCAGGCCGAGATTGCGGCGTGCGCGCCGCCACGGCGCATCCGCGGACTTGTAGACGATGTGACGAAGATCGTTGAGCCGGCCGGGATTGGCGGGCTTGCCTTCCTTGAGCCACTTCTCGCGTGCCTGGCCACCCTTCCACGCCCGCGTGGTGAACCCCAGGATTTCGACGCGAACGCCACAGCGCTCCAGCGTACGGGCGAGAATGTCTGCACAAGTCGCGGCCACTGAAATGGGGCGCCCGCGCATCGAGCCGGAATTGTCGATCAGCAGCGTCACCACCGTATCGCGGAAATTGGTGTCGTGCTCCTGCTTGAAGGAGAGAGGCTGCATGGGATCGATGATGAGGCGCGGAAGGCGGGCGGTGTCGAGAACCCCTTCCTCCAGATCGAACTCCCAGGAACGGTTTTGCTGCGCCATCAGGCGCCGCTGCAAGCGGTTTGCGAGCCGGCCGACCACGCCCTGCAGATTGGCGAGCTGCTTGTCGAGGAAAGCGCGCAGGCGGTCCAGCTCTTCCTCGTCGCAAAGGTCCTCTGCGCCGACCACCTCATCGAATTCGGTGGTGAACACGCGATAGTCGATCGCATGGGCTGCTTGGTCGAACGGGTTCTCGGGCCGTCGTGCCTCGCCGGGCGTTTCGGCGTCGATATCCTCCTGCTCGACGGCATCCTCGGCAGCCGTGGCAGCAGCTTCGCTTTCGCCGGCTTCGTTCTCGTCGCTGGATGCATCGGCTTCTTCGGCTTGGCTGCGCTCGCCTTCCGACTGATCCTCGCCGCCCTCCTCGGAGGAGTCCTCGCCTTGCGGCTGGTCGTCGTCTTCCTCGCTATCGTCGGTCTGCTGGTCTTCGGCAAGATCCTCGCCCATGTCCATGGCGCCGAGAAGATCGCGAACGGCGCGGGCGAAGGCATCCTGATCGTTGATGCGGGGGAGCAACGTGTCGAGGTCGGTGCCGGCCTTTTCCTCGATCCAGTCACGCCAAAGGGAAACGATTTTCTCGCCGCTCTTGGGAGCAGGCCGTCCGGTCAGCTTCTCGCGTACCATCAGGGCAACGGCTTCTTCCAGCGGAGCGTCGGCGCGGTTGTTGATGTCGGCCAGATTGGCGCGCGCGTATTTGTCCTCCAGCATGGCCGCCAAGTTCTCGGACACGCCTGCCATGGACCGGGCGCCGATGGCCTCGACCCGGGCCTGCTCCACCGCATCGAATATGGCGCGCGCCTGCGTGCCCTGCGGCGCCAGTCGGCTGTGAACGCGCGCGTCATGGCAGGCATGGCGCAGCGCCATCGAGTCTCCGAGGCCGCGGGTAACGCGAAGAGCGTCCGCCGTCGGCTTCTTGGGCAAATCAGGCAGCCGGACCCGGCTTCCCGTCAGCGCCGGTTTGTCCTTGGAAAAGACAACCTCGATCTCACCATCGCCAGCGATAGCGCGCACACAGCCGGTAAGCGCTCGCTTGAAGGGATTGAGCGGGCTCTCGGCGGGCTGTCCTGGCTTGCGGTTGGAGGGATTCACGAGAAAAACTTTCTGGCTCTAGCGAGAGCGGCCGTCGAATTGTGTGGGTTGCAGACTGTCCAGATCGACGCCTTCGAGGCATCGGATATTGACGGCAACCATCTTCGTGCCGTCCGGCATCTCACCGCGTGAGAAGGACTCCATGCCGCAGACCGAGCAGAAGAGATGCTGGATCTTCTCTGTGTTGAAGCGGTACTCGGTCAGCTTCTCCTCGCCCTGCTCCAGCTCGAATTTCTCCGCTGGCGTGAATGCAAGGATACTGCCGCTGCGCGAGCAGTAGGAACAATTGCAGGTGATCGGATGCGAAAGGTCCACGTCGACCTTGAAACGCACCTCGCCGCAATGGCAGCTTCCCTGATAGGCCATTTTCCCTCCTAGCTCAGCACGACATTCGCCGCCGACTCCGGCAGTTCCTCGCCGAAGGCGCGCTGGTAGAACTCGGCCACCATGGCGCGCTCCAGCTCGTCGCACTTGTTGAGGAAGGTTAGCCGGAAAGCAAAGCCAACATCTCCAAAGATTTCGGCGTTCTCCGCCCACATGATCACGGTACGGGGGCTCATGACGGTCGAAAGATCGCCATTCATGAAGGCAGAGCGCGTCATGTCGGCCACACGCACCATGCGGCCGACGATCTCGCGGCCTTTCTCGTTCTGGTAGTGCTTGGCCTTGGCCTGCACGATCGAGACTTCTTCGTCATGCGGCAGGTAGTTGAGCGTGGTGACGATGGACCAGCGGTCCATCTGCGCCTGGTTGATCTGCTGCGTGCCGTGATAGAGGCCCGTCGTGTCGCCCAGACCCACCGTGTTGGCCGTCGCGAAGAGACGGAAGGCGGGGTGCGGCCTGATGACGCGGCTCTGATCGAGCAGCGTCAAGCGGCCGGAGGATTCCAGCACGCGCTGGATCACGAACATGACGTCGGGGCGGCCTGCGTCGTATTCGTCGAACACCAGTGCGATATTGTGCTGATAGGCCCAGGGCAGGATGCCGTCGCGGAACTCGGTAACCTGCATGCCGTCCTTGACCACGATGGCATCCTTGCCGACGAGGTCGATACGGCTCACATGACTGTCCAGATTGATACGAACGCAGGGCCAGTTGAGGCGTGCTGCGACCTGTTCGATGTGGGTGGATTTGCCGGTTCCGTGATAGCCGGAAATCATGACGCGGCGATTGTAGGCAAAGCCTGCAAGGATCGCGAGGGTCGTCTGCTTGTCGAAGAGATAATCCGGGTCGATATCGGGCACATGGGGGTCCGTCTCGGAGTAGGCGGGCACGACCATGTCTGCGTCGAAGCCAAAGGTCTCGCGCACCGAAACCGTGGTGTCGGGCAGGTTGGCGATATCGCGGTCGATCTTGTTCATCATACCTCCAGCGCGCACGGGGAGGACCGCACCGCTTCTCATCGTAATGTTGGCCTCTTAGCAGAGACCGGGGTTAACAGAAACCCGCCTGCTTGAGGAGCCGGTAGGCCTGTAGGACATCGCGCAGGCGTGCCTCAGACCCCCGATCGCCGCCATTCGCATCCGGATGGTGGCGTTTCACCAGCGTTTTATAGCGCGCCTTTATATCCGCGCCAGTCGCATTCGCCGTAAGGCCAAGCGTTTCCAGCGCCTTGGCCTCAAGCGGCTTGAGGCGCCGCTCGGTGGGAGCATGGGGGCGACCTTCCGCGCCGCCAAACAAATTGAACGGGTCGCCGAGGCGGCGGTAATAGGTTGCCTGACCCGAGCGAAACGGAGCGAACTCGGGGGCAGCTTGGCCATTGCCGAGCGATCCCATCTTCCAGGTCGGGCGGTGACCGGTCAGCGCCTCCTTCTGGAAACGCGCGATATCGGTGTCTTTCAGACCCGAGAAGTAATTGTAATTCTTATTGTACTCGCGCACATGCTCGAAGCAGAAGCGGAAATACTCCCCTTCCCGGTGCCGGCCTACCGGGGCACGATGAAGACCGGGCTCCTCGCAGCCATCCCACTGGCAACGGGGCGCGTCCGTCTTGGTTTCCGCCTGGGTATCGGGGCGGATACGAATTTTCTCGAAATATTTCGAGTTCAGTTTCATGCCTGTCCTGAAGCGAGCAAATCAGTAGAGATTATGGCCTTCCGCGGCTGCGAAACAAGAATTGACATTTCGCGGACGTTGGACCTAGCACTCCCCGGCATTGCGGACGGTCTTACAAATCCCATTTGCGGACAAGCGTTTCCACTTGGGCCGAAAATGCGTTAGGCCATGAGTCGGATCATGACGGGGAAGCTTCCCCTATATGGTATCAGGAGGCATTCTTGTCCATCAAAACCGCGATCGAAAACAAGCTTACCGAAGCCTTCTCGCCGGAACGGCTCGATGTCGTTAATGAAAGCCATCTTCATGCCGGCCATCATCATACCGAGCGTGGTCATGAGGAAATATTCGACGGCACGGGCGAGACACATTTTCGCGTGCGCATTGTCGCGGCGGCTTTCTCCGGCCTGAGCCGCATCGAGCGTCACCGGGCGGTGAACCAGGTATTGTCGGAAGAGCTCAAGCGGGGCGTTCACGCGCTTGCTATCGAGCCTGCGGCACCCGGCGAGAAGACGCGGTGGTGATTCTTCGTCGAGCTCAGCGCTGAACGGCCGGCAGCTTCTACTGTTTCGGCGGGGCTGCCTTCTCCTCGACTGCAGGGCGGATCCTTAGGCGGGTGATGCGGTTCTTCTCGCGCTTCATCACGATGAAGCGTTTGCCGAAGAAGGTGAAGGCCTGCTTCTCTTCCGGGATGGTCTGCGTCTCGTGGATCACGAGGCCGGCGATCGTGGTCGCCTCATCATCCGGCAAGTTCCAATCCAGCGCGCGGTTAAGATCCCTGATCGGCACGGAACCGTCCACCACGATGGAGCCGTCCGCTTCCTGCTTCACGCCCTGCATGTCCACATCGTGCTCGTCGGTGATGTCGCCGACGATCTCCTCGATGATGTCTTCGAGCGTTACCAGGCCCTCCACCTCGCCATACTCATCCACAACGATGGCGAAATGAGCCTTGCGACGCAGGAAGGCGTTGAGCTGGTCCTGCAAGGTGGTGGTGTCGGGCACGAACCAGGGCTTGCTTGCCACCTTCATGATGTCGATGCGGTTCGGGTCGTTGTCGACTTCATGCAGCGCGCGCAGAAGATCCTTTGTGTGGACGACGCCCACAATGTTCTCGCTGGTGCCCTTCCAGACCGGGATGCGTGTGTACGGGCTTTTGAGAAGTTCGCTCACCACCGCGCTGGCGGGTTCGTCTGCACTGACCGAACGCATATTGGTGCGATGGATCATGATGTCGGAAACTTCCAGCTCATGCAGATCCAGAAGGCCGCCCATGCGGTCCCGGTCCTGCTTCACCACGCCACCTTCGCGGTGCAGCACCTCGACCGTGCCGCGAAGTTCTTCATGAGCCGTGAGCAATGGCTTGTCGCGTGCGAGGCTGACCCCGAAAATGGAGAGCAGGAGGCGCACGATCGCATTCGCGCCCGAGGAAAGCGGGCCGAAAACCAGCATGACGAAACGCGCAAAGGGGCTTACGAAAAGCGCGAATTGCTCGGGTCTCGCAAGCGCCCAGGACTTCGGCAGGATCTCCGAAAAGATGACGAGAATCACCGTCATGGCGATGGTCGCATAGACCACGCCGGCTTCGCCGAAGAGCGCAAGCAACACGCTCGTGGCAAGCGCCGATGCGAGGATATTCACCAGGTTGTTGCCAATGAGGAGCGCGCCTATCAGGCGGTCCCGCCTGGCGATCAGCTTCTGTACTAGGGCTGCCCGGCTGTCTCCGGCCCGTTCCAACGTGTGGAGGCGTGCGCGGGATACGGCCGTCATCCCCGTCTCCGTTCCCGAAAAGAGGAAGGAAAGGATGATCAGGCACAAGATGATTCCGCCCGTGACGAGAAGCCCGGTCGTCATTGCCGTAGCACGTCCTCAAGGAAGGCCAGGACCTCCGAGCCGGGCACGTCCTTGGCGATGAACGATTGCCCGATGCCTCGGGTGAGGATGAAGGTAAGCGCTCCGCGCGTCACTTTCTTGTCTTGCGCGATAAACGAAAGCAGCGTCGCCGCATCGGCCAGTCCGCCGGGGATCTGGTTCGGCCGGGTTGGCAGCCCCACAGCGCTCAAATGGGCCTCGACGCGGGCGGAATCATCAGGGCTCGCGAGATTCATGCGGGCGGAAAACTTATGCGCCAGAACCATGCCGACCGCGACCGCTTCGCCGTGAACCAGGCGTGCGCCATCATATCCCGTCGCCGCTTCCAGTGCATGGCCGAAGGTGTGGCCGAGATTGAGCAGGGCGCGGTCGCCCGTCTCCCGCTCGTCTTTTTCCACGATCTCTGCCTTGGCCCGGCAACATTCGGCGATCGCTTCGGTTCGCGCGGCGCCCCCAGAAAAGATCTCCTCCCAGTTCGCCTCGAGCCACGCGAAGAAGTCAGGCCGGTTGATCAGGCCATATTTTGCGACTTCGGCATAGCCAGCGCGGAATTCGCGTAGCGGCAACGTGTCGAGAACCTCCGTGTCCGCGAGCACGAGCCGAGGCTGGTAGAAGACGCCGACCAGATTTTTTCCGCGTGGCGTGTTGATCCCGGTCTTACCGCCAACCGAGGAGTCGACCTGCGCCAATAGCGAAGTGGGCACCTGAACGAAGTTCATGCCCCGGCGGACCACGCCGGCGGCAAAGCCGGCAAGATCCCCGACAACGCCGCCTCCCAGGGCGATGACCGCATCGCGCCTTTCGAGCTTTGCCTCGAGAATGGCATCGACCGTTCGCTCCAGCGATTCGAAGCTCTTGCTTCTCTCACCGGGTTTCAGGCGGACAGCCACGCTCTCGATGCCAGCGGCGGCAAGTGCCGCCTGAAAGGTATCCAAATGGACGGCGGCAACATTCTCGTCGGTGACGATAGCCGCCCGGGTACCAGGAAGACGACCGGCAATTTCCGTACCCGCACGGGCGATCAGGCCAGGGCCGATAAGGATATCGTATGCGCGTTCGCCCAGGCCGACGGGGACGGTCACCGCGTTCACTTCGCCGATTTCCTGCATTCTCTGCCCTTTTGAAGAAACGCGACGAGACCTTCGACGACCTCCGAGGCGATCACTTCCTTCGGTTCGTCGCGCGTGCGGATGGTGATGTCGGCCTGTCCATAGATTGGGTAGCGGATATCCATCAAGCCCTGCATGACCGCGCGCGGATCTCCTGAATTGAGCAATGGCCGGTTCTGGCGCTTTGCCACCCTTTGCATGAGCGTGTCGAGATCGGCCTTCAGCCACACGGAAACGGCTTGGCGCGTGACGGCGCGCCGAGTCTGTTCGCTCATGAAAGCGCCGCCGCCGGTGGAAAGCACCCGGGGGCCGTCCCGCAGCAGGCGCGCGATGACCCTCCGCTCCAGCGCGCGAAACTCCGCCTCACCGTAATTGGCGAACAGTTCCGGTATGGTCATCCGGGAGACGGTTTCTATTTCGTGGTCGCTATCGACGAACGGAAGGCCAAGCATCCCGGCCACCTTGCGCCCCACGACGGTCTTGCCGGCACCCATCAGCCCGACAAAGACGATGTTGCGACGCCCGAGCTGCTTCAGCACGGCACTGGTATCGGGCACAAGGGCGGATCTCGTGGACAATGTCATTCCACAGCTTTCGACACGAAATGCAGGACGCGTCAAGCATCTGAAATAACAGATGCGCATGCTTGCATTGCCGGACTCTGCGAGACATAAGCGTCGGGCACCACGAAGGTTGTATATGCCTACCCTTTTTCGGCTTTTGACAACGATCGTCATCCTCATTGCGCTTGCATATGCTGCTATGTATGCGCTGGCGACTTTCGTGACGCCCAGGCAGACCGAGATCGTCGTACCCATCCCGCCGGAACGGCTCGACCCAAGTTAGGACGCTGGGGCCGTTGTTTGGAAATTGTTTGCCTTCTTCGTCTAGGAGTGTTGGCTTGACGGTCGGAAGAAGATGGCAAGCGGCGCGCGGATCGAAGCTTTTCTGGAGATGATGGCGGCCGAGCGGGGCGCGAGCGACAACACGCTTGCCTCCTATCGCCGGGATCTGGAGGACGCGGATGGCTTCCTCTCCGCATCCTGTGGCGGGCTGGCCAAGGCGGGCTCCGCGGATATCCGCAACTATATCGCCGACATGACGGCGCGAGGCTTTGCCGCGACGACCCAGGCACGCAAGCTCTCCTCATTGCGTCAATTCTTCAAATTCCTCTATGCGGAGGGCCTGCGCGGAGATGATCCGACGGGCGTGCTCGACAGCCCCAAGAAGGGGCGGCCGCTGCCCAAGACCTTGAGCGAAGCCGAGATGGCGGCGCTTCTGGAAAGGGCGGCGGAGGAGGCACGCACCGCGCCGGAAGGTACGCCGGAAGCCATGACGTCTCAACGCCTCTCGACCCTGCTCGAAATGCTCTATGCATCGGGGCTGCGCGTTTCGGAACTGGTCAGCCTGCCGCTCCGGGTAGCGCTCAGGGATGAGCGCTTCTTCAACGTGCGGGGGAAGGGCAGCAAGGAGCGCGTCGTTCCGCTTTCCGGCAAGGCCAGGCATGCCGTGGCGCTGTGGATCAAGGAGCGTGCGCGGCATCCTGCCTTTGCCGAAAGTCCATGGCTCTTCCCGGCCGCTTCTGAGAGCGGCTATCTGCCCCGCCAGGTTTTCGCGCGCGAACTCAAGGGGCTTGCCGCGCGGGCGGGCCTGCCGTCAGCGAAAGTTTCCCCGCATGTGCTGCGCCACGCCTTCGCCAGCCACCTTCTGCAGAATGGTGCAGACCTTCGCGCCGTGCAGCAATTGCTGGGACATACCGACATCTCCACCACGCAAATCTATACCCATGTGCTCGAAAAACGCCTTCAAGAACTGGTGCAGAAGCACCATCCGCTTGCCGATTAGCGGCATCGCCGCTATGTGAAACCCACGTTTTTGAGCGGCATGGCGCCGGAAATGCCCAACCGCAGTGTCTCGTGTCCGATATTTGGCGGGTGAATGTACAACTATCTCGATTTCGAAAAGCCGGTCGCCGACCTTGAAGGCAAGATCCTCGAACTGAAGAAGCTCAGCGAAAACGGTGAGGCCGTGGACGTGGGCGAGGAGATCGCTCGCCTGGAGCGGCGCTCGAAGGATGCGCTGCGTGAGATCTATCGCGCGCTGACGCCCTGGCAGAAGGCACAGGTCGCGCGCCACCCGGACCGGCCGCACTGCATGGACTACGTGCGGACACTCTTTACCGACTTTACGCCATTGGCTGGCGATCGGGCCTTCGGTGAGGACGAGGCGGTGGTTGCAGGCTTCGCGCGGTTCCGGGGCGAGTCCATAGCCATCATCGGCCAGGAGAAGGGGAACGACACCCAGAGCCGGCTCAAGCACAATTTCGGGATGGCAAGGCCTGAAGGTTATCGAAAGGCCGTTCGGATCATGGATCTGGCCGACCGCTTCGGCATCCCCGTCGTGAGCCTCGTGGATACGGCCGGCGCATATCCCGGAATCGGCGCGGAAGAACGAGGACAGGCAGAAGCCATTGCGCGTTCAACCTCGAAATGCCTGAGCCTGAAGGTTCCGAACATTTCCGTCATAATCGGCGAGGGGGGCTCGGGAGGCGCTATCGCTATCGCTACGGCCAATCTCGTCTACATGCTTGAGCATTCGATTTACTCCGTGATTTCTCCGGAGGGCGCCGCATCGATCCTGTGGCACGATTCGACCCGCGCCAGAGATGCTGCAACGAACATGAAAATCACGGCGCAGGACCTCCTCCAGCTCAAGATCATCGACGGCATCATTCCCGAACCGATCGGCGGTGCGCACCGCGCGCGTGAGGCGGTAATCGAAGCCACCGGCGAGGTTATCGAGAAAGGCTTCCGCGATCTTGCGGAGAAGGGCGGCGATCACCGGGAACAGCGGCGGGAGAAATTCCTCGCCATCGGCCGCAGCCTTTAGGCTCCATTCTCGGCGTTCCCCGATAGCTCCCGCGGCGGCTCAAGGCGGAAGATAATGTTACCCGCCATAATATTGCCTTTCCAGGTGCTTCAGGATAAGCGCTAATATGCTCGTGTCCGGTAATGATTTGTCAAGCCTAACGGGTATTTAGTAGTGGGGACACTCACCTCCTGCGCCGGGAGAGGGGAAATTGGCGAAAAAAACCCGAGACTTTTGCATGAGAAGCCGTTTCGTTAGCGCTGTGCTTCTGCCGGCCTTCATCCTTGTCGGATGCAGCGGCTCGCTTGAGGATATTGCCCCAAAGGCCGCCGAAAAGAGACTTCCTCAGGAAGTCACGGAAATCATGAAGGTGAAGGGCATGAGCACGAATGCCCCCATCATGATGCGTGTCTTCAAGGAAGAGGGCGTGCTCGAAGTCTGGAAGCAGAAGAAGGACGGGCGCTACGATCTCGTGAAGAGCTACGAAATCTGCAAATGGTCAGGCAAGCTCGGCCCGAAATATATCGAAGGGGATCGTCAGGCGCCGGAAGGTTTCTATACCATCCAGCCTCACCAGATGAATCCGAATTCCAGCTATCACCTGTCTTTTAATATCGGCTTTCCCAACGCCTATGACCGCGCCAACGGGCGTACCGGTCAGCACCTCATGGTGCATGGCGCCTGTTCCTCGGCCGGTTGCTACTCGATGACCGACGAGCAGGTGGAAGAGATTTATGCCTTCGCCCGGGATGCTTTCCGCGGCGGCCAGACGGCCTTCCAGTTCCAGGCGTTCCCCTTCCGCATGACGCCGCAGAACATGGCGCGCTACCGGAATGATCCGAATTACCCGTTCTGGCAGATGCTGAAGGAAGGTTACGACCAGTTCGAGATCACGAAGACGCCGCCGAAGGTCGATGTCTGCGAAAGCCGATACGTCTTCAATAGGATAGCTGCCGAAGGCTACAGCTTCGAGCCGACGCAGGCCTGCCCGCCCTCGACACAGCCCGAAGCCCTGCTGATGGCCTATCAGGCGCACAAGAAGAAGCAGGACCTTGCCATCTCCAAAGCTGCTTGGAGCTGGTCGAAAAAGGAGCCGAAGGCGACAATCGCCGGCCTGGAGGAGGCCAAGCTCGTGGCCGATTGGAGCCGCCGCCGCGCTCGTGGAGAACGGGTGAGCCCGGAACCGCCTTCGCTGAACCCCGTGATGGTCGCGAAGGTCAAACCGCTGCTGCAGTCCTCGCCGGTCACGGCCTATGCCGCTGCCCCCCAGCCGCAGCCCGCCGCCCAAGTCGCAGCCAATCCCGTCCAAGCAGAAGGCGAAGAGCGTGCTCAGGTCGCCGCAGCGCCCAACAGCGCCGGCGAGACGGTGGCCGAATCCCGGGTTCAGGTTGGCGCAACGCCGCTCATCACAGGCAGCACGCCCGTTCCTTCGCCGAACCCGAAGGCGGAAGCCGCGGCTGCCGCTCAGACACAGGAGGCCCCCGATCCGGAAGAGGGCCGTGTGAGCCGGCTCTGGAACATGCTCCGCAAGTGACCACGCCGGAACACGTCGTACAAACCTATGATCTCAGGGGGCTGAACTGCCCCTTGCCGGTGCTGAAGGCACGAAAGCGGCTTGCAGCCATGGGAGTCGGCGAGCGTCTGTGGGTTGAAACGACTGATCCGCTGGCCGTCATCGACATCCCGGCCTTCTGTTCTCAGGAAAACCACCGGCTGATCACGACGGAAAGCATGCCGGGCGGCCACCGGTTTCTAATCGAGTGCGGCGAAGCCAAACCAAAACGTGAGCTTGACCTCAACCAAGCTTGAGGCTTTATCGGAGCAGCTCCTGTCTTAATGGAGCTGCATCGATGTTCATCAACAGACGTCTTTATCCTTTCACCGTCGAGCGCTCGCGGCCCTCCGCATTATGCGGAACTGGTCCTCGGGAGGCGCTCCGATGAGAACGCCGGTGGATGATTTGCCGCCCGCCTTCGCCGCCCGGCCTGCTGCGACGGCGGGACGAAACGCGACCATCCTGTTCCTGAGTGCGCTCACGATAATGGCCGGCGCTACGATTGCGCCGGCGCTGCCTGCCATAGAAGCCAGCTTTAACGGGAGCCCCTCCGCAGCACTTCTTACGCGCTTGATCCTCACCGTTCCCGCGCTTTCCATCGCTCTTTGCGCGCCCTTCGCGGGTGTCTTTGCGGACCGGTACGGCCGCAAGCCGGTCGCCGTCGCGTCGGTTCTTCTCTATGCGGTAGCGGGAAGTTCGGGACTCTATGCGGATTCGCTTCTCACCCTCCTCATCGGCCGGGCGCTGCTCGGTGTCGCGGTCGCGGGCATCATGACTGTGGCGACAGCGCTTGTTGGAGATTATTTCACCGGCAGTGCCCGTGAACGTTTCATGGGCCGGCAGTCGGCATTTGTCGGTGTTGGCGGACTGTTCTTTCTGACCGGCGGAGGATTGCTCGCGGAACTCCACTGGCGAGCGCCTTTCCTCGTCTATATGGTTGCGCTGGCGCTGGTACCCGCGCTCCTGGCTTTCATCCGGGACGAGCAGCCGCGGCCTGCCTCGAGGAACCTGAAGGCCAGCGGACCTGCAGGCCCGCTCATTACTCTGCCCCTTATGGCCATCCTTGGCTCGGCAGTCCTGAACAGCGTCGTGTTCTATCTCATGCCGACGCAATTGCCTTTTCATTTGCAAGCACTGGGTGTTCGCGCTCCTTTTATGGCGGGCATAGCAATGGGCCTGATGACCCTGACTTCCGCAATCACGTCCTTCTATTACGGTGCGATGCGGGCTCGATTGAGCGTTCCGGCCATTTTCGCGCTCGGTTTTGCCCTGCTCGGGACTGGATTTTTCGTGGTGGGCTTCGCAGAGGGCTTCCTGACGGTCTTACCCGGTGCGGTCGTGGTGGGAATCGGTCTTGGCCTGGTAATGCCGAACTTGGCCACCGCCACCATGGCGCTGGCGGACGAGAATAACCGGGGGCGTCTCGCCGGGCTGCTTACGGCAAGCATCTTCCTCGGGCAGTTTATCTCGCCCTTTGCCAGCCAGCCACTGGCGACCGGCGGTGGTTATGCCGTGATGTTCGTAGGGGGTGGGATGGCGCTGCTTCTCGCAGCCTTGCTGGCGCTCGCCGTGGCCGCGTGGCAACGGAGGAGCGCTAGCGCCTGAAACCCGGAATCGACAGCGGGTTTTGCTCCAGAGCGGTGCGGTCGGGGGTATCGACCGCCATCTGGCCGGTGAAGGCGGCGAACAGCCGGCTGATATAGTTTTTGTCGAGATTGCGGCCGATCACGACGAGCCGGGTGCCGCGCTCGTCGTCCGGCCAGCGGGGCAGGAATTCCGGTGCGTGAAGGAGTTGTTTAACACCCTGGATCAGAAGCGGGTGCTCCGGCTGCTCCAAAGTCTCGACCAGCCCCTTTATGCGAAGGATTTGCTCGCTCTGCTGAGAAACCAGAAGATCGAGAAAATTCTCGACCGCCGATCTCGGCAGGGCAGCGCAATGCTGGAGCGTCACACTCTGAAATTCTTCGTGGTGATGATTGTGATGGGCATGCCCGTCCTGTGACGCAACGAGCATTCTCTGCCCGTCGAGCACCGGACGCAGGAGGCTGTCCGTGACCGATGGACATGTGGCGTCCAGCAGCTCTGCGGTCCCGTTCAGGATCGAAAGTCTTTGCAGGAGGGCTTGGCGCTCCTCCCGCGAACCGAGTTCTCCCTTCGAGACGACGATGCGGTCAGCCACGGCTGCCTGCCTGCGTGCCTCTTCGTACTGGTCGAGCGTGGCCGAGCCGTTCACGCCATCGATCACCGTCACAACGCAATCGGTCCGGTAAATTCGCGCTAGAAGAGGGTGGGCGATGACCGACTGCAGCAATGGGACGGGATCCGCCAGACCGGTTGTCTCGATGATGACGCGGTTGAGCGTGGGGCGATTCTCGGGAAGGGAGAGAAGCAGGTCCACGAGGTCGCCGCGGACAGTGCAGCAAAGGCAGCCGCCCGCCAGCTCCACGATACCGCCGGCTTCACTCTGCTCGACCAGAAGATGATCGAGCGATACATCGCCGAATTCGTTGACGATCACCGCCGTGTTGGTGAGGTCGGGAGACTTCAATATGCGGTTCAGCAAGGTCGTCTTGCCGGCTCCGAGAAAACCGGTGACGATTACAAGCGCGATGGGCCTTTGGATAGCCACGGCTGCTCAACCGCCTTGTTCCACTGCGACAGGCGGAGAGTAGGCAGGCCGGGGCGTCGGTATGGGCACATTGGCGTAACGCGGCTTTGCCGGTTCTTCGCCCATTGCTCCACCCAAACCGACGGCGACCACCTGAGGCTCGCGTGTCAAAGGATGGACATGCGGCGACGTCAGGATCAGGCGCCCCTGATCGTCGCGCTCCTTCATCCGTTGGGCCACGGCTTCCTGGGAGCAGATTTCCGGCCTGATGTCGGCGACCGCTTCCGTCGCGGCTCCATAGCGCTTGAGATTTGCTATGTTCGGCCCGCCGAGGCCGGGGGCCTTGAAGCCCCTGGTCAAGAGGTCAGCGGCGATCTCTGCGCGCTGCACCTGTGAGTGGGCGCCAAGCACGATGGCCGCAAGCGTCCGCCGGCCGCGCGTGGCTGTCGCAACGAGATTGAAACCGGACGAACAGATATAGCCCGTCTTCATTCCATCGGCACCGTCGAAGCGGCCGATCAGGAAATTCGTATTCTCCTTGACCGACTTCCCGTTGCGTACGGCTTCGATGGAGAAATAGCCTGCATATTGTGGGAATTCCACGCGCAGGGCATGCACGAGAATGGCAAGGTCGCGTGCGGTGGTGAACTGAGCGGGGCCAGGCAACCCATGGGCGTTGATGAAATGCGTATCCACCATCCCCAGACGCTGTGCTTCCGCGTTCATACGCGCGACAAAAGCGGATTCGGAGCCCGCCACGCTTTCAGCCGTCGCCGTGGCGATGTCGTTGGCCGAGATCACCATGATGATTTTCAGAGCGTTGTCGAGCGTCAGCACGGAGCCGACCGGGTAGCCCATTTTGCTCGGCGGTTCATTTGCGGCGTTCTGAGAAATGCGCACGGGGGAGTTTGGCTGGATTCGGCCCGATTGCAGCTCACGGAAGATGACATAGGCCGTCATCAGCTTTGTCAGTGAGGCAGGATACCAGCGTTGAAAAGCGTTCTCGTGCGCGAGCACACGCCCGCTGCCCACGTCGAGCAAAACATAAGGGCCGGCTAGCGCCGGCAGGCTCAGAAGTGAAAGGCAGAGCGCCGCTAGCAGAGTGACCGGTCTGTTCCGCCAATACCGCATATCATCCGATTCCGTGTTGCCTGCCCACCATCGATATCCATAAGATGCATCGGGAAATTTCCGCTTAACCGGATTTTCCAACGCACCCGTTGCGATAGCCAACGCAATTTGTCGTTATCATGACGGGTCTCCTGCCCATTGTTTCTAAATTCTTGCGGACCGCAAGCATAGGGAAGAATTTTCATGCCGATTGTGAATCGCGTTGCTGAGCTTCACGGAGAGATCACCAACTGGCGCCGCGAGTTGCACCGCAAGCCCGAAATCCTGTTCGACGTGCATGAGACCGCCGCCTTCGTGAGCGAAAAGCTGCGCGAATTCGGCTGTGATGAAATCGTCACGGGCCTCGGTCGCACGGGCGTGGTCGGCATCATCAAGGGCAATCGCGGCGCGGGGACCTGCATAGGATTGCGCGCCGACATGGATGCGCTGCCTCTCCAGGAAGCAGGCGATCGGCCCTATGCCTCCGCCATCCCCGGCCGCATGCATGCCTGCGGGCATGATGGTCATACCGCAATGTTGCTGGGAGCAGCCAAATATCTCGCCGAAACGCGCAATTTCGCGGGCACTGTCGCTCTGATCTTCCAGCCGGCCGAAGAAGGGGGCGGCGGAGGAAACGAGATGGTGAAGGGCGGCCTGATGGAGCGTTTCGGGATCACGCGCGTCTTCGGCATGCACAATCTGCCGGGAATGCCGGTCGGCCAGTTCGGCATCCGTTCCGGCCCGATCATGGCTTCCACGGCGGAGTTCACGATCGATGTGCAGGGTAAGGGCGGGCACGCCGCAATGCCGCACAAGAGCGTCGACCCCGTCGTCACAGCGGCTCAGATCGTCGTGGGGCTTCAGACCATCGCTTCTCGCTCGGCTGATCCTCTCGAATCGCTCGTGGTGTCGGTCACGAAAATTCATGGCGGTGACGCCTACAACATCATTCCCGACAAGGTCCAACTGGCGGGAACGATCCGGACGCTAAAACCGGAGGTGAGCAAACTCGCCGAGGAGCGGCTGCATCAAATCGCTGAGGGCGTTGCGCGCGCCCAGGGGGCAACGGTAACGATCGATTATGATCCCAACTATCCGGTGACCGTGAACAATCCCGCGGAAACCGATTTCGCGTCAGGCGTCGCCGGCGAGGTGGCCGGATCTGCCAACGTGGTCATCGACTTGCCGCCGATGATGGGAGGAGAAGATTTCTCCTATATGCTTCTTGCCCGCCCTGGCGCCTTGATCTTCATCGGCAATGGCGACAGCGCAGGCCTTCACAATCCATCCTACGACTTCAATGACGAGGCCATCCCCTATGGCGTGAGCTATTGGGTGCGGCTTGCGGAAATGGCACTCGCCGCCTGAACTGCGGCAGCGGCAAAATGTCTCGACCCGGGTGCTGCGCGGTCTTTGCGGCATGCGTTTCGGCTTGGCTACGTCGCTTCTACGCGCTATGAGTGCCTGTCCACGGGGTCCCGTAGCTCAGTAGGATAGAGCATCAGATTCCTAATCTGAGGGTCGCAGGTTCGAATCCTGCCGGGATCACCACCGGTTCTGTTGCATTACAATTTCGGTCTGCTTCAAAGTATTGAAAGTCTTGCATTTTAGCTGATCTACCGCTAAGAGCGGGCAGACCTGGCTGTTGCCTGATCGCTCTCTTCCGGGAAGCCGTTCCCCGGAACGGAGTTTCCTAGTCGGCTTTATACGCTCTCATGGTTTCGCGTTGCGTTTTTGTGTCGTCGGCAGTGTTCTGCGGTCGGTTCGCAACCGTGTGCTATCCACCATAGTTGATGGATTTTGATGATCGTTGACCTTGGAAGAAGGTCGTCTCGATCATCATATTCTATGACAGCGCGTCGTTGAATTTTACGCAGCGTTAGCCAAGGTTTTCAGCTTCCTGGGCTGTTCGCCGCAATTCTGACGAAGACATCCGGGCATTCGCAAACTTCACATCGAAGCAGGATTTCATGGACAGACGTTCATTCATTATAGGCGGGGGCGCGGCACTGGCGGGTGTGACCGCATTTCTGAACAGTGTCGCTTTTGCCCAGGATCAGATTCCGGCAACTCCGCCGGCTGCGGCACCGGCTGAAGAGGCCCAGCCTTTCTCGTTCGATCTTCTGACCGCCGCAATGAAGGAAAAGGCGGCCAAGGAGTATCAACCGGTACAGGAAGCCATGCCGGAAATCGTGACCGAGCTGACATATGATCAGCATCGCGGTATCCGATTCCTGCCCGAGGCATCTTTTTTTGCGGGCGAGTCGCCTTTCGAGCTTCAAGCCTTTCACCCGGGCTGGCTGTTCAAACAACCCGTGCATCTTCATCTCGTTGAAAACGGTACCGCCACGAGGATGCACATCACCTCGGACATGTTCGAGTACCGCGCTCCTCTGGTGGATCCCGAGGCATTCAAGGGCATAGAATTCCCGGGTGTTGCGGGCCTTCGTCTGCACTACCCGATAAACACGCCGGACGTTATGGACGAACTCGTTTCCTTTCTCGGGGCGAGCTATTTCCGTGCATTGGGCCGGGGCAGCATCTATGGCATTTCGGCGCGTGGCCTCGCGGTGAACACGGCGACGTCGGACGGGGAAGAATTCCCAATCTTCACCGATTTTTGGATCGAGAAGCCGGGGCGCCGCAACAAATCGATCATCGTGTATGCCGCGCTCGACAGCGCCAGCGTCACGGGGGCTTATGCGTTCCAGATCACGCCCGGGCAGAACACGATCATGGACGTGACCGCCCGGCTATTCATCCGCAAGGACATCCAGCGACTGGGCATTGCGCCTATGACCTCCATGTTCCTTTTCGGAGAGAACAACCGTCATGCCTTCGACGATTTCCGCGGTGAGGTCCATGACAGCGAAGGCTTCAAGATCGTGCGCGCCAACGGCGAGGAGCTGTGGCGGCAGCTGAACAATCCGAAGGAACTTGCCAATTCCTTCTTTGGCGAGACGGGCGTCAAAGGGTTCGGGCTGTTCCAGCGCGATCGGAACTTCGACCATTATCAGGATGCCGAAGCCCATTACGAACGTCGTCCCTCGCTACTTGTGGAGCCACTGAACGACTGGGGGAAGGGTTATCTCAACCTTGTCGAGATCCCCACCGAGCTCGAAGTGAACGACAACATCGTCGCTTTCTGGATGCCGGACGGAGAGGTGAAGGCGGGCCAGGAGCTCGAATATCGCTATCGCCTCACCTGGGGCTCGATCGAGGAGCCGACGGGGCAGCTTGCAAGGGCAGCCGCCCTTCGCACCGGTGTCGGTGGCACGTCAGGCGTCGAGAACCCGGAGGGGTTGCGCAAGTTCGTGGTGGACTTCGAAGGCGACGTGCTGGGGAACCTTTCAGCCGACTCGAACGTTGAAGCGAGCATTTCTGTGACAAGGGCGGAAATCGTGCACAGTGCGGTGTCGCGTGTCGAAGCAAATGGCGCATGGCGATTGGCCATCGACCTTATGCCGGAGGGAGACGCACCCGTCGAAATGAGTGGATATCTGACTTTGGATGGCAAACGGCTGTCCGAAACGTGGGCGTATCAGTGGAGAAGAACCGATGAGCAGCGCTGAGGAAAGCTTGCGGGCACGTCACATCCTTCAGCAGAGCGCGTTGCCGGCAGCTCCAATGGCGATGCCGGAGCAGGTGCTGACGCGCCCCCGTCGCAGCATTTTGCTGCGGCCGCTCTTTCAATGGCTGGCCCTCAGATAATCGGACGAATGGCCAGCCGGCCTGATCGACGGGATATTTACGAATGGTTACGATGCGGCGCGCTGCCTCGATTTTCTTTGCCCTGGCGATGGCGCTCACTGCGAGTTACCTGGCCATAGGCTATTTCAATACGGACGGCCTGCAGTGGCTGGATCTCGTTCGCGTCGTGTTGCTGGCCCTCAGCACTGCATGGCTCGCTTGGGGGGCGGTCCTCGCGCTCAACGGGCTCTTCTCGCTGCGTCGTGGCCGCGTCCCCAGAATGCGCGGGCCCATCACCGTCAAGACGGCCGTCGTCGTGCCCGTCTACAATGAGGATCCCGTAAAATCCTTCTCCCATGTCGCGGCTATGGTCCGGAGCATCGGCCGCACGTCCTTCGCCAGCCAGTTCGATTTCGCGATCGTTTCGGACACGACCGATCCGCGGATTGCCGCAAAGGAAGAGTTCTGGTTTGTCCGGCTCAAGGAGGAAGTCGGGCATATCTGCAGCATCTATTATCGCCGCCGGCCATCGAACCCAGGCAAGAAGGCTGGCAATATCGCTGATTTCATTAAAACCTCTGGGGCGCTTTACGATCATCTCATCATCCTTGACGCCGACAGCCTGATGGAGGGCTCGACGATGGTGGAGATGGTGCGTCGCATGGAGGCGGACCCGCAACTCGGTCTTCTGCAAACCCTGCCGAAGGTCGTCCGCGCACGATCGTTTTTCGGGCGCGCGATCCAGTTCTCCGCTTCCTATTATTCGCCGATCTACGCGCAGGGCGTTGCCCTGCTGCAAGGCACGGAAGGTCCCTTCTGGGGCCACAACGCGATTACGCGAACGCGGGCCTTCGCTCAAAGCTGCGGTCTTCCGCAACTGCCGGGGAAGCCGCCTTTTGGCGGTCACATCCTCAGTCATGACTATGTCGAGGCTGCCCTCCTTGCACGCAATGGCTGGAAAGTGCGGATTGATCCCGACCTTCGCGGCTCCTTTGAAGAAGGGCCGGACAACGTGGTCGATTACGCCAAGCGCGACCGTCGCTGGTGCCAGGGCAATCTGCAGCATGGCCGGATTGTATCCGCACCCGGCCTGAAGGGATGGAGCCGGTTCGTGTTCATCCAGGGCATCATGGCGTATGTGGCCGCTCCGCTCTGGGCGTTGTTTCTCGCCGCCAGCATAGCTGCGCCCGCAATGATGGTCGTTCCGGATTACTTTCCGGTCCCGGGCCTGCCGGTTTTCCCAAAGGTCGAAACGGCGAACGCATTGGCGCTGCTTACGGGCGTCGTCGGCCTTCTTCTCGGGCCCAAGCTCCTGATCCTGATCGACGGCATGATTACGGGCCGGAACCGTCGCTTTGGCGGAAGCTTCCGCGCCTTTGTCAGCGTTTTGATCGAGATTGTCTGCACGAGCATCCTGGCGCCCATCATGATGCTGTTCCAGACGCGGGCAGTGATCGAAATCCTGGCGGGAGCCGATGGAGGATGGCCGGCCGCCAACCGGGAGGCGGGCCGCGTGAGCCTGGGCGAGGCATGGGCCGCCAGCTGGTGGATCGTGGTGGTGGGGCTGATCACAATCGGTGCAGCTTACAGGCTTGCTCCCGAATATCTCCTGTTTGTGCTTCTCGTTGCCGGACCTCAGGTCGCTGCCCCCCTCGTAATCAGCGGCACCTCCTATGTGAGCAGCGCTCTGGGCCGCTCGGCCCTGGGTCTGTTTGCGACCCCGGAGGAAATGGCGCCGACGCCAGTGATGCGTGAGCAACAGAATGTCCTGGCGCGGTGGCGTGCCGAGAAAGCCGATTCAGCTGTTTCAAGCGTGGCCGAAAAGATCGTCGAACCCAACGACTCTGCCGAGGTCGGGACGAGCCGATGACCACTACACTTCCGCCGCAAGGCGTCGGGCGCGATCTCCGGATCGACGCATTCCGGGGACTTGCGCTTCTGATGATCTTCATCAATCACGTCCCGGGAAACGCTTTCGAGAACTTCACCTCGCGCAATTTCGGCTTTTCGGATGCTGCGGAAGCCTTCGTGCTGATGTCCGGAATTGCGGTCGGGCTTGCCTATGCAAGGCTGTTTCGTGCCGGTGAGTATCTCAGAGGCTGCATGCGCGTCTGGCGGCGCGCCGGTACCTTGTACGTGGCGCATATCGTCAGCACGGCGATCGCCATCGCGATCCTGGCCGGGGGCGTCGTCTTCCTGAACACGATCGACGTGCTCCCGCGGGTCAACTTCACCCCGCTCTTGGAGCAGCCGCTCAAGACCATGGTGGGCCTGCCGCTCCTTACGCACCAGCTCGGCTATCTCAACATCTTGCCGATGTATGCGGCGCTTCTCGTGATCTCGCCCGTCTACATCCTTATCGGCCTGTGGAACCGGCTCGGCCTGGTGGCGGTCGCCATCGTGGTTTGGATCATGGCAGGCACTTTCCGCATCAACCTTCCCAACTACCCGCTTCCCGGCGGCTGGTTCTTCAACCCGGTCAGTTGGCAGTTGATCTATGCCATAGGCATTGCCGGCGGGCTTGCCATGATCCACAAGCGCCGGCTGGTAGGCTATCACGGCTGGCTGTTCTCGGCCTGCCTGTTCTATCTCGGCTTCGCCTTCGTTTGGGTGCAGTTCCGGCTGGGAGCCCTGCCGTTCGCCAGCTATCTGCCCTTCTATGTCGGCGGAATGGACAAGACCTTCCTTGCGCTCCCCCGTTTGCTGCACGTGCTGGCGCTGACCTATGTCTTGACCAATCTGGTGGCCGTCTCACGCCTTATGGCAGGTCCGGCATTCCGTGCCATAAGATTGATCGGGCAGCATAGCCTTGCTGTTTTTACCGTCGGGACGGTTCTCTCGATCGCATTGCAGGTCCTGCGCGCGCGTTTCGATACGAGTGCGATGGAGGATGCCGCGCTTCTGACGGGAGGCATCCTCATCCAGTACTGGATCGCCCGCTTCCTCGCCGCAACCTCGGAGAAGAAGCGCGGCGCAGCAGAGCCTGCCGGATCCAGGGAACCGAGCTTGGCGGATTCCCGTGCCAGACAAGCCGTGCGGGGCTAGTCTGGTCCAGTTCTAATGAGAGGCTATGCGAATCCTGCCTGCGCTAAAGCCAGTCGGGCAGGGAATCCAGCGCGATCAGCTCTTCATAGGTCTGCCGCGGTCGCACGACGTGAAAGCGATCGCCGTTGACCAGCACTTCCGGAACCAGCAGCCTTGAATTGTAAGTGCTTGCCTGCACCGCGCCATAGGCTCCGGCGGTGCCGATGGCGATCAGGGCGCCCGGTTCCATTCTGGCAAGATCGCGGTCGAGCGCGAGGAAATCCCCCGTCTCGCAAACGGGCCCTACTACATCGGCCTTGAGCCGGGGCGCATCCGGCGCCGGTTCGACGACGGGCCGGATCGTGTGATAGGCGTCGTAGAGGGTCGGGCGTATCAGGTCGTTCATCGCAGCGTCGACGATCAGGAAGTTCTTAGCTTCGCCTTCCTTTACATAGAGCACCTGCGAAACCAGGATGCCCGCATTGCCAACGATGAGACGACCGGGCTCGAAAATCACTTTCACGCCCAGCCGCGTCACGTGCCTGCGCACCACCTCCGCATAGGCATCGGGCAGCGGGGGCGGCTCGTTGTCTTCCCGGTAGGGAACACCAAGTCCACCTCCGAGATCCACGTGATTGATGGCGTGCCCGTCAGCCCGAAGGGTCTCCGTCAGCTCCGTCAGAAGAGCGAAAGCCTGGTCGAAGGGCTGCAGCTCGGTGATTTGGCTGCCGATATGCATATCGATGCCGGTCACCTTCAGGCCAGGGAGGGCTGCCGCGCTGGCATATGCCTGCCGAGCGTCCTTCCAGGGGATGCCGAACTTGTTTTCGGACTTGCCGGTGGAAATCTTCTTATGCGTCCTGGCGTCTACGTCAGGATTGATGCGCAGGGAAACGGGCGCCTCCAATCCAAGAGCCTGCGCGCGGGCGGAGAGCAGCTGGAGCTCGGGCAGCGATTCCACGTTGAAGCACAGGATGCCCGCAGCGAGAGCGAAATCCATCTCTTCAGCTGTTTTGCCGACGCCGGAGAACAGGATCTTGCCGGCCGGAATTCCGGCCGCCAAAGCGCGGCGAAGCTCGCCTTGCGAAACGACATCCGCTCCGGCACCCAGATTTCCGAGCGTCTTCAGCACCGCCTGGTTTGAGTTGGCCTTCATGGCGTAGCAGACGAGCGCGTCGAGACCGGAAAGCGCTTCGGAAAACACCCGGTAATGCCGCGTCAGCGTAGCTGTCGAGTAACAGTAGAATGGTGTTCCAACAGAGGCCGCAATACGCGGCACCGGAACGTCTTCGGCGTGCAGCATGCCGTCGCGATATTCGAAGTGGTTCACTTCAAGAGCTTTCTAACTCAGCGTCGGCTTAAAGCAGCCGGTCGAGGATGAACGGGCGATCTTCGACGGGCTTTTGCGGCTCGGGCGGAACAGGCTGGTTGTTGCGCTCGGCCTCTCGCCGCGCTTCGACGGCCGCCTCGTAGGGCGTATCAAGCGGGCCTTTGCGGCCACAGGCCGAGAGCCCGACTGCGAGGCCGAGCACAAGAAGGGTGAGCGTTGCCTGTGCTTTCATTGCCGTCCGATCCGTTGCAAATTCTTGAGGGTTTTAGCTGTTTTTCTCCGGCCTTGCATCCCGTTTCAGGCGTTTGCGCCAATAGCGGATTTGCCGGCGCACCTCGGTTGGAGCCGTGCCGCCGTAGGACGTGCGGCTTTTCACGGAATTGCCGACCGAAAGAACGGAATAGACGTCTTGCGTAATGGCCGGATGGATCGCCTGCAAGTCCGAGAGCGGGAGCTTTTCCAGGGCGCATTTGCGCTCCTCGGCCAATGCCACCGCCCGTCCGGTCACGTGATGCGCCTCGCGGAACGGCAGGCCCGCTTCCCTTACCAGCCAGTCGGCGAGATCGGTGGCAGTGGAGAAGCCGCTGCCAGCGGCCCGCTTCATGGCGGCCGCGTTCACCTCCATATCGCCCACCATGCCGGTCATGGCGGCCAGCATCAGGTCGAGCGTCTCGGCCGTGTCGAAGACCGCCTCCTTATCCTCCTGCATGTCCTTGGAATAGGCCAGCGGGAGCCCCTTCATCACGGTCAAGAGGCCGATCAGATGCCCGTTGACGCGCCCACTCTTGGCGCGGATCAGCTCAGCTGCGTCCGGGTTCTTCTTCTGCGGCATGATGGAGGAGCCGGTCGAAAACGCGTCAGACAGGCGGATGAAGCCGAATTGCGGTGTCGACCAGATGACGATCTCCTCGGCGAGCCGGGAAAGATGTGTGCCGCAAATGGAGGCGATGGCAAGGAATTCCAGCGCGAAATCGCGGTCCGAAACCGTATCGATGGAGTTTCGCGTCGGCTCCCGGAAGCCAAGAGCCTTTGCCGTCATCTGCCGGTCAATCGGGAAGCCCGTGCCTGCCAGCGCCGCCGCACCCAGGGGGCATTCGTCAAGCCGCTCGATCGCATCGCGCACGCGGCTTCGGTCGCGTCCGAACATCTCCACATAAGCCATCAAGTGATGGCCGAAGGTGACCGGCTGCGCCGTTTGCAGATGCGTGAAGCCCGGCATCACGGTTGCCGCGTGCTCCTCGGCACGGGTGAGAAAGGCTTCGATCAGCCGGCCCAGCGCGGCATCGACGCGTTGAAGTTCCTCCTTCACCCAAAGGCGGAAGTCGACCGCCACCTGGTCGTTGCGGGAACGTGCCGTGTGCAGCCGGCCAGCGGCCGGTCCGATCAGCTCGGCAAGCCGTGCCTCGACATTCATGTGAATGTCCTCGAGCCTCGTCGAAAACTCGAACTTCCCGTCCTCGATCTCTGACAGGATCGTGTTCAGCCCGTGAGCGATCTTCCGTTCATCCTCGGCGGAGATTATGCCAGTCTCGGCGAGCATCGCCGCGTGGGCGAGGCTGCCTCGGATGTCCTGGGCGTAAAGCTTCTTGTCGAAACCGATCGAAGCGTTGATCGCTTCCATGATGGCATCGGGACCTGAGGCAAAACGTCCGCCCCACATGCGGTTGCTGGCTTTGTTCTCGTTCATCGTGGTAACCGGGCGCTGGAGTAAGAAATGCCGATGATGAAGAAATTTCCAGCGTTTGGTCTGGTCGCGCTTTCCGCGGTCGCAGGCATCATCGCCGGGGTGACTGCCCTATACGTGATCGGTGGCCCGGATGGCAACATCGCTGCGGGAATCACCGGGGAAACCGCCGCCTGTAGCGCCAAGCTCGAAAGAGCCCAGGCCTTGTCCCCTGTTATTGGAGGGGAGGTGGCCGCGATGTTACCTGCCGAGGAGGCGCAGTCGCTCGAAGACCTTCGTTTCAACGGTCCGGACGGCCAGCCAATGACCGTGGCCGATCTTTCCGGCAAAACGGTGCTCGTCAATCTCTGGGCGACATGGTGCGTGCCCTGCCGCACGGAAATGCCGGCGCTCGATGCGCTGGAAAGCGAAATGGGCTCGGACCGTTTCGAAGTGGTGGCTATCAATGTGGACCGCGGCGACGACGAGAAGCCGAAGGCGTTCCTGCAGGAAACCGGCATCAAATCCCTCGCCTATTATCGCGACAGTTCGATGGGCGTCTTCAATGACCTGAAGACGCGCGGGCTGGCGCTCGGCCTGCCGGTCACCTTGCTACTTGATGAGGATGGCTGCCTGCTCGCGCATATGAACGGCCCCGCCGAATGGGCGAGCGAAGACGCGAAGAAGCTTATCGAGGCCGCGCTACCTCCCTCGGGGAGCTGAGCGGTTTGCGCCATTTTCCGCTGCGGGCTATCATTCCGCATCGGAGGTGAACCATGCGAAGCCTGTTCATCCAAGCTGCGGTCCTCGCCGCGCTCACTTCGGCCGCTGGCGCCGCCGAATTGGTGATCGACTTGCCCGGCGACATCCCGGTGGAGCGGGTCGCGGTGAATTATGACTGCGGCGGAACGCCCATGTCGGTCGAATATGTAAATGCGGGGCCGGTTTCTCTCGCCGTTTTCGACTATGAAGGCGAACCGGTGGTTGCCTCCGCGGGTATCGCCGCCTCTGGCGTTCGCTACGCTGGCGGAAAGCTGATCTGGTGGACGAAGGGGGCTTCCGCATCGCTCTATGACCTAACGGAAGGCGAGGACGCCGCGCCCATCGCCGAATGCACGGAGAAATCCTGAGGTTAACGTCTCTGCCGGAACCGCATAGCCGCGGCGAGCTTTGCTGCTATAGTTCCGCATGACGGAGGGCAGCCATGGATTTCAGCAGGTTCCGCCGCGAAAAGCTCACTGCGCCCATTTTCGATTGGGCCTCCCGCATCATGCCGCCGATCTCGGCCACCGAGCGGGAAGCCATCGATGCGGGTACGGTCTGGTGGGACGGCGCGCTCTTCACCGGCAATCCCGATTGGAACGAGCTCCTTGCCATGCCGCCTGCGAGGCTTTCCGCCGAAGAGCAGGCCTTCATGGACGGGCCGGTGCGCGAGCTCTGCGCAATGGTGAATGATTGGGAGCTCAACTGGCGGGACAGGGACCTTCCAAAGGAGGTCTGGGATTTCATGCGAGAGAAGAAGTTCTTCGGCATGATCATCCCGAAAAAATATGGCGGCCTGGGCTTTTCCAATACCGCCCATTCCGAAGTGGTTCGCACGGTTTCGTCCGCAAGCGTGATGGCAGGCGTGAGCGTCATGGTTCCGAATTCGCTCGGGCCCGGCGAGCTTCTCATGCATTTCGGCACCGACGAGCAGCGGGATTATTGGCTGCCGCGGCTGGCGGATGGTCGTGAAATTCCCTGTTTCGGCCTCACCTCGCCCCATGCAGGTTCGGATGCCGCGGCCATGACGGACACTGGAGTGGTAGAATATGGCCTGTGGCAAGGAGAGAAGACGCTCGGTATCAGGCTCAATTTCCACAAGCGCTACATCACACTTGGGCCGATCGCGACCGTGATGGGCCTTGCCTTCAAAATGCGCGACCCGCAGAACCTGCTCGGGCGCGGCGAGGAACTGGGCATTACGGTGGTGTTGCTTCCGACCGACACGCCGGGCGTTTCGCATGGCGAGCGGCATATCCCGCTGTTCACTTTTTTCCAGAATGGCCCGCTCTACGGCAAGGACGTATTCGTGCCGCTCGACTGCATTTTAGGCGGCGAAAAGCAGATCGGTCAGGGTTGGACCATGCTGATGACCGCGCTTGCCGCGGGGCGCAGCATTTCGCTGCCCTCCCAATCGGCCGCCTCCGCCGCCATGTGCGCCAGGGCCAGCGGCGCTTACGCACGGATCCGCACGCAGTTCAACGTTCCCATCGGGCTTTTCGAGGGGGTGCAGGTGCCGCTCGCGGAAATGGCGGCAAATGCCTATTTGATCGATGCCGGAAGGCGGCTGACGCTTGCCGCCCTTGATCACGGTCACCGCCCGTCCGTGCTTTCCGCTATCATGAAGTATCATGCCACCGAGCGCATGCGCCGGTCGATGACGCATGCGATGGATGTGCATGGCGGCAAGGGCATCATAGAGGGCCCGCGTAATTACCTGGCCGCGGGCTATCGCTCCGTGCCTATCGGCATTACGGTCGAGGGCGCGAATATCCTCACCCGCAATCTGATGATTTTCGGCCAGGGCGCGATCCGCTCCCATCCCTTCATGCTCAAGGAATTGCTGGCGCTCTCGGATAGCGACAAAAAGCGCGGGCTCGATGCGTTCGACGACGTCTTCTGGAAGCATGCCGCCCATGCGGTGAAGAATGCCGGTCGCGCGTTCCTTCGGGGCTGGTCGGGAGGCCTGATCGGGCCCGCCCCGCGCGGAGCGGCAATGCCCCGGTACTGGAGGAAACTGTCACGCCATTCGGCGGCCTTCGCGCTGACGGCAGACCTGGCGCTTCTCACTCTGGGAGGCGCTTTGAAGCGCAAGGAGATGCTTTCCGCCCGCCTGGGCGATATCCTTGCGGAGCTTTACCTGCTCGGCGCGGTGCTGAAGCGCTTCGAGGATGAAGGCCGGCAGCCGGACGACCGACCGATCATCGATTATCTGATGCGGGAAGGTGAAAGCCGCATTGCCACCGCGTTTCGCGGTGTGCTGGACAATCTGCCGGCGCGCTGGGCAGCATGGCTCATCCGTTTTCTCGCCTTCCCCTTCGGCGTGCCCGATCCCGTGCCGTCCGACCGGCTCGTGACAAGGCTGGCGGAGATTCTGATGAAACCTTCAACTCAGCGCGACCGGCTGACTCCGGCGCTCTATCTCGGCGAGGGTCATGCCGAGCATCCCATCAAGGACCTGGAGGAAGCCTTTCGCCTGGTCACCGAGGCTGCGCCCATTGAAAAGAGGATGCGGAATGAGCGGGTCCATGACGCAAACCTGGCTCTTGAGAGGGGTATCATTTCTCACGCGCAACGAGACTTGCTCGCAAGAGCGCAGGCGGCCGCGGATAAGGTCGTCGCGGTGGACGCTTTCCTGATGGCGGAAATCTCCCCGATTGCCGCTCAACATAGGCGAGCGGCGAGAGAACGCGAGAATGAAGCTTCTGTAGTGAAGTAGCGACTGGTCCGGATGCCGACCGAGAAACTATCGGGTCGGTACCGGCGGGTCCTCGCGATAATCGTAGAAGCCGCGTCCGGTCTTGCGGCCCAGCCATCCTGCCTCGACATATTTCACCAGGAGAGGGCACGGGCGGTATTTCGAATCCGCCAGTCCTTCGTAAAGCACCTGCATGATGGAAAGGCAGGTATCGAGGCCGATGAAATCCGCAAGTTGCAAGGGCCCCATGGGATGATTGGCGCCGAGCCGCATGGCGGTATCGATAGCCTCCACCGTTCCCACGCCCTCATAGAGCGTGTAGATCGCTTCGTTGATCATCGGAAGCAGGATGCGGTTGACGATGAAGGCCGGGAAATCTTCCGCGACCGTGATCGTCTTGTCGAGGCTTTCGACGAAGTTCTTCGCAAGCTCGAAGGTATGGTCTTCCGTCGCGATGCCGCGAATGACCTCGACGAGCTTCATCACCGGCACGGGATTCATAAAGTGAATGCCGATAAAGCGCTCGGGCCGATCGGTCTGAGCCGCAAGGCGCGTGATGGAGATGGACGAAGTGTTGGTGGCGAGCAGCGCTTCGGGATTCAGCACGGGGCAGAGCTGGGCGAAGATCTTGCGCTTGACGGTCTCGTCTTCTGTCGCCGCCTCGATTACCAGATCGGCGTCGGAGAGGTCCTCCATGGTCTTCGCGGGCGCGATTCGGGAGAGCGCATCCTGCCGGACCTTTTCCTCCAGTTTGCCCGAATGAACGTGACGGGCCATATTGCCGCTTACCGTCGCGATTCCCGCTTCGATGCGTTCCGGCGAGATGTCGTAAAGCTTAACGCGATAGCCGGCGAGGGCCGCCACATGGGCGATCCCGCTTCCCATCTGTCCTGCGCCGACAACTCCAACCGTCCTGATGCTACCCGTCATGTCCTCACCACAGCCTTCTGCTGCCGCATCGATTTGCTGCGCTGCAAACTAAAAGGGCGGAGTCGCTTCGTCTACCCCGCCCTTCGCGATTCTGCATGCGCCTAGAAAATTGTCAAAGCGCCTTTTCGAGTTCCGGCAGGATCTGGAAAAGGTCACCCACGAGGCCGTAGTCGGCGACCTGGAAGATGGGCGCCTCTTCATCCTTGTTGATGGCCACGATCACCTTGGAATCTTTCATGCCGGCCAGGTGCTGGATGGCACCTGAGATGCCGCAGGCGATATAAAGGTCGGGCGCCACGACCTTGCCCGTCTGGCCCACCTGCCAATCATTGGGCGCGTAGCCGGCGTCCACCGCTGCGCGCGAAGCGCCGACTGCGGCACCGAGCTTGTCTGCCACGGGCAGGATGACCTCTTCGAACTTCTCGGCCGAACCGAGGGCCCGCCCACCGGAAATGATGATCCTGGCAGAGGTGAGCTCGGGACGGTCGCTCGCGGCAATGCGGTTTTCCACGAAACGCGATAGACCCTTGTCGGCTGCGGCTTCCACCGTTTCAATCTGGGCTGCGCCGCCTTCCTCGGCTGCCTGGAAGGAGGACGTACGCACGGTGACCACCCGCTTCGGATCCGAGGATTCCACCGTCTGTATGGCGTTGCCCGCATAGGTCGGGCGCTTGAACGTGGTGGCATTCACCACCTCGATGACGTCCGACACCTGCATCACATCAAGCAGCGCCGCCACGCGCGGCAGCACGTTCTTGCCCATGGTCGTCGCCGGGGCCACGAAGGCGTCATAGCCGTCCGCCAAAGCCAGGATGGTATCTGCCAAGGGTTCGGCCAGCTGCTCCTTGAGCGCTTCGTTTTCGGCAAGAAGCACCTTGCGCACGCCGGCGAGCCTGGTAGCCGCTTCCGCTGCGGGCTTCGCGTTCTGGCCCGCCACGAGGATGTCGATATCGCCACCGATTGCCTTTGCGGCCGAAAGCGCCTTTGCGGTTTGATCGGAAAGCGCCTGGTTGTCGTGCTCGGCGATGAGGAGAATTGCCATTGTTCTTGTCCTTTCTATCGCGAGATTAAAGCACGCCGGCTTCGTTCTTCAGCCGGTCGACCAACTCGGCAACCGAGGAGACCTTAATGCCCGCCTTGCGCTTGGCCGGCTCTTCCGTCTTAAGCACCTTCAGCCTGGTCTTCACCGTAACGCCGTAATCGGCCGCGCCCTTCTCATCGAGCGGCTTCTTCTTCGCTTTCATGATGTTGGGCAGCGATGCATAGCGGGGCTCGTTGAGCCGCAGGTCCGTGGTGACGATGGCCGGCAGCTTCAGCTCCACCACCTGCAGGCCGCCATCCACCTCGCGCGTGACCGTCACGGCGCCTTCGCCCACTTCCACCTTGGAGGCGAAGGTGCCCTGCGCCCACCCGAGGAGTGCCGCCAGCATCTGGCCGGTCTGGTTGGCGTCGTCGTCGATCGCCTGCTTGCCGAGGATGATGAGGCCCGGCTTCTCCTCCTCCGCGATCCCCTTCAGGATCTTCGCAACGTCGAGCGGCTCGACCGGCTCGTCGGACTTCACCAGGATGGCGCGATCGGCTCCCATGGCCAGCGCGGTCCTGAGCGTCTCCTGTGCCTGGGCCGGGCCGATCGAGACCGCTACGATCTCTTCCACCTTGCCTGCCTCTTTCAGCCGGATCGCTTCCTCGACCGCAATCTCGTCGAACGGGTTCATCGCCATCTTCACATTGGCGAGCTCGACGCCTGAGCCGTCCGCCTTCACCCGCGGCTTCACATTTGCATCGATCACCCGTTTCACAGGTACCAGGACCTTCATGCGCAACTACCTCTCCA
The DNA here is from genome assembly GCF_000518985.1 of Chelativorans sp. J32. Classification (GTDB taxonomy): domain Bacteria; phylum Pseudomonadota; class Alphaproteobacteria; order Rhizobiales; family Rhizobiaceae; genus Chelativorans. The sequence goes on from NZ_JAEQ01000013.1 coordinate 108,960, forward strand.
AATCAAAGCAGGTTTCGGATTACACCTAAGTAGCCCGATCCGTCTTCCGATTTCCGCCATGTTCAGGGGAAAACCAGGTATGCGAAGACTATCTCCGCAAAAGCCGCCGGGACGGTAGTAAGGGCTAAAGCGCGCGTCAATATGCGCCGGGTCCGATGGCCGGCTTTGCATCGGCTTTAGATCGATTTTATTCGACCTCGGCCGCGCGAGGAAGAGTGACGGGGCGATCGAAAAGCGGCACGCCGCGCCGGCGCATGAGCACGATCAGCACGGCCCCCGCGATGATGCCGCCGATATGGGCAGACCAGGAGATCTGGTTCTCGCGATCGATCGCGAACATCAGGAATTGCGAGCCGATCCAGAGCAAGATGACGATATAGGCCGGCAGGCGCAGCGGAATGCGCGCAAAGGCGAGCACCCACAGTTTTACGCGAGGATGCAGGATCAAATAGGCGGCGATGACACCGGCAACCGCGCCGGACGCTCCGATGAGCGGCGCCTGCGAATCCGGCGCTACAAGGCCGTGGAAGAAGGCTCCGGCAATCGTGCAGGCGAGATAGAACCCGAGATAACGCAGATGGCCCAGGGCATCTTCGACATTGTCGCCAAATACCCAAAGGAAAAGCATATTGCCGCCGAGGTGGAAAATGTCCGCATGCAGGAAAGAATAGGTGACATAGGTAAGCGGAGGCGGCACCAGTTCGAGTTCCGGCGGCAGCACCGCCAGATCGTGCACCACGCTCGGGATATAGCCCAGACCGAGGACGGTGGCCTGCATGGCTTCGGCGCCGCTCAACGACGTCATCGCCCAGACAAGGACATTGAGGCCGATGATGACCAGCGTGACATATTGATGCTTGATATAGCGCAGGTGGTTCGCGTCATGGAGCGGAATGAACATCAGCCTGCACCCCCGGAAAAGCACCGCCTTCAGCGGTTCTGTCCGGGGACCCATAGCACGTCGCGCGCGCCATTGTCATTGACGGCACGTGCGGCGACGAAGAGAAAGTCGGAAAGGCGGTTGACATAGCGGAGCGCCTCGTCACCCACGATCTCCTCCGGCATCTGTCCGAGTTCCACCATCAGCCGCTCCGCCCGGCGCGTAACCGTGCGGGCGAGGTGGAGCGCAGCCGCGGCCGGCGAACCGCCGGGAAGCACGAAGGACGTCAGCGGCGAAAGGTTTTCATTCAGCGCGTCGATTTCGCGTTCCAGCCGTGCGGTTTGGGACGCCACGACGCGCAGCGCTGTAGCCCTGGATTCACCGGTCTGCTCCGGCGTGGCGAGATCCGCACCGAGATCGAAAAGATCGTTCTGGATGCGCGCGAGCATGGCATCGATATCTGGATGGCCCTCCGCGGTATGGATGCGGGCCATGCCGATACAGGCGCTTGCCTCATCCACAGTGCCGTAGGCGGCCACGCGCAGATCGCATTTGAGGCGCCGGGCGCCGCCGACGAGCCCCGTCGTGCCATCGTCGCCCGTCTTCGTATAGATCTTGTTCAGCTTTACCATAGGCGAGGTTCTCCGGCCGTCAGTTTCCTGACTGGCTGAACCACATCGCCAGAACGATCAGCACGATCGCGACGAATTGCAGTGCCACGCGCGCCTGCATCAGCTTGTTCGACGTGTTGCTGGAGCCGCCGCGCATCATGTTTATGAGGCCGCGGACGAGCACGAAGACGACCGCGACCATGACGATGACGGCCAGGATGTTGAAGACGGTGGATGACATGACTTCTGCCTTGTTGCGGGGTCATCCCTGGCCGGCGATGAGCCGGTAGAAAAGCCCGGCGGGGAGGATCCGTTTCATTATGACGCCGATCTTTGCCGGCAAGGTTACGATATAATGCGGCCGCGGTCGCGGGTGTTCGAGCGCGTGGCGCAAGGATTTATATACCGCCTCCGGACCAAGCTTTAAGCGCGACTTGCTGCCGCCGCCTTTCAGTCTTGCGATCTGCGCCTCGTAGGCGCGGCTGTGCGCCGAGTTTTCCGCGTCGATATAGCGCTCGAACCAGGCAAGGCCATTGGAGGCGATGTTCGAGCGTATTGGCCCCGGCTCGATAAGAGAGACATGGATGCCGGTGTCGCGAAGTTCGGCACGCAGGCAGAGCATGAGCCCTTCGACCGCATGCTTCGACGCAGCATATGCGCCGCGATACTTGATCGGAAGCAGGCCGAGGATCGAGGAGCAATGGACGATCCGGCCATGGCCTTGGGCACGCATGACCGGCACGATACGCCGCGTGAGATCGTGCCAGCCGAAGAAGTTCGCTTCGAACTGTTCCCGCAATGCCTCCACCGGCAGATCCTCCACCGCTCCCGCCTGGGCGTGAGCACCGTTATTGAAAAGAGCGTCGAGCTGGCCGTCGGTTCGCGAGAGAACGTTTTCGACGAGCGAAGCTATGGATTCGGGCTGGCGATAGTCCAGGTAGAAAGCTTCTATCCCGTCCTTCTCGAGCGCGGCGAGGTCTTCGGGTCTGCGTGCGGTGGCGAAGACGCGCCAGCCGTCCCGCCGCAAAGCGCGGGCGCAATAAGCGCCGATACCTGACGATGCGCCGGTGACAAGGATCGTTCCATTCGTTTTCATAAGCAGCCGATTCGTGAAGACTTCTTGCTTATCAGCTACATGGCTTCACATATGAGGGCTAGCTGACAACGGTCCACTCTGAGGGATTTGTGCGTGCGGAAACTAGTGGCGTTAAGAAGGATCGCCAGGGACGCGTTCGGCCATTTCAATGCTGACGACGGATGGGCTATGGCCAGTCATCTGGCTGTCAGCGCCATTATGGCCCTGTTTCCCTTCCTGATCTTTGCCACTGCGCTCGCAAGCTTTCTGGGCGCGGATGCATTCGCCGATACGGCTGTTCACATTGTCTTTGACACGTGGCCGAAGGAAGTCGCAGAGCCGATCGCCAGGGAAGTCCAGAACGTGCTTGGTGTCCGGCGCGGCGACGTGCTCACATTCGGCGTTGTACTTGCCGCCTTCTTCGCGTCCAACGGAGTGGAGGCGCTTCGGCTCTCGCTTAATCGCGCCTACCGCGTGGAGGAGCGGCGCTCGATCATCTTCCTGCGCTTGCAAAGCCTTGGATTTGTAATGATCGCGACGCTGGGGTTCACGGCCATCAGCGTGCTGCTCGTCATCGCGCCGGTGGCGGCTAACATAGCGCTCTCGCGCGCCGAGTGGATCGAGCCCTATATGGGGACGATTACTCTTTGGCGTTATATCATCGCAGTGGTGGTTCTGGTTCTGGCCCTGGTGGTTGTGCATATCTGGCTGCCCGCAGGCAAACGCAAGCTGACCGACATCATCCCCGGGATCATCTTTACACTTCTCGGCTGGATCGCAGGATCGAGTGTGTTTGCGGCCTATCTCGGCCGCTTCAGCAGCTACACAACGACCTATGCCGGGCTGGCCTCCATAATGGTGGCGGTCGTCTTCCTCTACATCATCTCGGCGATTTTCATCCTGGGCGGCGAGATCAACGCGGCGATCATGCGTTATCGGGCCGCCAGGCGCGTCCTGGCCGGCTGAATGGAGGCAAGCGCTACTCCAAGGGTGGTGACCGCCATGCCGCCGATCTGGATCAGCGTCAGCGTCTCGCCGAAGAGCGCCCATGCCATAACCGCGGTGACCGCGGGCACCAGATAGAAGAGCGATGCGACCCGCGCCACGGCACCTTTGCGGATCAGGAACATAAGAAGGAAGATGGCGCCAAGGGACAGCACGAGCACGAGCCAAAGCATCGCGAAGACAAGCTCGCCATTGAGCACGAATTGTCTGCTTTCGAAGAAAAGAGAAATAGGGAAGGCGAAGAGGAAGCCGCCCAGATACTGGCAGAGCGTTCCGGTGATGAGGTCGGCATTGCCCACAAAGCGCTTCTGCCACACTGTTCCGGCGCTCATGGCGATCACCCCGGCAAGACCGACGCCGACCGTCGCCGGCGTGATCCCGCTGGCGAAATCTCCAAGTTTTGGCGAAAGCACGATCGCCACTCCGATCAGGCCTACGACCAGCCCGAGCCAGTGGCGGCTGTCCACCTCCTCGCCCGCGAAGGCGCCTGCCATCAGTGCCGTGAGCAGCGGTTGGAGGCCTACGATCAACCCGGCCACTCCCGCCGGCAGCCCTCGATGAACAGCCCAGAAAACGCCCCCGAGATAGATGCCGTGCATCAGTATGCCCGCCACGCCGGAGTGAAAGGCTGTGCGGGCAGGCAGCGGGCGTGCGCCGACGACCGGAATCAGCAATAGGAGGAAGGCAAAGCTGAGCGCGAAACGCACCCAAAGGAATGTAAAGGGCTCCGCCCAAGGCATGGCGTAGCGCGCGCCGATGAAGCCCGTGGACCACAGGATGACGAAAAGTGCAGGCGCGGCCTTGGCAAGATCGGGCATGGGATTTCGGCTTCTGGTTGCTTCGGCAGATCATCTGCACTGTCTGATGCGCAAAGAAAAGCGAAAGTTCTGAATAGGATTTTCAAACGGGCTGAAAACGATCCAACCTGCGCTTGTCAGGCCGTCGCCTGCAGGCCAACCATCCTGGCGATATCGCCGGGTGCGGCGCCGGCGTCGCGCAACGCAGCGATGCCTGTATCTCCACGGCTCTTGGAGAGCTTGCGCCCATCTTCCCCCAGGATCAAAGCATGGTGGTGGTAATGCGGAACGGGGAGACCCAGCAATTCCTGGAGCAGCCGGTGGACTGCCGTTGCATGGAACAGGTCCCGTCCGCGCACCACATGGGTGATGCCCTGTAGCGCGTCGTCCACGACGACACTCAAATGATAGCTTGTCGGAACCTCCTTGCGGGCGATCACCACGTCGCCCCAGAGACCGGGCTTAGCTGCAATCGGACCGGTTTCGCCCTCCGGCCCGTTGCCGCCCTCCTCCCAGAAGAAAGGTCTCGCCACATAGGCGAGCGCGGCTTCCACATCCAGCCGCCAGGCGCAGGGTTCACCTTCCTCCATGCGCCGGCGCCGTTCCGATTCCGACCGAGACCTATCGACCGGCGGAAAGAGCGGAGCGCCTTCGGGGTCGCGTGGCCAGGTCGTACCGTCCGCTTCTCTATCGGCGATATAGGCGCGCACCTCGCCCCGGCTCATGAAGGACGGGTAGACAAGCTCGGCTTCGATCAGGCGTTCGAGCGCTTCGGTATAGTCCGCCAGGTGTTCCGATTGGCGCCGAACCGGCTCCTCCCACTCGATGCCCAACCAGCTAAGATCGCGATAAATCGCCGCCTCCAGTTCAGGCGTGCAGCGGGTCGTGTCGATATCCTCGATGCGCAGCAGAAAACGACCGCCGACCGCACTGGCCATGGAATAATTGCGCAGCGCCGAATAGGCATGGCCGAGATGCAGCGCCCCGTTGGGACTTGGCGCGAAGCGGAAGACAGGAACTGTCATGAGCCGTGCAGGAAACGGATTGTGAGGGCCATTGACACATTGCTAGGCTTGGCTGAGGCCAAGTGCAAGGACCACCGCATGCAGCGCATTGAAACGGACGCCGATATTTCGCGGGGGCTCGATGCTCTTGTCCTTCTGGATCGGAGGCTCGGACCCGTGCGTGCCATGGCGGGGGCCATACCGCTGCGGCGCAGTCCCGCAGGTTTCCATAGCCTTGCTTCGGTTATTGTCGCGCAGCAGGTTTCGCGCACAAGCGCCGACGCGATCTTCAACAGGCTCTGCCGATTGGTGGATCCTTTCACACCGGAAGCATTCCTGGCCGGTGGCGAAAGCGTGATGGTCCAAGCGGGCCTTTCGCGGGCGAAACAGCGCACGATGACCGCGCTTTCCGTGGCGTTGCGCGACGGAGCGCTCGATCTGGAAAGGCTGGACACATTTCCAGCGGACGAGGCTCTGGCCGCGCTCACGGCCATTCCCGGAATCGGCCCTTGGACGGCGCAGGTCTATCTGCTGGTCGCCGCAGGGCATCCGGACATTTTCCCCGCCGGTGACGTGGCTTTGCAGACCGCCGTTGGCCATGCTCTCGGCCACGAGCCACGTCCGCCGGCGAATCAGCTCGCGCTGATGGCGGAAACATGGAGCCCGTGGCGCTCCGTCGCCGCACGGCTTTTTTGGGCTTATTACCGCGAAATCCGTGGTGCGGAGGCCGCCCCGGCCGCCTGAAGCCCGAAAATCGGCAAATGTAAGCAATTCGCCATCTCGGAACCGTGATTACCTTCTTCACATTCCTGTCACGACGGGATTACATTATCCGCGTCGATCGATCTGCCTATCAGGAGCCATGAGGACGTGACGATCGCTGTATCGCCGGACGGCATGCCCGCTCTGGTGCTCAATGCGGACTACCGTCCGCTCAGTTATTATCCCCTGTCGCTATGGTCGTGGCAGGACGCCGTTAAGGCTGTGTTTCTCGACAGGGTCAATATCGTCGCGGAATACGATCAGGCGATCTCCTCTCCTTCCTTCACGATGCGGCTTCCGAGTGTCGTTAGCCTCAAGACTTATGTGAAGCCGTCGCGCTATCCCGCTTTCACGCGCTTCAACGTCTTCCTGCGCGACCGTTTCCAGTGCCAGTATTGCGGGGCGCGGGAGGAGCTTACATTCGACCATGTGATCCCGCGCCGGCATGGTGGCGTGACTTCATGGGAGAACGTGGTCGCCGCCTGTTCGCCCTGCAATCTCAGGAAGGGCGGCTTCATGCCGGACCAGGCCAAGATGTGGCCGCAGCAAAAACCCTACCGGCCGACGGTCCACGACCTGCACAACAATGGGCGGCTTTTCCCGCCCAATTATTTGCACGAAAGCTGGATGGACTATCTCTACTGGGACGTGGAGCTGGAGCCCTAGCTCCCTTCGCGTCTTTATCGCTTCAGTGCTCCGCGCATTGCCACCACGGCAAGCACTGCGCTGGCGATGACATTCCAGCCCGCAAAGGAAAGTCCGAGGAAGCGACCGGCCGCCACGTTACAGGAAGGCGGAATGACCGCGTTGAGCTGGTCGAGCAGGCTTTCGGAGGAATTGCTCGGCGGGAGTGCGCCGCAATCCGTCGGCCCCTCCCACCAGCCCCATTCGACACCGGAGTGGTAAACACCCAACCCAAGACCCCATAGCATCAGGAGACCACCGATCAGGAGTAGGCAGCGCGTGATGACCGCCGGCGCTTTCACCGCCGAGGAGATCAGCGCAAGAATCATTACCGGCACGCCTATGTAATAGGGCACCCGCTGCTCCAGGCAGAGCTTACAGGGCAGATAGCCGCCGATATACTGGAAACCCAGAGCGGTCCCCACCGTCGCGGCCATGGCAAGCGCCAGAAAACCGGCGGTCAACGTCTGAAACCTGTTCGTCGGATTTGTGAGCGTCATTGAACGGCTGCGCCTTGCAAGGGTGTACAACACCATATCCTAGCGAATTCCGGCTCTATAACGAGCGCGGCGATAGGGCGCAATCTCGACTCCCGCGAATGTGAAGAGTTGACGCGGGCACGCTTCCCCGTATAGTCCGCGCCTGCCTGATCTCTCCCGAAGCATGTGCCGGGGTCGGATCGGCAGATAAGTTGCCGGGAAGGCCCAGGCGCAGGGCTGATACCTCGGTAAGTGCGGGCGTGGCGGAATTGGTAGACGCAGCGGACTCAAAATCCGCCGTCCTTACGGATATGTCGGTTCGAGTCCGACCGCCCGCACCAACTCTTTCGCGTATCTCGGCTAGTCCGCAAGCTTAGGCAGAATTCTCAGCGCCAGCCCAGGGCCGGCGCGACATGGGTCAGAATCGCTTCGATCACATGGGCGTTGTAATCGACCCCCAGCTGGTTCGGGACGGTCAGGAGCAGCGTGTCGGCTTCAGCAATGGCCTCATCCTTTGCAAGCTCCTCAATGAGGAGATCCGGTTCGGCGGCGTAGGACCTGCCGAAGATGGCCCGCGTGTTCTCGTCGATAAAGCCGATTTGATCACTGCCCTGGTTGCCATGCCCGAAATAGGCGCGGTCACGATCGTCGACCAGCGCGAAGATGCTTCGGCTGACGGAGACGCGCGGCTCGCGTTGATGCCCCGCTTCCTTCCACGCCTTGCGGAATGCTCGGATCTGCTCGGCCTGCTGGATGTGAAAGGGCTGTCCGCCCTCATCGAATTTGAGCGTGGAACTCTGCAGGTGCATGCCAAGCTTCGCCGCCCATTCGGCCGTGGCATTGGTGGCGGCCCCCCACCAGATCCGGTCTCGCAACCCTTCCGAATGCGGCTCGACGCGCAGCAGCCCTGGCGGGTTGGGGAACATCGGCCGAGGGTGGGGCTGCGCGAAACCCTGTCCGCGCAGGACATCGAGGAAGACTTCCGCGTGACGCCGGGCCATATCGGCATCCGTTTGACCGTCCCGCGGCGCGAAGCCGAAATAGCGCCATCCATCGATCACCTGCTCGGGCGATCCCCGGCTGATCCCGAGCTGGAGGCGACCACCGGCGATCAAGTCGGCCGCGCCCGCATCCTCCGCCATATAGAGCGGGTTCTCGTAGCGCATGTCGATGACGGCAGTGCCGATCTCGATGCGGCTCGTTTTTGCGCCAACCGCCGCAAGCAGCGGGAACGGCGATGCGAGCTGGCGGGCGAAATGGTGCACGCGGAAATAGGCGCCGTCCGCGCCCAGTTCCTCAGCCGCGACGGCAAGCTCGATGGATTGCAGCAGGGCATCCGATGCCGATCGCGTCTGCGATCCCGCCGAAGGGGTCCAATGCCCGAAGGATAGGAAACCGATTTTCTTCATATGCTGGATGTAGCACGTGACGGTTATACTTCAATGCCACAGAACATCGATACCGCGCGTGCCCGGTGGCAATCGGCTCGACGCTGTTGCCGTCCGGCACCTCCTCCGTTACTTCTCCTTCAACGATTGCTTTCGTAGGGAGTACTGCGATGGATGCCCAAATCAAGGCTGCCGGCCTGCCGCACGAGACACGCCTCGATCGCCTGGCCGAGGTGGCTGTTCGCGTCGGGCTTGGACTGAAGGCGGGACAGGAACTCGTGATGACGGCGTCGGTGGAGACCCTGCCGCTTGCGCGCCGCATCACCGAGCATGCCTATAAGGCCGGCGCATCCCTGGTCACGACCGTGTTTTCCGACGAGGAATCGACGCTGCTTCGTTTTCGCCACGGCTCCGACGAGAGTTTCGACAAGGCGCCGTCCTGGCTTTTCGAAGGCATGGCGAATGCCTTCCGCAACGGCGCGGCGCGGCTGGCCGTGGTGGGTGAAGATCCTTCCCTTCTCGCCGGGCAGGATCCGGACAAGGTTTCGCGTGCCAACCGCGCCCGGTCCAAGGCCTATATGCCGGCGCTCGAGCTGATCGCGGGCTTCCAGATCAACTGGACGCTGGTGTCCTTTGCCACGCCGGCCTGGGCAAAGGCGGTCTTTCCCGAGCTTCCGGAGCAGGAGGCGGTCGACCGTCTGTGGGACGCGATCTTTTCCGCCTCGCGTATCGATGGGCCGGATCCTGTAGCCTCATGGGCGGCGCACAACCGCGAACTCGCCGCCCGGCGCGAGCACCTCGATGCCCGGAATTATCGGGCTCTGCGCTTCAGGGGGCCGGGCACGGACCTGACGGTCGGCCTTGCGGACGATCACATATGGCAGGGCGGCGCCTCCAAGGCCGCCAACGGCATCACCTGCAATCCGAACATCCCCACCGAGGAGGTCTTTACCACGCCGCACAAGGATCGGGTGGAAGGCGTCGTCAGAAGCACCAAGCCGCTCTCCTACCAGGGCACGCTGATCGAGGACATTTCGGTCCGCTTCGAAGGGGGGCGCATCGTCGAGGCCTCGGCGCGCACGGGCGAGGAAGTCCTGCGCAAGGTGCTTGAGACGGACGAAGGAGCAAGACGCCTCGGCGAGGTGGCGCTGGTGCCCCATTCCTCACCGATTTCCCGCAGCGGCATCCTTTTCTACAACACGCTTTTCGATGAGAACGCCGCCTGTCACATCGCACTCGGCCAATCCTACGCCAAGTGCATCCGCGACGGGGTCGGGATGGACGAGGCCGCGCTCGCGGCGAAGGGCGCAAACAAGAGCCTCATCCATATCGATTGGATGATCGGATCCGGTGAGATCGACATAGACGGCATTGCCCCCGATGGTCGGGAAGAAGCCGTCATGCGGCAGGGCGAGTGGGCGTTTTAGCGCACCGTCCAGCCAGGGGGCGCTCTCGGAAAGCATGGCTTGCTTGCAACGCCCTAAAGCATCCGCCCGAAAACCGGAATCGGTTTTCGGAAAGCACGATGCGTGGATGCAACAACTTACAGCGTCCTTTATGCGTCCGAATGGACGCACGGGCTGTAGTGCGTCCTTACGGGGCCAGGCCGCTGCAGCACCGCTCTGCTCTTTCAAGCCCAACCGTCTGATCTGCTCGGGGTTTATAATGGAGCTTGGCTCTTGCCCGTGCTCTCGACCAACGGGACGGATGGTAAGGGGGCGTGGGGAGTGCCAGCCTAAGCATCGGGCCCGAAACCGGAATCGGTTTACGGAAAGTACGATGCGTCGCTTCAATAACCTACAGCGTCCTCAGTGCGTCCGAATGGACGCACGGCGCTGTAGCGCTGGCAGAGCCAAGCGATGGCGGCCGGCACGGATTTTGGTGCGGGGTGGGCTTGGGAGCCTCGGTCAGGGCCAGCCGCCATCGTCCATGATGGTAGGTTCACGCCGCGCCCCGGTGTAGCTGGCCAATAGGTTATCTCTCGCCTCATCAATAGGGATGCTCCCTTTCCGGGAAGCAGGCGCTTGGGCGCCGCTTATTCCACCTTCACCGGGGTGGAAAGCTACTCTCTCCCGACGCGCTCAGTCGGGGATCTGTTCATGGACCTTGCCGCTTCCACTCAGCCTGATGGTCGACAATGGGCTGCCACCGCGAAAAGGCCGGCCCGGCGAAGCCGCCCAGGTGGGGACGTAACTACCGGTGATAACCGGAAAAAATATGAAATCTAAGGTGATGAAAGTGCTTCTTCCACGCCTTTCGATTCTCGCATATCTGGCTATCTTCATTCTTTGCCTGAGTTTGCCGGCAAACGCTCAAAGTGGTTCATGTTCGATAGCAAACTTGACGCCGCTCCTTAGTAGTTCGTCATCACGATACGCAGCGGCAAACAACAATACTTTGGTTGAAGTAACTGAAGCAGAATTTCGCAATGTGCAGGCGCTGTTAAACTCAGCGCGGTTTGTCGGCTGGGATCCAGATACGATACCCTCCACTCACGACTTTGCTGGTGAGTATGTTGAAGTTCTCGATGAGAGCCCTGCGATCGTTCCGGCGAATAAGGTGCTCGTGGGGTTTTTCCTAGATGTCAGCGGAGTGCCAAATCAGATTTCGCCGCGCATCGGGACACCATCCGGAACCGGTATGACCGTTCGGCTCTCCTGGCCCGATGCATCCGTTAGCACGGTGGGTGAAAAGTGGTTCGTTATAAAGAATCCGACGGGCTCCATCAGTACTGATGGATATCTGGGGCTTCATCGCACAAATGCGGTGAGAGGATGGAAGTCGGGAGTAAATGGCCTGTATGTCTTCGATCTCGGTAACCCAGCTTTCGTCTCCAGCCGGTGCAATTGCGGACAATTTCGAGTCTTCGGCATCTATGCCGACCGGGATGCCCTTTGTAACATAGCCTCGGAAGTGGCAGTAACGAAAACTCTGGTTGGGGAAAGCACCGCCCGGAACAATGTTGCGGAGCCGGCCGAGGAACTGACTTATGAGGTAAGGATCACGCACAAGGGCGGTGGTCCGTTCAGCGATTTCGATTTCGTGGAGAATATTCCGGACGGTACGACGCTGACGGCAGTGACCGGAGCGAGTGGTTTCACGGGGCCAGTAAGAGGGCCCGCGGCGGTCAATCTGCGCGTCGCTCAGGTGCCGGTCGGAGGAACTGTCACCGTCACCATCAAGTTGGAGACGATCGCGAACTTTCCGGCCAGCATATCCTCGATAACGAATCGCGTTGGTGGTGGCGACGTGCCAGCCGATTGCAGCCAGTGTTCCGTCACCATTCCGACTCCAACTCGCGTACCGACCTCTCCGCCGACACTTTCCTGCTCCTCCTCCGGTAATTTCCTGAACACCGCCTATGATGGCAATGGCGGGCGGCTGACATCCGGAACGGATTCCCATTGGGGAGTCGCCATGACCTCATCGAACGTTACGGGCCAGCCACCCCCCAATCTGAACTACACCGCCGCCACCGTTTACACCGGCACCTTCTTACAAGCCCCGGTCGGTCCCGCAGGCTGGATTACGCACAATGCTGGTGGCGGACATGTCGGGAGCGTCGATGTGTTCTATCGCTATCAATTCAATCTCGATGGGGCGGTTGATCCGAGAAATCTGGCTCTCAACATGCGTTTCAATGCGGACAACGCCGTCTACGAGGTCTGGGTCAACGGCGTGGCGCAGGGGATCCGCTCCGGGTTCGGCAGCGGTGATCCGTATCAATATATCGGCTTCGATCTTGCCAATCCTGCCAGTGGCACCATGCAGGGGGCATGGCAGACGGGCCTCAACACGATCATCGTCCATGTCAAGTCGAGCCCCGGCACCGAAGCGTTCCTGGCCTATATCACGACCACCGCGATCTGCCTTCCAAAGCTGACGCTGCGCAAGGACGTGGTCAACGACAATGGAGGGACGATAGCGGAAAGCGCCTTCACGCTGCGGGCCGCAGGGCCGGCCACCATCCAGGGCGTGATGGGGACTCCTGCCATCACCAATGCGACGGTGCCGATCGGCACCTATGCGCTGAGCGAGACCGGACCCGCCGGCTATAGCGGTTCGCAATATGCCTGCTCGGTAGACGGGCGGGCGAGTGTCCTTGGCAATACGATCACGCTCGCCAATGGGCAGAACGCCGTCTGCACTATCACCAATGACGATATCGCGCCGCGGCTCACCCTGGTGGCGCAGGTGATCAACGACAATGGCGGCTCGGCGGTGCCCGGCGATGTCGGGCTGAGTGCGACGGGGCCGACGCCCATCTCCGGCCCGAGCGGGAGCGCTCGGGTGACGAATGCCGCGGTCAATGCCGGCAGCTATACGCTCGATGTCACCGCACCTCCCAATTACGAGGCTGGCGATTACAGCTGCATGATCAATGGCGGTGCGCCGGTCGCCGGCAACAGCATCACCCTTTCGCTGGCCGATATCGCCGTCTGCACCGTCACGGTGGAAGACATGAACCCCATGGTCACCATTGCGAAGGTGAGCGTCGGCGGGGTTGGGCGGTTCGGCTTTGCCGGCGCGGCGGCGAATGCCAATGGCTTTCCGATCGATGGCAGCTATGAGGTGGAGACGATCACGCCGGGAGTGGCCGTTGAGGGAGCATCGGTGCCGCTTGCCGCCGCCGATGTGGAGACCCGGATCGTCGAGGCCATTCCGGCGGGCTGGGTTCTGGAGAGCGCCCGCTGCGAGGACCGAAGGGCGGCGGCGACCGGCAATCCCGCCGGCCAAGTGATCGGCACGGTCAGCGACGGCAAGACGCTCGTCATCCCGGCCGGGAACGCCAGGGCCGGTGCCGATCTCCTCTGCACCTTCACCAACCGTTTCCGCGGCTTTGCCGTCGAGGGGCGGGTGATCCTCGACAATGGCGCGGGCGGCGGCATGGCGCATAACCGCATCCAGGACGGGGCGGAAGAGGGCCAAGGCACTGTCCTTCTGCGCCTCACCGATTGCGCCGGCAGCGAATATGCGAGGGGCGAGAGCGACGGGGCGGGCAATTTCTCGCTCAGCCTTGCGAAAGCGCCCGTTGGTACGCCGGTCTGCCTCGAGCGTGGCGAGATCGCCGGCCATCTTCCGGTCAGCCTCCATCCAGGCGATACCGGCGGTGCCTCGCCAGAGGCCGATAAGTACGAGGCACTGCGCTTCACCCCGGCGGCGGAGACCAATCATCAGGGCGTCGTCTTCGGCCTGATCGTCCGGCCGCGGCTTGCCACCGACAGCCGCGCCGTCGTGGCGCCGGGCGGTGCCGCCCTCCTGCCGCACCGCTACACAGCGACGACGACGGCCAGCGTCCTCTTCGCGCTCACCGGCGTAACCGGAACACCCGATGCGGCGCTGTTCTCCACCACCATCTACCGTGATGCGGATTGTTCCGGCAGCATCGATGCCGGAGACTGGCCGGTGTCCGCGCCCATCGCCGTTGCCGCCGGGGACGTGATCTGCCTCTTTGTGCGGGTGCAGGCAAGCGTGGTCGCGCCCGAAGGCGGCACACTTGATTATATGCTGTCGGCCACCACGGCCCTTTCCGGCACCTCGGCCTCCCTCTCGCCGGCCATCAACCGCGATACCGTCTCCGTCGGGACCGGAACCGTTGCGGTCACGAGAAGGGTGCGAAATGTGACGCAAGCGGGTTCTTATGGGGTGACGGCCCTCGGGGCCCCAGGCGACGTGCTGGAATATTCGGTCATCTTCATCAACCCGTCAGCCTCGTCGGTGAGCGGCGTCAGGGTGCATGACGAGACGCCGGACTACACGACCCTCGACGCCCCGATCAAGGTGAAGGAGAACCCCACCGGGCTCGACTGCCAGCCGGCCCTGCCGACGGCTAGCGCAGCAGTCGATTACAAGGGGCCGCTGCGCTGGGACTGCACCGGCACCATGTCACCCGGCGCCAAGGGAGAGGTCTCCTTCAAGGTCAAAATCGATCACTGAGAACGGGCCGTAGGCCGAGCGCAATCCTCGGCTAAGCTGGCCGCCGAGCCTGCCGGCCGGCGTAACCGCAGGCTATCTTGCGATCCAAGCGCCGAACGCCGATTCAGGGTCAAAGTCGAGGAGCAGGACCAGAAAACGCTTTCATCAAAGACTTATTTTACTTTCAGAATGCGCGGGGGCTACTGTTTTCATCTTCGGCCTGATTTGCCGCACCGATCCTGGAGCCCTTCATGCGCACACCCGCCCGGCTACAACATTTCGTTTCCGTGCGCTTGCGGTATTTTTTTGCAATGGCAATAGCAGTTCTACTGCTCGTGGGGATGAGCGTACCGGCGCGAGCGCTAACGCCATTCACCTGCGATTCTACGCTCTATATGAGAGTTGGAAATGGTTCGACTATCAACTTTGGCTATCTTGTTTTCGAGGGGGGGACATATACAATGAATGTTGTAAGGACTACCAGCGGCATAAACTTTACTGATATTGCATATAATCCTTTAGACAATTACATCTATGCCTTAGACACCGATACTAAGGAGCTATATAGATTTGGAGTTGGGTTTGAATACGTCAATCTCGGGAGAGTGAGCGGGGTTGCGCTTGATAATTGGACCGGTGCTCAATCATTTGCTCCCGATGGTTTTCTGTACATTACGAATGGAGGTAGGCGGACTAATCCCCCCAATTTAGGCATTCATTCTTTGTACAAGGTTAATATTTCAAATCTTACAGCGACTGAAATTCCTCTTAGTAGCAGGGCTAAGTCAGCCTCCGAACTGGCCTGGTACAATGGTCGCTTTTATCTCGCCGATCCTGACAATGAAATAGGAACATATACTATAACGACTACTGGGCAGGTGCAAACCATTGGCCCTAATGATTTGCGGCTTATGCCGCTTGCCGGATGGGGCGGCACAAATGGTGTTTGGTTTTTCCAGCTAGGTCGCCGTTTGGGCTACGGCCTGGTGATTTTTTCTATCGATGTAAACACTGGGGCGCCTACAATGGTTGTCGCGGGGAACTTCGAGGTTGGGGACAATTGGGGAAGTGCCAATTGCATACTTGCGCCTCTCCCCGACGTGAAGACGGGCGCTCGCATACGTTTTGCGAAGACGACTGTACCGGGAGGTGTAAATCAGAACTTCGCCGTCAGTGGCACGAATGGCTTGTCGCAAGTGACGATCAATTCCACGACGGGTCTGAGCGATTATCAGGAGCTGACCGACGTGAAGGTAGACACGACGTTTACCGAGCAGGGTGTGGCGGGCTGGCGGGGACAGCGCCTCGTCTGTGTGGCCGAGACCAGCAATGGTGGCGTGGTGCGGGGAAGCACCGTCTATAGCAATCTCACGCCGGGCACGGCGGGCGCGAGCTACACATCGGTCGCGCCGGCCAATACCTTTGTGGCCGGCAACGATTACACCTGCACATTCACCAATGACCGGACGCGGATCAATTTTGCGAAGGTTACGCGACCGGCCAATGCCAACCAGTCCTTCACGGTCACGGGAACGAACGGCATCGGCCAGGTCATGATCAATGCGGCGGGCCAGCGCGCAACGCACGAGATGGCCATGCCGCGCCAGCGCGGCACCGCCGCCTCGGTAATGGTGGTGGCGGCGGCAACGTTCGCCACCGGCTGAAAGGCACTCGGCTTCAACGCCACCAGGGGGAACCCCACTGCCTACCAGACTCTCACCGATACGACGGCCGACACGACCTTCGTGGAGCTTGCGGTTTTAGGCTGGCGCGGCATGAGCATGAAGTGCATGGCCATGACGGGGGTCGGCGAGGAACAGCAGGACAAGGAGGTCTATACGAATCCGGACCTGGGCACGGGCGGGAGCAATTACATTTCCCGCGTGCCGGCCAACACGTTCAAGCCGGGCAACGACTATACCTGCACCTTCACCAATGCGCGCACGCGGGTGCAGCTTGGCAAGAAGACGGTGACGCCCGACATCAACCGGAACTTCACGGTCAATGCCACGGCGAGCAACGGGATCACCAGCACCGTCATCAATGCCGTCGGCATGACCCCCAGCGCCTATCGGCCGCTGACCAATGTGGAGGCCGAGACCGTTTTGAGCGAGGGGGCGGTCCCGGGCTGGCGCGGCGTGGAGCTGCGCTGCGTCGCCCAGACAGCGGTCAATAACGAGACGCAGGATAAAGTCGTCTTCGGCCCCACGGCAGTAGGCACGATCGGTGCTGACTATACGCACAGGCTGCCCGCCGGCACCTTCAAGGACGGCAATGATTATATCTGCACCTTCACCAATGAGGCGGCGCGCATCCGCTACGAGAAAGAGACGCTTCCGCCCAAATTCGACCGAGACTTCACGATGAATGCGGTGAACGGCCTGCTGCAGACCGTGATCAATGCGACCACCGGCTACAGCGCCTATGGCGTGCTGAGCAATCCGGCTGTTGAGACGATCTTTGTCGAGGCGGCGGTGCCCGGCTGGCGCGGCGTGAAGCTGCGCTGCATCGCCGACAGCGGCAACAATGGCGTGGTGAAGGGTGCAGAAGTGTTCCTCAACCCCACGCCCAGCACTGCCGGCGCCCCCTTCCGTTCGACCGTGCCCGCCGACAGATTCGTGCCCGGCAATGATTATACCTGCACCGTCACCAATGACCAGACCCGCATCCGCCTGGTCAAGGAGACGCGGACGCCGTCGATCGACCAGGACTTCATGGTCAATGCCACGGCAAGCAACGGCATCTCCCGCGTGATCATCAATGCGATCGCTAATGCTGGGGCTTATATGCCGCTGACCGACGTGGCCGCGCCGACCATATTGACGGAGACCGGCGTGACCGGCTGGCGGGGTGGCAGCGTGATCTGCGTGGCCGATACGCAGATCGACGGGCAGACACCGGGAGAGGTCTTCGTCTATAGGACGCCGGGCAATCTCAGTGCGGACTATATCGCCACCATCCCGGCCAACAGTTTCCGGGGCGGCAATGATTATACCTGCACCATCACCAATGAGACGACGCGGATCAGCTATGACAAGAAGACGCATCCGGCGAACACGAATCAGGAGTTCCTCGTCAATGCGGTGAACGGCCTGCCGCAGACAAGGATCAATGCGGCGGTCGGGCCGACGCCGCACCGGGTTCTCCACAATCCGGGGATCGATACGAACTTCACCGAGCAGGGCGTGGCGGGCTGGCAGCCCTTGCGGTTGGAATGCGTGGCCGACAGCGGCAACAATAACGTGACATTGGGCGCCATAGTGTTCCCGACGACGCCGACGGCGCCGGGAAGGGCGGGGCAGGCCTATAGCTGGACAGTGCCGGCCGACACCTTCGTTATCGGCAACGACTATACCTGCACCTTCGTCAATGCGCGCACCCGCCTGCGTGTGGCCAAGGTAACCGAGGGCGATATCGGCCGCTTCACCTTCAACGGCTCGGCTGCCAATGCCAACGGCTTTCCGACCAATAGCAGCTACACGGTGGTGACCACGGTGCCGGGCACGCCCGCCCTCGGCCCCTTCGTCGCCCTGTCCACGGCCGACACGCTGACGGAGATCGTCGAGACCGTGCCGCTCGGCTGGACCTTGATGCAGGCGCGCTGCGAGGACATGAACGCAGCCGAGACGGGAAATTCCCCGCTGCCCCTGATCGGCTATGTCACTGACGGCAGGACGCTGATCATCCCGCCCGAGAATGTGAAGCCTGGGGCGGATCTCGTCTGCACCTTCACCGACAAGCTGACCGGCTTCACCGTGTCCGGCCAGGTGATCCTCGACAATGGGGCAAGCGGCGGGATCGCCCATGACGGTATCCAGAACGGCGGCGAGACCGGGCTCGGCGGCGTCCTTCTCAGGCTCACCAATTGTGGCGCCGTCACCTATGGCAGCGCAACCAGCGACGGGGCGGGCAATTTCTCGCTCAGCCTGGCCGGTGTGCCCGCCGGCAGCAGCGTCTGCCTCGTGCGCGACGCGGTCTCCGGCCATATCGGGGTGAGCCAGCAGGCCGGTACAACCGGCGGCACGATCGCGATCCCCTCCTATGACATGCTGCGCTTCACCGTTGCCGCGAACACCAATTACACCAGCGTGCTCTTCGGCATGATCGCGATGCCGCGGCTCGGCATCGACAACACGGCGACCATGGCGCCGAACGATTCGGTGCTGCTGGAGCATCGCTACACGGCGACAACGGTGGCAAACGTGACCTTCTCCGGCACCGCGACCGGCGAGCCGTCCGC
>NZ_JAEQ01000014.1 GCF_000518985.1 Chelativorans sp. J32
CTAAGGCCTGTTGAGATTCAGGATTCCATGCCGCGCTTGTTCGTGATTCAAGCTTCGGATGGAGCGATTCGTACTGACTGACGCCCAATGGGCGAAGATGGAGCCACATTGCCTGGGCAAGCCGACGGACCCCGGGCGAAGCGGCAGCGACAACCGTCTGTTCCTCGAAGCGGTGTTGTGGATCGTGCGGACGGGCAGCCCGTGGCGCGACCTGCCCGCGCTCTTTGGTAACTGGAACACGGTGTTCAAGCGATACCGAGACTGGGTCAAAGCCGATATATTCGTTCGGCTTTTTGACGCGTGCTCCGACGAGCCGGATATGGAGTACGCCATGGTCGACGCCACCATCATCAAGGTCCACCGCCACGGCCAGGGCGCAAAAGGGGGACTCAGAGCCAGGCCATAGGCCGTTCCAAGGGCGGTATGACCACCAAGATCCTCGCGCTCACCGATGCGCTCGGTAACCTCGTGCGCTTCATTCTCCTGCCCGGCCATCGCTTCGATACGGTCGGCGTGCCGCCGCTCATTGACGGTGTCGCTTTCGGCGCGCTGATCGCCGACAAGGCCTTCGACAGCAATTCCATCGTCGCAGACCTGAACGAACGCGGCGCCAGGATCATCATCTCCCAGCACCCGCGCCGCGCTCAGCCTCTTGCTCTCGATGCGGAGATGTACAAATGGCGTCATCTGATCGAAAACTTCTTCTGCAAACTCAAAGAGTTCAAGCGCATCGCCATGCGTGCCGACAAAACCGACCAGAGCTTCAACGCCATCATCCATCTCGCAGCAGCCGTCATAAACTCCCGATGAATCTCAACAGGCCTTAGAGCGAATTGCGCTTACACTCGTATGCTGGCTCTTAGGCGTTTCCGAAGACCCGCTTGAAGATCGTATCCACATGCTTGGTGTGGTAGCCGAGGTCAAATTTCTCACGGATCTC
Organism: Chelativorans sp. J32; assembly: GCF_000518985.1. Taxonomy (GTDB): domain Bacteria; phylum Pseudomonadota; class Alphaproteobacteria; order Rhizobiales; family Rhizobiaceae; genus Chelativorans. Next base: position 941 of record NZ_JAEQ01000014.1, read on the forward strand.
GGCTTCTGAAAGGGCTGCGCGCACCTCTTTGTCGGCGAGCAACTCCTGCAGGAAGTCCGCTCCCTGCTCCCACACTTTCATCGCATTGCGCTGGACGAGCCTGTAGGCATCCTCGCGGCTGACGCCGGCCTGGGTGAGGGCGAGCAGGACGCGCTGTGAGTGGACGAGGCCGCGGAAGCGATCGAGGTTCTTCTCCATGTTCCGCGGATAGACGACCAGCCTTTCCATGAGTCCGGTGAGCCGGACGAGCGCGAAATCGAGGGTCACCGTCGCGTCGGGCCCGATCATGCGCTCGACGGAAGAATGAGAGATGTCCCGCTCGTGCCAGAGCGCGACATTTTCCATCGCCGGCAGTGCGTAGGAGCGCACCATGCGCGCCAGTCCGGTCAAATTCTCGGAGAGCACCGGGTTGCGCTTGTGCGGCATGGCAGAAGAGCCTTTCTGCCCTGGCGAGAAATATTCCTCCGCCTCCAGCACTTCGGTGCGCTGAAGATGGCGCACTTCCGTGGCGAGCCGTTCGATGGAGGAGGCAATAACCGCAAGCGTGGCAAAGAACATCGCATGGCGGTCACGCGGGATCACCTGAGTGGAGACCGGCTCCGGCTTCAGGCCCATCTGGGCCGCAACATATTCCTCTACGCGCGGGTCGATATTCGCGAAGGTGCCGACGGCGCCGGAAATTGCGCAGGTGGCGACTTCCTCGCGTGCGTGCACCAGCCGCTCGCGACAACGGAAAAATTCGGCATAGGCTTGTGCCAGCTTCAGGCCGAAGGTGGTGGGCTCGGCATGAATTCCATGGCTACGGCCGATGGTGACGGTATCCTTGTGCTCGAAAGCACGCTTCTTCAGCACTTCGAGCAGAGCGTCCAGATCGGCGAGCAGAAGATCGCTCGCTTTCACGAGCTGCACGTTGAAGCAGGTATCGAGCACGTCGGACGAGGTCATGCCCTGATGCACGAAACGCGCCTCCGGCCCGACGATCTCGGCAAGGTGCGTGAGGAAGGCGATCACGTCGTGCTTAGTCTCGCGCTCGATCTCATCGATCCGCTCGATATCGAATTTCGCGTTGCCGGCCTTTTCCCAGATGGTTTTTGCCGCTTCCTTCGGCACGATGCCGAGCTCGGCCATGGCATCGGCCGCATGCGCTTCGATCTCGAACCAGATGCGGAATTTCGTCTCGGGAGACCAGATGGACGCCATTTCGGGCCGGGAATAGCGGGGGATCATGGAACAGCCTGCATAGGTTGGAAAGAGTCGCGTGGGGTCCTATCAGACAGGCGCTCGAAGCTCAACGCTCGTGGCCCATCCCGCTTCATAGTTTACCCGTCACAGCGAGGAAGCGATGGTCCGGGCCCTCGAAACCGACGCGGCGAACCGCAATCAGCACTGCGAAAACGGGCTCGCCGCCCGGCGGATGGAATGTTTGGACCCCGGCGATGCGATAGCCGAGCGGACATGCACGGCTCGGCGGCACCTGCTCGTCTTCGTGCAGGATCGCGGTCTCTGCACCCGCAACGGTTCCGATACGAAGCAGGCGGAAGCCAACGGTATCCCCCATGCCCTCGCAGTTCTCGGACTGTGCGACCGGCACTTCTTCAAGCCGGAACTCAAGAGGATCGTCGAGCGGCGGCACGATCGGACGGGGATTGACGATCATCCGATGCGGATCGGCGGAAAGCTCCGTTACGTCGTTCCAACCGGCTTGAAAACCAAGGTTTTCCTTCAGTTCATTATCCGAACTTATCGCCTGGGCTCTTTTCCTCGCCTCTTCCCGAGCCAATTCCACCGTTGCTTGCTCGTCATCGAGCCGGACACGGATCGGCGTGCCCGGAAGGAAATCATCGCTGGCCGTATCGATGTAGAACCGGTTGGCATAGGGAAAGCCCGAGCCGTCCTGGACGCCATATTCCTCGAAGGCGAAGAGGCTGCCGTCGGCACTGAAGCCGAGAATTTCCACCGTTGCCATATCGCCCGCATTTGCAGGACCAAGGGAGAATAGGAGAGCAGCAGCGGCTGCTCGGAAAAGTGGCTGCATGGAGGCCTTCTCTCAACGATGTTTCAGATATTCCGCATGGCGCTCGTGCCAGGTGGGCATAAGGTCTCCGTCCGCTGGCGTCGCGGCATAGACGCCCCGGGCAATCGCCCTGGCCATGGTTGCCGACGCGGCCGCATGCAACTCCTTGCTTGCGCCAAGGTCCAGGTCGCCCGGATGCCCGCCCGTCGCCACCGCAAAGACGAGATCGCCATCCATCGGGGTATGGGAAGGCCAGATCGCGCGCGAGAAACCGTCATGGGCGGAAATTGCCAGTCGCTTCGCACCCGCCTTGTCGAGCCGCGCATCCGTTGCGATGACTGCGATCGTGGTGTTTCCGGCAGCTCCGCCAATTTCCTTCGTGCTGATGTGGCGCGCCTCCGGTGGAAGAGGGGAGGGCAGGCCGAAGCCGCCGAATTCTGCACCGATTTCGAAAGGTGCAGCCCAGAAATGAGGGGTTTCGGCCAGGGTGACTGAGCCGACCGCGTTTACGGCCACAAGCGCGCCTACGGTCACTCCGTTGGAAAGCACCGTCGAGGCGGAACCAAGGCCTCCCTTGAGTCCGGCAGTCAGAGCTCCGGCGCCGGCGCCGTGGCTGCCGAGGCTGAAATCGGCCGAAGCTGCGCGACAGGCTTCGTAACCCAGTTCCCTATATGGCGGATAATTCCCCCACTCCTTGTCGCCACCATTGGCAAGGTCGAACAGGATCGCTGCAGGAACGATCGGCACGCGGTGGCCTGCCACTTCGAACCCGTGTCCCATCTCACGCAGGGCTGCTTGAACACCGGAGGCCGCATCAAGGCCGAAGGCCGATCCGCCGGAAAGCACGATGCCGTTGATGTGCTCGATGAGATTGTGTGGCTCGAGCAGGTCGGTTTCCCGCGTTCCCGGTGCGCCGCCCAGAACCTGCACGCCGGCGACGGCCGGCTTCTCGCAAACGACCACCGTCACGCCTGACTTGAGACTGGAATCCTGTCTGTTCCCCACATGAAGGCCAGGAACGTCGGTGATCAGGTTTCGCGGGCCGCTCTCGAACACTCAATCTGTCTCCACGAAGCGCTCTCCATCATAGCGGAAGAGCCGATAGGGGTTTTCGGCGAGGTCACCCTTCTCGTTGAACCGGATCTCCCCAATGCCGGTGCTGAAACTCAGCCGGGAGAGTGCATCCGCCACCGGCAAGCCCGCCTGTAGAGCCTCCCGGCTCGCCTTCACCGCGATTTGGAACGCCGCGAACCCCGGAAGCACGTAGCCTTCCGGCAGTATGCCTGCACTGCTCAGCACCTGGGACGCCTCGGGAGTGGCAAGCTCCTGTCCGTCCGGCAGGCCGACCATCAGCACCCCTGCAGGCAGGGGCAAACCTTCTTCGGACCGGAGGGCTTCGCCTCCTGCAAAGGTCACAGAGTAGTCGAGCTTGCCTGCGTCGCGGGCCATGATGGCCACATCGCTACGGTCGCCGCCGACAAAGACATATGCGGCGCCGGCTCTCCGCAGCCTGCCAACGAGGCCGATCTGGTTATCCATCTGCGGACGGAAGGTGTCCACGAGCACGGGCTTGAGCTTGGCAAGCTCCGCCTCTGCACGCAAATTCTCGGCGAGCTCCCGGCCGTGAATGGTGCCATCGTCCACAATGGCAAAGAACTCCTCCCGCCAAAGCGGGACAAGTATTTCTGCCACCGCCTTTCGCTCGTCGTCCGCCCTCGGCCCGAGCCGGAAAATGGGCCAGCCCGTTCGGTCCTTCTGGTCGGTGAGACTGTTGGTCCTGACGGGAGTGATGACGGGAATGCCCGCCTGCTTCAGGATCGGCATGGCCGCTTCGATCGCCGGCGTGCAGAGAAAGCCGATGACGATCGATGCCTTGGCCTCGACGAATCGCCGGGCGGCGGCAGCCCCGCCTTCTTCCGTGCACGCATCGTCGGCTTCGATGAGGCGGACGGACTGGTCCCGCGTTGCAGCCGTCCGTGCACCGTTGAACCATTGCTCTCCGAGCATCTGAAAGTCGCCGCTTATGGGCGCTGCGGCCCCAACCACCAATTCCTGGGAATAGGCCGGCGGGGTTCCCGTCGCACAGAGAAGGACCAGGATTAATGTGACCAGACGCATCGGCACTGTAACGTTCGAGGCTGCAAGCAGCGGTACCACCAGCACTGGTAAAGCTTGGCAGCGCCCCGCGCAACACGCTACAGCATCGGCCCGAAAACCAGAATCGGTTTTCGGAAGCACGGTGCTGTAGATTCAACCGATAGCGTCCTTGGCGCGTCAGAACGGACGCCTGACGCTGTATTGACTGCCCGGGCCGACGCTTGCATGCATCCGGTCCGCACCTATATCGAAGCTGGGCGAGGATTTTTCTTGTGCTGAAGACGAACGACGTAGCTCCCCAGGATTACCGGAACGCGATGGCCCACTTTGCTGGAGCCGTCCACGTGATCACGACCGACGGCGCCGCTGGCAGACGCGGCGTGACCGTGATTGCGGCCTGTTCGGTCTCCGATAATCCGCCCACTGTCCTTGCCTGTCTCAATCGCCAGAACCCAAGCAACGATCTTTTCCTGAACAATGGCGTTTTTGCTCTGAACACGCTTGCTGCGGGGCAGGAAGAGCTGGCTAACGCATTTTCCGGGCTGACCGGCCTGTCGCAGGATGAGCGTTTTGGGCTCGCTGAATGGGATACGATCTCTACGGGAGCGCCAACGCTGCCTGGCGCGCTTGCGGTGTTCGACTGCCAGCTGATCGATGCAAAGGAACTTGCCACTCACCGGATTTATTTCGGCAAGGTGACAGGGCTGCGTATCGGCGCTAACCTCAAGCCGCTTCTTTATCACGATCGTGGCTATCGCATCCTCTGAGCCAATTCCGGAGAGAACATGTCCGAGAGCAAGCCGCGCGCCTTTCCGCAGTCGATAGACGACACGGTCACGCTGCTCAACGAGGCGGATTATGTCGCCGATCGCGCGCTTGCGACCGTGGTTTTCCTGAGCCTCAAGATGAAGCGTCCCCTCTTTCTCGAAGGGGAGGCCGGGGTTGGCAAGACAGAAATCGCCAAAGTGTTGGCTCAATCGCTCGGCCGCCGGCTTATCCGCCTGCAATGCTATGAAGGGCTGGACGTATCCTCCGCCGTCTACGAGTGGAACTATGCCGGCCAGATGATCGAAATCCGGATGGAGGAGGCTGCGGGTGTCGCGGATCGCGACATCATGGAGCACAATGTCTTCTCCGAGAAATACCTGATCCGCCGCCCGGTGCTGGAAGCGCTTACGGGCACCGCGGGGGCTGCACCGGTTTTTCTCATCGACGAACTCGATCGCACCGACGAGGCTTTCGAGGCATTCCTGCTCGAAATCCTGTCCGACTACCAGGTAACCGTTCCCGAACTGGGAACGATCCGCGCCGAGGAGCCGCCGGTCGTGATCATCACGACGAACCGTACGCGCGAGATCCACGATGCGCTGAAGCGCCGTTGCCTCTATCATTGGGTTGACTATCCCGATGCGGAGCGGGAGCTGGAAATCGTCCGCCGCAAGGTTCCGCAGGCCAACAGCCGCCTTTCCGACGAGGTTGTGCGCTATATCCAGAAGCTGCGCGGCATGGACCTCTTCAAGGTGCCTGGCGTGGCCGAATCGATCGATTGGGCAAGTGCGCTTGCCGAACTCGACCAGGTGGCGCTGGATCCCGAGACGGTTTCCGACACCCTGGGCGTGCTTCTCAAATATCAGGACGACATCGCCCGCCTGCGTGAGGGAGAGAGCGTACGCATTCTGAACGAGGTGAAGGCTGAGCTCGCGGCCGCCGGGTGAGATCATGGCCGGAAGGGGCGCAGAGGACCACGAGACTGCCGCCGATCCGGACGGGCGGATCGCAGATAATATCGTTTATTTCGCCCGGGCTTTGCGGAAAGCGGGGCTGCGGGTCGGACCTGCCGCGGTTACCGACGCGATTCAGGCGGTTCTGGTCGCCGGGATCGGGACGCGCGAGGATTTCTACTGGACGCTCCATTCCGTTCTGGTGACCCGTCACGAGGACCACGCGGTCTTTGATGAAGCCTTCCGTCTGTTCTGGCGCTCCCGCGAGCTCATCGAGAAGATGCTTGCCATGTTGTCGCCTCTGGCGCCCGCTCCGGTGCAGAAGGAAAAACCGCGGGCAGGGGAGACGCGCGCCGGCCACGCGCTGCTCAGCGAGCGCGAAGACCAGCGGCAGGAAATGCCGCCCGAGCTGGAGATTGATGCCAGGCTCACCCTTTCTTCCCGCGAGGTGCTGCGCCAGAAGGATTTCGCCCAGATGACTGCGGATGAACTCGCCGAGGCCAGGAACGCCATCGCCCGCCTCGTCATGCCGCATGATCTCGTCTGGACGCGCCGGCATCGGCCCGATCCCAAAGGACGCCGCGTCGATCCCCGGGCCATGATGCGTCTTGGGCTGCGCACCGGCGGCGACTTGATCCTTCCACGCTACAAATCACCCCGCCGTGTGCACCCCCCTTTGGTCGTGCTTGCCGATATCTCCGGATCGATGAGCCAATACACGCGCGTCTTCCTGCATTTCCTGCATGCGCTGACGGAAAGCCGCAGGCGTGTGTCGAGCTTTGTGTTCGGGACGCGGCTTACCAATCTCACGCGCCAGCTGCGCAACCGCGATCCCGACGAGGCGCTGGCCGAATGCGCCGCAGCCGTCCAGGACTGGTCTGGCGGAACGCGTATCGGTGAGGCGATCGGCACCTTCAACCGCCTCTGGTCGCGCAGGGTATTGGGGCAGGGGGCTGTGGTGCTCCTGATCACCGATGGCCTGGAACGCGACGAGATCGGCGCTCTCGCCCACGAGATGGAGCGCCTGCACAAATCCTGCCGCAGGCTCATTTGGCTCAACCCTCTCCTGCGTTTCGAAGGATTCGAGCCGAGAGCACGGGGGATGCAGGCCATGCTGCCCCATGTGGATGAATTGAGGCCGGTGCATTCGCTGGATGCGCTTTCTGATCTTTGCCAGGCTCTCTCCGCCACGCCGAGGGGGCGTACCGCCGTTCTCGAAGGGCTTGGCAAGCAGCGCCCTGCATGAGCATATTGTAAATCCGGGCCTCATATTGGGGAGGCAGAGATGTCCGAAATACAAATTGCCCATGAACCGCGCGATCCTCTGATGATCGCCGAAGAGTGGATGAAGGCCGGCAAGGATGTAGCCGTGGCTACCGTCGTGGAGACATGGGGTTCAGCACCGCGTCCGGTTGGCAGCCATCTGGTCATCGATTCCGACGGCCTGTTCGAGGGATCCGTTTCCGGCGGCTGCGTCGAGGGGGCGGTGGTGGCCGAGGCGGCCGAGGTCATCGCAGATGGCAAGCCACGCATGCTGGAATTCGGCGTCGCCGACGAAACGGCCTGGCGCGTCGGTCTTTCCTGTGGCGGCCGCATCAAGGTCTATGTGGAGCGGCTGGGCTGAGATGGATCCTCATTCCCTGAAGAAGCTCAATCAGTGCCGCCGTGAGCGCCGCGCGGCGATCCTCGTGACCGATCTGGGCGATGGCCGTGACCGTGTCGTGGTGGAAGGCGATGCGCCAGCGGGAGAGCTGGGAGAGGCGCTCGGCGCTGCGTTTCGGTCCGGCAAATCCGGCACTGTGGAGGCTGACGGGCGGAATTTTTTCCTGAACGTATATTTGCCGCCGCCGCGCCTCGTGATGATCGGAGCGGTGCACATCAGCCAAGCCCTGGCGCCGATGGCAGGGATCGCGGGCTTCGATCTGCATATCATCGATCCCCGCACCGCCTTTGCTTCGCCCGAACGGTTTCCGGGCATCCGGTTGGATGCCGAATGGCCGGAGGACGTGCTGAAAAGGAGCCCGCTTGACGCCTACTGCGCGGTGGCTGCCCTTACCCACGATCCGAAGATTGACGATCCGGCGCTCAAGGCGGCGCTGGAAGCCGGATGTTTCTATATCGGTGCGCTCGGCAGCCGGAAGACCCACGCGAAGCGGGTCGAGCGGCTTGCGGCGGCTGGCGTTCCGATGAGCGCCGTCGAGAGGATCCGTGCGCCAATCGGTCTTTCCATCGGGGCTGCGAGCCCGGCTGAGATCGCCGTGGCTGTGCTTGCCGAAGTGATCGAGGCCCTCCGCTCGCGTGGACTGCAGGCCCGGAAGGGCGAGGCGGCATGAAGTTCGGCACCATTGCGACTGAAGGGGCGGAAGGTGCGATCCTGGCTCACGCCACATTCGCGGGCGAGAAGCGTCTGCGCAAGGCCCACCGCCTGACCGCCGGAGATGTGGAGGACCTTCTGCGTGCAGGGGTCAGGGAGGTGATTGCAGCTGTCCTGGACCCGGGTGACCTCAATGAGGATGCGGCTGCCGCCCGGGTGGCTGCCGCCCTCGTATCCGACCATGTGGAGGGGCGGCCACCCTCGACCGGCAGGGTCAATCTGCACGCCACCGAGGCGGGCATTTTCGTTGTCGATCGCAGCATTGTCGATGCCATCAACCGCGTCGATCCGGCGATAACCCTCGCCACGCTTGAACCCTATGCCGCCGTAGAGGCGGGGCAGATGGTGGCGACGGTCAAGATCATCCCCTTCGCGGTTCAAGAAGGGCTACTGGCGCGGGCCGAGGCCATAGCGGGTGAAGGCTCAGCCTTTTCGGTCCGTCCCTTTGTTCCTCGTTCCATTGGCCTCATTCAGACCGTCCTTCCGAGCATCAAGGCGAGTGTGCTTGATAAGACCGCCCGCATTACTGAAGCGCGCTTGGCGCGATCGGTGAGCCGCGTCACCGGTGAGTTGCGCCCGGTCCACGAAGTGGAGGCGGTTGCCGAGGCGATACGCAAGCAGGCCCGTTCCAATGATGTAGTGCTTGTCTTCGGGGCTTCGGCTGTTTCCGACGAGAATGACGTCGTGCCTGCTGCCATCCGGAAGGCCGGCGGCGAGGTTACGCGGGTAGGCATGCCCGTCGATCCTGGGAACCTGCTGGTGATGGGCTCGCTCGACGGCAAGCCCGTGATGGGCGTTCCAGGCTGTGCCCGCAGCCCAAAGCTCAACGGTTTCGATTGGGTGCTGGATCGCCTGATCGCGGGTATCGAGGTTTCGCCCGATGATATCGGGGCCATGGGCGTTGGCGGCCTTCTGATGGAAATCCCGACGCGTCCGCAGCCAAGGGAGGAGCGGGCCACGCGTGCTCCGGCAAAGGTCTGGGCGATATTGCTTGCCGCCGGACAGTCCCGGCGGATGGGGCCGCAAAACAAGCTGCTGGCGGAGTTTGAAGGAAAGCCGCTGGTAAGGCGCATGGCCGAGCGTCTTCTTGCAAGCGGGGCAGCGGGCACCCTTGTGGTGCTCGGACATGAACGTGAAGCCTTATCGAATGCTCTATCCGGCCTTGAGGCGAGAACCGTTTACAATACTGACTTTGCAACCGGGCTGGCGAGTTCCCTGAAAACCGGCATCCGTGCTCTTCCCCCCTCCGCCGACGCAGCACTCGTCGCACTCGCCGACATGCCAGGCCTGACGACGGCCGACATCGACCGGCTGGTTGCGGCTTTCTCCGCGTCCGGCGGACGCAGCATCATTCGCGCCACCCATAATGGCAAGCGCGGCAATCCGGTGATCCTCCCTCGTGCGCTCTTTCCCGAGGTGGAGAAACTCGAGGGCGACACAGGTGCGCGCCAGATCGTGGAGAGTGCCGTCGATGTGGTCGACGTCGAACTTGGTGCGGCGGCAAGTCTGGATGTGGATACGCCAGATGCCCTGCGGGCCGCGGGCGGCGTGCTGAATCCCCGGGCATCCTAGCGCAGTAGATGCCGGTGTTCCTTCCTGCGCTTTTCTGGCCTGCCGATTATCTCCCCCCCAACTGGCGAGATTGCGCCAGCTGGCTGCTTCTGCATGTATTCTGCAGGGCTGGTAAGGGGAGGACCAAACGGAAGTGGCGCCTTATGACCGCGCTCCTGGTCGGACTCGTAGGCTTGTCCGCCGTTCCCGCTTTCTCATTTGAACTCGGTTCCTTCAAGGATCGCCTCTTCGCCTACCCGCGCATATTGCAGGAAAGCGACGGTGGAGATTATCGCGTCGTGGATTACCGCGAGATGCGGGACATCAATGGCCGGGACGCCGTACCGGAACGCCGGGTTGAAGGCCGATACGTCTCGACTGACATCCGCCGCCTGCAGCGCGATTTGGTGGTGAAAACCAGCGCGGGGGAGATTGCCCATTTCGTGGTCGGCGCGACCGAAAGGGCGCGCGTCATCACCATCTATCTCCACGGCCAAGGCGGCAACCGGCGACAGGGCGTGGACGACTTTACGTTCGGTGGCAATTTCAACCGCATCAAGAATTTGATGGGGCGGAATGGCGGTCTCTATCTCTCGCCGGATTTCTCCGACTTCGGGGAGAAAGGGGCGGGGGAGGTCGAGGCACTCCTTACGCACTACGCCGAGCGCTCGCCTGGTGCCCCGATCTTCGTCGCCTGCGGCTCGATGGGCGGCGCTCTGTGCTGGCAGGTTGCACAATCCAAGCCCCTGGCGGGGCGCTTCGGCGGTTTTCTCCTGCTGGGTTCTCTTTGGGATCAAACCTTCCTGGATTCACCTGCTTTCCGCGATCGCGTGCCAGTCTTCTTCGGCCATGGCAGCCGAGACAAGGTTTTCCCGATCGAGAAGCAGGAGGCATTCTACCGCACGATAAGGGAGAGCACCCCAGACTACCCGGTTCGATTCGTCCGCTTCGAGACGGGAACGCACGGAACGCCGATCCGCATGACCGATTGGCGCGAGACGCTCAACTGGATGCTGTCCTTGCGTTGATGCCGCAATGACACGCCAGACTGCCGCTACGGCCCGCTTGCATAATCGAGCACCGTCTCCGGATTGATCTCGCCGTCATAGGACGCATCCACATCGTAACGGACGAGGGAAAACGAGCCCGACCGGAAGATCCATTGCCCGCTGGAAGACGCATCCCCCACGCCGCGCCATTTCTCGTGGGTGGTCAGCGTAAGCGTTTCCGGGTCGAATTCCGAGTTTACAAGCTGATCCTGCGTCTTGAAGCCAATGATCCGTACCTCCTCGACAGGCCCCTCCCTGTCCTCGTTCTCATAGCGGATATCGAGATCCGGCGAAGCAAAACTCAAGGGGAGGATCTCGTCATTCTCGTTGGCGAGAAGATAGACATGGATCTCGTTGTAAGCGCCGCGATCGCAGAAGAAGCGGAACAGCCGCGCCTCATGCGGCGGCGTGCCCTCAGCGTCATAGTCGTAGTTGAAACGCATGACGTGGCTCTGGGTCTCCGCCCCGCTTCCCGATCCTTCTCTCGAACAGATGCTGCCATAGGCGGTGTCGAAAAGTCGCTCGGCACGCTGCAACGTTGCGTCGGCCTCCTGCTGAACGCCTTCGCCGCAGTTTGCCGGTAGCGCCTCGTTCAGCGGACTGTCCGAAGGCTCAAGCGTCCCGCCCTCTATCTGAAGCGGCATATAGGGCGTGGTCTGCACCGAGGGCTGCACGAACCTGAATCTATAGCAGCCCGCAAAGACCTTCTCCGCGCCACCCGCTTTACGGGCCAGAATGGCGACCGGAAGCGAGTAGTAGATGCTCCCTGCAGCACCTTCTTCGCTGGCAGTGCCGGTAACCACATCCACGCTTTCGGTATCTTCGAATCCCGCCGCATAGGATTCCAAGTCCTTCGCCGGAGGCGTGCCGAAATAGGAAAATGCCCGCGCATATTCCCTGCGGTTGATCGCGTTATAAAGCGATTGCACCAGGGTTTCGGGGCTTGACCGGTCGTCCAGATAAGAGGGCTCCCCCGTCTGGGCCCGAACCCCGGGAGCCGTGAGCAGGACCGCGCCGGCGATAAAGAGGAGAATGCGTGGCTTCATAGGAACGCTCCGCTATACGCTTGGCCGATAAGGACGACTTTAAAGGATGTATTGGGCGCTTTCTGTGAAAGCTGCTCAAATTGTGCCGGCGTCTGCTCGATTTGTGTGGATCACGGCATATTTTTCTTAACGACCGGGCTCTAATTTGGCGTCGTTGTCTCTCAGGCGGTTTCCATGACCACACGCGCGCCGCGCGACTTCGCAAGCATGCTCGATGAGCTCCTCGCCGACAGGGCCCAGGAGCCGGATCGAGCACATCTTCTATCGGTGGACTATCTCTCGGTGGTCGAGGAGTTGCATTCCGGCCGGATCGTCTTCTCGGACGACAGCCTTCAGGCTGCCTATGCCGCCGCGAGCGAGGCTCGCGCGGAGGAACCGGTGGGGTCTGTCGATCCCGAGGATATCGCGCGTGAACTCGGGCTCGAAGGTGCGGCCAAGCTGCGGGAGCTCGACCGGCTGCGCCGAGACTTCGCGCTTCGCAATCATCCGGACCGCGTGCCCGAACACCTGCGCGCCCGTGCCGTCATTCGCATGCAGGTGGCCAACATGCTTATCGACGAGGCCAAGAGGCGGCGCCTCAGGCGGAAAAAGGCATGAGCCTGTCGCGCTTCAACCAGCGTGAGAGAAGCAAAACGGCCACCACCGCCAGCCCGGCGCAAAGACCGATCCAGATGCCGACGCCACTATATTGCAGCGGAAAGGCGAGAATGACGCCGAGCGGCAAACCAATGCCCCAATATCCCAGGGCCGCATAAAGCATCGGTATCGTTGTATCGTGCAAACCTCGCAGCATGCCGCTCGCTACCGCTTGAGCGCCGTCCGCGATTTGGAAAAGCGCTGCGAAGGCGAGGAATGTGACGGCCATCGAAATTACGGGCTGGTTCGCCGCAGCATCGAGATCCAGGAAGCCACTGATTAGAAGTCGCGGTGCAAGGAACATCAGCAGCGCCGTCATTCCCATGAAGCTTACGCCCATGACGAACGCAGTCCAGCCTGCACGCGTGATAGCGCCCGGATCTTCCGCTCCGTAGGCCCGCCCCACGCGCACCGTGACAGCTTGGCCCAGCCCCATCGGGATCATGAACGTCACCGAAGAAATCTGCAGGGCGATCGCATGGGCGGCAAGAGGCACAGTGCCGATGCGCCCCATCAGGAATGCGGCCACATTGAAGATTGAAACCTCGAAGGTGACGATGCCCGCAATGGGAAGGCCAAGCTTGAGCAGGGCCACAAAGCGCGGCCAATCGGGCCTCCAGAAGCGTCCGAACACTTTGAAGCGACGGAAATGGCGTTCGGTCGTGACGATCGCAGCCAGACCAACGAACATGAACGTGCTGGACAGGGTCGTGGCAAGGCCTGCCCCTGTCAGCCCCAGGGCGGGAAAGCCGAGATTGCCGAAGATAAGGCACCAGGCGGCCAGCGCATTCAACGCGACCGCGAGAAAAGCGATGCCGAATGCCCAGGCTGGGCGCTCAAGTGCCGAGATGAAAGAACGAAGCACGATATAGAAATAGAAGGGCAGCGCGGCCCATTGAAGAGCGTGTACATACTGCTTCGCCCCGTGCGCGAGTGCCGCGTCCTGGCCCATTGCGAGCAGGATGGGCTCGGTGTTCCACAGTATAAGCCAGATGGGGACGCAGACGAGGGCGGCAAGCCAGAACCCCTGACGCACCGTACGCCGCACATCACGGACATAGCGGCGGCGCCTGCCGATTGCGCTGGCCATCATCGGCGATGTCGCCGACAAAAGCCCAAGGCCGAAAATCACCAGCATGAAATAGAGATTGTGGCCGAGCGTGCCGGACGCCAGTGCATCGGGCGACAGCCGTCCCAACATCATGACATCGGTGACCGTCATCGCAGTCTGGGCGAGATTGGTAAAGATCATCGGCCAGGCAAGCGACAGCGTCGCGCGTGCCTCGTAAAGCCAGAGATTGACCCGGGGCGCTTCCGCGTCCGTAGCCAGGGCTGACATGACCCGCTTTCCCTTGAGACGATTGCAGCTAGATGCCGCATGAAATCACGCGGCGAATCCTGATGGAACTTCCCGCTAGTTGCTTAATAGCGCCAATGCGACATTGGACAAGTCAATTTCTCTTCTTGGAAGCAGCAACTCCGTTGATCCTTTCCGCCGGAACGAATGCAGGGCTACCCTCAGGTCGGGCGCCGGTCGCATTCATCGCGCAAATGTGAACCGGCCATGCCGGTTTTTCACAAGGCGTGAATTGCCGCAGGCGCAGCCTCACGTAAACTCCCATTCATGTGTGCCCCAGGTCGACAATGGCGCTGGCGAATCCTGGGCACGGTCGCCGCGTTCATCATGGCCCTCCATCCCGGCTCCTCGCAAGCGCAGGAGGCGGTGGATGTCGAGCTGGTGCTGGCCGTGGACGTTTCCCTTTCCATGTCCCCCGGGGAGCTTGAAATCCAGCGGCACGGATATGCTGCGGCGCTGACCCATCCATCGGTCATTGAAGCGATCAAGAACGGGATGAACGGGCGCATCGCCGTTACTTTCTTCGAATGGGCAGGTGACTTCTCGCAGCGCGTCCTCGTCCCATGGACGGTCGTTGCCTCGGCGGAAGATGCTGAAAAGGTCGCGGGCATGTTGACGGCCAGTCCATCCCAGAGCGCCCGCCGAACCTCCATTTCCGGCGCGATCAATTTCGCGGCCGATCTCTTCGCGGAAAGTCCCTATAAGGGCATGCGCCGCGTGCTGGATATTTCCGGGGACGGGCCCAACAATCAGGGACCATCCGTCACCGAGGCGCGAGATCAGTTGGTGGCCGGCGGCATCACCATCAATGGTCTGCCTCTGATGACGAACGACGGTTTCACCTCATCCTACGATGTCTCGGACCTGGACGAGTATTATTCCAATTGCGTGATCGGAGGGCCAGGCGCCTTCATGATCCCGGTGAACGAGTGGTCTCAATTTCCGGAGGCCATACGCCGGAAACTGGTCATCGAGCTTGCGAACGATGACCAGGAAAAGGTGCGTCCGCCGATCATGCTGGCCCAGGCGAGCCCTGCCTACGATTGCCAGATCGGCGAGAAGATGTGGCGCAACCGGTCCTGGATGTGGCAGGACCGGCAGTCACCTTAGTGCCGTTCATGGCCCTGCAGACGCGGCGGCGGGAGCCGGCTTTCACGGACAGGCGCCTGTAGCTCTTGCAGCGGCTTGGCCGCTCTCCGCTCATCGTCAGAGTGCACCATTCGCTTTGGCCACCCAGCGTCGGTGGGCGTTCTTATGGCGGTCATCCGGTCCTGCTGGGATCATTGAAGTTTGACAGACTTCAACTTTCCCGGCGCGGACCAGATGGTCTGGCTGTTGAAGCCCACCGCTAGCGTGCGTTGCCGCTGGTACTACCGTTGCTTCCACCGGGGTTGCCAGCATTATCGGCTGGAGCGTTCTGCAAGGCTGGCGGTTGATTTGGCTGCGCAGGCGGCTGATTTTGAGGCGCAGGTGGCGGATTTTGCGCGGCCAGTGGCTGATTTGGCGGCGCGGCTGGCGTTGTTATTCCCCGTCTCCATGCGTCCAGGCGGGCATTAAAGCTGCTGACCGGCAGCCAGGAATTTGTCCAGCGGCCTCTTTCGGGGCCAATCTTCCCATCTGGCATGTTACTGATCTCCGTTGCTGTTCGAACGGCATCAGTCCACCTGACGCCGGTGGCTCCTCTTCCAACGGCCGGCTCTTATTCCAAATTCGAAACTATCGATGAATGTACCGTCGGGTCAAAGATCGCCTGCCGAGGTTCATCCCGCTCCCGGAAGAGGAATCTTCGACCCTCTCAGCATTCCAGTTCGGACCGGTAAACCCCTCGAAAGCTCACATCCGGGGCGAATATCACGCAGCCAGGCGCTGCCTGCCGCCATGACGCTCCTGCTGGGGTGAGCGCGCGTAGAGTTCGCGGTAGCATTTGGAAAAGTGCGATGCGGAAACGAAGCCGCAGGCGACCGCCACCTCGACGATCGGCATTGTGGACTGGAGCAGTAGATTACGCGCCCTGTCCAGGCGTATTTCAAGGTAGTAGCGGGCAGGGGACCGGCCCATTTCCTGGCGGAAGAGGCGCTCGACCTGCCGGCGGGAGAGGCCCACGCGGTCGGCGATTTCCATGAGCGACAGCGGCTCGCAGAGATTTGCCTCCATGAGCTCGATAATGGTGAGCACCTTGGAATTCTGCACGCCCAGGCGGGCGCGAAGCGGCAGGCGCTGGCGGTCGGACGGATTTCTCACCCGATCCGTCAGCATCTGCTCGCAAACGCGGTTGACCAGATTGTCGCCGAAATCCTCGCCGATCAGGCGGAACATCATGTCCATGGCGGCGGTGCCGCCGGCACAGGTGTAGATGTTGGAATCGATCTCGAACAGATCTGCGAAGACATTGGCTTTCGGAAAGGCCTCGGCAAACCCGGGCAGGTTCTCCCAATGGATCGCACAGCGCTTGTCGGAGAGCAGGCCGGCTGCTGCAAGGATATGCGCGCCCGTGCACAACCCGCCAAGGGTCACCCCGCGGTTATATTCCTCCCGCAGCCAGGCAAAGACCGTTTTGTTGCTGTAGGCTTCAACATTGAGGCCGCTGCAGACGATCACCATTGTGGGCCGATCACTGCCGATCATCTTTCGCCGCTCATCGGCGAGCGAGGCATTGACGGCAAGCTCGACCCCATTCGAAGCCCGAACCGGGCCGCCGTCCGCACTCGCCAGCCGCCAGCGGTACGCCTCGTAACCGAGCATCCGGTTGGCCGAGCGAAGCGGCTCCAGAGCGGTTGCGAATGCGATCATGGTAAAATCCGGGATCAGGAAGAAAACCAGTGACCGTTTGAGCTGCCGTTCCTCCCGCATCCCTGCCTCCGCGGACGCTGCTGCCCGCCGACGATGTCGCTGACAGGCAAGGGTTCCTCCGAAAACCCTTGCCTGTCAATGTACTACGATAGGCTGATGGCGAGTTTCGCCGGTTCCGTTCAGACCGGGCATCCTGTCCCTGCGGCTGGGCATCAACGGTACGAATGGGGCTCGAGATCGGGACTGGAGCCATGATGCGTCATCCTCACGGGGATGCCGCTGCTGGGCCATCCGATATCCTTCTGAATCTCGGCCGGAAGATTGCTGATGAAGCGTTCAGTGCGCCGGCGGCGCCAGAGCGCGGCACGACGGCGCATATATGCCGTCAGCGATGCACGAAAAGGCATTATCCTGCTCCTTCTGCTTCGGGCGGATAGTTTCCGTCCTGTTTCCTTGCGTTGACTATGGGGCTGTTTTGGTGTTCAATCAAACGCAATGACTTTATGGTTGAGTTCAATGAAATTGAAGGTTCGCCATGAATGCGCCTCTAAATCATCCACTGCCGCTTTTGGAACTGGACGTCTTGCGGACCTTCGTGGCCATCGCGGAGACGGGCAGCTTCACTGCAGCTTCCAACGCGGTGTTTCGCACTCCCTCCGCCGTTTCCATGCAGATCAAGAAGCTTGAAGAGCAGCTTGGCCGCCCGGTCTTCGTGCGGGACGCACGTTCCGTCGCCCTCACCTCCGATGGCGAGATGCTTTTGAGCTATGCGCGCCGGCTTCTGGCGCTCAATCGCGAAGCGGTCTCCAAATTCGTGATGCCCGACATCAGCGGCGTCGTCAGGCTCGGCTCGCCGGACGATTTCGGTGAACGTGTGCTCCCGAGCGTGCTGAAGCGCTTCGCCCAGACCCATCCGGCCATTGCCGTTGACGTGGTGATCGATCAGAGCGTCAATTTGAGAAAGCGGATGGCCGCACGCCAGCTCGACATCACTTTGATGACCTGCTCGGAAGACCTTGAGTACCAGGGGGTGGAAATCCTTCTTGCCGAGCCGATCGTATGGGCGGGGGCGAGGGGCGGGTGTGCACATATGCGGGAACCGCTTCCCGTTTCGCTCTGGGAGGAGGGTTGTGCCTGGCGCGCCTCTGCGGTGAAGGCGCTCGCCAAATACAGCCGCGAATACCGCATCGCCTATATGAGCGCGCATACGGCCGGACAGCGTGCGGCGATCCTCGCCGATCTGGCGATTGCCCCCTTGCCCAAATCCTTTATCGCGGATGGTCTGGTGGAGCTGGGGCCCAAGGACGGCCTGCCGGAGCTCGGCAATTATCAGATCGGCATGGCCGTAACGCCCGATGCGTCAGCGCCGGTGAAGGCTGCCGCCGACCATATCCGCGCTGCGTTCGACATGTTCAACGAGACCGGCCGGTTCTGAGTTCCGGCTGGAACCTGGCGGGACGGGCCGAATTAAGCTTGGCGTACCCGCACACCTGCGGATGCGTCGCCAGGAGGCCGATATGCAACGCGAACAGCGCGAGACGATCGCCGGTATTTCCTTGTCCCACCCGGACAAGGTGCTCTTTGAAACTCAAGGGCTGACCAAGGCAGATATCGCGAGGCATTATCTGCGTGTGGCGGATCGCATGCTGCCCGGCATAAAAAATCGCCTTGTGAGCCTCGTGCGCTGTCCGGACGGCCCCAGTCAGCAATGCTTCTTCCAGAAGCACGCGGGGAGGGGCTTTCCGGAAGCGGTGAAACGGCAGGAGATCATCGAGAAGGACGGCGACAAGGCCGAATATCTCTATGTCACCGACCTCAAGGGCATCATCGCCGGCGTGCAGATGAACACACTGGAATTCCATATCTGGGGATCGCGGATCGATGCCCTCGAACAGCCCGATCGTCTCGTGTTCGATCTCGACCCGGATGAAGGTCTTGGATTTGCCGATGTCAGACAGGCCTGCTTCGATCTACGGGACCGGCTTGAGGATATAGGGCTCAGAACGCTGCCCCTGGTGACCGGCGGTAAGGGGGTGCATGTGGTTGCGCCGCTTTCGCGTCGCGCCGAATGGCCGGCGGTTAAGGCATTCGCGCGCGCCATTGCCAAGCGGATCGGCGAAGAGGAGCCGGAGCGTTTTCTGGCGGAGGCCTCCAAAGCCAAGCGAAAGGGCCGCATTTTCATCGACTGGCTGAGAAATGAGCGCGGCGCAACAGCGATAGCGCCTTATTCTACACGGGCACGTCCCGGGGCGCCGATCGCCACCCCAATCTCCTGGGCCGAACTTGAAAAACTGGACGCCGCGAACAGCTTCCGGATCCATGATATGGAAGCGCGCATGCAGGAGCCAGATCCCTGGGCCGAAGCCAATGGCTGGCGGCAGGCGATCACGAAATCTATGCTCCAGGAGGTCGGAGCGGATCTCGCCAGTGGCTAAGCGGGCGTGAAATGCCAATCGAACCCTCCTTCTTCGAGGATTTCCAACTCGAGTTCATCGAGTTGCCGGAAGCGCGGCTGCGGGTCCGTCATTACCGCTCAGGCCCACCCGTCCTGCTGCTGCACGGCCACCCTCGCACGCATACGACATGGTGGCGCGTCGCGCCGAAGTTGGCTCTGACTCACACAGTGGTCTGCCCGGACCTGCGCGGCTTCGGCCAATCCTCAAAACCGCTCGATACGCCCGACCACCGCCACTCCTCCAAGCGTGCCAAGGCGGCGGATTGCGTCGCGCTCATGCGCCAACTCGGTTTTGAGCGCTTCGCGGTCGTCGGTCACGACAGGGGCAGCTACACCGCTTTCCGGATGGCAATGGATTTCCCCGATGTAATTTCCAAACTCGTGATCCTCGATGGTGTGCCGATCCTGGAGGCTCTGGAGCGCTGTGATGCGCGCTTTGCCACGGCGTGGTGGCACTGGTTCTTTTTCGCGCAGCCGGAGAAGCCAGAGCGGGCCATTCTCGCCGACTCTGACCGATGGTATCTTGGATCGCCGGAGAGGATGGGGGCGGAGAACCATTCGGATTTCCGTCTCGCCACCCGCGATCCGGATACCGTGCACGGAATGATCGAGGATTACCGGGCGGGGCTTGGAATTGATCGGCAGCACGACGCGGCGGATCGTGCCGCTGGCCGCACGATACAGTGCCCGACGATGGTCCTGTGGTCGCTGCGTGATGATCTCGAACAGCTCTATGGCGATGTCCTCGCGATATGGCGGCCCTGGGCTCCCAATCTCAGCGGGTATGGTATCGAGAGCGGCCATCACATGGCCGAAGAGGCGCCGGACGCGCTCGCGGAGGCGTTGCTACGATTCCTTGCCTGATTGTCCCGTGCAACGCCGGCGCGGCTTCAAAATCTCCGCCTTGCGTCGCGCCCCCCCGCGCGAACGTCGGCGAGGTTCCTCCGAGAGCGCCTTGCACGGCGGAAGCTCCATTTGCTGCCTGAGCTTGGGGAAGGGATCCATCTTGTTGGGCAGCGCCATGGCGTGAACGAAATGCTTCTGGAATTTTGGCTCCAATGCAGTCTCGATCTTCTCGATCCGGCGAACGACCTCCTCGATTTCGCGGCGGAAGCTGCGGTTTAGCAGTGCCATACGCGCTCCGGTGCCGGCCGAGTTGCCAACGGCCGAAACGTTTTTCAACTCGCAATCGGGAATGAGGCCCAGCACCATCGCATATATCGGATCGACGTAGGAGCCGAACGCACCTGCAAGACGGATCGCGTCCACTCTCTCCACCCCCTGCTTCTCCATGAGCAGCTTCGTGCCGGCATAGAGTGCTGCCTTGGCGAGTTGGATCGCGCGCACATCGTTTTGAGTCACCAGGATGCGTGGTTCGCCATCGTGGAGGAGATAGGCAAAGGTCCGGCCCTGGCTAACGATACGCGCGGTGCGTGTAGCAAGCCCGCCATCCACCACACCATCCTCGGAAATGATGCCGGAAAGATACATTTCCGCAATCACCTCTATGATCCCGGAGCCGCAAATGCCGGTTAACCCCGTCGCAGCGATCGCCTCGGCAAAGCCGGGTTCATTCGACCAAAGCTGGGACCCGATGACCTGAAAGCGCGGCTCTAGCGTTGTGCGGTCGATGCGGACGCGTTCGATGGCGCCAGCAGCGGCGCGCTGGCCGGAGGAAATCTCCGCGCCTTCAAAGGCCGGACCCGTGGGGGAGGAGGCAGCTACGAGCCGCTTCCTGTTGCCGAGCACGATTTCGGCATTCGTCCCGATATCGACGATCAGCATCATCTTGTCCTGGCGGTGAGGCCCCTCCGAGAGCGTGACAGCGGCGGCATCGGCGCCCACATGGCCGGCGATGCAGGGCAGCATGTAGATGCGCGCGCCGGAATTGAGGCCAAGATGCAGATCCGCCGCGCGCGCCTTGACCGCGCCGGAGACGGCAAGTGCAAACGGCGCGCCGCCGAGCTCTGTCGGGTCGATACCGAGGAACAGGTGGTGCATGACGGGATTACCGACGAACACCGCGTCGAGAATATCGCTGCGGTTCACCCCTCCCTCCGTCGCCACCCGGTCGACCAGCCTTGAAATCTCCAGCCGCACGGCCTTGGTCATCGCCTGCCGCCCATCCGGGTTCAGCATCACGTAGGAAACGCGGCTCATCAGGTCTTCGCCGAACCGGATCTGGGGGTTCGGCGCCCCCGCTGAAGCCACCACGCGGCCAGAGAGAAGGGAGACCAGATGCATGGCGATGGTCGTTGAGCCGATATCGCAGGCAAGGCCATAGGCCTCGTTCTTCAGCCCCGGCCAGAGCGCGATGATCCGGGCGGCGTCCTCCTCCTCGTCGTGATGAATGGCGACTGTCACCGCCCAATTGCCCTGGCGCAAGGTTTTCTGCACATCACACAGAACATGAAAATCAGCGTCCAGCCGATTATAGCCCCAGTCTTTTCGGATTTGCGCCTTCAGCCGGTCGAGGTCGCCCAGCGGATGGTGCATGTCAGGCTCTTCCACCTCGATATAGCGAAGGTGCACCGCTGGATGCCGCTCAATGACACGGTTGTCCGCGTCCTTCCGAACGATTTGCGCATTGGCTGCTCCCTCCTGGGGCACGTCGATGACCAGATCCCCTTCGATCGTGGCCGAGCAGGAGAGGCGCCTGCCGGGCGCGAGTTCGCGCTTTTCCGCATAGCGCGCCTCCTTGGCACCGACCGGGGAGAGATGCTCCGTTGCAGAGAGGATCTTATGCTTGGCGAAGTGGCCTTCCTGCACCTCGATCTCGCAGCGCCCGCAGGTGGCCCGACCGCCGCAGACGCTTTCCACATAGACCCCTAGCCGTCTTGCCGCTTCCAGTACTGTCGTTCCCCTGGGGAAGCGCCCGCGCTTGCCTGACGGCATGAAGAGGACGAGAGGATCGCTCATCGGTCAGTATTTGGGTGCGAGGGATGGCAGACACAAAAGTTCCCGCAGCCACCGGGTGCCACGAAGGCAAGCTCGAGGGCCAAGAAGGAGGGAAGGCGCATCGGTTCTATATGCCTCTCATCCTGGGTGAGAGCGGAGCGAGCCACGAAGGGAGAGGGTCATGCGGACTCCAAATCGTCGTTTCCCCGACCGAGCCTCGCCCGCCGGGCCTCACGTCCGCCTCGGCGGCGGACGCCTTCCTGACCACCGCCATTCGGGGAGTCCACCACGGATTGGGAGGTCCCAAGCGTGGGCTGGTGGTTGCGGTAGGTCCTTATCCAGGCCTGACAGTTTGGATCGGTCCCGTTCAGTACATTGGCGGCGCGTACTATCTCCATCTCCTGAGGCCGGCAGGGATTCATGATCGCGCTTGTCATGCCCGCACCTATAACCATGGGGATGAAGGCTGCATTGATCCCATGCCGGTGTGGCAGGCCGAAGGAGATGTTGGAAAGGCCACAGGTGGTATTGACCTCAAGTTCCTCGCGGAGCCGGCGCAGCAGCGCAAACACTTGTTTGGCTGCCGTTTCCATCGCGCCGATCGGCATCACCAGAGGATCGACCACGATATCCCGGACCGGGATCCCGTAATCCGCCGCGCGCCGGACGATCCTCTTGGCCACCTCGAAGCGGACGTCCGGATCTTCGGAAATCCCCGTTTCGTCGTTTGAAATTGCGACCACCGGGACATCATATTTCTTAACCAGCGGCAGGATCGTTTCCAGTTTCTCCTCCTCGCCGGTGACCGAGTTTACCAGCGGCCGACCCTTGGCCACTTTCAGCGCTGCCTCGATCGCGGCAGAGACGGAGGAATCGATCGAGAGCGGAACGTCCACGAGTTCCTGCACGATCTGAAGCGTCTGCACGAGAAGGCCCGGTTCCGTGGCGTTGGGATCGACAGCGCTCACGCCGGCATTGATATCCAGCATGGTGGCGCCCGCAGCCACCTGCTCCAGCGCGTCTCTTTCCACGGTCTCGAAATTGCCCGCCACCATCTCGGCTGCAAGCTTCTTTCGCCCGGTGGGATTGATCCGCTCGCCGATGACACAGAAAGGCTGGTCGAACCCGATCACGAGCTCCCGGGTTGCAGAAGCAACGATGGTGCGGGTCATATGCGGCGCTCCTCCATCAAACCCTTCGGGCATAGTTTGGAGAATTGCCGAGGGTTTTGCCGTTGACGCGTTGTTAAGCGACGCGCTCCGCCATCAAAAGCGACGTCGCGAGTGTCAGAAAAGGAAGAAGGCGGCCAGGGCGCCCGCGCTGCCGATGATGATCGCAATCAGTGCGAACGAAAACAGCCCCACCGCGACCGCCGTGCCCAGCAGAAGCCCGTCGCGCTCCGAAAGCGCAAGCCCGAGCAGTGCACATGCGAGAGCCGGTAGCCAGTTGCCGAATGGAATCGGAAGCGTGATCACCGTGGAAAGCAGCAGGGCGAAGAGACCGACCATGCGATCGACCCTTCGATCCGCGAAAGGCCAGTAGCGAGGTCGGATCAACCGCTCCACCCACCGGACCCTGGGGACAAGCCTTTCGCTCATCTGACGGAACTGATCCACGCCCACCGACTTCGTCAGGATCGTGCGCGGCAGCCAGACGGTCTTGCGGCCGAGCACCATCTGCATCGAGACGAGCAGAAGCGGAACACCGAGAACAAGCGTGCTTCCCGGCGGGAGCGGAAGCAGGTTGAGAAGAGCGAAGAAGACAAGCAGCGTCGCGAAGCTGCGGTCGCCGAGGGCGTCCCGCAACTGCTCCATCGTGATCGCGGTCTTTGCGTTCTTAGCGAGATCCTCAAAGATCTGCGATAGGCGCCTTGGCGGCGGACCGGAAAACCGGCGTGCCGTCGCTGTCTCGAGTGCGCTTCCTTCCGCTTTCAACCTGCTCGACTTTCAACCAATTTTACTACAGGGGGCTTGTACCGCGCGGTGCGGTTAAGGCCCGGTCTCATATAGGAACTCAACGCGAGCGGCGAAACTCCAATATATCGAGCTTCGACTCGCGTGCAGGCGCTGGAAACTCGATACGCCAGTGGTCCTGGCCGTCGCGAAACACATAGCCGGCCTGATCCGTTTCGGGCCCGAGGCCGTAACGTGGCGGCGTCTCACCGGCGATGAAGAAGGCGCCGAGATAGATGAGCCGCTTGTCACCATCATCGAAGAAACGTCCCTTGGTTCTCTGCGAGCCCGAGAGCTTTTCCAGGGTCCAACCGGAGCCGTCATCCGTAACGCGGCAGCGAAACCAGTCATAGATGACGAGCGAGGCAAGTCCGCCGGCCTTGATCGTCCGGCATTGCCACTCGCCCACTATGTCAAAACGGTCGAAGGAGAGGGCGGGACGAGATATGATTTGCTTGAAAGTGGCCACGTCGGTGGGCGATCCGCCGGCTTCGGCCTCCGCCACAGCCTCCTGGCGAGTAGTCTCATAGTCTTTTAGCCGAGCGGAGTCGGGCTTCGTGATGATGCGGATGATTTCGCCATCCGCGTGAGCGATGCCGCTTACACTGATCAGAAGAAATGCCAGCAACGAAAATCGAACAAACATCCACACCCTCCGAAAACAATAGGTGCTATAGCAGCAATTCCGGCTCTTTCGTGACTCATCGACACTCAAAGGGATAGAGTGCCGGCCTTGCGCAAGGCTGCCGTCAGATCCCCGTAACCAGTGAAGCGTCGTTCGTAGGAAAGCCCGAGCAGCCGCGCGGCGTTCCGGGCGACCTCCTCCAGGACGGGATCTTCCACCTGGGCCAGATACACGAGTTTCTCGTAATTGCCGAAGAAATCCGTGATCAGTTCGGGATGCCGGTCGATGCCAAGTGGCTTTAGGAAGAACGCCTCGAACTGGCGGCAGAGGAAATCCGTCATATAAAAGGAGGTCATATCCTCCTCGGCTTTTTCCGCGAAACTCGAAAGCCCCTGGTAAAAGCCGAAGCAATGGGGTCCGGCGATGCGGGAGACCGCGTGCTTCTCGCACACTCGGTCGATTTCTCCGCCGGTTCCGCAATCCGCATACCCGACGAAGATATTGCGATAGCCTTCCGCCTGTGCACGGCCGATCGCGGCATCAAGGGCAGGGGGAATGCGATCGGGGTAGTAGTGATATTCGGCGGGCAGGCAGGTGAGTTCCAGGTGTTTGAAGCCGAGGCGCTCGCGCACTGCCAGCACTTCGCGGGCGATCATCCCGCAGGCAATGACCAGAACCTTTTCCGGCTCAGAGCGTTCTATGGCCGTCATTGCGATTGCTTTCACGTCTCACGCGTGGAGCAGAACGGGGAAACAGGATTATGTCTGCCAAGATACTTTCGCGCATCGCAGTTCTCGTTGCCGCTATCTGCCTGACCGCCGGGTGCGCCAATACCATCCGCGGCGTGGGCCAAGACACGGCAAATGCCGTCAACGCCACGCAGAACGCGGGCCAGAATGTGGCGAACGCCGCCGAGAGATAGCCCGTTCACTCGAACGGGAGCGGCGCTCACGCCACGAGATTGTGCTTGCGCCTCATGAGTTCCTTCGCGGTTTCGACCGCAACGGCCGCGTCACGGCAATAGGCGTCCGCTCCCACGGCTTGCCCAAATTCCTCGTTTAGCGGCGCGCCGCCAACGAGGACGATGATTTCGTCCCGGATTCCCTTTTCCTTCAGCGTATCGATGACGACTTTCATATAAGGCATGGTCGTGGTGAGGAGGGCCGACATCCCGATGATGTCGGGCCTGTGTTTTTCGATCGCAGCGAGATAGTTTTCGACCGGGTTGTTGATGCCGAGGTCGATCACTTCGAAGCCGGCGCCTTCCATCATCATGCTGACCAGGTTCTTGCCGATATCGTGGATATCGCCCTTGACCGTACCGATCACCATCTTGCCTTGTTTCGGCGCTCCAGTCTCCGCTAGAAGCGGCCGCAGGATCGCCATGCCGGCCTTCATCGCGTTGGCCGAGAGCAGCACCTCGGGGACGAACAGGATGCCGTCGCGAAAATCCTCGCCCACAATGCGCATGCCCTCGACCAGGGCCTTGGTGAGCACGTCATAGGGTGCCCAGCCGCGTTCGAGCAGGATGCGCGTGCTTTCCTCGATTTCCTCCTTCAGGCCATCATAGAGATCATCGTGCATCTGTAACACAAGCTCGTCATCAGGCAGCTGCGAGAGGATAATTTCATCGTCGGACATGCCTGGCTCCTGCCTGTGCTCCGCTTCCGGTCCTGGTAGATAAGCCTCGTTGCGCGGCGATCCATTGCCCATTTACGACGCAAATGCTGAGCGAAAGCGACCGTGGTCTCACGTCACAGTTGTTGATCACCGCCGTGAGCGATTGACAATCTGGAGTTGCGTTCGCATTAATGAATGCACGCGTTAATTTTTTATTAAGCACGGTTCGTTAGCTCTGAAATTGCGGGGGCAAGTTTCGCCTAGGAGCATATATGAAGAAAGCTTTGCTTGCCGCCGCCTTGCTTGTAACAGCCGCGGCACCTGCCGCCGCTGTTACGGAAACGATGACCTTTAGCGGCACGGTCAATCCAGTGTGCACGATCACCATCGATTCTCCCGGTGTACTGGTACCGGATGCTACTCTGGTGCAGTTGAGCACCAGACAGGTAGGCGGGACCGCTGGTATGGCGACCATCCAGACCACCGGCTCTAGCTTCAACGTTTCCACCACGGCGCCGAGCGCCTTCACGTCTGCTCCCGCCGGAGCCGACGCGAATGTCACCTTCGCCGCCCTGTACAGCGCCACCGGCGCAACGACCCTGAGCGACGTCCCCGGCGCAACCCCTTCGCCGCTTGGTCAGGGCACGACGACCTTGAATGTTAATTTAACGGCCATGAAGTCGAGCGGGACGTTCCCCGACGGCGAATATTCGGCCGATCTCGTCGTCACCTGCGAATAGGAGCGGGGCATGAGACCGGGCCTGCTGCTCCGGGTGATCGTGCTGGTGGTTGCCTGTGTAGGACAGGCGGGCGCGCAATCGATGTCTCCGATGCGCGGCACCGTCACCAGCTTCACCGACGAGTTTGCCGTCCGCGTCTTTCCGAAGAATCCGTACCGCCGTCCAGTGGAAGTGGCGGTACGGGTCTATGATGAGAAGTTCCGGCCGGTGGAAGCGCGGATATCACCTCCATCGATGATGCTGGCCGCCGGAGCATCGCGCCCTGTCGTCGTCGTCGTCGGCTTCGGGGAGGAGAATGTACGGCGCGTTCGCGTCTGCACTGAAAGTGTTCCCTTTCCCGAAGGCAAAACAAGGATCAGAGCGCAGATATGTGGACGCTTCCTGGCGCGCCGCGTGCGGTGAGCATGGCGATTCTGGCGGTCTTTCTGCTGCAAGGTCGTGCAATGGCGGACGACTACATCATCAACCAGAACCAGACCGGCATTGCCTTGCCGGGGGTTGCCCTGCCGAACGGGTATGACGAGGTCAGGGCCGCCGACGGAACCGTGTGCCGCTCCGCGGTAAGCGGATCGGGGGCCTATATCGATTCAGGGCTGATCGGCGGGGGGCTCAACAGCAACAATCGAAACACGATATCGGCTTACGGCCGGGTGGTCATTCCACTCGGTACAAAGCCTGACAGGCTCAATTGCGACCATCTCTATCAGCTCGAATTGGAACGGCTGCGATTTGAGGTGCAAATGCTGAAACGCGGACTGGACCCTCGGCTGAACCAGCCGTCGACCTCCGACGAGGAGTGGGCAACGGAAGGTTGGTCCGCGGCGGGCAAGACCGTCGGCCTGCCGAAATAGTTGCATGTGAAAGCCTCCGCTCTCGTTGCGACATGGCTTGGCGCTCGCGGAACGGCCGGTTCCGCGCGGACAGATAGGATGATGCCCACGGCATTGACCAGGGAGCGCAAGGGTTGAGCCATGGACCAGGAGCCTGGAGGTGAGGCGAGGCGCACACGCGGCGGAGGTGGAGCGGCTGCCCGACGTGCAGCCCGCGCCGGTGGCGCGCTAGGGCCGCAACTCAGTTATATCCGCCGAAAACTGCCGAATTACGAAGTCCTTGGCGAGGAGGGGCTTGCGCTAATCGAAGCCAATGCCGACTCGGTGCTCGAGGAGATCGGCATCGAGTTTCGCGGCGACGCCGAGGCGCTGAGTCTTTGGAGAGAGGTTGGGGCCGATGTTACGGGAGAGCGCGTGCGCTTCCCCAAAGGCCTCTGCCAAAGCCTGTTGCGAACGGCGCCTTCGATATTCACCCAACATGCCCGCAATCCTGAGCGTTCGGTGAAGATCGGCGGCGACGCCACTGTCTTCGCACCGGTTTACGGACCGCCCTTCGTGCGGGACCTGGATGGCAGCCGCCGTTATGCAACGGTGGAAGATTTCCGCAATCTCGTTAAGCTGTCCTATCTGGCACCGGCGATCCATCACTCCGGCGGCACGGTTTGCGAACCGGTGGACGTACCGGTCAATAAGCGCCATCTCGACATGGTCTATGCGCATATGCGCTTCTCAGACAAGCCATTCATGGGTTCTGTGACTGCGCCCGAGCGGGCGGAGGATACGGTGGCGATGGCGAAGATCCTCTTCGGAGAGGATTTCGTAGAGGAAAACACGGTCATCATCAGCCTGATCAATGCGAACTCGCCGATGGTCTTCGACGAGACCATGCTGGGCGCTGCCAAGGTCTATGCGCGTCACAACCAGGCGACGATCATCACCCCCTTCATCCTGGCAGGAGCCATGAGCCCGGTGACCGTGGCGGGTACGCTGACGCAGGTACTCGCGGAAGTCCTTGCCGGAGCGGCTTTCACACAGCTCGTGCGTCCGGGGGCGCCCGTTGTCTTCGGCACCTTCGCGTCGTCCATCTCCATGCAATCGGGGGCGCCGACCTTCGGAACGCCGGAGCCCTCGCTCGTCTCATATGGTGCGGCGCAATTGGCTCGCCGCCTGGGCCTGCCATTCCGCACGGGCGGTTCGCTGACCGCCTCGAAAGTCTGCGATGCACAGGCAGCTTATGAGAGTGCCAACACGCTCAATTCCACGATGCTTGCGGGCACGAATTTTGTTTTGCATGCGGCTGGCTGGCTGGAAGGCGGGCTCGTCTCTTCCTACGAGAAATTCGTGATGGATGCGGATCAGCTCGGAATGCAGCAACGCTTCGCCGAGGGAATTGACCTCTCCGAAAACGGCCAGGCCATGGATGCGATCCGGGAGGTGGGTCCGGGCAGCCATTATCTTGGCTGTGCTCACACCCAGGCCAACTTCCAGACTGCCTTCTATCGCTCCTCGGTGGCCGACAACAATTCTTTCGAGCAATGGCTGGCGGAGGGGGAGAAGACAGCCCACCAGCGCGCCAATCAGCTTGCCCGGCAGTGGCTGGAATCATATCAGGCTCCGCCGCTGGACGAGGCAGTAGACGATGCTTTGCGGGACTTTATCGCCCGCAAGAAAGCCTCGATGCCTGACGCTTTTGCATGAGGTGAGCCCTGTTCTGCCGGGGGACTGGCAATAATTGCCTGGATATAGGAAAAAACCTCCAAGGCTTGGCGCGGCCTTTTTCGGAGGTGTGAGGGAATGGCAAAAGAAGAAATCGAGATCAAGACCTCGGAAGGTACGGCCAAGGCCGGTCTATTTATGCCGGAGGCCGGCGCTTCTCGGGCCGGCGTGATCCTTTATATGGATGCATTCGGATTGCGGCCCGCGCTCGACGTGATGGCGCAGCGCATCTGCCGCGAGGGTTACACGGTGCTCGTGCCGGATCTCTTCTATCGTTTCGGGCAGTATGGGCCCTATGATGCGAGGACCGCATTCCAGAACGAAGCATCCGCCAAAGAAATCAGACATATGATTGCCGAGACGACGCAGGAGATGACGCAGCGCGATACGGGCGCCTTTCTAGCCGCACTCGATCAGGGCGGTGCCAGCGGCCCGATTGCCACGGTCGGATACTGCATGGGAGGAGCGCGTGCCCTCAATGCCGCTGCTGCCTATCCCGGCCGCATCTTGGCGGCTGCAAGCTTCCATGGCGGAAACCTCGCATCGGACACTTCCGACAGTCCTCATCTCAAAGCCGCATCCATCAAGGCTCGCGTATATGTGGGCATGGCCGGCGTCGACCGCTCGTTCCCACCGGAACAATCCACCCGCTTTGCTGACGCCTTCCGGGCGGCGGAAGTGGATTTCGCCATGGAGAACTATGTGGGCATGCAGCATGGCTGGGCCGTGCCTGACCACAGCGTCTTCGATGAAGCCGGTGCCGAGCGGCACTGGCGGCGGCTTCTCTGCTTGCTTTCGGAGACGCTTCGGTAGCCGAAAAACCCGCTCCGGGTCGCGGATGCGCTGCGGTTACCAATCGCAGGAGCGACACTGCTTCGCTCATGCTCCAGTGATGTTAGAAAAACAAAACCGCGTTCTCCAGGCAGGAAAAACGCGGTCTTCTACACTCTACTCTGTCGGCCCCGGCGATACTCATACACCTGCGGGGCCTGCCGCTCCGGTACGCGAGACCTGATCCGGAGCCGGGGAGGCTTCAATGTCCGCCTCGTGTTCTGTTTTAGCGGGACATCGTTACCGGGAGGTTAGCAAGTGCTTGCAGATTCCTTAATTCGGGATTTTTTCCTTCCATCCGCGCAGTTGTTCAGTCCGCTCCGCGGAGAAGATTTATGATGCCGGAAAAATCCTTCATTCCCTGGCCTATGGCATTGAAAAGCGCGTAGAGCTGGGCTGCCTCGGCTCCAAGCGGTGTCACTGCGCCGGCGGCTTGCGCGGCTTCCTGGGCAAGCCGCAGATCCTTCAGCATCAGGCTCGCCGCAAAGCCAGGCTGGTAATCTCTGTTGGCGGGAGAGGTTGGAACGGGGCCCGGCACCGGGCAATAGGTGGTAAGGGACCAACACTGGCCCGACGAGGTGGAAGCGACATCGAAGAGCGCTTGGTGCGAAAGTCCGAGCTTCTCCGCAAGGACAAATGCTTCGCCGACCGCAATCATCGAGATGCCGAGGATCATATTGTTGCAGATCTTCGCTGCCTGACCGGCACCTCCACGGCCACAATGGACGATACGGCCCGCCATCGGCTTCAGGATGGGCTCGGCCCTGGCAAAGGCTTCATCCTTTCCGCCCGCCATGAAGGTCAAAGTGCCGGCCTCCGCTCCGACCACCCCGCCAGAAACCGGCGCATCGATGGAAAAGAGCCCATGCTCACCGGCAATCATGTGCGCCTTTCGGGCGGATTCGACATCGATGGTCGATGAATCGATGAAGAGCGTGCCAGCAGCGGCCTTCGGCACAATATCCTCGTAAACCGAGAGCACATGCTTTCCGGCGGGCAACATGGTGATCACCACCTCCGCCCCTTGGATTGCCGCTTCGGCACTTGCGGTTTTGCCCACCCCGTTCTGCTCGGCACGGGAAAGGTTCTCGGGCAGAAGGTCGAATCCGTGCACGTCATGTCCGGCTTTCACCAAATTGGCGGCCATAGGATTGCCCATGTTTCCCAAGCCGATAAAGGCGATCTTGGTCATGTTCTCCTCCGGAACCAAACGGCAGGATCAAGGCAATGAAGCAACCGACCCTGCTGCCCTGTTGCCCTACTGCCTGCCTATCAGATGCCGTGCGATGATGATGCGCATGATTTCATTGGTACCCTCAAGGATCTGGTGGACGCGCAGGTCACGCACGAGTTTCTCGATCCCATAATCGTGGAGGTAGCCGTAACCGCCATGAAGCTGGAGCGCCTCGTTGGCCACCTCGAAACAGGTATCCGTCACGAAGCGTTTGGCCATGGCTGACCATTTCGTCGCGTCGGCGCTCCTGGCGTCGAGCTTCGCAGCAGCGCTGTAGAGCAGTTGACGCGCAGCCGCCAGGTTCGTCTCCATGTCGGCGAATTTGAATTGTAGTGCCTGGAACTGGTTTATCGGCCGTTCGAAAGCCTGGCGCTCGGCGGCATAGGCAAGCGCCTTCTCGTGGGCTGCCTGCGCTCCGCCGAGTGAGCAGGCCGCGATGTTCAGCCTGCCACCATCGAGGCCGGCCATCGCTATTGGAAAACCGCCGCCTTCGCGGCCCAACAGATTTTGCACGGAAACCCGGCAATTCTCGAAGATCACCTGGCGGGTCGGCTGCATCAGCCAGCCCATCTTCTTCTCCAGAGGCCCGAAAGAGAGGCCGGGCGCATCCTTCGGCACGATCAGCGCGGAGATCCCCCGGGGACCGCCTTCGCCTGTCCTGACCATGACGATATAGAGGTCCGAGACGCCCGCACCCGAGATGAACTGCTTCGTACCGTTCAGGATATAGTGATCGCCGCTCCGCTCGGCCTTGGTCTTCAGCGCCGCCGCATCCGAGCCCGAACCCGGTTCGGTCAGACAGTAGCTGGCGAGCCATTCCATGGAGGTGAGCTTCGGCAGAAAATCGCGACGTTGCGGATCGTTGCCGAATGTGTCGATCATCCACGCGGCCATGTTGTGGATGGAGATGAAGGAGGAGAAGCCGGGGCAGGCGGCTGCCAGGGCCTCGAAGATCAGCACGGCATCGAGCCGTTTAAGGGCCGAACCGCCATGCTCTTCGGAGCAATAAATGCCGCCAAAGCCGAGCGGGCCGGTTTGCCGGATGATGTCGACCGGAAAATAATGTCTCAGGTCCCAGTCAAGGGCGAATGGTGCGACGTGTTTCGCAGCAAAACTCCGCGCCATCTCCTGAACGGCGCGCTGATCCCCGTTGAGTTCGAAAGGTCCGCCTTCCTCCTCTGCGGCTTCCATCGTCTCCTCCCGACAAGCACCCCCTGATGGCAGTCTAATTCATTGGAGCGCCGGAGCAACAGGGCGCCTTGAGCCGAGCTTTCCCGGGGCCGAATGATGGGAACTCAGTTCCCGCTTTCCTCGTGCGCCTTGGGCCAGTACGTGCCGACGGACCAGACATTGCCCTCGGGATCGCGGCAGATGAATTCCCTGCTGCCATAGTCCCGGTCGGTGAGGCCCTCGAGAATTTCCGCGCCCGCCTTCACCGCGCGAGCATAGACCAGGTCGGCGTCCTCGACTGCGATATAGACGGATTTCCCGCCATTCTGCCCGGGCTCGCCGACCATTGAGCCGTAGTCATCATCCTTCGCCTGGCCGAGCATGATCATGGAGGAGCCAAGCGCGAGTTCGGCATGGGCGACCTCGGTTCCTTCTCCATAACGCGCGTGGACGGAAAAACCGAACACGTCAACAAGCCAGTCGATCATGGCGACGGGATTGCGATAGCGGAAGGTAGGGAAGACGCGTGGCGGCTGGATCGAGAAGGATTTGCTCATCTTGCATTCCTATCTTGCTGCGAATGGCCTGCTTGCCCATGCCCCAAGACAATCTGCACACGGGCGCGCGAGGTTTTCAATCCCTCGTGGCTCGCGCCACGGCTTTCTCCAGGCTCATCTTCAGGTTGGGAGCAGCGGCGACAAGCGCCTTGGCTGCATCGCTTTTCGGATTTCCGAGAACGACTTCCGTCGGCCCTGTTTCGACGATTTCCCCCTCATGCATTACCATGGTGGTATCGGTGATCGCGCGGGCCACCGTAAGGTCGTGTGTGATGAAAAGATAGGCGACCCCCAAACTGTCGCTCAGGTCTGCCAAGAGATCGAGGATCTGCGCCCGGATGGAAACATCGAGGGCAGAAACAGGTTCATCGGCAATGATGAGCTTCGGACGGGTAATGATGGCGCGTGCAATGGCGAGACGCTGACGCTGCCCGCCTGAAAATTCGTGCGGATATTTGTCCATATCCGCGGGCGAAAGGCCCACTTGTTCGAGCACCTCTGCCACCAGGTCGCGCCGGCGTCTTGCATCCGGTCTTTGGTTCAGAAGGTGAAGCGGTTCGGCGACGAGCCTCTCTGCCCTGTGTCGCGGGTCGAAGGAGCCGTAGGGATCCTGGAAGACGACCTGCATCTCCCGCCGTAGGGGCCGTAACGCTTCTTCGCTGACGCCGCAGATCTCCTCGCCCTGGAAGCGAATGGAGCCCGAACTTGGCGGGTCCAGCGCCAGGATCATGCGGGCAAGCGTCGATTTCCCGCAGCCGGAGCGACCGACAAGCGCGGTCTTCTGGCCGGCTGCCAGTGAAAAGGAAACGCCATTCACGGCGCGGAACATGGTTTCTCGCCCAAAGACACGGCTGCGGCGCAAGGAATAATTGCGCGTGAGGTCTCGCACCTCCAGGAGCGGCTCCGACACGGGCGAGGGCTCCAGGCCTCGCGCTCGTGCCGGAACATGCGTCGAGGCCTCAGCGAGCTGTCGGGTGAAGGGGTGGGCTTGCTCCGAGAGGATCCGGGAGGTCTCGCCGGTTTCCATCACGGTTCCGTGGCGGACAATGGTGAGCCGGTCCGCCATCTCCGCCACGACGGCAAGGTCGTGGGAGATGAGGAGCATGCTCATGCCGTTCTCCTCCACCAGACCGCGCAGAAGCGTCAGGATCTGCTTTTGCAGCACGACATCGAGTGCGGTCGTAGGCTCGTCTGCGATCAGAAGCTTTGGTTTCAACGCGCAGGCGATCGCGATGACGACGCGCTGGCGTTGTCCGCCGGAAAGCTCGTGCGGGTAGCGGGTGAGGGGGAATTTTTGCTCCGGGAGCCCTACGCGTTCCAGCATGAGACGCGCTCTCGCCTCCGCATCGGGCCGGTTTGCACCGGTGTGCCAGCGGATTCCTTCCGCCACCTGCTCACCGATCGTCTTGACGGGGTTAAGTGCCGTCATGGGCTCCTGGAACACCATGCCGATCTCCCTGCCACGCAGCCTGCACATGGCGGCCTCGGGAGCGGCAAGGATATCGACCCCGTCAAACAGCGCTCGGCCGTCGACCCTCGCCCCGTCCGGCAGGAGCTTCATGAGCGTAAGAGCCGTCATGGATTTGCCGGAACCGGATTCACCCACGAGCCCCATCACCTCGCCGGGCGCGATCGACAGGTCGATGCTCTTCAGGATCGGGGTGGGGCCGATCGAAAGTGTCAAATCCTCGATTGCGAGCAGGCTCATCGCTCGCGCCTCAATTTCGGGTCGAGGACGTCCCGCAGACCGTCTCCGAGCAGGTTGAGACCGAGCACTGTGATAACGATGGCGAGGCCGGGAAAAAGCGCGAGATGCGGCGCTAT
Source organism: Chelativorans sp. J32 (assembly GCF_000518985.1). GTDB lineage: Bacteria > Pseudomonadota > Alphaproteobacteria > Rhizobiales > Rhizobiaceae > Chelativorans. The sequence continues at coordinate 36,028 of NZ_JAEQ01000014.1, forward strand.
GGCTATGCGCGTTTGCGCGTCGAAGAGCATCCTTCCCCAGGACGGCATGGGCGGTTGGGCTCCAAGGCCGAGGTAAGACAACCCCGCTTCCGCCAGAATGCCCAACGCGAACTGGATCGTGCCCTGAACCAGAAGCAAGCCTGCGATATTTGGCAGGATATGCTCGATGGTGATCAGCACCTTTCCCTTGCCCGCCGCACGTGCCGCAAGGATGAACTCACGGGGCCAGAGCGCCAGGGCGCCAGCACGCGCCACGCGCGCGAAGACGGGGATATTGAAGATGCCGATGGCGATGATCGCGTTTATCGCCCCTGGACCGAAAATCGCAGTGATCATCACCGCTGAGAGCAGGGAAGGGAAGGCGAACACCACATCATTGGCGCGCATCAGCACCTCGTCCACCCAGCCACCGCGCGCAGCAGCCCAGGTGCCGAGCGGAACACCGATGCCCATGCCGATAGCCACGGCCACGACCGCAACTGCAATCGAGTTGCGCGCGCCGATCATGATCATGGAAAGGATGTCGCGGCCCATGTGATCGGTACCCAACGGGTGCTCTGCGGATAATCCCAGCAGCCGGTTTGCGACCGCAAGCCGGGTGATGTCGTAGGGCGTCCAGAAGAGGGAGATGAGCGCCATCAGGATCACAAGACTGGCGATCGAGAGTCCGACAAGGAAGGAGCGGTTGGCGAGCGCTCTGCGCAGCCATCGCTCGCGGTGCGCAGGCGCGAGAACCGGATCGAGGCTCATCGGCCGTCTCGCAGGCGCGGATCGACCACTGCATAGCAGATATCGACCATTAGATTGATGAGGATCACGCTCGCCACGAGCAGCATCACAACGCCTTGCACGACAATCAGATCACGCTGGCTGATCGCCTGAAAGATGAGACGTCCCAATCCAGGCAGGTAGAACACGTTTTCGATGATGATGGTGCCGGCAAGAAGGAAGGCGAATTGCAGCCCCATAATCGTGAGAACCGGGATCAGCGCGTTGCGCAGGGCATGCCGCCAGAGCACGATGCGCTGCGGCAGGCCCTTCGCTCGAGCGGTTCGGATGAAATCCTCGCCCATGACCTCCACGACGGCCGAGCGTGTCACGCGGGCCAGAATTGCAGCCTGGGGGAGAGCGAGCGAGACCGCCGGCAGGACGAGAGCCTGAAATGCCTGCCCATGAGAGCTCCAGGTTTCGCCCCAGCCCGGAAAGCCGCCAGCCGGAACGAGCCTGAAGCCAACCGCAAAAACATAGACGAGGAGGAGTGCGAACCAGAAATTGGGTATCGCCACGCCAAACTGCGCCAGTCCCATGGCCACCGTATCCGCTGGCCGGCCACGTCTCGCCGCCGCAAATACCCCGACAGGAATGGCAATGATCGTAGAGAGGGTGAGAGCCATCAGGGCCAGCGGCAGAGAGACGGCCAGCCGCTCCTCGACGAGATCGATCACCGGCGAGGAATAAGTGAGCGAGCGGCCGAAATCCCCCGTGACCATTCCGTAAAGCCATTCGAGATAACGGACGACGACCGGTTGGTCGAGGCCCATCTGGGTGCGCAGCGTCTCTATTGCTTCGGGGCTTGCATTCAGGCCGAGCATCAGGCGCGCCGGATCTCCCGGCAGGATCTCAAGAACTGCAAACACCACGAGCGACGCCAGCAAGAGAGTGGCAACGGCGCTCGCAAGGCGATGCAGGAGGTAGGGGATCATCGAACCAGCCTTGTCCTAGACCGAGCTAGCCGGCAGGGCAGAGGGGGTGACAGAAAGCACAAAGCTTTACGAGCTCGATTCAATCCACCCAATGCGCGCTGGTCAGGTCATTGGCCTGGATGGGCATATTCTCCCACATACCCTCGATCTTGGCGTCCCACACCCCGATTTTCGGAAGCTGGAAGAGGAACACGTTTGCTGCATCATCCGCGATGATCCGCTGCGCCTGGCTGTAGAGCTCCTTGCGCTTTTCAGGATCCGCTGTGGCATCAAGCTCCGTCATGACCGCTTTGAACTCCGGGCTCTTGTAATCGAAATAGTAGTCGTCACGGGCGTAGATGTTGATGTCGTCAGGCTCGGTATGGGAGATGATGGTTAGATCATAGTCCTTGTTGGTGAAGACCTGTTCCAGCCACTGCGCCCATTCCATCGGTACGATTTCGAGGTTGATGCCCACTTCACGCAGTTGCGACGCGATGATCTCGCCGCCGAGACGGGCATAGGGCGGCGGCGGCAGCTTCAAGGTGGCGGAGAAGCCATCCGGATATCCCGCTTCGGCCAGAAGGGCCTTGGCCCTTTCGACATCGTAAGGGTAGGTCGCGGTAAGGTCCACATAAGCGGGATTGGCCGGCGAGAAGTGCGAGCCGATAGGCACGCCATACCCATTGGTCGCCCCCAAGATCACTTCGTCGCGGTTGACGGCATGGGAGATCGCCTGGCGGATTTTCAGGTCGTCAAAGGGCTTCTTGCCATTGTTTATCGCAAGGATGGTCTCGCCCTCCGTCGCGCCGATCACCACCTTGAAGCGCAGATCCGCTTCGATCTGAGCCAGTGCATCGCCGGCCTGAAGATTCGGGAAGGCCTGGACGTCTCCTGATAGTAGCGCCGTCACCGCTGCGGCCGCATCGGGGATAAAGCGGAACTCGGCTCGATCGAGTCCTGCGGGCTCACCCCAATAATCCGCGTTTTTCACGATGGTGACGGATGATCCCCGTGCCCAGTTCTCGAACTTGAACGGGCCCGTTCCGATCGGTTTCTCCTTGTTTCCATCTGCCGATTCCGGAGCGACGATGACTGCATCCCCCCAGGCCATATTGTAGAGAAAGGATCCCTGCGGCTGCTTGAGGGTGATTTTTAAGGAAACGGGGTCCAGGACTTCGATTGAATCGATCGCGGAGAAGAGCACCTTCTGGGCATTGGTCGAATCCTCGGCCATGGCGCGTTCCAGAGAGAATTTCACGTCGGCGGCATCGAAAACCGTCCCGTCGTGAAATTTGACGCCTCCGCGGAGCTTGAACGTGTAGGTTCTGCCGTCGTCCGAAATGTCCCAATCTTCCGCAAGAGCGGGAAGGATATCGCCGCCGGGGCCGATCCGGGTAAGCCCTTCGTAGATATTGGCGTAGACGATCTCGTCGATTGCCGCGGCGGCTCCCGCCGTGGGGTCGAGATGCGGCGGTTCCAGCACCACGCCAAGCACGAGGTCTGTCCGTGAACTCAAGGCTGCGGAAGCCGAAACGGCCAGCATCGCGGCCGCTCCCACCAATCGTGCAAACATTCTCATCCGGTCACTCCCCGCTTCGGCATCCAGTTCGGGTGCATGTTTTGCGACGATTAGAGACTGAATCCAAGAGGCAGTAAATTGCGCTTTGTTTGGGAGGGCCCTGACGGCGGATGATGCGCCGAAGCTCCGGTCCTTCCAGCTGCTATCGGGTAAGGCTGCTCGGTAGAGTTCATCAGTTGAAATTAGAGGGACGGTAAAACTTCCAGATGTATCCCTCGCGAATCGTTGACGGCCATGCTGCGAGGAGAGAGGGCGAGATGAGAAAGCTGCTCGGGAGTATCATTGTGGCGGTCTCGCTTTCCGCTTGCTTCTCCGCGGAGGCCGCCGCAGCCGGCCTGGAGGCCTGGGTGAGTATCTCCAAGCAGATCATGGTGGTGAAATCGGGCGATCGGGTTCTTTATCAGTGGCCGGTTTCCACTGCGCGAAAGGGGTATGTGACCCCGCGCGGGCGCTGGAAACCGACGCGCATGCATCGCATGTGGCGCTCGCGCAAATACGACATGTCCCCGATGCCCTTTTCGATCTTCTACCACAAGGGCTACGCAGTGCACGGTACGTATGCGGTGAAGTCGCTCGGCCGCCCGGCCTCTCATGGCTGTGTGCGGTTGCACCCCGACAACGCAGCCCGGCTCTATTCGCTCGTTCAGAAGGTCGGGCCGGCCAACACGGTTATCGTCGTCACCGACTGAGAAGGCTATCGGATCTGCCAGCGCTTGTGGAACCACATCCACTGGCCAGGGTCGGCCCTTACCCATTCCTCGACGACATCGTTCAGAAGCTGCGCGGTTTGTTGGACGTCGATCTCTCCCTTTTGGTCTCGCGGCAACGTCAGCTTGTCCCCGATCTCCAGGCGGAACCGTCCCCCCGGCAAACGGATGCAGCGGGCTGGATACACTTCGCAGTCATAGTGGCGCGCAAGCTTTGGCACGAGCGGGCTGGTCAGGCATTCCCGACCGAAAAAACTGGTACGCACGCCGCCAGTGAACTTCTGGTCCACAAGCGCGCCGATATTGCCTCCCTCATCAAGGACGCGTGCCAGCTGGAGCGCGGCACCTGTCCGTGAAGCAAGCAGTCCGCCCATGGAGGAGCGCCGCGTCTTGTAGATGTAGTCGGCGATATAGGGGTTGTTCGGCGGGCGGAATAGCGAAGTAAGCTGGAGGCCGAACGTCGCAGCCGCGATTGGCAGGAACTCGAAATTTCCAAGATGGGCGGTGAAAAAGATATGCGGCCGCTTGTCTTCGCGCAGCCTCAGGAAAATGTCGATGCCAGAGACTTCGACCCGGCCGGGGTTCGGCCTATCCGGATCGAAATCGAAGAGCTTGTCGAGGAACACATATTCCACCGCAAGTCGCGCCATGTTGGCCCACATGTCGGAGGCGATCGCCTCGATCTCGGCATCCGACTTTTCGGGATAGGCACGACGAAGATTGTTGAGCGCCACTCGATGCCGGCCAATCAACGGTCCGATTCGCCGTGCGACGCGCTCTGCGAAATCGAGGGACGCGTCCGGCGGAAGAAGCCTCAGGAGCCGGAGAATGGCGAGCGCCACCTGGGCGGTCAGCCAATGCTCCAAGGTTTTGAGCCTGCGGCTGAACTTTCGGAGGAAGCGCTTCATGGCAGCGGGCTCAACCCACGCGCAGGATGATCTTGCCGAAAACGTTCCGGCCTTCCATACGCGCGAGCGCCGTGTCGATCGCGTCGAATTCGACTTCGGTATCGATTACCGGCGAAACCAGGCCGGCCGCCATCTTCTGCATGGCGTCGGCCATGTTTTCCATGCGACAACCGAAGGAGCCGAAGATCTTCAGCTGTTGCTGGAAGAGCTGCATCAGGTTCATGCTGGTTGAAACGCCGGAGGTCGATCCGCATGTGACGAGCCGCCCACCGCGCTTCAGGCACAGCATGGAGCCCGCCCATGTGTCGGCACCTACATGCTCGAAAACCACATCCACGCCGCGCTTCTTGGTGATTTTGCGCACTGCACCTTCGAAGCGGTCCTCGCGGTAATTTATCACATGGTCTGCACCGAGCGCCTTTGCCGGTTCGATCTTCTCGTCCGAACCGACAGTGGTGATCACCGTACAGCCCATGCGCTTGGCAAGCTGGATCGCGGCGGAACCGATGCCGGAGCCGCCGGCATGGATCAGTATGGTCTCGCCGGGTTCGAGCTTCGCATTGTCGAACAGCATGTGCTCGACCGTGCCGAAGGTGACCGGAGCCACCGCCGCGCCGATTTCGTCCACCCCGGGAGGGGCGGGCACCAGCAGACGCGCCGGGATATTGATCTTTTCCTGGGCGAAGCCATCGAGGTGGAAGCCGTGCACACCGCCCACATGTTCGCAGAGATTGTCGCGTCCTTCCCGGCAGGGACGGCAGAGGCCGCAGGTGCGCGCGCCATAAATGGAGACGAGTTGGCCCGGGACCAGGCAGCTGACGCCGGGACCGATCGCATCAACCCGGCCCGATGCCTCAGCGCCGACCGTGAGCGGGAGCTTCCGCTTGGCGAACGCCATTCCGCGCCAACCCCACACATCGATGTGGTTGAGCGCAACAGCCGCAATCTTCAGTGTCACCTCGCCATGCCCCGGCGGGGGCGGCGGCGAAATATCGGCGATTTCGAGCTGGCGGTCGGCGATGAGCTGGAGTGCGCGCATGGTGTCCCGGTCTGTTTGACAGGCCGGTCGCTTAGCCCGCTTCGCGCGCCATGACAAGGCAAGTGTTCTGGCCGCCGAAACCGAAAGAGTTCGAAAGCACGCTCGCCACGTCCGCTTCGCGCTTCACATTGGGCACGACATCGAGCTCGATCGCCGGATCGGGAATCTCGTAATTGATGGTGGGTGGAATGACACCCTCCCGCATCGTCATGAGCGAGAATACGGCCTCGACCGCGCCCGCGGCGGAGAGCGTGTGCCCGATCATGGACTTGTTCGAGGAGATGGGAATCCCGCGCATACGCTCTCCAAAGACGGTGGAGAGCGACAGATGCTCCATCTTGTCGTTCTCAGGCGTCGAGGTTCCATGCGCGTTGATGTAGTCGATCTCGTCTTCCGACATTCCGGCATCGCTAAGCGCTGCACGTACAGCGCCAATGGCGGGCGATCCGTCGGGCTTCGAGCGCGTCCGATGGAAATCATCCGCCTTCTCGCCGCAGCCACGAATGATGCCCAGGATCTCCGCGCCGCGCGCCAGGGCGTTTTCCAAGGATTCCAGTACGAGGGCGCCGGAACCCTCTGCAAGCACGAAGCCATCGCGGTCTTTCGAGAATGGCTTCGATGCTTTCTCTGGCCGCTCGTTCTGGGTGGAGAGGGCGGAAAGAAGCGAGAAACGGATGAGCGCTTCAGCAGTCGCCGAGCCATCCGCACCAATGGCGAGCGCGCGGTCGCATTCCCCACGGCGGATCGCTTCCGTTCCAAGTTGGATGGCCGTGGCGCCGGAAGCGCAGGCCGTCGACAGCGTAATCGGCAGGCCGCGCATGCCGTATTTGTCTGCCAGCCGGTCGGCGATCGAGGCAAACTGACTTTCCTCGAACAGACCGCGTTCGCTGGCCTTGCGAGCGGCTTCGATCAGACTGCGCCAGCCATTTGAACGGTCGGATTGGTCATAGAGCTTCAGCCGGTTGCGCCAGTCGAGTTCTACCGGCGGCGCTGCCAGGAAGAGCGGTCCGCCAAAATCGGTTCTGGAAAGACCGGACTCGGCGATGGCTTCGTCGGCCGCCGAATCGGCGAGAGCGAAGGTAAGTGCGCTTGCACCCATGCTGCTTTCGGGCAGGAAGTCGACCATACCCGCGATTGTCGTCGCAAGATGGTCTGTCGGAAAACGCGTGATCGGATGGATCCCGGAGCGGCCACTGGTCAAGGCTTCCCAGTTGTCTCCCTTACCCTGCCCGAGAGAGGTCACAAGCCCCATGCCGGTGACGGCGACGAGCGGGCGTCCGAAGCTGTCGGTGGTTCTCATGAACGCTCCTTTCTCAGGCCTCGATCACGAGCGCCATTCCCTCAAAGCAATCATAGCCGACGCCGGTGGCGAGCACCGCCTTGGGCGAGCCCTCGAAGGGCTTTTCACGTGAGGAATCGAAGGCAGGGTAGGCCTCCCGATTGCGGATGGCCAGCGCCGCCAACGCCACCGCGAAGGGGAACTGCGCCTCCTTCAAATGGCCCGTAAGCGTGTTGAAACCGCGCGCGATCGCGCCGGAACTCTCAAGGGCCGTTTCTTCGGCGGCGGTTGGCATATGCGCCCCTGATGCACCGGAAATAGCGAGGATCGGCTCCTTCTTCTGCGTAATGGTGCCGATCATGTCAGCCAGCGCGTTCTGCAGGCCACCATTCTTCCGCCTTGCTCGACCGGAAACCACAGGGCCGATGGTCGCGTAGGGTGTGCGTCCGCGTCTTTCCGCGTGCTCCCTTGCTTCGAGCACCAGGAACGCGGCCCCCGAGCCGGTGATCACGCCGCCGCCCAGATCCCGGCTGCGCTGCCAGACCGGCGACCATTTCTCGCGCTGCAGATAACCGCCAAGCTCATAGGCGAGAAGCATGTCCGGGTGCTCGGTCTGGAAGGCCGCTCCCACCAGGAGGTGCGTCGATTGGCCCGAACGGATCCGCGCCGCCGCCGTCTCGATCGCCGACACCCCTGCGCCGTCCTCGCCCATGAAGGTGCGCGAAGAGCCCGTAACCTTGTGCACGATCGAGATGTTGCCGGCCAGGAGGTTGGAAAGCTGGGCAAGGAACAGCGTCGGACGAAGCTCAGTCGTGAGCTTTTCGTTCAACAGGACGTCATGGTCGCTGCGCGTGAGCGAGGCGTCTAAAATCGCCTGATCGACCGCCACATCGCGCTCGCCGCCGCCGGCAGCCACGATCATGTCCATGGAAGCGCAGAGCTCTTCCTCTTCCTTGATCCCCGCATCTTCCAGGGCCAGGCCTGCCGTGTAGGTTCCCAGCCGCTGCCAGGTTTCCATTTGCCGCTGGTCGCCCCGCTTGGGGATCTGCGTGCTCCAGTCGATCTCGGGCAGGGGATGGACGATGTAGGGCGAAAAGCGCTCGAAATCGACGACGGGCACGGGCTCGCGATTCGTCAATGCCTGCCAATGCGCGTCTGTGCCGAGGCCCAGCGAGGAGACGATACCGATACCGGTGATGACCACGTCTGTCGGGTTCATGTCCCCTCGCTTGAAAGCAGAGCTTAGCTGGTCGCCTTGGCGGCAACGAGTTCGTCGATCTTGGCGCAAAGGTTCTTCATGACGAAGTACTCCTCGCCCGCGACCTTTCCGTCATTGACTTCCTGCGTCCACTTCTCGAGCGGAATCTTGATGCCGAATTCTTTGTCGATCGCAAAGACGATGTCGAGGAAATCCAGGCTGTCGATCCCCAGATCGTCGATCGTGTGGCTCTCGGGCGTAATCTTGTCGCGGTCGATCTCGCTTGTTTCAGCGATGATATCGGCCACCTTGTCAAATGTCGTCGTCACTGGCTTCCCTCGGGAACGGGATTCGGTTTTCTAAATGGATCAGCGGCTCTCTAATCGGTTTTTGAAGGCAGGAAAAGGGCAGAAGGCAAGGAAGACTAATTGAAGGTGATGCGTGCCGCCGCACCTTTTATCTCGTTGGAACGCGAGACGATGATTGCTTCTGCGTCACGTGGGCGCGCGCCAGTGAGTGCTTCGATCACGGCGGGATGGGTCACCATGATCAGATTTCCGGCTCCGCTATAGGCGAGGATGCGCTCCCGAAGCGCTGCGATCTGCTTTTTCTCCGCTTCCGATCCCGGCTCGAAATTGTCGAGCGCATCGAAGATCTCCGCATCCCCGAAGGCAAGGGTGGCGGTCTCGTATGCCCGGCAATAGCGGCTGGAAAGCACCGCATCTATCGGCGCCGCGCGGGCGAAGAACAGCGCTCCCATCCTGCGCGCCTGTTCCCGGCCGCGATCGGAAAGATTGCGCTGGGTAGCGCAGGATTCGATGTCGAAATTCGCTGGCTCACCATGCCCAAGCGCGTTGGCATGGCTGATGAGCACGACTTGCCCGCCTTCCCGCAACAGTGCCCACCCCGCTTCCGTAGCCGCAGCTTGCATGGTGGCGAGGGAAAGCAGAAGGACAGCGATTGCGGTGCGGATCATCACATTCTCTCGTTTCATCAAACTCATATAGAGTTCATCGGCTGGTTTCGGAATGTAACACTCCGGCGCGCCTGGTTCGCTTCTTGCGCAGGTGAAGGGAGTGGCATAAGCGAAGGTGGATGTCTTCTCTTGTAGAAACAGTCGCGTTCGTCTTCGCGCTGGTTGCCCTTGGCTATTTATCCGGATGGTCCGGCCTTCTGAAGAAGGAGACCGGGACGGGTCTCAGCGACTTCGCCGTCTCGGTTGCGATGCCGTTGCTTCTTTTCCGCACCATGGCGCAGGCCGATTTCGGCGGCGGACTGCCATTGCGCCTGTGGGGCACCTATTTTGCGGCTGCCATCGTAACCTGGCTTCTGGCTCAACTCGTCATCGTCCACATCTTCGGCCGGGATGCCAGGGCCGCCATCGTGGGAGGGCTTTCCGCCAGCTTCTCCAATCTCGCCCTGCTTGGAATCCCGCTGATCCTTGGGGTCTTTGGGCATGACGGCTTCGCGATCCTGTCCCTGATCCTTTCCATCCATCTCCCTTTGATGGTCGGCGCCTCGACGGCACTGTTGTCCTGGTTTGGCGGCAAGGGTGCGCCTCACGGCCTGAAGGGGGTGGTGCGCGATTTCGCCGTCAACATCGCCGGAAATCCCCTGATGATCGGGATAGCGGCAGGACTTTTGTGGCGCGTGACCGGCCTGGAAATGCCGTTGCTTGCGTCCCGGCTTGTGGATGCGCTTGCCGATGTCGCTGCACCTGTGGCCCTTTTCGCGATGGGGTTGGGCCTGCTCCACTACGGGATAAGCGGCAATGTGCGGCCAGCCGTTGCCATTGCTGCCTTCAAGCTCCTGTTTATGCCCGCCTTGGTGCTCCTCCTGGCCAGCATGACCGGTCTGTCGGGGATCAGTGCCAAGGTGGCGGTGACCGCGGCCTCCATGCCGCTTGGCGTCAATCCCTACCTCGTCGCCGTGCGTTTCGGCACCGGCCAGGCGCTCGCGTCGAATTCCATGAGCATCAGCACCGCCCTTGCTGCTTTCACCACCGCCGGCTGGGTGGCGATCGCGCAGTGGATATTTGGTTGAGCGATTATCGTTTCGGTGGGCTCTCGTGTCGACGCCACCGACTGATGAAGGCCCAGTGCTTGAACCAGGCGAAAATCTCCCCACCTTCGAAGGTGATCCGATAGTCTGGCGGTAGAAGCGCTTTCGGCGCCGAGGAGGACCAATGCTCAAGAAGACCAGTCATTTTCTGCGTGAGGCGAATTTCATCGGCGGGAGTTGGGTCGAGGCAGACTCAGGTGCCGCAATAGAGGTGACCAATCCCGCGACCAGGCAGACGATCGGCACCGTGCCGAAATGCGGTCGAGCGGAGACGCGCCGCGCCATCGAAGCCGCTCAGGAAGCGTTCCAATCGTGGAAGAAAACCTCGGCCAATGACCGAGCCAAGCTTCTTCGCAAGCTGCACGATGCGATCATGGACAATCAGGATGCCCTTGCAGAGCTTCTCGTCATGGAGCAGGGCAAGCCCCTTTTCGAGGCCAAGGGGGAGGTGGGCATGTCGGCCGCCTATATCCTCTGGTTCGCGGAGGAGGGCCGGCGCGTCTATGGAGATGTCGTGCCTTCTCCCTGGGCTGATCGGCGCATTCTCGTCACCAAGGAGCCGGTGGGCGTCATCGGCGCTATAACGCCCTGGAACTTCCCGTCCTCGATGCTCGCCCGCAAACTGGGGCCGGCGCTTGCGGCCGGCTGCACTGCGGTGGCCAAGCCCGCCTCGCAGACGCCCTATTCGGGGCTGGCTTGGGGTGTTCTGGCCGAAGAAGTCGGCTTTCCGAAGGGCGTGATCAATATCGTCACCGGATCGGCCTCGGAAATCGGGGACGAGCTCACGGAGAACCCGTTGGTGCGAAAGATCACCTTCACCGGCTCCACCGAAATTGGCAAGCTTTTGATGCAGAAGGCTGCAGGGACGGTGAAGAAGGTGTCGATGGAACTCGGCGGCAACGCGCCGTTCCTCGTCTTTGACGACGCTGACCTCGATCGCGCGGTTGAGGGAGCCATCATCGCTAAATACCGCAACTCCGGGCAGACCTGTGTGTGCACCAACCGCTTCTTCGTGCAGGATGGCATCTACGACCGCTTTGTCGAAAAGCTGGTCGAGGCAACGAAGAAGCTGAAGGTCGGCTCCGGCCTGGAAGACGGTGTGCAGCAGGGGCCGCTGATCGACGATGGAGCGGTCGAGAAGGTGGAGGAACTCCTCGCAGACGCCACCGAGAAGGGCGGCAAGATTGCGACTGGCGGCAAACGTCATGATCTTGGAGGCACTTTTTTCGAGCCGACCGTGCTGACGGAGGCCTCGCCCAGAATGCGCCTCATGGAGGAGGAGATCTTCGGTCCCGTCGCGCCCGTCTTCCGCTTCAAGGAAGAGGCCGAAGGCGTCGCCATGGCCAACGACACTTCCTTTGGTCTGGCCTGCTATTTCTATACGAGCGATCTCGGCCGCGCCTTTCGCGTCATGGAAGGCCTGAGATATGGCCTTGTTGGCGTGAACGAGGGCCTGATCACTACGGTGGAGGCGCCTTTCGGCGGGTTCAAGGAGTCCGGTCTCGGTAAGGAGGGCGGCCATCAGGGCATCGAGGATTATCTCGACACCAAATATGTCTGCATCGGCGGACTGGGGCTCTGATCGCGCCTCTCAGGCTCTTTGGAATGCCTCGCGTAGGACCTCGAACGGCGCCAATGCGCCATAGACCTGGATGACCGTCGCGGCGACGCGATGGGCGCGGCGGGCGGCGTCCTCCGGCGTGTTTCCCTCGAGCCGGGCCGCCAGATAGGCGCCGTTGAAGGAATCGCCGGCGCCCGTCGTATCTACGGGCTTTTCCACATGCAGCGCCGGAATGGATATGTCTTTCCCTTCGGCTGAAAGCAGCGTCGGCTCGGAGCCGTTCTTCACGACGACCTCCCTCACGCCTGCCTTCTTCATGCGTTCGAGCGTTTCCTGCGGACCGGCGTCGCCATAGAGCGCGGCTTCGTCGGGAAAGGTGGGAAGTGCGATATCACAGGCGGAAAGGGCGTCATCAAATGCCATCCGGGCCTGTTCCGGCGAGGTCCACAGGCGGGGACGGTAGTTCGGATCGAATGCGATGCGGCTACCGGCCTCGCGCGCCTGCCTTAATGCGGCGACAAGGGTCGCGCGCGCGGAGTGCTCCAGAATTGCCAAAGTAATTCCGGAAAAATAGATAAGTTCGCGACCCTGAAGGCTTTTTCCGAGCGCATCCCTGTCATTCGCTAGAAGCCGGGCGGCCGAATCTGCGCGCCAATAGGTGAAGGAGCGCTCGGCTCCATCGAGCGTGATAGCGTAAAGTCCAGGCCTGCGGCCGGGGATTACTGGGCTTGCGGCCGTTCCGATCCCATGCTGCGCAAAGAAATCCCTTTGTTGTTTGGAGAAGGGATCGTCGCCGAAGGCGCTTACGTAATCCGCCGGGATGGCAGGCGGGATCAGCCCACGGATAGCCCAGAGCGTGTTGAAGGTGTCGCCGGCATATCCCATGCGCCAGTTGCCCTCCTTACCGCCGGAAAGCTCCAGCATGCATTCTCCTATCGACGCGACGCCCTGTTGCATTACGCTTCTCCCTGAAACCGCCTGTCGCGAATAGCATGATCGTGCCTGCTGCAAAACGGCATGTTGGGGCGTGTTCTCACTATGAATGAGGAATGCGAGAGTTGGATTTTAGACCTTCCTCATGGGCCTTATTCATGGGCAGTTTTTCATTTCTTGTCACACCCATGCTTTAGAATTGCAGAGGTCAGATTGGCACGGTGACCGCTTACGTAGTCAACTGCATATAAGGCCTGATCGGCATCGTTGGGGTCGAGCAGGAATGGTTCCAATTCAGGTTTCATATCCGCGAATAGATTGTACTGATCCACGGAGGCATGATGCCTCGTGCGAGCAGACCACGGAAAATGCATAAGCTCTTCATAAGAGGGAGCGGTTCGGACGGAAACGCCTGCATTCCCCAGATCCGAAATGAGTGTTTCGTTGCCATAGAAGGTGACTTCGTTCCGGCTGAAGACGTCGCGGATCGCAACAAGCCGTTTGCCTTTCTCCTGCGCGCTCATCCCTCTCTCGAAAATACGCGGGGCCAGCATAACGGCGACGGACGAGCCGGGGCTACTTGCAGCGGTTTCAGAGCTCCAACAATTTCATCCGCAGTGAACAGGCGCCGCTTGCCGGAGGAGGTTGTATAATTGCCGCCAAGCCAGATCACATCATTCGCTGCAATAAGAGGAGAGCCCCTGACTTCGCCTGCGGCAAGCTTGGCTGGCGAAACGGTTTCGATAACCTGCGATGCTTCCCTCCAGACTTGGTTCCGCTCAGAAGTGAGGAGGCGATACCCTGAAATGTTCCTCAGTTTGAGCAAGCTCAATTGCGATTGGGTGAAAAACAGATTGAGCGCCGTGCGCTGCCCCAATCTCTGAAGCAGTTCGAGCGTATTCTGATCGATGAGATGGGCATAAAGACCGACTCTCTTCCCAGAGAACTTTGCATTTATGGCGCCAGACTGGGCAACATCACTCATGGCCCCCTGTCCGATGACAAGCACGCAATTGTGTTTGCCTGCCTCGAGTTCATCCAAGGGCATCTGAGACAGATTGACCAAGTCGGGTGTGCCATGACGCCATTGATCGCGTATGATCGCGGCTCCCGCAGCATCACCGCCGCCACCCTTGGTAATGATGAGAGTGGGAAGACTATCCGAACTTAATGTATGTGCCTTTGATGTGTAGGAAAAAAGGAACAGTGCTAAAAAGGCGAGCTTGCAAATTACTTCTCTCATATTTCTCTCAATCTTCAGGCGGCAATAATTAATTCATGTTCAAGCAAGCGTTATATATTTCGGCAATGTCGCAGGTCAGAGGCGCTTTAACGCGAATTCGTCAGATCAGGATGGTGCAAGGGCTTACTCCAGAAAGGAGGCAGTGAAGCCGATCGGCGCTTCGCGGCATCAAAGGCTTCAGGCGCATCTACACCCGTTTCAAAAAGCTCGACTCATGTTCAAGGTTTTCTCAAGCAGGCTCCCGCATTCTGCATCTTCCGGCGTGAACAGAACCTAACGATCCTTCACCGTCTCCATGGCAACAAAGGTGGAAGTGTGGGAAACGTGCGGCAGATTGGAGATTTTTTCGCCCAACACCCGGCGATAGGCGGAGATATCCTTCGTGCGGACCTTGAGAAGATAGTCGAAGCTCGCCGCGATCATATGGCACTGATCGACTTCCGGCACGGCAAGCACCGCTTTGTTGAAGGCTTCGAGCGCCGCCGAGCGCGTGTCCGACAAGGTCACTTGCACGAAAGCAATATGGCCTTCTCCCATGCGTTCGCGATCGACGATTGCCACATATCCACGGATATAGCCTTCCGCTTCCAGCCGGCGCAGCCGCGCCTGCACGGGTGTCTTGGAAAGGCCAACCCGTTTCGCAAGCTCTGCAGTCGACAGTCTGCCATCTTGCGAGAGCGCGTCCAGAATGTTCCTATCGATGCGGTCCAAGCGATCTGAGTTCACGGCGTTTGCTAGTCCATTCCTGCCCCGCAATCCTGGTAGAACAGTATTCCTGGCATGACAACTGCCCTATTTCAGTCCGCATCGCATCGACCCCATATGATATGAAGCCGCTGAAACCCACAGTGACCGAGGTTCCCAAATGCCCGCACTCGATGCCCTGCGCGACGAGATCCGGAAACACTATCTTGCCGACGAAGACCTTCTTCTGAGAAGGTTGATCGAATCTGCCGAAATTTCTTCGACGCGGCGAGAGGCTATTTCGGCCAAGGCCGCAGAACTGGTGCGGGCGGTGCGGGCAAGCTCGACCCGGCATTTGATGGAATCGTTTCTGGCGGAATACGGGCTTTCGACCAGTGAGGGCGTGGCTCTGATGTGCCTGGCCGAAGCGCTTCTGCGCGTGCCCGACACCGAGACCATGGACGATCTCATTCGTGATAAAATCGCGCCGCATGATTGGTCCGCCCATTCGGGCGAGTCGGCGTCAATTTTCGTGAATGCCTCCACCTGGGCGCTGATGCTAACGGGGCGGGTCCTGGACGACGAGGGCAATGGCATCGAGGCGATGCTTCGCGGTATGGTCCGTCGCTTGGGAGAACCGGTGATCCGCGCCGCCGTGGCCGCCGCCATGCGGGAAATGGGCGAACAATTTGTTCTCGGACGCACGATCGAAGAGGCGATCAAGCGCGGCCGTTCCATGACCACCAAGGGCTACACCTATTCCTACGACATGCTGGGCGAGGCGGCCCGCACCGAGGCTGATGCGCTGCGCTATTTCGAAGCCTATCGGAAAGCGATCGCCTCTTTGAAGGGCGAGGCCCGAAGCGACGATATCCGCGCCAACCCCGGTATCTCGGTCAAGCTCTCTGCCATTCACCCGCGCTATGAGGTCCCGCAGCGCGAGACCATGCTGCCGGTCATGGTGGAACGCCTGCTTCTGCTCGCGCAGGATGCCAAGGCCGCCCGGATGGGGCTCAATATCGATGCGGAGGAAGCGGACCGGCTGGACCTTTCGCTTGACGTGATCGAGCGCGTTTTGGCGCACCCGTCCCTCGAAGGCTGGGATGGGTTCGGCATTGTCGTTCAGGCTTATGGGCGGCGAGCGCCTTTCGTCATCGACTGGCTGCATGCGCTGGCGGAAAAGCTCGATCGCAGGATCATGGTACGCCTCGTCAAGGGCGCATACTGGGACACCGAGATCAAACGCGCTCAGGTGATGGGGCTCGAAAGCTACCCGGTCTTCACGCGTAAGGTGAACACGGATGTTTCCTATATCGCCTGCGCGCGGAAGCTGCTTTCGTTGACCGACCGCATCTATCCGCAATTTGCCACGCATAACGCGCACACGGCCGCGGCGATTCTGGCCATCGCCGAGGACAAGGGCGCGTTCGAATTCCAGCGGCTGCATGGCATGGGTGAGGCGCTACATGATATCGTCCATCGCCGTGAAGGCACGCGCTGCCGGATCTACGCGCCGGTCGGTGCGCATGAGGACCTGCTTGCCTATCTGGTTCGTCGCCTCCTCGAAAACGGAGCGAACTCCTCCTTCGTGCACCAGATCATCGATGAGGAGGTGAGCGCCGAGGAGATCGCCCGCGATCCCTTCACTGTGGCCGAAGCCAATGGCGGAGCCGCCAATCCATCAATCCCGGTGCCACGGTTCATCTTCGGGCGGCAGCGTCTGAACTCGAAAGGATGGGACATCACGGACACAACCACGCTCGGCGAGATCGATGCGGCGCGCCGGCCTTTCCAGGCCCCTCATCGTTGGGAAGCGCAGCCGCTGACAAAAGCGGCGGGCGGAGGCGAGATCCGCACCATCGTCAACCCCGCCTCGACCGCCGAGATCGTCGGCACCGTCCAGGATGCGACACCTGAGCAGGTGACCGAAGCCATAGGGCTTGCGCTTGCGGCGCAACCTGCATGGGCGACGACCTCGGTGCAGCACCGAGCCGAGATCTTGCTGCGCATCGCCGATCTCTATGAGGCCAATGCGGGCGAGTTCTTCGCGCTTTGCGCCCGCGAGGCGGGCAAGACGCTGTCCGACAGCATTGCCGAGCTTCGTGAGGCTGCCGACTTCCTGCGCTATTACGCAAACGAAGCGCGCCAGGCGGAGGAGGGGACCGAGGCGTGGGGTGTGATCGCCTGCATATCGCCCTGGAACTTTCCTCTGGCCATCTTTACCGGCCAGATCGCGGCGGCGCTCGTCACCGGTAATGCGGTGATCGCGAAACCTGCCGAGCAGACATGCCTGACCGCGGCAAGCGCCGTGGCGCTTATGCATGAGGCTGGCATTCCACGCGACGTCCTGCATCTCCTGCCGGGTGATGGACCTTCGGTCGGAGCGCCACTCACGGCTGACCCACGCATTGCCGGCGTCTGCTTTACAGGATCGACGGAAGTTGCCCGTCTCATAGAGCGGCAACTGGCCAAGACCGCAGCACCGGACGCAATGCTGATTGCCGAAACGGGTGGCCTCAATGCCATGATTGTCGACTCTACGGCTCTGCCAGAGCAGGCGGTGCGGGATATTCTCGCCTCCGCTTTCCAGAGCGCCGGGCAGCGTTGCTCGGCCCTGCGCGTTCTCTATGTCCAGAAGGATGTGGAGGCCCGCATGACCACCATGCTGCAAGGAGCCATGCAGGCGCTCGCAATGGGCAATCCCTGGGAGGTCTCGACCGATGTCGGTCCTGTCATCGACGAGGAGGCGCTTTCCGGGATCTCGGCCTATTGCGAGGAGATGGAAGAGAAGGGCCGCCTCATCGCCCGGATCGAACCGCCGAAAGGCGGGCGCTTTGTCGCGCCGAGCGCTTTCCGGGTGTCCGGGATCGAGGAAATGGAGCGTGAGGTCTTCGGGCCCGTTCTCCACGTCGCCACATTCGAGGCTGAAGACCTCGAAAAGGTCATCGCCGAGATCAACAGCAAGGGTTACGGCCTGACCTTCGGGCTCCACACGCGCATCGACGCACGGGTGCAGGAGATCGTGGACAGCATCCACGCCGGCAACATCTACATCAACCGCAACCAGATCGGCGCGGTGGTCGGATCCCAGCCTTTCGGGGGAGAGGGACTTTCCGGAACCGGGCCAAAGGCTGGCGGGCCGCTTTATCTTCGCCGCTTCCGCCGTGGCAAGGCCGGCCCGAACTCGGTGCCGATCAAAGCTCCGCTGATCGGTGCCAAGGAGCTGGCTCGGGCTATGCCCGATGCCCAGAAGAGTGGTTGGGCAAACCGCAGTGATCGCATCATAGCGCTCCGGCGCGCTCTACGCGGCCGTTGGCCTGAAATTCTTGCCGCTGCTGCAGCGCTGGATTTTGGACCGGTGGATTTGCCCGGGCCGACGGGCGAAGCCAATTCCCTCCAGCTTGCGCCGCGTGGCCGCGTGCTTTGCCTCGGTCCGGATGCCGACGCGCTTGCTGCTCAAGTGATCCAGGCACTTTCGGCAGGAAATGCAGTTCTTGCCGTAGCGGAGGATGCGCCTGCCATCCTTCACCCTCTGGTTAAGGCTGGACTCCCGCTTGCCGCATTTGACGGCGCGGTCGCACCGGAAAGCCTCACAACCGCTCCGCTCGACCTGGTCGCCGCTACGGGCGAGCGGCAGTGGCTTACGGCATTGAGGATGGCGCTTTCCGCGCGAGAAGGTCAGATCATCCCGCTCGTGACGGAGCTCATCTATCCAGCTGCCTACGCGCACGAGCGCTCGGTCTGTGTCGATACGACAGCCGCGGGAGGAAATGCGAGCTTGCTTGCGGCGGCATAGATGGTCAGAGCCCCTCTCGTGCGATTCCAAGGCGTGCTTTGAACGGTGAAGGCCAAGTTTCGGAAATCGCAGAGAGGGGCAATCCGCTTGCAGCGCTTGGCCGTCTCTAGGCGCCTTCGACCACGCTGAACCCTTCGAAGACGGGCGGGCCCTTATAGAGGTCCTTGTTCTGGCCGGCATTCTTGTGCGCGTTGCGGAAGTTTTCCGATTTCGTCCAGGCGAGGAAATCCTCCCGGCTTTTCCAGATCGTATGGGACGCGTAGAGCGTGTAGCCTTCCTCCTCGTTGCGCGGCCCGCGCAACAGGCTGAACTCGATAAATCCCGGCATCTGGGCGAGGCTCGAATCCCGGTTCTTCCACACCTGCTCGAAGGCTTCTTCCTGGCCTTCCGCAACCCTGAACCGATTCATCGCGATAAACGTGCTCAATCCCTGTCTCCGTTTCTTCGTCTAAGGTTTTCTATTCATTGCCGAAGCGCTGAGGGGAAACAACAGCACGTTTTCCGCCAGCTTTCCTGTTCTGCGGTGCGCGGGATCCGGCCCGGCCTGACGCCCGCCACGGATCTCACCCACAGTGGGATCGCATAAGTCCGCCCCTTGTCGCATCATTTCCAGGAGCTCTTGCTTAAGGCCGTCGCCGCGCGGGGCGGCCAGTCGGTGAAGTGCGGTGAGGTGGAAAATCGGCGACATCCTATCAACGCCTGAATTCGAGCGGCACAGTGAAAGGCCAGGAAGACCTGCCCGCATCGGCCGGGATTTTAGGAAATGGAGCGGCTCGTTGGACCGTCTCGACGGCGGCCTGGTCCAGAATGGGGGATCCGGAACTACGCACCACACGAATGCCACTCACCCCGCCATTGCTCGATACGATGAAAGCGACGCGCACCTCTCCACGGAGGCGTTGCCGCTGAGCTTCGCGGGGATAGCGCAGCGACCGGCGGAGCTTTGCAACGACCTTGCCTGGATAATTCGACACCGCGGCATTGCCGGCCTGCGAGGCGCGTCCGGCACCGCGGCTTGCCGCCCCATCTGCCGTCCGGCTGCCTTCGGACGAACCGCGCTTTGCATCCCGATCATCCCGGCCTCCGGAACCGCCGGCTCTTTGCGGCGCAGGCTTTTCGGCCTTCGGCTCCGGTCTTTCGGCTGCTCGCGCTGCACGTTGCTTCGGCTCAGCCACCTTTCGTTGAGGCTTGGGCGGCCGATAATCCGGACGCGGTGTTGGACGAGGGACTGGAGCCATCGCCACCGCATCGTCTTCGGGGACGATTTCCTCCACAGGCTCGATGGGCTCCGCGGTAACCGGTTCCGGCGTGGTGATGCTTGCTTCCTGTGTCGCCGGTGCAACCAGGATCTGCTCCGGTTGGATCGGTTGAGCCTCGCTAGGCTTTTGCGGACTGGGCTCGCTGGATGGCTCGGGATCGATCGGCTCAAGCGGCTCGAGGGGGACCGGGTCTGTCGGCGTCTGCGATGTTTCCTCCGATGTCGTGTTGGCCGTCTCGACGGGCTCGATCCTCTCCTGGAGAGGCGTCAGCGACTCTACCGGCGCCGGCTCGGAGGTCGCCGCTTCGTCCGCCGGCTCGATGGTTTCCGTCGGCGCACCGGCGGCGCTGAAGTCCACCAGATCGGTGCCCCAGATGACGACTTCCTCCTCAGCACCGCCTGCGATCTGCACGTCCTGCCCTTTCAGGAAGAGAAAAGCCGCTGCAGCGCTGACATGGAGAGCTACGGAAAAACCGAAAGCGAGATTGCGGCGTGTGAAAAGGCCTTTGGCCTTGGCTTCCTTGGCGGGTACGGCTGGCGCATCCGGAATGGTCACCGGAAGCGGTGCGTCGCTATCGCCCATTTCCGCCAATGCGGGGACGATGTCGAGCTTAACCGGACGCTCGCGAAGATCCGGCTCGGTCCCCCCGGCATCCTCGGCCGGGGTGCTGCGGTTGGGAACAATGTCGAGATCGATCGCGAGCACCGGCGGTAAGCCTCACTTTCCGAAGGTGACGGCGCTGCGAGTCGCCGTCTCCAGGCGCTCCATGCAGGCCGAAGCTTCCGGCCCTTCGCAGGCGGTGGCGCCATTGAGGAGGATGCGGCCCAGATCCGAGCAGTTGAGATCCGGAAGATCGAACTGGCGCACCTTCGTCTCTCCGTCCGGTAGCTCCTTGAAATCCAGGACGGTGAGCCGTTTCACGACTCCGTCCTTTCCAAAGAGCGCCACCTCATAGGCGGTTCGGGAGATATCCTTCCCAAGGCGGTTGGCTGCAACGAAGGTGAGCCTGCATCCACGCTGGCTGGCCTCCGCTCCGTTGAGTTCAAGCGAGAGGGAGGGCGGCGGGTTGCCGTCCTCTTGGGCCAGGGCGTGGCCGATACCGGCCGCGAGTGCCAGGATTAGTGAAAATGCCAGCCGCGCGCGCATGTTCAGCCTCCGAAGCGGAGGGTGGCGCCCACCTTCACGGTAACACCGGGCTGATAGTCGAAGCCGCTGGAGGTATCGACGAGCGGGACCACATATTTCTCGTCGAAAAGGTTGTCGACGCGGAAATCCAGCCGCAGGTTCTCGGTCGCCTTATAGTTGGCGTAGATATTTACCAGCGTGTAGTCTTCTGCGAAGCTCGATCCCTTCGGCGCCTCGTTGAATTGAACCTCGCCGCCGACTGTCAGGCGCTCATCGAGGAAACGCATGCCGAGATCGGCCGTAACAGTCGTTGGCGGAATGGTCGCAAGGTCCGTCCGCGTGCCGTCCCGCTGGATTTCGTGGCCGTCGATGACGGAAATGCTCAATCCCCCGAAGAACCGGCCAGCATCGTAGTATCCTTCGAGTTCAAAGCCGTCGATCTCGGCCGCATAGACGTTCTGGTACTGGACGCAGAACCGCATGGGCGAGAAGGAGCACGCCGAGCCCGGTCCCATGAAGATCGTCTCGGTCGTGATGAAATCGTCCACGTCATTGTGGAAATAGGCGGCCTTGAGCCTCAGCCTGTCGTCCGGCCGGAGGAGCCCTTCGGCAGCATAGTTTACGCCGACCTCCCACGTCTTACCGGTTTCCGGCCTCAGGTCGGGATTGGGAAGGAAGGGGAAGGGCGGTCTGGGATGCATTCCGCTGATGAAGGCTTCGGACGTATTTGGCGCGCGATAGCCTTCGGCATAAGAACCATAGATCTGGAGGCCAGAAAGCAGGCCTTCGCGGAAGGGGGATACGCCTACGCTGATGCGTGGCGAGATACGGTCGTCGGAACTTTCTTCCGAGGCCTCCAGCGTATAGGAATCGTAACGCAGGCCCCCGACCACCTCGAGCCAATCATAGGTCAGCTTGTCCTGGATATAGGCGCCCCAGACGGTGCGCTTTCCGGCGGGGTTGAAGAAATCGGCACCACCAGCCGTGGTCGAACTGAAATCGTCATAGACCCAGTCGCCGCCGACCGTGAGTTCATGCTGCACGGCGCCGGTATCCAAATAGGAGGTGTTCCAGATATCGAAGCTCGAGGTTCGAAGATCGTATTCGGTCGGCTCACCCGCGTCCGTCTCGGTAAGATCCATGGAGTTGACCGCGCCCTTCACATTGAGGTTCAGCCATTTCTCCCCCTCGTCGGAGATCTTGAACTCGCCGGTGAAGGTACTGTCGCGCAGCTCGTTGTCTGTCACGTCCGACGTGGACCATTCGTCGCGTGAGCCAGTCCAGCCAAGCGTGAGTTCGCTCAAATCGGTTGGCTTCAGCGTCGCCTTGGCATGGCCGCTCAGAACTTCGAAGCCTGAATGTTCGACCGTATTGCCGGCGCCATCGTCATAATCGCCGTAATCGCGCCAGACGATGTTTCCCAGGACCGAAAAGCTATCGGTGAGCCGGTAAGCGCCGGTCGCGCTGGTGGTCCAGCCCGAACCGTTCGATTCGTAACGAGCCGTGGTGGAAAGAGCGTAGGTCTCCCAATCGCGCAGAAAATCTTCCGCCGTCTTGGTCTCGAAATACACGACGCCGCCAATTGCGCCGGAGCCGAAAGTATTGGCGCTCGGCCCGCGGATCACGTCAACCTGCTTGATCAGCTCGGGGTCGATCCAGAACATGCGCGAGACGTCGTGGCCGTTCTTGTGGAAGTTCTGGCGCGCGCCATCGACGATGACGGCGACGCGTCCGGCATCCTGCAGGCCGCGGATATTGATATTGGCGACCGAAGGCTGCCCGTCCGCATAGATATTGATGCCCGGAACGCCGAAGAGCAGATCGCTGGGCGTCGTCGCCATGCGGCGCTCGAGCCGCTCCTCGCCGACGTGACTGACCGAAGCCATGCTCTCGATCGGCGTTTCGCCGGTTCGACTTACGACCGTGATTCTGTCGAGGAGTGTACCGGATGCGTTTTCACGACTGATTTGGCTTGGCTGGTCGGCTTCCGCCCCCTGATTTCCGGTTTCCTGGGCGGCTGCGCCAATAGAAGTAACAAGAACAGCTACGCAGCCAAGCATTGCTGTCCGATGTCGAGCGATAAGCCCCTTCATGCGAATCCCCTGATCTCTCGATGAGGCCTTCGCTGGCTTGCCTAAAGAGGCTTGCTGGCTTGCCTTGCCCCCCGGCGGGCTAATGTTGAGTAGCATTATCCGGTATTGCGCTTCCTATTTAAGTTGATTATTGGTGTCAAGAAATCAGATCACAGTCACGACATCGCCCAGCCAGCCCCAATGCGAGCCAGGCGCCAAGACCAAGGGCACCGAACGTGAACGCTGAATTTTCTCTGGATCGCAAGCCGCCCACGGCACCGCGCGACGAGGCTGAACTGCCTCGCAATGACACGCCGCCTTTACGCACCGTTACGAGCGAGGAACTCTTTCGTGGCGCGCAGGAGATCGTCATCGTTCACAGCGGCTCATTTTACCGCCTGAAGATCACCAGGCAGGGCAAGCTTATTCTCAACAAGTAGGACTGGGGGACATCATGAGTGTCGAGGCGACTCTTCGGCCGGAAGACATCCGGCTGAAGCGCGAGCAGAATCCGAAGATGCGCGAGCGGGACCTCGCCCGTATCCTCGGTATTTCAGAGGCCGAGCTGGTGGCTGCCCATTGCGGCCAAGGCGCGAGGCGCATCGAGCCGCGGGTGGCGGAATTCCTGGCAGGCATGGAGGCCGTAGGCACGGTCATGGCGCTGACGCGCAACGAAAGTGCCGTCCACGAGAAGATCGGCGTTTATGAGAACGCGTCGGCTTCCGAGAAGAGCGCCATCGTGCTCGGCAAGGAAATCGATCTCAGGATCTTCCCGATGCACTGGGTGCACGCTTTCGCGGTCGAGAAGCGCGATGGCGGGGATGTGCGTCACAGTCTGCAATTCTTCGACCGGGCAGGGGACGCCGTCCACAAAGTGCATTTACGGCCGGAATCTGACCTCAATGCCTATTTGAGCTTGGTCGAGAAGCTTACGAGCGTGGACCAGAGCCCGCGGGTCGAGGTGACGCCGATCGTTTCCAGCGAGACGTCCTGTGGGAACGATGCGGCGATTGGCGAGACCCTGCGCGAGCGCTGGACCGCGATGCAGGATGTCCACCAATTGGTGGGCATCCTGCGCGCCTTGAAGCTGACCCGCCGTCAAGCCGTGCATTTGATCGGTGACGAATTCGCTTGGCGGCTGGATCACGCTGCCGTTTCCATGATGATGGAGCGCGCGGTCGAGAAGAAAACGCCGATCATGTGCTTCGTGGGCAGCCGCGGTTGCATACAGATCCACTCGGGGCCAGTCATGAACGTGGCGCCCATGGGGCCGTGGCTCAATGTTATGGATCCTACATTCCACATGCACCTGCGGCTCGATCATCTTGTCGAGTTGTGGGCGGTCCGCAAGCCGACCAAGGACGGCCATGTGACCTCCCTGGAAGCTTACGACGCTGCCGGACATCTCGTCGTCCAGTTCTTCGGGAAGAGGCATGAGGGCGAAAGCGAGCGGGCGGACTGGCGCTTGCTTATGGAAGAACTGCCGCGTCTCGCGCAGGCGTCGGCGGCCTAAGGAGAATTGGCGGAATGAAGTTCCCTAGGCTTGCCGCGTTCTTGATGGCAATCGTCTGCTCGTTTCCGAGCTACGCGCAAGACGATCTGCCGGAACCCTTCGAGGATCCTTCTCGCCTCGTGACCATAGGCGGGTCTCTCACCGAGATCGTCTATGCTCTCGGCGAGGAGCACCTGCTCGTCGCACGCGATTCGACAAGCATGTTCCCTCAGCAGGCCATGGAACTGCCGGACATCGGCTATATGCGCCAGCTTTCGCCGGAAGGTGTGCTCTCGGTCGCGCCCACGGCCATCCTGGCGCTGGAAGGCAGCGGACCGCCAGATGCCCTTGATGTGCTCGCCAGGGCAAGCGTGCCGCTCGTTCTGGTTCCGGAGACCTTCGACCGCGACGCCATCCTGCGAAAGATCCGCATCGTCGGGAGTGCCTTGGGAAAGGACGAAGAGGCTGAGAAACTTGCCGCAAAAGTGGGCGCGGAAATCGATCAGGCGGAAGCGCTGACGAAAGACGTTGCAGAACGCAAGCGCGTGCTTTTCATCCTAAGCAACCAGGGTGGTCGCATACTCGCTTCCGGGACGGGCACCGCCGCGGACGGCATCATTCGTATGGCTGGTGCGATCAACGCTGTTGGAGTGTTTCCGGGATACAAGCAGCTATCCGAAGAAGCGATCATCGAGGCGCAACCCGACCTGATCCTGATGATGAATCGCGGCGAAGGTCTGGATATCGGCGAAGAGGACCTCTTGGCAAATCCCGCGATCGCCGCGACGCCGGCAGGCCGCAACAAGGCTATCGTGCGGATGGACGGCGGCTATCTCCTGGCGTTTGGCCCGCGGACAGGCGACGCGGTTCGCGATCTGGCGGCAGCGCTCTACGGCACCGGCATCGCAAACTGACCATGAGCCAGCCTGTGGAAATGACGCTCTTCCGTCGATTTGCCGACGCTCCGGAGGGAGATCGATCGGCCCGGGCGAGGTTCGTGCTGGTGCTCCTCGCGCTCCTGCTCGGTGTCATCACAGTGTTCGGCATTGCGACGGGCGCCTCCGACGCGTCAGTTTCCGGTGTGATCGAGAGCTGGTTCTATGGAGGCACCGATGGCGTGCTTTCAGAACGCGACCGTCTGATCATCCACGAAATCCGTCTGCCGCGCATCGCGCTGGGAATTCTGGTCGGCGCGGCGCTCGCTGTTTCGGGTGCTGTCATGCAAGGGCTCTTCCGCAATCCGCTTGCCGATCCGGGTATCGTCGGCGTGGCCGGCGGCGCGGGCTTGGGGGCCATTTCCATCATTGTGCTGGGGAGTACCCTCCTTTCGCCTCTTGTCGTCCTTTCGGGGCTCTATGCGCTGCCGCTTGCCGCATTCTGTGGTGGATTGCTGACAACGCTCATCCTCTATCGCGTCGCGACGAGGCGAGGGCAGACCTCGATTGCGACAATGCTGCTGGCCGGTATCGCACTAGCGGCTTTCGCAGGAGCCTTATCGGGCGTGCTCATCTATCTCGCAGACGATCGGCAATTGCGCGATCTCACGTTCTGGCAGCTCGGCTCTCTGGGGGGCGCGACATGGGTGAAGATCTTGGCAGCCGGACCCATTATTGTTGCAGCGCTCGCTCTGACGCCATTGCTCTCACGCGGACTTAACGCACTTGCCTTAGGCGAGGCTTCAGCCCGGCATCTCGGTGTACCTGTCCAGCGCGTGAAGGTCTTGGCAGTTCTCGCCGTGGCCGGTGCTACCGGTGCTTCCGTGGCCTTCACAGGGGGTATAGGCTTTATCGGCATCGTCGTGCCTCATCTTCTGCGCCTTATCATCGGTCCGGACCACCGCTACTTGTTGCCCGCTTCGGCATTGCTGGGCGCCAGCCTCCTCCTCCTGGCCGATGCGGTGAGCCGCACCATAGTGGCGCCGGCAGAACTGCCCATCGGGATCGTCACCGCTGTTTTCGGGGCGCCCTTCTTTCTGTGGGTGCTGCTGCGCCGGCGTGGAATTCTCGACTTGTGAGGACTGGCCATGATTGAGACACGAGACCTTGGCGTCTCGATCGGGGGAAAGCGCATTCTCTCCCGCCTCGCCTTCACCGCAGAGCCGGGCCTTGTCACCGCGATCGTCGGTCCGAACGGTTCGGGCAAATCCACCCTGATCAAGGCGCTTTCGGGCGATCTGCCATATGAAGGCAGCATCACCTTTAACGGTATCGAGCTCGCTGGTCTCAAACCTGCGGATGCAGCAATGGTGAGAGCCGTTCTGCCACAGGCGGTTGCTCTTTCTTTTCCCTACACGGTACGGGAGGTTGTGAGCCTTGGTATTCTGGCGGGATATACCGGGGTCGATGCCGGCCAGAGCCATCACTTGCCGGAACGCGCTTTGGCTAAGGTCGATCTCGCGGGCTTTGCAGGCCGGCTCTATCAGGAGCTTTCAGGTGGCGAACAGCAGCGTGTCCAGCTCGCACGCGTCCTGTGTCAGGTCTGGACAGCGGTGCTCGAGGGGAGGCCCCGATATCTGCTGCTTGATGAGCCGGTATCGAGCCTGGACATAAAGCATCAGCTTCTTGTCATGCGGATCGCGCGTGACTTCGCCCGACGCGGGGGAGGGGTGGTGGCTGTGCTCCACGATCTCAACCTGACGGTCGCAGGCGCCGACAAGGTGCTTGTCATGCACCGGGGGCAAGCAGCCGCCTGCGGTACGCCTAGGGAGGTGATGCGGGATGCGTTGCTGTCGGAGGTTTTCGATTGCCAGCTGAGAGTAGGCGCAGTTCCGGCGGAGGCACCGTTTCTCCTGCCGCAGACGGCGCTGGGGTAACACTTAGATCGGCGCTGCCGCTCGATCCAATTGCACGTCCAGACCCAGTAGATCGCGCATGTTGGGGCGCGCATCGATCAGATCCTGGATCGTATAGGAGGCGAGGACTTCGAAAAATGCGCCGAGTGCCTTCCGGAGCGCCTCGTTAAGACCGCATCCCTCTACCAGCGGGCACTCCGTATCGCTCTCGAAGCACTCCGCCATGGCAAAACTCTCTTCCGTCACGCGTACGACATCGAACAAGGTGATTTCCTCGGCCGGCTTGGCGAGCTTCACGCCACCATTGCGGCCGCGCACCGTCTGCACGAAACCGGCTTCAACCAGAGGCTGAAGGATCTTGAAGAGAAAAAGATCGGACAGGGAATAAGCCTGGGCAATATCCGGGATCCGGCTGAGACGGCCTTCATTCGCCGCGCAGTACATCAGAATCCGGATTGCGTAATTCGTCTGTCGGGTGAGCCGCATGGAAAGCCCTTCGCTGTAAGTCTGCTTCAATATGGATCATAGATTAGAACAATTCCAGACATGATTCACAAAAATATGACAGCATAGCTCCAGATTTTTGAGCTATGCGCAGCTGGCAGAGCCGCGATGCGCAGTCGCGACTTGCAAGCCCATGATTCTCTACACATATAGGTTGCGAGTCGAGCGGCTCGGGGAGGAACCCACGAGGAAGTGCGGCTTATGGTCCAACCTGTTCAATTTCGGAAAGAAGTGCCTTCCGGCCTGATTCGCCGGTTAAGACCGTCGGAGCTTGGCCTGTTTCGCGACCATCTCCTCCGGCTTGACCGTGAAAGCAGGCGTGATCGCTTCAACGGCTCCATCGGCGATGCTTTCCTGAAGGAATATGCGCGTCGCAGCTTTGAGCAGGGCGCGACGGTACTGGGCTATGTCCAGAACGGACGCGTGCTCGGCGCCGCTGAATTGCACGAGCGTCCGGAACTCGACCCGCCGACTGGCGAAATCGCCTTCAGCGTTGAAAAGGAACTGCAGCATCGCGGGCTGGGAAGCCGTCTTTTCGAGCTGCTCATCGCCCATGCGCGAGCGCTCGGCTACACGCGCCTGCACGTCACCACGCATCCAAACAATGGCGCGATGCGCGCGCTGGCAAGAAAGTTTGCCGCCAGCCTCAGCTTCGAGGAAGGCGAGACCGTAGGGGTGATCGAACTGGACGCTAGCCTGTCGCGCGGCGGCGAACTAGCCGCGACACATCCCGCACCTCCTAGGAGGGACGCTGTTCCGGCCTGATCGCCGGAAGTGTTGGACTAGCGCTTACCCACCTGGATCGAGATTTCGCCGAGGCCTTCGATTCCGCCTGTGATCTGCTGGCCGGGGTCGACGCGACCCACGCCCTCAGGCGTTCCGGTGAAGATGAGATCTCCCGGTTCAAGCCGGACAGCTTTGCTGCAAAATGCGATCACATTGGCTACGGGCCATATCAGATCTGAAAGATCGGCATCCTGGCGGGTCTCGTTGTCGACGGAGAGCCAGATACGGCCTTTTGCCGGGTGTCCGATGCTTTCGACCGGGCGGAGCGGTCCGCAAGGGGCAGAGTTGTCGAAGCCCTTCGCCCAGTCCCACGGCCGGGCCGCTTTCTTGGCTTCGGCCTGCAAGTCCCGCCGTGTGAGATCGATGCCGACGGCATAACCCCAAACATGTGCCAGAGCCGCCTCTACCGGGATGTCGTTTCCGCCCTTTCCAATCGCAGCCACCAGCTCGATCTCGTGATGAAGGTCGCTGGTGAGCGGGGGATAGGGTATGGTCGCTCCGCTATCCACCACGGCATCGGCAGGCTTGGTGAAGAAGAAGGGATCCTCGCGGTCGGGATCATGCCCCATCTCCCGGGCGTGCGCCGCATAATTGCGTCCTACGCAGAAGATGCGCCGCACCGGAAATCGCCCGACATGACCGGCCACCGCAACCGATGGCACCTCTGGTGCGGGAATGACAAACTCTACCATGCGTTCCTCCGAAAACCGCCGCAGAGATGAACCAACCGGGCGGTGGTGGCAAGCGGCAAACCAAAGGAGCCGCCCGCAAGCTCGGCCATACGGCTACGGCAACGGCGTTCTTTCCTGGAAGTTCAGTTCGGCTTTTTGGAACTCCCATCGCTATCGCGCATTAATCCCGCGAGCAGCCGAAAAGATTCGCCGTTAGAGAAGGGATTTGGAATGGCACCGTCCCCAGTCGAGAGAGACAGCGCCCCCAGGCATCCCGGCTCCGAGATCGTAGACCTCATTCCCGCACTGCGCGCTTTTGCGAGAACCTTCTACCGTGACCCGAACGATGCCGACGACCTGGTGCAGGAGACGCTGACGAAAGGGCTTTCACACCTGCATCAGTTTGAAGCCGGGACCAGTATGAAGTCCTGGCTTTTCACCATCATGCGCAACACCTTCTATACGAAGATCAAGGTCGCCAAGCGTGAGGCGCCGGGCACTGCCGATTGTGTCTCGGCGCGGCCGGTGGTCAATCCCACCCAGGAATGGTCTGCGCGCGGCCTGGAGATTCATAACGCCATCCAGCGCCTCCCCGAGCAGCAGCGCGAGGTGATGATGCTGATAGGCGTGCTCGGCATGAGCTATGAGGAAGCGGCAACGATCTGCAATTGCGCCATCGGCACGATCAAGAGCCGGCTCAACCGCGCCCGCTTGCGGCTT
This sequence comes from Chelativorans sp. J32, assembly GCF_000518985.1. Lineage (GTDB taxonomy): Bacteria > Pseudomonadota > Alphaproteobacteria > Rhizobiales > Rhizobiaceae > Chelativorans. The sequence goes on from NZ_JAEQ01000014.1 coordinate 66,121, forward strand.
CTGGCCGAACTCGGAGAGAAGTCGAGCCTTTCCGCGGTCGAGCGCGAAGAAGCGGCCCCTGCAGGCGACGACGGGATTTTCTACGCCTGAGCGCGGCATTCGCGAGCGCCGAGCTTGAACGGGTCAAGCCGTTCCCTTGGAGCCCCGCGCAGCATCCCCTGGTTCCCGCTCGGAGGCGAGAGCCGGGGAATTTTGCCCAAGAATGCATCGACGTGCTGCTTTATTCTTCAGCGGCTGCGCCCCCCAATCCATAAGAGCCCCTTGTTCCAGGCGTGCTAAGTCACTGCGCCGTAGTCATTTTTCGTTTTCCATTACAGTTGGCACACAACCTGCATCGCTGGATACGGAACCAGAGGGGTCCAACGAAGCGCCATCAAAGGCGCTCAAAGCTGCCGGTCGGACTCGATCCACTTGCCGCGTGTGGCGAGATCCGGCCGGCAGCCCGTTTGCCATCTGAGAATATCCGCTGCCTGTCGTGAAGCTTGAAAATGTGGGCCTCACGGGAGCGCGGCTAGATCAGCCGCATGCCCTTCATGCTGGAATGACCCTTCTTGCCGATGATGATGTGGTCATGAACGGTAATGCCGAGCGGCTCCGCCGTGGAGATGATCAGTTTCGTCATCTCGACATCGGCGCGGGAGGGGGTGGGATCTCCCGAGGGATGATTGTGCACGAGGATGATGGCGCTTGCAGACAGCTCCAAAGCCCGCTTCACGACCTCGCGCGGATAGACGGGCGTATGGTCGACGGTGCCGGTTTGCTGCAATTCGTCCTTTATGAGGGCGTTCTTCTTATCCAGGAACAGGATCCGGAACTGCTCGCGATCCTCATAGGCCATTGCGGCACGACAATAATCGAGAACCTGGGTCCAGGAGGAAAGCACCTGTTTCCCGCGCACCTCGTTGCGCAGCATGCGTTGTGTGACAGCCGCGATCAGTTTCAGGTCCCTGGCGGCCGCTTCACCGATTCCCGGTACTTCTTTCAACCGATGTTCAGGCGCCCCCAACACCTCGCCGATCGAGCCGAACCGGTTGAGCAATTCCTTTGCCGGCCCTTTGGTGTCGGCGCGCGGGACCGAGCGGAAAAGCACCATCTCCAGAAGCTCGTAATCGGCAAGCGCGTCCGCTCCGGCCTCGTCGAAACGTTCGCGCAAGCGCTCGCGATGCCCTTCATAATGTTTTTTGACGCGTATTTCCGGCTTGCCTGACGCGCCTCGCGTGGTGTGCAGGACACCCTCTCCAAAGCCGCTATTGCTATCGTCCGCCATAAAGCTCCCCCCAGCGACGATCGCAGGGTAGCTAGCCAAGGCCCGGACGATCAAGCCCCGCAGGCGAAAGCGTGAAGATTTCGCATCCTGTCTCCGTCACGCCCACGCTGTGCTCGTATTGCGCGGAAAGGGAGCGATCGCGTGTAACTGCGGTCCACCCATCCGACAAAACCTTCACATGGGGTCTGCCGAGATTGATCATCGGTTCGATGGTGAAGATCATACCGGGCCGCATCTCGACCCCTTCATTGGGATTGCCGTAGTGCAGAATGTTCGGCGCGTCGTGGAAAAGGCGGCCGACGCCGTGTCCACAGAAGTCGCGCACCACCGAGCAGCGCTCGCCTTCGGCAAAGGTCTGGATCGCGGCGCCGATGGCGCCGGTTCGCGCGCCGGGTTTCACGGCGGCGACGCCTCGCATCAGACATTCATACGTCACCTCGAGAAGGCGTTCCGCAGCCCGCTTGATCTGCCCGACGGGATACATGCGGCTTGAATCCCCGTGCCAGCCGTCAAGCACATAGGTCACGTCGATGTTGACGATGTCGCCCTCGCGAAGCGGCTTGTCATCCGGAATGCCGTGGCAGACGACGTGGTTGATGGAGGTGCAGGTCGATTTCGTGTAGCCGCGATAATTGAGCGTTGCCGGGATCGCCCCATGATCCATGCCGAACTCGAAGACGAAACGATCGATCGCGTTCGTCGTCACCCCCGGCTTGACGATCGAGACGAGCTCGTCAAGGCAGCGGGCCGTCAACTGGCACGCCCTGCGCATGCCTTCAAACCCGTCCTTGCCATAAAGCCTTATCTGGCCGGTGTTGCGGAGGGGAGCAGTATCGGCGTCGAGATAAGTCACCATCGGGGAGGCCCTAGCAATCCATGTCAATCAGGCGATCGGGAACGATCGCATCCGCAGAGATTTGGCACCCTACCACGAAAGCTTCAACCCCCGCACGTCTCGCGCGCTCGAAAGCTGCGGAATAAGCCGCATCCAGATCCGCACAAAGACGGAAGCGTGAGCAGTCGCCGCGTTGGACGATATAGATCATGACAGCCCGGTAACCGAGGGTGCGCATGGCCGCAAGCTCGTCCAGATGCCGGGCGCCGCGGTCTGTCCTCGTATCCGGGAATTCGGCAAGTCCTTTCTCGCGCATGAAGTGGACGTTCTTGACCTCCACATAGGCCGGCGGACGCTCGGGATGCTCCAATAGAAAATCGATGCGAGAGCGTTCGCCATAACGCTGTTCCGGCTTCATGACTGGATAGGAGCCTAGATCTCCTACAAGGCCGGCGCGGATCGCCTCCGCCGCCAGGCGGTTCGGCAGGCCGGTATTGATCCCGACCAGTGTGCCGTCTGCTTCGACGATCTCGAGCGTATAGGCGTATTTGCGCTTGGGATTGTCCCATCGAGAAAGGAAGACGCGTGAGCCCGGGGTCGTTAGGCCGAGCATGGAGCCGGTATTCGGCACGGACACCGTGATTTCCGTCCCGTCTGCGAGCAGGACGTCTGCCAAAAACCTTTTGTAGCGGCGCAGGAGCCGTGCTTCGATCAGCGGGGCGGGAAATTTCATGACCTGGCTTGTTGTTGTTTTGGAAATGGAATGCTGCATACGATCCGGTCGCGGCCGGGTCAAACCGTCCGGCATTTTGGCCCCTCCGGCTTGACGCAGGGTGTCTTGTCCGGCCTCATGGTGTCGAGCAATTTGGAGGCGTGCAATGGCGGCCAAGTGGGTCTCCCAGGGTTCCGTAGCGGTTTTCGCATGGGCGATGCTGGCCATCCTCATCCGCGAGGCTCGCGCGCAGTCGCTTGAATGTGCGGAGGTGATAGGCAAGGTCTTCGACGATCGGAACGGCAATGGCTATCAGGACAAAGGAGAGAAGGGCCTGCCCGGGGTGCGGGTTGCAACACCCAACGGATGGCAGGTTATCACGGACCAGCACGGCCGGTTCCATGTGACCTGCGCGGATTTCCCCGACCACTCCATCGGCTCGAATTTCATCTTGAAAGTCGACATAAGATCCCTGCCGACCGGCTACCGGTTGACCACTGAAAATCCAGGCATGGTGCGCTTGACCTCCGGCCGGCTCGCCAAGCTCAATTTTGGCGCATCCGTGCAGCCTTGACCGCCTGCCTCGCTCTCGCCCCAAACTAATATTTGGTTAAGCCGCCCGTGCTTAGGCTGGCGCGCGGTCTTCGCGGGATCGCGGGAACTTTTTTGGGGGGTCTATGCGGCTAATTGCTCTCCTGTTCATCCTCATCTGTGCGCTGCCGGCTGCGGCACAACCGGTGAATGAGGCGAATAATGCTGGTATCGCGGCCTCCCAGGCCGAGGTCGATGCACTCATCCAAATTCTGGAGAACAACGAGAGCCGGGCCCGGCTAATCGAAACTTTGCGCCGGGCCGGGCCTGAACAGGCGGGGGACGAGGCCGAGCCCACGGGCGTCTTCCAGATCGGCGAATACACGCGCGCCGCTGTGGAGAGTTCCGCCGCATTCATTGCCGCGGTCGTTCGGCTGTCCGGCGAGATCTCTGATATCTTTGCAGGCACGAGCACGGTCGATTTCGCGGCCATGTGGAACGCGGTCCGCAATGTCATCATCGTTGCGGCCGTCACTTTCGCCGCGTTCTTCCTGATGCGTCTGGTCTTCAGGCGAATTCAGCTTGTCGTCGCAAAAGGGGCGGCGGGCTCAAGCCCGCTGCAGCGCGCCGGCCTCATCGGTATCGCTGCACTCTTCGATATGGCGACCGTGCTTCTGGCGTGGACGGCGGGTTACGTGCCTGCCCTCTATTTCGACCTATCGGACAGGGCAGGGAGTGGACAGACGCTTTTCCTTGGCGCATTCCTGTCGATCGAGCTTGCGAAAGTGGCCGCACGCGTGCTGCTTGCACCGAGATGGCCCGCGCTGCGCTTTCTGCGGATAGGCGACACCACCGCCGCCTACTGGTACTTTTGGGCCAGCCGGCTGCTTAGCGTCGTCGGCTATACCTTCCTTTTCCTGGCGCCCATTCTTGCGGCAAGCGTGTCACAGGGTGCTGCGCAGGCATTGCGCGCCTTCGTACTTTTCTGCGCTCTCACCATGGGCTGCATCATCATAATGCAGAACCGGGATCCCGTGCGCAGATGGCTGACGCGCCAGGCCGAACGCGTGCAATCCGAGGTCGTCGCGCGTCTGCTCTCAGCCCTTGCGCGGTATTGGAACGTCCTTGCGATCAGCTATCTGGTCCTGATTTTCGGCCTTTGGCTCGCCGATCACGAAGCAGCGCTGCCTTTTGTACTGACTGCTACCGCCCAGTCCCTTATCGCTGTGGCGGTAGGCATGGCGCTTACCGTTGCGGTGACGAAAGTCGCCTCCGGCGGGATGCATCTGCCCGCCGACATTCGTACGCGCTTGCCTTTGCTGGAACAGCGTCTCAATGCATTCGTGCCGAACGTGTTGCGGGTGATCCGCGGGGTCATTGTTCTTGGTGTGGTAATCGCCATAGCCCAGATCTGGCTGGTGGCCGATTTCCTCGGCTGGGTTTCGAGCGAGGCAGGCCAGCGGGTCGTAAAGTCCGTCCTTTCGGCGGGGCTGATCCTCCTTGCAGGCAGCCTCCTCTATCTCGTCGTCCAATCCTGGGTGGAATACCGGCTTGATCCCCCGAAAGCCCGCAAGCCCAGCCCTCGCGAACGCACTCTGCTTTCGCTCTTCCGCAATGCATTTACGATTGCGCTGGGCGTCCTCGTTTTCATGCTCGTCCTGTCCGAGTTGGGCGTGAATATCGCGCCGCTCCTGGCCGGTGCGGGTATTCTCGGCCTGGCAGTGGGTTTTGGAGCCCAGAAGCTGGTTCAGGACATAATCACGGGCGCCTTCATCCAGTTCGAGAATGCCATGAACGAGGGGGATGTTGTGACGGTGGCGGGCATCACCGGCACGGTCGAGCGTCTCACGATCCGCTCAGTTTCCCTGCGCACGCTGGACGGCGCGTATCACCTGATTCCGTTCTCGTCGGTCGATTCGGTATCGAATTTCATGAAGAATTTCGCCTACCACGTCGCGAACATAAGGGTCGATTACGGGATGAGCGTTCCCGATGTGAAGCGCGCCATCCTCGACGCGTTCGAGCAGTTGAAGCTGACGGAGCACGGCCCTCACATTCTCGGCGATCTGGAGATGCACGGTGTGACCGAGTTCGGCGATTCCGCGATCATGGTCCGGGCGCGCATCAAGACGGTGGCGGGTCAGCAATGGGTGATCGGTCGAGTCTACAACGAGATCATCAAGGAGGTCTTTGACGCGCGCGGAATCGCCATTCCGTTCCCGCAGGTCACGCTCAATGTAGGCAATGAAGATCGCGGACAGCCATCCATCCTGTCGGCCGAGATTCTCGCCGAGAAAAGCGAGAGCCGCTCCTCGGACCGAGCCAAGACACGTTCCTCTGTAGGCAAGGGCGAAAGACCCGCGGTCACCGCCAAGCGTTTGCGTGCGAAAAGGCGTGCGTCGGATGGACCGGCCGAAAGCGGCGGCGACGTGGAAAACCAGCAGGTGTAGCTTGTGCCAAGGGAGTGGTGGGCGCGACAGGGATTGAACCTGTGACCCCACCCGTGTGAAGGGTGTGCTCTCCCGCTGAGCTACGCGCCCGCCCGGCGGCAAATCGCCGAACGCGCGGCGATATAAGGGAGCCCCAGGGACTAAGTCAAGCCACCGCTTGGCCTGCGGCCGATTTGATGAGCTTGTTTCCCAACTCGACCGTCAACTCATCGAAATGGGAGATGACGATGCTCGGCTCGAATTCCTGCACCGGCCGGTCGGTATAGCCGAAGTCCACGGCAACGACAGGAATGCCGGCTGCCTTGGCCGTATCGATGTCGGTGCGCGAATCACCGACCATGACCGCGCGATCGGGATCCCCACCGGCAAGCTTGATCGTATCGATCAGGTGACGGGGGTCGGGTTTGCGATGGCCGAAGGTGTCCGCCCCGCAGATCGCAGCGAAGCGTTCGTCGATTTGCAGCGCTTCCAGCAGCCTCTTGGAAAGGTCCTCAAGCTTGTTTGTGCAGACGGCCGCAATGAAGCCTGCACTTCGAAAGCGCTCCAGCGCGTCCATCACTCCTGGGAACGGGCGCGAAAGCCCGGGCATACCGGCGGTGTAGTGCTCGATGAAGAGCTTCTGCAGGGCATCGAGCTCCTCGTTGTCGATCGGCCGCCCATGTGCGGCGAACGCCCGCTCGATCATGACTCGGCTTCCAAAACCCACATAGCGACGGATCTCAACAGGGGCCACTTCAGGCACGCAAACCGTTCGCAGGCAGTGGTTGAGGCTGTCGAGGAGATCTGGCGCAGTATCGACGAGCGTTCCGTCGAGGTCGAAGACGATGATCGGGGATGTCATGAGAATTCCCTTGTTGCTTCTCCCGCGATAACCCGCGTGACCTCATTGTTCAAGGAAGGCATGGGACCCAATGGCTGACAGGTCATCAAATGCGGTAACTATGCACAGGCTGCAAAGCCATTTGCGAGAAAAGGTGAAACGGGCTAGGAAGCCGGTCTGCTCGTGGGGGCAAGATGGTATCGGACGCGAAGACGTTGAAAATTGAAGCCGCCCGGGCAGCGCTCGGGCAGGTCGAAGACGGGATGAAGCTCGGAATCGGCACGGGCTCGACCGCAGAGGAATTCGTGCGGCTTCTGGCTGCGCGGGTGGCTGAAGGATTGACAGTCGTCGGCGTTCCCACCTCGGAACGCACGGCAGCTCTGTGCCGCGAGCTGTCGGTGCCTCTTTCCACACTGGACGAGACGCCTGAGCTCGATCTCACGATTGATGGTGCCGACGAAGTGGGACCGGACCTCACCCTCATCAAGGGCGGCGGTGGCGCGCTGCTTCGCGAGAAGATCGTGGCTGCCGCCTCGCATTGCATGCTGGTGATCGCGGACGAGAGCAAGCTTGTCGATGTGCTCGGGCGCTTTCCGCTGCCCATCGAAGTAAACCCGTTTGGGCTTCGCGCCACCGGGATCGCCATCGAGAAAGCGGCGAGCCGCCTTGGCCTTTCCGGTGAAATGAGGACTCGGATGGCTGGTGACGAGCCTTTCCTCACCGATGGTGGACATTTCATAATCGATGCATCTTTTGGCCGTATTCCAGAGCCAAGAGCACTCGCGGAGGCGCTGAACGCAATTCCCGGTGTCGTGGAACACGGTCTCTTCATCGGGCTCGCTGGCGCGGCGATAATTGCAGGCAAAGACGGTGTCAGGACGCTCGGCGCCGGCAGCCGATTCTAGGAAACGGAGAAGAAGCAAAGATGAAACTGGCCAAACGCGCTCGCATGATCGCATTGACTGCCGCGATGGCACTTTCGGCGCTGTCTCTTCCGGCGGGAGCGCAGGAGATTTCGGAGGAGCATCTCAAGGCCGCGCGCGCCGCAATCGACGCGATCAACGCGACCGATCCGTTCGACAATTATCTCCCGGACGCTGCGGCATCGCTGAAGGCACAGCTTATTCAGCAGAGCCCGAATCTGGTGGATCTCATCAATTCCACGGTGGATGAGAAGGCGTTGGATCTCGCCAGCCGCCGTGCGGACCTCGAGAAGGAAGCTGCCCTTGCCTATGCGCGCATGTTCAGCCAGGAAGACCTGCAGAACATCGCGACATTCTATAGCTCGGCGACAGGCAAGAAGCTTCTGTCCGACGGTCCTATCGTTACGCGTGAACTCCTGCAGGCCGCTGAAATATGGCGCCGGGGCGTAGCGCGTGATCTGACGAATTCCGTGGTTGAAACCCTCCAGGCTGCAGCCGGGGCACAGGCTCCGAAGGCGCCCGCCGAGGAGCCGGCCGCCGAGGGTCAAGCGGGTGAAGCGCCGAAGTCCAACTGAGCGCAACCGGCATTGAATAGAATTGAAGGCCCGGCCTCAGTGCCGGGCTTCCTTTTTGCACCGCAAAAGCATAGCTGCAGGAAACCGAAGGAAAGCGGCGGAAGAGACCATGGCGAATTATGACCTCGACCTGTTTGTCATCGGCGGTGGCTCCGGCGGCGTGCGCGCGGGCCGCGTTGCGGCATCGATGGGCAAGCGCGTTGCCATTGCGGAGGAGTATCGTTTCGGGGGCACCTGCGTGATCCGCGGCTGCGTGCCGAAGAAGCTGTTTGTCTACGCTTCGCAATTCCCGGAGCATTTCGAGGATGCCGCCGGCTACGGCTGGACCGTCGGAGAGAGCAGGTTTGATTGGCAGACGCTCATCGCCAACAAGGACCGGGAAATCGGAAGGCTGGAAGGCCTTTACCGAAAAGGGCTGGAGAATGCGGGCGCCCGGATTATCGAAGGCCGGGCAACTCTTCTCGATAGGCACACCATCCGCGTCGGCGATGAGACATTCACCGCAGCCAACATCCTGATCGCGACTGGCGGCAAGCCGAATCCCCATGTTGCGCTTCCCGGTCGCGAGCACTGCATCACATCAAACGAGGCGTTTCATCTGGAAGAACTGCCTGGTTCCATCGCGATTGAGGGCGGTGGCTATATAGCGGTGGAGTTCGCCAATATCTTTCACGGCCTCGGCGTGAAGACGACGCTCATCTACCGCGGCAAGGAGATTCTGGGCCGGTTCGATGGCGATCTCCGCAAGGGCCTGCACGAAGCCATGGAGGCCAAGGGCATTCGCATCGTGTGCCAGGACGTCATCGAAAAGGTGGAGAAAGAGCCCGATGGCCGGCTTGCCGCGCATTTGATGTCGGGCTGTATCGAGACCTTTGACGAAATCATGCTCGCCATTGGCCGCGTTCCCAACACACAGGATTTAGGGCTTGAGGCTGCCGACGTGGAGACTGGTGTGCGGGGCGAAATCCTCGTCGACGAGTATTCGCGGACCAATGTCGAGAACATCTGGGCCATCGGCGACGTCACCGACCGGGTGCAGCTTACGCCTGTCGCGATCCACGAGGCGATGTGCTTCATCGAGACAGCCTTCAAGGACAATCCGACCAAGGTTGATCATCAGGACATCGCCACAGCTGTGTTTTCGCAGCCGGAGATTGGAACCGTGGGGCTCACCGAGGAGGTCGCGGCCAAGCAGTTCGATGAAGTCGAGGTCTACCGCGCCAGCTTCCGGCCGATGCGCCACACGCTGGCCGGCCGGCAGGAAAAGATGATCATGAAGCTCGTCGTGGATGCCGGCTCAAAGCGCGTTCTCGGCGCGCACATCCTTGGGCCGGACGCTGGCGAAATGGCGCAGCTCCTCGGTATCGCGATAAAGGGGAGGCTTACCAAGGACGTCTTCGATCGCACGATGGCCGTGCATCCGACAGCCGCGGAGGAGTTGGTGACCATGTATCAACCCACTTACCGGGTGAAGCATGGTGAGCGAATTTGACCATCTGCTGAAGCAAGACGGAGGCGCTTGAACACGGATGATGTTTTTGCATCGATCCGTGGGCAAATGCGGGGTAGTATCGGAGCCCTGGTTCGGCTAAATAGCCGCCATCTCGCTGGCAGGTGCCGCGGGGGAAGAAGCCTATGGGTGTTGATATGACGAAGTGGTCACCGAGTTCCTGGAGAAGCAAGCCTATCCAGCAGGTCCCGGCCTATCCGGATTCTGCGGCGCTGGCTGACGTCGAGGCTCGCATGGCCACCTATCCGCCGCTTGTCTTTGCAGGCGAGGCGCGCAAGCTCAAGAAGCAACTCGCTGCCGTCGCGAATGGCGAGGCGTTTCTGCTCCAGGGTGGCGATTGCGCCGAGAGCTTCTCGGAACATGGCGCCGATAACATCCGTGATTTTTTCCGCGTGTTCCTGCAGATGGCGGTGGTGCTGACCTTCGCCGGCGCCCAGCCGGTGGTGAAGGTCGGGCGCATAGCAGGCCAGTTTGCCAAGCCGCGCTCCTCGGACAACGAGACGATTGATGGCGTGACGCTCCCCTCCTACCGGGGCGACATCATCAACGGCATCGAATTCACCGAAGCGGGGCGCGTACCGGATCCGGCGCGCCAGGAGATGGCTTACCGCCAGTCGGCGGCCACCCTTAACCTGCTTCGCGCCTTCGCCCAGGGCGGCTACGCGAATCTGGAAAACGTGCATAAGTGGATGGTGGGCTTCATCTCCGACAGCCCGCAGGCGGAGCGCTACAAGGCGCTCGCCGACCGCATCACCGAAACGATGGATTTCATGCATGCCATCGGCATCAATGCGGAAAGCCATCCTTCTCTGCGCGAAACGGACTTCTACACCAGTCACGAGGCGCTGCTCCTCGGTTACGAGGAAGCGCTGACACGCATCGACTCGACGTCTGGTGATTGGTACGCCACTTCCGGCCATATGATATGGATCGGCGACCGCACACGCCAGCCCGACCACGCGCATGTGGAGTATTGCCGTGGTGTGAAGAATCCGCTCGGCCTCAAATGCGGTCCATCGCTGGAGCCGGAGACACTGATCCGGCTGATCGATGTCCTCAACCCGCAGAACGAGCCCGGCCGGCTCACGCTGATCGCACGCTTCGGGGCGGAGAAGGTGGCTGACCACCTGCCGAAACTGGTTCGTGCGGTCGAGAGGGAAGGGCGCAAGGTCGTATGGTCCTGCGATCCGATGCACGGCAACACGATCTCGCTCAACGGCTACAAGACCAGGCCTTTCGACAGGATCCTCAAGGAGGTGCAGACCTTCTTCGATGTACACCGTGCGGAGGGCTCCCATCCCGGTGGCATCCATATCGAGATGACGGGCAAGAACGTCACCGAATGCACGGGCGGCGCCCGCGCGATTTCGGCCGAGGACCTGCACGACCGCTATCACACGCATTGCGACCCGCGGCTCAATGCCGATCAGGCGCTGGAGCTTGCTTTCCTCGTGGCCGAGCTTCTCAAGAAGGACGCCGCGGCCCATTCTCACAAGCAGGCGGCCGTCGGCTGAGACCTGACGCGGAGATGCATTGAACTGACCGCAGCGTTCAAAATTTTGCGGTGCTGCTTGAACCCTCGCCATGGCATGATGGCGGGGGTTTTGTTTCGAGGAGGCTGTTGATGGAAATCCGGGAGGGAGGGTGCTTGTGCGGTGCCGTCCGCTACCGCACAAGCGATGTGTCGCGCGGCGTCGTCTACTGCCACTGTTCCCAATGCCGGAGACAGACAGGTCACGTCTATGCCGCCACCCGTGTGAGGCATGACCGGCTGACGGTCGAAGGCGCCGACAAGCTTACCTGGTACGCCGCTTCGGAATTTGCCAAGCGCGGCTTTTGCAGCACCTGCGGCTCCGCGCTTTTTTGGAAGAGGGACGGCACCGACACGATTTCGATTATGGCGGGCAGCTTTGACCAGCCTAGCGGACTAAAGGCCAAAGCTCATATCTTCGTTGCCGATAAGGGCGATTATTACGAGATCGAGGACGGGCTGCCACGATATGCCCGCGGTTCCTCCGATGCCTCATCATAGCGATGCGATCCCGCTCGATCCTTGCAAGCCCCTTGGGTGCGAGCTAGATGAGCCTCATGACCCAAGCCGCTCCCGATATTCTCCGCATCGCCGTCGCTCAGCTGAACCCTACGGTCGGTGACATTCCAGGCAATCTCGCCAAGGCGCGCGTGGCGCGCGCAGAGGCTGCCAGGCAGGGGGCCGATCTCGTCCTTTTCACCGAGCTCTTTATCGCCGGCTATCCGCCTGAAGACCTGGTGCTGAAGCCTGCCTTCGTCGCAGCCTGCGAGAAGGCTGTGCGGGAGCTCGCGGCGGAAACGGCCGATGGCGGACCGGGCGTCATCATCGGCACGCCGCTCAAGCGTGAAAGCGGCGTGCACAATGCCGTGATGGTGCTCGATGACGGCAAAGTGATCGCCGAACGCTATAAGGTGGATCTGCCGAATTACGGCGAATTCGATGAGAAGCGCGTCTTCCAGGCTGGTCCCAGCATGCCCGGCCCGGTGAATTTCCGGGGCGTGCGCATCGGAATCCCCGTATGCGAGGACATCTGGGGCAAGCTCGACGTCTGCGAGACCCTGGCCGAATCCGGCGCCGAAATCCTGCTCGTTCCGAACGGCTCGCCCTATTATCGGGGAAAGGTGGAGGTTCGCCAGCAGGTGGTCATCGTGCAGGTGATCGAGAGCGGCCTGCCGATCGTTTACGCCAATATGCTGGGCGGCCAGGACGAGCTCGTCTTCGACGGCGCTTCCTTCGCCATCCAGGCGGACAAGTCGCTCGCCTTCCAGATGAGCCAATTCGAGGAGGCGGTCGCCGTCACCACCTGGCGCAGAACAGAAGACGAATGGGTCTGCTCTGACGGACCGATGGCCATCATTCCGGAAAAGGAAGAGGCGGATTATCGCGCCTGCATGCTGGGCCTGCGCGACTATGTGAACAAGAACGGCTTCAGGACCGTCGTTCTGGGCCTGTCCGGCGGCGTTGACTCCGCGCTTTGTGCGGCGCTTGCGGTGGATGCGCTCGGTGAGGAGCGGGTGAGGGCGGTGATGATGCCCTACCGCTATACCTCGAAGGAATCGCTGCGCGATGCGGAAGACTGTGCGCGCGCACTCGGCTGCCGTTATGACATCGTGCCGATCGGCGAGCCTGTGGAGGGCTTCCTCAATGCACTCGGCCAGCTCTTCGAGGGCACGGAACAGGGCATTACGGAGGAGAACCTGCAGAGCCGCGCGCGCGGCACACTGCTCATGGCAATCTCCAACAAGTTCGGCTCCATGGTCGTGACGACGGGCAACAAATCCGAAATGTCGGTCGGGTATGCCACGCTCTACGGAGACATGAATGGCGGCTTCAATCCCATCAAGGATCTCTACAAGATGCAGGTCTACGCGCTCTGCCGCTGGCGCAACGAACATGTGCCGCCCGCGGCGCTCGGACCGTCCGGAGAGGTGATTCCGGTATCCATCTTAGACAAGGCCCCGTCGGCCGAATTGCGCGAGAACCAGACGGACCAGGATTCGCTTCCGCCCTATCCCGTGCTGGACGATATCCTGGAGTGCCTGGTGGAGAATGAGATGGGAGTGGACGAAATTGTTGCACGCGGCCACGACCGGGATCTCGTGCACCGGGTCGAGCATCTCCTTTACGTCGCCGAGTACAAGCGCCGCCAGGCTGCTCCCGGCGTGAAGATTACGAAAAAGAACTTTGGACGTGACCGGCGCTATCCCATCACCAACAAGTTCCGTGACCGGGGATGAGCAAAGCTTCAAGCGCATGCCTGTGAACAGCGGGTATTTGGGCTGGAAGTTCGCGACAGGCCCGCAAGTGCTGTATAGGATCCCCATGACAGGCGGGGCCCATGCGCTTTTCCACTAGCTTCCTCGACGAAATCCGCGATCGCGTACCCATCAGCCAGGTGGTGGGCACGCGCGCGACCTTCGACAAGCGCAAGAGCAATCCTGGCCGGGGCGATTTCTGGGCCTGCTGCCCCTTCCATGGCGAGAAGACGCCGAGCTTCCACTGCGAGGACCGCAAGGGGCGGTACCACTGTTTTGGCTGCGGCGTTTCGGGCGATCATTTCCGCTTTCTCGTGGAACTTGACGGGATGAGTTTTCCCGAGGCCGTGGAGCGCGTCGCCGAGATGGCAGGCGTGCCGATGCCCGCGCGTGACCCTGAGGCGGAGAAGAGAGAGAAAGAGCGAGCCAGCCTCACGGATGTGATGGAGATGGCGACGCAGTTCTTCCAGGATTGCCTGCAGGGAGCTCAAGGCGCCGAAGCCAGGTCCTATTTGCGCGGACGTGGCATCTCCTCGGCGACACAGCAGACGTTCCGTCTCGGCTTCGCGCCGGATAGCCGCAATGCGCTCAAGGAATTTCTCTCTGGCCGGGGCATCGGAAAAGAGCAGATGGAAGCCTGCGGCCTGGTGGTGAGCGGGCCGGATATCCCCGTCTCATATGACCGGTTCCGTGGCCGGGTCATGTTTCCGATCGAGGATACGCGCGGCCGCGTGATCGCTTTCGGGGGGAGAGCGCTTTCCTCCGATGTGCCGGCGAAATACCTGAATTCGCCGGACACCGAGCTCTTCCACAAGGGCAATGTACTCTACAACCATGCCCGCGCGCGCAAGGCCGCCAAGGGTGGCCCGGTGATCGCTGTCGAGGGCTATATGGACGTGATCGCGCTTGCCCAGGCCGGCATCGAGAATGTGGTGGCCCCGCTCGGCACGGCGCTCACCGAAAATCAGCTTGAACTCGTGTGGCGCATGTCCGGCGAGCCGGTGCTCTGCTTCGACGGAGATGGTGCGGGATTGCGCGCGGCGTGGCGGGCGGCCGATCTCGCGCTGCCTATGGTGCAGCCGGGGCGATCCCTGCGCTTTGCACTTCTCCCGGAAGGGAAGGACCCGGACGATCTCGTGCGTGAAGAGGGGCGGCAGGCCTTCGATGGGCTGGTCGCGGAGGCAAGGCCGCTTGCCGATCTTCTCTGGATGCGTGAGACATCGGGTCGTGTCTTCGATACGCCCGAGCGGCGTGCGGAGCTTGAGCAGACGTTTCGTGAGCTTGCGAACAGAATCCGCGACGAGAATGTCCGCAGGCACTACGCGCAGGAACTTCGCGACAGGGTGCAGAGCTTTTTTGGTTCAGCATCCCAGGCTGGATGGAAGAAGCGCGGCGGCTTTTCGTCGCGCGGGGGAGCGCCGGGCAGGCAGGGGGCAGCCGCGGGGCGATTTGCAGTCTCCGAAAGCCTGGCGCGCTCCGCCCTTGTGAAGAAAACCGCAAGCATCATGCCCCTTCGGGAGGCAGCCATTATCGTCACTCTCGTGAACCACCCGGCACTGATCGATGAGCAATTCGATGCCGTGGAGAAGTTGTTGCTTTCCAACGCTGACCTGAGGAGGCTCCATTCCGCTCTGCTCGATGCGGTCGCCCATGACGTGGCGCATGACCGGGAGGCATTGACACAGGCAATTGCAGCTGCCGGCCTTGGCGAGGTGCTGGAGCGGGCGCAAGCTCTCCTCCAGCGCGCGAATCAGTGGCCGGCTTTGCCGGAGGCGGCCTTCGAGGACGCACGCGAGGCCTTTCTGCAGGCGCTGCACTTGCACCGCAGTGCAGGCGCCCTACATAGGGAACTGAAAGCGGCCGAGCAGGCGCTGGCCAACGAACCGACCGAAGAAAATTATCGGCATCTCGTGGAGATTCAGGCGGAACTGCGCAATTTGCAGTCAGCGGAAGCGCTCATCGAGGGCTTTGGTGTACTCTCGGGGCGGGTTGGAAGGTCTTGATTTATCCCCAGGAGCGAGCAGCCAAAACGTGCTGCGATTCGCTTTTTTGGCGCGAATCATGGCACAGCAGCTTGACCTCGGCGTGGTTTAAAGGAATCAGGATCGATTCGACCGGATCCTGCGGGTTGGTCTGCGTAAGCAAAAAGACCACAGGACATGGATAAGCGGCAAGACCGCTATAGATGTCAGGGTTAATCGCGCTTTAACACAGGGCGCATAGAGCCTGAAAGTGCGCACGCCGGCAGAGAGCCGGGCTGTGGAAAGATAGCTGAGCCCACTGCAAGGGGCGGTTGGAGAAGGCAGAGCATGGCGACAAAGGAAAAGGAAGAGGTCGAAATCGAACGCGACGGCACCGACGGGCCGCTGCTCGACCTTTCCGACGATGCAGTCAAGAAAATGATCAAGCTCGCGAAGAAGCGCGGCTATGTGACCATGGACGAGCTGAACGCGGTGCTGCCTTCCGGGGAAGTGAGTTCCGAGCAGATCGAGGACACGATGGCCATGCTCTCCGACATGGGCATCAACGTGGTCGAGGACGAGGAGGCCGGCGAAGAAGCCGAAGCCGACAACTCGAGCGAAGAGGAAAGCAGCGACTTGGTCGAGGCCGGGACCAGCGCCGTCGCGACCGTCACGAAGAAGGAGCCGACCGATCGCACCGACGACCCGGTGCGCATGTATCTGCGCGAGATGGGATCGGTAGAGCTTCTGTCGCGTGAGGGCGAGATCGCCATCGCCAAGCGCATCGAGGCTGGACGCGAGACCATGATCGCAGGGCTTTGCGAAAGCCCGCTCACTTTCCAGGCCCTCATCATCTGGCGCGACGAACTCAACGAAGGAAAGATCCTGCTGCGCGAGATTATCGATCTCGAGGCAACTTATGCCGGCCCGGAGGGCAAGCAGGCTCCTGTGATCGCGCGGCCCGACGAGCTTGCAAAACCCGCGGTCGAAGAGAAGGTCTCTCGGCGCTCACGGGATGACGAGGACGACATCACCAATGTCGGCGGCGAGACGCGGTCCGAAGAGGATGACGAGGAAGAGGACGAGACCAATCTCTCCCTCGCCGCCATGGAGGCCGAGCTCAAGCCCGGCGTCATGCAGACCCTCGACTTTATTGCAGACACCTATGCCAAGCTGCGCAAGCTGCAGGACCAGGAGGTCGAGAGCCGTCTGGGCGATTCCGACAAGCTGTCGGCCGGCCAGGAGCGCCGCTCGAAGGAGTTGAAAGACGAGCTCATCAAGGCGGTGAAGTCGCTTTCACTCAACAACCAGCGCATTGAAACGCTGGTTGAGCAGCTTTACGACATCAACAAGCGGCTGGTTCAGAACGAGCTGAAACTGTTCCGTCTCGCCGAAAGCTATGGCGTCAGGCGCGAGGACTTCCTCAAGGCTTATCAGGGCTCCGAGCTCGACCCGAACTGGGGCGGGACGGTCGCGGCCTTGCCGCAGCCCGGCTGGAAAGAATTCGTCAAGCACGAGGACGACACGATCGAGGCGCTTCGCTCCGAGATCCAGAACCTTGCCCAAGAGACGGGCATTTCGATCGGCGAGTTCCGCCGCATCGTCAACCAGGTGCAGAAAGGCGAGCGCGAGGCGGCCATCGCCAAGAAGGAGATGGTGGAGGCCAATCTTCGCCTCGTCATCTCGATCGCCAAGAAATACACGAACCGCGGCCTGCAGTTCCTGGATTTGATCCAGGAAGGCAATATCGGCCTGATGAAGGCAGTCGACAAGTTCGAGTATCGTCGCGGCTACAAGTTCTCGACCTATGCCACCTGGTGGATCCGGCAGGCGATTACCCGCTCGATCGCCGACCAGGCCCGCACGATCCGCATTCCGGTGCACATGATCGAGACGATCAACAAGATCGTGCGCACCTCGCGCCAGATGCTGCACGAGATCGGCCGCGAGCCGACGCCGGAGGAACTGGCCGAGAAGCTCGCCATGCCGCTTGAGAAGGTGCGCAAGGTCTTGAAGATCGCCAAGGAGCCGATTTCTCTCGAAACGCCTGTTGGCGACGAGGAGGATTCACATCTCGGCGATTTCATCGAGGACAAGTCCGCTGTGCTGCCGATCGACGCGGCGATTCAGGCAAACCTGCGCGAGACCACGACGCGCGTGCTCGCCTCGCTAACGCCGCGTGAGGAACGCGTGCTCCGCATGCGCTTCGGTATCGGCATGAACACCGATCATACGCTTGAAGAGGTGGGCCAGCAGTTTTCGGTGACCCGCGAGCGTATTCGCCAGATCGAGGCAAAGGCGCTGAGAAAGCTCAAGCATCCGAGCCGCAGCCGCAAGCTCCGCAGCTTCCTCGACAGCTGAGGGAGCGGCGATCCGAAAACTGCGGGTTTTCGGAGATCATGCTACTCAAGCGCAGAAATCGTGGTGCTCAATGCATCCAAAAAGCCGGGCTGGTGCCCGGCTTTTGTTGTCAGAAGTATGCGCCGGTCAGCCCGACGAAGGGCTCGTGTCGCAACCGGGAGCTGTCAGCACAAGCCCGCTCGCTGTTGGAACCTGCTTGATGCGAAACGCTTGCCGCGGAGACTCGCGCGCTCTGCTAGGCGCCGTTATGGACCGGTTGAGGACTTAACGGAATTCGTCTCCAATCCTTTATGTCTTCGTAAACCGCGGACGCCGAAGCACACACGCCAGCTTCGGTTTTGACACGCTGCCGCCGCATTTTCTCCCGCTAGAGTAGAATTGATATTTGCATATTCAACTCATTTCACCGCAAGGGAATCTGTTCATGGAACGGCGCAATTTTATCAAGTCTCTCATTGCCGCTTGTCTGTTTTGTGCGGGGCCGGCGACGGCGGCACCTTGGGAGAACGCGGGCAATGGGCCGGACTATTGGGCTTATCTCGGTCCGCGTAATTTGGCCTGTATCACCGGTAGCCAGCAATCGCCGATCGATATTTCTGGAGATGTCAGCGCAAAGCTTTCAAAGCTGGCCGTCAAATGGACAGGCCGCGGTGGAACGATGGTGAACAACGGCCATACCGTGCAAATAAACATGCCTTCCGGCAGCACCCTTACGCGGGACGGAGAGGTCTATGATCTGGTTCAGTTTCATTTCCATACGCCGAGCGAGCACCGCGTGAAGGGCAAGACCTTTCCCATGGAAGTGCATTTCGTTCACAAGAACGACAAGACGGATTCCTATGGCGTGCTCGCGGTCTTCCTGACGGTCGGCGCAAAGAATGAGGGCTTTGCAAAGCTTGCTGCCGGTTTCCCGCATAAGCAGGGAGTGGATGTCGATGTAAAGCATGTCGATCCGAACGGCCTTCTGCCGCACTCGCTCGACTACTGGCTTTATGAGGGGTCCTTGACCACGCCGCCCTGTAGCGAAGATGTAGACTGGATGATCGTCAAGGAGCCTCTCGAGGTGAGCGCAGACGACATCGCCAAGTTCACTGCCATATATAACAACAATGCTCGGCCAATTATGCTGCCGCATCGGCGGTTCATCTTGAGTTCCGACTGACACAGGAGCGGCTACCGCCGCAGGCCCATGCGGGACGGTGCCAGCTTTCGTCCGGAATTGCGCTCGGGTTGATAGAGGTTCCTGCGAGACTATCCAGCTTTGGTAGAATTGCGCCCCAAAGCGGATGGCGACCTGAAAGCGTTCATCTTGCCGCTCGAGACGGGCAGGCGCATATTTCGCTGCAGGCGGTGGGAAACGTTCCGGCGCCGGCAGATCTGCGTGAGATGTCACGGCGCCGAGGGAGGTGTGACGTGACCACTTACATCGTACTTTTGAACTGGACCGAACAAGGCATGAAGAACCTGCGCGAGTCGCCGCGGCGGCTCGATGCCGCCAAGACCTTGCTTCAGGAAATGGGCGGCTCGTTTCAGGGCTTTTATCTGACCATGGGTGAATATGACATGGTGGCGGTCTGCGAGGCTCCGGACGATGCCATAGCCGCCCGCTTTGCGCTGAGGCTGGGCACCCAGGGCAATGTGAAGACCTGTACGCTGAAGGCTTTCCCTGAGGATGCCTATCGCGAGATCATCCGCTCGCTGGGCTGAGCCGGAACCGCTTGACAGGCGCATCTGGCCGATGCACGACCCGATCATGCCCCAGATGCGCCTCACCATCGGTACGTTCGGCCAGGGTCTCTACGAGTTTACCCGGGAGGCCGCTGATTTCGTGCGCAGACAGCCGGCTGAGGAAGGCCTGCTCACTGTCTTCGTACGGCACACATCCTGCTCGCTGATCATCCAGGAGAATGCCGACCCTGATGTGAAGCGCGATCTCGATGCGTTCTTCGCCCGGCTCGTTCCACCCTCCAGCGATCCCTCCATGGATTGGATCGTGCACCGTCTCGAAGGGCCGGACGACATGCCGGCACACATCAAGGCGGCGCTTACGCAGACCTCCATCGGCATCCCCGTTTCCCAAGGACAGATGCTGCTGGGCACCTGGCAGGGGATCTACCTTTTCGAACACCGCGACAAGCCGCACCGGCGCGAGATCGTTCTGCACTTGAGCTAGTCTGATCCTCGATGCGCAGCCGCGGTAGCGTCCCAGAAGCCATAAGGAGAGTGCCATGTCATTTCTGAAGCGCCTGTTCGGCAGTGAGAAATCAGCGGAGCAGGGAACGGTCGGCAAGCCGGAAGAGCACAAGGGCTTCACCATCCGAGCCACGCCCTTCTCCCAGGAAGGGCAGTTCCAGACCTGTGGCGTGATCTCCAAGGAGATCGGCGGCGAGGTGAAGGAGCACAGGTTTGTCCGCGCCGATCGTTTTCCTAGCGCCGATCTCGCCGCTGAGCACGCGATCCGCAAAGGCCGCCAGATCATCGACGAGCAGGGCGACGCCCTGTTCAGCTAGTCCGCTGGAAGTTTTCCCGACACCCCCGGATTTTGCAAGGAAGGAGGGATGCCGGGCTCAGGCAGTTCAGAACGGCAGTTCCTGCTGGTCGGAGCCATCGGCTTTGCGTGCGGCGGCGGATGCCGCCAACCCTTCGATGATCCCGGCAAGTGTCTGGCGATAGGCTTTCTCGTTCCCGCCAGCCTCAATCGCAAGCGCCGCGCGGTCGAAAGCTGCTGCGAGAAGACCGGTAAGTGCGGAAAGGGGCAACGCGGGCAGAGCGCCTGCTCGAATCGCGGCGGCCAAACCCTCACGTAAGGTTCGATTGCCGTGCCGGCCCTCGATCTCATCCATCACCGACCGGCCCAGAACGGCTGGACCATCGAGCAGGAGCAAGCGCGTGCGTCCAGCCACGGCCATGGCCTCCAGGAATGCAGAACCTCCTTCCAGGAGAGCTGCGACGGGGGAGGGGGACATGGCTTTCCGCTCGATCTCCTCGGCCAACAGGAAGGCCTCGCGCTCCACGACCGCTTGAAAGAGGGCCTGCTTGTCTGCGAAATGGTGATAGAGCGCGCCACGGGTCACACCTGCCTTTTCCGCAATCTCGGGCGTGCTGGTCTCCGCATAGGATTTCTCCACGAAAAGACGGCGGGCTGCTTTGAGCAGCTTTTCACGCGTCTTCTCCGAACGTTCGCTATTGGGGCGGCGAGGGGTCTTCGCTTCTTGCATACATACAGCCTGTATGTTATCTTGGATTTACATACAGACAGTATGTCTTTTTGTGAAAGGCAGCAAGACGATGAAGACCACCAGTTATTACCCGGTGATCATGACCGATGACGTGGCGGGGACGGCAGCCTTTTATTGCGATCACTTCGGTTTCGAAGCGAGGTTCGAGAGCGGCTGGTACGTGCACTTTCAGTCAGGTGAGGACGAAGGCGTGAACCTTGCCATTCTCGACGGCTCCCACGAGACCATTCCGCCGGTCGCGCGCGGGCGTGCCTCGGGCCTGATCCTCAATTTCGAGGTGGAGGACGTGGATGGCGAATATGAACGGGCGAGAGTTTCCGGCCTGCCGATCTTGCTGGAACTGCGCGATGAAGCTTTTGGTCAACGCCATTTTATCACTCGTGACCCGAATGGCGTGCTGATCGACGTCATAAAGCCGATCCCGCCCTCGGCAGAGTTCGCGCAGATGTACTTAGGGCAGTAGAGGATAGGGCTCTAAGCGGGTAAGATAGTGCTGAAAGAGCAGAGCGCAGGTCGGCAAGCAAGCGGTACGCCTGCTGCCAAATGCCTGCTCCATTCGTTGCCCTCTACTGGCCGAATTTCAAGCCGGGTTCAGAGCCGAGGATCTCTACCAGCTCGATATCGAAGACCAGATCTTGGCCGGCGAGCGGATGATTGGCGTCCACCACCACCTCTTCATCGTCAACCTGGATGACGGTGAGCGGTATCTGTTTGCCGTCGCGCGTGGTCGCGGTCAGCCGCGTGCCGATCTGAAGATCCAGATTGTCGGGCATGGAGCTGCGCGGCACCGATTGCACCTGCCGCTCGTCCCTTGTTCCATAAGCCTCGTCGGCAGGAATGGTGATCGTCGAAATCTCGCCGACCTCCATGCCTTCCACTTGCCTCTCGAAACCGGGGATGACCTGGCCGCCCCCAACTTGGAATTCGAGCGGCTCGCGGCCTTCCGAGGAATCGAATTCGGTGCCGTCGGTGAGGCGTCCCCGATAGTGGACGCGCACGACATCGCCTGTCTTGGCTTGTCTCATGGATTTCTCCTTTTTACCGATTTCGATCCATCTGCGCCCAAGCGCTTCGCGGCCGCACCTCCATGATTTGCGGCCACCCGTCCAAGGGTAGGGCGCGCAATGGGTGAGTAAACCCCTCAGGACGAGTTTTTTCCGGTCTTCGGAACACGAATTTGCTGCTGCCGGGGCAGCAGCCAGGTACTCAGCCCTGGGCAAGTTACTTGCCAACGATTGCCCAGTCGTAGCCGAAGGGATCGCGAAGCTGGCCGAAACGGTCGCCCCAGAACATCTTTTCAAGTGGCATCACCACCTCCATGCCTTCCGCCTTGGAGGCGCGATCCCACCAGAAATCCACATCATCGACGCAGAGGGTGAGGGTGATGCCTGCAGGCTTTATGTAAGCGTGGCCATATTCGGGATAGGGATCGCTCATCATCACCGAGCCGCCGTTGATGTAGAGATGGAGATGCATCGTGCGTCCCTGTTCATCCACCGGATGGCGGGCGACTTCTTTGGCGCCGAAAGCCTTCTCGTAAAATGCGGCAGCCTTGGTGGTTCCCTCGACCTGGAGATAGGCGATGACGCCGCCGCGCGGTTCGCCGGTTTCACCAGGGGTGATTTGGATTGCAGACATGTCCTTCTCCTTCTTTTGCATAAAGCCCTTTGCGATCTGGTCGTCCCAAGGACGGTGGAAAAGGCGCACATCCGACAGAAGGCATTTTTTATGCGGCTGCGCCGAGAGGCGGCGCAGCCGCAATGGAAACGTCCCCACCGGAGGCGGTTTCTAGAGCGCGGAGTCCGATCTTGTCGGCCGCGGCATCTTCTTCGCCTTCTCCTATGGCCGCTCCGTCCAACTAGCGGTCCCAGTAGGGGGACGGGTGTTGCGGGCGTTCAAAATGCATCCCCGGTGAGATCTTCGATCGCGCGCAGTTCCACTGTGCTGCCGGTGGCGAGCATAGGCAGGCGGGCTGCGAGTGCAAAAGCCTCGTCCTTTCCTTCCGCCTCGATCAGGAGGAAGCCGAGCAATTGCTCCTTGGTCTCGCTGAAGGGGCCGTCGGTGCTGACAATCCTGCCGCTCTTCAGACGCAGCGTGGTCGCCTCTGATGGCCATTCCAAACCGTGCGAGGCTATGAAATGCCCTTTTGCCTTCAACTCCTCGTCGTAGCCCTGTGCCGCGCGCACGCATTCCATCGCTGCTTCCAGAGGCTTCGTCCTCATCTCGGCTTCATCGGCATAAATCAGTAAAAGGTAACGCATAGGGATTCTCCGTCTCGCTCCTTGCGGACACATTCCCGGTTGGGACCGGGGCCGGACGCGTATCATTGCTCGCCGGGCTTGCCCGCCATGCGGATCTCGATACGGCCATAGCGGCCTATAGGTACCTTGGAGGCCATGGCGACCGCGTCGTCGCGGTCCTTGGCTTCCACCAGGAGAAATCCGACGAGTTGCTCCTTCGCTTCGGAAAAGGGACCATCCACCGTCACCACCTTCCCGCCGCGCGTGACGAGATTTGTGGCGCGGGAGGGCGCTTCCAGCGCGTGAGCGACGACCAGATTGCCCTGCTGCGCGAGCAGACCGTCATAGGCGATGGAGTCTTGGACCAGCCGGTCCATCTCTTCCTTGGGGAGGGCCCTCAATGCAGTTTGATCGACATAAACCAGGCAGACATAGCGCATGTTCATCTCCTCACTCTTGAACCACGCGCCTAGGACGGCTGCAGCGGACGCCCTCCGACATTTCTCCGCCGGGAAAAAATCAGGCAGATTTTGCCTTTGGTTTCGAGTCGGTGATCAGCCGGTCGATCTGGTGGCGGATATGGGCGGCTTCGGCGGGCGTGCGGGCGAGCGAAATGGCCTTGTCGAACGCGGTGCGCGCTTCCCGCTCGCGGCCCAGTTCCTTCAGCAGCGCACCGCGCACGCCATGGAAGTAAAAATAGTTCGAGAGCCGTTCCGCAAGCGGCTCGACAAGCAACAGCGCGGCCTCCGGCCCTTGCGTCTTGAGCACCGCAACCGCGCGGTTGAGCCGGATGATTGGGGAGGGCTGAAGGCGTTCCAGCATCTGGTAGAGCAGGTTGATCTCCTGCCAATCGGTTTCCTCCGGCTTCGACGCCCGCGCGTGGAGCGCAGCGATCGCCGCCTGCACCTGGTAGGCGCCGGGCTTGCGATGGCGCATGGCCTTGTCCACCAGCGCCAAGCCCTCCGTAATCATGTCGCGGTTCCAGAGGCTGCGGTTCTGCTCGTCCAGGAGGACGATATTGCCGTCGCCGTCGATGCGGGCAGGCGTGCGGGCATGCTGCAGGAGCATCAGCGCCAAAAGGCCCATGACCTCCGGCTCAGCAGGAAAAAGCCTCAGGAGGAGGCGGGCGAGCCGGATCGCCTCGCTGCAGAGCGGTTCGCGCACATGCATGTCCCCGCCGCTCGCGGAGTAGCCCTCATTGAAGATCAGATAGATCATGGCGGCCACCGCCGCGAGCCGCTCCGCCCTCTCTACGGCCCCGGGGGCGCCGAAGGGCACGTTTGCTTCCGTCACGCGCCGCTTTGCCCGGGTGATGCGCTGCTCCATCGCCTTTTCGTTGACGAGAAAGGCACTGGCGATCTCGCGGACGGAGAGGCCGGAGACGATGCGCAACGCGAGCGCCACCTGCTGTGTCGCCGGCAAATCCGGATGGCAGCAGATGAACATCAGCCGCAGGATGTCGTCGCGATAATGCGAGTCGTCCAGCCGCTCGGCCATATCGGCCTCGGCATCCCCAAGGTCGGAAATCGCCTCGTCGGCGGGAAGTGCCGTGTTGCGGCTGTCGCGACGGACCGAATCGAGCGCGGCATTGCGGCCAACGAAGATGAGCCAGGCGGCGGGATCGCGGGGCGGCCCGTTCACCGGCCAGGTCTTTATGGCGCGCAGGCAGGCTTCCTGGAACGCCTCCTCGGCCCGGTCGAGATCGCGGAAATAACGCAGAAGCGCGCCCATCGCCTGCGGGCGCGCGCCCGTCAATGTCGTCTCGATCCAGGCCAGGTCGTTCATGATGCTACTTTCACCTCTCCAGGGAGCACGCCTTCTTCAAAGATCTGAACCGGGCGGATCTCGAATGTGCAGCTTTCGCCCTCTTTCAGGCGCTTGGCGAAATCGATGACCTCGTCCAGGTTTTCGCAATCCACGAGATAGAAGCCCAGAAGCTGTTCTTTCGTCTCGGCGAAAGGGCCGTCCAGCACCAGCTGCTCGTTGCCGGAGGTTCGGATCGTGGTGGCGCCGGTGGTAGGCACGAGCCTGATAGCCGGCCCCATCTTCCCATGCTCGACGAATTCCTTCTGCACGCGCTTGCGCTTGGCCAGGACCGCTTCGTCTTCGGCCTTGCTCCAGGACATCACCACGTCCTCGTCGTGGTAACAAAGAATGGCATAAAGCATCGGTTCACCTCGTTCGCTTGAAAGACGGCCGAGCATGCCTCAATCCGACAGGGGCAGCGAGCATTTTCGCAAGTTGGTGGCGAGCCATAGTTTTGCTTGCGCTTGGGCTCAAACCGGCTATGTCTCGGTCTCATCATGAAAACGCTCACAATCAGGCAGCCAGACGACTGGCATCTCCACCTGCGCGACGGCGCCGTGCTTAAGGCCGTGGCACCCCATTCCGCGGTGCATTTCGCCCGCGCCATCATCATGCCGAACCTGGTGCCGCCGGTCGTCACCACGACGGATGCGGCGGCCTATCGC
Source organism: Chelativorans sp. J32 (assembly GCF_000518985.1). Taxonomy (GTDB): domain Bacteria; phylum Pseudomonadota; class Alphaproteobacteria; order Rhizobiales; family Rhizobiaceae; genus Chelativorans. The sequence goes on from NZ_JAEQ01000014.1 coordinate 91,802, forward strand.
GAGCGCATCCTGGCGGCGTTGCCGGAAGGGAGCAGCTTCACACCGCTGATGACGCTCTATCTTACGGAAACGACCCAGGCCGAGGACGTGGAGGCCGGCTTTCGCGACGGTCTGATCAAGGCCGTCAAGCTTTATCCGGCCGGAGCAACGACCAACTCCCAGAGCGGCGTGCGCAATATCGAGACAGCCTATCCCGTGTTGGAGCGGATGGCGGCCATCGGCCTGCCACTTTGCGTGCATGGCGAGGTGACCGATCCAACGGTCGACATCTTCGACCGCGAGGCGGCCTTCATCGAGCGGGTGCTGGAGCCCTTGCGGCGGCGCATCCCCGAGCTCCGCATCGTGATGGAGCACATTACGACCAAGGACGGCGTGGATTTCGTCCGCGCGCAGGGTCAAAATATGGGCGCTACGATCACGCCGCACCACCTGATCATCAACCGCAACGCGATCCTGGCCGGCGGAATCCGGCCGCATTATTATTGCCTGCCGGTGGCCAAGCGCGAAGCGCATCGCCTCGCACTGCGCGCCGCCGCCATCTCGGGCCATGGGCCCTTCTTCCTCGGCACGGATTCCGCGCCCCATCTGGATCCTCTCAAGGAATGCGCCTGCGGCTGCGCCGGCATCTTCAACGCGCCGAACACGCTTGCTTGCCTGGCACATGTTTTCGAGGAGGAGGGGGCGCTCGATCAGCTCGAAGCCTTCACCTCCTTGAACGGCCCTGCCTTCTACCGCCTGCCGCCTAATGAAAAGCGGATCACGCTCCGGCGCCAGGACGTTCCGGTGGAGATGGAGCGGAAGGTCAGCGTCGGCGAGGAAACCCTCACCATTTTCGACCCGATGTTCCCGATCCACTGGAAGGTGGAGGATTAACTTTCTAGCGGAGTGCTAGCCTGCTAGGCAACGGAAGGCGGCAGCCTTCGAGCAAGAACGTCAACTCGGCATCTGCGAGGGGCCCGCAGCGGAACTAAATGTCCCCGAGCAGAACGCCTTAGCGTGATCATAGTGACCGGAGCCCGCCATGTTTGCCAATACTTTTCCCGATAAGGCCCTGATCGCCGAAACGGTTGCCAAGATGCTTCTGGAGATCGAGGCGGTCCACATCCGCGCAGACGAGCCCTATACCTTCACCTCCGGCATCAAAGCGCCCGTCTATATCGATTGTCGCAAGCTCATTTCCTATCCACGCATCCGCTCCGCCGTCATGGATTTCGGAGCGTCGGTGGTCCTGCGCGGTGCGGGGTTCGAGCAATTCGATGCAGTGGCCGGCGGCGAGACGGCTGGCATTCCCTTTGCCGCGTGGCTGTCGGAGAGGCTCGGCCTGCCGATGCTGTATGTGCGCAAGAAGCCCAAGGGCTTCGGCCGCAATGCGCAAATCGAAGGCAATCTGGCCGACGGCGCGCGCGTGCTCCTGGTCGAAGATCTCACCACCGATGGCGGCAGCAAGATCAAATTCGCCGAAGCCATTCGCAAGGCGGGCGCAAATGTGACCGACACGTTCGCTGTCTTCTATTACGACATCTTTCCGGACACACCGGATCGGTTGAAAGCGGCCGGAATGCGCCTCCATTACCTCACCACCTGGTGGGACATCCTCGCGGCTTGCCGCAAGGAAAATCGCTTCGGGGTAGAGGCGCTCGATCAGGCCGAAGCCTTCCTCAAGGAGCCTCTCAAATGGTCGGCCGCTCACGGTGGTATTGCCGAGCTGCCGCGTTCGGAGGGATGAGTTCACGGCCGTTGCGCAGCATGAGCTTCGAGCCTGCTCGCTCGCGCCCTCAAGCTGGCGCGGGTATTCACGATTTGTTGCAGCTGGAACGATGTGGTTGATCGAGCGTTGTGTTGGTGCGGGAGTCCCAGCGGGAGAACTCTTATGCACTCGCTCAACGTTATCACTCTTGTCCTCATCATCATTGGCGGATTGAACTGGCTGCTCGTTGGCCTGTTCCAGTTCGACCTCGTGGCGGCCATTTTTGGCGGTCCGGAGGCTGCAGTCTCCAGGGTGATCTACATTCTGGTGGGGCTGTCGGCTCTGTGGCAGCTCATGCCGCTGATCAAGTCGTTCAGCGAGGACGAAGCACTCGCTCAGCGCCATTAAAGGAAGCGGGTAGGCCGACGGAAGCCGGCCTACCCGTCTCATCAGGCACCGCGCGTTTCCGGAAGCCTCAGGCTTCGGCTCGGCTCGCGCCCGAAGCCGGCGATCTCGAGCCGGTTCTCGTAGACCGTCACGATCGCGAAGGCATTGTGCGCCGGTGTTTCGACCATCCCTTGGAAATTGACGAAGTGCTTTCCGGAAATCTCGCCGTAATTTCCGGCGTGATTGTGCCCGTTGAAGAAGGCCACGACATGCTCGTGGCTTGTAAGCAGTTCGACGATCCGCTCGGAATCCCAGAGATTATGCATATCGTGTGGATAGACCGGATAATGGCTGAGCACGATCACCTTCTCTCCAGCGGATCTTGCTCTATCCAGCGCTTCGCCAAGCCATGAAAACTGCACGTCGCTCAGCGAGCCGTTCCAGTTATGCGCGTTTGGTGCACCGGCCTCCCTGAGCTTCGCCAGGCGCGCGGCGGCGATTTCAAGCCGCGGATCCCCGGCGGGCGGTGCGAACAAGCTCACATCATTCCCATCGAGGACGATGAAACGATAGCCTCCGCCGGTGAAGTCGTAGTAGGGCTTTGGCATGCCAACGGTACGGACGACCGAGCGCAGATAATCCTGGCCCACCTCGTAATCATGATTGCCGAGTACGAAGAAGTGGTCATGCCGCAGCCGGTCGTAAATCGGCAGGATATCGCCGAAACTGTCCCAGTGACGGTCGATGATGTCTCCTAGGGTCACAACGAACTCTAGGTCCTGCTTGTTGAAGCTTTCTATTGCCTCCGTCAGCTTCCACAGACTGTTGGCGTAATAGCGCGTGCCACCGGGTTTGGGCGGAAAGGGCGCATATTGCGGGTCGGCGACGATGCCGAACCGGAACAGGGCTCCGCCTTGCGCCTTTGCAGTCGAGGCGGCAAAGCCCGCGAACGGGGCTAGAAGGCCAGCCGCAGCGGTGGCCTTGATGAGCGTGCGGCGAGTGGGCATCTCCGATTCTCCTCGTCTGAACAGAGATGCATTTTTCTAAGACAGCCGCCGTGACATGCAGGTGACGCCGACATGAAGCCCGGATGAAGATCGCGCTCGCGTTTTGATTAGGGGAGGATGGCTGCGGTGCAGGCAGGGAATGCGGCCTATTCGGCCGCGTCACGCCGCGTCGTCTTCGATGCGATATAGCGGCGGATACGTGCCGCTGCTTCGCGCAGCACCGGCTCCTCCTGGCACATTGAGATGCGGATAAGTCCCTCCGCGGCGGCGCCGAAGCTCGGGCCCGGCATCACCGCGACTTTTTCGGCCTGCAACAGCCCCCACGCGAAAGCTTCTGCGTTTGGATCCACATGGGAAATGTCGAGCATGACATACATGCCGCCTTCAGAACCCCGCACGATAACCTCGTTCGCGCCTCTGAGTGCGTCCAGGAACGCGCTCCGGCGGGCGGCATAGCGTTCCGCGATTTCCTGGACCCCATAGCCATTTTCAACGGCCGCAATCGCCGCTCGGGAGACGAAATCCACCATTCCGTAGCTCGAAACGATGTTGAGATTGGTAAGCAGCCTTACCACCTCGGCGGGTGCGGTGAGCCAGCCGACGCGCCAGCCTGTCATGCCATGGCTTTTGGAGAGTGAGTTCACGACCAGCGTGCGCTCCTTCATGCCCGGAAATGAACGGGGCGACACGTGCTCCCGTTCACCGCGCAGCGTCCAGTAAACCTCGTCCGACACGAGCCAGAGATTGTGCCGCCGGCAGATTTCCGCGATAGCCTCCATAGTCGCACGCGAATAGACCGAGCCGGTCGGGTTGTTGGGCGAGTTGATGAGGATCATGCGCGTTTCGGGCCGGATCGCCGCGGTGATCGCTTCCGCGCCCGGCTCGAAACCGTCCTCCGAACGTGTCTCGATTTCCGTGAAGCTTGCGCCGGCAGCGCGGGTCGTGCCCGGATAGGTGGCATAGTAGGGCGAGATGATGATCGCGTGCGAGCCGGGATCGAGCACAGCCTGACAGGCTGCGAAGAGCGCGCCTTGGCCTCCCTGCGTGACGATCACTTCTTCAGAGAGGGTTTCCACGCCTGTGCAATCAGCCGACAGCCGCGCCAGCGCCTGGCGCAATCTGGGCAGGCCCGGCAGCTGGATGTAATGGTGATGGCCGGTCTGCACCGCCTCCACGCAGGCCGCGATCGTTCCTGAAGGCGTATCGAAATCATGGTCGCCTACCGACAGCATCAGAATTTCCTCGCCCGCCAAACGTCGAGTGAGGGCAGTGAAATGGACCTCCCAACCGTCTTTGCCGGAAGGCATGATGCCGGCTATGCGCTTTGAAGTTTCGGGCATGGATTTACTCTTTCCGCGTGGCGCTCAGGGCTCGTTTTCCCAAGCCGTCATGCCCGCAGCATAAATTGTCAACCCCTGCCGGCCTGCATTCCGGAAGCATGCTGTCAGTAGACGGGAGGCGAAACCACCCAGATCACGACTGCCGGCTCCCCATGCGGGTTGCGCCAGCGAAACGCCTCGCCATGCAGGCGGAAACTGTCGCCGGTGGAAAGCTGGTACCACTTCCCCGCGACTTCGAGGTCCAACGCGCCGGAAACGACGTAACCTGCTTCTTCGGCGGCACGCTTGCGAGGCTGGGGCGAGGTGTTGCCCGCGAACTCGCACCGGGTGATCTCGAAGCGCCCCCCTAGATCTGGCGAAAGGAGCTCTTCAGTTACGCCGGGCTCTCCCGAGACGAGCCTGCGACGACTGTCGGCCCGTACAACCACCTGCTGCTCCTTCTCGTCGGGAGCGGCAGGTGTAAGGAAGAAGCTGACTGGCACCTTGAAGTGATTTGCAAGCGCGCGAAGGTCGGCAAGGCTCGGCAGCGAAATGCCTCGTTCCACCTGGCTCAGCCAACCCACGGAACGGCCAAGTTGCGAAGCAAGGCCGGCAAGCGTCAAACCGCGTGCCTTGCGCAGGCGTCTGATATCGCCTGCCAGCAGCCGCAGGGCCTTGGCTTTCAGATCCGTTTCCGCGCTTTCGAACGAGGTGGACATCGTGAAAAATTCCTCTGGAAATTCATGAACCAAACCGATATGAAAAAATCAAGGGGATTTTCACTGCGCTGGCGTAAGATTCGCCTCCCACGGCTGGCGAATTCCAGTCTCTGAGGACGGCGAAATGTTGGCACCGGATCAAAGAGCTGCGGATGCGGAGGCTGTTGCCGCCGTCGATCATGCCATCACCTCCCGTCGCTCCGTTCGCGCTTTCTTGCCTGACCCGGTCCCTGAGGATGCGATACGCGAGATTCTGCGTGTGGCCTCTACGGCTCCTTCGGGAACCAACATGCAGCCCTGGAAGGTCTATGTGACCTTGGGAGAGACGAAGCGCCGTCTTTCGGAAGCGATCCTCTCCTCCGGGATACGCGCGGAAAAGGCCGATTGGGACGAGTACAAATACTATCCCGACAGCTTTTTCGAGCCGTATCTTTCCCGCCGCCGGGCGGTGGGTTATGCACTTTATGGTCTCCTCGGCATCGGGCGGCGCGAGGTGGACCGCATGCGCGCCCAGCACGACCGGAATTTCCTCTTTTTCGATGCGCCTGTCGGCATGATCTTCACGATCGATCGAAGGCTCAACAAGGGATCCTGGATCGACTACGGCGCTTTTCTCCAATCGATCATGATCGCGGCGCGGGCGAGGGGGCTTCATACCTGTCCGCAAGCGGCATTTGCCCCTTACCACCGCCATATTCGGCCGGTCCTCGGCATCTGCGAGGAGGAGGTGGTCGTCTGCGGCATGGCGCTCGGCTACGAAGATACCTCTAAGCCCGAGAACAAGCTCAGGACAGAACGCGAGCCTCTCGATCGGTGGATGACGTTCCATCGGTAGGGCGACCCTTACGAAAATGTAACGCCGCCGAAAGCACGCCGTAATGTTGGCCGTGGCATTAAGAGTCCGTCCCCAAGGCGCTGCGGCGCCCACAATTTGAGGAGTGAACGGATGGTTCGCAAAATACTTGCTTCTGCGATCGCGCTTTCGGTCGCGGCCGGCACCGTGGGCTTGGCCAATGCCCAGCAGGCCGGCAACAACAACGAGCCGGCGGCTGCACAGCAGCAGAACCAGCGTAAGTCTGGCGGATTCTTCAGCCGACTGGACGCCAATAACGACGGATCGATCACGCGGGATGAATTCGGCGGCAACCGCTTGGAGCGGCTGCAGGCTGCCGACGAGAACAAGGACGGCACGCTCTCCCAGGAAGAGCTCGCAAATTATTTGATGAAGCGTGAGTTCGAGCGTCGCGCTGCACGACTGGCGAGCCGTCTCGATATAGATGGAGATGGGAAGGTCTCGCTCGCGGAGCTGGAAAACCAGCAGGGCAAGCGTTTTGCACTCCTCGATCGGAATGATGACGGGCAGCTCAGCCAGGAAGAACTGCGCCGTGGCGCGTTCGGCAACCGCGCGAAGCACCTGTACCGCGGGGATGACCACCGCTTCGTCATGCGCGATGGCGATGGACCGCGGCGCTTCCATCGTATGGAGCGCGACAGGCCGGCACCCGAGCAGCCACCGGCTCAGGAATAAACTTTGCATCAAAGTGTGAACGGGCCCGGCTTGATGCCGGGCTTTTTTTATGTCGCGCGCCGCTTTGACGATGTCGCAAACAGGCCGGGGAGCACGTTGCTCTCGGGCATAATCCCGCCGAGGGACGGCTATCTGCCTGCCGAAGCCAGGGAGCAGCGCATGAAAAGAGAGGCACGCGCGGTCGTTATCGGGGGAGGGGTGGTCGGAGTCTCCACCCTTTATCACCTTGCAAAGAAAGGGTGGTCGGACGTTATTCTCGTTGAACGCCGGGAACTCACATCAGGATCGACCTGGCACGCCGCCGGACTCCTGCCACTCTTCAATATGAGTTACTCCGTCGGCCAGATTCATAAATATTCGGTCAAGCTCTACCGGGATCTAGAGATTGAGACCGGCACGAGTGTCGGTTTCGTCAATTGCAGCAATATTCGCCTCGCCCGCACGAAGGACCGTTGGGACGAGTATAAGTACTACGCGGGTATTGCCGAGACGATCGGGGTGGCGGTGAATATCCTCACGCCAGAGCAGGTGAGGGAGGTCTGGCCGCTCTGCAATACCGACGGTATCGTGGGAGCCATCCAGCATCCGGACGACGGCTATATCCAGCCTGCGGACCTGACGCAGGCCCTGGCCAAGGGGGCGAGGGATCGAGGCGCCACGATCTATCGCCATACTGCGGTGGTTGCCATCGAGCAGGAGCTGGACGGACGCTGGCGTGTCGTTACCGACAGCGGAGAGATTTTGACCGAGCACGTGGTTTCGGCGACGGGAAATTTTGCGCGTAGGACAGGAAAGATGGTGGGGCTCGATGTGCCGGTCATCCCGGTCGAGCACCAGTATATCGTCACGGAGCCGCACCCTGCCATCCTGGAACGCAAGCGCCGGGGGCTGCCCGAAATGGCTGTGCTGCGCGAGAGCGACTCCTCCTGGTACATGCGCGAGGAGAATGGCGGCCTGCTTCTCGGGCCCTACGAGAGGGGCGCGCCCTGCTGCTATCTCGATGGACCATCGGACGAGAGCGAATACGAGCTGTTCCAGGAGGATCTGGAGCGCTTGATGCCGCATGTCGAGACGGCGATTGCTCGCGTCCCGGCTTTCGGAGAGGTCGGAATCAAGAAAATGTACAATGGGGCGATCGCCTACACTCCCGACGGCTCCCCCATCATCGGCCCGGCGCCGGGTTTGAAAAACTTCTGGCTGAACGAGGGCCACTCCTTCGGCATCACGGCTGCGGGCGGGGCGGGCTGGCAACTTGCCGAGTGGATCGTGGAAGGCGAGCCATCGATCGACATGATGGGCGTAGATCCGCGCCGCTTTGGGCCATACGCGACCGAGGGCTATTTGCGCGCCAAGAACGAAGAGGCTTATGCCAATGTCTTCACGGTGCACTATCCCGACGAAGAGCGTGCGGCCGGAAGGCCGCTGAAAACCTCGCCCTGCTACGAACGCATGCGAGAGCGTGGCGCCATCTTCGGTTCGGTTTATGGATGGGAGCGTCCGAACTGGTTCGCGCCTGCTGGTTATGAAGTACCGGAGGACGAACTCGGCGCGGGAGACGATGTTCTGCTCAAGCACAATCATGCCGCCCCCCTTAAGGATGGCCGGATCGCGGAAAGATGGTCGTTCCGCCGCTCGAACTATTTCGAGCATGTCGGCAGGGAGGTCATCAACCTCCATGAAAATGTGGGACTGCTCGATATGACGGCCTTCGCCAAATGCTGGGTTAGCGGTCCGGGTGCCGAAAGCTGGCTCAACCGCATTCTCGCCAACCGGCTTCCCCGCAAGGACGGAGGCATTGCATTATGCCATCTGCTGACGAAGACGGGTGGCGTGCGCTCTGAATTCACCGTGTATCGCCAGCCGCAAGGTTTCTACCTTGTTTCAGCCGGGGCCTATGAGGCACATGATCACGATGTGCTGCGAAAGCTCTTGCCTCTGGACGGCAGCGTCCGAATGTTCCCGGTAACAACCCAATGGGGAGTGCTGGTCCTAGCAGGACCGAAGAGCAGGGACGTGCTGAGCAAGCTTACGCGCAACGACTTGTCCAATGCGTCCTTTCCCTGGCTCTCCGGCCAACGCATCTCGATCGGGCATGCGACGGCTCACGCGCTGCGGATCAATTTCATAGGTGAACTCGGCTGGGAGCTGCATCATCCGATTGAGATGCAGAACGCAATCTTCGACATGGTGATGGAAGCCGGCGAAGAGGATGGCATCCGCCCGTTCGGCATTCGCGCTATGAACTCCATGGCACTTGAGAAGAGCTATCGCCTCATCCCTCGTGAGCTGTCCATCGAATACTCGGCATGGGAAAGCGGGCTCGATCGTTTCGTGAGCCTTCAGAAGGGCGATTTTATCGGTCGTGAAGCACTTCTCCGCCAGCGTGAGGAGGGCCTCGACTGGAATTTCGTGACGCTGGAGGTGCATGACATATCGGACGCTGACGCACGCGGCTCAGAACCGGTCCATCGCAATGGCGAACTTGTCGGTCGGGTTACGAATGGGGGCTATGGATGGCGGGTGGGAAAGAGTCTCGCCCTTGCCATGGTTCGCCCGGATTGCTCGACCATAGGTACGAAGCTTGAGATCAGGATACTCGGTGAGCCGCACCCCGCCACCGTGATCCCGGATAGCCCGTTCGATCCGGAAAACAAGATGCTGAGGGCCGATCTGGATTCTCATTAATGCGGCCGATTATCGGCCTAACTTTACGTCCGCATTGGCGCTAGAAGCGCAGACCGTCGAAGGGAAGCCTCATCGTCACTGCTAGTCCTTCATGCCGCCAGTCGTAATGAACGGTGCCACCGAACTGGCGTGTGATCGTAGCATTGACGAGCCGGCTGCCATAGCCGGTGACCTTTGGCGGCTCCTCGATGTTCGGACCCCCGCTCTCGCTCCAAGTGATCTCGAGGTCGTCATCGGCGTGTTGCCAGCGGATCAGGATTCGTCCCTCGTCGGTCAGAAGAGCACCGTATTTGGACGCGTTGGTCGCAAGTTCGTGGATCGCAAGCGCAATCCCGTCTACCGCCTTGTCGCCGCAGGCGACGGGTGGCCCCTCGAGCTCAAACCGGGCCGCAAGATCCGAGTTGTGCGGGCGTGTGATCGTGTCGATGACCTCCCGAAGGTCAGTCGTGCGCAGGCCTTCCTCGTTGCTCCGCACCTTGCGGCGGACAAGCGAATGCGCGCTTGCAAGGGCGTGCAGACGGCCGGAAAGGGCTAATGCCATCTCCTCCTTTGTGGAGGTGCTGCGCGCCGTGGTGCGGATCATGCTCTCCGCGATCGCGAAGAGATTCTTGATCCGATGGTCCATCTCTGCGGCAAGCCGCTCTTGTTCCTCCAGCGCCCGGCTGAGCCGCTGCTGGCTTTCATGGAGGCTGAGCGCCGCCCCGACGAAGGTGGCCAACTCCGTCACGGCGCGTGCATGTCCCGAGTCGAAATGGCCCTCTTGGTCGGCAATGATCCAGAGGGTGCCGAAAGGTTGTTTTCCACTGACATTGACGGGCACAAGCAGGGCTTCAGGGATAACGATGGCCGCCTCGGCAATCCAGCTATAGGCCCGCTCGGGATGGGCGGTGAGTACCGGGCGGTTCTCGTCCAATGTCACGCCGCAGGGGCTGAAATCCCGTGGAACTGAACTGCCTTCGAAAGAGGCGAGGGCACCCCGAAGATAGCGACAGCGGAAAGCCCGTGTTTCGTCACCTTCGTAGAGACTGAGCCCAGCCGAGACGCCCTCCGTCATCTGCATCGCGAGATCGACAAAACGGGGGAGAACGTCCTCAGGTGCATCGACCATGCGGGAAGCAAGCTCCTGCAGGGCGAGTTTCTCCTGCAGGTAATTCGGCTTTTTGGGCGCGCGACGCGTAAGCTCGTCGGTGATGAACACGTCGGCGAAAGATGGCATCAAGGGATGTAGCAAGATTGTCAGCGGCCCCTAAAATCTCACTCTACGTTAGTTTCGCCCGGCATGCGAGTAGAGTTTTTGTGATTCTCCGTGAGGCCATCAACGCAAAAGCCCATCCGGCCTTTCGGCACGGATGGGCCAGGCGCGATCAATTGGGAGGATCGGCGCCGTTAGCTATGCGGCTCGCCTTTCGTGCCGTCCTTCTCTGATCTCTTCAGTGAGCTTTTCGCAGAACGCGTCGAGATCACCAGGATTGCGGCTTGTTACGAGGCCCTGATCTGTGACGACCTCCGAATCCTCCCATCGGGCACCCGCATTGATGACGTCTGTCTTCATCGAGTGGTAGGAGGTCAGGCGGCGGTCTTTGGCGATGCCGGTTTCGGCAAGGAGCCAGGGGGCGTGACAAATGGCGCCGATGACTTTGCGGTCGTTCCAGAAGCTCTTGATGAAATCGAGAGCTTTCTTTTCGACACGCAGGAGATCGGGATTGATCTGCCCGCCCGGAAGCACGAGAGCGTCATAGTCTTCAGGCCGTGCCTCGTCGAGCGTCTTGTCGACCTTCACCGGGCGCCCCCAATCCTTCTCATCCCAGCCTTTGATCTCACCCGGTTCGGGCGAAATCACCTCAACCTCCGCGCCGGCCTCGCGCAGCTTTTTGAGGGGCACCTCAAGCTCCGACTGCTCAAAGCCATGCGTTGCGAGAATTGCCACGCGTTTTCCGGAGATATCCTGCATTGCACTCTCCAAGTCGTTTGGGGGATTCCTTGCCCAACAGAACAAACGGGCCCGTGTTCCCGCGATTTTTCCGGATATTCGGCGGATTTTGGCGGTCACCGAGCAAAAAGCCGAGCAACTTGGGATCGATACAGGCGTCTGGCGCGTTGCCATTTAGTCACGAAACAGAGGCCGGCCCCTCAACTTAGAAGAGAGTTTAGGGTGATAGAGCAACCGCTGCTGCGACAACTGTCTATTCGGGGAGGGATTTCCCGGGAAGAAGTGGAGTTCCTGAGATCTGCTTTTGCTGGAACGAGAGAAATCCCACACGATCGCGAATTCATCCGCGAGGGAGATCTTCCGCAAGCGAGTACGGTACTTCTGAGCGGATTTGCCGCGCGTTCGAAAGAACTCGCAAATGGAAAGCGGCAATTCTTGACAATTCACGTCAAAGGAGACTTCGTCGACCTCCACAGCTTCCTTCTCAAGAAGATGGACCACGGCGTCGTTGCCCTCACACCATGCACGATCGGATTGGTTCCCCATGAGAAGCTCAAGGAGATCACCGAGCGCTTTCCGAGCCTGACGCGGCAGCTTTGGCTGAGCACGACGATTGATGCGGCTATTCACAGAGAATGGTTGGTCAGTTTTGGCCGTCGGTCGTCGAGGGCAAATGTCGCTCATCTTCTTTGTGAGCTTTACATGCGCCTATGGGCGGCCGAGGAAACGGACGGATTCCGATTCCGCTTGCCGATAACCCAGGGGGAGCTCGCCGATGCCAGGGGCATGTCCATCGTCCACATGAACCGGGCCATCAAGGCGTTGAGAGAGCAGGGGCTGATAAGCTGGCTCGGCGAGGAGGTGATGATCCGGGATTGGGACGGCCTTGTCAGCCTGGCCGAGTTCGATCCAACCTATCTACAACTGGAGGGCCTGGGCAGACCCTCTCAGCAGTAGTTTAGTGGTGCATTTCCTCATTCCTTGCGTGGCGTACCTGGGATGCGCGTCAGCAGGCCGCCATCCACCCGGACCACTTCACCCGTGACGAAGGAAGCTTCGTCGGAGAGGAGGAAGGCCACCACCGCCGCGACTTCCTCGGGGCGAGCGGTCCGCCCGAGGGGATGCATCCCGTTTAGGACCCGCCACAGCGCATCCGGATCATCGCTCAGCTTCGCGGACTCCTGGAGCATCGGCGTGTTCACGGCACCCGGAGCGACAGCATTCACGCGCACGCCAAAGGGCGCATAGTCGACGGCCATGGATTTGACCAGCCCGATCAGGCCATGCTTGGCGGTGGTATAGGCAAGCACGCCCTCCTGGCTGGCAAGACCCTGCACGGAGCTTACGTGAACGATTGCGCCCCGGCTCTCCTTAAGGGCGGGCATCGCCGCGCGGGACAGGAGATAAGCGGCTTTCAGATTGACGCTCATGACCTCATCCCACAGCGCCTCGTCTGTGGTCTCGACTGTGCCGTAACGTTGGATGCCGGCGTTGTGAGAGAGCATGTCGAGCCCGCCAAGCTTCTCGTAAGCCAAGCTGACGGCCCTTTTGCATATCTCCGGCTCAGCGGTCGATCCGACTACACTGAATACGTCAGCCCCTGCGCTGCGCAGTGCGTGCTCCACCTCGGACAACTGCTCCCGCGCGCGGTCGAGGAGAACCAGCGAGATACCCTGGCTCGCCAGCTTCTCGGCTACTGCTTTGCCGATGCCCATTGCAGCGCCCGTCACCAGCGCTCGTTTTCTCGCTTGATTGACCATTACAACCTCCCGATGTGCCGACATGCAATGAGATCAGCGGGCTTTTCGCCTACACTTTCAGCTTTTCCCGCTGGCCACCATTGCGCATCCTGCTAACGATCGATGCAAGCCTGATCTCTTCAGAATCCGTCGCGGCGCCTGCCGGATCCTCTGTGCGGTCGATATCGTCCTTGAGCCCCGGTAGAAACTCCTGCGCAAGCTGTTCGAACTTCATGCGCATGGTGGTAGCCACTCCGTCCCCGAAGGCAATGGCCTCGCGTTGGCCGATAGCAGAGAGGAAGTTGAGGATGGAGGCGGAGGAATCGGGGATTGCCGAGCGGATGATGGCTTGATCATGCTCGTTGGCCAGACGCATCGCGAAAATGGTGGAGCATTGCGACAATACGGTTGGATCGAGGTCCCCCGGGCGCTGTGTCACCACGCCTAGATAGCAGCCATATTTGCGCCCCTCCTTCGCTATTCGGGAGAGCGCGTAGCGCGTCGGCGCGAAGCCAAGCCGCGGATCGGCCGGCATGTAACGGTGCGCTTCCTCGCAAAGGAGAAGCAGTTTGAGCGTTCCTTCGCTCCAAAGCGCAAGATCGAAGGCGAGGCGGGCCAGCACCGAGCAGACCGAATTGGCCACCTCCGAAGGCAATCCCGCCATCTCGAAGCAGGTGACCGGGCGCCCTTCGCTTGGAACCCGAAAGATCCGGCCGATCGTCTCGTGGATCGAGTCTTCTATAAGCCGGGATGCGAACATGAACCGGTAGCGGGGGTCGTTGATGGCGGCGTCGATGCGGGCGCGCAGCTGACGATAATACGGCCGCTCGGCTTTTCCTTCGAGCTGGCCCATACGATCATCGATCTCCCGGATGACATCCGCCATGCGGTAGGGCACCGGCGTGTCGGCCGTGATCGCGCCCATGTCTGTGGGGCGGCGAAGCAGAACGCTGCTGGGGCTGCGGTAGAGATATTTTGCGGAGGCGACCAGATCGCGGAGTAGTTCCACTTCCTCCGCGACGGGCTCGCGGCCGCGATAGAGCACTTCCACGAGTTCTTCCAGGCGGAACAACCAGAAGGGCAGATCCAGTGAATTCGTGTCTATGCGAACGCAATGGTCCGGAAGGGAGGGAGCGAATTCGTTATGTGGATCGAGGATGAGGATGCGCAGGTCGGGGCGGACCTCGATCATCTTGCGCAATAGCAGGCTGACCGCGGTGGATTTTCCGACGCCGGTTGTCCCGACAACGGCGAAGTGGCGAGCGAGCATGTCGTCGACAGCAAGACAGGCTTCGATGGTGTTGTCTTGGGACAAATGCCCGATCACAACGGAGCGGCGTCCTCCGAGGTCATAGACGGCACGAAGATCGCTGTTGCGGATCCGGTGGGCAATGGCCCCGACATGGGGGTATTGCGTGATGCCGCGGTCGAAAATCTGTTTTCCATCGAGGTCGCGCACTTCCCCGATGAGTTCCACGAATATCGCAAGAGGATTGCTGCCATCTTCTTCCCAGACGCGCTTCGGCCTCTCGATCGCATAGACAAGGCCGACCGTCCGCGTCGATCCCAGATTGATCGAAATGAGCCTGCCCACCGTCCAGGTCGCGGCGAGAGCGACTTCTTCCGTGCTGATGGAGGCTGCGACGATGGCGCGTGCGCCATCGCACTGCACCACGTGCCCGAGTGTTCGCGAACGCGGCTGGGCAGCCGCCCGCCTTTCCTGATCTGCGCCTTGAATGTCTGCGCTGTCTGCCTGATGCATGATGTAGCCCCCTCTTGGCAGAGGGAAGGTAAACGGGCGAAGTTAAGGCGCGATGAGAATGGATGGTTGCGCAGACGTTAAGGTCGAGAGCGAATGGTTCCGCCGCGAGCCTCTGGGGCCATATTTTTTCCTCACTGATCTGCCGACTTCTCTCCATTGCTGATCAGGGAATAATTTTAGGATGTTTGCACGAGCCTGCGCGTTGGCGCTCATTTTCTTTTGTCCGTGCAGCGGTTGGGCGGCAGAGGCGGCCAAGCTTCCAGTCAATTTCCTCTATGTGGGGGCTGGCGAGCTCCAGCGGATCCAAGGGCTTCTGGCGCGGCCGGATATTGCTGGCGTTCAAGTGGTCTATAGCTGGAGGTTACTCGAGCGCGGCAAGAACGAGTATGATTTCTCGGCGGTCGAACGGGATTTGGCCGCCACGAAGGCTGCGGGCAAGGGGCTCTTCATCCAGATACAGGACCGGTTCTTTTCCCCCGAGGCACGGAACGTGCCCGATTATCTCATGAAGGAGCAGGGATATGGCGGAGGATTGGCCCCTCAGGCCGATAACGCAGGTGAGGGACAACCTGAAGGCATGGGCTGGGTCGCAATGCAATGGAATCCCGCCGTGCGGGAACGGTACCAGTCACTCCTGAAAGCACTGGCGGGCCAGTTCGATGGGCGGGTAGCCGGCGTGAACCTGCCCGAGACGGCGGTCGATATCGACCGGAAGCGCGACAAGACCGGTTTCAGTTGCGATGCCTATTTCGAGGCCGAAATGGAGAATATGGCCGCCGCAAGAGCCGCGTTCAGCAATGCGCATGTGGTTCAATATGTGAACTTCTGGCCCTGCGAATGGCAAAACGAGCGCGGCTATATGGAGCGGCTTTTCAAATATGCCGCGGAGCATGGGATCGGCCTTGGCGGCCCGGACATTGTTCCCTATCGCAAGGCCCAGATGAAGAATGCCTATCCCTTCTTCAACCAGTACAAAGGCAGGCTCGAACTCGTGGCGATGGCTGTTCAGGAGCCGACGCTCACCTACACCAACCCCAAAACCGGCAAGCATTTCACGAAGGAAGAATTCATCGGGTTCGCCTCAGCTTACCTCGGAGCGGACATCATCTTCTGGAGCCCGAGCTCGCAATGGCTTGCGAAGTGACGTTCATGAGTATCGGTGCCGGTCAGAGCGATGGATTGCCGATGCGATAGAGAACATGCGCGTGCAGAGGATGGCCTTCGGGAATTTTGGGGTGCATGTAGTCGTCGGCCGGATCATAGCGCATCCCGATCTTCTGCATCACACGCTGGCTGCGGAGGTTGATACGGGCGGTAAAGGCGACCACCTCCGGTAAGCCGATGGACCACGCATAGTCGAGCCAGGCACGCGCCCCTTCCGGGGCGAGGCCCTTGCCCCAGAATTGTTTTCCAAGGACCCAGCCGATCTCCACGTCCGGGCGGCTGGGAATCACGGCCTTGGTTGCATCGGGGACCCGGCCGAGCCCAATGAGCCCGATCAACTCGCCGGTTTCCTTCAGTTCGGCCGCTTGGAAATGAAATCCGTTGATGCGGGCGCGTTCGATGGAAAGGTCGATGTCGGCATTCGTCTCTTCGGGTGTCAGCACCTTGTAATAGAAGCGGCGAACATCCGGGTCTCCATGGATTCGCGCCATCGGCGCGCGGTCGCGATGTTCCCACGGGCGCAAGATCAGACGTTCAGTCTCGATTTTCATTTCGGCTCACCTAATATTCCTGCCATCTAGACGGTTCTCGCCGACGAGACCAGTTCTGCGACTTTGCCGTTGACACTGAATGCTCTTCGCCATTATTGTTCGCGCCCATGATTACGAAGATCATTCTCGTAGTAGGAAGGCACATGGGCAAGGCGGCGTAGCCGCCGGGCGACAGCCACTCATGTGCGAAAGACAGGCTCCCTCCGGGGGCCTTTTTTATTGGCCGAAAGACGAATTATCAGCACAGGAAAAGAGCGATGGAACAGCGGGCGCCAGAGCCGAGGGCACACGAAACTGGTAGGCAGGAGATGACCGGCGCGGAGATGGTCGTGCAGGCGCTGAAGGATAACGGCGTCGAACACATCTTCGGCTATCCGGGCGGCGCGGTGCTTCCGATCTATGACGAGCTTTTCCAGCAGGAAGAAATCCAGCACATCCTGGTTCGTCATGAGCAGGGCGCGGGGCATGCCGCCGAGGGGTACGCGCGCTCCACGGGCAAGGCCGGTGTGATGCTCGTGACGTCAGGCCCGGGCGCGACGAACGCGGTCACGCCGCTCCAGGACGCGCTGATGGATTCCATCCCGCTCGTGTGCATCACCGGCCAGGTTCCCACCACGCTTATCGGCTCGGACGCTTTTCAGGAATGCGATACCGTCGGCATCACGCGCCCCTGCACCAAGCATAATTGGCTGGTGCGTGACGTGAACGACCTCGCCGCAATCCTGCACGAGGCCTTCCATGTCGCCACCACGGGCCGGCCGGGACCGGTCGTTGTCGACATCCCAAAGGATGTGCAGTTTGCGAAGGGCATTTATACGCCGCCCCAGACGGCACCGCGCACGAGCTATCATCCACCCCTCGATGGCAATCAGGAGATGATCCGCGCGGCCGTTTCGCTGATGGCCTCCGCTCGCCGTCCGATCATCTATTCCGGCGGCGGCGTCATCAATGCCGGACCAGAAGCCAGCCATCTCCTGCGCGAACTGGTCGAGCTCACGGGCTTTCCGATCACGTCGACCTTGATGGGCCTCGGCGCTTATCCTGCTTCAGGCGAGAACTGGCTCGGCATGCTCGGTATGCACGGGGCCTACGAAGCCAATATGGCCATGCATGACTGTGACGTGATGCTGTGCATCGGCGCGCGGTTCGATGACCGCATTACAGGCCGCCTCGACGCATTCTCTCCGAATTCCAGGAAGATCCACGTCGATGTCGATCCCTCTTCGATCAACAAGAATGTGCGCGTCGACATCCCGATCATCGGCGATGCCGGTCGTGTTCTGGAGGACATGGTTCGGCTTTGGCGGGCCGGCGCGAAGGCCGACAAGGCTGCACTGAAGCCCTGGTGGGAGCAGATCGACCGGTGGCGCGCGCGCCAGTCGCTCGCCTACAAAGCCAATCATGAAGTGATCATGCCGCAATATGCGATCGAGAGGCTTTATGAGCTGACGAAGGACCGCGATGTCTACGTCACCACCGAGGTGGGGCAGCACCAGATGTGGGCCGCGCAGCATTTCCGTTTCGATCAGCCCAATCGCTGGATGACATCCGGCGGCCTTGGCACGATGGGCTATGGCCTGCCTGCCGCCCTCGGCGTGCAGATCGCCCACCCTGACGCTCTGGTCATCGACATTGCCGGTGATGCTTCCGTGCTGATGACAATGCAGGAAATGAGCTCGGCCGTGCAGCACGAAGCGCCGATCAAGATCTTCATCCTCAACAATCAATATATGGGCATGGTGCGGCAATGGCAGCAGCTTTTGCACGGAAACCGGTTGTCGCATTCCTATACGGAGGCGCTGCCTGATTTCGTGAAGCTGGCGGAGGCCTATGGTTGCCACGGCATTCGCTGCGAAAGGCCAGGCGATCTCGATAACGCGATCCGCGAGATGATCGAGGTGAAGAAGCCGGTGATCTTCGATTGCCGGGTGGCGAATCTTGCCAATTGCTTTCCGATGATTCCGTCGGGCAAGGCACATAACGAAATGCTGCTTCCGGACGAAGCGACGGATGAAGCGGTCGCGAATGCCATCGATGCCGAGGGCAGGGCGCTCGTGTAGTCAAAACCTATCGGTTATCGAGCTTTAAGCAGAAGACTTCACAAAGAGATCAAAAGCGATGAACGCACAGCTTCAACCGACCGGATCGGCCTATTTCATCACCAAAGAGACCCAGACGGCCGAGACGCGCACCCTGGCCGTGCTCGTTGACAACGAGCCGGGGGTGCTTGCCCGGGTCATCGGCCTTTTTTCCGGTCGGGGCTACAATATCGACAGTCTTACGGTTTCGGAGACCGAGCACGAAAGGCATCTGTCGCGCATCACCATCGTGACGCGCGGCACCCCCCATGTGCTCGAACAGATCAAGCATCAGCTCGAACGCATCGTGCCCGTGCACCGGGTGGTGGATTTGACCTTGAACGCGCATGAGCGCGGCCAGGAGCGCCCCCTAGAACGCGAACTTGCAATGGTGAAGGTTCGCGGCACGGGGGACAGCCGCGTCGAAGCGCTCCGATTGGCGGACGCGTTCCGAGCGCAGGTGATCGACGCCAATACGGAGCACTTCATTTTCGAGATCACCGGTCGCGTTTCAAAAGTCGAGCAGTTCATCGCCATTATGAAGCCGCTTGGCCTCGTGGAGGTGTGCCGGACCGGCGTGGCTGCGATGAACCGCGGGCCGGAAGGCATGTAACGCAGCAGGCATCGTCACTTCCTTCACACCAACGCTGGACGCGGGGGCAGGTGTTTGGTAAAGTAGGTCAGCATTATTGACCTACTTTAAACCTTCTGAATTGAGCGCGCCATGTCGTCCGATATGTTTGCTGCCCTTCTGGTGTTTTCATTTGTCTCATCGATAACGCCGGGCCCCAACAACCTTATGCTTCTCACCTCGGGTCTCAATTTCGGGTTCGTACGTACGATCCCCCACATGCTCGGGATCGGCGTGGGGTTCGTTTCCCTGCTTCTGGCCGTGGGGTTCGGCCTCGGAGCTTTGCTGATGGCGGTACCGCAGGCCAGCTTCGCTCTGAAAACCCTAGGCAGCATCTATCTGCTCTATCTGGCCTGGAAGATCGCAATGTCACGGGCCCCCGCGAGCGGGGCTGAGAGCGAGGGAAGACCAATGAGTTTTCTTCAGGCTGCAGCCTTCCAATGGGTGAACCCGAAGGCCTGGGTCATGGCCGTTACAGCTATGGCGATCTATACCGACCCGAAATATCCGCTTGCCTCGCTGCTTCTGGTGGCTTTTGCATTCGGTCTGGTTAATCTTCCGAGTGTCTCTCTTTGGGCGGGACTTGGAGTGGCGCTGCGAGGCTTCCTGGCCGATCCTGTGCGCCTCAAATGGTTCAACATTCTGATGGGTCTGGCACTGGCGGCTACTCTTTGGCCGATGCTTCGATAGTTCGCGGCAGGCCTGTTCAGACGCGTCAGAATCTGGTTTTTGGGGCCTATGCAGTTTTCACCCCAACAGGATGAGGCCCTGAAGGCCGTCTCGCGCTGGCTGAAGGGCGGCGGTTCACAGCTGTTTCGTCTGTTCGGCTATGCCGGCACCGGCAAGACGACGCTCGCCCGCTATTTCGCCGAGCATGTTGACGGAGACGTGCAGTTTGCTGCTTTCACGGGGAAGGCGGCGCAGGTGCTCCGGTCCAAGGGCGCCTCCAATGCCCGCACGATCCACTCGCTCATCTACCGCCCGCGCGGTGAAGAGCAGGTAGAAGATGAGGCAACGGGCAAGACGCTCATCTCGCCGACCTTCTCGATCAACCGGCAAAGCCCCATCGCAAAGGCCAAGCTCGTCATCATCGACGAATGTTCGATGGTGGATGAGGAACTAGGGCGCGACCTGATGTCCTTCGGTACGCCGATCCTCGTGCTTGGCGATCCCGGGCAGCTTCCACCGATTTCGGGCGGCGGTTTTTTCACGGAGCACGAGCCGGATTTCCTGCTCACCGAAATCCATAGGCAGGCGCGCGACAATCCCATCATCCAGCTCGCGCTGGACGTTCGCGAAGGCCGAGAGTTCGTGAACGGCGACTTCGGCACGGCGCAGGTGATTTCCAGAAATGAAATCAATAGCGACATGGTGCTCGCGGCAGACCAGGTACTGGTGGGCGTTAACCGCACCCGCCGGCGCTACAACCAGCGTCTGCGTGAACTGAAGGGCTTCAATGCCCTCTTTCCTCAAGCGGGCGACAAGCTTGTGTGTCTGCGTAACGAGCCGGCAAAGGGGTTGCTCAACGGCTCGCTCTGGAAGGTGATGACGGCAGCGCGCGAGACGGTGAAGCCCGGCATAAATCTCCTTGTTTCCCCTGAAGAGGACGATCCGGATCGTGGCGTGGCAAAGATCAAGCTGCTCAAGGCTGCATTCGAGGATCCCGAGGGCGAGATTCCCTGGCAGACGAAGAAGCGCTATGACGATTTCGATTTCGGCTATGCGCTGACGGTGCACAAGGCGCAGGGTTCGCAGTGGAACCAGGTGATGCTCTTCGACGAGAGCTTCGCATTCCGCGATACCCGCCAGCGCTGGCTTTACACCGCGATTACGCGGGCTGCGGAACGCCTGACAATCGTTCGCTAGCGCTAGACAGGGCTCGGCAGGGGCTTGGTGCCGATCCATTCCCAGGCGGCCGCCACCTCCTCCAGCTCGAAATGCTTCATCTCCACAGAGAGGAACGGCTCCATGACACCCATCATGGCTCGTACCCATGTGGGGCCGCCGACCACTGCATATCTGCGGATATGCTTCAGCGCCTTGATCTTTTCCAGAAATGACTGGTCTTTCCAGGCACCGCTCCAATCGACGCCTTCATAATCATGGATCATAACGACCACATCAATCTTGTCGTGAAGTTGATAGGCGCCTTCCAACAAGCCATACATGTTTTCGATGTCGGCGGGTTCGATATAGCCCGTAATCTCAAAAGCATAGGCATCCGCCCGGTCCGTTTCGATCCGCCGTATGCTCGGCGGTGTTTCGTTGATGAGCATCTCGCTTGCTCGTTTCTGACTACCTTGCCACGACAACACCTATTGGACCTGTCGGTTCCGAAAGAAACGGTATAGGAGGAGGGGAAAAAACCAGCCATTATGGGACGGTAAGATGACGGTTAAGCTCTCGGTCAACCTGAACGCGATCGCCATGCTGCGCAACCGCCGCGACCTGCCATGGCCGAGCGTCACCGGGCTTGGCCGGATAGCTCTGGCGGCGGGAGCGGATGGGCTTACGGTCCATCCGAGACCGGACCAGCGTCATATCCGTTTCTCGGACCTGCCGGAGATCCGAGCCCTTATAGATGACGAGTTTCCCGGGTGCGAGTTCAACATCGAGGGTTATCCCTCGGAGGAGTTCCTGGAGCTTGTGGAGGCGACGGAGCCGGAGCAGGTCACTCTTGTGCCCGACGATCCGCAGCAGGCCACTTCCGATCATGGTTGGCGCTTCCGGGACGAGAAGCCGTTGCTGGAAACGAGGGTCGCCCGGTTGAAAAGGCAAGGTTTCCGGGTTTCGCTATTCGCCGATCCGGATGCGGACGAGGTGGACCTCGCTATCGCCAAGTCGTTAGGGGCAGATCGGATAGAGCTTTACACAGGCCCGTACGGTGCTTGCCATTCGTCCTCCCAAGAGGCTGAGAAAGAGCTGAAAAAGCTTGCAAAGACAGCGGAAACTGCGTTCCGCCTCGGGCTCGCTGTCAATGCCGGACATGATCTCACCGTCGCCAATCTTCCCGCGCTCGTGGAGCAGATTCCAGCCTTAGCGGAGGTATCGATCGGCCATGCCCTCACGGCTGACGCGCTCGAGTTCGGCATGGGTGCGACTGTGAGGCGTTTTCTCTCCGCGCTGGGCCGCTGATTACAATCAACTGCACTAAACACCTCGTGATGCCGGGGCCGGATTCGCTGAATCCTGTTGCTTTTGCACTGCAACAGGATTATCGCAGCCCGCCGTATTCCTAACGCATCGAATATACGATGTGTGGGTTCGATAACTCGCAGCGTCCTTTGTGCTGGAGTGAATTCATGGCTGATGCCGAGTTGGGTGGCAGCGCCGATGCGGGCAATCTGGGCGGAGCCCGGGAAATGGAAGCCCGCCAGAACCTCCGGATCCTGGTGATCGGCGCTCTGGGCGTCGTCTATGGCGATATTGGCACCAGTCCGATCTACGCTTTCCGTGAGGCGCTGCATGCCTCATCTGGTGGCGGACTAGCGACGCGTGAGGATGTGTTCGGCGTCCTCTCCCTGATCGTCTGGGCGCTGACAGTCGTCGTTACAATCAAATATGTCATCTTCGTCTTGAGGGCCGATAACCGGGGCGAGGGAGGCATCTTGTCATTGATGGCGCTCGCCCGCGGCAGCTATCCGAAGCGTTCGGGGCTCATTCTCGCCCTCGGCATCTGCGGCGCCTCCCTCTTCTTCGGCGATGCTTTGATCACGCCGGCGATTTCCGTGCTCTCGGCTGTAGAAGGGCTGAAGGTGGTTACCCCGGCCTTCGATCCTTACGTGGTTCCGATCACTCTGGTCATCCTGCTGGCGCTGTTTTCGGTGCAGCGCTTTGGAACCGGCAAGGTGGCAATCGTCTTCGGCCCTATCACCGCCGTCTGGTTCCTTGCTCTGGGTGTTATCGGCGTCCTGCACATAGCGGACGACCCAGCAGTGCTCCTCGCCATAAATCCCTATTACGCGGTGATCTATCTCCTCCATCAGCCCGACATCGCGTTTCTGACGGTAGGCGCTGTATTCCTCGCGGTGACCGGCGCGGAAGCGCTCTATGCCGATCTAGGTCATTTCGGTCGGAAGCCGATCGTCCTCGCATGGCTCGCAATCGTCTTTCCCAGCCTGCTCCTCAACTATTTCGGGCAGGGAGCTTTCGTGCTGGCCCATGGTGGCCTGCCGCAGAACCCTTTCTTCCAAATGGTGCCTTCCTGGGCTCTGGTCCCGATGGTGCTTTTGGCCACCGCCGCCACGGTGATCGCAAGTCAGGCCGTGATTTCCGGCGCCTTCTCGCTTGCGCGGCAAGCCTCCCAACTCAACATCCTGCCGCGGTTCGAAATCCTGCACACGTCTGAAACCCAACAGGGCCAGATTTACCTGCCACGCATCAACCTTCTGATGGGACTGGGCGTGATGGTCCTCGTCCTTGGATTCGGCGCATCGAGCGAACTTGCATCGGCCTACGGCATCTCCGTGTCAGGCAACATGCTTGTGACGACCTTGCTCCTCTTCGTCATCATGTGGTTGCGCTGGCGCTGGACCATCATGGCGGCAACTGCCGTGCTTCTGGTTTTCGGTGCCATCGATGTCGGCTTCTTTGCCGCCAACATAGCAAAGCTCGCCGATGGCGGTTGGGTGTCCCTGGCGGTGGCGCTTATTGCGGGGCTTCTCATGGTGACATGGGTGCGCGGTACGCAACTGCTCTTGAACAAGACGCGCGAGAACAAGGTGCCGTTCGATGCGCTCGCCGAGCAACTCGCCAAGAAGCCGCCTCAGATCGTCCCTGGCACCGCCGTCTTCCTGACCGGAGATCAAGGGAGCACGCCGACGGCGCTCCTTCACAGCCTGAAGCATTACAAGGTCCTGCACGAGCACAATGTGGTGCTTTCCGTGTTGACGGCCGAACAGCCTCGAGTGCCCGAATCCGAGCGCGTGAAGATGGAGCCTATCAACGACCTTTTCATGCGGGTGACCATGACTTTCGGCTATATGGAGCAGCCGAACATTCCGAAGGCCCTTATCATCTGCCGCAAGAAGGGCTGGAAGTTCGATATCATGTCGACCTCCTTCTTCCTGTCGCGCCGGTCCTTGCGACCGTCCGCCCATGTCGGCATGCCGCTCTGGCAGGGAAGGCTCTTCGTTGCGCTCGCCCGGACGGCCGCCGACGCGACGGAATATTTCCAGATACCGACGGGGCGTGTCGTCGAAATCGGGACCCAGATAACCATCTGATCGCCGGAGCGCGTGAGGCGTTCGCTGGATGTAATGCGGGTGCTATTCCGCACTTTCAACCGACCGCACGCACCAATCGCTATTGCCCTTCCTGCCCGTTTGTGAGAGAACCGTACCGTACGGTACTGATGGGAATTTGAGTTGAGGGACGGTAGCGAACAGGGGTTTACGCCGAGGCAGCACGACGTGCTGGAGCGCGCTCTTGAGCTTCTGGTGGCCGGCGGTGAGAGAGCGCTGACAACGGCTGGGGTGGCGCGGGCGGCAAGTTGCTCCAAGGAAAGCCTTTACAAGTGGTTCGGCGACCGTGAGGGGCTACTTGCCGCTATGATCGCCCATCAGGCAAGCAAGGTTCGGGGTTTCGTGGATGACGGCGCGGTCATGGACCGGGACCGGTTCTGTGCGCACCTCGTCGGTTTCGCACTCGATCTGCTTCAGGTACTTGCCGGTGACGTGTCCCTGGCGTTGAACCGCCTTGCGATTGGGCAGGCAAGCCGGGAGGGGAGCAGGTTGGGGCAACTTCTCGTGGAGCAGGGGAGGCGGCGCATCGATGAAAGTGCCGGAGCTCTGCTCGAAGCAGGAAAGCGACGCGGCCACATTGTCTATCAGGACCGCGACGAGGCCTATCGCACGCTTTATGGCCTCATCGTGCGTGATCTGCATGTGAGGATGCTCCTGGGAGAAGAGCGCGCGCGCCGACCGGAAACATTCGCTGCCAGAGCGGATCAGGCAGTGGAACAGTTCTTCGCACTTTACGGAGTGCGGGAGAAGGAGAGGGCGGAGACGGCGTGAAGCCGGTCTGCCAAAAGACGCGAAGGAAGGAAAGAAGATGCGTGTCTATTACGATCGCGATGCCGATCTGAACCTGATCAAATCGAAGAAGGTCGCAATCATCGGCTATGGCAGCCAGGGGCGCGCCCATGCGCTGAACCTGAAGGATTCGGGGGCCACGGAACTGGCAGTGGCTTTGCGTCCAGGCTCCGCGACAGCCAAGAAGGCAGAGGCCGACGGTCTTAAGGTGATGACCGTGGCGGAGGCCGCTGCATGGGCGGATCTCCTGATGATGGCGACGCCCGACGAGCTGCAGGCCGGCATCTACAACAGCGAAATCGCGCCGAACATCCGTGACGGGGCAGCGATCGCCTTCGCCCATGGTCTAAACGTCCATTTCGGCCTCATCGAGCCGAAGAAGACGGTAGACGTGGTCATGATCGCTCCCAAGGGACCGGGACACACGGTTCGCAGCGAATACCAGCGGGGCGGCGGCGTGCCCTGCCTGGTCGCCGTTCATCACGACGCCTCCGGAAACGCCCTCGACCTGGCGCTTTCCTACGCGTGCGGCGTTGGTGGCGGACGTTCCGGCATCATCGAGACGACCTTCCGCGAGGAATGCGAGACGGATCTGTTCGGCGAGCAGGTGGTTCTCTGCGGCGGCTTGGTGGAACTCATCCGCGCCGGTTTCGAAACGCTCGTGGAAGCCGGCTATGCGCCGGAAATGGCCTATTTCGAGTGCTTGCACGAGGTGAAGCTGATCGTTGACCTCATCTATGAGGGCGGCATCGCGAATATGAACTACTCGATCTCCAACACGGCCGAGTGGGGCGAATATGTGACCGGTCCGCGCATCATCACCGACGAGACCAAGGCGGAGATGAAGCGGGTCCTCAAGGACATCCAGACCGGCCGCTTCACCGCGGAGTGGATGCAGGAGTGGCATTCCGGTGCAGCACGTTTCAAGGCAACGCGCCGCTTGAATGATTCCCATCAGATCGAAGAGGTGGGCGAGAAGCTGCGGGCCATGATGCCCTGGATTTCGAAGAACAAGCTCGTCGACAAGTCCAGGAACTAACGAGCGGATAAAGCGGCGGCGCACCAGCGCCGCCGTTTGCTTTCCGGCCTCAGCTTATCGCCAGTAGGGCGACACGCATGCCCGGCGCGGTCCGTTATAGGGCTGGAACGAGTTGTCCGAGGCGCGATAGGAACGGTATCTGGCGTAGCACCAATTCACATGTGCTGCCGGCAATCCATAAGCCCTGCGCGGTGCCACATAACGTGGCCGCACATAGGGCGGACGTACATAATAGGGCGGGGGACCGTAGCGGTAACCTCCGGTGCCGAATTCAAGATAGAAACCGGATCTGGGCCGGCGCCAGTAACGATCCCGATCCCAATGGCGTCGCCAGTGGCGACGGTCGCCCCAATGGCGGTCGCGGTGTCTGACTTGTACGAGGTTCGCACTCTCGCTTGTGGTGATTGAGATCGAGCCTGTTGCTGCGCCCGCCGAAAGAGCTGAGGCCTGGGCCGTGGACGCTGCGGCGCCGAGGCCGAGGGCGGCGAATGTGCAGAATGTCAGGGCGGTAAGCGCTCTTTTCATTATTGCAACTCCTACTTCAGTCGAGCAAAGCCATTTCGGCTGAGCTTAGCTTGCGGGATTATGCTCCGTGGCGCATGAATGCGGCATGAACGCGTAATCGCGCTGCAACTGACGTCACTTGCGTGTGATCGCTTGCCTGCCAATGCGGAGAAAACGCGACCATGTCGCTGCGCATCGCCACCTTCAATGTCGAAAACCTGATGAACCGGTTCGATTTTTCTGGTTTCCGCAACCAGTTGCACCAGGACCGCGCGCTGGCGATGTTCGAGATCAAAAGCGAAGCCGAATATCAGGAGTTGGAGCGGGCACGCACCATCGCCCACACCGACGATACACGCCAGCTCACAGCCCTAGCGATTGCCGCCACCCGCGCCGACATCCTGTGCCTGCAGGAGGTGGATAACCAGGCGGCGCTCAACGCATTCGAATATGGTTATCTCCATAAGATGATCGGCTCGGGTTACCGGGAAAAATATTCCTCGGCCGGAAATGACGTCCGCGGGATCGATGTGGCTATCATGATGCGCCGGGAGACCGCCCATGGTGAGCCGATCGAATTCCAGCGCATGAGCACTCATGCGCATGTCACGTTTGATGATCTTGCTCTCCATACGCCGGAGCTGGCGGAACTGGGGGTAGGGCCCAACGAGCGCATTTTCCGCCGCGACTGTCTGGAAATCGATGTCCTTGTCGGCGGAAAGCCGCTCACCATTTATATCCTGCATCTCAAGGCGATGAGTTCGCCTCGCAATGGCCTTGACGCTCGTTTGGGCTCCATGCCCATCCGCAATGCGGAGGCCGCCGCCGTGCGGAAGATCATCCTCGATCGTTTCGGGCCGGACGGAGCGCCCCGAAAGCGGTGGGTGATCTGCGGAGACCTCAACGATTACCGGGAGCGTGTCATCATCGAGGGCGACTCGCATAGCGGTTATCGCTTCCAGCCCATCAAGGAGGCACAGTCGAGCGTGAATGTGCTGACCGGTGGCGGTTTCTGCGAGAATGTCGTGGAGCGCCGCCCAGTGCTGGACCGGTGGACGCTTTACCACACGCGCGGGCCGGAGGAACGGCATCTCTGCCAGCTCGACTATATCCTGCTTTCACCGGCGCTGGCGAAGCGGAACGCCACGGCGATGCCCGATATCATACGCAACGGTCAGCCCTGGCGCACGATCTTCCCGCCCGGACAGGAGGTCGAGCGCTATCCGCGCACCGGCTGGGACCGGCCCAAGGCCTCTGATCATTGTCCGGTGGCAATCTCGCTCGATCTCGTCTGAGGGCGGAAAACCTGTATTATGCATCCGGTTCGAACGCCCATTTAGCCGGATCCGCCTTAAGGGAGAAGCGAGCGGTGAGAGCAAGACGATATCTGATCTATGATGTTTTCACGGATACGCAGCTCACGGGAAATCCGCTTGCGATCGTTCTCGACGCTGACGGTCTTGATCCGGCGCAAATGCAGCGGATCGCCGGCGAGTTCAATCTGTCGGAAACGGTCTTCGTGCTGGCGCCGGAACAGCCCGTCCATACCGCTCGCGTAAGGATTTTCACACCCCGAACGGAATTGCCCTTTGCCGGTCATCCAACGGTCGGCACAGCCATCGCCTTGGCACGAGCGGGGGAAACGAGCGGCAGCGAACGTACGTCGCTGGTGGTGTTGGAGGAAGGTGTCGGTCCGGTGCGTTGCGCGGTCTCGGCGGGCAATGGCGCAAGTTTTGCCGAGTTCGATTTGCCGCGTCTGCCGGAGCGCATCCTCTTTGAAACGCCCGCCGAAGCAGTGGCAGCTTCGCTTGGCATTCCCCATCACGAGATCGGCTTTGAAAATCACGCGGTGAGCGTCTGGTCGGCGGGCGTGCCCTATGTTTGCGTGCCGGTGGCCAATCTGGAAGTGGCGGGCCGGGTACGTCTCGACGCTCGGCTCTGGGATGAGATCGTTCTCCAGAACGAGGCGCTGATCGGCTTTCCCTATGTCTATTGCCGCGAAACAGTGAATCATGACTGCTCATTTCATGCGCGCATGTTCGCACCCCAGGACGGCATACCGGAAGACCCGGCCACCGGCTCGGCGGCGGCTGCTTTCGCCGGGGCGATCTTAACCTATGACGAGCCGGTCGAAGGAACCCACCGCTACTGGGTGGAGCAGGGGATCGAGATGGGAAGACCGTCCCGTATCCGGCTTGAGATGGAGGTGGTCGCAAACCGCATAGAGGCAGCCCGGATCGGGGGCCGCGCCGTCAGGGTGGCGGAAGGAACTCTGCTCTTGTGAGAGGCGTCTGGCCTTAATTCTTCCCGATGTCGGGGGCACGGTCATCCGGTTCTTGTGTTTAGGGAGGGATGCATGCCGACAAAACAATGGAACGGCGAAGCTTGGCGCACGCATGCCCGGAGCATGATGACCTGGGGCGCTGCAGCATTGCTTATATTGTTGCTGCCCTTGCTGGCGATGCAGATCACCGACGAGGTGAAATGGGGTCTTGCCGACTTCGTCCTTGCCGGCACGCTGG
Organism: Chelativorans sp. J32; assembly: GCF_000518985.1. GTDB lineage: Bacteria > Pseudomonadota > Alphaproteobacteria > Rhizobiales > Rhizobiaceae > Chelativorans. The sequence goes on from NZ_JAEQ01000014.1 coordinate 121,086, forward strand.
TGGTCGGCGCCGGCCTCATCTACGAGCTTGCCGTAAGGAATACCGGGAGCCGTGCTTACCTGGCTGGGATTGGGGTCGCTCTAGCAGCAGCTTTGCTTCTCATTTGGATCAACCTCGCCGTTGGGATCATCGGCAGCGAGGACAATCCCGCCAATTTGTTCTATGGCGCAGTGCTCCTCGTCGCCACCATCGGATCGCTCATCAGCCGCTTCCGGCCCGCTGAGATGGCGAGGACGATGTCGGGTGCGGGGCTCGTTCAGGCCATGATTGGCATCGTGGCGCTGGCTGCCGGATACGGGCAGACGTCGCCGAGCTTTCCGGAGGCCATCATATTCCTGACCGCTTTCTTCACCGGCATGTGGCTCTTATCGGCCCATCTGTTCAGGAAGGCGGCGCGTGAGCAAGAGAGGGCGAGCTGAATTCCAACCAATCTGCTGGTTAGCTTACGAGCGCCAAGTAATCAAAGAATAGTGGTGGGTGATATAGGATTCGAACCTATGACCCGCTGATTAAGAGTCAGCTGCTCTACCAACTGAGCTAATCACCCAACCGAGGCGCCTGAAAGCTTTCCTCCCGCTTCAGGGAGCGAAACCATCCGGTAATCACCTCAGGAATGGGGGGCTCATTAGCCTGTTTGATCGAGCCACGCAACCCCCCTGAAAGCTAATGTTCAGCGATTGCGCAGAACGATGCAACTCCCGCCGATGTTCTGGATCTTCCGGCACAACTCATTCGCCTGCTCTCGCGTGTCCGCGCCCAGGCGCACGGCGTAGATGCCGTTCCGGCCGCGCGGAGATCGGATTCGGGAGATGACCGGCGGCTGGTCCGGAATGATCGCCTTTACCTGCTTGCTGATGCGTTCCCACTTGCGGATCGCGACGTCACGGCGGAAGTGACCAGCAACTTGAACACCCCATGGCTTTGTGTGCACACGGGCCATGGCAATCGTGGTCGAAGCGATAAGTGGGAAGTTTCGGCAGGCTTCATCAAAGCTTTTTCCCGCTTGAAGCGGCCGGACAATAACTTCGGTGGTGCGGTTGACGAATTGGTCTACCGGCTCGCCGAGAATGTCGAGGACATAATTTTCCGTCTCGAGGGGCAAAGACCCGCCCTTTGCAAGCCACCGAGAGACGCGAGCCTCACCGGCATTGTAGGCCGCAGCCGCCAATCCGAGATTGCCGAACCTTTGCTTCAGCTCTGAAAGATACTCTGCAGAGGCCGGTATCGCCTGCTCGATATCGAAGGAATCGTCAAGTCCGCGGAGCGAAGCGGTGGCAGGCATGAACTGTGCGACGCCCTCGGCTCCTTTTGGACTTACCGCGTTGGGATCGAACCGGCTTTCCTTCCACAGAAGGCGCGCGAGAAAATGCGGTGAAAGCCCGTGTCTTGCGCTGTGTTGCTGGATCAGACGGCACACATGTTCAAGATGATCGCCGTTGCTGGAAGGCTCCGCTCTGCCGGTCACTGGAACCAAGCAGCACAGAAGACCGAACAAGATCCGGGCGCCCCTGATCCGATAGGTTTCCATCTCGTCCAACCGCTTTTACCGCTCCCCCGCCCTGTAGCTGTTCCGAAATTTAACCCAGCTCACCGCCCTTGCCAGCCCCCGGTCGGCATTTGAGCAAATGCATGCATCGAGATTATGGGAAGCTAGCGGGAAGGTTTCCGTTTCTGTTTAGCGTTGGTGTTTATGACGAGAAGATAAACCATTCTAAATGCGCCCATGCGGTTATTTGGTGATATCCCTACGTTGTAAGTATATATCCACTTTATCTTTAAGTGTTTCTCTGATTAAAGGCAATTAATTATGGTAAATGAATAGTTAAACTTGTGAACTAATTTGTGCATAACCGGCAAAACACCTCTTGATCCCGCCAGGCTCAACCAATCGGAGGTGAAAGGTGATTCGCCATGCCCAGTAGATTTAATTTCTTCAACCTTGCCCAGCTGGGCGGAAAGAGGCGAGGGATCGCCTGGATTTCCGGCCATCTGGCGGCGGCGGCAATGGCGGTTGCCGCGCTGGCGTCACCGGCGCTGGCCGCCCCACCACCTGCTGGATCAAAGATCATGATCGCGATGCCGCGGCTCGGCATCGACAACACGGCGACCATGGCGCCGAACGATTCGGTGCTGCTGGAGCATCGCTACACGGCGACAACGGTGGCAAACGTGACCTTCTCCGGCACCGCGACCGGCGAGCCGTCCGC
>NZ_JAEQ01000015.1 GCF_000518985.1 Chelativorans sp. J32
CTGGTCGAGCAGCTTGCGGAACATCTCGACGCCCGTCACCGTCGTCTTCGAGGTCGGACGGATGCCGACGATCTCGACTTCCTCACCGACCTTGACAACACCGCGCTCAACGCGACCCGTCACCACCGTGCCGCGGCCGGAGATCGAGAACACGTCCTCGATCGGCATCAGGAACGGCTGGTCGATCGGACGCTCCGGCGTCGGGATATAGGCGTCCACTTCCGCCATCAGCTGGCGGACCGCATTCTCGCCGATCTCCTTGTTGGAGTCCTCGAGCGCCGCAAGCGCCGAGCCCTTGATGATCGGAATGTCGTCGCCCGGGAACTCGTATTTCGACAGAAGCTCGCGAACCTCAAGCTCAACCAGATCCAGAAGCTCCGGATCGTCAACCTGGTCGACCTTGTTCAGGAACACAACGATCGCCGGAACGCCGACCTGGCGGGCCAGAAGAATGTGCTCGCGCGTCTGCGGCATCGGGCCGTCGGCCGCCGAAACCACCAGGATCGCGCCGTCCATCTGCGCCGCCCCCGTGATCATGTTCTTCACATAGTCGGCGTGGCCAGGGCAGTCCACGTGGGCGTAGTGACGGTTCTCCGTCTCGTACTCCACATGCGACGTCGAGATCGTGATGCCGCGTGCCTTCTCCTCAGGCGCCGCGTCGATCTGCTCATACGCCTTGAACTCGCCGAAAAACTTCGTGATCGCTGCCGTCAGAGACGTCTTGCCATGGTCGACGTGACCAATCGTCCCGATGTTCACATGCGGCTTCGTACGCTCAAATTTACCTTTGGCCATCTCAAATTCCCTTGGGCGGCGTGGTTTTGGATTTCAGTTGCGGGGCGATTAACGACAAAGACCGCAAAAAACAAGCCCCTATCGCCCGGAGCACCGGGGGAGCGCAGCATATCTGGCTGATGCGGTACACCGATAGGTGGCAGTTCAGAGCCACTCGACCCTCCGGGATCAAAGCTGGGTGCTGCATTTCGTCCGATTTCTCTCGCGGACACATCAAACCGCCGACAGTTTATCACACACAATAGGGAAGAACTGATTATTCCACCGGCAACCCTGTCGGAAAAACGGGCCGGCGGGCCAGGCAACGCGCAGCGTAATCTCGTCGTCATACTCGGGTTGCGGAAACCGGCTAAACCGGCTCTACTGCGCGCTCCCACGAGAGAAGGTAATGCTCCACAGAACTCCGGACGACGAAAACGCCGACATCGACAGAGGCCGCAGGTCACCCCGCCGCTTTTCTCGTCTTCTCCAGGCCATGGCGGAGGACACGACCCGCGAGCGCATCTCGGTGAACGATCTGGTTCATGCCATGGGTGACCGCGCGTTCGGCGCCCTGATGCTGGTCTTCGCGCTTCCTAATGTTCTGCCCATGCCGCCGGGAACCTCCGGCCTGCTCGGGCTGCCGCTCGTCTTTCTCGCCGCGCAGCTCATGCTCGGCCAAAGTCCCTGGCTGCCCAAATTCATCGGAACCCGGTCGATCCGCCGGGCCGACTTTGCGGTGTTCATCGAGCGCGCCGCGCCTTGGCTGCGTCGAGCCGAGCGCTTGCTTCGCCCTCGCCTCCTTCCCCTTGTCAGCCCGGCCGCCGAGCATGTCATCGGGGCATTCTGTCTGGTGCTGGCGATCGTCCTTCTTCTGCCGGTCCCGCTCGGCAACATGCTTCCGGCCCTTTCCATCTCCGTTTTCTCGTTCGGCATTCTCGGCCGCGATGGCGTCTGGATCGTCGTCGGCGTGTTGCTTGCCGGCGTGTCCGCGATCGTCGCAGGTGGCGTGGTTTTCGCGCTTGTGAAAGGGGCGATCTTCCTCCTGACGCGGCAACTCTAAACCAGGCCGGGCGAGGAACTTTCCCCTCAGCGGCCCGTTCACGGGCTTGCGTTGAGGGATCGCCAGCATGGATGGACAAGCTCTGACCGTACTCGCCGTCGCGTTCTCGGCTGCGCTTGCTTCCACGGCCGGTGGTGTTATCGCCATCTATCTGCGGGCGGGCAGTTTCTTGCTTTCGATGGCCGTCGGATTTGCCGCTGGTGTCCTGCTCGGCACCTTCGCGTTCGAGATGGTGCCTAAGGCGCTGGAACAGTCCTCGCTCGTGATAACCGTCGGCGGCTTCGCTTTAGGATTTGCCCTTGTTTATGGTCTCGATCTCCTCGTGAACCGTGGTCGCATGGCCGGTGGTGAAGCCGACCAAATCGGCTTCGTCAGATCTTTCCATCGGCGCCACAAGCCTCATGGCAGCCAAGTAACGGTCCTTGCCGGCGCAACGAGTGCCGAGGAGCTGATCGAGGGCATCACCATTGGTGTGGGCGCCGCAATAGATCCCAGTGTTGCTTTCATCGTTGGCGCCGCGATTTTCATCGACAATATCAGCGAGGCCCTCAGCATCGGTGAACTCGTTCGCAAGGAAACCGAGAAGGGTTACAAATGGCGCATCCTGAAATGGACCAATATCATTGCTCTGTCGCTGTTCGTCTCGGCTATGGTGGGATGGTTCGCGTTACGCGGCCTGCCGCCCGGGCTTCTCGGTTTCCTTCTGGCCATAGGCGCCGGAGGCATGTTCTACCTGACCGTCACGGACCTGGTGCCCGAGGCAGAGGACCATCACTACCAGGAGTCCTCTGCGATCGCGATCTGCGCCGGCTTCCTCACGATCCTCATCTTGTCCGAACTGATGTAGTATTCGCGGGGGATTACGAAGTACCCTCCTGTTCCCTCCTGTGCGCCTCGATCTCGTCCAGCACCGCCTCCGGCGCGATATCGCTCTTTATTTCCCGGACTTCCCGGTCCGATAGCGGCAGCCTTGAATCCAGCCGGTCCGCGATCGCGGTGATCATCTCGGCCAATTTCGTCAGTTCATGCTCGGTGAGGAGGTTGATCTGCAGATCGAGGTCGGCTCGCTTGTCGGCCGCCGCGGCCATTCGGTTCTGACTGATGAGCACGAAGGTCGACAGGAATATCGCTTCTACTGAAGCCACCATCGCCAGAACGACGAAAGTGGGGTCGAAGCGCGGGACTCCGGGTATGAAACCCAGATTGGAAACGATCCAGAAGCCGTAGACAGCAAGATGCAGGTAGACGAAGCGCATGCTGCCGGTAAAACCGGTGATCGCATCCGCGATCCGCTCCTCCAGCTTTGCCTGCTCTGCTTCGTCGGCGCGTCGTTTCTCGATGGCTTCGATGTTGCGCTTGAGCGCGCTGCTCAGCTTGTCCGCGGGAGGTGGAGGCAGTGTGGGTGAAGTCATAATGGAACGTCCATGGGCAATCCGGCAGCCTCCTGCCGGATTGCGAAAACCGGAAACCTCGCCGGAATGTTCCTCGAGATGCCGCTTCCGGTCGTCAGGTCGAAGAAGGCGGCATCGGCGCCTTGGGCGTGCCGTGCAGCAGTGGATCGCCCTGGCTTAACTCTTCAACGACCTCGCCCAAAGGCTGCGGATCGGCTAGATATTCGAATTCGCCCTGCCCATCGGGCGACGGTCCCGCTGCCCAGCGCCCCTGCTGGCTTTCGGTACCGCCGGAACAGTTCCAGAACTGGTAGGCGACTTCCGCCATTTCCTTCTCCTGCGGGAAGCTCATCGGCACCGGCGTCATGTCGAGGCCATCTGCTTCCAATTCGGCTATGGCGGCCAGCCACTGGTTCTGATGCATGGTGTCGCGGGCGATCAGGAAGGAGAGCATATCGCGCACGCCCGGATCGTCCGTCAACTCATAGAGCCGGCAGACTTGCAGCCTGCCCTGCGATTCGGCGGTAACATTGAAGCGGAAGTCGGCCAGCAGATTGCCCGAAGCGATGGTGTAGCGCGCATTCCAGGGATAGCCTACGCTGTCGGTTGGGGTCGCTCCCTGTCCGGAAACGATCGCATGTTGCGGGTTCATGCCCGAGACGATCACGTCCTCCAGGCGCGAGCCGCCGAGCACTGCTCCGATCGCCGAATTCTTCGCCGCATCCTCCCTAGCCTCGACCGGCGAGGTCTCCAGGAGCCTGGCGATCATCGTTGCCAGCATTTCCACATGCGCGATCTCTTCGGTGCCGATGTCCAGGATCATGTCGCGGTATTTGGCGGGCGCGCGACAGTTCCAGCCTTGGAAGAGATAGGTCATCATGACGCTGATCTCTCCCCACTGGCCGCCCAACACCTCCTGCAGCTTTTTGGCGTAGACCGGATCCGGACGTTCGGGCTTTGCGTGATATTGAAATTGGTTCGTTCGAAAGAACATCATGCTCTCCTCTGGTTCGGGAAGGACCGCGGGCTGAAGCGGCATATCCTCGCGAACCTCGGCGGGTGCCGCATGTTCCCGGCACCCTCGAGCGAGCACAATTTATGATCGAGCCAAGTTCCGGTTATCGGGAGACGGTGCGAAGCGCGAAAACAAAGGGCGCCGCATGGGCGCCCGGTCCTGGAAAGCTGATTGGAGGCCTCGCCCGGAATCGAACCGGGGTGCAAGGATTTGCAGTCCTCTGCGTAACCACTCCGCCACGAGGCCCCTCGACGAAAACACAAGGTTTTTCAGTCGTTTGCACAGGACGTGAATTTTCATTCCGAAAAATCGCCTTTGCGCATCCCGAATAAGCGTTTTCAGTTTGTCCCGTCAAGGATCAAAAACCGATGTCCATGTTTTTCCTTGTTAGCGCCTTGATCAGCGGCAGATTCACCTTTTTTTGGAACTCCCAAGGGCAGTCATCCCATCAACGCCTGCCCGAATCCAGGCGGGCTCAGGCTGCTTGCAGCCACTCGTTGATCGTGACCGCTAGTCTCCTCCAGCAAAGACTGCTCGAGGATGGGTTCGTGGCTGCAACTCGAGAACTTTGGTCAGGCACGACCTAAGACACGGTTTAGCCACCTTATCGCGCACCCCTCGCGATCGTTCGATGCTCTCGATATGAGACAGGAGCACCTGTTCCCGTTCCTTAAGGTGCTGAAGTGTATGCTCCAGCCGGCAGATCGCTTCATCTGCGTCGTTGGAATATTCAGCCGGCATCCGCGATCGTCTGAGCGCGAACAAGGGGAGGACATCCCTTCTCACAAAAAACGCATTTGCATTCGAGCTGATGTCATATTCATAGCCAAGGCTGCTCATCTCAGATCGGAGTCTTCCCAGGCCAATATGGCCATACTCGATGCACATGACGAGCGGCCAAACCCGGCCGCCTTTCATGCCCTTCAGAACCTGCATCTCATGGCCTTCCACGTCGAGGACCAAAAGGTCGACTTGATCGATCCCCTCTTTATCCGTGAAATCGCGCCAAGTGATCGTGAGCACTTCGATCTCCTCTACCGTGCACCCGCGCGCCTTTAAGTCCGCCAGGTGATCCGGCGCGTGGGTTATAGACCCATTACCGAAATGCTCACCGAGATTAGGATGGTGCACGTGCCGAAAGAGAGACAACCCACCCCTATCCGAGAGGGCAAGCTGGAGATTGCGGGAGTTCGGGCGGTTGCGTTGCAACGCCGCAAATAGGGCTGGAACGGGTTCTAGATTGAAGCCGCTCCAACCCAACGATTCTTCGAAGAACTTGCATGAGCACTCGGTCAGGCCGTCAAATGCGCCGCACTCTACGAAGATACCGGAAATGCCTCGGTCGGGGAAATAGCGTTCAAATAGGAAGCGATCCACCGGAGGATCAAACTGTCCGTAGAACTTCATTCCCCATCTCCGCAGCCCGATAGGCTCCATGCCATATCTCAGGCGCGGGTGGAAGGCAGTCTAGCCTTTCTGGCCTGCTTTCTCGCCGGTGTGCACAACAGAGTTCGCTGACGATGCACGCCGTCAAGGATTGACATAGATTTTGCTGCTAAGGGGCAATCCACTCGCGCAGATCGCGGATGTTGGATCGAGCGATAGCGGTTTGCAGCATGTAGGCCCTTATAAGCAGCACGCGTGGTGGAAGCCTCGACATCGATAAGCGCGCTCGTCTTCGCACTCTTCTGCTCGATGGCCTGCCGGGTCTCCACGAATTTTGATCGAGTGCCCGCGAAAGCCTGCGCTTGCTCGATCATGAGGTATTCCGCCCTTCGACTTCTTCATCGTCGTATGGGGTCAGGTGGGGTGTACCCGGCCTCGATCTGTTCCGGGACGTCTGGACCGGGCAAACAGGCTACTCAAGCCAGCGGCTGCTACCGCGTCAAACGGTGACGGCTCATTCTGAACGATTTCCATGGTTCATTCAGAACGACGCCACCCGCCCGACCCAGACCTCAGCGTCAGTCCGCCTCCTGCTCCCTGGGGGCGGTATCCCGGCTGCCCATCAGGATATCCCGCTTGCCGACATGGTTGGGCTTGCCCACAAGCCCCTCCTGCTCCATCCGCTCGATCAGCGAGGCGGCGCGGTTATAACCGATGCCAAGCCGCCTCTGGATATAGGAGGTGGAGCATCTCTTGTCCCGCAGGACCACCTTGACCGCCTGGTCGTAGAGATCATTCCCGTCCTCGGACGCGATCGCACCCTTGTCGAACACGGCGCTGTCCTCTTCGGCAGCCTGCTCTTCCTCTTCATCCGCGGTGACGGTCTCGAGATATTCCGGCCGCCCCTGCGTCTTCAGGTGAGCGACAACCTGCTCCACCTCCTCGTCGGAAACGAAAGGCCCATGCACGCGCACGATGCGCCCGCCGCCGGACATATGGAGCATGTCGCCCTGCCCCAAAAGTTGCTCCGCCCCCTGCTCGCCCAGAATCGTGCGACTGTCGATTTTCGATGTCACCTGGAAGGAAATGCGGGTCGGGAAATTGGCCTTGATCGTGCCGGTGATCACATCCACCGAAGGACGCTGGGTCGCCATGATGAGATGGATGCCGGCGGCGCGCGCCATCTGCGCCAGCCGCTGGATCGCGCCCTCGATCTCCTTGCCGGCGACCATCATAAGGTCGGCCATTTCATCGACAATAACGACGATGTAAGGCATCGGAGCAAGATCCATTTCCTGCTCTTCAAAGATCGGTTCGCCTGTCGACCGGTCGAAGCCGGTCTGCACGGAGATGAGCACCGGTTCGCCCTTGTCGCGCGCCGCCGCGGCGCGCTGGTTGTAGCCGTCGATGTTGCGCACGCCGAGCCGCGCCATCTTGCGATAGCGGTCCTCCATCTCGCGCACCGCCCATTTCAGCGCCGTCACAGCCTTCTTGGGGTCGGTAACGACAGGGGTGAGCAGATGCGGAATGCCATCATAGACGGAGAGCTCCAGCATCTTGGGATCGACCATGATCAGCCTGCACTCTTCGGGCCGCAGCCGGTAGAGCAGCGACAGGATCATTGTGTTGATCGCGACCGATTTGCCCGAGCCCGTCGTGCCGGCCACCAGCAGGTGCGGCATCTTGGCGAGTTCGGCGATCACCGGCTCGCCTCCGATCGTCTTGCCCAGGCAGAGCGCCAATTTGTAGCCCGTCTTGTGGAAGTCGTTCGACTGGATGAGCTCACGGAGATAGACCGTTTCGCGCGAGACATTCGGCAGTTCGATGCCGATGACGTTGCGCCCCGGGACGACTGCCACGCGGGCCGAAACAGCCGACATGGAGCGGGCAATGTCATCGGCCAGATTGATGACGCGCGAGGATTTCACACCCGGTGCCGGCTCGAATTCGTAGAGGGTCACGACCGGGCCCGGGCGGACATGGATGATTTCCCCGCGCACGCCGAAGTCTTCGAGAACGCTTTCCAAGAGGCCGGCATTCTGCTCGATCTGTTCCTGGGTCATGTAGAAGCCCTGCCCCTCGGGCGCGTCCTGCAGCAGATCCTCGGACGGGAACTCGTAGGAGCCTTCCACGGACATGCGCTTCCGCGCCACCGCCCCAGGGCGCTTCAAGGAGGCCGGCGGGAAAGGCACGACCTGCGCTCCCGACTGGACGCGCTCATACGCCTCGGTAACCGGCCCGTCGGCATCGGCCGCAGCGGTCTGCGTTTCAGCCAGTTCCTCCGACGTGCAGGTGCTTACCTCCTGGCTCTGGATCTCCGGATCCCTTGCGCTGGCAGATGCAGAAGCAGGCCGGCACTCGATTACCTTGAAGAGCGACGTGATCTCGGAGGGCTGCCGCACGGGAATCTGGATCGGCCTGGTCGTGACAGCGTTCGCGCTCGATTTTGCTTCGGCTATCGGGGACTGCGCGGACGAGACGGTGTCCCGCTCTTGAGGGCCCTCGAAGGGCATCAGCTCGAAGAAGGCGTGATCGGAAAGGTGGGACCAAAGGGCCCGCCCCGACTGAGCCTGTCCAAGGGCTTGGCGAGCGAGAGGATTGGCGTTCAGGATCGCACCCGCCTGCCACTCAGGCCGATGTGAATGGGAGCCCTCGGCGCGCATAGTGGCGGCTTCCGCTGCCTGAGCCTGATCGAGCAAAGATCCAAACGGATATGCGCTGCGCGGCAGCGCAACCGATTCGAGCGGCGCATGCGTCTCGCCACCGGCATTTTCCTGCGCACCGATGTCTTCAGCCCGCACGGCTTCCTGCCGGGGTTCTGTATCCAGAACCTGCTCGGGCTCAGCCGGGCGACGCCTAATGAACTCTCGTTCCGGCGTGCGGGTGAAGCGCACATTGGGGGCAAGGAAAAAATAGCTTTGCCAGGGCTGATCCCGGAACTTCTCCTCCGATCGTTCCAGCATGGGATGCGCTGGAGAACCGGCTGCCTCCGCGCGCTGCCTTTCCAAAGGTCGGCCTTGCTGGACGAGCGCACGGCCTGCCACCTGCGAGGTGTCTTCACCAAAACGGCGGTGCGTTAGAGGTGGCCGCGCGGCTGTGTCGCTGCCCCTGCGATCATCTCTCACGGACTGATCCTGGTGCAAGCTTTGAGCGGAAAAATTCGACCGGGGAAAATGCATGACAATAGACTCGAATGCTGACGACGACTCTCCCCCTCGGTAATAGAAAATGAAGGTTAACAGCTTCCCTAAGAGAGGGCCCTGCCGAAGGAAAAATTCGGATAGAGGGAGCGCGGATAACCGAGACGTCACGACCGTAAGCGCTGGCGTACGGTGCGATTCTGACTGTAAAACAGATGCTTATCCCTGCGCGTTAAGCTGAGATGTCAGTTTAAGAAGGTTGCCGATCACTTGCGACCAGCTTCGGAGCGTCGGCGCTCCATTTCGGCCTGGTATTCTTCGGCCGACATATAGCCAGCATCGACCCATGCACGAATTTGAACTTCATCCATATCGCCGAGGCGAATTTGCGTTGAGGTAAGATGGCGATTTTTCGGTGCGGTTTTCATGCCTGCCAACATCCAATGCCCGTCTCTTATTCACCAATTAGCGGGCACTTAATGTTTGGCAATTTCCGGCAGATCAAAAAATGGCGATCCTCCTCGCCGGCTGGAGCAAGACGGGCTAACCGGTTATCTGCAGCCGGATAGTTGCGCCTCATACTGATTGGCCATCGCCGCGGCCCTCTCTGCAGCCTTTTTCATATGGGCGTTGTTCTTCCACACACCGCGTGCGTAGCCCCCATGGCCGGCATAATAGGCAAGGTAGAGGTTATAGGCGTCGTTAAGGGGAATGCCGTTTCGCAAATGGCTGCTGCGGTGATACCAGCCGACGAAATCCACCGCGTCGCTGAAGCGGTTGCGGTCAGCAGTCCAGCGTCCCGTTTCCTGCTTGTATTGCGTCCAGGTCCCGTCCAGCGCCTGCGAATAGCCATAGGCGCTTGATGCCCGCTTCCACGGTATGAAGCCGAGGATCTTTTTGCGAGGTGGCCTCGCATGGGCCTGATAGCCGGATTCCACCCGGATCGTAGCCATCAGTATAGGCACCGGAACGCCATAGGCTTGCTCTGTGCGCTTTGCGGCACTGTACCAATTGGCGAACCAGCCGTCCTTCTGGTCGAAAACGGCGCAGACATTGTTGATGTTGCGAGGGGTACTTGCACACCCGGCTAGTGCGAGCAGCAAGATGAGGGCCGCGGCGCGCATGGGCGAACACTCCACTTTTGCGCGGAGATGTATCGGGAGAATCCTAACATTCCCCTTAGGCAGGCGTTAACGATCGGGAAATCTGCAGGCTTCAGGCAAGCCGGATGACGCCGCTTGGAACGGGCGGCCCGGCAATCGCGCAATGAGGCTGAAGAAGAGTGGCTCCCCGGGCCGGATTCGAACCAGCGACCAACCGGTTAACAGCCGGTTGCTCTACCGCTGAGCTACCGGGGAATGCCTCGCTCTGAGCGTGTGGCGGAGCCTATAGCAAAGACATTCGAGCTTTGCAAAGCAGGTTTCTGCAATTTTTTCACAAAGTCCGAATTGACGCTTCGCATTCGGTGCTGCCTCACTACATATGGGTGACGCAACGAGGGCATCGCAAGAGCGCCAAACCAATAGAAAGCCAAGCAACGCATGCGGCAAAGCGAAACTCCTGAGAGCGGTGATCCCGGTAGAAAACATCATCACATCTCCTTTGCCGGGCGGCGGATTCGGATGCCCCGGTCGCGCGGAGCGCGAATCGCAATCGGCTCGATACTGATTGTGCTTGGCTTTTTCGGCTTCCTCCCGATACTGGGTTTCTGGATGGTGCCGCTTGGACTGTTTGTCCTGTCCTATGACGTTCCCGCAATACGAAGGTTCCGTCGCCGTCTGGAGGTGTGGTGGCATCGCCGAAGGCGCGAAAAATCGTCCTCCAGTTCGGCACACCGTTGACGAAGATCAGGCCCGGATAAGGAAAATGCACACCTTGAAATCACATTTTCTCCATTTCGGTGTGCAATCCGCAACCTTTGCGCCTATAGCGGCGTTTTCGGCCTGGAATTGCGGGACAGCAAAATAATGGGCGGGAACCAAATGCTACGCGGCAACCGGGACGTCTTGTCAGGGTCGTTTGAACATCGATATCGCCTTCTGGTAGAGGCGATCGTCGATTACGCGATCTATATGCTTGACCCAGACGGCTATGTGGTGAGCTGGAACCCGGGCGCCCAACGCTTCAAGGGATATAAGGCCGCAGAAATCATCGGCCACCATTTCTCGCAATTTTATACGGAGGAAGACCGCGCGGCTGGACTTCCGGAACGGGCCCTCGCTACGGCTGCCTCGGAGGGGCGTTACGAATCGGAAGGATGGCGCCTGCGCAAGGATGGTTCCCGCTTCTGGACGCATGCGATCATCGATCCCATTCGGGACCCTTCCGGCAAGCTGATCGGCTTTGCAAAGATCACCCGCGACCTTACGGAACGCAAAGCCGCCGAAGCCGCGCTCAAGCAGAGCGAGGCGCAGTTCCGCCTGCTGGTTCAAAGCGTTACCGACTACGCCATCTACATGCTCGACCCCAGCGGCCGGATCGTGAGCTGGAATGCCGGCGCTGAGAGAATTAAAGGCTATGACGCCAACGAGATCGTCGGGCAGCATTTCTCGCGATTCTACATGGACGAGGAGCGGGAAAGGGGCGAGCCGCAGCGCGGCCTTAGAACTGCCGCAAAGGAAGGCCGTTTCGAGAAGGAAGGTTGGCGCGTCCGCAAGGACGGTACACGCTTCTGGGCCAGCGTGGTGATCGATGCCATCCGCGACGAACGGGGGGAGCTCATCGGCTTCGCCAAGGTCACGCGGGACATCACGGAAAAGAAGGAAGCACAGCGCGCACTTGAGGAAGCACGGGAAGCGCTGTTCCAAGCCCAGAAGCTGGAGGCGATCGGACAGCTCACCGGTGGCATTGCGCACGATTTCAACAATTTGCTCATGGTGATTTTGAGCAGCCTCGATCTCTTGGTTCGCAGGCTGCCGGCGGAAGATGCACGGGTCCGGACCCTTGCCGATAACGCCATGCAGGCGGCGCAACGCGGCGCCGCGCTCACGCAGCGCATGCTTGCCTTTGCGCGACGCCAGGAACTGAGGCGGAGTGCGGTCGATATTCCGATGCTGGTCAACGGCATCAGTGAACTCCTCCAGCGTACGCTCGGCCCCCAGATACGGCTTGAATTCCGTTTTCCCGCTGCCCTTCCGAAAGTCCACACCGACGCCAACCAGCTCGAGTCCGCACTTCTCAATCTGGCGCTCAATGCCCGGGACGCCATGCCTTCGGGAGGACCGCTGATCATCTCCGCACGTGAGGAGTTCGTGGAGACGGGATATGTGCCCCGGCTCTCTCCGGGCCATTATATCTGCCTCTCGGTCGAGGACCGCGGAGAGGGCATGGACCAGGAGGTTCTCGCGCGTGCGACGGATCCATTCTTCACCACCAAGGGAGTTGGCAAGGGAACAGGCCTTGGCCTTTCGATGGTACAGGGGCTGGCGGAGCAATCGGGCGGGTGGCTGCGTCTCGACAGCAAGAAAGGGGAAGGCACCACGGCGGAGATATGGCTGCCGATTGCTACCGCCGAGGAACTGGCCGAAATCTGTGAGCCTGCTGCCGAAAACGCGGTACCGGATCAGCAAAGTCGACTGGTGGCCATGGTCGTCGATGACGACCCGCTGGTTCTCCTGAACACGGCGGCCATGTTGGAGGATCTCGGGCATACCGTCATAGAGGCTTCTTCCGGTGAAGAAGCCTTGAATGCATTGCGGCGAAAGAAGGATGTCGACATCGTCATCACCGACCAGGCGATGCCGGGCATGCGAGGTGACGAACTGGCCAATGCGATCAGGGCGGAGTGGCCGGACCTTCCGGTCATTATCGCGACAGGGTTTGCCGAGCTTTCGCAGAGCATCAGGGTCCAGTTCCCGCGTCTGTCGAAGCCCTTCAACCAGGAGCAGCTCGCAAGCAAGCTCTCTGAAGCGCTCGCTGCCCACGCCCTCTCCAGATAACGGCGGCCGAGTTCCCGTCCTGACCGGTTAGGCACCAAGGACCGAATTCCGAACTGCCGTTGCGGAATCCGTGGCTAAGACGCAGCGAGCGCTGCATCCGGCCGCGGCCACTCGGAGCCGCTGCACTTTCCGACATTCGCGTTTTCAATGGGGTAGGATTAAGCTATCCTGTCCGGGCATATCTAATGCGTATTGGGGGGCGGCACGGCGATCTGGGCCAACGCAGGCTCGGCACTCATCCCGAAGGGCGAGGAGGTGGATCCGGTGCGTTTCATACGTTTTCTTGCAGTCGTATTGATATTGATCCTTATTGTTGCGGCGGGGTTGTTTGCGATTGCCTGGCGCGGCGAGATCGAGCCTGTGGCTGCTGTCGATCCATCTTCTTTTAACGAGGATCTCGTCGCGCAAGGAGCACAGCTTGCCGCTGTCGGCAACTGCATCGCCTGCCACACGGTGCCGGGCCAGCCCGCCTTTGCGGGAGGCCTTGCCATCCCGACACCTTTCGGAACGATCTATTCCACCAATATCACGCCGGATCCCGAGAGCGGCATCGGAAACTGGAGCGAGGAAGCCTTCCAGCGTGCCATGCGAGAGGGGGTGGATCGCCAAGGTCGTTACCTTTATCCCGCCTTCCCCTATGATCATTTCACGCTTGTTACGGATGAGGACAACCGGGCACTTTACGCCTTCCTCATGACGCGCGAGCCGGTGCGCTCTACCCCGCCGCAGAATGACCTGCCCTTCCCTTTCAACATGCGGATGATCCTGGCCGGATGGAATCTTCTCTTTTTGGACAAGGGCCCGTTCCAGCCCGACACAGCCCAGAGCGAGGAGTGGAACCGCGGCGCCTATCTCGCCGAAGGCCTCGGCCATTGCGGCGCCTGCCATACGCCGCGAAACCGCTTTGGCGCCGTTGATTCCGACCGTCATTTTGCCGGCGGCGAGGCAGAGGGCTGGCAGGCCTATGCCATCAATGCCACCTCCCCCGCTCCCATTCCTTGGGACGCGGACAGTCTCGCCTTCTACCTGCGCAACGGCTGGCATGAGTGGCATGGCGTCTCCCGTGGGCCGATGGCTGAAGTCACAGGCAATCTAGGTCTTCTGCCGGACCGCGACATTGCCGCGATAGCGACCTATGTCGCCTCGGTCATGGGCGAACCCGACCAGACCCGCCGCGAGCGCGCCGAGCAGCTGAAGGCGGAAATCTCCCAGGGGCAGACGGCGGTTCAAGCTGCCCCGGCAACCGACACGCAGGCGGGCGATGCGCAGCATCCGGGGGCGGCGATCTACGCCAGCGCCTGCGCCGGATGCCATAATGGAAGCAAACCCCTGCCCTTTGGCGGACTGCGCTTTTCGCTCAGCACTGCCGTAAATGCACCCAACCCGCAGAACATAGTGAATGTGGTGCTCTTCGGGCTTCCACCATCGGATGGGGAGGCAAGTGCGGTAATGCCGGCCTTTGCGAATGTGCTCGATGACCAACAGATGGCCGACCTGCTCGCTTACATGCGCGAGCGGTATTCGGAGGCGCCTGCCTGGGAGGACGTCGCGGACCTTGTCGCCCGCACCCGCTCAGGTCAGTACAAGGTGGCGGTTCGCCCTGCTGACGGCATCGAAAGAGGGCCGGAAAATGTCGGCGCCAGTGGTGGCGCGGAGGATGCGGAGGATTAGCAATGGCGATATCCCTGAATGTTAACGGCGAAACGCATGAGATCGATGTCGATCCTGCGACGCCGCTTCTCTATGTGCTGCGAAACGATCTGGAGCTGAACGCAGCCAAGTTCGGCTGTGGCCTCGGGCAGTGCGGCGCCTGCACGGTGGTGGTCGATGGCGAGGCGGTGCTGTCCTGCGTCACCCCTGTGTCCTTGATGGAAGGCCGCGAAATCACGACCGTGGAAGGGCTCGGCACGATCGAGGAGCCCGGGCCGCTGCAGGCCGCCTTCATGGAGATGCAGGCAGCCCAATGCGGCTACTGCATTCCGGGCATGATGATGAGCGCCCATGTGCTGCTCAGGAAGAACGCGGAACCCAGCGATCGGGAGATCCGCGACGCGCTTATGACGAATCTCTGCCGCTGCGGCACGCATATGCGCATCCTCGCTGCGATCCGCCGTGCGGGCGAACTGATGCAGCAGGCATCTGCCCCGACCGAGAGGAGGGCTGGATAATGACCATTATTCCCAAGGACGAGTTCAACACGCAGGGTCGCAATGGCATCACCCGCCGGCGTGTCCTTGTTGGTACCGGTGCGCTGATCGTCAGCTTCGCCATCGCCCCGCATGTGTCGGCACAGCCGCAGCCCGCGCCGCCCGCCGCAGCGCCCGAGCCTCCCCAATTGCCCGGCAGCCTGAACGACGCACGTCGCCTTGATTCCTGGATTCGCATCGATGCCGAGGGCGAGATCACGGTGTTCACCGGCAAGGTGGAGCTTGGTCAGGGCATCAAGACGGCATTGCGGCAAGTAGCTGCCGAAGAGCTGGAGGTGGAACCCGGCGAGATCAACCTCGTCACCGCGGACACGGGACGCACCCCCGATGAGGGTTTCACCGCCGGCAGCCAATCCATGCAGAATTCCGGCACGGCGATCCGGAACGCTGCGGCGCAGGTCCGGGAGATCCTGATCACCGAGGCCGCGCGCCGCTGGAACGTGCCGCGCGAAACGCTTCGAGCCGAGGCCAAGAGCATCGTAGCCCAGGACGGCCGGACGATTGGCTATGGCGAACTCGTCACAGATCAACTGCTCGCAGTCGAGGCGCAGCCGGAATCGCTGCTCAAAAGCCCGGACAAGCTTCGCGTAATGGGCCAGTCGCTGCCCCGCGTCGATATCCCCGGCAAGGTCACCGGCGGTGTGGCCTATGTCCAGGATCTGCGGCTGGAGGGCATGCTGCACGCCCGCGTCGTGCGCCCGCCGAGTCCTTCCGCACAGCTGCAGGAGGTGGATACCGCAGCGGTCGAACAGATGCCGGGCGTGGTCTCGGTGATCCGTGACGGCAGTTTTCTCGCGGTAGTCGCTGAAGGTGAGTTCCAAGCGATCAGCGCCATGCGCGCTCTACAGCAGGCGGCACGCTGGACGGAACAACCGGTGCTGCCCGACCAGAACAATCTGCAGGCATTCCTGGAGGCCACCAAAGGTGACATTGGTACCGTGGCCGAGGAGGGTTCGCCCGAGGTCACCGGCAAGATTTTCGAGGCAACTTTCCGGCGCCCCTACCAGATCCATGGCTCCATCGGTCCTTCCTGCGCCGTCGCCCATATGGACAATGGCCAGCTCACCGTCTGGTCGCACACCCAGGGCGTCTATCCCGACCAGGAAGCCATTGCCGAAATGCTGGGCATGGACATCGCCCAGGTCCGTGTGATCCATATGGAAGGCTCCGGTTGCTACGGTCACAACGGCGCCGACGATGCAGCCGCGGATGCGGCCTTGATCGCCTCCGCCGTACCGGGACGGCCCATTCGGGTGCAGTGGATGCGCGAGGATGAGCATGCCTGGGAGCCTTTCGGGCCGGCGATGCTGACGAAGATCCGCGCCGGCGTGGGCGACGACGGGCGGATCACCGGGTGGAACTACGAGCTTTGGAGCAATCTTCATTCCTCTCGCCCCGGCGGCGCAGGCAACCTGCTCGCGGCGCGGCATAGGGCACAGGCTTTCGCCGTTCCGGCCCCGCGATTCAATATCAGCCAGTCCGGCAATGGCGATCGGAACGCCAACCCGCTCTATGTCTTCCCGAACCGCCGGGTTCTCTGGCACTATGTGCCGGAAACGCCGCTCAGGGTCTCGGCGCTGCGCGCGCTGGGCGCCTATGCGAACGTCTTCTCCATCGAGAGCACGATGGACGAACTCGCACTCCTCGCTGGCACGGACCCGGTGGAATTCCGGCTGCG
Organism: Chelativorans sp. J32; assembly: GCF_000518985.1. GTDB lineage: Bacteria > Pseudomonadota > Alphaproteobacteria > Rhizobiales > Rhizobiaceae > Chelativorans. Next base: position 16,593 of record NZ_JAEQ01000015.1, read on the forward strand.
CCACCTGGAAGATCCTCGTGCCCGGGCTGTTGTGGAAAGGGCGGCGGAGGAGTTCGGCTGGTCTTCCGGCGCGCCGAAAGGTGACAGAGGCCGCGGCTTTGCTTTCGCGCGCTACAAGAACCATGCAGCCTATCTGGCCGTCGCGCTCGAACTCGAACTTGAGCGCGAAACTGGCCGCACCCGCGTTTCCCGCGCCGTGGCTGCGATCGACAGCGGCGAAGCGGTAAACCCCGACGGCATCCGGAACCAGACGCAGGGTGGCATCATCCAGGCCACGAGTTGGACGCTCTTCGAACAGGTGACCTTTGACAACACTCGCGTCACCAGCACGGATTGGTCGAGCTATCCGATTTTACGTTTCCCAAGCGCACCGGATAGCGTGGAGGTCCACGTGATCGATTCGCCGGGACAGCCCTTCCTCGGAACCGGAGAGGCGGCCCAGGGTCCGACGCCCGCCGCGATTGGCAACGCTTTTCGCCAGCTGACCGGCGTGCGGCTTTACGACCTGCCTTTTACGCGCGAGCGGGTGAAGCAGGCGATCGGCGTCTGAACGATCGAAATTAAGTCGAAGATCTCCCTCCTAGCGGGGGAGATCCGCCGCGCGCTGCTGCGCGATCCGGACTATGCGAATTAGGCCTGCGCCAAGCAGATTTCGTCAAAACTTGCGGCTAACGAAGTTCGATCCCTCCAGACCGAATCTCCATTCCATCTCGGCCGCCCGCGAAATTCCGATGCGCGTGCCCGTCATGAACGGGGCTCTTGCATTTGCAAGGCAAAGCCTGAACGGCGGCTCGGCGAGATTCAGCCCATCCAGGGATCGATCGATACCGAGCGCTTCCCCTACCCGCCCCGGGCCGGAACAAAGCTGTTTCAGCGAATCTGTCCGCCGGCGTTGCTGCATAAGACCAATGCCCATTGTAGGCTGAAGGGCACGTATAAGGACCGCGCTACCCGGCAGGCAGACGAAGTTCAGGCACCAGTGTATCCCGTAGGAGCGGTAAATATAGGTATGAGCCGGGGGACCGAACATCGCCTTGTTGCGAGCCGTGGGACCGCGAAAGCTGTGCGAGGCCGGATCCTCCAGCTCATAAGCTTCCGTCTCCACAATGATGCCACCCGTCGGGCCGACTAAGAATTCCGCTCCGATCAGGTCTTTTGCAACGTCGATTGCAGAACGTGAGAAGAAGGTGGTGAGAGACATAGCTGAACGAAAGGCCTTTGCCTTCGATTGCAATAAGGAGGCTGGAGAGGTCAAGCACGAACGTGTGAACGATCGTCTCGTCTTGCATTGTGGAAAGCTTTTACACCAGACCGAACTACTCTATTTTATGAAGCAACGATGGAGGTGTCGTGTAGCGGCATGACGGAACTCTCGTGCAAGCCCAGATATGACGACCGCCGGACAACTCGGCAAAGTCCCCGGGACGAAGGGAAGCGAGGCTTGCGGAAAAGCTACCCGCCTCGCAATTATCGATCTTGACCCTGCGAAACGATATTTCCACTGGTCTAAAGCGCACCGCTGGCAGATTGTGGCCCGCGGCTGCAGCCGACACGAACGATAAGCGCTCGTCAAGGTCGCTCCTTCGAGCGCTCGCGGTGCTGTTGCTCCTGGGGTTCGTGACCCTCACTGCTTTGCTTGTCTGGGCGCTGCAGGACGTGCCCTGGCGCGATGTCGCCAGCGGTTCAATCGGGGCTATGCAAGCTGAAGAAGCCAACTCTGGATCTCCCGCCGAGCAAAACGGCTATGCATCAAGAGCGGACTTCCCGCCGCATCTCGTCGATGCCGTGCTCGCGGTTGAAGATCGTCGTTTTTACGACCATTTCGGCCTCGATTTACGCGGCATCGCCAGAGCGGTGGTGAGCAATTTCCAGGCCGGCGCGATCGTGCAGGGCGGGAGCACGATTACCCAGCAACTCGTCAAGATCGCCTATCTGCGCCATGACCGCACGTTCAAGCGGAAAATCCAGGAGGCAGTGATCGCCGTGTGGCTGGAGCAAAGACTCGATAAGGACGAAATCCTTACCCGCTACCTCAACAGCATCTACCTTGGCGCAGGTGCGACGGGCATGCCAGCCGCGGCGCGTGTGTATTTCGACAAGAAGGTAGAAGATCTCGATCTTGCCGAATCGGCACTGTTGGCCGGCCTGATCCGCGCCCCCTCAATGCTCAATCCATTGGAAAATCCGGAAGGAGCCGTCACGCGCGCCAATCTGGTGCTCGATCTCATGGTTGCGGACGGAAAGCTGACCGCGGCTGAGGCCGAGACTGCAAAAAGACGCTACGGGGAGCTGGTGTTATCTCCGGGATCGGACAGACGCTCCACCATCTTGCCGGCTGGTTCGGGAAGCCCCGCGGCATGCAACGTCAACGCCTGTGCACGGGCTTATCGTTCGTTCCACCCGTCAGATTGCACGTACCAGCCCTATAGCGGCCCGCGCCGGCTGTGCGAGAAATAGGCCTATACGCGCGAAACGAAATCCGCAGCAATGCGCAACTCGCGCAACGGGCGTACCTTGGCCGTTGTCTCGGAATAGATTGGGTGCGCCTTGTAAGCGGCCAAGGCAGCCTCGTCGCGGAACTCCCCATAGACCACGACGTCTACCTCGGTCCCGAGTTGGTCCACCTTGCGATTAATTCCTATTTCGAAGAAATCGCTGTGCGGAATCTGGCCCAGCCCACGCAGATGTTCGGCGATCAGATCGACATCCTCCTGATTCCTGGCACTGAAGAAAACGATGTGACGAATCATGTGGTCGCCTCCTAGGCTGGGTGTCGCGGGCAAAGGCGCCCTCATGCGGAAGAAGTCAAGCGGGACGGATCGTAGCCTTTGCCTGATTTACATGCCGGCCGTGTTCGGCCGCCGCTAGCCCACCTCAGGTCGGATGCCAATGTCCGTGCGGTCGACCACCTCCCGTAAAGCGAAGGCAGAGACGATCTTGATGACATGAGGCATCCCGCTCAGCCAATCCTTGTGGATGCGTTCATAGTCCTCCAGATCGCGGGCCGCGATGCGCAGGATGTAGTCATACTCCCCCGACATCAGGTGACAAGAAAGGACATTGGGGCAACGCTTGATCGCCGCCTCGAAGTCGCTCAACGTTTTCTCGAACTGACCTGAAAGTGAAACATGCACGATCACCGTCATACCGTGGCCGAGCGCTGCGTTGGAAATCTTGGCGTGATACCCCTTGATGAAGCCGGCCCGCTCGAGATTGTCGAGTCGCCTGGAACAAGCCGATTGCGAGAGACCTACTCTTTCCGCGAGAGCCGCATTGGGCATGCGGCCGTCTTCCTGGAGCGCACTTAAAATTGCAATATCGATCCGATCTAAAGCCATTTTTCGCAATTCCTCCCGTGAAATGTTATCGGAGCGCAAGAATTCGCGGTACCGACGGGGATGGGTCAATATATTCGCAAGGACCTTTCGGGCCCTTTGTGATTTCCTAAAACCGTCGAATTACGGCCGGCTGGAGGCAGCAATGCGTATCGGATGTCCCAAGGAAATCAAGAACCATGAATACCGCGTCGGACTGACACCGGGCGCGGTGCGCGAATATGTTGCTCATGGTCACGATGTTCTCGTCGAGACCGGTGCCGGCACCGGGATTGGAGCCGATGACAATGCCTATAGGATCGCCGGCGCTAAAATCGCGAAGACGGCTGAGGAGGTTTTTGCCCGCTCGGACATGATCGTGAAGGTGAAGGAGCCGCAGCCCTCCGAATGGGTGCAGCTTCGCGAAGGTCAAATCCTCTACACCTATCTCCACCTTGCACCGGATCCCGACCAGACCAAGGGGCTGATCGAAAGCGGCGTGACGGCCGTTGCGTATGAAACCGTAACCGACGATCGCGGAGGACTGCCATTGCTTGCGCCCATGTCAGAGGTAGCGGGACGGCTTGCCATTCAGGCCGGCGCCGCTGCGCTGCAAAAGGCAAATGGCGGGCGGGGCGTGTTGCTGGGAGGCGTGCCCGGTGTCCTCCCGGGAAAAGTATCCATCATCGGTGGCGGAGTCGTCGGGCTTAACGCGGCCAAGATGGCCGTAGGTCTGGGAGCTGACGTAACGGTCATCGATCGTTCGATTTCCAGATTGCGCCAGTTGGATGATTTGTTCGGCGGGCGTATCCACACGAGATATTCGACCGTTGAAGCCGTCGAAGAGGAATGTTTTTCAGCGGACTTGGTAATCGGCGCCGTGCTGATTCCCGGTGCGGCCGCTCCCAAGCTGGTCACCCGCGAAATGCTATCCGGCATGAAGAAAGGTGCCGTACTCGTGGACGTCGCAATCGATCAAGGCGGCTGTTTTGAGACTTCGCGTCCAACCACACACTCGGACCCGACCTACGAAGTGGACGGAATCATCCATTATTGCGTTGCGAACATGCCGGGGGCGGTGCCGGTCACGTCTGCGCACGCCCTCAACAACGCCACCCTGCCCTTTGGCTTGCAACTTGCGGACAGAGGTCTTCAGGCACTGGCGGACGATCCGAACCTGCGCAACGGTCTCAATGTGCATAAGGGCCGCATCACCAACCGTGCGGTTGCGGATTCCCTAGGCTACGAAATGATCGAACCGAAAGCGGCCATTGCTGCATAGGAAGACCGGAAGGCGTCAGCCGTCCGACCTCCGAAGCCAATGATCCGCTAGCGCACGAAATCATCGATCCTGCGCAACGTGACGCGGCGGTTCTCCCAATTTTCGTAAGGAGTCTGCACGAGCAAGGACTCCTCTCCATAGCCGACCGTCTCGAGCATACGGGAAGGGATACGGAAGCGGCGGACAAGGAGATTCTTCAGCGATTGCGCGCGCGCTTCGGAAAGGGGCAGATTATAGTCCTGTGAGCCGACAGCATCAGTATGGCCCTCCAGGAGGATACGCGTCCCTGGCCGACGGCGCAGTATCTGGCGCAAAGCAGAGGCTATGCGTTCCACCTTCTGATATTGCGAAGGCGGGATATCCGCGGAGTTGAATTCGAAATTGATCGCCTGAATGTCTATTGAAGGCGCGCGCCGGCGCAGATCCGGGCGTCTCTTCAACTGTTCGACGGTCACCCTTTCTTCAGGCCTGACGCGCTGACGAGGTGCGGCATCCAAGCGGCGCAGGATCTGCGTCTCCGAAGGCATCTCTGCCTGCGCAAAAGCCGACGGAGAAAGAGCGGTCACCGTGGCAGCGGTGAAGCTCGTGAAAATGAAAGAGCGGCGATTCAACATAATATGCTCCGAACATTGATACGGGCGGCATCATGCTGAGCACAGCTGAATCGCAAATGCACGGGACCGGCAGAACGCCTGGAGGGCCTTAATGAAGAAGCACGTCTGCGCGCGCTTCAGGGGAGAGCTCACGTACCGTCTCTTCCTTCCGCCAGATCGGGGAAAAGCCGAGCTTCTGGTAAAGCGGCAAGGCGGCCGGGTGGTCCAGAGTGCACGTCTCCACCGATACCACCCGCGGCTGGTGTTCCCAACCTGCCTGGATTGCCGCTCCCAGGAACCACCTCCCAAGCCCGCACCCGATGGCGTGGGGCATCAGCCCGAAATGGACGAGACGACATTCCTGTTCGGTAATCCGCCGCAACTCGAAGAAGCCGGCCGGTGCCCCGTCCATGTAGAGAACGCGGATATCGGTTCTGGGACTATCCAGCCTTTCCTTGAGATCCGTGTCGGAAAGCGTCAGCGCTGCGGTCCAGTGCCAATCCCTGCCGACACGGTCGTAAAGATAGCGATAGAAATGAATGGGCATGGAACGGCATTTGAGGAGCGCCAAATGCATCCCCATCGGTGACGGCGGATATCGCTGCGGCTGAGCGTCCATCCGCAGATGCGTCACAACCGCCGTCAGCGTGCGGGTACGGGAGTTCGGCTTCCCGCTCATTTCTCCCCCGTCACCACCGGCGTATCCTGCTGCTTTCCCCACTCGCTCCATGAACCGTCATAAAGACGATTGTCCCTATGGCCGAGTGATTCGAGCGCCAAGGTAATGACGGCCGCCGTCACACCCGAGCCGCAGGACGTCACAACAGGCGTGGAAAGATCGATTCCCGCCGCCTCCAGGCGTTCGCGCAGGCGGTCGAGCGGCAGAAACGACCCATTCTCGGCAAGGGAGGAGGAAGGAACATTCACCGCTCCGGGCATATGGCCGCCGCGAAGGCCGGGCCTCGGCTCGGGCTCGGTTCCGTTGAAGCGGCCGGACGCGCGGGCATCGGCAATCTGCGCTTCTCGCCGCTCCACGATGCCGCGCATCTCCTCGAGGAGAACGACGCGGTTTGAATCGAATTCCGAAACGAAGGCGGACGGAGCGATCTTGGTCTGCTCGCGCGTGACCGGCCGGCCCTCGGATCGCCACTTATCGAAGCCGCCATCGAGCACGAACACTTTCCTCGCACCCATGATGCGAAACAGCCACCAGACGCGCGGAGCGGACATAAAGCCCGGACCGTCATAGACGACGATGGTGTCGTCCTTCGAAATTCCCATCGAACTTGCATGGCGCTCGAAGGTCAACGGGTCCGGCAATGCATGTGGCAAATCGGACTCGGGATCCACCACCAGATCCTGATCGAAGAACACCGCGCCGGGAATATGCGCAGCGTCATACTCGGCCCGCGCGTCGCGGCCTGGAAAGTACCAGGACCCGTCGATGATCGACAGTCCTGGACTGCCAAGGCGCTCTTCGAGCCAATCGGCGGACACAACAAATGGACTCTTCTCGCTCATGCCATCTACCTGGGATGTTTGGGTGATCATCCACCCAATCGCGCGGAAAGAAAAGATTTTATCTAACCTCGACAGGAGGACCGGTTTTGGCGCGCTGGCAATCAGGTGACGGGTAGCGGCCCGAAGCGGATACGGAAACGGCGGTTCTCCCGCCCCTTCTTTTCGATCTTCCCGATGTGGATTTCCCCAACTTCCCCCGTCCGCTCCACATGAGTGCCGCCGCAGGGCTGGCTATCGACAGAAGAATTCTCGCCGATGCAAACCAGCCGGATACGGCCGGCGCCAACGGGCGGCCGCACATTCTTGGACTTCACAAGCCCCGGATTGGCGGCGAGCTCCTCCTGGCTGATCCAGCGGGTAAACACCGGATGATCGGCCCTCACCAGTTCCATCAATCGCTCGGTGACCTCCTCCTTAGTCCAGCCCGCCTCAGGGACGTCGAAATCGACGCGGGAATCCACTTCGTCCACGGCAGCGCCCGTTATGGGAAAAGGGCATATCACGCTCAGCAGGTGGCAAGCGGTGTGCATGCGCATCAGTTTGTAGCGGCGCTCCCAATCGATCGCGAGCTGTACCGTTTCACCCGCTTCCGGCAACGTTTCACCTTCGGCAGGCACATGGATTATGTCTTCCTTCGTTTCACCGGTGACGGTGGTGGCGATGGTTGTCTTCGACCCGTCCGGACGAAGGAAATGACCGCTATCGCCGGGTTGGCCGCCAGACGTGGCGTAAAAAATCGTGCGGTCGAGAATGATGCCACCGCGATCCGTGATTCCGAGGACCTTCGCCTCGGCCGAAGTCAGGTAGGGTTGTTCGCGAAAGAGCGCTTCAGTGGGCATCGCTTCTCCAGTCGGTTCGGGTTGACGATTTCAAGCAGGAATAACCATCTCGACAGGTCAGGGAAACGGCTGGTTTGGCTTTCTGCCGGGATGATGTCAAATGTCCTGCTGAATTGTCAGTCTCGCGGGAATGCGCATGGCCCACCAAATCCCTAATTTCGTTTTCCGTGCGACCGCGGTTGCGGCGGCAGCCATCTTGACCACCGGATGGCTGGCCGAGCCATCAGGCCCCGGTCCCTTCTACAGGATTGATGAGGAGATCAAAGCCTCGCCGGGAGACGTTCTTCGTGTGGAGCCGTTCCCTGGGCCGGTGGTCGTCGATGCGCAGGCTTGGCGTGTGCTGTATGTTTCGACGGGACTTGCAGGCGAGCCCATAGCGGTCTCGGGTGTCATTGCCGCTCCGAAAGGCGGAGCGCCCGCGGATGGAAGGCCTGTCGTTGGCTGGGCGCACGGCACCACAGGCGTGACGAGCCGCTGCGCCCCTTCTCTGCGCGCGGACTTTTTCGAACATGTTCCCGGCGCTGCTGAGCTCTTGAAGCGCGGCTATGTGGTCTCCTCACCCCTATCTCGTTGGCGACAGCGAGGGGCGGGCCGTACTTGATTCCGTTCGTGCTGCAACAAAACTCAAGAATGCCGGCGCCTCGATGCGGTTTGCCCTCTGGGGGCATTCTCAAGGCGGCCATGCCGCGCTTTTTGCCGGTCAACTCGCTGCCGACTACGCGCCGGATCTCGAGCTTGCCGGCGTTGCGGTAGCCGCACCGGCGACCGATCTCCCGAAACTTTTGGATGACGATCTTCAGAGCAAGGCCGGTAAGGTGCTCACTGCGTTTGCCATATGGTCGTGGAACAAGGTCTTCGACGCCCCCTTGTCTCCCCTCCTCGATGCGCCCGCGATTGCCGCAGTCGATCGCATCGCAGACGATTGCATGGAGGACATTCTGCAGGGAATCGTTCTTATGGAGCGGGAGAAGGCGATCGATCGGGATTTCATTCACGGTGATCTGACGGAGGCCGAACCCTGGCGGACCTTGCTGCAGAGAAACACGCCTGATGCAAAAGCGGCTGGCGCGCCGCTATTCATCGCTCAGGGGAGTGCGGACCCGGTCGTCCGACCGGAGGTGACGCGAGATTTCGCAGAAGCGGCCTGCCGGAGTGGTCATTCAGTCCAATTCCTTGTCGGAAAAGGGCTCGATCATATGGGGATCCTTTCGCGGGCCACGAGCTCTGCCGTTCAGTGGATATCTGACCGTTTCGCAAGATCCCCGGCGCCAACTGATTGCGCAGATCTGCCGCGCGTCGATGACGGCACCGATTGAAGGCTTAACCCGCCGGCGTCGGCTCGAAAGGCATCGAAATATTCGGCGTCTCTTCCATCCATCTCGGCACAGGAAGCTTCTTCTCGCGCAGGAAGGCGGGATTGAAGAGCTTGGATTGGTAGCGGGTGCCATAATCGGCCAGGATCGTCACGATCGTGTGGCCGGGTCCCAAATCCTTGGCCATGCGAATCGCACCGGCGATGTTGATGCCGGTCGAGCCGCCCAGGCAAAGTCCTTCTTCCTGAACGAGCGAAAAGACGATCGGCAGCGCCTCCTCGTCGGGGATCTGATAGGAGAAATCAGGGCGGAAACCTTCCAAGTTGGCGGTGATACGCCCCTGCCCGATCCCCTCCGTAATCGAGCTTCCCTCCGCCTTCAGTTCTCCGGCGGTGTAATAGCTGAACAGCGCTGCTCCCAACGGATCGGCCAGCGCGATCTTTATGGCCGGGTTTCTATCCTTGAGACCCGCGGCCACGCCGGCAAGCGTGCCGCCGGTTCCGACCGCCGAGACGAATCCGTCAACCCTGCCATCCGTCTGGCGCCAGATCTCTTCCGCCGTGGTGCGGATATGCCCGTCGCGGTTGGCCACATTGTCAAACTGATTTGCCCAAATGGCGCCCTTCGGCTCCGTTCTGGCCAGCTGTTCGGCGAGCCTGCCTGAGATTTTCACGTAGTTGTTCGGATTCTTGTAGGGGACGGCGGGCACCTCTAGGAGTTCAGCCCCGAGGACGCGCAGCGCATCCTTCTTCTCCTGGCTTTGGGTGTCCGGAATCACGATCACCGTGCGATAGCCGAGTGCCTTGGCCACGACGGTTAGTCCAATCCCCGTATTTCCGGCCGTCCCCTCGACAATGACGCCGCCAGGCCGGAGCAGGCCGCGCCTCTCGGCATCGCGGATGATGAAGAGCCCTGCCCTGTCCTTGACCGATTGTCCTGGATTCATGAACTCGGCCTTGCCGTAGATCTCGCAGCCCGTCTCCTCCGAGGCGCGCTTCAGACGGATCAGTGGCGTGTTTCCGATTGCTTCGATGACGGACGGGTGCATGGCGGATCCTCGTTTCTGCGCGGGCGGAGACACATCTTGCCGCGTGCGGGATATCTGGTGCGTTCCAATCGAGCCTAGAAACCGGTTCATTCCGTTGCAAGTTCTCGTTTTCGCGCCGCTAGTGCCAGGTTGGCAAATAATTCGCGCTTAAGGCTCTTACGCAGACGAATTTTCCCGAAAACGGCCGCCGGTGCAGAATAACCAGACCGCTACAAAAACGCCCCACGGAAGATAAGCTTCCGTGGGGCGTCGGACTTTACCTATCGAGCGGAGTGTCAGGCCGCACGAGACGCGGGGCTTTGCGCTCCGCCCTTCTGGCCACGGCGGCGATTTCGCCTCGAGCGCGGCGGCTTGGACCTGGCTCGCTTGACTTCGCCCTTTCGCTCCGGTCTGCCGGCAGCACTTTCCCTGACCGGCTTTTCCGGTGAAGCGCTGCGGGGCAGCGGTGCCGGGTCCGCTTCGTTGGTGATATCGCGGGAGATCGGAAGACGCTTGCGTATCACGCGCTCGACTTGGCGGAGTTTTGACACTTCACCCGGGTCGCAGAGCGTGATGGCCTCACCTTTCGCGCCATTGCGGCCGGTACGGCCAATGCGGTGAACATAGCTCTCCGCCTCGTCCGGTAGATCGAAATTCACGACATGGCTGATACCAGGCACGTCGATGCCGCGAGCGGCGATATCCGTCGCTACCAGAATCCGCACTGCGCCCTCGCGGAAGTCGTTGAGGGCACGTTGCCGGGCATTCTGCGACTTGTTTCCATGGATAACGGCAGCTTCGAAACCGTCGCGCTCGAGATCCTTGGTCACCCGGTCCGCGCCGTGCTTCGTCCGGGCGAAGACAATCACCTGTTCCATCTTGCCGTCGGCCAGCATTTCGCTGAGAAGCTTCCGCTTCTGCTTGGTGCGTGCCATCACTACGCTCTGCCGGATCTCGGCGGCAGTGGTTCCCTGGGGCGAAACTTCCACACGTACGGGCTCCCTGAGGAGGCTCGCCGCCAGTGCTTCGATCTCTTTCGGCATGGTTGCGGAAAACAGCGCGGTCTGGCGCGCCGGATGGGTCGCTTTCGCGATCCGGCGAACGTCGTTGATGAAGCCCATGTCCAACATGCGGTCGGCCTCGTCGAGCACGAGCCACGTCGTTTCCGACAGGATGACCTGACCTTCCCGAACGAGATCAGTCAGCCGGCCGGGGGTCGCAATCAATATGTCGACGCCCTGCGCCATCCGCTTGATCTGGGAATGCCGGGAAACGCCGCCAAGAACGAGTGCGGTGGAAACATGGGCGCCCTTGGCGAGGTCGCGCACCACCTTCTCGATCTGCACGGCCAATTCGCGTGTCGGCACAAGGATGAGAGCGCGTGCCGTGCGCGGCCGCCTCTTTGTCCCGAGGCCGAGGATCTTCGCCAGGATGGGCAAGGAGAAGGCGGCGGTTTTGCCGGAACCGGTCTGGGCAACGCCAAGAATGTCACGGCCGGCCAGGAAATGAGGAATGGCTTCCCGCTGAATGGGCTTCGGCTCGGTCATGCCGGAAGCGGTAGCAGCCTTCAGAAGCGTTGCACCGATGCCGAGATCGGCAAAGCCGGTCGTGGGCTGAAGATTTTCGTGGTTCAATATTTGATTCAATTTTGCTCTTTCTAGCACCCGCCTCGATGGCAAGCGCAACCTTTGCGGCAGGGCGCAACCCGCCGAACTATGAATTTGATGAACGACAAGGCGGCGGAGAAACTCCGCGCGGCTGCGCTGTCGCGCCCGAATCTCATCGGGCTTTTCCGCCTGCGATTTCATGGGAATTCGAGGAGGAGAAGACGCAACCTGTCTCGTTAGGAGAAAGCCGGATTGCCGGCCCATGCGCCCTGTACCGCTCATATGGAGCATCGCCGGGCAAAGCGCAACTTATATTTTGTGCGGTGCGGGACACGGTCTTAAAGCGCGACCGCGCCGGCAAGATCCCTCAGTGCCAGGACTGTGCGCCAGTTGCGCGCCGTCATTGCGACCTTCAGCGTCGGTTCGATCTTGGGCACGAACAGCGAACGCCCCATACCGTCAGGAGTGTGCAGATAAAGCGACCTGCCCCGTACTGCAAGGCGCTCGGTACCGGTAGCTTTTGCCTGGAGAGCTTCAATGTCCCGCTGCTCCGGCTCGCTATCCAACGTAAAGAGATGCAGCTTGGTGGGCTCGCCGACCGCTTCCGGGAAAGGGTTATGTTGGATCGATTCCACCCATTCCGAGTGGCTGCGCACGAGCACGCTCTTTTCGAAGTTCATCTTTTCCTTGACCGCCGCAGCCACGCCTCGGGCCACCTCGCCTTCCGACAAGCCCGACGCAAGAACAGCGTTGCCGCTGTTGATATAGGTGGCCACATTCCGAAAATCGGCTTCCTCCAACACCTGCCTCAACCGTGCGATCGGGAGCTGGGTGGCACCGCCCACGCCCCGGAAAAGCACGATATATGCCGTCATCGGTTTCATATCAGCAGGTTCGCGATCGTCTCATCGTCGGTGATGTCTTGATAGCCCCAGCCGGCCTCGTCGAAGCGCTTTCTGAGTATGGAAAAATTGCGCCGATCCTTTGTTTCGATGCCGATCAACACTGATCCGAAGTTGCGCGCGGACTTCTTCAGATATTCGAAGCGGGTGATGTCGTCGTCGGGGCCCAGCAGATCGAGGAAATCCCGCAAAGCGCCGGGACGCTGCGGAAAGCGGAAGATGAAATATTTCTTCAGCCCCTCAAAGCGGAGCGAGCGCTCCTTCACATCCGGCAGTCGCTCGAAATCAAAATTGCCGCCGGAGACGACAGCAATGATCGTGCGTCCCCGGATCTCCTTCCGGGAGAAGTCCTTAAGAGCATCGATCGCCAACGCGCCGGCGGGTTCAAGGACAACGCCTTCCACGTTCAGCATCTCGATCATCGTCGAGCAAAGGCGGTTTTCTGGAATTAAACGAACATCTTGCGGAGAAAATCTCTTCAGACTCTTGAAGGGCTCGCGCCCGATTTCGGCGACCGCCGCGCCGTCCACGAAATTGTCCACCTGAGGCAGCTTCATCCTCTTGCCGGAGGATAGGCTGCGCTCCAGGCTTGGGGCGCCGGCCGGTTCTGCGAACACGAATCGTGTGTCGATCCGTTCCTCCTGGAGGAAGCTGCTGATTCCCGCGGCAAGTCCGCCGCCTCCTACCGGCAGGATAACCGTCGCGCCCTCAAGTTCCGCCCCCAACTGGCTGACCAGTTCGTGGGCCACGGTCGCCTGACCTTCGATGATGTCGGAGTGGTCGAAGGGCGGAACCATCAGGGCATGGCTCGTCTCGGCGAAATCCGTGGCGGCAGAATAGCAATCCTCGAAGAAGTCGCCGACGAGCCTGATCTTGATCCACTCTCCGCCAAAGAGCTTTGTCTTGTCGATCTTTTGCTGCGGCGTGGTGACGGGCATAAAGACAACCCCCTCTCGGGAGAAATGCCGGCAAGCATAGGCAAAACCCTGTGCGTGATTGCCTGCCGAAGCACAGACGAATCCTTCCGTACCTGCCCCATTTGCAATGACCTTGCGCATGAAATTGAAGGCGCCGCGGAGCTTGTAGGACCGCACCGGCGTCAGATCCTCCCGTTTGAGGAAGATCCTCGCTCCCGTCTTCTTCGAGAGGTAATCGTTTTCCTGAAGCGGCGTCTCGGGAAAGAGATCGCGCAGGGCCTGCGCTGCCAAGCCGACGCGCTCCGTGAAAACGCTCATCTCCCGCTCCTTGCCCGACTGGAAAACCTTAGATCGAGCTTGCTATTGCATATGAAACTGATCGAGGTCACTAGCAGACTGCGGGTCAAGCGGAGGAAAAGATGGGTGAGAAACTCGATAGGATGGGTCTGGAGGCTTATTTTCGGCGCATCGGTTATGAGGGACCTCAGGAGGCAACGCTCCAAACGCTTTGCAGGCTTCACTTTCTGCACCCACTTGCGATCGCCTTCGAAAACCTGGATCCGCTGTTGCAACGCCAAGTGAAGCTTGATCTGGCTTCCCTCGAACAGAAGCTGGTGCAGGGCAATCGTGGCGGTTATTGCTTCGAGCAGAACTTGCTCTTCATGGCAGCTCTGATGGCCCTCGGCTTTCGGGTTTCCGGACTTGCAGCACGTGTACTTTGGGGCCGCGGTGAAGACGCGGTCACACCGCGCAGCCACATGCTTCTGAAGGTCGAACTGCCGGAAGGCACCTATTTGGCTGACGTGGGATTCGGCGGATTGACGCTTACCGCTCCGCTTCGCCTGGAAGCCGGTTGGGAACAAGCAACACCGCACGAAATCTTCCGGCTAGATCGCGAGGGCGACATGTGGCGAATGCGGGCCAAGCTCGGAGAGGAATGGCGTTCACTCTATCGCTTCAGCCTCGACGAGCAGTTCCTTGTCGACTACGAGATCACCAACTACTTCATCTCCACGAGTCCGGAGTCCCACTTCCTGCATTCGCTGATGGCTGCCAGGCCTACTTCCGAGGGGCGCCATGCCCTTCTCAATGACCAGCTCAAAACCTACGATCTGAACGGCAGCTATGATCTGCGAATGCTTTCCTCTGGCGAGGAAGTCGTGGCAGTCCTCCGCACAATTTTCGGCATTCAGCCAACTGATCTCAGCGGCTTGGGTGATGTGCTGGAGAAAAAGGTGATCCTCAAGCAAGCTTGATTTTCAGAGCCGAGAAGAGCGTATTTTCTTCAACCGAGAAGAGATCTTTCCGACCAGTTTCGAGGGTTGGCCCGCTCAGCCAGACGCAGGCGGCAAGTTGGGCAAAGTTCGTATTCGCCCTTGACCAGCTCAGAACCCTGCCGGGTGGTGATCCTGATCTCCACCCAGCGCCATTCATCGATTTTCCGCAAGGCGCTTTCGACGCCGCAACCATCGCAAGCCCAAAAAGAAGAGCGGCTCAAGACATCCCCTCCAAGTTCCCCGTCTTGAGTCTCTATCAAAGCGCGCAATGCGCGAAAAGGCCTGCAACCTCAAATACCCATTTCGTGGTAGGGAACCCCCCGGATTATTTCTCGGAGAATGGACGAACAAATAGGCGCCGCGCATTCCCTGCGGGCGCCTCATGACGGGAAGGAAATATGCCTGCGGTCGACTCAGTCGTCCCGATAGACCTTTTCGCGCCTCTCGTGACGTTCCTGGGCTTCGATGGACAGTGTTGCGATGGGGCGAGCATCCAGCCGCTTCAGTGAGATCGGCTCACCCGTTTCCTCGCAATAGCCATAAGTGCCGTCCTCGATACGCTGCAACGCGGCATCGATCTTGGCAATCAGCTTGCGCTGACGGTCACGCGCGCGCAGTTCGATGGCGCGGTCTGTTTCGGAGGAGGCGCGATCGGCGAGATCCGGGTGATTTGCGTTTTCCTGCTGCAATGCCTCAAGCGTCTCGCGAGCTTCCTTCAGAATCTCGTTCTTCCACTTGACCAGCTTGGCCCGAAAATACGCCCGCTGGCGCTCGTTCATGAAGGGCTCTTCCTCAGAGGGGACATAGTCGGCATCGACGAGATCGGACATGGATATACCCCACAGCTTTCCAGCGGCGCCTATATATTCGGGAGTGACGTCTGCGACAAGCGCTAACGCAATCTGGATAACGCATTTGTCATCTTTAAGTGGAAGACCTCCATGCAATGCAACGCGTTTCCTTCCCGTCAGAGACCTCTGCGTGCGTCGAGATGGCCAGCAGTTTTGGTATCGGAACGGGGATATCGTATAGATTGGACCGGGGGACCCTCAATCTAGGAGGCACGCTTGTATCGGCTCTATCTTCTGCGGCACGCCGAGGCTGCTCCTGTGATGGTGGGCGGACGCGACATTGATCGTCCCCTTTCCGATCGAGGTCGTCAGGACGCGGAGAAACTCGGGATTTCCATGAGGGAAGCCGGATTTATGCCCGTCTCGGTGCTCAGTTCGAGTGCAGTTCGGGCCCGTGAGACGTGGGAAAAGGTGGCATCCAGATTGGCAAGCACACCCATCGAAACCTGCTATGCACCGGAGCTTTATCGGGGGGATGCGGAGGATTACCGCATCCTCATTGCCACAGCTGCCGTTGAAGAAGGACTTCTGGTCGTGGGCCATAATCCCATGATCCACGAATTGGCCTTGGTATTGCTTCGCGCTGACGATCAGGCGCGCTCTGCGATTTCCGGCGGTTTCCTGCCTGGCGCGCTGGCTGTTCTGGATTTCCCCGAACCCTTATGGAGCATCAGGCCACGAACCGCGTCCCTCACGGCCTTCCTTTTACCGGGCCAATGACACGGCCCGTTTCGGCGGCTGCTGAACCCTTTTCATCATCCCGCCCTATCGCCTATATCCGGTTTGCCGCAGAGAGCAGATGAGGACCGGCCCTTGCCATCGCTGACCACGATTGCCGACGAAGCCCGCATCGCCCTCGATACGATGGCCGACCGTACAACCGGCCTTTGGTCGCCCTCGATCCGACTTGGCGTAACGGGACTCTCGCGTGCAGGGAAGACCGTGTTCATCTCAGCGCTGGTCCATAACCTGATCCATGGCGGTCGCCTGCCCCTCTTCGACGCACAATCATCAGGCCGCATCGCCAAGGCCTATCTCGAACATCAACCCGATGATGCCGTCCCGCGGTTCCAATATGAGGATCACATCGCCGATCTCGTGGACCGGCGTATCTGGCCGGCTTCGACCCGCGCAATCTCGGAGTTGAGGCTCACGATCGAGTATGAATCGGCCTCGGCCTGGGGCCGGCTCCTTTCGCGTGGCAAGATCTCGGTTGATATCGTCGACTATCCCGGCGAATGGCTTTTGGATCTTCCCCTTCTCGGCAAGGACTTTGAGACCTTCAGCCGCGAAGCCATCGAGCTTTCGGAGCTGCCCGGCCGCGAGGACATCGCGCGGCCTTGGCGGAATCTTGCCGCAAGCATAGACCCGGATGCGGAAGCCGACGAGGTGCTCGCCCGCAAGCTCTTCGAGAGTTTTGCGTCCTATCTGAGGGCCTGCAAAGAGGAGAGCCGCGCTCTATCTACCCTTCCGCCTGGGCGCTTTCTGATGCCTGGTGACCTGGAAGGATCGCCGGCTCTTACTTTCGGGCCGCTTTCCAATTTCGACGGGCGTGCGCGTGCAGGTTCCATGCGCGCCATGATGGAACGGCGCTATGAAGCCTATAAGACCCATGTCGTGAAACCGTTCTTTCGCGAGCATATCGCCCGTCTCGACCGCCAGATCGTCCTTGTCGACGCCATGCAGGCCATCAATGCCGGCCCCTCGGCCGTGAATGATCTCGAGCGCTCCCTCATGGAGATCCTCTCCTGCTTCCGGCCCGGCCGCAGCAATCTCCTGACGGGTCTCGTCTCGCGGCGGATCGACCGGATCCTGATCGCTGCCACAAAGGCGGACCACATCCATCACGAGAGCCATGACCGGCTGCAGGCGATCGTGCGTCGGCTCGCCGAAAGGGCAATCGCACGGGCGGACTTTTCAGGCGCGTCTGTGGACGTGGTGGCAATGGCTGCGATAAGAGCCACCCGGGAGGGCACTGTCACGCGCGGCCGGCAGACACTTCCCGTCATAATCGGCACGCCGCTCACCGGCGAAAGCATTGGTGATGATGTCTTCGATGGAGAAACCGAAACGGCCATTTTCCCAGGGGATTTGCCCGAAAGCCCCGCTGCCCTTTTCCGAAAGGACGCACCCCCGCCTGCCGGCGACCCGGCGATACGTTTCGTGCGCTTCCGTCCACCCAAGCTCGAACGCACGGCTGAAGGCATGACCCTGTCGCTGCCTCACATTCGGCTGGATCGGGCGCTGCAATTTCTACTCGGAGACAAGCTCGCATGAGCCAACCGCGCCGTCCTGCAGCCTTCCGGATCGATCCCGCGCCGGCTGAAGTCACCGAGCAAGCTCGGGAGAACGGCCGCAAGCCACGCGCCATCAGGGTGGACGAGTCGGTAAAGATCACTCCTGCAGAAATCGACGTCTTCGATACGTTGGAGCCCGCAGCTTCCGCTCCTCCGCCGGCCATCGCACCCAAGCGCCGCTCCCGGCTCGGCACCGTTTTCTTTACGGCCCTTGGCATGCTTGTTTCGCTCGCGGCCGGGCTTTGGGCGGACCGCCTCATCCGCGACCTCTTCTCGCGCTCGGACTGGCTGGGCTGGCTGGGCACAGTGCTCGTAGCAGCGGTGGCTTTGGCGCTGATCGCCATTGTGGCGCGAGAAGCCTTCGCGGTCATGCGCCTTGCCTCCGTGGAAAAGATGCGCCGCCGCTCCGACGACGCCTACGAACGTGATGATCCAAAAGAAGCGCGCGCCGTTATCGCGGATCTGTCCGCGCTGCTCGCAAGCCACGCCGACACGGCGGCGGGCCGCGAGCGCCTGAAGCAATTGGAAGGCGATATCATTGATGGACGGGACCTTCTCCGCATCGCAGAGAAGGAACTCCTGGTCCCTCTGGACAAACGGGCGCAGAAACTCGTTCTGGATGCAGCCAAGCGTGTCTCGGTGGTGACGGCGGTCAGCCCCCGCGCCTTGATGGATATCGGCTACGTCGTTTTCGAAGTCGTAAGGCTGCTTCGCCGATTGGCTGAGCTCTATTGCGGCCGCCCCGGATTTTTTGGATTCTTGCGGCTGTCGCGCAATGTGCTCGCCCATCTGGCGGTTACCGGCTCCATGGCCTTGGGCGACGGCATCGTACAGCAAGTCGTCGGGCATGGTCTTGCTGCGCGCCTTTCCGCCAGACTTGGCGAGGGCGTTGTGAATGGCATGATGACAGCGCGCATCGGCATCGCCGCCATTTCCGCAATACGCCCCCTCTCCTTCCGGGCAGTCGAGCGGCCGGGCGTAGGGGATTTCGTAAAGGCCCTGACGCAATTCGCGGCGAAATCCGATCAAAAATGAATCGGATCTCCGTTGATACACAAGTTTACTGCGCTCTGGTCGCTGAAGCTGGCTCGACAGTGATAAAGCTTTAACCAAACTTCTTCATGCTTCTGAAATCGTTATCGCCACTGGATTGTCGGTCCCCATGTTCCTGCGCAGTCTCGTCCTTATGCCCTTCGCTGCCGCCATCGCTTCGGCCGGCACCGTAGCCTCCGCAACGGCCGCCGACCATGAGCGGCGGTTTTTCGAGCAGATCCAGGGCTCCTGGATCGGTCCCGGCGAGATCGTAGCCGGCAAGTACAAGGGTACAAAATTCGTCTGCAACTTCGCCGGCACCACGCCCGAGGACCGGGTGGGGATGGCGCTCGACGGCGGCTGCCGCGTCGGGGTTTTCAACCAGGACATGTCGGCCCGGGTGGAACGCAGCAAATCCGGATTCAGCGGGACGTTTCTAGATGGCGCGGAAGGCAAAGGGCTCGATGTGATCGGTGGCGCGGTCAAGGGTGAGTCCGCGGTCTTCGCCATTCACCGGAAGGCGCTCACAGGGGCAATGCGAGCGCAGCTTTCCGGTAAGAATACGATGAACGTGACGATCTCGGTCAATGTGGACGACGAACTTGTCCCGGTGATCGGGATGACGCTTAAACGGGTGGATGCAAAGACCGTGAGTGCCCTCACCGGCGAATAGGATCTTCCCACCACCAGCTTTCCGGCTTGAGCCGCTCTATTTTGGCGGTATCAAGCCGAGCGAGATGTTTTTTGATGGGCTGCCCGTCCAAAACGAGGTCGGGCGCGATTTCCGCCAGCGGTACCAGCACAAACGCCCGCATCAGCATCTGCGGATGGGGTACCTGCAGCGTGTTGTCAGAGATCACCGCATCACCGAAGATCAGAATGTCGATGTCGACGAGGCGCGGGCCCCAGCGCTCGCGACGTTCGCGTTTCAGAACGCGCTCGATCTCCAGGCAGAGCGAAAGCAGGGCGTGAGGATCAAGGTCCGTCCAAACTTCGGCGACCGCGTTCAGAAAATCCGGCTGATTCGTCTGCCCCCATGGGGGCGTTCTATAGATCGAGGAGACACGTTCGACTTCGACGCCCGGATTGGCATCGAGCGCCCGCAACGCGGCGGCCATGGTGGGTTCCGGCTGGCCGAGATTGCCGCCAAGGCCAAGAAAGGCCCGTGTTTTCCTATTGAGGCCAGTCAACGGTCACCTCGACATGATCGAGAATGCCCTGCACCGGCGCACTGGGCTTGCGAACCGTGATGGTGGCCCGCTTGATCTGCGGAAACCGTGAGCTGAGAGCCTGCGCTATCTGAAGAGCAAGCGTTTCGATCAGGTGGCGTCTGCCTCCGGTAACGATCTCCTCGATCACCGAGAAGGCGACGCCGTAGTCGACAGTGCTCCCGATGGCGTCCTCCTCCAAGGAGGCTCCCGGCTCAACGACGAGTTCGGCATCCACATAGAACCTTTGGCCGAGCACCTCTTCCTCATCGAGCACCCCGTGCCGTCCATAGAAGGCGCAGTTTTTCAACCGGATGGTATATATCATCCCCGTTCTCCCCCTTTCGCAGCCAACATGGCATCGGCGATCCGCAGCGCGTCCCTGTTCGCTGCCACATCGTGCACGCGAAAGACGGAAGCGCCCTTGATGCGGAGCAGCGCGCTCGTGGCTGCCGTCGCCACGTCGCGCTCGCCCACCTCCCGTCCAGTAATGCGCCCGATGAAGCGCTTTCGAGAGGTGCCTACCAGAATCGGATAGCCGAGACCCGTGAGTTCCTCGAAGCGGGCCATGAGCTCGGTGTCTTCGTGCCATTCCTTGGCAAAACCAAAGCCGGGATCAAGGATGATCTGGTCGTCCCGGTTGCCTGCTTGATGGGCGATCTCGATCGATCGCCGTAGATAGAAGTATTGATCGGCGACAACATCCGGCAGCTTTTCCCTCCCCCGGCCGGTATGCATGAGAATGAGCCCTGCCCCCGCCTCAGCCGCCACGCTAGCAACGGCAGGATCTCGTTGCACGCCGAAGATATCGTTGACGATGTGCGCACCGGCGCGAATCGCGAGCTCGGCCGTCTCAGACCGGTAAGTGTCGATCGAGAGGACAAAGCCCTCTTCCGCTGCAAGCGCTTCAACGACGGGAATTACCCTTCTCTGTTCTTCGAGGGCGCTGACCGGTTCAGCTCCCGGACGCGTCGATTCTCCTCCGATATCGATGATGACTGCCCCATCCGCAGCCATTCTACGGGCGGCTTCGACAGCGCTTTCCACTGAAGAGAAGCGGCCGCCGTCCGAAAAACTGTCGGGCGTGATATTTAAGATGCCCATGATCAGGGCTTCTTCCCCAAGCGCAAGGTTGCGCCCGTGAGCCAAATTCCACTGCCGCGGCTCGGTCATGCTCTCATTCCGTCCAATCCGGTCCATGTGCGGCGCATAATCCGCAAAATCAACTGCCATGGTCGAGCCACACATTCTTTTTACGTTGAGGAAGATGCGGCTATTCCACGCCCTGATTCTCATTGCTTCCGCTTGCATCTGAACGCAATGTCATCCTGGGCGTCTCTGGAGATTTTTATGTCACGCTTCCTCCCGCTACTTTTGTTTCTCGCGACGGGGCTCAACCCTGCCGCTGCCGCTACTATTTCCAAGACCTATAGTTATTTTCCGATCAGCGGGCGGACTTTGCCGGAAATCGAGGAGCAACTCCATACACGCGGCCCACGCCTCAACAGCACTGGCCAGCGGCACCCCGGCGCTACCAATATGGAGTTTACCACCCGCATCGATTACGCCGAGGCTCGCGGCCAGTGCCATGTCGCCAATGCCCGCGTGTCCGTCAAGGCCAAGGTGATCCTGCCGCAATGGCGCGACAGGCGCCGCGCGGAAACCGAGGTGAGGCTGATCTGGGATACGCTTTCGCGCGATATCAAGCGCCACGAAGAGAGCCATTTAAGCATCGCAAAAAATCACGCCCGCCTGCTCGAAGACACTTTGAAGACTCTGCCCCGGCGCAAGACGTGCAAAGCGCTGGCTGCGGAGGTGGAGGCGACCACGCAGCGCCTTCTCGCGGCGCACGATGTCGCGCAAGACGAATTCGACCGTATCGAAAGTATCAATTTCGAGAGCCGGATGATGCGCCTTCTACGCTACCGGCTGGAACAGATCGAGGCCGTGCAGAGACGACAGGAACAATCCCGCTAGGGGCGTTCGCCTCGATGCAACCTTTCTGAACTGATGCGATAGCGGCTCCGCCACACTACAATTCTTGCCAGGCGAGGCTACCCCTGCCGCGCCGGAACCTGCAACGTAACACCGTCCAGGTCATCGCTTACCCGGATTTGGCAGGAGAGCCGCGACGTCGGCCTCACGTCATAGGCGAAATCAAGCATGTCTTCCTCCATCGGTCCCGGAGGGCCGACGATCTCCGCCCATTCCTCGTCCACATAGACATGGCAGGTGGCGCATGCGCAGGCGCCACCACATTCAGCCTCGATGCCCGGGACGCCATTGCGCACCGCGTTCTCCATCACGGTCGAGCCGTTCTCTGCCTCGATGTCGAATTCCGTGCCGTCGAACGCGATTATCTTCAGCTTTGTCATCAGCAAGAACCTGGAGAAAGCAGCACAGGCTGCGGAAGGATTGCCGCGGAGATAATCACTGCGTGGGGCGTGTCAACCCGTGCTAGCCGCCGTTCACATGCTGCGAGACGAAAAGCTTCATTTCATCGATGAGGCGCGGCAGGCGTTGCGCGAGCTCCTCAGAATTCGGAGCAGCTTCAAGCTCGGCGGCACAGGCGGCGATCGCAAAAGCGCCGACGGCGCGGGCTGAACCAACAAGCCTGTGGGCAACGCAACGGCGGGTCGCCGCGTTTATATCCGCAATTTCCGTCTTTGCCGCCGTGGCCTGCACAAGGAAGAGATCGAGGATCTCTCGCTTAAGCTCCTCGTCGCCCATGGTCTGCTTAGAAAGATGTGCTAGATCTATAGGCAACTGGCTGAAATGGCTGTAACTTTCAGACACCGACTTATCCCCCGCCCTGTCCGGCCAATGGCCTATAACAACTGGCCGATCCTGTTTAACTCCGGTTAACTCCTGTGGACAAGACCTTAAAGTTATGCCCAAAAAATACCGCATTCAGCCAGTCTGCCGTTAACCCTATGTTTAAACTTCTGGGCATGGCTTTTAAAACGTATTTTAATCACAACCCTGTGCCACTACGATACGGGTGGCAATTTGTGGGCGGAAACGGGTCGTGAAGAGTCCCACTTCGGGACGCCCAATGACAGGGTAGGCGGCGGCATGGCACGCATTACGAGCAGGAAAGAAGACGAGTTCGCGAAGGAGCTCGAGGACGCGCTGGAACTTGAAACCGCGTCGTTCGCGGTGGAGAGCGAGGAACTCGACGTAGCTGCCTCCATGGAGGAGCTCGAAGCGCAGATCACGATGGCGGCCGAGGAGCTTGCCCGTGAGGGCCGGAGCGAACCGGAAGCCCCCTCGTCCGAAGAAGCGGCGAATGCTGCGACGCAGCCGTTCGTGGCAGAATTCGAGCCGCTGGAGGAGCCAGATGTCGAGGAGGACCAATTCCCCGACACCTTCGAACCTGCGGAAAATCTAACCCGGGCGGAGGCCCTGCCCCCAAGCAGCCCCGCGCTCTTGCCGGCGAATGACGACAAGCAGACGGGAGACTATCTGCGCATCGCCCATAATATGGAGCAGCGGCCGTCGCGGGCGATCTATTGGGTCGCCACGGCGCTTTCCGTCGCGTGGGTGGTGCTCGGGGTGATCGTTGCCCGCTTGGGCTTCGGCACTCAGATCGGGCAGATCGGATCCATCGGCGAGCTGTTCTCCACGCCTTCGGTACTCGGCCTGATAGCTGCAGTTTTATTGCCGGTGCTTCTCATCTGGGGCTTTGCCGTGATGATCCGGCGTGCCCAGGAGATGAGGCTCGCCGCCCGCAACATGGCGGAAATCGCCTTCCGGTTAACGGAGCCCGAAAACCTGGCGCACGAGCGCGTTATGATGGTCGGCCAGGCCATCCGCCGTGAAGTGCAGGCCATGAGCCAGGGCATCGAACGCACGCTGGCGCGCGCCGTCGAGCTTGAGACACTCGTCCATACCGAAGTGAATGAACTGGAGAGGGCCTATTCGGAGAACGAAGCCCGCATCCGGCTCCTGGTGGACAGCCTCGGAAGTGAGCGCGAGGGCATCGTCGGCCACGCGGAGCGCGTCCGCGCTTCCATCACGGGCGCCCACGAGGTCATCAAGGAGGAGCTCAATTCCGCGAGCGACCAAATCCGTCTGACGGTGGATGGTGCAGCCCAGCGCCTCTCCTCCGTGCTGGGAGAGTCAGGTGAGACTTTCGCCCAGCGCATAAATTCGACCGGCGATTCGGTTGCCCATCTGCTTAATGAGCGCTCTGAACTTTTGTCCCGCCAGCTCGCCACTTCCAGCGAGACCCTGGCAGGTCTCCTCGATTCGCGGATTTCCGCACTGAGTGAATCGAGCACAGCCTTCATCGAACGCGTCGGCTCCTCCAGCGACGCCGTCAGTCGCCTTCTCGAGGAGCGCGCCGACACGCTCTCGCGGCAGATCACGACATCGGGGAGCGGCATTGCCGAGTTGCTCGATACCCGTATTGCCACGCTGACCGAGCGGACCGATCATGCGACGCGGGCGCTCAGCGAGCTGTTCGATGAGCGCGTTGACGGATTCGTCTCCTCCGTGGGAAGCGCGTCCGACCGCTTGAATGCGATGTTTGCGGACCGTCTCCGCGAGATCGAGCGCACCTTTACGGATCGCGGCGAGACCCTGCTGTCGGAGTTCTCCACACGCGCACAGGCTCTCGATACCGGCATCGAGCGGCTCGAGTCGGCTCTTGATGCACGCGCACGCAGCATCAACGAGGCCTTGGTCGAACGGGCCCGCGAAATTGCCGACACCTTTTCCCGTGGCAAGCAGGATGTGGTCTCCACGATCGAGGCGGGACGCAACGCCATCGATGGTGAACTTTCCGATCTGGTCGCGTCCACGTCCATCATGCTGCAAGGCAAGGCCGAAGAATTCGCCGAGCGGCTCAAGGAAGGCCACGCGGATCTGGATGCGCGGCTCGATCAGGGCTTTAGCCGTTTCCAGGATGTGCAGACGCGCATGGACGAGGCGATCGGCAACCAGATCACGGTGTTCGAGCAAAACCAGGGACGTCTTGCAGAGCTTCTGCACTCCGATATCCGCAAGCTGGACGAAATCCATGCGAGCTTCGAGAACCGTGTCGCTGGCCAGATCGATAAGTTGATCGAGACACGCGGGACCTTCGCTGCCGCGCTTGAGGACGATATCGCCAAAATCGGCGAGCAGCGCGACGGCCTCACCACGGCCATCCGCGCCGATATCGAGCACATCAATAGCGCGTTTGCGGCTCAGACCGGTCTCATCGAAGAACGCACGCGGACGATGGAGAAGGCGCTCACGATCGGTGTCGACAAGGTTCGTCAGACATTGGAAAGCAGCGCCATCGTGGTCGCATCCGCGCTTCGCGACAAGGTGACCGAGGCCACCTCTTCGCTGGGCCAGGAGACCACGAAGCTGCTCGAAAGCATCGACCAGCGCGTCGCCGCCCGGGTGGAAGGCACCACGCGTCTGTTTACCGAACAGGCCGACCGGATCGATGTAACCTTCGACGGCGCTGCCGACCGTATTGCGGCGCGCGCCGAAGAGGTTGCGCGCAGGCTCGGGGAGCACGTCGAGCAGATCGACCGCACTTTCGACGGTGCGGCGGAGCGTGCGGCGGGGCGTGTCGAAATGGTGGCTCAGGCCATTGCCGGGCAAGTCAGCCGCATCGACACCGTCGTGGATACGGCCGGGGATCGCATTGCCGGTCGCGTCGAGACAGTTACCCGATCGCTTGCCGAACAGGTGGAACAGATCGACCGCACTTTCGACGGAGCCGCAGATCGGATTGCGGGCCGCGTCGAGGGCGCCGCAAGCCTACTTGGCGAGCATGTCGAAGCGATCGACCAGACACTCGATACGGCGGCGCGTCGCATCGCTCAGAGGACCGAAGCGTTCCAGAACAACTTCAATGAAGTCGACCGGCGTGTTGCGGCACGCATTGACGATGTGTCGTCGCTGCTCTCCGATCGTGCAGAAACTGTCGCGCGTACCTTCGAGGAAGCCGATCAGCGTATCGTCGCACGCACGCAGCAGACTTCTGCCGAGCTCGAGGCGCAGGCAGCGTCGATCGTCGAGCAGATCGCCAATCTCGAGAGCCGCCTGCGCACGGCGACCGGTTCCACCGCTACTGCCATCGTCGGCAGCGCAGCGGAGGTCGAGCGGCGGCTCGGCGAGACGATCGGCCGTACGACTGCAGCCCTCGAGGAAGGGGTCGGCGGTGCCGAGGAGCGCCTCAAGACCACCGCCGAACAGGCTGCTCAGCACCTCAGCCAGCAGCTTGCCCGGACACAGGCCGATCTGGTCTCGACTGCCGACACGATCGGGCAGACCTTCGCCACGATCAACGAGCATATCGCCAGGCGTACCGGTGAGACCGTGCGGACGCTCGAGGAGCGCACGCGGGAGTTCAACAACGTCCTTGCAGGCCGTACCTCCGAGATCGCTCGTATCCTTGACGAAACGGCACGGCCGCTCGTTGAGCGTTTCGAAAATAGCGGTGGCGAACTGCGCGAAGGCATCGAAGCTATCACGCAGCAAACCGCGGAGCGTCTGCGCCAGGAGAACGCGGCCCTTGTCAACGCACTGGCAAGCCGCACGGCGGAAACCCTCAGTGCAATGGAGCGAGCCCGCAGCAACCTCCTCGGGAATGTGGACGAGCTTCTTGGCAGCCTGGAAGCTTCCGGCAACAGGATCGGCCAGTTGGTCGAGGTCGCGGCGCAAAACATGTCCCAAGTGGACGAGAAGCTTGCCGGTACGACTCAGGAATTCGCGCGCAATGCGGAAAGGGCGGCCGAAACCATCGCCAATTCCGCCAGCCTCATCAATGCGAATTCCGGCAGGCTTGCCGACTTCTCCGAACGCACTCTGCGGGAAATCTCGGTTATCGCCAGCCGCTTCGAAGATCACAGCCGCGTGCTCGAAACGGCTTCCGAGCTGCTTGAAAAGGCACAAGGCAGCCTCGGTACGAGCCTCGAGGGCCGCCAGCAGGCGCTCAATGAACTCGCCAATGGACTGGTGGAAAAGTCCGAGCATGTCGAGCGCATCATGAAGTCTTTCGAGCATCTCATTGAGAACACTGTGGAAGCGGCTGAAGGCAGAACCCGCGTATCGATGGAGGCCATCCGCGAATCCATCAACGAGGTGGTGGAAGCGGCTACCCGCCGCTTCGCGGGTGCAACCGACGATCTACGGCAGAGCGCCAGAGAAATCCGCGAGGAGATCGA
The DNA here is from genome assembly GCF_000518985.1 of Chelativorans sp. J32. Classification (GTDB taxonomy): domain Bacteria; phylum Pseudomonadota; class Alphaproteobacteria; order Rhizobiales; family Rhizobiaceae; genus Chelativorans. The sequence goes on from NZ_JAEQ01000015.1 coordinate 43,742, forward strand.
AGCGACGCGCGCCGACGTGAAACGGGGTATCGTGGAGCTTCCGGAAGAAGCGAAGCAGTCGACCTCTGCCATGCGCCGCGCGATCACGGAACAGATCAATGCGCTCAAGGAGCTCTCGGACATCGTCGCGAAGTCCGGTCGTCTACACGATGTCGGCGGCAGCGCGCGCGATGCCGGCCCTGCCCTGGACCGTCATCGCCAGAGCTCTGCCCATATCGTGGCCGAGGCCGTCCCGCCGCAAAACTTCTCCCGCATTGTGGAGAGACCGCGCACGGAACAGCGGACACGGCAGCCGGCCCCCCGCCAGGCGGCCCCGGTCCAGGACGTGCAGCCGTCCACGCCCACCGGAGGAGGCTGGATTCGCGATCTCCTGCGCAGTGCATCGCGCGAAGAGGACGCGACTGCAGAAGCCCCTGCAGACAAGTACCCGGCGCATGTCGTGGAGTCTCTGAACTCCTTGTCGCTGGACATCGCCAGGGCGATCGATCACGACGTGTCTGTCGAGCTGTGGGAAAGATATCGCCGCGGAGAGCGCAATGTGTTCAACCGCCGGCTTTACACCCTGAAGGGCCAGCAGACTTTCGATGAGATCCAGCGGAAGTATCGAGCCGATGCCGAATTCCGCAAGGCGGTCGATCAATACTGCCGCGATTTCGAGAAGCTCCTGGCCGATGTCTCCCGCACGGACCGCGACAACACGATGAGCCAGACCTACCTGACCTCCGATACCGGAAAGGTGTATACGATGCTGGCGCACGCAAGCGGGCGCCTGCATTAAGCCCGATCAGCCGCTGTCTCATAATGCAAAGCCCCGGCAACCGCCGGGGCTTTGTTTGTGGGAGGGTTTTCGCGCAATTGAATACACCTCTTGCAATCCTCCACTTTGCCGAGCATTCTCAGACTAGGAGAGCGAGGGGTTCGTATGTACGGCGGCGGTGGCGATGCCTTACGGTCTGAATTCGGCATCGTAGAGACTGTTCGGCGCGCTAAGAACATCGAGGAAGCAATATTCCTGGTGCGCGATGGTTTTGGGCTTCTGCACGCAACCTTCTACATGAACGTTTCGGGCGCAGCGCCGCTGGACTATTCCTTCGTCCGGACCACTTTTCCACCACAATGGATTTCGCGATATGTCCTGCGCGCCTATCTTAGCCAAGATCCGGTGATTCGCGCAGGCTTCTCGTCGATGCAGCCTTTCGCCTGGCACGAGCTGGAACTGAGCGAGCGCGAGCGTGAATTCATGGAAGACGCTCGCATGCATAGCGTTGGTCCGCAGGGCTATTCGATTCCGACCACGGATCGCTTTTCCCGCCGCTCGCTTTTCTCGCTGGCGGCAGATCTGGATCTCAGCATCTGGGTGGACTTCATCCGCAAACACGCGCGCGCGGCGATCGAGATCGCCCAGATCCTGCACCAGAAGGCGATAGATGAACTGGAACTCGGTCCCGCAGCCGGCACGATTCTGGCGCCGCGGGAATTGGAGTGCCTGCTGTGGACGGCCAAGGGTAAGGACTCGAAGGCGATCGCCGGAATTCTGAACCTTTCCGAATATACGGTGCGCAGCTATTTGCGGACGGCCCGCCAAAAGCTTCAATGCCGGACGCTGTCTCAGGCGGTGGGCAAGGCGGTGCGCCAGCGGCTCATTGATCCGTAATTGAACGGGTTCTGAAGCTCAGCGTCCTCTGAACGGCGTCACGCCAGCCCTGTAATTTAAGTTTCCGCTCCGCTTCGCCCATTGCTGGTTCGAAGCGGCGCTCAAGCGCCCAGGCCTGTGAAAACTCGCCCATTCCAGGCCACACGCCGGCGCGCGAACCGGCAAGCCATGCCGCTCCGAGCGCGGTCGTTTCGAGAATCGCGGGACGGTCGACCGGGGCATTCAGGATGTCCGCTAGGCATTGCATGGTCCAGTCGCTCGCCACCATGCCCCCATCTACACGCAACACAGTCTTTTCATGGCCGGCGGGCCAATCCCTGCGCATGGCATCGAGCAGGTCGCGCGTCTGGAAAGCGACAGATTCCAACGCGGCGCGGGCGAATTCCGCTGGTCCTGTGTTGCGCGTCAGGCCAAAAATCGCGCCCCGCGCTTCCGAATCCCAATGGGGAGCGCCCAGTCCGACGAAAGCTGGTACCAGATAGACGTGCTGGAGCGGATCTGATTTTTCGGCAAGCAGGCCGGAGTCGGCTGCCTTGCCAATGATCTTCAATCCGTCACGGAGCCATTGTACGGCTGCCCCGGCGATGAAGATGGAGCCTTCAAGCGCATAGGTCGTCCTACCACCGAGCCGATAAGCGATGGTCGACAGGAGCCTGTTCCTGGAACGTACGAGCGTGTCACCCGTGTTCAGCACCGCAAAGCAGCCCGTTCCATACGTGGATTTCAGCATTCCCGGCTTGAAGCAAGCCTGGCCAAGCGTTGCAGCCTGCTGATCGCCCGCAACGCCGAGTATAGGAATTTCGGCTCCGAAAATGGATTTTTCGGTGAACCCAAAATCATCGGCGCTGTCTCTTACATCCGCCAATAAGGCACGGGGAACCTGAAGAGCCGAAAGCAGTTCCTCGTCCCACTCGTTAGTCTCGATATTGTAGAGGAGCGTGCGCGAGGCATTCGTGGCATCGGTGGCGTGAACGCGCCCCGCCGTCAGGCGCCATATCAGGAAACTGTCGATTGTCCCTGCAAGCAGCTTGCCTGCCTGAGTTCCGCCCCGCAGGCCAGCCACATTGTCGATCAGCCATTTCAGTTTCGTGCCGGAAAAATAAGGATCGAGCAGTAGCCCTGTCTTGGCCGTGAACAGCGGCTCGAGCCCCCCTTCTTTCAACCTTTCGCAAATGGCAGCCGTGCGCCGGTCCTGCCATACAATCGCATTATGAACCGGCCTTCCCGTCTCCTTGTCCCAAACGACCACAGTCTCGCGCTGATTGGTGATCCCGATAGCAGCCAAATCACGCGCCGCCAGACCGCTTGAGGCGAGCGCTCGTCGCACGGTGGACAGCACTGTGGTCCAAATATCCTCGGGATCGTGCTCCACCCACCCGGATGCAGGATAATGCTGCGGAAATTCCTCCTGGCCAATCCCGACCGTGCGCATATTGCGGTCGAAGATGATGGCCCTCGTCGACGTCGTTCCCTGGTCGATCGCCAGAACAAAGCCACTCATCCTCTCCTCCCGCTCCTGATATCAGTTGCTTAGCGTCGCCTGCCGATTGTTATGCGCTCTATCGCGGATGAACGCATCCACGGCCTCGGCCTGCTCCGAGTTCAGCCGCAGTCCCAGTTTCGTGCGCCGCCAGAGGACATCCTCGCCGGTGCTCGCCCATTCCCGCTCGGCGAGAAAGCGCAGCTCCGCCTCGTAAAGATCCGCGCCGAAGGAGCGCCCGAGATCCTCCCGATTCGTGGCTTGGCCCAGGAATTTCCGCGCTGCCGTACCGTAAAGCCGCACCAGCCGTTCTGCATGGCCGGGTTCCAGAAAGGGATAATCGTGGATCAGGCCTGCCACGATCTCACCGAATTCAAGCGGGCCGAAATCCCCTCCCGGCAGCGGCACGTCCGCCGTCCAAGATTTGCCGTTCTCCCCGATCGCTTCACCCACCAGCGCAAGAGCGGTCTCGGAAAGGCGCCGGAACGTCGTAATCTTACCGCCGAAGACATTGAGCATGGGTGCGCCCGACGAGTGGTCGATCTTCAGCACATAGTCGCGCGTCGCTTCCTGTGCCTTCGTCGCGCCATCGTCATAAAGCGGCCGGACGCCGGCATAGGTCCAAACGATATCCGCTGGTTCGACGGGCTCGGAAAAATACTCCCCGGCCGTCGAGCAGAGATAGGCGATCTCGCGCTGGTCAATCTCGGCCGTGCCCGGATCTCCGGTGAAATCCTGGTCTGTGGTGCCGATCAAAGTGAACTCGCCTTCATAGGGGATGGCGAAGATGATGCGACCGTCCTTGTTCTGGAAAAAGAAAGCGCGTGGATCCGCAAACTTCCGTCTGACGACGATATGACTGCCCTTGACCAGGCGAACGTGGTGAGCCGGGCGACTGCCGAGCACATCCGAAATGATCTCGTCCACCCACGGGCCGGCGGCGTTTACGAGCATGCGCGCGCGCACCTCGCTCGTCGAGGACTCATCCTGGACCGTGACGACCCAGATGCCTTCCTCTACCCGCGCTTTCACCACCTTCGTCCGCGTACGGATCTCTGCATTGTGATCCGCTGCATCACGCGCGTTGAGCACTACGAGCCGTGCATCATCCACCCAGCAGTCGGAATATTCGAACGCCCTGCTCAAACCGGGTTTGAGCGGCTTGCCCGCCGGATCGCCTCGAAGATCGAGACTTCGAGTTGGGGGCAAAAGCCTCCGGCCGCCGATATGGTCATAGACAAAGAGGCCAAGCCTGATGAGCCAAGCCGGCCGAAGCCCCTTCTGCACAGGCAGCACGAAACGCATCGGCCGGATAATGTGCGGCGCGTTCCGCCACAGCACCTCGCGTTCCCTTAGCGCCTCGCGCACCAGTCGGAACTCGTAATATTCCAGATAGCGCAGGCCGCCATGGATGAGCTTGGTCGAGGCGGAAGAGGTTCCGCTGCCAAGATCGTCCTTTTCTGCCAGGAAAACCGAATAGCCGCGGCCGGCGGCATCTCTTGCAATGCCGCACCCGTTGATTCCGCCACCGATTATGAACAGGTCACGGACGACGTCTTCGCGCAAGCTCACCTCCGGAGTTGCCCCTGGACAATCCAGCATAACGTGCGGGACCAGCCGTGACGATCATTGTCACATGCTTCTGAACAATCCTGCCGGTTCACAACGTATCGAGACCACCTGAGGATCCGCCACAGGTATGGCTCGCGTCTTACAGGGCCTGTATGTCCCCTCGAGCCCATTCTTCCTGAATTTCACCGGCACGGTCGGTAAATCTGCCTGCCTGGATCGCGTTGCGAATGTCCGCCATCAGGTTTTGGTAATACCAGAGATTGTTCCAGGTGAGCAGCATACCGGCAAGCGACTCGCCCGACTTGACCAGGTGGTGCAGATAAGCACGGGAATAGTCGCGCGCCGCAGGACAGTCGCTCTCCTCATCCAAAGGGCGCGGGTCTTCCGCGTGGCGCGCGTTCTTCAGGTTGATCTTGCCCCGCCGCGTGAATGCAAGTCCGTGGCGCCCGGCTCGCGTGGGCATGACGCAATCGAACATATCTATTCCCCGCGCCACCGACTTCAGGATGTCATCGGGTGTGCCGACGCCCATCAGATAGCGGGGCTTATTGTCGGGAAGCGCCGGGCAGGTCGCCTCCAGGATTTCGAGCATCACCTCCTGAGGCTCACCGACCGCCAAGCCGCCAACCGCATAACCCTTGAGGTTCATGGCTGCGAGCGCTTCCGCCGAACGCAGGCGCATCCCGATATTGTCGCCGCCCTGGACGATGCCGAACATCGCCTTGCCGGGCTGATCGCCGAAGGCGGTCTTGCATCGCTCTGCCCAGCGCAGTGAACGCTCCATAGCCCGCTCGATCTCCGTCTCCGCAGCGGGTAGACCGACCAATTCGTCGAGCTGCATCTGGATGTCGGAATCCAACAGACCCTGGATTTCGATCGAACGTTCCGGGGACATCTCGTGCACCACGCCATCGACATGAGAGCGGAAGGTGACGCCCTCCTCCCTCACCTTCCGAAGTGCCGCGAGCGACATTACCTGAAATCCGCCGGAGTCGGTGAGGATGGGGTAAGGCCAGCGGGCGAATTCATGCAGGCCGCCCAGCCGTGCGACCCGCTCCGCGCCGGGCCGCAGCATCAGGTGATAGGTGTTGCCCAGGATGATATCCGATCCCAGCGCACGCACCTGCTCCATATACATGGCCTTCACGGAACCTGCGGTGCCGACGGGCATGAAAGCGGGCGTGCGAATGGTGCCGCGCGGCATCGAGATTTCGCCGCGACGTGCGGCTCCGTCCGTAGCGAGCACGCGGAATGTGAAACTATGGCTCACGTCTGTTCCCTGAAAAGCAGGCTGGAATCGCCGTAGGAGTAGAAGCGATATTCCCGCTCGATCGCGTGGTGATAGGCTACCTGCATTGTCTCAAGTCCGCTGAAGGCGGATACCAACATGAACAGGGTCGAACGCGGCAGGTGGAAATTGGTCATGAGGATGTCGACCATCCGGAACCGATAGCCAGGGGTGATGAAGATATTCGTCTCGCCTGACCATGGTTTGAGAATCCCGGACGGGTCCGCCGCGCTTTCCAGCAGCCGCAGAGAGGTGGTGCCGACGGACACAATGCGGCCGCCGCGCGCACGCACAGCATTCAAGGCACCCGCCGTCTTTTCGTCCACCTCGCCCCATTCGGCGTGCATCTTGTGTGCTTCGGTATCCTCTGCCTTTACGGGCAGGAATGTACCGGCACCGACATGCAGCGTCACGAAGTACCGCTCAATCCCAGCTGCATCGAGTGCCGCAAACAAATCCGGCGTGAAGTGGAGACCGGCCGTGGGAGCGGCGACGGCGCCTTCTTCCCGGGCATAGATGGTCTGGTAATCGCGCCGGTCCTGCTCGTCATCGGGGCGCTTGGAAGCGATATAGGGCGGCAAGGGAATGTGACCCGCTGCCGCTATGGCTTCATCCAGAACAGGGCCGGAGAAATCGAAGACGAGAAGCGCCTCGCCACCTTCGCCCTTTTCGGCGACCGTCGCCTCCAACGTGCCGAGGAAACAGCTCTCGCCGTCATGTCCGAACTGGATACGATCCCCGACGGAGACGCGCTTTGCCGGCTTCAAGAATGCCTTCCACCGGTCTGCGCCGGTGCGCATGTGCAGGGTCGCTTCGATATGCGCAACCGCTTCGCCTCGCCGGCGGATTCCGGACAGCCTTGCCGGGATGACCTTCGTGTCGTTGAAGACAAGGGCATCACCGGCGCGCAAGAGAGAAGGCAGATCGCGAACGATACGATCCTCCAGCCGCTCCCCCGGTCTGACGACCAGCAGGCGTGCCGAATCGCGCGGGCTCGCCGGCCTCAGCGCGATCCGGTCTTCCGGAAGATCGAAATCAAAGAGATCGACACGCATGGCGCGCGCGTGGCGGAATCATTGTGAGCTCGTTACGCCAGATCCGCTGCCACGCGCATGGAAACGATGGAGTCGGGATCGCGCACCGGCTCGCCGCGCTTGATCTTGTCGACATTCTCCATGCCTTCGATCACCTGGCCCCAAACCGAATATTGCTTGTTCAGCCAAGGAGCCTCTTCGAAGCAGATGAAGAACTGCGAGTTGGCGGAATTCGGGTTCTGAGAGCGGGCCATGGAACACGTGCCGCGCACATGCGGCAGGTTCGAGAACTCGGCCTTGAGATCCGGTTTCTCGGATCCCCCCATACCCGTTCCCGTCGGGTCGCCGGTCTGGGCCATGAACCCGTCAATCACGCGGTGAAAGACAATACCGTCGTAAAAGCCCTCACGCGCGAGCTCCTTGATACGTGCGACATGCGCCGGCGCAGCATCCGGAAACAACTGGATTACGACATTTCCTTTGGTCGTCTCCATGACGATCGCGTTTTCCGGGTCTTTTATATCAGCCATGAGAGACGCCTCTTCCTTGTCGTTTTGTTACTGATCCGCGGCGATCCGTACGCTCAGCATGCGGTCCGGGTTCTGGACCAGGCCGTTTGCTGACGGATCGCCCTTTTTGATGTTGTCCACGAGTTCCATGCCGGATTCCACCTGGCCTACCACCGTGTAGGCTCCATTGAGATGGGATGCCGGTGCGAACATGATGAAGAACTGCGAGTTGGCAGAATTTGGATCTTGCGAACGCGCCATGCCGAGCGTGCCGCGATCGAAAGCCGTGCTCGTGAACTCGGCCGGCAAATCCGGCAGATCGGAACCACCGGTCCCAACGAGCTGTGCATTATAGCCGTCTTCCATATCGCCATACTGAACGTCGCCGGTCTGAGCCATGAAGCCCTCGATCACGCGGTGGAAGGCTACATTGTCATAGGCCTTCTCCCGTACGAGCTTCTTGATCTGCTCGACATGCTTGGGCGCGAGATCAGGCCTCAGCGCGACCACGACCTCACCATCCTTTAGCTTGATGATCATGGTGTCTTCGGGGTCCGCCGCGAGTGCGGCTCCTGCGCTGAGGGCCAGGCTTGCGGCAACGCACAAAGGTGCAAGACGAGAAAAAAGGCGCATGCAATATTTCTCCCGATTAAGCTGAGAATTTGTTCTTCAAGGCTTCGGCTACTACGGCCGGTACAAAGGGCGAGACATCCCCATCCATTGACGCTATCTGCCGTACGAGCGTGGCAGTAATGGTACGCACCGAGGGACTCGCCGGCAGGAACACGGTTTGCAGATCCGGCGCCATGGTCTCGTTCATGCCGGCCATCTGCATTTCGTAGTCGAGGTCGGTGCCGTCCCGCAGGCCACGAATCATGATCGAGGCACGGTGCGTGCGCGCAGCATCGATCACGAGATTGGCGAAGGAAACCACTTTGATGCGTTCGGCCTTCATGCCCAGCTCGTCGGCTGCCGCGCGCTGGATCAATGACACCCGCTCCTCGTAGGAGAACAAGGGTTTCTTGCCGGGATGAATGCCGATGCCGATGACAACGCTGTCGGCAAGGTTCAGTGCCCCCTTGAGCACGTCGAGGTGACCATTGGTCAGCGGATCGAAGGAGCCGGCATAAAAGGCAATTCGCTCAGTCATGGCCGCTTCTAACGCTCCTCTCCAGGGAAGGCAATTCGTTTACAACCGCCGCGTCAGGGCGAGCCAAAGACCACCGCCAATCAGGCAGGTGCCGGAGATCCGCTCCAGAAGCATCACCCGCGCCCTCGTGAGCTTCGCCCCTGCCCCGCCCGCGGCAATTGCGTAAAGTGAATCGGAGACAGCGGCAGTGAACATGAAGATCCCTCCCAAAAGCAGGGTCTGCCACGCGGTGTTCTGCGCAGGATTGATGAATTGCGGGATAAACGCACCGAAAAAGAAAAGCGTCTTCGGATTTGACCAGAAGACGGCGAAACCCTGCAGCACCAGCGAGCCGACTGGGCGCCGAGGCACTTCTGCCACGCCCAGCGAGCCATGGGAGCGCCACATGCGAATGCCGATCCAGATAAGATAGGCGGCACCGACCAGCCGGACGATCTCGAACACGTTTCCCATGCCCGCCACTACAGCCTGGAGACCAAACGCCAGGACAACGATCATCGAGGCCAGGCCGATCTGGGTCCCCACGACGTTGAGCAGTCCGGCACGCGTGCCGTGCCGCATCGAGTTCGCAATGATGATCGTCACCGTCGGGCCCGGTACGATGATGATCGCGACGCAGGCAAGCGTATAGGAAATCAGCGCGGCGATGTCGGGCATGTCCGTTTCCTGCGGCAAACGCTACAGCAAAGACATACGTGTCTGCCCTTGGCAAGCGAACAACAGCGATAACCACGGGCTCCTCAACAGGCTGCGCCCGGGCGGGTTTCTTCTGATGGTGGCGGCAGAGGGAATGCGTCAGATTACTCAAGCCCGCATCCTGCCTCGGAAGTCAGGCCGATCTCCCAGCCGACTATGGTAGATTGCTTTGTGAATATCCGCTGAACGTTTTCTTCAGGGCTGGTTCGTATGGAATCGGCCACATGAGGGGCGTCTAAGACGGTGAACCAAACGGCCGTCTCATCGTTAACACTGCCAAGGAGGCAGTTCGATGCTGATATTTACGCTCGCAGCCGCCATGACGGTAGCCATGCTCATCGCCACCGGTCTTGGCCTTCATCAGGAAGCCCAGCGCGTGAGGCTGGAAAACCGGGTGCAGAGAAACCGCTATCCGTTCCAGCGATAGCGGTTCTACGGCATTCGCTCGTAATCGGATGGGTTTCGGAGAGCACCACGGGTGGGACACGTGCCGCGCCCTTAGATTCAAGGCGCGCAGGGCTGAAGGGAGTGGCGTCAGGCGCCGTTCCCTTCATCTCCCGCTCGGTCAGGTTGGATATCTGCGGACTCTGCGGAGCCGGGACCGGTCTCCTCTTCCCCATTCTGGGGCTCTGAGATCCGTTCGACGGAAACCACCCGTTCTCCATCAGCCGTATTGAAGATGGTGACACCCTTCGTGGCGCGGCTCGCTATGCGTATTCCGGAGACGGGCACACGAATGATCTGACCGGAATTGCTGACCAGCATGATCTGATCGTCGGCCGCGATCGGAAAAGCGGCAACCAAGGGACCGATTTCGTCCCGCTTCGAAACGTCGGTTGCGCGAATTCCCTTGCCGCCTCGGCCGATGACGCGGAAGTCATAGGAGGACGAGCGTTTGCCGTAGCCATATTCGCTGACGGTCAAGACGAACTGCTCGCGGGCCTTCAACTCTTCGTAACGCTCCGACGAGAGCATCGTCTCCTCACCCACATCCTCATTGGTAAGAGCGATCTCTTCCTCGTCTCCACCATTGGAGAGCCGGCGTTCGGCCGCCGCCTGCTTCAGATAGGCTGCTCGCTCAGCGGGTGTCGCCTCTACATGGCCGAGAATGGCCATCGAGATGACTTTATCGCCACCGGGCAGATTGATGCCGCGCACGCCGATGGAATTACGCCCGGCAAACACGCGCACATCCGTGACGGGGAAGCGGATGCACTGGCCTGAAGCGGCCGTCAGCAGTACATCGTCATCCTCCGTGCAGGTTTCAACGGCGAGGATCTCGTCACCCTCCTCGTCAAATTTCATGGCGATCTTGCCGTTACGGTTGACCTGCGTGAAATCGGAAAGCTTGTTGCGTCGGACGGTGCCGCGTGTCGTCGCAAACATCACATCGAGCGCAGCCCAGCTGTCCTCGTCCTCCGGCAACGGCATGATGGTGGTGATCCGCTCACCTTCTTCCAGCGGCAACATGTTGCGCAGGAACTTGCCCACCGATTGCGGCGTGCCTACCGGCAAACGCCACACCTTTTCCTTGTAGACGATACCACGTGAGGAGAAGAACAGGATCGGCGTGTGCGTATTGGCGACGAACAGTCGGGTGACGAAATCCTCGTCCTTGGTCGACATGCCTGAGCGGCCTTTGCCGCCGCGCGCCTGCGCCCGGTAGATTGAGAGCGGCACCCGCTTGATGTAGCCCTTATGGGTAACCGTGACGACCATGTCCTCGCGCGGGATCAGGTCCTCGTCCTCCATATCCGCGCCGCCTTCGGTGATCTCCGTGCGTCGTGGGGTGCCGAACTCGTCGCGAACGGCGATCAGCTCGTCCTTGACGATGCCTTGTACCCGCGCGCGGGAAGACAGAATGTCCAGGTAATCCTGGATCTCGGCTCCGATCTTGTTCAACTCATCCGCGATCTCGTCGCGACCGAGCGCGGTCAGCCTCTGCAGGCGAAGATCGAGAATGGCGCGGGCCTGCTCCTCGGAGAGGTTGTAGGTGCCATCGTCATTGATCTTGTGGCGCGGGTCGGCGATGAGGAGGATCAACGCCTCGACGTCTTGAGCCGGCCAGCGGCGCTCCATCAGCTGTTCGCGCGCGGATTGCGGATCAGGAGCTTGCCGGATCAGCTTGATCACCTCGTCGATATTGGCGACGGCAATCGCAAGACCCACCAATACATGTGCCCGCTCGCGGACTTTGCGCAGCAGGTATTTCGTCCGGCGGGTCACCACTTCCTCTCGGAAGGACACGAAGGCCCTTAGCATGTCGAGAAGTGTCATCACTTCCGGCTTGCCGCCATTGAGCGCCACCATATTGGCGCCGAATGAGGTTTGCAGCGGCGTGAAGCGGTAGAGCTGGTTGAGGATTACCTCTGCATTGGCATCGCGCTTCAGCTCGATCACGACGCGATAGCCTTGGCGGTCGCTTTCGTCGCGGATGTCGGAGATGCCCTCGATGCGCTTGTCGCGCACAAGCTCGGCCATCTTCTCGATCATCTGCGCCTTGTTCACCTGATAGGGAACCTCGGTGATGACGATCGCTTCCCGTTCGCCTCGGCTCTGCTCGATCGAGGTCTTGCCGCGCATCACGATCGAACCGCGGCCGGTCTCATAGGCGCTGCGGATGCCGGAGCGCCCAAGAATAATACCTCCTGTGGGGAAATCCGGGCCGGGGATGATATCGAGAAGCTGCGAAAGTTGTAGCGCGGGATTGTCGATCAGCGCCACGCAACCATTCACCACCTCCGCCAGATTGTGCGGGGGGATGTTGGTTGCCATGCCGACGGCAATGCCGCCGGAGCCGTTGACGAGCAGATTTGGAAAACGCGCCGGCAAGACGCGCGGCTCGCTGCCGGTCGCATCATAGGTATCCTGGAAATCGACGGTCTCCTTGTCGATATCCTCCAGCAATTCATGCGCGACCTTGGTCAGCCGCGCCTCGGTGTAGCGCATGGCCGCCGGCGGATCACCGTCGATGGAGCCGAAATTGCCCTGTCCATCGATCAAGGGCACGCGCATGGACCAGTCCTGCGCCATGCGCACGAGCGCGTCGTAAATGGACGCGTCGCCGTGCGGGTGATACTTACCCATCACGTCGGCGACAGGGCGCGCGGACTTCACATATTTGCGGTTCCAGTGATAGCCGCTCTCATGCGAGGCGTAGAGGATGCGTCGATGCACCGGCTTCAGGCCGTCGCGAACGTCCGGCAGCGCCCGGCTCACGATCACGCTCATCGCGTAATCGAGATAGGAACGCTGCATTTCCTCGATGATCGAGATGGGCTCGATGTCGTCGGGCTCGCCCGGCCCGCGCGTCGTCTGGTCAGTCAAAACGGATCACATTGGCTAAAAGAATCATACTCGTCTTATATAGGAAGCCTTAACCGGACTCCAATGGGGCTGCGCTTTATTAACCGAGATTTTGTGCATATTTTTCAAAAGGATAAGATGTGGATTTCGCAGTCGCAGCAAAAGTGTGGCCAAAAAATGGGACGGTAGCCCCGACAGCCTCTTCCCAGACGACATCATTTACCGACAGTTGCATTTTGGCCCGCAGCGGAGGCTTATCCTCAAGCGTGAGATTCGGAGGTGTTCATGCCGCCCCATGAAGCGATCCTGAGCGCTTTCATCACCCTGCTGGTAACCGTGGATCCTCCAGGTCTGGTGCCGCTGTTCCTCGTACTGACTGCCGGAATGAACAAGCAGGAGCGCAACCAAGTCGCCATCCGGGCAAGCCTCATTTCGTTCGGCATCTTCATGTTGTTTGCCTTGGCGGGAAGCACGATTCTCACGGCCCTCGGCATAACCTTGCCGGCTTTCCGAGTGGCTGGCGGGCTCCTTCTCTTCGTCATAGCGTTCGAGATGATTTTCGAGCACCGCCAGGAGCGGCACGAAAGAAGTGCGGAACGCGCCATCACGCGCGACCTGATCGACAACATCGCAGCCTTTCCCCTGGCTATGCCGCTCATTGCAGGGCCCGGCGCCATTTCGGCAACGGTCCTCCTATCCGGCAGTTTTGCGACCACCGAGGGAAGATTGGTCCTGGTGGCCATTTTGGCCGCGACGATCTTGATCACATATGTGGTGTTCGTGCTCGCTCACCGGATCGACAGGATTTTGGGGGAGACTGGGCGCTCCATCCTAACTCGTCTCCTCGGCTTGCTCCTCGCGGCACTCGCCGTCCAGTTCGTCGCCGATGGAGCCAGGGCTCTTGTCAACGCAGGTTGATGGCGCGCGTTGAACCCTACCGAAGCTTGAGTGATTGGGCGGCTCTCGATTCTATGAAAGCCTGTATACCGTCCTACACGCATCCTACACTGTCCTCTGCGGACGCGGTCGCGGCGCAGCGTGCCACTATGTAAAGGCCAGTCCCCCATCCGGATTTCCGGCGGGGGACTATTGGTTGGGACGCGATTAAGACGCCGGCGCCTGCTTCCGCAGGCGCGGCCATTACTGTTCTGTCTGTCCCATGGCTTTGGTAAGCCGCTGTGCGAAGGCGGGATCACTTTGTGCCGACTGGATTATCTGGTTGTATTCGTCGACCGAGATCCCCTTGCCTTCGACGGCCTGCAGCATCTTCTGACCCGCCTCGTTCTGGATCTGCTGCTGCTCCTCTTGGGAGCCGGCAGTCTGTAGCCGCTGCGAGTATTCCTGCTTGATCTTCTCGACCTCGGCCAGCGCGACCGCGAAGGATTGCAGCTTCTCGTCACTGACGTCCGGCGCCTGGGCGGCCGGTTGCGACGGCTCGTTTGCCGCAGGTGCCGAGGGTTGGGCCGGTGCCTGCGCCAGCACAGGAGAAGAAATGGCCACACCGGCGGACAGGCAGGCTGCCACGAGCAGGTTTCGAGAACCGTTCTTGAAAGTCACGTTCTGATCCTTCCTTGGATTTTTCGTCCAACGGGTGAGCAAGTCCTCAGCCCGCAACACTGCCCGCATTGTTCGCTTGCGGGCAGGAATAAGGATGAAAAGCGAATGTGGCGATTGAGAATCCCCTAGGTACTTTCCGACTTCATTTCCGCTTAACGCGGGTAAGAAATCCTGACCTGCGGGGGGTTGCCATTGAGATTTCGGAAGAATATCGCCCCGCTCTGCTTTGGAACATGCGGCAGAAGCGATAGGTTTGCGGAAAGTCTCAGGGTATTTCTGCCAAAAGTGCCTTAACCACTGCGGCAGAGTTCGTCGCAGCAAGCGCCATGAATGTACTCATCTCATTGGTGCCTTCTCCACCGCCGGCGAGATCGGAAAGACTCCGCACCGCCAGAAATGGCACGCCATTGCTGTAGGCGACATGGGCGACGGCAGCACTCTCCATGTCCAGCACCCTGGCTTGGAAGGTCTTCATGACATATTCGCGGAAAGCGGCATTATCGACGAAAACCGGGCCGGATACGCCATTCCCGCCGACCACTATACGGGGACGTTTGGACAGGCACTTGTTCGCCTCGACGCAGTCCTCCAGTTCGAGTTTCGAAGCCACCGTTCCGGCGATCTCTAGGAGATCCTCATCAACCGGAAACCAGAAACGTGCTTCTTCCTCGCCACTCCCCTTTCGATGCAGGGTCACCGACTTTGGTACGATCATGCCGAAACCGGGGAATTCCTGCTTGAAAAAGGGCGGGATCGTAAAACCGTCCTCGGTTTCCCGTGCGAAGATCGCTTCCAGATATTGGCCCCACTGACCGGCTATGACCACGTCGCCGATATGGAGTGCCGGATCGACGCCGCCTGCGATGCCTGAAAAGATGACGGCAGTGACGACAAACCGGTCGAGTGCCGACTGCGTGGTCATGGCAGCGTTCACCATGCTGACGCCGCTGAGATACATGACGACGTCCCTGCCCGCGAGCTTTCCGGTCAGGTATGTGTTGCCATTGATCTCGTATTCCTGACGCTCGGTCAATTCATCCTGGAGCGAAACCCATTCCGGAGCAAAGGCCGACACGATGGCGATCCGTGACTTCCCATCCAGTAATTCGGCCGCTTGCGCCGGTGTAAAGATCGCCAAAAGACCGAGGGTCACGCAGAGAAAACGGATTGCCGAAAGAAGGATTGAAAAGCCTCGAGCCTTCATTCGTTCAACACCTCAAACCCGTTCCGCGCGACCGCTGTGCCGGATTGACCCTGTTCACCAATCCTGGCCTGCATGGAAAGCGTTCCGCTCGCAGCGGAACGCTCAAAAACTGTCAGAATGGAATTTCGTCGTCGAGATCGCGCGAATATCCGCCTCCGCTCTCGGCTGGGCTTGACTGACCGAAATCGGAACCACGGCCACCCCCGCCATAGCTCACCTGGCCTTCACCACCCTGCCCCCGCGAATCCAGCATCTGCAATTCGCCTCGGAATTTCTGAAGAACCACTTCCGTCGTATAACGGTCCTGACCAGACTGGTCGGTCCACTTCCTGGTCTGCAACTGCCCCTCGATATAGACTTTCATGCCTTTCTTCAGATACTGCTCGGCAACCTTGGCGAGGTTGTCGTTGAAGATAACGACGTTGTGCCATTCCGTCCGGTCGCGGCGCTCGCCCGTATTGCGGTCACGCCAATTCTCCGACGTGGCGATCCTAAGATTAACGACCGGATCTCCGGAATTGAGCCGCCGGATCTCTGGGTCCGCCCCCAGATTGCCGACCAGGATCACCTTGTTGACGCTACCCGCCATGACGTTACTCCACTCGTCCTAAATTTCACATCCTGGAAGGCCGTCTTCCGGAGTCATCGAAAAGCAGGGCTTCCACCAAGCCGCCATCTTACCCGATCGACCCGTCCCGCGCTCCTTCCAATCAGCGTCGCGCCCGCCCGTCCACAGGTCATTTGTTCCTTTTTTGTTCTAGCATCTATGCGTTCAACAAGCAAGCCGCATTCGGCGGCTCCAAACCTCATACGAAAGGCCCCGCCGCCGCTTGGTTCTAGGGCGCGCAGGGGCCGATCTGGATTTTACAGTTGCCGGGAGTATGTTACCGGCACTTTCTTCGGGCAGCTCATAGGAGCTATCCGCGCATTTCTCTGATTGTCGGCAGCCGATCTGCGTGAGAACCCACCTGGACGGCCTCAGCCTCCATGTTTCCCACGGCCCAAGCCTTTAGGGGACCTGCTGGTGGATCAGTCAGCCCAGTATCGACTGTGGCTCCACATCCTGGTGGAGCCGTAAGAACAGTCCGGTGGAGTCATGCCTCCCTCCTGTTCCGTTGCTCCAACGTCACGAAACCTCTACCAAGCCGACTGCCTGGATGTTTCTGACGTGTCGTGATTTTGCTCCCTTCCCATCGTTGCGTCAACCCTTAAGCGAAGCCGCATCCCGTTGTCCTTGCAACTCGCTCCCGACAGCATTATGTCAGGAGACTGTTCGTTCTTTGTTCCTTTCTGCTTGCTCTGATCGCAAAAAACTGGAAAAGGTGAACAGGATCCACATCCGGCGAGTTGCGGCCGCGCCATCGATATCGGGTCTGCATCTCCTATATTAGCATCGCCGGCGGAGCCCGGCTGTTCTGGACAATCGGAAGGCATCGACGGGGCATGCCCGATCATAAGCTTATTTCTATTCGCGGCGCGCGCGAGCACAATCTCAAGAATGTCGACCTCGATCTGCCTCGCGAGAAGCTGATCGTGATGACCGGCCTGTCGGGATCCGGCAAGTCCTCACTTGCCTTCGACACGATCTATGCCGAAGGCCAGCGCCGGTATGTGGAGAGCCTCTCGGCCTATGCGCGCCAGTTCCTGGAGATGATGCAGAAGCCGGATGTCGATCAGATCGACGGGCTGTCTCCGGCCATCTCCATCGAGCAGAAGACCACCTCGCGCAACCCGCGCTCGACCGTAGGTACGGTCACCGAGATCTATGACTATATGCGCCTGCTTTTTGCACGCGTGGGCGTGCCCTACTCACCCGCGACCGGTCTTCCTATCGAAAGCCAGACGGTGAGCCAGATGGTCGACCGTGTGCTGGCGCTGGAGGAAGGCACCCGCCTTTATATCCTTGCGCCCATCGTGCGCGGACGCAAGGGAGAGTACCGCAAGGAGCTGTCAGACCTTCAAAAGAGGGGCTTTCAGCGCGTCAAGGTAGATGGCGAATTCTACGAGATTGCCGATGTGCCGGCCCTCGACAAGAAATACAAGCACGACATCGACGTGGTGGTGGACCGCGTCGTCGTGAGGCTGGACATGGCAACCCGGCTTGCGGACTCGCTCGAGACCTGCCTTCGTCTTTCGGACGGCTTGGCCGTGGCCGAGTTCGCAGACAAGCCCCTCCCCGACGAGGCGAAAGAAGGTGCGAACAAGTCCAAGAACGACACACATGAACGGCTGATCTTTTCGGAGAAATTCGCCTGCCCCGTGTCGGGCTTCACAATACCGGAGATCGAGCCCCGGCTGTTCTCCTTCAACAACCCGGCTGGTGCTTGCCCCGCCTGCGACGGACTGGGCAGCGAGCGGGCGATCGATCCCGATCTCGTCGTGCCGGATGAGAATGTGGTGTTGCGGGAGGGAGCCATTGCCCCGTGGGCCAAGTCCACGTCGCCTTATTATCTCCAGACCCTGGAAGCCCTGGGCAAGGAATATGGGTTCAAGGCCAGCAATCGCTGGAAGGACCTGTCGCAAGAGGCAAAGCAGGCGATCCTCCATGGCACCGGCGAGCGGAAGATCACTTTTGAGTATAATGACGGCCTGCGCAGTTATCGCACGACGAAGCCGTTCGAAGGCGTGGTAAGCAATCTTCAACGCCGTTGGAAGGAGACGGAATCCGCCTGGATGCGCGAGGAGATCGAGCGTTTCATGTCGGCTCATCCCTGCCCGGCCTGCAACGGCTATCGCCTGAAACCCGAAGCTTTGGCGGTCAAGATCGCCGGTCTGCATATCGGTGAAGTCACGGAGATGTCGATCCGCAGGGCCGGCGGATGGTTCGAGGCGCTTCCGGAACAGCTCAACGAGAAGCAGAATGAAATCGCCGCCCGCATCTTGAAGGAAATCCGCGAACGCCTTCGCTTCTTGAACGATGTCGGCCTCGATTATCTGACACTTTCGCGCAATTCCGGCTCCCTCTCCGGAGGCGAGAGCCAGCGCATCAGGCTCGCCTCACAGATCGGTTCCGGGCTTACCGGCGTCCTTTATGTGTTGGACGAGCCGTCCATCGGCTTGCACCAGCGCGACAATGACCGGCTGCTTGCGACGCTGCGGCATCTGCGCGACCTGGGCAACACGGTTATCGTCGTCGAACATGATGAGGATGCGATCCTGACCGCCGATTACGTGGTGGATATCGGGCCGGCAGCCGGCGTCCATGGGGGGCGCGTGATCGCCGAAGGCACGCCCCATGAGATCATGGCGAACCCGAACTCGATCACGGGGAAATATCTCACCGGCGATCTTTCAATCCCGATGCCTGGGCAACGCCGCGAAATCTCCAAGAAGCGGCGGATCCGGGTGGTCGGCGCACGCGGCAACAATCTCAAGAATGTGACCGCCGATATCCCCCTCGGCACCTTCGCCTGCGTCACCGGAGTGTCGGGCGGCGGCAAGTCGACTTTCCTGATCGAAACGCTCTACAAGGCCGCCTCGCGGCGCATCATGGGTTCGCGGGAGCACCCGGCGGAGCACGACCGTATCGAAGGTCTCGAGTTCCTCGACAAGGTCATCGATATCGACCAGTCGCCGATCGGCCGGACCCCACGTTCCAATCCTGCCACTTACACGGGCGCCTTCTCACCCATTCGCGACTGGTTCGCAGGTTTGCCGGAAGCCAAGGCGCGCGGCTACCAGCCGGGCCGCTTCTCCTTCAATGTAAAGGGCGGGCGCTGCGAGGCATGCCAGGGCGATGGCGTCATCAAGATCGAAATGCACTTCCTGCCGGACGTCTATGTGACTTGCGACGTCTGCCATGGCAAGCGGTACAACCGCGAAACGCTCGAGGTCCTCTTCAAGGGCAAGTCCATTGCTGACGTGCTGGAGATGACGGTCGACGAAGGCGTCGAGTTCTTCTCTGCGGTGCCGGCGGTTCGCGACAAGCTCCAGACGCTTTCGCGGGTGGGCCTCGGCTATATCCACATAGGTCAGCAGGCAACAACGCTTTCAGGCGGCGAAGCGCAGCGCATCAAGCTTGCGAAGGAGCTGTCGAAGAAGGCGACGGGCAAGACGCTCTATATTCTTGATGAGCCGACGACCGGATTGCATTTCCACGACGTGGCCAAACTGCTGGAGGTGCTGCACGAATTGGTCGACCAGGGCAACACTGTCGTGGTCATCGAACACAATCTGGAGGTCATCAAGACAGCGGACTGGGTTCTCGATCTGGGACCTGAAGGTGGTGATGGCGGCGGCGAGTTGGTGGCGGCCGGCTCCATCGATGATGTCATGACCGAACCGCGCTCCTATACCGGCAAGTTCCTGAAGGAGCTGCTGGAACGGAGGCCGGCGCGGCGGCAAGCGGCGGAGTAGACGATGGAGAAATCCAGCACCATCCGCGCCGGGATCGGCGGTTGGAACTTCGAGCCTTGGGAGGGGACCTTCTATCCCGATGACCTGCCGAAGAAGCGGCAACTCGAATATGCCAGCCGGCAAATGCCCACGATCGAGATCAATGGCACCTATTACGGCAACCAGAAGCCCGCGGTATTTGCAAAATGGGCTTCAGAGGTGCCGGACGGGTTCGTGTTCTCGCTCAAGGGCAATCGCTTCGTCACCAATCGCCGTGTTCTCTCGGAAGCGGGCGAATCGCTCGAGAAATTCCTGGATTCCGGGATTACCGAGCTCGGCGATCATCTCGGCCCGATTCTCTGGCAATTCGCCCCGAGCAAAAAATTCGATCCGGAGGATTTCGAAGGTTTTCTGAAGCTCCTGCCGGAAGAACGCGATGGAGTGCGGCTTCGCCATGTCCTGGAAGTGCGCAATCCAACCTTTGTCGTGCCGGAATTTGCGGCGCTCTCCCGCAAATATGGCGCGGCGATCTGTTACGCGCACCATTTCACCTATCCGGAGTTGGCGGATGTGACGGCTGATTTCGTCTATGCGCGGCTGCAAAGGGGAGAAGATTCAATCCCCACCGCCTATACCTTGGCGGATCTGAATGCCTGGGCCGAGCGAGCAAAGACCTGGGCCTCGGGAGGCATGCCCGGCGATTTGCCCCTGGCCGACGAGACCGTGAAAATCGAGAAGAAGCCTCGCGACGTCTTCGTTTACTTCATCCACGAGGGGAAGGTCCGCGCCCCGCATGCGGCCCGTGCGTTCATGGAGCTCGTATAGTTCAGCAGTTAGTTTGGGCAGAAACGTGGGGCCAATGCTCTGCCCTCCCGCCTACAATGCCACCGACTTCTGGGGCAGCAGCGCGTAATGCGCTAACTTTCCCGATTGACCGCGCTCAGAACAATTTCTGCGGCCATCTCGCCTGATGGTTTTGGCGCAACGAGCGATCTCGCCACGTCGGCAAATCCTTCCAACTGCGCATGCCGCGTCGGCGTATCGGCCCAAAGTCGTGTCAGCAGGCGGGCAAGATAGGCAGGCCGTGCATATTCGTTGAAGAATTCCGGTACCACAGGCCAACCGGCGATCAGATTCGGCAGCGAAGCCGACCAAACTTTCACCAGAAGAGGCCCGATCACGGAACCAATCGTGTCCGTCTTGTAGACGCTGATGAAGGGCACGCGCGCAAGTGCCAGCTCCAACGCAACAGTCCCGGAGCAGGCGAGCGCGGCATCGGCCTCGGAAAAGGCTCGCCACTTTTCACGCTCGCTGAGGATGATTTCGGGTTGCACGGACCACGTCTGGACGGCCTTCCGTACAAGATCTGCGACATGGGGAACGGTGGGCAGAAGAAGATCGAACTGATGCCCCTCCCTCTTGAGCCCATCTACCGTCTCTCCGAAGAGGCCGATAAGACGTGTAACCTCCCCCCGCCGAGAGCCTGGCAGCAGGAGAAGCGTCTTTCTTTCCCGCGGTTCCTGGTTGGCGAGTTGCCTCTGCGCCGCCGTAGCTATGTTCGGATCAGTGGTGAGCCTGTGGCCGACGAATGTGCCGGGCGGACCTCCGAGCCTTTTGAGTTCGTCAGGTTCGAAAGGCAAAAGACACAGCACGTGGTCCACATAGGGGCGCATAGCGGCGGCTCGGCCGGGACGCCACGCCCATACGCTGGGACAGACATAATGTATGATCGGGATGGAGGGCTCCGCCGCCCTCACCTTCCGTGCCACGCGCAGACCGAAGTCAGGGCTGTCTATCGTCACCAGGCAATCCGGTTTTGCCGCCGCTATCGCTGATGCAGCCTGCCCGATCCGCTTCAGAAGGCGCGGCAAATCCCGCAGAACCGCGGATATGCCCATGATCGCAATGTCGTCCGCAGTAAACAGCGAGCGCAGCCCAAGCGCTTTAAGATTGCGTCCTCCTACCCCGAGAAGCTCGACCTTCCGTCCGGACTGCCGCTTGATGGCTTCGACCAGGTCAGCCCCGAGAAGATCTCCCGATTCCTCGCCGGCTATCACGGCAATCCGAAGCGGACGCTCCGTCATCACTCCTCACGCCCCCGCTCAAAACCAAGAAGGAAAAGGCCGTGCTCATCAGCGAGGCCAACTGTCTCGCTGCATTGAAGAATCAGGCTCCGCTCCGCTTCAACCGCAATGCCGGCAAGTCCCGCTGCATGAGCATCTCTTACGGTTTGCGGGCCGATGGACGGCAGGTCTACGCGCAATTCCTGTCCCGGCTTCGCACATTTCACCAGAACGCCGCGCGTCTTGCCCGCGATCCGCCCATGGGACCGCAAATCTATCGCGCGCTGCAAAAGCCCGTCGGTTCCCTCGATCCCTTCCAATGCTATGGCGCGACCTCCGACTGCGACGGCTGCTTGGCCGATATCCAGCCGGCCAATGGCTCGAGCCGCAGCGAGAGCCGCCGAAATATCCTTCTGATCGGATGCCTTGGGAGCTTGCTTGGTGAGCAGGGCGTTGGGCGCCAGGAGTTCAGGCACCACCTCATGCGCACCGATAAGCCGAATACCATAGGAATTGATGAAGCCGATGATTGCGCGCAGCAACCCATCGTCCCCTCTGGCATAGCCGGCCACCAAGCGCGGCAGATGCATCAGGATCTTTGGGCTGTACCGCAGGGTGGAAAGCGGCGGCCGCCGCTCGACACCGCCCGCGAGTATCAAATGGGTGACGCCCTCGCGCTTGAGAATCGAAAGGACCTTGCCCAGTTCTTCATGTGTGACGCGCAGGAAGTCATAACGGGGATCTTCTCCCAGGCCTGCTTCCCCCTCGATGGCAACCACCAATGGACGATAGCCAGCGCGTATAAGGCCCTCCGCCACCTCTTTCGGCAGTTGCCCGCTGCCAGCAATGACGGCGATCCGATCCCCTTTCCCCAAGGCAAAGGGGCGCGGTTCACTCGTCGGATTCATCGTCCTCATCCGGGGAGCTTCCGCGAGCGGGCAGAGTAAGATATCTCCGCTCGCGCCCGCCGATGAAGTCCAGAATGTCCATGATCGCTGCGGAGGACGCAAATTCCTGGCGCACGCGCTCAATGTTCTCGGCCAGCGGCTGATCCTCGGAAAAGAGAATGCGATATGCTTGCCTGATTTGCATCAGATCGGCGCGCTGCATGCCGCTGCGCTTCATGCCGATCACATTGAGGCCCCGCAGCTTTGCCCGATCGCCGACAGCCATGCCATAGGGGATGACGTCTCCGATCACCGCCGCAAACCCCGCCAGGAAAGCATGGTGACCGATGCGCACGAATTGATGCACAGCTGCATAGCCGGAAATGATCGCACCGTCGCCAACCGTCACATGGCCTGCAAGACAAGCGTAATTGGCCATGGTCACATTGCTGCCCACGTCGCAGTCATGCGCCACGTGGGTATAGGCCATGAACATGCAGTTGTCGCCGATTGTCGTCTTGCCGCGACTTGTGTCCGTTCCCCGATGCAGCGTCACGCCCTCGCGGATAACGCAGTTTTGCCCAATGCTGAGCGTGGTCGGGCCGCCCTTATGCCGGTAATTCTGGGGAGTGCCGCCGACGACGGCCGTGGGATGGACCTGGGTCCCGGCGCCTATGCTGGTGGCTCCCTGGATGGTCACATGGCCGATCAATTCGACGCCGTCGCCAAGAACGGTCTCAGCGGAGACGTAACAGAACGGACCGATCTTCACGCCCTCGCCGAGCTTGGCTCCTTGCTCCACAATCGCGGTCGGGTGAATGAAAGTCTCCGCCATCGTCAGGTCATTCCGACTCTTCGGCTGACAGCAAGGCAGAGATCACAGCTTCCGCAACCTTTCCACCGTCAACCACCGCCTCGCAGGCGAATTTCCAGATCATTCCGCGCTGCTTGATTTTCTTCACATGTATCTCCATCCGATCGCCGGGCACCACGGGTTTGCGGAACTTGGCGTTCTCGATGGTCAAAAAATAGACGACGGACGGCTTCGTCTGCTTCGTGTGGCGAATACAGATGGCACCCGCCGTCTGCGCCATCGCCTCGATGATCAGAACGCCGGGCATAACGGGCCGGTCCGGGAAATGGCCCTGGAAGTGGGGTTCATTCACCGTGACGTTTTTAATGCCAATGGCCGAATTATCTCCATCAATATCGACAATCCGGTCTACCAACAGAAATGGGTAGCGATGCGGCAGGAGCTGCAGCACGCTCAAAATATCCAAACTTTCCATTGCTGGCGACGTTCCGTCGGCCATCATCCTTTACTCCCCTTCCGCATTCCGTCCACAAGGCTCCGCAGCGCGGCGATTTCGCGAAACGCCTGCCGCATGGGCTTGGCTGGCGAGCCGGCCCAACGTTCGCCTGCAGGAACATCATCCATAACCCCGCTTGAAGCAGCGAGTTGAGCGCGATCGCCGACCTTTATATGGTCGGCGATGCCCACCTGACCTCCGAGCATCACATATTCGCCGAGTGTGACCGAGCCGGAGAGCCCGCAATGGCCGGCAATTACACAGCGACGGCCGATATGCACGTTGTGGCCAATCTGTACTAGATTATCGATCTTGGTGCCTTCACCGATAATGGTGTCGGAGAGCGCACCCCTATCGACCGAGGTGTTCGCACCGATCTCGACATCATCCTGGATAATGACACGGCCGATTTGCGGGTTCTTTTCAAACCCTTTTGGTCCCAGCAGGAAACCGAAGCCGTCTTGGCCAATCTGCGCACCCGGATGAATGATGACGCGGTCGCCCACAATAGCGTATTGCAGCGAGGCATTCGGCCCCACATAACCATCCCGCCCGATGCTGCAGCCCGCTCCGACCACCGCGTTTGGCCCAATGATCGTTCCTCGGCCTATCGAAGCGCCCACACCGATGACAGCCCCCGCCTCGATGATCGCGCCATCCTCGATGATGGCGCCTTCTGAAATCATCGCCTTGGGCGAAATGCCGGTCTCTCCCGTCACCGGTTGAGGCCTGCTCGCCTCCGGGAAAAGAAGACGGGCCACCATAGCAAAAGCATGCTGCGGTTTGGGGCTGACGAGAACCGCTATACCGTCAGGTGCGCTTTCAGCCACTTCTTCAGAGCATAGGAGGGCTGCCGCCCGCACGGAATTGATGCGCGAGGCATTGCGTTTGCCATCAATGAAAACCAGCGTCTCCTCGCCGCCCTCGGATGCGGGAGCGAGCCTGCTGATCGTCACCTTTTCTTGCGAGGCATCCACCAGGCGCGAACCTGTCAAGGCGGCAATCTCGCCCACCTCGAAATGGCGCGCGGGAACAAAAAAAGCCGGTTCTGTCATGAATGCCTTCTCGTCCGGGCGCACCACTTGGCCGCCCGGACAATATACCGTGAAACCCTAGAACCGGGTGGAGATGCCGAAATTCCAGTGGCGGATACGATCGGTGTCTTCCTTGACGACCGGTTCGGCGTAATCGACGCGGAGCGGACCGAAGGGCGACGCCCAGATCAGGCTCGCGCCCACAGAAGCGCGCCAAGCCATATCCGTGCCGCCTACATTCGGGCTTCGGTAATCGCTTCCGTAGAGCGTGGCCGCATCGGCGAAGACAGCGCCGCGCAGGCCGAAGCTCTCCGGTACGATCGGCAACGGGAACTGCGCTTCCGCCGTGGCATGGAAGTAGGTCGTGCCACCCAAGAAGTCACGCTCGATGTCGCCATCGTCGTCGACATAGTTCTCAAACGGGCCGATGCCGTTGTACTCAAAGCCGCGGATGATGCGATCGCTGCTGTTGAACTGGTCAAAGATGCGCAGCGGCTCGTCGCCAAAGGCAACGATATGCCCGCCACCCACCGTGAGCAAGCCGACGAGATCGAGCTCATCGGAAAGCGTACGGTAGTAGTTGGCGCGCGCCGTGAGTTTTGCCCATTGAGCGTCACCGCCAAGGCCTGCAACCTCCGCAGTCACATTGGCATAGATGCCGTCGTGCGGGTTCTGCATATTGTCGATGGTGTTGTAGATCAGCGAGGCGCTGACCGACGACTTGACCCACTTGCCCTGCTCCAAGGCCTGCTGGATGCCGCTTGAAACGCGCGTCGTGAAGTCACCGCGATCATACTCTTCCTGCGTCAGGTTATACGCAAGCTGCGTCGTCAGCGATTCCGTGATCGGCAAGCCGAAGCGAACGGTACCGCCCGTCACCTCACGGTCATAGATATCCTCGCCGCTCGAGTTCTCGAACGTACGCGTGTTGCGGAAGATATCAAAACCAGCCGCAATGCGGCGACCAAGGAAATAAGGCTCGGTGAAGGAGAACGTGTAGTCACGGGAATCCTCGCCGCCCGCAGCGGCGAAGCGGATGAACTGGCCGCGGCCAAGGAAGTTACGCTCCGTCACGGATCCTTCGAGCGAGAAGCCACCGCTGCTGCCCGAAGAAGCGCTGGTGGTGTAACCGGCGCCGATCGAGAATTCACCTGTGGACTTCTCTACGACATCGACCACCAGCACGACCTGGTCCGGCTGAGAGCCAGGAACGGTGGTGATGTTCACCGTCTGGAAGAAGTTCAGGCGATCCAGACGCCGCTTTGCCCTCTGGATGAGGACCTGATTGAAGGCATCGCCTTCGCTGACGTCGAATTCGCGGCGAATGACATAGTCACGGGTGCGATTGTTGCCGCGGATCTCAATGCGCTCGATATAGGCGCGCGGACCCTCGTCAATCGAATAGACCACAGAAATCGTGCGATTCTGGAAGTCACGATTGCCGCGTGGCGTCACCTGGGCAAAGGCGTATCCATGGCCTGCGACCTCCTCGGTGAGCCCGATAATCGACTGCTCCACATCCTCAGCGCTATAGACCGCCCCCTGGCGGGTCTTCAGCGAAGACTGAAGCGAGCCGACATCGACACCTGGGATGGTCGATTCAATGCTCACATCGCCAAAAGTGTAACGCTGGCCTTCGTTGACCGCGATGGTGATGACGTATTTGTTGTCCACCAATTGGGCGTCTGAGGAGACGACCTGGAAATCCGCATAGCCGCGGTTGTAGTAGAAACGCCGGAGCAGTTCCTCGTCCGCCTGCAGGCGCGCCTCGTCATAGACGTCATTGCGCATCATGAACGAGAAAAGGTTCGACCGCTTGGTCGAAATGACGTCCCTCAAGCGCCGGTCGCTGAACGCCGTATTGCCCTCGAAATTGATCTCGGTGATCTTCGTCCGGTCGCCTTCCTGGACATGGAAGATCACATTGACCCTGCCCTCGCCCAGGTCCTGGACTTCGCTGGTCACGGTCGCCTCGTCGCGGCCGATCCGGCGGTAGGCTTCGCGGATCGCTTCCGCATCGCTTTCCACGAGCTGATTGGAGAAGGCCGAGCGCGGCTTCAGCTGGATCGCCTCAGAAAGATTCTGGTCCTTGATCTTTCTATTGCCCTGGAAAAGCACCTGGTTCACGATTGCATATTCGTCGACCGATACGACCAGCGCACCGCCCTGCTGGGTGATCGAAACGTCAGCGAACAGCCCCGTGCCGAAAAGCCGCTTCACGGCCTCGTTCACGTCCGCCGTGCTGAAATTCTGGCCCGGCCGGATGCCGACCTGGTTGCGAATCGTGTCCGCATCCACGCGGCGGTTGCCCCGCACCTCTATCCTGCTGACAGTCGCGGCGTAGGCCGAAACGGTCGCAGTCATCTCAGCGACCATCGCTCCGCTCACAACGAAACCGGCCGACAGCGCCACCGCCGAAACGGCGCTCTTCAATCTGGAAACTGCCTTCATTGGGCCTTAAAACCTTCTATTCTCGTTGTCCCCACCGCGAGAAATCCAGACATGCGGGCAAAATCTTTTTCACCCTAATAGCTGGAATTTCCCTACACGCAAGGCTTCTGGTTAATTTGTATTTACCGAAAGGGCGGGCGTGGCATTCCGGTCACGCCAATTCTTCCGATTGGTAAACACCGTCTCAACAATCTGACCGATTACATCCCCCGCTTTGCGGATTCGTCAGCGTTTTAACACCCAAACAGGTCGTTCCAAAAGACAAATCCCATAAAGATCAGCACCATAAGCATTCCTGCGCGGTAAACTGCCTCGGCAACCTGTTCCGAAACGGGTCGGCGAAGCACTGCTTCTATTCCGTAGAACAGGAGATGTCCGCCATCAAGCGGCGGGATTGGCAAAAGGTTAAGAATGCCGATTCCCACAGAAAGCAGGGCGGCAAGCTGGATTAGCCACTCAAAGCCCCGGCTCGCGGCCTTTCCCGCCATATCGGCAATCTTCACCGGGCCTCCGAGCTGGCACCGGTCCTCCCTGCCTTCAACAAAGCGCTTCAAGAACTGCCCCGTTCGAGCGATCGCGCTCATCGTCTCTTCAATACCCGCGCCGACCGCCTCCACTGGGCCATATTCGACGACCCTGGGCTGGCCCAGCTCCTGGTTGTTGATAACCCCGATGACCCCGATCTTCACCGGATTGTCGAGCGCGTCTTTCTGTTCGGTGAGTTTTGGTGTCGCCGTCACCGACACTTGGCGCCCGTCGCGCTCCAGGACAAAGGTGAGCGGGTCGCCGGCACGGCCCGAAACGATCCGCTGCACGTCGCCGAAGGTTTCCACAGAAATTCCATTGATGGAAACAAATCGGTCCCCGGGGTGTATGCCCGCCACCGCCGCAGGACTTCCGGGCTGCACTTCCGCAACGACGGGATCAGCCACGTAACGCCCAAACAGCGCGAACATCACGGAGAAGACGACGGCCGTCAGAATGAAGTTGAAAAATGGGCCGGCAAATACGGTCGCCGCACGCTTCCAGACCGGTTGCAGGTGAAAGGCTACCCGCCGCTCTTCCGGACTGAGCTTCTCGATGGCATCCGCATCGGGCGAACTCGTGGCGCCGACATCGCCGACAAATTTCACATAACCGCCGAGTGGAATAGCAGAGAGCTTCCAGCGCGTTCCACGGCGATCGGTAAAGCCGGCTAGTTCGGGCCCGAAACCTATCGAGAAAGCCTTGACGCCGATCCCGCACCAGCGGCCGACAAGATAATGGCCCATCTCATGAACGAAGACGACGATAGTCAGCACGAAGAGGAACGGCACGATCGTTCCCAAAAGGAAGCTGCCGAAGCCGAAAAGTGTGCCCGTTACCTCGCCCAAAATAAGTTCCTAGAATCGGTGCCTGAATTCCGCTCCGTCAAGTTCTCTGGCGAAAGGCGGCAAATCCATGGCAGCTCTCGGCATTACCCAGAGAAAAGCCCCGCAGGCGCGCCAAGCTCCGAAAACACGACACCAATCAGATAAAGGAGGACTGCCGCCGCGACAAGTCCATCCACCCGATCCATAATGCCGCCATGTCCGGGAATGAGAGCGCCGGAATCCTTTACACCCCTGCGCCTTTTAACCGCTGATTCGAAAAGGTCTCCCGCCTGGGACACGATCGACAAGAGAAGAGCGAGCGCTGTAACGCCCGCCAAGGACATCGCAGCTCCCGCTGAATAGGCGGTGACGATACCCGCCACGACGCCACCAAGCGCGCCACCCAGTGCCCCGCTCCAGGTTTTACCCGGTGAAATCGCCGGCGCAAGCTTTGGCCCGCCAAAGGCTCTTCCGACGAAATAGGCGAGAATGTCGGTGGCCCAGACAACGGCATAAAGGAACAGGATCGCGATCAGGCCGGCGCTGTCGTCTCCACGCAGATGAGCAAGCGCGACTGCGGGTATGCCGGCATAGGCGATACCATATGCGCTCCAATGGCTGTCGCCGGAGAAACCGCTATGGACGATCGTTATCAGGCAACAGACGATCAGAATCGCCAGTGCAGCAGGTGCCGAAACTCCCGCAAGAAGAGCAAGCAGGAAAACCGCGAGCACTGCCCATGAGACGATTTCGTGAATCCGGCTCTCGGCCGGCTGCATGGCCGTCCATTCGTAGAAGACGAGCGCGGCCAAAACGGCAGCGAAGAGGCGAAATGGCAAGCCACCTAGAAAGGTAAGTCCCAGCGCCAGCAGGGCGAGGACAATGGCAGAGACGACACGAAGCGTAAGATTGCTCGGGCCGCCCGGCTGGCCGGGAGGCAAAGCATCTGCATTCATGACACGGCTTCTTGCGCGATGCTGCCGAACCGCCGGTCCCTTTCCTCGAACAGGCGGATTGCTGCGGCAAGCTCGCTTGGTCCGAACTCGGGCCAATGGCAGGGAAGGAACACAAATTCGGCATAGGCTGCCTGCCAGAGCAGGAAATTCGACAGCCTCTGCTCCCCGCTCGTACGAATGATAAGGTCGGGATCGGGCATGCCGACTGTGTCCAGTCGTGCCGCGAAATCCTCCATGGTCATCTTCTCGGGGTCAAGTCGCCCGGCCTTCGCCTCCATGGCGACGGCGCGGGCGGCTCGCAGGATTTCGTCGCGTGAGCCGTAATTGAACGCCACCACGAGATTCATGTTGGTATTGCCGGCGGTCAGACTTTCGGCCTCGACCAGGAGGGCTGCGATGTCCGGCTCGAGGCCCTCACGGCTGCCCACGATGCGGACCCGCACCCCATTCTGGTGCAGCTCCGCAAGATCACGACGGATGAAGAGCCTCAGAAGCCCCATGAGGTCACTCACCTCGGATTTCGGCCGTGACCAGTTCTCCGAAGAAAAAGCATAGATGGTGAGCCACCGGATGCCCGTCTCGCCCGCGGCCCTGACGGTTCGGCGCAGAGCCTCGACGCCAGCGCGGTGTCCGGCGCTTCGTGGCAGCCCGCGGGCACGCGCCCAGCGGCCATTTCCATCCATGATGATCGCGATATGCGCGGGTTTCACCGCTTATCCCCCTTATGGTGGTGATGCCCGCGAGGCGCGGTCATCAGACCTGCATGATCTCCGCTTCCTTCTCCGCAAGGAGCTTGTCGATCGTCGCGATGGTCTCGTCCGTCATCTTCTGCACGCGATCGGATTGCACGCGCGAC
Source organism: Chelativorans sp. J32 (assembly GCF_000518985.1). GTDB lineage: Bacteria > Pseudomonadota > Alphaproteobacteria > Rhizobiales > Rhizobiaceae > Chelativorans. The sequence goes on from NZ_JAEQ01000015.1 coordinate 74,436, forward strand.
TCGTCCTGGCTGATCTCGCCGTCTTTTTCGGCCTTTTTGAGATGCTCCATGCCGTCTCGGCGCACATGGCGCGCGGCCACTCGGGCCTGTTCGGCATATTGATGGGCGATCTTGACCAGTTCCTTGCGCCGCTCCTCATTGAGCTCGGGCAGCGGGATGCGCAGCGTGGATCCCTCGACGATCGGATTGAAGCCCAGATTGGCCTCGCGGATTGCACGGTCAACCGCGCCCACAAGGCTCTGGTCCCAAACGGAAACCGAAATCATCCGCGGTTCGGGGACTGAAACGGTGGCAACCTGGTTGACCGGCATCGAGGAGCCATAGGCATCCACGTGGATCGGATCGAGCAGGTTGGCCGAGGCTCGGCCCGTCCTGAGCGAAGCGATGTCGTGCTTGAATGCGGCGACCGCCCCGTCGAAGCGCCGGTGCAGATCCTTGAAATCAATGCCATCCGGCATTTTAGCCTCCTTACGCACTTACCTGTTGTTGGGCAGCCGGATCATCGTCAACGATGGTGCAGTGCCCTCCACCTCGTAATATGGCCCCAAATCCGCCCGCTTCATGAATCGAGAAGACGATTATCGGAATGTTATTCTCCCGCGCAAGGGCAATTGCGGCGGTGTCCATGATGGCCAAGCCGTCGCGGATGACCTGATCGTGGGTAATGTGCTCATAGCGCACCGCGCCTTTGTCCTTCCGGGGATCGGCGGAATAGACACCGTCCACCTGTGTGCCCTTGAACAACGCGTCGGCCCCGATCTCGGCAGCCCGCAATGCGGCTGCGGAATCCGTGGTGAAGAACGGATTGCCCGTTCCGCCGGCGAAGATGACGACCTTGCCGGCGTCCATATAGGCCATGGCTTGGCGTTGGGAAAAGCTCTCGCAGAGTTCCGGCATTGCGATCGCGGACAGAACAACCGCGTCCACCCCGAGCTTGGCAAGGGATGTCCGCAGTGCCAGCGAGTTGATCACCGTCGCGAGCATGCCCATGTGGTCGCCCGTCACCCTGTCTCCGCCCTTGGAGGCGACCGCCACGCCGCGAAAGATATTGCCGCCGCCGATCACCACGCCCACTTCGACTCCGAGCGAACAGGCATCGGCTATGTCGGTGGCGATCTGGTCGACCACCGAGACATCGATGCCGAAACCCTGCTTCCCCATCAGAGCCTCCCCGGAGGCCTTCAACACGACGCGACGATATCGTGGGGTCAAGCAAACGTCTCCTCTTGTTCGCGAGCTACATGAGGGTACCGGCGCCACGCGGCTCCGATATCTGGGCCTACACGAAGGGCACCGCGTTGTCACGCGGTGCCCTTCGATCATTGCCGAATGTAACGGTTACTTCTTCGCAGCAGCCGCGACTTCCGCCGCGAAGTCCGAGCTTTCACGCTCGATGCCTTCGCCGAGGGCATAACGAACAAAGCCGGCGATTTTGGCAGGGGCGCCGATTTCCTTCTCGGCTTCCTTGAGCGCATTCTCGACCGTCAGGTCGGGATTGATCACGAAAGCCTGCTTCACGAGGACCACTTCCTCGTAGAACTTGCGCAGGCGCCCCTCGACCATCTTCTCGATGATGTTTTCGGGCTTGCCGGACTGACGGGCCTGATCGGAGAAGATTTCCTTCTCGCGCGCAACCGCTGCCGGATCCACCTCTGTTTCCGAGAGGGCCAGCGGGTTCGTGGCTGCGACATGCATCGCGACCTGGCGCCCGAAATTGCGTGCCGCTTCCGCGTCGCCTTCTGTTTCGATCGCGACAAGCACACCGATCTTGCCGAGGCCTTCCGCGACGGCATTGTGCACATAGGTCGCAACGGCGCCCTTCTCGACCGAAAGCTTCGTTGAGCGGCGCAGCGTCATGTTCTCGCCAATGGTGGCGATCGCATCGCGAACAGAATCCGTCACGGACTTCCCGGTGCCCGGATATGCTGCCGCTGAGACGGCCTCTACATCGCCGTCGGTCGTCAGCGCCACTTGCGCGATATTGCGGACGAGTTCCTGGAACGCTTCGTTGCGCGCCACGAAATCCGTCTCGGAATTGACCTCGACGGCCACCGCATTAAGACCATCCGTGGCGAGCCCGATCAGGCCTTCTGCCGCCGTGCGGCCGGCCTTCTTGTCAGCCTTGGAAATGCCCTTCTTGCGCAGCCAGTCGACCGCGGCCTCAAGATCGCCGCCAGTCTCAGCAAGCGCGGCCTTGCAATCCATCATGCCCGCGCCCGTCATCTCGCGCAGTTGCTTGACCAGTGCTGCTGAAATGCTCATCGTCGCCTCTCTTTAATTCTTGTAGGTCGCCCTCAAGGGCGACCTGGAAAGAAGGTGAAGGTGTAGGAACCTTCTTATGCTTCGCTGCCCTGCTCGGCTTCCGCCGGAGCTTCGGCCGCAGCCGTCTCCATCGCGGGCTCGGACGGGGTCTCAGCGGACTCACCGAGATCGATCCCCAACGCGCCCTGCTGCCGCTCAATGCCGTCGATCGCAGCTTTGGCGATCAGGTCGCAATAAAGGGCGATGGCGCGAGCAGCATCGTCGTTGCCCGGGATGGGATAGTCGACAACATCCGGATCACAGTTGGAATCAATGACAGCGATAACCGGAATGCCCAGCCGACGGGCTTCCTGCACCGCGATCGCTTCCTTGTTCGTGTCGATGACGAACATCATGTCCGGCGTAGAGCCCATGTCACGAATGCCGCCCAGGGCGCGCTCCAGCTTGTCGCGCTCGCGCTCGAGGTTGAGGCGCTCCTTCTTGGTCAGGCGCAGATTCTCGCTTGCAAGCATCTCGTCAAGCCGACGCAGACGCTGGATCGAATTGGAGATGGTCTTCCAGTTCGTCAGCATGCCACCGAGCCAGCGGGAATTGACGTAGTACTGAGCAGACCGGCGTGCCGCATCGGCCACGATATCGGAAGCCTGACGCTTGGTGCCGACGAAAAGCAGCCGCCCGCCGCGTCCGACAGTGTCGGAAACGACTTTCAGTGCCTGGTGTAGGAGCGGCACGGTCTGGCTGAGGTCGATGACGTGGATATTGTTGCGGGCGCCGAAGATGTACGGAGCCATTTTCGGGTTCCAGCGGTGGGTCTGGTGACCGAAGTGAACACCAGCCTCAAGCAGCTGGCGCATGCTGAAATCAGGCAGAGCCATTTTTCTTTTCCTTTCCGGTTGGCCTCCGCGGATCGTCAGGCGGCATCGCCGCCACCGGGGGCGTCTGCCGGATTTTTCCCGGACAGAAACCTATGATCCGCGTGTGGAATGGCCGCGCATATAGATGCATATGCTCGCCAATGCAAGTCCAAGCCCCGTCAGTTCTTCTTTTCCGGCTCGCAGGATTCGGGCTCGAACACGGAAAGATCCACGAGCTTTGCCGTCATGGAATAGTCTGCATAACGGATGACCATGTCGCGCTGGAGGCCGCCCTCGTGCAGCTTGAAGCTCACATTGTAGTCGCTGGTCTCCTCGCCCTGCTCTTTTTCGTCCTCCCGACCGTTGAAATAGGCAGCCGTCACCGGACGGAACGTATCTTTGGCCAGCGCCCCCAGCGCCTTCTTCTCGGGATCGTCATTTTCGACCGGCTTCGGGTCGCCCACAACGACGGAAACCTGTATCGCCTTGTCGGTGAACTCCGTACCGTCGAAGATCGCCGTCTCGTAGAAGCGCTGACCGGCGTTCGCCTTTTCAAGAAGCTCGCGCAGTTGGGCGGTTGGGAACAGCGTGGCCGCGAACGTTTTCTCGACCTTCTCCGGCTGTTCATATCCTACGACGGTATTGCCGTCCTCCAGCTTGGCCGTACCCTCGACTTCGCTTTCGAGTTGCTCCTCCACGAAGGATTTCGTCGTGAAGCGCAAGGTCTTGCTGTCGCTGGACTCGAAGCTCGTCACTTGCTGATCGACCAGATTTGGGCCGTCGGCCGTTTCAAAGCGCATGACAATGCGCGACTTCAAGGTGTAGCCTTCGCATGCGGAACCGGAGAATTCGAAGACCCAACGGCCAGTGAGCCCGTCGATGTCCGAATCGTCGCTCGTCTCGAGGAGCGCCAGGTCATAGACAGCCCGATGCGGCATGAGCGTCTGAGCTGATGCGCCATGGACCACAGCCAGGCCCAAAAGCGTCGGAACAAAAAGGAGGATGAGGCGCAACGGGCGCATTGGGATCTCCGTCATGGAACGGTTTCATCTCGGGCTTAACAGATACGGTGGCCCTCTGTCGTGACGAAAGATGGGCGATGTCGCAAGAGTGAGTAGCGAGGAAGCAAAATGAGCGAAGCGATTGACAAAAGGCTCCTGGAACTGGGCGTCGAATTGCCAAATCCCGCGGCGCCGGCTGCCAACTATGTTCCTTTCATACAGACCGGCAACCTTCTGTTCATTTCCGGCCAATTGCCGATCAAGGACGGCAAACTGATGGCAATGGGGCTTTTGGGCCGCGAACTCGGCACGGAGGCCGGCAAGCTGGCGGCCAAATGGTGCGCGGTCAATGTGCTGGCCCAGGCGCAGGCCGCGCTGGGCGATCTGGAACGAGTGCAGCGGATCGTCAAGCTCACCGTGTTTGTCGCTTCCACCCCGGATTTTGTCGAGCAGCACGTGGTCGCGAATGGAGCTTCGGATTTCCTTGCTGCGGCCCTGGGCGAACGCGGCATTCATGCTCGCGCCGCCGTGGGGCTGGCCTGCCTCCCCCTCAATGCGCCGGTCGAGATCGAGGCTATTATTGAAGCGGCAAGATAAGGTGATCACACATGAACGATCTATCTTGGCTGACGGCGCGTCCGATCGCGCATCGCGGCTTCCACGACATGAACAAGGAGCGATGGGAAAACACGCTCGCCGCGTTCCGAGCCGCAGTCGAGCACGGTTACGCCATCGAATGCGATGTGCATGTGACGAGCGACGGCGTTCCCGTTGTCTTCCACGATGACGACCTGAGGCGGCTCACGGGTTCAGAAGGCCAGGTCTGGCAGCGCACCGCCGCCGAGCTCTGCGCCCTTCAGGTGGGCAGGACGCGTGAACACGTTCCCACGCTGGCGGAAATGCTGAACCGGATCAACGGTTCGGTCCCGGTCGTCATTGAGCTCAAGGGCATTCCAGGCCATGACACCGGCCTCGTAGAGGGCGTACTCAAATGCCTGCGCAACTATTCCGGCGAGGTGGCGCTGATGTCCTTCGACCATTGGATCGTCCGCGAGCTTGCCCGCAAGGCCGAAAATTTTCCGATCGGCCTTACGGCTGAAGGCGAATCCGACAGCGCGCTTGAAGCCCATTTTTCGATGCTCGGCCACAGGATCTCCTTCGTTTCCTACGCAGTGGCGCATCTGCCGAACCCGTTCATATCCTTCGTGCGCCAGCGCCTTGCAATGCCGGTGATCACCTGGACCGTGCGGAACCAGGCGGACATGGAAAAATCGTTCCGCTATGCGGACCAGATCACATTCGAAGGTTTCGCACCTTGAGCATGATGAAAGTGCCGCCATCAGGACCTATGTTCTGACCCGATGGAGATGCGACAGAACAGGGATGGCGGGGATACGGCTGCTCGTTTGACAGTCGCGACGAGCCTAGACGCGTTCACGCCCGAAGAATGGGCGGGTCTCAGAGGCGCGATGCGAAGCGATGGAGCCTATAACCCGTTTATTTCCTATGACTTCCTTTGGGCACTTGAAGAAAGTGGCTGTGCAACGCGCCGCACAGGCTGGCTTGGCCAGCATCTGCGGCTCGAGGCAAGCGACGGCGCGCTTCTGGGGGCCGTGCCGTGCTATCTGAAATCGCACAGCCAGGGCGAGTATGTCTTCGATTATGGCTGGGCCGATGCGCTGGAGCGCGCGGGCGGACGCTATTACCCCAAGCTCCAAGTGTCGGTGCCCTTTACCCCGGTCACCGGCCCGCGCCTTCTCACCCACTCTGACGCGGAAGAAGCTCATGTCCACCGCGCATTGGCCGAAGGGCTGGTGACGCTGGCGAACCAGCTCGGCCTATCGTCCCTTCATGTCACCTTTGCACCGGAACAGGAAATCGGCGTGCTGCAGCGTGCAGGCTTCCTGACACGTACCGACCAACAGTTCCATTTCTTCAACAAAGGCTATGCGTGCTACGACGACTTCCTGGAGACACTCACGTCACGCAAGCGCAAAGCGCTGAAAAAGGAACGCCGCGCCGCTCTCGAGGCAGGCATAGAGCTGGAATGGCTCACGGGGTCCGATCTCACCGAGGCGGTGTGGGATGATTTCTTCGCGTTCTATATGGATACCGGCAGCCGCAAATGGGGTCGGCCCTATCTCAACAGGCTCTTCTTTTCGCTCCTGGGCGAAAGGATGGCGGACGACATCCTGCTGGTGATGGCCAAGCGCGCGGGTCGCTCCGTCGCCGGCGCAATTAATTTCATTGGCGGCGATGCCCTTTATGGCCGGAACTGGGGTGCCGTCGAGCATCATCCTTTCCTGCATTTCGAGGTCTGCTATCATCAGGCGATTGAATTTGCGATTGCAAACAAGATCAATCGGGTGGAGGCAGGAGCTCAAGGAGAACATAAGCTGGCTCGAGGCTATGTGCCCGTGACGACGCATTCCGCTCATTACATTGCGCATCCCGGGTTACGCCGCGCTGTGGCCGATTACCTTTCGGGCGAACGGCGGGAAGTCGAGGCCATAGGCGAATTTCTGGCCCAACATTCGCCGTATAAGAAAGGGTAAGCCTGGATCACAAAGTCTGGCTTGACCGTGAAGCGGCCTCCTCCCAAACATCGCGGGTGTTCACGAGATAAGAGCGAGTCGAGCATCATGGCCTATGACAACAACAATCCCTTCGCGAAAATCCTGCGCGGAGAGTTGCCGGCCCACAAAATCTACGAGGACGCGGAGACCTTTGCCTTCATGGACATCATGCCGCGCGGCACGGGTCATTGTCTCGTTATTCCCAAACGGCCTTCCCGGAATTTGCTCGACGTCGATGCTGCCAGCCTGGCTGCAGTCATCAGCGCCGTGCAGAAGGTCGGTCGCGCGGCAGTGGCGGCCTTTGACGCCGACGGGCTCACCATCCAGCAATTCAACGAGTCGGCCGGCGGACAAGTCGTCTTCCATCTCCATTTTCACATTTTGCCCCGTTTCGAAGGTGTCGCTCTACGGCCGCACACCGGGGAAATGGAAAAACCTGAAGTCCTGGCCGAAAACGCTCGCAAGATACGCGAGGCGTTGCAGGCCGCCGAAGCGGAACGCTGAGCGTGGATATTCCCGTTCTGGTCATCAATCTCGACCGTTCGAAGGACCGATGGGAGGGGCTGGTGGCCCGCGCAGCGGCGCTGGACATCTTTCCGGAGCGCGTGCCCGCGGTGGACGGAAACGCGGTCGAGCCTGAGCAGCGCAGGGAACTGCAGCTCCGCAAATTCCAGCTTTGGCATGGGCGGAGACCGATGGGCGGGGAGTATGGATGCTACATGAGCCATATCCGCGCCCTCCAGCGTGTGGCGGAGGCTGACTGGCCCTATGCGGTCATATTGGAGGATGACGCGGATTTCGTGCCGGATTTCGTCCCCCGTATCGAAGCGCTGACGCGCCTCGCCCAGGTCCCAGACATCGTGAAGCTTTACAATCACAGGACCAAGGGTTTCATCGCCAAAGCGCAAACGGAAGCGGGCGATACCGTTGGCTGTTGCGTCCATGGCCCGATGGGCTCCGCCATGGGATATCTTATTTCCAGCTCGGCCGCCCGAAAGTTGCACCAGGCCCTGCTGCCGTTTTACCTGCCCTATGACATCGCTCTGGAGCGTGGCTGGGCAAACGGACTGTCGGTCATGACGACGAAGGATCCGCTCCTCAGGCCTGCGAAGTCGGGTTCGACGATCTCGCCGGCTGGTTACCGGAAAACCAAGTTCCCATTCTATATGCGCATCCCAACTGCGCTATTCCGGGGGCTGGATTATCTGCGCCGGACCAATTATGCCATCCGGAGCTGAATACGCCTCCTAGATCCACGTTGTTACTTTTACAGTGTTTCTGCTCTGCCTCTTGTAATAACAGTAGAATCCGAAGGCCGCGGCGAACCACATGTAAGATTCGCCAATGGCAAGCCGAATGTTCGAATTGCTGAAAACCGTGATGCAGAAGAATACCAGAACCGCCATATAGGCCTGAAAGGCGGCAGGATCGATGACCTGCTCTCGGCTTGCCTTCCAAACCTGGCGAGCCGCCCAGGAAAAGAGCAGCGCATAAAAGATCAACCCAGCCGCCCCGTAGCGAACCGCAATCTCAAGATAGCCATTGTGGATGAGGTTGTACTCGGCAGCCGGATAGGCGCGCGTCTGCCATTCATGCATCCATGTCACCCCATGGCCAAAAAGCGGGTCCTTCATCCAGATGAGGATCGCACTTGCCCAGAGCATCAGGCGTTCGCGGAAACTGGCGGGCGCTGAATTGTCATGGATGGCGTTGTCCATGCTCTGGATCACGCCTCGGCCCGTGAAGATGTCCGAAAGGAGCGCGGCACTGGCGTGTGCGGTATCGTCCGCCACAGCCATGATCCCATCCCACGCCATCGTGACGGAAATGGCGGCCATGAGGAAAATCACTCCCGCCAGCACCGCGAAACGCCGCCCGAGACCTTGCAATCCGGCCATCAAGATAAGTTGAAACGGTAGCGCGATGGCCAGTGCCAACCAGACACCTTTCGACTGAAGGGTGTAGATATTGATGAAGCAGATCAAAACCGTAGCCAGCGAAACGGCGAAGAAACCGGTACGCAGACCGCGCGACATGACATTGCCGCGCAGGAGATAATTTGCAAAAGGCACCGCGCACAGGATGATGATGCCCTGCGCGATTGCGGCGTGAATGGGGTTGTTGTGCAGAAGCGTTTCCGCCCTGTGCCCCTCCAGAAGGGCTGGAATATCGATCGAGAATACCGCCACGAGAAAGCTGATCAGAATGAATCCGCAGACGGCGATGAGTGGTCTGCGGATAGCAAGAAAAAGGGCATAACCGGAAAGCGGATAGAGGAGTGGGAAGAGGTAAATTCCTTCGGAAGAGCCAATACCCAGCTCCGCATGGGAAAGATAGCTGTAAGCAAATCTCGCTCCGACGTACAAACTCCAACCGATGCAGAGAAGCCCCATATACCCGATCAATACTTTCGTCCGGGAGGGAAAATCACGGTAGAAGTAATATACCGCAGTGGGAAGCAACGTTCCTACGGCGACATATCTGTAAGCATCCGATTCGAACCAAATGGCTGAAATGAAGATCAGGACGACAACGCAGGCAGGAAGCTCTTTGGCTAGACGCATCGAGGTCTGGCTATCGCGTTGATTGCAATGCAAAGATATTGTCTCCGATCAATGGCGGCGAAGAAACAAGCCTAAAATTGGAAAGATAGATGCTGTTCCAACCAAATTTTTCCAGGGGGCGGAAAGGGTTCGCGTCGATATCACAGTGCGCCTCGCCACAACAGGACCAGACAGAGCACCAATTCACCAATGGCTGTTCCAACCACAACTTTTTTCCCTGATACGAGATAAGCCAGGAAACCCAGCCCGGCTGCGCCTATTCGCAGCGCCATAGGCGTCGAGGCGAGCTCTCCGCTGGGAAAAACGATCAGGTTCGCGATCACAGCCGCCACGAGTCCTGTGGCGATGCATCGCACGAGGACAAGGAGCTGGGATTGCTCCGACAGCCTTTCACCGAGATAGACACCGAGAAAACGCCAGAAGTCAGTCGCAACCCAGCCGCCGAGCAGGATGAAGAGATAAGGCCACCACCAGTCCGCGTAAGCCGTGAATGTCACGCGGCTTGCCTCCGTTGGGCAAGGATGTGGATGCCGAAGGCTGCGCCGCCTGCGACCAGACCCGTTGCAAGAAGATCGAAGCCGGGCGTCAACAGGTGGAAAACAGGTCCAAGAAGGAGACCGAAAACCATCGCGAGCTGCCCGGCCTTTTCCCGTGCCGACCCCCAGAGAGACGTCACGAAATAGAGCGGAGTGAGGAAGAAGAGCGCAGCGGACAATGCGGGCGGAAGCTGGGCCGCGATCAGATACACGACGGCGACCACGCCCATATTGAAAAGCACGAGCGTGGATCCGAGCCCCCCATAATAGGTGGTGCGCATGGGCCGCGGCACGTGCTTGAGCCTGTCCATCGCAAGCACCCAGGAGGTGACAGCGACGAAATGGGAAAGCAGGTAAAGCACCCATTTGCGGGTGGCAGGCGTCCGCATTTCGGGCGTAAGGGCGACGACCATGGGCCCGAGCCTCACCGATGAGAGTGCGACAGCGAACGCTGCAGCCGGAAGGCTCGCTCCCGTCATGATCGCTCCGACGAGCACGACCTTTCCGGGAAGCGCCCAGACCATGCCGGTCATGAAGACGGTTTGAGCAAGTGTTAGACCCGCATCACGAGCAAGTCCCGCGAAGCCCACGAAGGCGCTGGCAAGGATGAGGCCGGGAACCGAGAACGCAGCGCGGACGCCATGCGCGAACCAGATGCCATGCGCGTAGGGCGTTTTCAGTTCGGAATTCGGCTCATTCATCAGGTGCCGCATAGCACAGGCGCGCCGGCCGCGCGATATGTTGACCGCCGTTTGAAACGGGATTGTGGCCTGCCAGCACCAATCCATGCGGGACCGAGAGCCTCAAATAAGAAAAGGCGCGGACCTCTCGATCCGCGCCTTTGAATTGCCCTGAACCCGATCAGCTTTTCCGTGGCAGTTGGGGTACCAGGCTGCGCTTGGGGGGCTCCGGCAAGGCCGGCGGCCGCTTTGCCGCCTTCGGCTTGGCCTTTTTCGGCGCAGCCCGCTTGGCGGCACCCTTTCGGGCAGGAGGCGTCTCGCGCTTCGGCTTAACCGGAGCATCGTCGGGGATGGTCTCCAGCTTGAGACCAGTCTCCCCGTCCTCCTTCGTCTCGACCGTCACCTTGACGGTGCCGCCACGCCTGAGCTTGCCGAAAAGCACCTCCTCAGCCAGCGGCTTTTTGATGTGCTCCTGGATTACGCGGCCGAGCGGGCGGGCCCCCATACGCTCGTCATAGCCCTTGTCCGCAAGCCAGGCGATCGCCTCGTCTGAAAGATCGAAGGTGACCTTGCGCTCGGCGAGCTGCGCCTCAAGCTGCATGACGAACTTCTGCACCACCTGATGCACCACCGGCATCGGCAGGGAGCCGAAGGGTATGATGGCGTCGAGCCGGTTGCGGAACTCCGGCGTAAAGAGCCGGTTGATCGCCTCCATGTCGTCGCCCTCGCGCTTGGACGAACCGAAGCCGATGGCCGGCTTGGCAAGATCGGCGGCGCCCGCATTGGTCGTCATGATGAGGATGACGTTGCGGAAGTCGATGCGCTTGCCATTGTGATCCGTCAGCTTGCCGTGATCCATGACCTGCAGCAGGATGTTGAAGAGATCCGGATGGGCCTTCTCGATCTCGTCCAGAAGCAGCACGCAGTGGGGATGCTGATCTACACCATCGGTCAGGAGACCGCCCTGGTCGAAGCCCACATAACCGGGAGGCGCACCGATCAGGCGAGAGACCGTGTGCCGCTCCATGTATTCGGACATGTCGAAGCGCAGAAGCTCGACGCCGAGCGAAGCCGCAAGCTGCTTGGCCACCTCCGTCTTGCCCACGCCCGTCGGACCGGAGAACAGGTAGGAACCGATAGGCTTCTCCGGTTCCCGCAAACCCGCGCGGGCCAGCTTGATCGCCGAGGCGAGCGCCTCGATCGCCTTGTCCTGGCCGTAGACGACGCGCTTGAGTTCTTCCTCAAGCCCGGCGAGCACCTTCTCGTCGTCAGCCGAAACCGTTTTCGGCGGAATGCGAGCCATGGTGGCGATCGTGGTCTCGATCTCCCTCACGGTAATCGTCTTGCGCCGCTTGGCTTCCGGCAGAAGCTTCTGTGAAGCGCCCGTTTCATCGATCACATCGATCGCCTTGTCCGGCAGCTTACGGTCGCTGATATAGCGGGCAGAAAGCTCAACCGCGGCCTTTACCGCCTCATTGGTGTACTTCACGCGATGGAAATCTTCGAAATAGGGCTTCAAACCCTTCATGATCTCGATCGCATCGTCCACCGACGGCTCGTTCACGTCGATCTTCTGGAAGCGGCGCACCAACGCGCGGTCTTTCTCGAAGAACTGGCGGAACTCCTTGTAAGTCGTTGATCCGATGCAGCGGATCGCACCGGAGGACAGAGCGGGCTTCAACAGGTTCGATGCATCCATCGCGCCCCCGGAGGTGGCGCCAGCGCCGATCACCGTATGGATCTCATCGATGAAGAGTATCGCACCGGGGAAATCCTCCAGCTCCTTCACGACCTGCTTCAGCCTCTCCTCGAAGTCACCGCGATAGCGTGTGCCTGCGAGCAGCGTACCCATATCGAGGGCGAAGATCGTGGCATCAGCCAGGACGTCGGGCACGTCACCCTCAACGATCCGCTTGGCAAGCCCCTCCGCGATCGCCGTCTTGCCGACGCCGGGATCGCCCACATAGAGCGGATTGTTCTTGGAGCGGCGGCAGAGCACCTGGATCGTGCGGTTGATTTCGGACTCGCGGCCGATAAGGGGGTCGATACGCCCTGCCCGTGCCTTGGCGTTCAGGTTCACGCAGTAAGCCGACAGAGCGTCCTGCTGCTGCTTCTTCTTGGCGCCTTCTTCGGTTTCGGCCCCCGTCGAGCTGGATTGGTCCTCGTCCGCCCCGCGCGGAGTGCGAGCCTCGTTGGCCCCGGGGCGCTTGGCGATCCCGTGGCTGATATAGTTGACCGCGTCGTAGCGGGTCATCTGCTGTTCCTGCAGGAAATAGGCGGCATGACTTTCGCGTTCCGCGAAAATCGCGACGAGCACATTGGCCCCCGACACCTCCTCCCTGCCTGAAGACTGCACGTGAATCACCGCGCGCTGGATGACGCGCTGGAACCCGGCCGTCGGCTTGGAATCCTCGTCATAGCCCGTGACGAGATTGTCGAGCTCGGTATCGATATAATCGGTAACGGTGCGCCTGAGTTCGTCCAGGTCCACGTTGCACGCCCGCATGACGGCGGCCGCGTCGTTATCGTCGATCAGGGCGAGCAGCAGATGTTCGAGCGTCGCATATTCATGATGACGCTCATTGGCATAGGTCAGCGCTTGATGTAGCGCGCGTTCCAGGCCTTGCGAGAAAGCCGGCATTCAGAACCTCATTTCTTCTCCATCACGCATTGCAGCGGATGCTGATGCTGACGGGCAAAATCCATGACCTGAGCCACCTTGGTCTCGGCCACTTCGAATGTGTAGATGCCGCATTCGCCCACCCCATGGTTGTGAACATGCAGCATGATCCTTGTCGCTGCCTCCCGATCCTTCTGGAAAAATCGCTCCAGAACATGGACGACGAATTCCATGGGTGTGTAATCGTCGTTCAATAGCAGCACGCGATAGAGGCTCGGCTTCTTCGTCTTCGTCCTGGTGCGCGTAATGACAGCGGTGCCGCGCCCGGTGCTGTTGCCTTCGTCGTCCCCACGGCTCATCCGCAAAGCGTCGCCTGGCATTTCTCTCTCGCCGATCCCGGTTGTTTCATGCGTTCCGTCACAGCTCCCCATGAGTTGTGACATGTAGGTACCTCTCTGATGATTTTAAGCCCTTCTATCGTGCTGACAATACGCATTGCGCTCCCGCCCTGCTCAAATTTTTTCGCATGCGGGACGGTTCCATACTGATCAACCGAGAGCGCAAAACAGCGGGCGGAGACGTCGCTGAACTTTCACACGTTTTGAGCCGGCCCCGACGCCGCACAAAACATAAGTAGGTTTCCCACAAGGTATTTCAAAGGGACAACTGGCTTTCTATCGGTAGCTGACGTCGCGGCAACATGCTGCAGCGAAATAAATAAGCGTAAAAGCCGCCTCGCCCAATTCTCGCCCCATCTGCGGGGGACAGCCCCAGAAAGGGGCAATCCATAAAACAGGATTCAAAAACGCTTCGAATGCGAAAAATCCGGTCAAGCGATCGCTCACCATAACGAATTGGTAACGAGGGTTACCTAGGGTCAACCATAAGGTCTTCGGACGCATCGGTCCGCGGAAGGAATAATTGCTTTGATGGGTGTGATTGTGCGACAGGCGCTCGCGGGAAAACTACGTCAGATCACCAATCTCGCAGTCGTTGCCCTTGCCGTGGGGACCTTTGTCCTCGCATCGGTCGGCTCGGCTGCGGCCAATCCGAAATATGCAGGCATCGTCGTGGATGCGAAGACGGGCAACGTCCTCTATGAGGACAATGCTGACGCTTTGCGCTACCCCGCCTCGCTGACGAAGATGATGACGCTTTATCTCGTCTTCGAAGCCATGTCCTCGGGGCGGATATCCAAGAGCACCCGCATCACCTTCTCCAAGAAGGCGGCTGCCGAACCTCCGACGAAACTGGGCGTCGGCGCCGGCAAAAGCATAACGGTCGAGCAAGCCATTCTGGCGCTCATCACCCGGTCGGCGAACGACGTTGCGACGGCAGTCGCCGAAAATCTCGGCGGGTCGGAGGAGAATTTCGCCCGCATGATGACGACCAAGGCGCGCCAGCTTGGTATGAATTCGACGACTTTCCGCAATGCGCACGGGCTTCCCAACGGCGAGCAGCGGACGACCGCGCGCGACATGGCCAAACTCGGCATCGCGCTGCGTGAGCACTTTCCGCGCCACTACGATTATTTCTCCACGCGCAGTTTCGTTTTCTCGGGGAAGACGATCAACGGGCACAACAATCTTCTTGGCCGTGTGAAGGGCGCCGACGGTATCAAGACGGGCTATACCCGCGCTTCGGGCTTCAATCTCGTCTCATCCGTCTCGGCCGAGGGGCGGCAGATCGTGGCCGTCGTGATGGGCGGAAATACGGCGCGTAGCCGCGACGCCCATATGGTGGACCTCATTCAGCGCTATCTACCCAAGGCTTCCACGGGACGCGGCGGGGATCTGATCGCCAAGGGACCGGTCATCAGGCCCACGATCACGAACGCACCGGCTATCATGGCGTCGGCTACTACTCTGCCGAAAAAGGCACCGCTTCCCGTTGAACGCCCTGAGACCGAAGTGGCCGTGACGGCCTATGCCGAGGATCGCATCCCCAGTGCCAAGATGGCTTTGGCCGAAGCGGTTGTGGAAAAGCAGGATCCTGTCGACCCGGTGGCGACTTCCTCAACCCCCGTGTCCGGCTGGGTTATCCAAGTTGCCTCTGCCCAAACGGAAGAGGACGCCCGCCGCGTTCTGGAAAGAACGGTTGAACGGGCCTCAGGCGTTCTTGCCTCCGCGAAGCCCTTCACCGAGACTTTCGTGCTCAAGGGGCAGACCTATTACCGTGCTCGCTTCGGCGGGTTTGAAAGCAAGACGGCGGCTTGGAACGCGTGCGCGACACTCAAGAAGAGAAGCGTGGACTGTTACGCTGTCCAGAACTGAGTTTTCCCGCTATGTAAATGCGTGAGGGATTTAGCGATGATCGGACAGGAGAACGTCTCGAGCTTCGTTGATACGAGCGGCAAGAAAGGCGGAGCCGCCCAGATCGGGATGCAGGCGCTGCATCAGGCGGCGATGAGCCTTTCGGATTTCCGCCGCGGACGCTCCCATTTCAAGACCAAGGATCTTGTAAGCCTCCTCCTTGGTCATGGGGCCAGAAGCTGGCGCGCTTCTCTGCCGCCTGTCCTGGTTCGTCTCCATGCCTTCGCGCCAGACGGGAAACCGGCCGTCAAGATACGTTTCCAATAGCTGCAGGCTCTCCTCGTCTCCGGCAAGTTCCCGGTGGAGCGCCATGAGATCGTCGAGGGGCATCTGGCTGAGCTGGCGTCCCTCGAACTTTCCGGCTAAAACGAAGCCTTCAAGCGCTCCCGTATCGTGATCGAGCTCCATCTCCAGAGCAGCTGACCGCACGCTCGACCGCTTGCGGGATCTGCGCTCCTTGACCCGCCGGTTCAGGCGGGCCGATCCCAGCCAGGCGGCTGCCAGCGAGAGCAGCGTTCCGCCGATCCCCGCCCTCCCCGCGAATATCAGCACCAGCCCGCAAAGCCCCACCACCGCCGGTCCTGCAAGCCTGAACGCAGACGCTAATGCGGCCGGGCTGGCGCGCGTGAACGAGTAGACGGCAAGCGCCAACACGAACAGAAGACCAATGAGAAAGAGCGGAGAAATCATCCCTTGCCGCTCAGATGGGCGATCATAAGGCGGTCCTCCGGGTGTCCGCGCGCCTCGAGAGCAGGCAGGCCGCCGGTTGCATAAACTGCGACTGCGCCCAAAAGCTTGGCCAGGGCATCCGCAGCATTTCGGTCAAAACGAAACCACGCGCCCTTGGACAACCTGGCAATTTCCTTGAAGGCGCTGGTTGCAACCGGATCGCGGCCCTCCTGAAAGAGGAAGACCGGCACACCTTTCAGCCCCAGCTCCCCCGCACGCTCGGCAAGCAGGTCAACCTCTTCCTCCATCGCATCCCCGATGAAGACGAGCGCGTTTACTCTGGCCCGTGCATTCTCCCTCAGGGTGTGAGAAAGGACCTTGCCGATTTGGGTGCGCCCGCCCCGGCAATGGATCCGCGTCATCAGATCCTTGAGCGCTTTCGTCTCCGTCACGAAGCGTGAAGCTGCACATTCACCAAATCCCCGGTAATAGACGAGCTGCACGCTGAGCGTTCCAGCGCCGCCCGCCGCATCGAACATCTCCGCCTGGATCTCGCAGGCGAGGTCCCATGTGGGTTGACGGCTCATTGTGGCGTCGATGGCAAGGATCAGGCGGCCGTTCCCCTTCCCTGCTGGAGCGAGTGAACGCGCCTGCCGGACAAAGGCGTCGATCGCGCTCTTGCCCGATCGTGTTTTCGAAAGCTCCGTCTTCTTCCCGGCCTCTGCCGGCGTTTTCCCATGGCTCATGGAAAAAACATGTGCTCCCGCGTCAGACCTTACAAGACCTATAGTGTCGTCCGTCCCTCGGGATTATTGCGAGGACGTACAAATTGGAAGCGACGCAATGGCCTTTCGGAGGCCAATCCTGTTACTCCCGATGCGCTAGAGCAATCCGAGTTCGGTCAGTTCACGCCGCATATGGTCTGGCAGATCGCCCGTGTCGGAACCGGCACGAATGTCGCCGGGAACATCCTCCGGCTTCAAATAACGCCAACCCTGGAATGGACGACGTGGCTGCCATTCAGTGCGGATCACCTGCGGCTCCAGCACCAGACGGCAGCGTTGGATTCCCTCGCCATCGAGGAATGGACGGATATCGAGAACTCGCTGCCGGCATTGCACCATGCCTTGGATGACCCAGTAAAGCGAGCCGCCGCCGGTGATCTCTTCGATCCGCTTCGGCACCATGCGCGTGACATGATATTGCTCGACGGGTTCGTCGCGGCGCTTCTTTTCTTCCAGCCGCTCGGCAATCCAATATTCCAGGTCTTCAGGGCTTCCGCAGCCCACGCACAGTTTTATGAGATGAAGCGCCATGGCCGCACCATCGGGAATATCGCCCGCAAGGTCAACGCAACCGCGTTCTTTCCACAGGCGTGATCAGCATTCCACCACGTTGACGGCGAGCCCGCCAAGGCTCGTCTCCTTATAACGTTCATTCATGTCGAGGCCGGTCTGGCGCATGGTCTCGACTGCCGCGTCGAGCGAAACGAAATGCTTGCCGTCGCCCTTCAGCGCGAGGGAAGCCGCCGTAACCGCTTTAACAGCGCCCAAGGCATTGCGTTCGATGCATGGCACCTGCACCAGGCCGGCAACCGGGTCGCAGGTCATACCGAGATGATGCTCAAGCGCGATCTCGGCCGCGTTCTCCACCTGTTCGGGCGTTCCGCCCATGACGGCCGCAAGCCCTGCCGCTGCCATGGCCGAGGCGGACCCCACCTCCCCCTGGCAGCCGACCTCTGCGCCGGAAATGGACGCGTTGTGTTTGATCAGCCCGCCCACGGCGGCGGCCGTCAAAAGGAAATCACGGATACCCGCGGTGTCGGCATCAGGGTGGAAGCGCAGCCAATAGCGCATCACTGCAGGCACGACCCCGGCCGCGCCGTTGGTGGGCGCGGTGACCACCTTACCACCGGCGGCGTTTTCCTCGTTCACGGCCATTGCATAGACAGAGAGCCAATCATTGGCGGCAAGAGGATTGGGCCTGTTCTGCCGCCATTCCTCTTCGAGCTTTTCATGCAGCCCGCGCGCACGCCGGCGCACCTTCAATCCGCCCGGCATGATGCCTTCCTTGGCCAGACCGCGCTCGATGCAGCCGCGCATTGCTTCCCATATGGCGTCGAGGCCCGCGTTCAGTTCCTCTTCACTCCTGTAGGTCAGCTCGTTTGCGCGTTTCATCTCGGCAATCGAGAGCCCGCTCGCCGCCGCCATCTCCAGCATCTCCCGCGCATTGGCGAAGGGGTATGGGACGTTGCGGTCCACCGCTGGCTTCTGCTCGGCTTTGAGCGTCTGCAACTCCTCTTCCGAGACGACGAACCCGCCGCCGACCGAGTAATAGATGCGCCGCAAGAGCAGCCGACCGTCCGAGTCCAAGGCGTTGAACGACATTCCGTTTGCATGGCCAGGCAGCGGATTCTTCCGGTCGAAGATGAGATCGGAAACGGGATCGAAATCATATCCGAGGTGCCCGGGCGGCGAGAGCCGCTTGGCAGTCCTGATCCCCTCCAGGACGGCGTCGGCCTGGTCCGGGTCGACCGTTATAGGCGTGAAACCCTGCAATCCCAAGATGACGGCACGATCGGTAGCATGCCCCACTCCGGTGAAGGCGAGCGATCCGTGAAGGCTGACTGAAAGCCGCTTCACCTCAACGCCTGCCGGGCGTGGCCAATCTCCCTCTGCCACCTCGCGCAGGAAACGCTCAGCGGCAACCATCGGCCCCATCGTGTGGGAACTCGATGGGCCGAT
The DNA here is from genome assembly GCF_000518985.1 of Chelativorans sp. J32. GTDB lineage: Bacteria > Pseudomonadota > Alphaproteobacteria > Rhizobiales > Rhizobiaceae > Chelativorans. The sequence goes on from NZ_JAEQ01000015.1 coordinate 93,254, forward strand.
GCCGATCTTGAACAGATCAAAAACGGAGAGGAACATATACAACTCCAGCCAGACTCGTCAGCTGTCATGCAGACAGGCCGGATATGCGCTCGCTGCGGCAGCACCGCAAGGTCCAAAAGAAAACGGGGCGCAGGCCAGACGCCGCGCCCCGTTTTCAAAATCGTATGCCGGTATTAGCTCGCGGCCATCATGGCGACACCGTCGCCCCCAACGAAAAGCCAGGCCAAGAGGATGATGCCGGCTAGACCGATGACCGCCTTCGCGGTTACGCCCCAGCACGATTTCTGAACGTGTTCGTCCATGGAGTTCCGTGTTCCTGTTAAACGCGGCGGCCCCTCTTCCCTAGCCACCACGACCGAGCCAATACCCCCGCCGATGCTGCGATGCAATAACAAAAGCGGCAAGAGGTTGGCACAAGCCGGACACCGTTGCCGCTTAACATGTCTTAACTCTAACATATTCAAAAGCTTAACCCACAAACCGCGTTTGCGGATTATCAACACTTGCGGCAGGATTGCGGCGGTTTCCTATTCCCCGATGGAAGGCAGGATGCTCTCGCTTCGTCCCAGCATCCAATAGGCGATCAGCCCGATCCATTCGCGAATGCCGACGGTGGTGTTGCGCAGCGAATCGAGAACATTATCGTCTGTGAGCCCTGGTCGTTCCTGACCCGTGGTTTTGTAGTCCGCCGGCCAAGGCACTACGGGAAAGCCCGCCTGCCGGAATGCACCAACGGCGCGCGGCATATGGAACGCCGAGGTTACCAGCAGCCAGGTTTCGCCGGGTTGCGGCTTTGCCAGAGATACGGAAAGCCTTGCATTCTCGAACGTGTCCCGCGACTGGTTTTCCAGTTCGATGCGCTCGGGCGGAACGCCGAGGGCGATGAGCAGCCGAGGCGCAGTGTCTGCATCCCCTTCGCCCGGAAGGAAGACCGAGCCTGAGCCGCCGGAAACGAGCAGCCGCGCTTGCGGATAGCGCCGGGCCAGGATTGCCGTCTCGACGAACCGGTCACCGCTGTCATTGAGCTCATAGCCGCCGCGCGCCATATTGACGGCTCCCTCGAAGCCGCCGCCTAGCACAATGATTCCGTCCACATGCTGCGGCGCCGGCTCCGGCCGCGTGAACCGATCCTCGAGCGGGTGAAGAAGCAGCGCGCCGAAGGTGGTCCAGCCGGCAAGCGCCACGACTACAAAGGCCAATGTGGCGAAGGTGATGGATACACGCCGCCAGCGAAATGCCGCACCGACGATCGCCGCAGCAATAAGCAATCCAACAAGATTAAATGGCTGCACCAGCGTCCAGAAGATGGCGGAGGCCAGATGAAACATTTTCACTCCTCAAACAGAATCACCGGAATCTGCCTGAGGTTATCCATGTCTGGCCTTCCGGGCACCTCAGCGCTGATGGTGGCCTACCACCAGCGCTTGGGCTCGAACTTTCCAGCTGCCTGCTCGATCACATGAGCGGTGCGGAAGAGGGTTTCTTCGTCGAAGGCACGGCCGATGAGCTGCAATCCGAGGGGCAGGCCGTTGGCGTCCAGCCCGGCAGGGACGGCGATCCCAGGTAGACCCGCCATGTTCACGGTCACGGTGAAAATGTCGTTGAGATACATCTTCACCGGGTCCGCGCTCATATCCTGATCGGCGATGCCGAACGCAGCCGAAGGCGTCGCAGGCGTCAGGATCGCGTCCACGCCTGCATCGAAGGCCTGTTCGAAGTCGCGTTTAATCAGCGTGCGCACCTTCTGTGCGCGCAGATAGTAGGCATCATAATAGCCGGCAGAGAGCACATAGGTGCCGATCATGATGCGGCGCTTCACCTCGCGGCCGAAACCTGCCGCACGGGTGTTCTCATACATCTCCGTGATGTCGCGGCCGGGCACCCGCAGCCCATAACGCACGCCGTCATAGCGCGCCAGATTGGACGAGGCCTCGGCGGGGGCAACAATGTAATAAGCGGGCAGCGCATATTTTGTGTGTGGCAGCGAGATGTCGACGATCTCGGCACCGGCGTCGCGCATCCAGTCGATGCCTTTCTGCCAAAGCGCCTCGATCTCGGACGGCATGCCGTCGACGCGATATTCCTTGGGAATTCCGATCTTGAGTCCCTTCACCGACTGGCCGATGGCCTTCTCGTAGTCGGGAACGGGAATGTCAACGGAAGTCGTGTCCTTGGGATCGACCGATGCCATCGATTTCAGAAGGATCGCCGCATCCCGCACGTCACGCGCGATCGGGCCGGCCTGGTCGAGCGAAGAAGCAAAGGCGACGGTACCCCAGCGCGAGCAGCGCCCATAGGTCGGCTTGATGCCCACTGTCGCCGTGAAGGCCGCAGGCTGCCGAATGGAGCCGCCCGTATCCGTAGCGGTGGCGCCGGCGCACAGCCAGGCAGCGACCGCCGCCGCGGAGCCGCCCGAAGAACCGCCGGGCACGAGGTCCTTGTTGCCGCCTTCCGCGCGCCAAGGGTTCACGACCGGACCATAATAGGAGGTCTCGTTCGACGAGCCCATGGCAAACTCGTCCATGTTGAGCTTGCCGAGCATGACGGCGCCATCGGCCCAGAGATTGGCGGTGACGGTCGATTCGTAACGCGGTTTGAAGCCATCGAGGATATGGCTGCAGGCCTGCGTGTGCACGCCTTCGGTGGCGAAGAGGTCCTTGATGCCGAGCGGCACTCCTTCCAGAGGCCGTGCACCGCCCTGCGCAAGGCGTATGTCCGATGCCTTGGCCATTTCGCGCGCCTTGTCGGCAGTTACGGTTATATAGGCGTTCAGCCGCTCGTTCGCGGTCTGGATGGCGGCAAGATAGCCTTCCGTAAGTTCCAGCGCAGTGAATTCCTTGGCGGCCAGCTTGGCCCGGATTTCCGCAATGGTGAATTTCGTAAGCTCGGTCATATTATTCCGTCAGGGCAGCCGCGGTTCAGCGGAGAATCTTGAATTGGTGTGAAAAGGCTCCGGCCATGATGGTCGGAGTTCCAGCTATTCCACCACCTTGGGAACGAGGAAGAAGTGCTCGCCGGTCTCCGGGGCGTTTGCCACGATGTCTTCGGCCTTGCTCCCATCCGTCACTTCGTCCTGCCGCATCTTCATCGTCATAGGGATAACGGACGTCATCGGCTCGATGCCGGTGACATCGACCTCGTTCAATTGCTCTACAAAACCGAGAATGGCATTGAGCTCGCCGGTCATCCGGTTCGCATCATCTTCGTCCACGGCGATCCTAGCCAATCGGGCCACGCGCTTCACGGTGTCGATATCGACGGACATGCCTTGCTTCCTTGCACGGAAATCCTACAGCGTCCTGCGTCCTTTAGGGCGCATAAAGGACGCTGTAAATCATTCGAATCCACGCATCGTGGTTTCCGGGAACCGTTTCCGGTTTCGGGGCGATGCGCCAGCACAGGGCTATAGTCGCGCCCGGCGCCGTGCGCAACCGCTTCCCGGCATCGTCGTTAGAGTTCGACAGGTTGGCCGCGTTGGGGCGTAAGCACCTTTGCTTGCGTTCCCTTCATGCCCTCGATGAACTTGTCCGCCGACTGATCAATCATCGGAAAAGTGGCGTAATGGCAGGGTATGACAGTTTCGAAACGGAAGTAGCGCTGGCAGGCAAGCGCCGCGACGGCTCCCCCCATGGTGAAACGGTCCCCGATCGGTACTAGGCCGATCTGCGGTTGATGGAGTTCCTGGATCAGTGCCATGTCACCGAAGATGTCGGTGTCGCCCATATGGTAAAGCGTCTTGTCGTCCGGAAAATGAAGAACCAGCCCGTTCGGGTTGCCCAGATAGATATTGTCGCCGTCCTGGGAAACGGAAGAGGAATGGAGTGCGTTGACAAAGGTCGTTGTGAAGCCCCCGCAATCGACCGTTCCACCGTGATTGCCGGGATTGACCTTCGCTCCTGCTCCCAACTGCGCGCCGAGATAGCTGCAGATCTCGGCATTAGCGACCAGCATGGCGCCCGTCTTCTTGAGGATGGATAGCGAATCGCCCAAGTGATCGCCGTGCCCATGGGTGAGCAGCACATGGGTCACCCCTTCCACCGGGCCTTCCCACCCGCCATTCCAGGAGGGATTGCCGCTCAGGAAGGGATCGATGAGGATTTTCGCGTCAGCCGTCTCGATCCGAAAAGCCGAATGGCCGTACCAGGTTATTTTCATGCTGGGACTCCTCGATTGCTGCTACCAAGGATAAAACGGGGAGAGGTCATGTCAAAGGCTAGGATGCGCTTGTGAGCGTCGTTTCCATCGAAGAACTGGAAAAGGTTCGCACCCACGGCCGGCCGCTGGCCGCAATCGACCTCGGTACCAAGACGATCGGCGTGGCCGTCTCCGATCTTGGCCTCTCCTTTGCCACCCCTCGCTCCATGATCACCCGCAAGAAGTTTCAGGAGGACGCGAAGGTGCTCCTGCATCTTCTTTCGCGCGAGAATGTCGGCGGTGTGATCGTCGGTCTGCCCGTCAATATGGATGGGAGCGAAGGGCCGCGGGCTCAGTCCACACGTGCGTTCGTGCGCAATCTCCAGCCGCTGACGAAATTGCCCTTTGCCTTTTGGGATGAGCGCCTTTCGACGGTGGCAGCCGAGCGGGCTCTCATCGAGATGGACGTCTCGCGAGCAAAACGCGCCCAACGCATCGACTCTGCGGCGGCGGCTTTCATTCTGCAAGGCGCCCTGGACCGCCTTCAGGCCCTGCGCGCGGAATCCCAAAGGTAACGCCCGATCCGCTCGCCGATCGCGCGCCGCCGACGGAAGGCAACGATCCCCAGCAGGATCAGCGTGTCGATGACGCAGGCTTTGGCTACGAGAGCAGGGATGGTGGCCGGCTCGATTCCCAAGACGTTACCGTAGAGCCCGAAGACGAGATCATGCGCCTCCCGGCTCAACGGCGACAGTCCGAAATGGAGATCGTTGACGGCGAGGGCATACCAGCCCCAGAACAAGGCGAGCGGCATCGCCCACAAGATCAAAAAATACCGCATTGCTGCGGCTCCTCCCTCCCGAACTCCCGTTTCGAGATTGGACCGGCCTCCGGAATGCGGCAAGCTCGTCTTTCGGGTGAGGGTCGAGGGCACCGCCCGCCCTGCTGCCACTCAGCTCACTTCGGGATAAAGCATATCCAGGATAGCGGCCGCGTCGTGGCGCGCATCGAGCATTCCGTAGGTCCCACGCCACTGGCCGGCAAGACGAGTCTCGATGAAGGCGTCGGCCACCTGCCCTGCACCGAGCCGCTTCAGTTCGGCCGCCGCCGCGGCGAGCGCCAGCTGCTCCGTGAGGATGCGCCCAGCTCCTTCGTCGCTTTCGCAGACGCGCATCGCTGCCATCAGCACGTCGACAGTACCGCGCCCTGCGGCGCCGAGATCCTCGGCCATCCCCTTCAGAACATCGTCGAACAGGCCAGCATTGCGTGAGAGAACGCGTAGGACGTCGAGCGCCATGACATTGCCCGAGCCTTCCCAGATCGCGTTCACTGGCGCCTCGCGGTAATAGCGAGCAAGCGGCGCCTCTTCCACATAGCCGTTGCCGCCGAGGCACTCCATCGCCTCATAGATCACCGCCGGCGCAATCTTGCAGACCCAATATTTCGTGACGGGCGTCATCACGCGTGCATAGGCGGCTTCGGAGCGGTCGTTCGCCGCCCCGTCGAAGGAGCGGGCGAGCCGGAAGGCAAGCGCGGTGGCCGCGGCCACATCAAGGGCCAGATCGGCAAGCACCCGGTTCATCAATGGCTGTTCGACCAGCACCTTTCCGAAGACCCGTCGGTGCCGCGCATGATGTACGGCTTCTGCGAGCGCGGCCCGCATGAGGCCGGCCGAGGCAAGTGCGCAATCGAGCCTCGTCAAGGTCACCATATCCATGATGGTGCGAACCCCGGCACCCGGTTCGCCGACGAGGTAGCCGAGCGCGCCGTCGAACTCAACCTCTGCCGATGCATTCGAGCGGTTGCCGAGCTTGTCCTTGAGCCTCTGGAAGCGCAGCCCATTCGTCGCGCCGTCATCTGTCAGCCTGGGCAGGAGAAAGCACGAGAGGCCTTCCGCCGCCTGGGCCAGAACGAGGAAACCGTCGCTCATCGGCGCAGACATGAACCATTTATGGCCATTGAGACGGTAGAGTCCCTCCCCGGCGGGCTCAGCCCTGGTCGTATTCGCCCGGACGTCGGTCCCGCCCTGTTTCTCCGTCATGCCCATGCCGAGCGTCACGCCTTGCTTCTGCGCGGCGGGCTTGCTGGAACTGTCGTATTTGCGCGTGATCACGCGCGGTGCCCAGGCGCGGAAGAGCGCAGGATTCGACATCAGCGCGGCCAAAGCCGCATTCGTCATGGTGAGCGGGCAGAGATGGCCGCATTCCAGCTGGGCCGTAAGATAAAACCGAGCGGCGCGCGACTGATGTCGCTGCCCTTTCTCGCTTTCGCCATCCTCCCATATGGACGAATGCAGACCCGCGCCCACCGAACGGCGCATCAGCGCATGATAGGCCGGATGATATTCCACCAGGTCGACGCGATAGCCATACCGGTCATAGGGCTTGAAGACGGGAGTTTCCGTGTTGGCAAGACGTGCGAGTTCCTGCGCCTCTTGCGTCCGCACGAAACGGCCCAGCTGTTCCAGGTCCTTCCGTACAGGTTCGGAGTAGCCCTCGCACAGCTGCATGAGCAGCGGATCGGTACGCCACGCATTGGTGCCGCTTATCGGCGGCGATTGGTTCAACACCTCTTCATTCCTCATGAAACGCCCTCCGAGGCGGTGAACCCGGATCGTGTGAAAGAATCCTTCAGGTCTGATATATGCATCATAGCAAAAAAACGCCTTAGCTCTTTTTATCCTCTCAAAAAATGGCGCGAGAAACTGCGCACAAGGTTTTCGGGTGCTTGCGAGGGCGCCGCGGCAGGCCTATAGCAGCGTCTCAAGATGACAGACGCGCCGGGCTTTCCCCTCTTCTCCCACCGCCACCTCTTGGGCATCAAGGGCCTTTCGCCCGCCGACATCGAGCTTCTGCTCGAGCGGGCCGACGCTGCCGTCGCGATCTCGCGGCGGCCGGACAAAAAACTCGCGACGTTGCGCGGGCGAACGCAGATCAACCTGTTCTACGAAGCCTCCACTCGAACGCAGTCTTCGTTCGAACTGGCAGGCAAGCGGCTGGGCGCCGATGTCATGAACATGTCGGTGGCGAGCTCCTCGACCAAGAAGGGCGAGACGCTCCTCGATACGGCCATGACGCTGAATGCGATGCGGCCGGATATCCTGGTCATCCGGCACGCGGCCGCGGGCGCGGCCGCCTTGCTCGCGCAGAAGGTAGGCTGTTCGGTCGTCAACGCGGGCGACGGCGCCCATGAGCATCCCACGCAAGCGCTTCTTGACGCTCTTACGATCCGGCGCGCCAAGGGGCGGATCGCCGGCCTCGTCGTCGCTATTTGCGGAGATGTGCTTCATTCGCGCGTTGCCCGCTCCAACATCCTCCTCCTCAACGCGCTTGGCGCACGCGTTCGGGTCGTGGCACCTTCCACCCTTCTCCCCTCCGGCATCGGCCAGATGAGCGTCGAGCCCTTCACGACGATGGCCGAAGGCCTTGCCGGGGCGGACGTCGTGATGATGTTGAGGCTTCAGCGCGAGCGCATGGCAGGTACGTTCGTCCCCTCAGTGCGTGAATATTTCCGCTTCTTCGGGCTTGATTCCGAAAAGCTCAAGGCTGCCAAGGAGGATGCGCTGGTGATGCATCCGGGTCCCATGAACCGAGGAGTGGAGATCGCGTCCGAGGTCGCCGACGGCCCGCATAGCGTCATCCAGGAACAGGTGGAAATGGGCGTTGCCGTGCGCATGGCGGTGATGGAGGCGCTGCTTGATCCGCGTCGCAACGGAGAGACCGCATGAGCGTCACCGTCTTCACAAATGCACGCGTCGTCGATCCCTCACGCGGGCTGGACGAAACCGGTACGGTCATCGTGGACGGCGACAGGATCGCCGCGGCGGGCGCGGCGGCGCAGAACCAGGGTTATCCCGAAGGCGCAACGGTTGTCGATTGCGGCGGCAGAGCCATTCTGCCGGGGCTCGTCGACTCCCGCGTCTTTATCGGTGAACCGGGCGCGGAACATCGGGAGACCATTGCCTCGGCAGGCCGCGCCGCCGCTGCTGGCGGTGTTACCTCCGTCATCATGATGCCCGACACTTCTCCCGTTATCGATGACGTGGCGCTGGTAGAATTCGTGCTGCGCGCGGCACAGGAAACGTCTCCCATCAACATCTTTCCCGCTGCAGCCGTAACCAAGGGCCTGGCGGGACGCGAAATCAGCGAGTTCGGCCTGCTGCGCGATGCGGGTGCCGTTGTGCTCACCGAAGGCCGCCACACCATTGCCAATGCCAGCGTCATGCGGCGCGCGCTCACCTATGCGCGCGACATGGGCATGGTCATCGCCCATTCGACACAGGATGCCGATCTGAGCTCCTCCGGTGTCATGAATGAGGGGCTGCTTGCGAGCTGGTTGGGGCTCTCCGGCATTCCGCGCGAGGCGGAGGCAATTCCGCTTTCGCGAGACCTCATGCTGGCCGCCCTCACCGGCAGCCGCTATCACGCGGCGGAGATTTCGGCGGCCATGTCGGCTGCGGCGATCAAGCGTTCGAAGGAAGAGGGAAGTTTGGTCACTGCCGGCATCAGCATCAACAATCTCTGCCTGAACGAGAACGATGTTGGCGAATATCGGACTTTCTTCCGGCTCTCGCCTCCCCTTCGGGCGGAAGAAGACCGGCTTGCAATGGTAGAAGCGGTCAAGGACGGCACGATCGATACCGTCCATTCCGCCCACGACCCGCAGGACGTGGACACGAAGCGACTTCCCTTCTCGGAAGCCGCGGTGGGGGCGATCGGTCTTGAAACCCTGCTCGCGGCGGCCCTCCGGCTCTATCATTCCGGAGATGTGCCTCTCCTGCGCATCGTCGAAGTCTTGTCTACTGCGCCTGCCCGGCTGTTCGGGTTGCCTGGAGGGACATTGAAGCCGGGAGCGCCTGCGGATCTTATCCTCGTCGATCTTGACGCCCCATGGATCGTACGAGAGGAGAACATCCTCTCGTTATCGAAGAATACGGCCTTTGAGGGTGCGCGCATGCAGGGCCAGGTCTTGCAAACCATGGTTGCCGGACGCACAGTATTTACAACTTGATTCCGGAGGGGCTTATGGACGTGACGAGCTGGTCCGCTTCGTTGCCAATTCTATTGGCCGCGCTCGTCTTCGGCTATCTCCTGGGCTCGATCCCCTTCGGTTTCATCATTACGCGCTCGGCTGGGCTGGGTGACGTCCGCAAAATCGGTTCGGGCAATATCGGCGCCACCAACGTGCTGCGCACCGGCCGCAAGGGCCTTGCCGCCCTCACGCTGCTCCTTGATGCCCTCAAGGGAACCGCGGCCGTCCTTCTGGCAAGCTCCTACGGTCCCGATGCTGCCGTTGCGGCCGGGCTCGGAGCCTTTCTCGGCCACCTCTTCCCTGTCTGGCTCGGTTTCAAGGGCGGCAAAGGCGTTGCCACCTATCTTGGGATCCTCATCGCTCTGGCCTGGTCCGCTGCGCTTGTCTTCGCTGTCGCATGGCTGCTCGTAGCCTTCATAACCCGCTATTCGTCCCTGGCCGCCCTGGTGGCCGCAATCTGCGTGCCGATCGCCCTTTTCGTCTCCGGCCAGCTACTCCCGGCACAGCTTTTTACCCTTTTGAGCCTCCTCGTCTTCTGGAAGCATCGCGCCAATATCGTACGGCTTCTTCAAGGCAATGAATCGCGCATTGGAGCACGGGGGTGACCGCGGAGACGCTGCAGACATCCGGTCTCAGACTGGATGAGCGGCAACGGAGGGCCTGGCTGCGTCTCATCCGTACCGACAATGTGGGACCCGTCACGTTTCGCATGCTGATCAATCGCTTCGGCTCAGCCGAAGCGGCGCTGGAAGCGCTGCCGGATCTTGCGCGCCGAGGGGGCGCCAGGCGGGTTCAAATTCCGGCAGAGGAAGACATTGAAGCGGAGATCGAGGCGGCCCGGCGCATGGGTGCGCAGTTCATCGTGATGGGGGAGATGCATTATCCTCCGCTCCTGGCGCAGGTGGACAACCCGCCTCCTCTGATCGCGGCGAAAGGGGATCTCGATCTGCTGCGTCGGCCGATGGTTGCCATCGTCGGAGCGCGCAACGCCTCCCTCGCCGCGAACAAGCTTGCTCAACGTTTCGCGGTAGAGCTTGGTCGCGCCGGTTATGTGGTCGCCTCAGGGCTGGCGCGCGGCATTGATGCAGCCGCACATCGGGGCAGCCTGGAAACGGGCACGGTGGCGGTTCTCGCTGGCGGCCTTGATCGGCCCTACCCGCCCGAAAACCACGCACTTTTCGACGCGATTGGAGAGCGCGGCGTCGTGCTGACCGAAATGCCATTTGGCTGGACGCCGAGAGCCCGCGATTTTCCTCGTCGAAATCGGATCGTGGCCGGCCTTTCCTACGGACTGCTCGTGGTGGAGGCGGCTTATCGTTCCGGATCACTGATCAGTGCGCGGCTGGCCAACGAGATGGGACGGCTTGTATTCGCCATCCCCGGCTCGCCGCTCGATCCTCGTGCGGAGGGCACCAACAAGCTCCTGAAGGACGGCGCGATTTTGGTCACCGAAACCCAGGACATTCTGGCCGCGGTCGCACCGCTCGTCGGCCAGCCTTTGACTTCGGCCGGAACGATGGAGGAACCGCCGGATCTTTCGACCGTACCGGATCCCGGCGAAAGCGAGCGCGATCTCATATTGGAAGCGCTCGGCTCAGCTCCCGTGGGAATTGACGAAATCATTCATCATACCGGGCTCGCGCCGGCGCAGGTGTTCCTCGTGCTTCTGGAGCTGGATCTTGCGGGCAGGATTGAGCGGCACCCTGGCGGAGCCGTGTCACTTCTGCCGCTGGGATCCTGAGGCCTCGGAGCTGAAGCCTGCTTCACGCCCTTCCCGAAGCAGGTCGCTCGCTTCCACAACGGCCATCTCGATCAGATATCCGAGCATTTCACAATTCTGCTGCCGCACCAATGAGCAGAGCTGTTCCAATATTCCTTGAACATATTCGAGCGTCTCTGTCCGTCTCGCAAAATATAGCTCTGCCATGCGGGTATGCTCCCTCTCGCTTGCTCGCGATGAGCTTGCCGCTCCCCTGTCCGATCCTGGGTATCATGTTCTGGTCCCCGGGATCGTCTGCCCATCCTGTCTGTTTCTCTTCTTCGCCAGAAGGCGACCACATGCCGCCGTTATGTTGAAATAAAGCTTCGCATAAGAAGTCCCGACCGGGGTTCGCAAGCCGGTCTTGAAGAGCCAATTTGAAGAGGGGGCCTTGACCGCGGCGGCAAGCGCGGCCATGTCACGTGCTGCCGGATCGTCGTATTCGGAGCCAACCGCGGCGCAGACCGCGGCGTCGAACAAGGTATTGCCAGCACAATGGATGTGGTCGTCGTCGAATCGCCTGCAAAGGCCAAAACAATCAATAAGTATCTCGGAAAGGACTATAAAGTCCTGGCCTCGTTCGGCCATGTGCGGGACCTGCCGGCCAAGGACGGCTCCGTCCGTCCCGACGAAGATTTCGCCATGTCCTGGGATGTCGACAGTCCCTCGGCCAAGCGGCTCGCCGATATTGCGAAGGCGGTGAAGGAAGCCGATGGCCTGATCCTAGCGACCGACCCTGATCGTGAAGGCGAGGCCATTTCCTGGCATGTGCTGGAAGTCCTGCGCCAGAAAAAAGCGCTCAAGGATAAGCCGGTTCGCCGTGTCGTCTTCAATGCCATCACGAAGAAAGCGATCCTCGATGCGATGGCAGCGCCGCGCGACGTGGATGCCTCTTTGGTAGACGCTTATCTCGCCCGCCGTGCGCTCGACTATCTCGTGGGCTTCACCCTTTCTCCAGTACTGTGGCGCAAGCTGCCCGGCGCCCGTTCGGCTGGCCGCGTCCAGTCCGTGGCGCTACGCCTCGTCTGCGACCGCGAAGCCGAGATCGAGCGCTTCGTCCGCGAGGACTACTGGCAGATCGCCGCCCTGCTCGACACGCCGCGCGGCGACACTTTTGAAGCGCGCCTAACGGCTCTCGACGGAAAGAAGCTGCAGAAGCTCGACATCAAGAGCCAGGAAGAGGCCGACGCGATCAAAGCTTTGCTCGATGGCGCGGCCTATCGCGTGCTTTCGGTCGAAGCAAAGCCGACGCGCCGCAATCCCGGCCCGCCCTTCACCACGTCCACGCTTCAGCAGGCCGCGTCCTCGCGCCTGAGCTTTTCGGCGTCGCGCACAATGCAGGTGGCTCAGCGGCTCTATGAGGGCGTGGATATCGGTGGAGAGACCACAGGCCTTATCACCTATATGCGTACGGATGGCGTGCAGATGGCGCCCGAGGCGATCCAGGCCGCCCGTGCCGCAGTATCGGAAACCTTCGGCGCCCGATATCTGCCGGAAAAGCCGCGTCACTATTCCACCAAGGCGAAGAACGCACAGGAAGCCCACGAAGCCATCCGGCCGACCGACTTTTCCCGCACACCGGACCAGGTGCGCAAATATCTCGATTCCGATCAGGCCAAGCTGTACGAAATGATCTGGAAGCGCGCCATCGCCAGTCAGATGGAGGCAGCGGAGATCGAGCGCACGACAGTGGAGATCGAAGGGGCGGGCCAGGGCCGTGTGGCCGGTCTGCGGGCAGTGGGCTCCGTCGTTCGCTTTGACGGCTTCCTTGCAGCCTATGCCGAGGTCAAGGAGGAGGACTCCCAGGACGAGGACGACCGCCGTCTTCCCGAAATCAACAATGGCGAAGCGTTGAAGCGCAACGCCATCAACGTGACCAAGCATACGACGGAGCCTCCGCCGCGCTATTCGGAAGCTTCCCTTATCAAGAAGCTCGAGGAACTCGGCATCGGCCGGCCGTCCACCTATGCGGCCATTCTGAAGACGCTGGAAGACCGCGATTATATCACCAATGAGCGACGCAAGCTCGTCCCTCAGGCCAAGGGCCGTATCGTCACGGCATTCCTGGAGAATTTCTTCCGCCGCTATGTGGAATATGACTTCACGGCGGATCTTGAGGAAAAGCTCGACGAGATTTCAGACGGGAAGCTTTCCTGGAAGCAGGTCCTCCGCGACTTCTGGAAGGACTTTTCGGCCGCTGTCGAAGACATCAAGGAGTTGCGCGTCACCGACGTCTTGGACGCCTTGAATGAGGAGCTCGCACCGCTCGTCTTTCCCCCGCGCGAAGATGGCGGCGACCCGCGCATCTGCCCCAAATGCGGAACGGGCAAGCTCTCGCTGAAACTTGGCCGCTATGGCGCGTTCGTGGGCTGCTCGAACTATCCCGAATGCGGCTATACGCGCCAGCTGGGCGAGAACCCGTCGGAAAATGGCGAGGGCGAAGCCGGCCTGGACGGCAACAAGGTATTGGGCAACGATCCCTTCACCGGCGAAGAGATCACATTGCGTTCTGGCCGGTTCGGCCCCTATGTCCAGCGCGGCGAAGGGAAAGATGCCAAGCGCGCTGGCCTGCCAAAGGGCTGGACACCGGAAAGCATCGACCATGAAAAGGCAGTGGCCCTCCTCTCCCTGCCCCGTGACGTTGGCAAGCATCCCGAGACGGGCAAGATGATCTCCGCCGGCATCGGCCGCTACGGCCCGTTCCTGCTGCATGACGGAACCTACGCCAATCTCGAATCGGTGGAGGATGTGTTTTCGGTCGGCCTCAACCGCGCCGTCTCGCTCATCGCGGAGAAGCAATCGAAGGGCAACGGTGCACGCGCCAAGCCTGCCGCTCTTAAGGAGCTTGGGGAACATCCGGACGGCGGCGTCATTACAGTGCGGGATGGCCGTTTCGGACCCTATGTCAATGTCGGCAAGGTGAATGCGACACTGCCCAAGGGCAAGGATCCGATGACCTTGACCCGTGAGGAGGCGCTTGAGCTTCTTGCCGCCAAAGCAGGAAAAACGGGCAAGAAGCCGGCGAGAAGCAAGGCGAGGAACTGAGGATTGGCGCGCAGGCAATCAGATCGCAGAGCGGCAGGTGACGGTGGCGCTGTTGTAAATCCTCATCTGCCCTCGCGAGAGGATATCCTGCGATTCATTTCCGAAAATCCCGATCAGGCCGGCAAGCGCGAAATCGCCAAGGCGTTTTCCCTCAAGGGCGGCGATCGCATCTGGCTGAAAGATATGCTGCGCCAGATGCAGGACGAAGGCCTCCTGAAGCAGAAGCGCCGCCGGCTCTCCCGCCCCGGGGCCCTTCCCCCGATGGCCGTTCTCGACATCTTCTCGCGGGACGCTGAAGGTGGGCTCCTCGCTCGGCCAGCGGAGGCGGAGGACGAGGAAGGACCAGTCCCCCTCGTCTCGATCCGCACGCAAAAGGGGCGCCGCATGTCAGCGGCGGGCGTAGGCGACCGTGTGCTCGCCCGCGTCTTCCCCAGCAAGGATGAAACCGGCCCAGCCTATACGGGCCGCGTGGTCAAGGTCTTCGAGAAGCGCCGGCGGGCCGTGCTCGGTGTCTTCCGCGAACTCCGCGACGGCTCTTTCCGTATCGAGCCCGTCGAGCGTCGCCAGCCCGAACTGGTGGTGGAAGAGGCGTATCGCAATAATGCCAAAGAAGGCGACCTCGTGGAGGTCGAGCCCTTGTCGCAGGGCCGCTATGGCTTGCCGCGAGCAAAAGTTCTGGACGTGGTGGGATCGATCGCGACGGAAAAGGCGGTCTCCCTCATTGCCATCCATGCGCACGAGATTCCCCACATTTTCCCCGAAAGCGTGCTGCGGGAAGCGGAAGCTGCCAAGCCCGCTACGCTCGCAGGCCGCGAGGACTGGCGCAAGCTGCCGCTTGTCACCATCGACCCCCCGGACGCCAAGGACCACGACGATGCGGTCTATGCGGAGCCGGACCGGGACGAGAAGAACCCCGGTGGTGTGCTCGTCACGGTCGCCATCGCTGACGTCGCCTATTATGTCCGCCCTGATTCAGCGCTCGATCGGGAGGCGCTCAATCGCGGGAATTCCGTGTATTTCCCGGACCGGGTCGTGCCGATGCTGCCTGAACGCATCTCCAACGACCTCTGTTCGTTACGCGAGGGCGAAGCCCGACCGGCCCTTGCCGTCCGGATGCGTTTTTCGGCGGAAGGTCGCAAGCTCGGGCACAGCTTTCACCGCGTCATGATGCGATCGGCCGCCCGGCTCTCCTATGAGCAGGCCCAGGCGGCGATCGATGGCCGCCCGGATGACAAGTCGGGACCGCTGCTCGAGACCGTGCTCCGCCCTCTCTGGGAGGCTTATTCCGTGCTGAAACGCGGCCGCGAAGCCCGTGAGCCGCTGGAATTGGATCTGCCGGAGCGGAAGATCATCTTGAAGCCCGACGGAACGGTGGACCGTGTCGTCGTTCCGCCTCGCCTCGATGCGCATAAGCTGATCGAGGAATTCATGATCCAGGCCAATGTCGCTGCAGCCGAGGCGCTGGAGGCCAATCGGCAACCATTGGTCTACCGCATTCATGACGCCCCATCCCTTGCGAAGCAGGAATCGCTGCGCGAGTTTCTTGCTTCCCTCGAAATCTCGCTCGCCCATGGCGCCGCTTTGAGGCCTGCGCAGTTCAACCGCATCCTCGCGCGGGTGGCGGGCACCGAGCAGGAGCAGCTCGTCAATGAGGTCGTTCTGCGTTCGCAAAGCCAGGCGATCTATGCGCGTGAGAATGTCGGCCATTTCGGCCTCAACCTGCGTCGCTATGCACATTTCACGTCCCCGATCCGCCGCTATGCGGACCTGATCGTGCACCGCGCGCTGATCACCGCGCATCAATTCGGCGAGGATGGCCTGCGCCAGCAGGATGAGGAACGGCTGGAGGAAATTTCGGCGCTTATCTCCGCGACCGAACGTCGCGCCATGGCAGCGGAAAGGGAGACGGTGGACCGTCTGATCGCCGAGCATCTGGCGTCCCGCGTCAACGAGGAATTCTCGGCCCGGATTTCCGGGGTCACCAAGGCTGGGCTGTTCGTTCTCCTTCCGCAATATGGCGCCGACGGCTTCGTTCCCATTTCATCTCTGGGGGATGACTATTATATTTTCGATGAGGCGCGGCACGCGCTTGTCGGTCAGCGGAGCGGGTGCGGCTTTCAGCTCGGCGACAGTGTGAATGTTCGTCTGTTAGAAGTTGCGCCGCTCGCGGGAGCCATGCGCTTCGAAGTCCTGAGTGAGCCTACCCGCCTGCCCGGCTCGTCCAAGTCTTTCCACAAGTCAAGACGCGGATTGGCCCGCAAGCAGAAACGATCAAGTCGCCCCGGGGTCAGGGGGAGGAGATAATTATGGAAGAACAGGTTTTCGGCGCGACCGGTGCGGCTGGTGCGACGGCCATTCAGCGGCCGCTCTTCGAATCGATGCGCCGTGGTTTTCTCGGCAAATGTCCTCACTGCGGCAAGGGCCGGCTCTTCCGCTCGTTTCTCAAGACGGTGGAAAGCTGCTCGGAATGCGGCGAGGAAATGATGCATCACAGGGCCGACGATTTGCCGGCCTATCTGGTGATCGCCATCGTCGGTCATGTCGTTGTCGGCGCCTTCATGGGTATCGAGGCAGCGACCATGTGGCCGACCTGGGTTCACCTCGCGATCTGGGTGCCGGCCACGATCCTGCTATGTCTGGTGTTGATCGGTCCAATCAAAGGTTCGGTTGTCGGTCTTCAGTGGGCACTTAGAATGCATGGGTTCGGCGGCGAAAAGGATGTTTTGGAAACGCATCCGGAGATCTAGACGGGGGGTGGCATGCAGCGGATGGAAGATCTTACAAGGGCCGATCTCGACGTCGTAGACGCTCGAGCGTCCTCTCTTGGGAGCCGGCCCCTCCGCCCGCGCGATGCAGCAACCTTGATTCTGGTCGACAGGAGCGGCAGCGAGCATCTTGTGCTCATGGGCAGGCGTCATAGACGCCATAAATTCATGCCCGGCAGCTTTGTCTTCCCCGGCGGACGCACCGATCCGGCTGACAGCCGGATTGCGGTGGCCAACGATCTCCATCCCCATGAGCAGTCCAAGCTCGTCGGCTTCCCTCCCCGCTTGACGGCTGCACGTGCCAAGGCAATCGCGCTTTCGGCTATTCGCGAAACCTATGAAGAAGCTGGGCTTCTTATAGGCCGGGAAGGCCCGTTCTCCTCCAGAAGTCCCCATTGGCAGGGCTTCGTCGCAAACCGCGTCTGCCCGTCACTCCAGAGCCTTCGTTTCATCGCTCGCGCCATCACACCGCCCGGACGGGTACGCCGTTTTGATACACGCTTCTTTGCTGTGTGGCGCAGCCAGGTGGCCGTTGAGCTTGCCGAATGCCCTACGGACGAGTTGGAGGAAATTGCCTGGGTGCCGATCCGCTCTGCCATGGAGCTCGATATCCCGACCGTTACACGCACGGTTCTCGATGACCTCGCGCATCGGCTGGAGATCGATCCCGAGCTTGCGCCCGGTCAGCCGGTTCCCTTCTATTTTGTTCGCGGCAAGCGCGTGGAGCGGGTTCTCCTTTAGCGAAAACGACCCGCTTTGCTTCCGCCGCGGCTGCTGCGGACTTGACTTTTGGCGTGCTGCCGTTATGTCTGCCGCGAGTTTTTAGAAGCGCCCTGCCGTGATTTGCCGTCAGGCCGCTGTTCATCATCAGAAACGGAAAAGTGACATGGCCAAGGCCACGACCATCAAGATCAAGCTCCTGTCGACGGCCGATACCGGCTTCTTCTATGTGACGAAGAAAAACAGCCGCACGATGACGGACAAGATGACCAAGCGCAAATACGACCCGATCGCGCGCAAGCACGTCGAGTTCAAGGAAGCGAAGATCAAGTAGGTTTAATCGCATCCTGCATGCACGCGGCGCCTTCGGGCGCCGTTTTCGTCTGTGCACGTTCGAAGTGGCGCGACCGCTATTCGGGCGAGCCCAATCCGACTGCCATTATCGCTGCGGGAAAGTGGTAGGGGGCCGGTCGGCAACTGGCTGCGGTACGAGGAGGCCACGAAACCAGCACCAACCGGCCGAACCCCACGGACCCAGGAGATGCGGCGGACCTGAGCATCATGGGGTATCTGTGGAGCGGCTCCCGTGCGTCCCCCGCACGTTCGCCCACCAGTGGGTGCGACACTTGCGCAACTTTTAACGAAAATCAACAGTAACTTAACCTTTGACACGATTTGTTTCAAATTAGGGTAAACGGCGATAACCGCCCGCACCAAGAAGGCCGGGGATCAAGCGAGATTCGATCCAAAAAGAACAGAGGCGGCCACGCGCAGGTTAGCAATCGGCGCTCGTCGGCGGAATCGCGCCCGATCTAGGCTGCGGGGGCGACCACCCGGTTGCGGCCACCTGTTTTCGCCTCGTAAAGGGCCCTATCCGCCCTCTTCATCAGCGCCTCCACCGTATCCTGAGGCTGGAGAAGGCCGGCGACCCCTATGCTCACGGTGACCGAAATCATTTCGTCCGTATTTGCCACCAAGAACTCCTTCTCGGCGATTTGCTGACGAATGCGCTCGCCGACTCGCTGGGCCAGCGGTAGTTCGGTATCCGGCATGACGACCACGAATTCCTCGCCGCCGAACCGACAGACAAGATCGATCCCACGGAGGTTCCGGCGAAGCCGGGCGGCTACTTCGCGCAGCACCTCATCGCCTCCGTCGTGCCCGTAGGTATCATTGATGGATTTGAAGCGATCAACGTCCACGATCATGACGGACAGCGGCCGCCGTCGCGCCACCGCACGATCGAAAAGGCTTTGCAAATGGCTGTCGAGATAGCGCCGGTTGTGGAGGCCGGTCAGCGGATCAGTAATCGCCATCTCCACCGTTTGGGCAACGCTGGACCGCAGGCTGTCATTGTAACGCTTGCGGCGGATCTGTGTGCGCAAGCGCGCGATCAATTCCTGCCGCTCCACCGGGCGCAGGACGTAATCGTTCACCGCCAGTTCCAATCCGCGGATGATGCAGGCTTCATCCCCCTCGCCCGCAAGAAGGACGATCGGTACGAGCCGCGTACGGTCCATGGCGCGCAGCTGAGAGCAAAGCCGCAACGGATCGTAATCGGCGAAGCTACTGGAAACAATTATGCATTCGTAGGGATTGTCGGCGGCGCGTGCCAGGCCCTCCATCGGATCGCCCACGACGTCGAGCACGAAATGGTCCTGCAGCATCCTGATGAGCTGGCGGCCTGCGGCTTCGTCCTCATCGATCAAGAGAACCGGAGGCTTCTCCTCATCGTCGACGCTCTTCTTCTGCAAAAGCTGTTCGATGCCGATATTGCGTGTCGTTGCCGCGCGCAGCCGCAATTCGTCCGTCAACGCCTTGAGCCTCGTGAGGCTCTTTACACGGGTCAAAAGCTGCAGATCGCTGACCGGCTTGGTGAGAAAATCGTCGGCTCCCGCTTCAAGCCCGCGGACACGATCGGATGGCTGGTCCAGCGCAGTGATCATGATGACCGGGATATGGGTTGTGGCCGGATCCGCCTTGAGCCTCCGACAGACTTCGAAACCGTCCATGCCGGGCATCATGACGTCGAGCAGCACGACGTCGATCTTGGTGGATTCGCAGATCTCGATGGCATCCGGCCCCGCGCGGGCAGTTACCACATCGTAATACTCGGCGAGGAGCCGGGCCTCCAGCAGGCGCAGATTGGCCGGAACATCATCCACCACTAATATACGGGCAGTCATAGCGCTCGGTTGCTCTCGCTGCAAAAAATCCGGGCGTGCATCACGCGTCCCCCAGATAAGATTTTATCGTCTCGATGAAGCTCTGCACAGAGATGGGCTTGGAAATATAAGCCTCGCATCCTCCTTGGCGGATTCGCTCCTCATCCCCCTTCATCGCGAAAGCCGTGACCGCAATGACGGGGATGCTGTGCAGCTCGTCATCCTCTTTAAGCCATTTTGTGACCTCGAGCCCGGATACCTCAGGCAATTGGATGTCCATGAGGATGAGATCTGGCCGGTGACGGCGCGCAAGATCGAGCGCCTGCAACCCATCGCGCGTGCGCACGGTCTCGTAGCCGCTCGCCTCGATGAGGTCGCGAAAGAGCTTCATGTTGAGCTCATTGTCCTCGACGATCATGACCTTTTTCGGCATCGATACCCCACGACGATTACCGTCCCGAAGCAAGCTCCGGATTGGCCCCTATAGAGCCTTTTGACACGATTTGCTTTACGAATGCAAAATTATCACCCTCAATTCCCGTTGATGCTCAGATAACCTCGGGCTGGGCATTGGAACTGTTCCCTAGCATGTGGACCAGAGCTGCCTTGATGTACACCTCCGGGCAGAAACAAATGTGAAATTCACGCCTGGCTGATCGCTTCAGGCACGTAGACCGCAACGGAAACCTGTAATACGGAACAGGCGGCAGGCTGGATCTGCTTCGATATGTGGAGAACAGGAGGTTCTATGAGCCCTGAACGAGCTGAAAGCATCGCCATTCAGGCGCTGAGCTTCATTGCCTCCGATCCCGAACTTCTGCCCCGATTTCTCGCCATCACGGGGATTGAGGCGAGTCAGATTCGCCAAGCAGCACAGGAACCCGGATTCCTTGCAGGCGTGCTTCAGTTTGTCCTGGCGCATGAACCCACCCTCATTGCCTTGAGCGAAGCCTCCGGCATGGAGCCGCAAGAAATAACTGCAGCGCTGAAGGTTCTTCCCTTTGGGGAGGAGAAATGGGACATCCAACCCTGAACGCCCAGCTGGCGCTGTATGCCGGACACCGTGGCATTCACAAGCCCGCACGGCTACCGGCAATTTGGCGGCCTTGGAAGTGGGCCGTGCTTTGCTTTTACGCCAATCCAAGCCGCATCAAGGGCCTGCCGGGCTTCCGCTCCACGACCGTAACGAAACCGGCCTTCTCGAATACGCGTTGCGATCCCACATAAAGCCCGACGGACCGAGAATCCTTCGATTCCCGCATTGGACATGCCTCCAACAGCCGCGCACCGTTTGCGCGGGCATAGTCGATCCCAGCCTTTACGAGTTGGTGGGTCAGGCCGCGGCCTCGGGCACTGGACCGGACAAAGAAGCAGGAAATTGCCCATACGGATGAATCGTCAGCCGGCGCATCCTCCGCCGGCGCCGAAGCCCGCCCGCGGTTGTTCCATTCGGGCACATCGAGACGGGGGCCGACCTGCATCCATCCATCTGCTCGTTCCCCGTTGAACAGCAGCAAGCCCGGCGGCGGCCCCGCCTCCACCCGCGCGCGCATATAATCCTTCTTTCGCTCGCCTGTGTTCTCGCGCCGCGAGGCGGGAGGCAGGCGGAAATAGGTACACCAGCAGCCGTAACAGGCCCCCTGCTTCCCAAACAGGTCCTCGAACGCCGGCCAAAGAGCCGCCGTCAACGGGACAATCGTCGTCACGCTCCTCTCCACCGCTTGTATCGGAATGCGCGTTGTTCTATGATTTTGTTCTTATTATGTTCCCATAATCACCCATGGCTGTCAACGATTCTCCGCACGGTCTTTGCCGCGATTGCCTATCCCGCGCAGCGTCCGTAGGGCGGCGGTGCGACGCCTGCGGCAGCCCGCGAATCGTCCGCCATGAGGAGTTGGAAGACCTCGCCATTGCCCACATTGACTGCGACGCCTTCTATGCAGCGGTGGAAAAGCGCGACAATCCGGAGCTGCGCGACAAGCCGGTGATCATCGGAGGCGGCAAACGCGGGGTCGTGTCCACCGCCTGCTATATAGCCCGCATCCACGGCGTTCGCTCTGCCATGCCGATGTTCAAGGCGCTTGCAGCCTGCCCTCAAGCGATCGTCATAAAGCCGGATATGGAGAAATACGTTCGCGTTGGCAGGCAGGTCAGGGAGATGATGCTGGCGCTCACCCCCATGGTCGAGCCGCTTTCGATCGATGAAGCGTTTCTCGACCTCGCCGGCACGGAACGTCTGCACGGCGCGCCAGCCGCGGTCGTGCTGGCCCGCTTTGCCCGCGAAGTCGAGCAGGAGATCGGGATCACCGTGTCGGTTGGTCTTTCCTACTGCAAGTTCCTGGCGAAGGTAGCGTCCGATCTCAACAAGCCACGCGGCTTCTCGATCATAGGCCGGGCTGAGGCTCTCACCTTCCTCGCTGAGCAGCCGGTCACAACCATTTGGGGCGTGGGCAAGGCCTTTGCCGCCACGCTCGCCGCAGATGGCATTCGCACCATAGGGCAATTGCAGCACATGGAGCGTGGCGATCTCATGCGCCGTTACGGCATCATGGGCGACCGGCTTTACCGGCTCTCGCGCGGTGAGGATGCGCGAGCCGTCCAGCCGCGCGGCGAGGCAAAGAGCGTCTCCTCTGAAACCACCTTCGACAAGGACATAGCCTCCTTCGAGGAGTTGGTGCCCGTTCTTCGTGCATTGAGTGAACGCGTTTCCGCACGGTTGAAGAAGTCGGATATCGCGGGGCGAACTGTCGTCCTCAAACTCAAGACATCGGATTTCCGGATCCGCACCCGCAACCGTCAGCTTTCCGACCCCACCCGCCTGGCGGACCGGATCTTTTCCACGGGCCTTGAAATGTTGAAGCGTGAGGTGGACGGCACATCCTTTCGCCTGATCGGCATCGGCGTCAGCGACCTGACGGACGCCACCAAGGCCGATCCGCCGGACCTCGTCGACCATCTGTCACACAAACGGGCACTGGCCGAAGGTGCGATAGACGCTCTCAGGGCGAAATTCGGAAATCAGGCCGTGGAAATGGGGTACACTTTCCAACGCGTCCGCCGCTCGCGCCCGGAACCGGAAATCGAGGAGTGAGGCGCAGCAAAATCGGTGGCAGACCAGTATGACTGTGGACCGCGGCACCCTGCGCCCTGCCGTTTTAGTGTAATAGATTTGGTGCGGACGGCGGGAATCGAACCCGCACGGGCGAAGCCCGAGGGATTTTAAGTCCCTTGCGTCTACCAATTCCGCCACGTCCGCGCGGGCATGTTTCTCAGTGCTTCGCGTCGAAAGGTCAACATTCTTTTTTGAATGCGCCCAGCTGATTACCCACCATAGGTCGCAAGTATGGTGCGTGCATCCAGTGCATTCGGGTTCTCCCCGGGCCGAAACATTCGCACCGTCACCGAATTGGACCGCGTCGTCGCGATCAGAGGCACGAAGGAGGCCTGCCCCGCATAGGTGTGGGCAGTCTGCATCGTCGCTCCCCCAAGCGTAAAATGGGTAAAGCCCTTTTCAAGGGTGAGTTCGGCGGCGCGTTTGAGCGTCGCCTGCGGAACGGCTCCAGCCCCGAACCGGCCAGTGCCGCTCACCTCGAGCTGGTAGGAATTCACCGAAAGCGGAATTTCCTGGGTGGAGACGCAGCCGGCGAGCGCCACGGCCAGGCTGATTAGGATGGGGAGTTTTCGCATGCGCGGAATATGTCGCGCTACCGGACCAGCTGCAAGGGAGCCGCAGCCGTTTGTCAGAGAAAAGATCGAGGCGGACTGTCGAGCGCCCGCCTCGAGGAATGCATCAGCCCAAAAGCTTTGCCGTGATCTCGGCCAGCCTTTTGCCCTGGAACCGCGCGCCCTCCAGCTCCTGGGCGGAGGGCAGACGGGAACCATCACCCTCAGTCGTTGTGGTCATGCCATAAGGCGCGCCGCCGCGGACCGTATCGTTGCCCATCTGATCCTGATAGGCGTAGGAGAGCGGCACGATGATCATTCCGTGGTGCTGCAGCGCGAGCTGTGTCGTGGCCAAAGCAATTTCCGCCCCGCCATGTTGCGTGGCCGTGGAAACCATAACGGTCGCAGGCTTGTCCAACAGCTTTCCTTCGGCCCAGAGCGGACCCGTCTGATCTAGGAAATTCTTGATTTGCGACGCCATCATTCCGTAACGCGTCGAAACGCCGAAGATAAAACCGTCGTAATCTGCAAGCTCCAAAGGCGTAGCTATCGGCGCTTCCTGTTCAAGCTTGTAGTGAGCCTTTCTCGCCACCTCTTCCGGCACGAGCTCAGGCACGCGTTTGATGGTCACGTCGGCGCCGGTTTCGCGCGCACCTTCGGCGGCCGCTTTTGCCATTGCCTCCATGTGCCCCCAGCTTGAATAGTAAAGAACGAGTATCCTAGCCATCTTGCTTAGCTCCTGATCAAACGGCGTAGCCACGCCACCGCCTTCTGATTTAGCTGAGCCGGGCGGTATTTAAACACTTCCATTTCCGACACAGTGTTCACCATCCATTGCCGATCCATCCGCCCGCCGCTATCTGACAGACGTCAAGGGGAAGAGACAGCCATGAGTGAGATTGTTACGGCGGCAATGGTCGTCATCGGCGACGAAATCCTTTCGGGCCGCACAAAGGACAGGAATATCGGCCATCTCGCTGATATCATGACGGCCGTCGGCATCGATCTGAAGGAGGTTCGGATCGTGCCGGACGAGCAGGAAGCGATTGTGGAGGCTATCAACGCGCTCCGCTCCCGTTTTACCTATGTCTTCACCACTGGCGGGATCGGCCCTACTCATGACGACATCACCGCCGATGCGGTCGCGGCCGCCTTCGGCTTGCCTTGTGAATACGACGACAGGGCCTACAGGCTGCTTGATGAACATTACGAGGCGCGGGGCATCGAGTTCACGGAAGCGCGCAAGCGCATGGCCCGCATGCCCCGGGGTGCAAGGCACATTCCCAATCCCATCTCGGTTGCGCCGGGATTTGCGATCGATAACGTCTTCGTGATGGCTGGCGTTCCGGCGATCTTCCAGGCGATGCTCGATCAAATTGTGCCGACGCTTAGGACCGGGGCAAAGCTTCTGTCCGTCTCCATCCCCTCACCTCTTCCGGAAGGAACGATCGGGGGGCCTCTGGGCGAAGTTCAGAAGGCCTTTCCCGAAACGATCATCGGCTCCTATCCAAAATATGTGGATGGCAGGTTTTGGACCGAATTGGTGATACGCTCGCGTTCCGAGGAGACGCTTCAAGCCGCCAAAGCCGAGATCGAGCGAATGCTTGACCGCCTCTTGCAACAAAGTTGACGCACGCCCATTCTCTCCTTTGCGGGGTGAACAGATGCGAAGGAGGCTTCCATGACCTACAAGACGGTTCTAGTGATCCTGCAGAGCCAGGTAGACGCCAAACGGGTTCTGGATTTCGCACTACCGTTTGCCGCGCGCCATGGAAGCCATGTCATCGGTCTCCACGCAGAAGCGCTTCCCATGCCTGTGGTTTCTCCCATGGGCGGGCCGGCCATCGATTTTAACACTGCCCTTCAGGAGGACACGCTCAGACGCCATCAGGAGCTGAAGAGGTTCTTCGGCGAGCGTGCCGAGGCTGAAGGCGTAGCTCATGAATGGCGCAGCTATGACAATGTCTCCGGCGATTCAGCCGTCTCCGGCATCGAGAGCGCCCGTACCGCGGATCTTGTGATTGCGCTGCAGAACGATCCCGATGCCGACTCGCTGCGCAGCTCCGATCTGGAGGCCCTACTCTTCAGAACCGGCCGCCCCCTGCTCCTCGTTCCATACACCTTCAGCGGCCGCTCGGAGCCCTTCAAGAAGGCTGTGCTGGCATGGAATGGCAGCAAGGAAGCCGCTCGCGCCGTCTTTGACGCCCTTCCACTGTTGAGGGAGGCCGGGCGCGCCGAAGTGCTCAGCGTCGACGCGCGCGACACGATGGACCAGGACGCCGAAATGGCCGGTGCCGCTATTGCCCAGAGCCTGGCGCGGCACGGTATAGACGTTACCCTCAGCGCCGAGCAGTCGAACGGTCTTTCACATGACGAAGTGATCGCCAATCACATTGCGGAAGCCAATGCCGACCTTCTTGTCATGGGCGCCTTCGGCCGTTCGCGTCTCGCGGAATTCGTTTTCGGCGGGGTCACGCGCAAAATGCTGCAATCGATGACCACGCCAACGCTGTTGTCCCACTGAAAGGGCCACAGCCCCGTGCGTCCATTAGGACGCACAAAGGACGCTGCAAGTTATTGGATCGGTGTATCGTGCTTTCCGGAACCGATCCCGGTTTTCGGGCTCATCCTGCAAGGAACGCACCTACTCCTCACGGGCAAGAGCATCCCCTCGCCCCTTTTGCGGGCATCTCTTTGGCACTACTCGTCGCTGACGAGATAGGAATACGGTGTATCGATAATCTCGCTTACGGTGCCGGAAATCAGGCCTTTCTCCTTCGCCTGCTTCGCGGAAAGGACGAGCCGCTGATCTTCGCTGTACAAAAGAGCCTTGATCTCCGCCTCCGGTATCGTCGTGCAGGATTTATAGACCTCAACGCCAAAATTTACGTATGTACGAAGCACTTCCTCCATCTGGCGCAGTTCGTCGGGCGTCCAGGTACGCTTTGGTGCAACGTTCGCGGGGGGGTGCAGAAGAAAGGTCCCATCCTCAAATGAGAGGCGTTCCTTTCCGCCGCAAAACATAAAAGTTGCCGCTGAGCCGACATTAGCGAGATTGACGGTCGTGATTGGTATCCGGCTACTCTTTATGATCTGATAGGCCGCTTCGCCACCGTCTGCGTCACCACCCCAGCTGATGATATATAAGTATATTTTTTCCAGACCTTCATGGTCTCTATTAATCTCTTCGATGGCAGATATAAGTTTAGCAACCGAATCCCGCGTAACTTCTCCTGAAATAAAATTTTCGCATACTTAACATCAGAAAATTCCTCCTTTATTGATGTACCCATAAATATAAATATTCCCAATACCACACCAAAAAAGAAGACAACAATTAGCAATATAAACCTCATAACACCACCGATCAATCTTTAGATCCGACCATTACATTGAGGTTGAGACCATCCTTGTCGACAATGGTGTACGACAAGGGCGTGTCTACGATTTCCCGCGTCTCGCCGGAGATCACGCCCTTCTCCAGAGCTTCTCCTGCATTCATCAAGAGCCTGTCGTCGGCGCTCTCCACGATGGTCGACACCTCTTCTGCAGGCAGGTTCGTGCACTCGCGATAGACGCTTGCAAAGACATCGTTGTATGACTTGAGAAGCTCCCTCGAGAGCACGTACTGGACGGGCTGAATCGACATTGCCGGCAGCGTGATATTTGCCGGCTTGAGCACGAAAACCGTCCCCGGAAACGCGGTTCTTACTTTGGCTCCGCAGAACATGACTGCCGCGACGGAAGCGACGGTCGATACGTTTACCGCGGTGACGGGAATGCGCGAGCTCTTGATCGCCCAGTACGCCGTCTGCGCGCTGTCCACATCCCCCCCGGGACTGTTTATGTAGAGATAGATGTTTGCGAGCGCTTTATTGTCGCTGTTCAGCCTGTCGAGCACCGAAATGAGCTCGGCCACCTTTCGCTCGCTCACCTCCCCTACGTAAAATACCTTTGCCGCCTTGATTTCACCAGCTTTGGCATCCGCCGGCGCCACTGAAATTACCTCGGCACGCGCGCAGGTGATCGATATTAGTAGAAATAAAAACGATGCATATTTTATCATTTTCTTCTCTAAATTTCACAATACAATTCCTCATCCTTATGTCTTTCGCTTTAAAGCGCGATTTACTTTGCAGCTTGGTTTCGAAGCAAATCCAGCAAAGCGAAGAGCGAAGGCCAGTCACTACGGGAGGCTCGGCAGCATCGCCGCTCTTGCATTTTCCTCGTCTTTCCGGCTAATTCCCGACGCATTCCAGGTGCGGCCGCCTGGCTCAGGAGTGCATGAAATGTCCCTTCCAGAAAAAGCCTTTCCCGTCTCGTGGGATCAATTCCATCGCGATGCCCGCGCACTTGCCTGGCGTCTTGCCGGCACGAACGGCCGCTGGAAGGCAATCGTATGCATCACCCGGGGCGGGCTCGTCCCTGCAGCGGTGATTGCACGCGAGCTTGACATTCGCCTTATCGAGACGGTTTGCATCGCCTCCTATCACGACTACAGCGAGCAGGGAGAGCTCAAACTCCTGAAGGAAATCTCGCCCCCTCTGCTGGAAGATGAGGGAAAGGACATATTGATCGTTGATGATCTCACGGATACCGGCAAGACGGCCGCGATCGTCCGTGCGATGATGCCGAAAGCCCATTTCGCAACGATCTATGCTAAACCCAAGGGGCGCCCCCTGGTCGATACTTTTGTGACTGAAGTCTCCCAGGATACCTGGATCTATTTCCCCTGGGACATGGGCTTTTCCTATCAGCGGCCGATTGCCGAGAGCGAGGCCGGCTAGACTTAGAGCGGTTTAGTGATTGACTGAATCGGGAGGGATTCCGGTTCTGTTGATCTTGTGATTCAAGATGCTGGCTGGAGTGGAGGCCAGCATCTGATGACAGCACCTCTATCCAATGATCTTCGAGCACGTGTGGTCGGTGCGATCGAGGCCGGCGAGAGCTGCCGGTCGGCTGCCAGCCGCTTCGGGGTTGCCGTTTCCTCGGCAGTGAAGTGGCACCAGCGCTACCGGGACAACCGGCTCGGTGGCGCCGGCCAAGATGGGTGGCCATCGCAAGCGCGTTCTGGAGCTGCACCGGGCGTTCATCGTCGAACGCATCAACCAGACATCGCA
>NZ_JAEQ01000016.1 GCF_000518985.1 Chelativorans sp. J32
CCCCGCCGGGTCATTTTGGTTCTCACAAGCTTCTTAGAACTTACGGTCAAACCGCAGGAAGCCGTGCCACTGGTCGAGGTCACCCGCCGGAGTGTCGAACGTGCTGTAATTCACGGCCAGCTTGGCGTTGAAGTTCTGCACGATCTCGTAGTCAACCGTCACGCCAGAGCGAAGCGCATCAACGTCACCAAGAACGTCATGCCCGACCTGGCTGAAGTATTGGGTTCCGATCGACGCCTTCAGGCGCGGATTGAACTGGTAGCCTTCCCCTTTCGCGGGGTGCGGGGAGGCACCTTTCCTTTGATCTCCAACACTCGTTCGGCCGCAATCTGCCGCTTCACGGGTGCAACGAACCACTCATGTATCGCGCCTTCCAAGATATCCATTAATGCACCGAGATCTTGGAATGTGGACTTCCAGCCGCGATGCGCAGACGCGCTGCCAGCATCAATCAGCAGCGCAAGGTGACCGCGCTCAGCGTCTCGGATATGGCCATTTTCCACTAGCGTGGTGAGCTTTTCTTCAAAAGTCTTCTCACTGGAGACGCCGATCAATTCGGCTGCAATGTCAAACGACGTCCGCACACCTATAGCGGCCAGTGTATTTAGGCCCGCATCGAGCGCCCCATAGACTTCCTTAATAGCCTCTTCCAGACGGTGACCTTCCTCGGTCGGGAGGGAAAGGCCACCAAGTGGATACAACCACTCTGGGCGGTTCCGCTTCGATATTGGCGGCCAGGTCTCGATCGTTTCGAAGTATTCGGCATTGCCTTCGTAATCTTGCGTGTACTCCTCAGAATTCGTGCTGACCGTCTGAACGAATACGTGTTCACACCCCCTGCATACCAAGAGGTACCAGTCAGTCCGCCATTGATAGTACTCTGAGTCGCCTCGGGCAACGTAATGGCCGGTGACATCGCAGTTTCGATCGCCCCCGCAGTTGGCACAATGGGCTTTTCTGATAGAACCGACATCAGAGCTCATTGCTTCTCGATCTCGGCTAAGATTGCACGGAGTTGGTCTACGGTGACGATCATGCTGCAGAGTTTCCGGTCAGCGCCGGTTGAATTGCTGTAGGCGGCCATTACGTCGAATTCTATCGGCGTTCCGAGATCAGCAGCCTCTCGCGCCGGCTTTCCGACTCTTATCCAGCGATCGGAAACAATGCAGCTTAAGCTCAATTTTCCTCGCCGGTTAAGCTCTCGTTGGGCATGCGAGAGTGGAAATTTCTTGACGTTTGGCATGTTGCATCCTTGTCGCGTGGATTTGCCGAGTGTTGACTATATTCACGGGCCACACCGAAACGGAAGTGCCATGGAACAGCACACGGAAGAAGAGCCGCCTCTTGATCTAATCTGGGGCGTAGAGAGGATCGCAGCCTTCATCAACCGCACCCCGCAGCAAACTTACCACATGCTGAGCAAGGGCTATATGCCGGGTCGGAGGGTTGGGGAGCGATGGGTGGTGAATCGGCGCGATCTGATCCGGTTCTTCAGGCAGGATTGATGTAGCGCGAAACGGCGGGGAATTTCGACCACTGCTGTGACGGCTATGTGCCGTCTATTCAATTTCGCAGAGTGTAAGTCGTTGAAATTGCTTGTCACATATTTTCGCCATTTGGCACATGAAGATGGCGGAAAAATTAAGCAATTATCGTCTAAGTTATTGATTTTTAGGTGGTAGCGGAGGAGCGCTACCGCCTTTCCCCACACGCGATGAAACTGAGCTATCTTCTGCTCTGTTCAGCGTAACGATCCAATGGTGGGCCCGGAGGAACTCGCGGCTTCAGTTCACGCTTGCTCGCGCTTTTCCAAGCCACTCATCAACCTTTACCCGATTGGCTTCTATCCATTCGGCGGCCTGACGTTCCAAATCCGACGCGCTGTTGGCACCGTTCTTCATCGCAGCATTCTGCGAGAAAATGAATTCCAGCGGAATGGAGGCTTCCTTGAGGAGGGTCTCCACGGCAGGGTTGGCCTTCAGAAACTCGGTGTTGGCCACCGGGCGAATGTCATTCACTGGCCAGCCAAGGCGGCACGGGTCCTCCACACAGCCTTCGACGCCGCTGACAATTGCGGTCTCCGCAAGTTCCTGCTGTTCTTCAGGCAGGTCGATGCCGGGCGTCTGGATCCATACGACGTCTTCCCCCGGTTTGAGTTCATATACGGTCCAGTTCGGCGTCCAGGTATAGAACAGGATCGGGTTGCCCTGCTCGTGAGCGGCAATAGCGTCTGCCATCGACGCGGAGTAGGTCGCCTTGATCGGATTGATGAACTCGCGGAGGTCGAAGGCATCCAGGTGGTGCTGGATCGTCAATTCGCAGCCCCAGCCCGGAGGGCAGGCAACCAGATCTGCCTTGCCGTCTCCATCCCGGTCGAAGGCTTCGCGCACTTCAGCGCGTTTGAAATCATCAAGCGTCTTGATGCCGTACTTCTCGGCAGCCGCCCTGTCGACCAGATAGCCCTGCAATGCGCCCTGCTTCACCACATAGCCAACGCGTTCCGCGCCGAAATCCGGAGTATCTACATAGGTGTTGTGAAGCGGAAACCAGCCGTCTGGATAAAGATCGGCGCTGCCCTGGGAGACTGCCTGATAGGCAACCGGCACGTCCAGCGTGATCGGCATCCCCACTTCGTATCCGAGCTCCTTCAAAAGCTGGGCATAGACCTCACTCATTATCCAGCCGGTATCGTCATTGGGCTGAGCGATCGTCACGCTTTTACCCTCACCGGGGTTCTTGTCCTGGGCGTAAGATGTACCAAGCGGAACGACGGTTGCAAGAGCGAGAAAGTGAACGAAACTAAGGCTCTTCAGATGATTTCCGAGTATCAAAAATTGTCTCCGTTTCAATGGTTGCGCATTGGTTATTATAAACGGGTGCCCTTGAGTCAAGGGAAACGCAGAATTATTCAGTTAATCTATTGGTCGTCTGACATTGTTGCGTGTTGATCGGAGAAATCATTGAAGAGAAATGGGTGTGTTCGATCATTTTACGTGGTTGACTCTATCGATGATGCCCGCGGGGCGAGGTGGTCCCGCAACTTTGAGGGCGGGCGGGATAGGCACGGATGCGTTGAACGGCGGTGGCACCAGCGGACCGCCGACTTCGGCTCACGGGTCTTTGCGGGTATGATGTGCCCATGACCCGCGCCGCTCGGTGGATACAACGCGCCTTCATCTTGCTGATCGCCTCGGCGACGTTGTGGTTTATCGTCACCCAGATCTTCGACCGGATCGAGCAGCGTGTCCCGGTCTTCGCCGCATTGCTGCTTACCTACGTCATCGCGGCCTATGTGATCTTGCCGCCGATCGTTCGTGCGAGCGTGGCGGTTCTCCGCCGCAAACGTATTCCAAGGGTGACGCGGGCGGCGGACGGTCTACCGGCGGATCCGGTCAATGTCGTCCTGATCGGATCGCAAGAGCAGCTGCGCTCGGCATTCGCCGTGGCAGGCTGGCACGCTGCTGATCCGCTGACGCTTAATTCCGCCGCGAAGATGGCGGTCAGCTTCGTTCTCAATCGGTCCTATCCCACGGCCCCCTTCAGTGCGCTGTATCTGTTCGGCCGCAGGCAGGACATCGGCTTTCAGGAAGATGTTGGCGACAGTCCGAGAAAGCGCCACCACATCCGTTTCTGGGCGGCAAACATCGACCCGGAATCGGATATTGGCAATCTTTCATACTGGACGCGGAGATGGCGCATCGATCCATCGCGATCCGATATCTGGGTCGGCGCTGGCACCACCGATACCGGCTTTGGCCTGCAATCCGTCACGTGGCAGATTTCGCACCGAGTGGATCGCCACGCCGATTCCGAGCGAGATTATATCGTTACCGCGCTTCGCAACGCCGGGTGCATTGCGGAAGAACGTTATATCGAAGCGGGCGAGCCGGTGGGAACGCGTTTCATAACGGACGGCCGGATCTTCCACGCCTGGCTTGTCGCTAGCCAATTCGCCGATCGGCCAGATAGTCCCGCCGGCACCGGCCGATGAGTCTCAAAGCTTATGATTTGATCGTCGTTAGCATGTGAGCGGCCTTCGCGCCCGCTCGGATTTAAAAACTGTCGAACATGCCTTGTATGGCGGCAATGTCGGCGGTTTGCGTCATCGCCAGCTGTAACAATATCCTCGCCTTCCAAGGGGTAAGTTCGTTCGCCGCTATCATGCCGCGTTCGGTCAAGCCTGGATAAGCGATCACCCGGCCATGTCCTCGTGCCGCAAGCGCGACCGGAATGCCATTGCGAGCCGCCTTGTCGAAGGCTTCATTGTAGCCGGGACCCGGCCTGCCCGCGCCAAAGGAGGCGCTGACAAGACCGCGCGCGCCGAGCTGGACCGCGGCGTCCACCAAGCTCCCGTCGCCGCCGTAATAGGAGAGGATGATATCAACGCGAGGCCAATCGCCGGCGCTCATTTCACCCAGCCGGAACGGAGTTTTGTGGGAATGCCGCTTCAAACCACGGCGATAATAGATGACCTTGCCATTGGGCAGCACCTCTCCGAGCGGTCCCGTATGGGGACTTTCGAATGCTTCGAGGGCATGCGTATGGCCTTTTACGACCTCGCGTGCGGCATGGATCTGGGTGTTGATGACGACGGTCACGCCGTGCTCCTGGCTGGCCGGATTGCTTGCGACACGAACCGCATCCACAAGATTCATGAAGCCGTCGCTGCCCATGCCGGACGCGGGGCGCATTGCAGCCGTAAGTACGACAGGCACATCCTGCTTGAGCGCCAAGGAGAGGAAATAGGCATTCTCCTCGACGTAATTCGTCCCTTGGGTGACGACGACACCGTCAGCACCTTCTCGCGCCGCTTCGGTTATCGCGTCGTGCAGCGCGAGCCAGTCGCTGACGGAAAAGGAGGCGACGCCAAAGCGCGGCATCTCCACAACGGTGGTATCAGCAATTTCCGCCAGCTCGGGTATCGAAGCCACCAATCCCTCTGGCGTCAACCAGCGCTGGTGGCGCGCATATTCGAACAGATCAAGCCGGCCTTCCCCCAGCGTATCGATGGTCCCGCCGGTGACAATGATGGCGATCTTCGGCTTTCCCATCTGGCCGTCTTTCTCCTACAGCGAACGCACCGAATTGATGGCCATTCGCACGCGGTCGATCGAGATGTCGGTGGGCAATGTGCAATCGGCTCCGAGGATAAAGCCGGTTCTCCCTGCCTCGGTCACGATCCTATTCACTGCTTGGGCGATATCCTCAACGTCACCCTCCACCAGCGCTCCGCTGCGATCGTCCAAGCCGCCGAGCACCGGCTTTCCGAACAGGGCTCGCCCGGCGGCGAGGCCGTGGTCGCTCTCGTGCACGGCCCAGTTCACGGCGTCGCAGGGATAATCGACGTAGCTCGAAAGGCGCGTGTCGGATTTGCAGATGTGCAATATGACCGGAACCCGTGCCTGATTGATCGCCTTGAGAATGCGGAGCTCGAACGGTTTGACGTGTGTCTCGAAGGTTTCGGCGTCGAAGCGAAATTTTTCCCCGCCTATAGAGCTGTAGTAGATGCCCGTTGCACCGGCTTCGATGGAGGCAAGCGACAGCTCGATCAACGTGTCAGTCACGGCATCGAGCGCTGGTGCGACGGCCTTGGGGTTGACGCGAATATGCTCAGTCAGCAGGTGCGGATCGTCGAAGGTGCACTCCGGACGCCTGCTGCCATGGAATGCGCAGATATAGACCCCATGAATGGTCGCGAACAACGGAACGGTCGTGCCGAGACGGTCGCTCAGCGCCTTGATGAGGTCGAGCTGGCCCTGGTAATAGCCGTTCCGCACGCCGAGCGGTTTCCACTTGGCCCAATCACTGAACGAGGTAACCGGCTCGGGCATCCGATAACGGTACTCGTTCATGATCTTCAGGATATCGACGTCGGTCTGATCGTAAAACTCGACGTGAGCGTCGATCGCCGACTTCCCGAACCATCGATCTTCTTCGAAGTGCAGCCAGAAGCCGGAGGGAATGTGGTCCACTTCCTCTCCGGCCAAGGCCGCTGACAGTCGCTCGAACTTGTTCATTCGCGTCCTTGAATCCCATCGGTGCTTACGATCAGCGGGCGGTATCCGCCTGAGTGATGAACCGTTCCAAGACCCGCTTTGCCGTTGCCAGCTCTTCGGGCGCTATGTGCCGCAGCATCTCGGTTTCGCGGGACAGGCTTCGCTCTCGAATGGTAGCGCGCAACTCTCTCCCCTTGTCGGTGAGGCAGAAGGTCCCGTCAGCATTGCGTTTCACGCCACCTGTCGCAGTGAGGTCGGTAAGGCCATCCTCAATGGTTTGTGAGGGAAAGTTCGACAGGCTTACCAGTTCTTCGAACGGAAGCGATGGATGTTCGGAGAGGACATACAGGATCCTGGCCTGGCCAATCGAGAAACCCAGCGCAGCCCGGTCCGCATCGAAACTGCGCGACGACTTCAGATGTGCCTTGAAAACCAGAGATCCAAGACTGGCCTCGCCCGCGGTCAGGGGCGCACCGGCGCTGCTCGTTTCCGAGCGCAGGACCGGATGGTCGAGGCCAATGCTGTAACGTCCCTGAGAAAAGATGAGCCCTTTGCGCTCCTCACGCTCGAAATGCGTCACCCGACCGATGATAAGAAGATGATCCCCGCCGTCGAGAACGGAATGCCTCGTGCATTCCAGGCGTCCTGCGGAGCCCTTGATGACCGGCGCTCCGTTCTGGCCTGGACACCAGTCTATCGAGGCGAACTTGTCCTCTTCCTTGCTTGCAAAGCGCTGGGACACAGGAATCTGGTCTTCTGCGAGAATGCTGACAGCGAAATGCGTTGCCTCGGAGAAGATGGGGAAAGCGCGGGAGGTGCGGCTTATGGACCAGAGTATCAGCGGGGGATCGAGCGAGAGCGAAGAAAACGAATTTGCCGTCACCCCCGCTCTTCGCCCGTCATGTTCCGTCGCTATGATCGTAACACCGGTGCTGAACTGGCCGAGGCACTGGCGGAAGCCGCGCGAATCCACGGCCGGATCGCCCCTATAAACAGTAACAGAGATACTCATGAAGGCTTTGTCCTGACTGAGTTCAGATGCCCATCCGACCGGCGAAGCTCACCAGGGGACGGGCGGCGATGCCATCGAGTGAAAACCCGACGAGGCGGCCCAACGCGATCACCGAGCCGTGACGCTCGATGGTCTCTTCCAAGTGGCAGTCCAAAGAGCCGATCGCCCCTTTGAGGATCGGCGCACCCGAGGACAGGGTGGTCCATCGCTCTTCATCGAAACGGTCGGCGCCTTTGCGCGGGCTCTTGCCGCCGAAGATATCGGCCAGTTCCGCATCGTGGTCCGCGAGGTAATTGATGGAGAAGTGGCGGCTGTTGAGGATGGTGGCCAGTGCCGAGGTCTGGAGCCCGATGGATACCATCAGGATCGGCGGCGAGGCGCTCAAATGCGTAGCCGACAGGGCCAGGAAACCAGCCGGCCCGGCTTCATCCCGAGCAGCAACGACGGCGGCTCCGACCGCCCGTGCGCCCATGGCTTTCCAGAAGCGGCCGATGTCGATTTGCGGATGGCTGGCTTGATCGGTCACGCGTCATTCCTTCCGGCTGGGAGAATGGACAGCTCAGGCACTGGCCTGTGTGGCTGCTGACTTGAGGAGGGCGTTGTAGCGGCGACCGCCGAGATGCTTTTTCAGAAGCTGGCGCGCCTTTGCCGGCAGGCCGCCACGGATCGCATCTGCTATGCCGAGATGCTCCTTCTGCACCACCGTGCGATAGAAATCGACGTAGGAATCCCTATCGCTGTCATAGCGCAGGAGTGCCCGGGCGGTCGTAGCCGTGCGGATCGTGGCCATCAGGCGGAGGAAATACTCGTTCTGTGTCGCCTGCGCGATCGCCACGTGGAAATCGATATCGGCTGCGATGGCGGAATCGAAAGTGTCCAGGTGGTTGCCGCGCTCCAAAGCCTCATAGATGCGCTGGATGTCTTCGTCCGTACGCTTTTGCGCGGCAAGCCCCGCGGCCTCGGTCTCGATCAGGGAACGAAAATGATAGAGCTGCAATAACCGGTCAGCCGAGTCCAACTCTTCGGATGTGATCTTGAAGCCGGGCGAGGCAGTATAGGCGATCACGATCGAGCCTCGCCCCCGCTGGGTCGAGATGAGCCCGGCCTCCCGCAACGACGAGACGGCTTCCCTCACCACCGTCCGGCTTACGCCGAACGCCTTCGCCAATTCTGCATCCGTAGGAAAGGACGTGCCGAGGGGAAACCGTCGCTGTTCGATTTCTTCGCGCAGTCTCTTGGCAACCATCGATGCGAGACTGGGTGGCGGGTCGAGCAGCTCTCCGATGAACGGCCGATTCATTCTTGTTCTTCCCTCTTCCCCCGCACTCCGGGTGCCGCGTTGAAAACCGCGCCGCTCTGCTGCGGGACCTTTTGCAATATATTACTATTGACATGAATGAATATCGTATGTCTAGTTATCATACAAATATCTTTTCAGATGGGAAGGGCAGGCTGCCATGGCAGAGCGCAAGCGCAAAATGATCCTGGGCCTGATGCTGAACGGGGTCGGGATGCACCAAGCCTCCTGGCGCAAGCCCGATAGCCGTGTGGAGGAGGCTTACTCCCTCAGTCTTTACCGGGACGCGGTACGACTGGCGGAGAAAGCGAAGATCCACCTCATCTTCCTCGCCGACAGTCCCTTGCATAGCCAGAAGCTTTTCCCGGTCCGTCCTCTGCGCTTTCTTGAATCGGTGACGCTTGGCTCGGCGCTGGCCGCGATCAGCGAGAACATCGGTGTTGTCTGCACTCTTTCAACCACCTTCACCGAGCCTTTCAACGTCGCACGTCAGCTCAGTTCGCTGGACCACCTTTCAAAGGGGCGGGCCGGCTGGAACATCGTCACCTCCTACGACGGGGCGCATCATTACTCCGACAAGCCCATGCTTGATCATAGCGCGCGTCACAAACGGGCCGCGGAATATGTCGAAGTCATCAGCAGGCTGTTCAACAGCGTCGACAAGGCGGCTCTCGTCATGGATCGCGAGCGTGGCATTTTCGGCGATCCATCGCATGTCCACATCGAGAAGTACGAAGGAGAGATATTCCGCATTACCGGTCCGTTGAACTTGCCGCGCAGCCCGCAGGGGCGGCCGGTCTACGTCCAGGCCGGTACCTCGGAAAGCGGAAAAAATCTCGCGGCCGCCTATGCCGATATGGTCTACGCGCTTTCGCCAACGCTGAAAGAGGCGCAGGAATACTACGCGGATCTGAAGGCACGGACGGCGAAGGCCGGTCGGGACCCGGATCATATCAAGGTCCTGCCCGGGTGCTCTCCTGTAATCGGTGAGACCGAGGCCGAGGCGCTGTCGATGCACCGGCAGCTCAACGATCTCATCAATTTCGAGGTTGGTGTGGCGCAGCTCCAGGATCTGTTGCCGGGCGTCGATCTGTCGGCCTACGATCTCGATGAAGCAATCCCGGCCGAAGCTTTCCCGGAAACATCCTCCATTCAGGTGATGCAATCGCGCTACGAGCTCTATCGCTATATGAGCGTCGAGCGTCGTTTCACCATCCGCCAGCTCGTGGAGCACAATTGCACTGCGGGCGGACATTGGTCGCCCGTGGGCGCTGCGGAGCAGATCGCGGCGGAGATGGAGGAGCGCTTCGATCTGGGCGGCGCAGACGGCTTCAACATGTCCGCGCTCTATCAGCCAGGTGGCGTTGCACGCATTACCAACCTGCTGGTTCCTGCCTTGCAGGCGCGAGGCTGCTTCCGCACGGAATACGAACCCGGAACCCTGCGCGACAACCTCGGACTACCCTATCCGGAGGAAATCGGCCGCGGGTGATCTGCAGGGAACTCTTCCACCAAAAAACAAGAATGAGGGGAATATCATGCGAAACAAGCTTCTGGTCGCCGCGGTTGCGGGCCTGATAGCAGTGGCTATTCCAGGCGGTGGGGCTCCGGCCCTTGCTGCCGAGGATACCGTAACGGTTGCATCGCTGCCGCTGCTGACCTTCGATCCAGCATTCGCGCGCACAGTCCAGGACCTGTCCATCATGAGCCAGGTCTATTCGTCGCTGACAACGGCATCCTTCGTGGACGGCAATCTGACGGGCAATCTCGCCCGGGAATGGAGTGATGTTGACGGCAAGGAGTTCACGTTCAAGCTGGTACCGGGTGCAAAATTCGCCAACGGGGAGCCGCTCGACGCCCATGCCGTGGTGTGGAATTTCAAGCGGCTCATGGATCCCGCGACCCAGGCGACCGTGATAACGGACTTCAACCTGATAACCAGCGTTGAGGCGCCGGATGCCGAGACGGTCATCATCAAGACATCCACGCCCTGGCTCGAACTGCCGCGCCGCCTGAGCGCGATATCCTTCATCGCTCCGGAATGGGCCAAAACGCACAATCCTAAGGTCGAGGTCAATCCGTCAGGCCCCTACACCGTCGTCGATTATGACTTTGCGTCACATGTCACGCTCAAGCGCAACGAGAACTATTTCGGCGAGAAGCCTGCGTTCGAAAACGCGATCTACCGCGTGATCGGAAACAACCAGACGCGAGTGACCTCCTTGCGCAGCGGCGAACTGAACTTCGCCAACGGTATTTCTCCGCTGGATGTCGAGCAGCTGTCCTCGCTCGAGGACCTTAAAGTAGGCGCCATTCCGGGGCGCCGCGTCCATGTCCTGCGTTTCAATATGCTGCGGGATAATGTGAAGGACGTGCGTGTGAGGCAGGCGCTGAACTACGCCATCAACAAGGAGCTGATCACGAAGACGATCTATCGCGGTCAGACCTCGCCCGCTTCCACGCAGGCGCTCATTCCGGGCCAGGTCGGGTTTGACGAGACCATGACACCATGGCCTTACGATCCGGATAAAGCGCGCCAGCTTCTTGCCGAGGAGCGGATTTCCGTGCTTTGGCGGAGAGCCAGCTTGCGGCTCACCTCACCGACAACGTGAATCGCGTGCGCCTTGAGGGACCGCCTGTCACTCTGAAAGCCGATCTGGCGACGCCGTTTGGACTGGTGCTTCATGAACTGGCCACGAACGCAGCCAAGTACGGTTCTCTTTCCGTATCAGGCGGGCGTGTGAGCGTGAGCTGGAAGGTGGATCATGACAGCAAGCCCACTTTCAGAATGTTGTGGGAGGAACAGAACGGTCCGCAGGTGATACCCCCCGCGAAGACAAGCTTCGGAACCTCTCTTGTCGAACGCGGCATTCCCGACGCGACGATCAAGCGCGAGTTTCGTACGACCGGCTTTGTTTGTTCCATAGAAGTGCCGCTGGACCAGCTATCCGGTGACGGAGGAGGCAGCAATAGGGGACAACCGAACCTTTGAGCTGAAGGGTGCTCGCATCCTTGTCGTCGAGGACGAGCCGTTGCTTTTGATGGAGCTCGAGACGATCCTTCTCGAAGCGGGCGCGGATGTCGTTGGCCTTTGTCGCTCGGTAGGGGAGGCACTGCCGCTGGTGGATCGCGGCGGCTTTGACGTGGCGGTGCTGGACTTCGGTCTTGGCAGCGAGACGGCGGCGCCGATAGCGGAGCGATTGAGGGCCAATGCCACGCCGTTCTGCTTCTATACCGGACAG
Source organism: Chelativorans sp. J32 (assembly GCF_000518985.1). Lineage (GTDB taxonomy): Bacteria > Pseudomonadota > Alphaproteobacteria > Rhizobiales > Rhizobiaceae > Chelativorans. The sequence continues at coordinate 11,548 of NZ_JAEQ01000016.1, forward strand.
GTCTCCACGGACCCGCGGCTTGCAACCTGGCGGGACTGCGTCATCCTGCAAAAGCCAGCCCACCCGCATGCAATCGTTGCCGCGTTGGCGGCGTTGATCGCGGGTTGACCTGAGGTCCTCCCGGACCGCACGCGGCATGTTGGAGTCGTTCAAACGCGGGATCCGCTGAGCCCGAAAAGGGATGGCCGAGCATCAATCACTGAAGGTTTCCATTCCCTCCCGGATTGGCTAGAAGGGCGCAACTTCTGATCAGCCGTTCCGCGTGCCACGCGCACCGGGACGATTTCTCGCGAGTCCTGTCCATGTCCCGTATTCACTGTGGCGTCGATTTCGGCACCACCAATTCCACCGTCGGCCTATGTGAGCCGGGCAGCGATCCCTTCCTGATTCCGGTCGAGGGCGGCGAGGTGACGATTCCATCGGCTCTCTTCTTCAGCCTGGAGGATGGCAATGTCCATTTCGGCCGTTCTGCCGTTCACCAGTATATGGAGGGCGTCGAGGGCCGGTTCATGCGCGCTCTCAAATCCATCCTCGGCACCAGCCTGATGAAGGAGACGACGCAGGTCGGTCGCGATCGCATGACCTTTCAGGGGCTGATCGGCCGGTTCCTGCGCCATCTGCGCAGCAGGCTGGAAGCGCAGTATGGCGACGTGCCGGAGCATGTCGTCCTGGGCCGCCCGGTGTTCTTCATCGATGGCGACGAGCAGGCGGACAGGACGGCGCAGGACCAACTTGAGGAAGCGGCGCGCGCGGAAGGCTTCAAGCATGTCGAGTTCCAGTTCGAGCCAGTCGCGGCAGCCCTCCATTTCGAGCGGACGCTAAACGCGGAAGCGCTGGCTCTGGTGGTTGACATCGGTGGCGGCACGTCGGACTTCTCGGTGTTGCGCCTGTCTCCAGCAAGAAGCCGCGCCAGCGATCGGCGAAACGACATTCTCAGTACGTCGGGCGTGCATGTGGGCGGCACGGATTTCGATCGGCAGCTGAACATCGCCAAGGTGATGCCGCAGATGGGACTGGGCAGCAGCACGAAGGATGGCAAGCGCCGGCTTCCCGTCTGGTACTTCAACGACATGGCGACATGGCACAAGATCAACCAACTCTACACGCCCAAGACGATGCGCGACATACAGGCCTTGCAGCGCGAGGCGGCGGAACCGGAGAAGCTGGAGCGCTACAAGCATCTTCTTGAGCATAGGTCCGGCCACAGGCTGGCTGCACAGGTCGAGAAGGCCAAGATCGAATTGACCGACGCCGGCGCCGCTCACATACGGCTGAAGGAACCTGGCCTGTCGCTGGAAATTCCCGTGACGCGCGACGAGTTCGAGACGGCAAGCGCGGACCTGGTAAGGAAAATCGGTGTAGCGATCGACGATGCGCTTCTTGGTGCGGGTGTCGGTGCGGAAGCCATAGAAACCGTCATTCTGACCGGGGGCGGAGCACAGGTCCCGCAACTGCGAAAGGCCGCGACTTCTCGCTTTCCCGATGCACGCATCGCCCAGTCCGACCAGTTCGGTTCAGTCGGCCTCGGCCTTGCCGTGGATGCCGCGCGGCGCTTCGCATAAACTCTCAAGGGTGCCGCAGATCGCATCACGCCGCAATGCGCGCCGAAATTGCCTTGCGGGCGCGGCGCTGACACTCAAATCAGGCGATGGCCGCGACCAGCTGAATTTCCACGGGGGCGCTGCCCGGCAGGGTTGCGACACCCACCGCGACGCGTGCGCCGATCCCCGCCGGGCCGAGCTCCGCGTACAGAAATTGCGAGGCAAAATCCGCAAGGGCCGAATGAGCCGCGAAGCCGCTCTCAGCGGCGAAATAGACGGTCAGGCTGAGGATGGCCGTGATGTTCTCGCCTTTCGCCATGACATCGCGCACCGCGTTCAGTGCATTGCCGCAGGCAAGCACGACCGCATCGCGATAGGCTTCGAGCGGTGTTTCCAGCCGCACGGGACCGGTCATCGTCAGCACCCCGTCTCTTCGCGGGGTCATGCCGGCTGTGAAGACCAGGTCGCCATGCCTTCGCGCGGCGACGTATTGTCCTTGCGGGACCGGCCCCCGATGCCTCGCTTCGTCCGTCATGAGCGATAGCGCTCGACGAGCGTCACGAGGCGCCTTACGGCGTCCACGGCTCCTTCGTGGTCTTGGGAGAAGTTCAGCCGGACGCTGTTGCCGGTATGCGGGCTGAACTCGGTGCCCGGCGTGACCGTAACGCCTGCCTGTAGCCGCAAGATGCGGACGAAATCGGCATGGGAGACGGCGAGTTCGGGAAGGCGAGGGAAGAGATAGCTACCGGCGTCCGGCGTGCGCGCTGCAATGCCGGGCGTGGCGCGCAAAAACGCAAGCAGGTCGTCGCGGATGGCCTGATGCTGCCTGATGCGCTCTTCCATCCAGCCGGCCGGCTCGTCGAACCAGGTGCGCAGCACGGCCTGGCTGTAGCCGCCGGCGCGGAGCGATACGATCGCCTGCAGCTTCTCCATGCGGTTGATGACGGTTTTCGATCCGAACGCAACGCCGACGCGGTAACCGCTGAGCGACTCGGTCTTGGAGGGCCCCAGAATGGTGACCACGTTTTCGGCGTCAATATCCCGTGCGCGCAAATGCGTATAGGTGACACCCGAATAGAGCAGCCGCGAATAAAGCTGGTCGACGATCACCGTGACGCCGTAGCGGCTGGCAAGCTTCGCGATCGCATCAATTTCCTGCTGTGAATAGACCACACCGGCCGGATTGTTCGGGTTGGAGAACAGGAAGACTTTTGCGCCCGCCTTGAACGCAGATTCCAGCTCTTCGAGATCGATGCCCGCACGCCCCTCGACATCGGCATAGCCCAGCCGCACCGGAACCATCTCACCTTCGAAGAACTCGACCAGCTTGCGGTTGGCGAAGTAATCCGGCTGTATGATCGCGACCTTGTCTCCCCGCATCATCGTGCCTGCGACCGCGAGGAAGAGCGCCCCCTGTGTGCCCGGCGTGATGATCATGCCGTCACGCGCGTCGACGGGTGCGCCGGTGAAAGCCGCGAGCCGGGGCGCGAGGAGTTCGCGAATGCCTATGTCGCCGCGATATTCAGTATAAGCCTGCCGGCCGCCGGCTGCGACGCCTGCTGAGAAGATCTCAAACGAACCCGGCGTTGGTTGATGAGCATCAACGTCGCCATGCGAGAAGTCGACAGGCACCCCAGGCAGGACATCACCGCGCATCAGCCCTTCGATTTGCGATGTCTGCTGGCGAACTTCCTGACCCGGAGCGTTGTCGGTCCCAAGTCTATCGAACTTTTCCTGAATCGACATTTGATCTCCATTCGTCTTGAGCCGCCAGCGTCTGCCCGGCTCTGTACGCGTTTTTGGCAAGATGCGGAATGTTATACGATTCCCGGAAAGGTTTCCCGCCGCGGAATAAGGCTGGATTGAAGAGCCGCGACGTTGCGCCCAGCCAGGACCTATTGACCGCGCACCTTCTGTAGGATGCGGAAAACGTAATGCCCGCAACCCAGCAGCTCTCGCACTGCCGCACGGGGACGCGCGCCGGTACAGTCTCAGGCCAGGCAGGCCTCAATGAGATATGGACCTCGCCGGGAAAGACCGGCGTCGAGAAGCTTTGTGAATTCCTCGGCGGTCTCTGCACGGGCGGCTTCCACACCCATGCCCTTGGCGAGAGAGCACCAATCGAGCGTGGGATCCTCGATCTCGAGCATGCGCCGGGCGTTGTGGCCGAAATCGTTGACGCCCACATTGCGCATCTCGCCCTTGAGAATCGAATAGCCGCGGTTGGAAAACACGATCGTGAGGACGTCGAGGTTTTCGCGGGCCTGCGTCCAGAGACCCTGGACGGTGTACATGCCGCTTCCATCGGCCTGCAGCGCCACGACCTTGCGATCGGGACAGGCCACCGCTGCACCGGCAGCCAAGGGTATGCCGATGCCGATCGAGCCGCCGGTGAGCGGGAGATGGTCGTGTGGTGCCATATGGGGCGCAAGTTCCAGGAACCTGCCGGCGGAAGTGATGGATTCATCGGCGATAATAGCGCCTTCAGGAAGGGCGCGGGCCACAGCGACGGAAATCGCCGCCGGCGTCAGCTCGCCTGTCGGCGCTGCGAGCTCGCGTGCCGTGAAGGCGCCCGTCTGCGCGGCCCCGAGGTGCCGAGTTCCCAACTCGTCCGCCAGCATGTCCAAGACGTGTTGAAGATCGTGCTCTATGCCGGCAAGCTCGATCACTTCGCAGCCCTCGGGCAGCAATCGGCCCGGCTTGCCCGGATAGGCGAAGAAGCTTACGGGCGCCCGGCCACCGATCAGGATGGCGGTCTCGAATTCCTTTAGTGCCGCAACCGCAAGTTCGATATTGTAGGGCACCGGCTTCGGGAAAACGCGTCCGGCGCCTCGCTGCCATCTGGGGGCACGCTCGGTGAAAAGGGCAGCTCCCGTCCCGGCGGCAATCTTGCCGGCGATTTCCAGCGTATCGGCGCGGGTGGCACGCCCGCCAAGGAAGATTGCGGTTTTGCGGCCGCTACGCAAGGCGGCCACCGCAGCACGCAATGCCTCAGGCGCGACCTCTGGGCGGCTCGGCAATGTAACCCGCTGCAAGGGCTCTTCCTCGACCTCCCCCCATGCGGCGTCAGCAGGCAAGATCAGGGTTGATATGCCAGGTTTCGTGGCAGCGGCGATATAGGCTTCTTCCGCCTTCGCGCGGATATTGGCAGCGCTCGTCGCGCGACCGACCCAATGCGACATCGGCCGCGCGAGGCTTTCGATATCGCTCGTCAGCGGAGCATCATAACCAAGATGATAGGTCGCATGATCGCCCACCACGTTCACCATGGGCGTGCGGGCACGCCGGGCGTTGTGGAGATTGGCGAGCCCATTGGCCAGTCCCGGCCCGAGGTGAAGCAGGGTGGCAGCGGGCTTGTCCGCCATGCGCGCATAGCCGTCTGCAGCCGCCGTCACGACGCCTTCGAAAAGGCCGAGCACGCAGCGCATTTCGGGTTTTCGATCCAGCGCCGCCACGAAATGCATCTCTGACGTGCCGGGATTGGCGAAGCAAACATTGACATCGTTTGCGAGCAGCACGTCGCACAGGCGGTCAGCCCCGTTCATCTATTTCCCCTGATTTGATGGCTTCGGTCAGGCGCCTCAGGCGGCGGACTGCGAAACGAACTTGGTGACGAGATAGGCTTCGATCGCCTCAGACCCGCCCTCGGTGCCATGGCCCGAATCCTTGATGCCGCCGAAGGGCACTTCGGGAAGGGCGAGCCCATTGTGATTGATCGTCGTCATGCCCGCCTCGATTCTGAGGCCCAGCTGCTGCGCCGTCTCCGCGGAACCGGTAAAAGCGTAGGATGCGAGACCGAAGGGCAGACGGTTCGACTCCTCCACAACTTCATCGAGCGTTGAGAAGGGGTTGAAGACGGCGACCGGGCCGAACGGCTCCTCATTCATGATCCGTGCGTCCTTCGGCACGTTCGAGAGCACCGTCGGCTCGAAGAAGTTGCCCTTGTTGCCGATGCGCCGCCCGCCGGTCTTGAGTTCGGCGCCATGGTCCAGGGCATCCTGAATGAGCGATTCCAGGGCCGGAATGCGCCGCTCATTGGCGAGCGGGCCCATTTGCGTGCCTTCCTCCAGGCCGTTGCCGACCTTGATGGCCTTGGCAGCAGCGGTAAAGTCGCTCACCACCCGTTCATAGACGCCCTCCTGCACTAAAAAGCGGGTGGGGGAAACACAGACCTGGCCGGCATTACGGAACTTCGACGCGGCGAGCACCTTGACGGCCTTGTCGAGATTGGCGTCCTCGAAGATGATCGCCGGCGCATGGCCGCCGAGTTCCATGGTCGCCCGCTTCATATGCGCGCCGGCAAGTGCGGCCAGATGCTTGCCGACCGGCGTCGAGCCCGTAAACGAGATTTTGCGGATGACGGGGTGCGGGATGAGGTATTCGGAAATCTCTGCGGGGACGCCGTAGACGAGATTGACCACGCCGGCAGGCACGCCCGCGTCGGCGAAGACGCGGATGAGTTCAGCCGGCGAGGCGGGCGTTTCCTCGGGCGCCTTGACGATGATCGAGCAGCCGGCGGCAAGAGCCGCCGAGAGCTTGCGCACGATCTGGTTGATCGGAAAATTCCACGGCGTGAAGGCTGCGACCGGCCCGACCGGCAGCTTCACGGTCATCTGCATGACGCCGGGCGCCCGGGCAGGAATGATCTGGCCGTAGGTGCGCCGGGCTTCCTCGGCGAACCAGTCGATCACGTCGGCGGCGGCCATAACCTCCACCTTGGCTTCGGCAAGCGGCTTGCCCTGCTCGCGTGTCATAATCCCGGCAATACCGTCCACTCGCTCGCGCAGGAGGGAGGCGGCCTTTCGCATAAGCTTAGACCGTTCGAAGGCCGAGACTTCGCTCCAAATCCGGAAGCCGCGATCCACTGCGGCAAGCGCGGCGTCGAGATCGGGTTTGGTAGCATGCGCTACGTGGCCGATAACTTCACCGGTGGCCGGATCCGTCACCGGGATGGACTTGCCTTCCGCGCCGCTGCGCCATTCGCCATCGATGAAGAGCTTCGTATCGGGATAGTTGCTCTGCGCCATGATCTACCTCTTCCTTCGGATGCTCAGGCTGGTCGGCGGTGCCGGCAAGGAACCGCGCGACGCGCTGCTGTTTCATGCCTGCCGGGCTCAGACCTCGACGGCGGAGAAAGCCGCCTCGATCGAAGCTTCCAGGATATCGAGTGCCTCACCCAATGTCTGCTCTTCGATGGTGAGCGGCGGCAACAGCCGTACTACATTCGCCCGCGTGCCGCAGGCAAGCAAGATCAGCCCGCGCTCCTCCGCTTCCGCCACGATCCGGTTCGTGAGCTGCGGAGCCGCGTTCTTGGATGCACGATCCGTGACGAGTTCAAAGGCGATCATCGCGCCAAGCCCGCGCACATCGCCCAGACGCTCCATTCCCTGGCGTTGGGCAATCGCACGAAGGCGCGATGTGACGCGCTCGCCGATCATGGCCGCCCGGGCGCAGAGATTCTCCTCCTCGATGACATCCAGAACGGCGTTGGCGGCCGCCGTTGCGAGCGGATTGCCGGCGTAAGTGCCGCCGAGGCCGCCCGTGTGCGCCGCATTCATCACCTCGGCGCGGCCGGTCACGGCCGAAAGCGGGAACCCGCCCGCGATGCCCTTGGCCATCGTGACGAGATCCGGGCGAACGCCGGAGTGCTCGATGCCGAACATCTTTCCCGTACGCGCCATGCCAGACTGGATCTCGTCGCAGATCAGAAGGATGCCGTGCTGGTCCGCAATCTCCCTGAGGCGTATGAGGAACTCGGCCGGCGCGACGTTGAAGCCACCTTCGCCCTGTACCGGCTCGACGATGAAGGCGGCGATCCTCTGCGGGTCGATATCGGATGCAAACAGGCTCTCAAGCCCGGCTATGGCGTCATCGACAGAGATGCCGAGGAAGGGGTTCGGGAAGGGGGCATGGAAGATTTCAGACGGGAACGGTCCGAAATTCTTTTTGTATGGGTTTACTTTGCCTGTCAGGGCCATGCCGAGCATCGTGCGTCCATGGAAGGCGCCGGAAAAGGCAATGATGCCCGGCCTCTGCGTGTAGGCGCGCGCGATCTTCACCGAATTCTCCACCGCCTCCGCGCCGGTCGTCACCAGCATCGTGCGGTTTTCCGCGCCTGTCGGAACGATCGCGTTGAGCCGCTCGGCCAAGCGAACATAGCTTTCATAGGGCGCGACGTGGAAACAGGTATGGGTGAACTGCTCGGCCTGCTGTCGTACGGCTTCCATCACCTTCGGGTGACGATGGCCTGTATTGTTGACGGCGATGCCGGCCGCGAAGTCGATATAGCGCTTGCCGTTCACATCCCAAAGCTCGGCATTCTCGGCACGCTCGGCATAGATTCCCCGCGTGCCTATCCCCGCCGCCACGGCCGCCTTCTGGCGTGCCTGCAATTCTGTTGAAAGCATTTGCTCACCCCTGATCTGAACAGGTCTCGGCTTTATCACTGCTCATTATTTTGAGCAATAGATGGTCGAGATATTGGCCACTACAGATAGGGCGGTGTGCAGGCCGAGATGACGACGGTCCGGGCGGACGAGATGTTGCGGAACCGATGCGGGATCCGGCTGTCGAAAAGATATGCCTCTCCCGCTTTCAGGATCCGCACTTCCTCTCCCACCGTCAGCTCCAGCTCGCCTTCGACCACATAGCCTCCTTCGCTGGAGGAATGCTGCAGGAAGGAGGCGCCGGTGTCGGCACCCGGTTCATACACTTCATGCAGAATCTGCAGGTTATATTCCCGCGCATTGCCGATCTGGCGAAACACCATGCGCCCGCCGCCCTCGCCGATGGCGCTCATGGCGGCCTTCGACGTCAGGTCGACCAGCTCTTCCACGCCGAAGAACGGCCCGGTCGGGAACTGGCGCTCGGGCTCGAAGAAATCCGCCATACTGACGCCAAGCCCGCTCAGGATCTTGCGCAACGTGGCGATGGATGGGCTGATCTTGTTCTTTTCCACATTTGAGATCTGTGCGTGCGGAACGCCGGCACGCATCGCAAGCTGCCGCTGGGACAGCCCGGCTGCCGCGCGCATCGCTCTCATGCGGGCGCCGATGTCGAAATGTGCCTCCAGCTCATCCGGCTCCGCTTGTTGCTCTGCTTTGGACATGCTCGATCACTGGATATTTTTTTGGCCACAGGACTGAGAGATAGCATGTTCCCGCGCATGGTACAGCCTCCCGGCAGCCTCCGAACTCCTTTCGAAGACGGCTATCCACCGTCTTCGCCGGCCAATCTTCCCCCGATATTCCGCCGGATGTGGGACCTCTTGCCAGGGCTGTAGAAGATTTTGAGCACCCGCCATTGACTCGCGCAGAAAATCAGGAATTATATATCTGAAATGGATACGGTATATTCAGATAGAATACAGCCCGAAGGTGGCGTCCGGCCGCTCTCGACGGCGTTGAAGACGTTGGCCGTGCTGGACGTGTTTGCCGGCAGCGCTCGCGGCATGCGGCTTCCGGAGATCGCGCGGGCGATGGGCCTCTCGCGACCCACGGCCTATCAGCGTCTCCTGACGCTCGTGGAAGCGGGCTGGATCGAGCAGGACGAGGAGGGGCGCTATCGCCTCTCCATGCATGTTTGCCGGTTGGCTGCCGCGGCTCTCGAGCAGGCGGATCTCGGCTCGCGCGTACAGCCGATCCTCGAAGCGCTCGTGCATGAAGTAAAGGAAACGGCATCGCTTGCGGTGCTTGACCGGGGCGTTCCCTGCATCGTCTCCCGCGTGGAATCGGACAGCCTGCTGCGCGCCGAGCAGAAGGTCGGCACGACCATGTCTCTCGAAGGGTCGGCATCGGGCCGCATCCTCACCGCCTTTGCCGACGAGGGCACCTTGCGGCGGCTGCAGGAAAGCGGAAGGCCGCTCGCCTCCGAAGAGGTGCTGGCTGCGGCACGCGCCGACGGCTACGCGCTTTCGAGCGGGTACACTCATACAGGCGTGCGCGGCATCGCCGCCCCCGTCTTCGACATACAGGGCAGATGCACCGCGACGCTGTCGCTGGTGATGCCGGAAACCCGCTTCAAACTTGAAGCAATCCGCGAGCCGCTTTTGCGGGCAGCGGAGAAGATCACGAAAATGCAGCAAGGAGCGCGATAACCCGCATGTCCGTAGTGCGCGAGACATTGATGGAAGAAGCCCCGCGTCCGAGATCCGGCCAGGAGCTGATGCGGCCGGAAAAGCTCGCCGCCTTCCAGCCCAGCCGGGTGAGCATCACCCGGGCGCTCATGAACAAGCTCATTCGCGAGCGCTGGGAAATCTCCGTCGAGCGCTTCGACGTGGATGAGACCTCCACCGGCACGGCCGTCTATTCCATCAAGGCGCCACGGCAGGAATTCAGTTTCATCGCCTTCTCCCGGCCTCCGAGCCGCAAGGCCCGCACCGGCCGGATCATCGGCCAGGCCTGGGACATGATGGGCACGCTGAACGAGGGTCCTGCAACCGAGGCCGACATCCGATCGGCTCGCGAAGAATTGCCGAAGCTCTATCGCGGCCGTGCAACGCCAAACGCCCTGGTGTGGTGCCGCTCCAACCGTTCCATGCGGGTCTTCGACCAAACGCTCGCCGCGCTTGCCGAAGGCAGGCAGCCCTCGATCGATGACCTGTCGCAGGTCTGCTATCTGATGCGTAATACCGGGCTCGACGGCAACGGCACGTTCGGCACGCGCCCCTTTCCGTCGCTCGGTCGCGATCACGCGCTTGGGCGCCCGCTCGAAGCGCAGCTCCTCACCGCCTATCTGATGCGGGAATATTCCTGCGACCTGGTGGAGCATCTCGCCCGGCTTGCATCGCCAAAGGCCGTTGGGCTCGATCCGGCGATCCGGCGCTACCTCGGTGTTGGCAACGGCTCTGCCCTCGGCCTCATCTTCTTCATACACAAGCACCCGCAACTGATCAGCAGCTTCATCGCAGCGCGCGAGCAGGCGATCGCGATCGCGCGTGGGCTCAGGCTGGCAAAGGGCGACAAGCGGATCGATGAGCTCCTGGGGCTGGTCCGCCGCGCGATCACATTCCGCCGCGAGGACCGGATGATGTACGAAGCCTTCGCCTCCAGTGCCGAAGTGGCCGAGGATCTGGAGAAGGTGACAGTAGCCCTCAAGGAGCTGCGTGAAACCGGCATGGTCGGCGGTGCGCACCGGACCTATCCGCTGGACGTGCTCGCGCAGCGCTTCGAGGCGGAACTCAAGCCCGAATCCTTCGAGACATATCTGTCTCTGCTTATCGAGCTCGTGCCGGAGGAAGCAGATGCGCTGCTGCCTTCGATCGGCGGTCCGGACGAGGTGAATGTGTCTCCTGCCGAGACGGTAGAAAGCCTCAGCGATCTGATCCGGCAGCAGTATCAGTGGGCGCTGGACATCGATATGTCGACGCCCGATGCCTACAAATATGTCTGGTACAAGTCCGAAACGGCCGAAGAGCCGCGCCGTGGCGCTCGCGAGGAGGTGCCGGAGGCTCTCGATCTCGGCCTCGATATCTGCGGCGGCGTGCAGTCGCTCATGGCCGATCTGAGCCGGGAGGCTCCGGACCTTTCGGTGGCGCGCTTCCTCATGAAGCACCCCGGCCACCGTCATCTCGTGGCGCGCATACAGACGCTGCGGGATCTGCCCTACCACACACCGATGGCGAACATTAACGCGGAGGATTTCATCCCGATCGATCTCGTGCGGCTGATGAATGTCGGCATCCATGGCATCGATAAGACGCGCGACTTCCTGCGCCGCAATTTGCGCGGCGTGCTTTATCACGGCGCACCGACACCGGCCGAAATTCGTGCCGGCCGTGCGGAGTTCTGGGCCTATCCGGCGGAGCCTCACTGATGCAGAATTCGCAGACCACAGAGATGCTGCGCATAATGCCGCGCGAGATGCGGATGATGACCGAGCGCATCTTTTCCCTCACCGGTCTTCCCAAAGGCTTCTTTCTCGCTGCGCAAGACGTGGTGATGTACTCGCAAAAGCTTGGCTTGGGGGGCTTTGCACTCCTGGAGGAGCGTTTCGAGCAGCTGAAAAACGCAGATCCGGCGCGGATTTCGATCCTGTCGCAGGATGGCGCGGCGTTGCGGCTTGATGCCGGCGGCCAGCATGCCTGGTTCGTCATCCCCGGCGTCATCGATCTTCTGGGTGAGCTCGTGCATCATTTCGGCGCAGCGCGCCTGTCGGTCGTGAATGCGATCGACCCCGCCGAGCTTCAGCTTGCTGCGCCCCTGGCTGCCCGCAGCGGTATCGCCGTCATATTCACCGGCGGCGACGAACCTCTCCTGTCCGCTTCAGCAGCACCGCTTGGCGGCGATTTTGGCCATGACGAGCCGCTGCTGTGGGAATTGCTCCAGCAAGGTACGCAGATCGAGGCAGGGCTTTGGTGGCGCATCTACCACCTGGCGCAGAAGGCACTCACGCCTGACAGCGTCGTCTCGCGCCGCCATGCGGGACCCCTGATCGTCAACGACGACGGCACCGTCATTGGCCGCAAGGACAATGACGACGAGACAGACATCAGTTTCCTCACCTCGCCCAAGATCGGCGGCTACGAGACGGAAGGGGCTCAATCATGATCATCGACGGGCTGCAATGCGGCCACTTCGACCGGCAGGCCTTCACCTCGCTCAAGACAGCGGGCGTGGGTGGCGTGGTGGTCACCTGCGGCTTCTGGGAAGGCGCGGTGGAATCGCTGGATTCCCTCGGTAAATGGCGTGATCTCGTTCGGGAGAATGCAGATGTGGCGGAGATTGCCACCACCGCCGCCGCCGTGCAGCGTATAGGTGCCGCAGGCAAGGTAGCCGTCATCCTCGGTTTCCAGAACGCCAATCTTTTCGAAGGCCGCATCCGCTTTGTGGAGCTTTTCGCGGAGCTGGGCGTTCGCGTCGTCCAGCTGACCTACAACAACCAGAACGAGCTCGGGGGAAGCTGCTACGAGGCCGAGGACTCCGGCCTTGCCCGATTCGGCAAGGAAGTGGTGCGCGAGATGAACAGGGCGGGCATCCTGGTGGATTGCAGCCATGTCGGCGATCGCACAACCCTCGATGCGATCGAGGTCTCCGAAAAGCCCATCGCCGTCACACACGCCAATGCGCGCTCCCTGTTTGACCACAAGCGCAACAAGTCCGACGACGTGCTGAGAGCCCTTAAGGAAACCGGCGGTGTCATCGGTTGCGCCGCCTACCGGAACATCACCGGCGATGAATACTGCAAGTCGATCGAGGCCTGGTGCGGCATGGTCGCGCGCACTGTGGAGATCGCCGGCATCGATTCCGTCGCCATCGGCACCGACCGCAGCCACAACTTCACCGCCCCCGATTACGCCTGGATGCGCCAGGGCCGCTGGACGCGCGGCGTGGACTATGGCGCGGGTTCTGCGGCCCGACCCGGCAAGGCGCCCCCGCCGGATTGGTTCCAGACCGTCGAAGATGTGCAGGTGATCCCAAACGGCCTCCGCACCGTGGGCTTCTCGGAAGAAGAGGTCGCAAAAATAACCCACGGGAATTGGCTGCGCCTCTACGAGGCGACCTTCAGGAACACGAGAGAGGAGAATTGATATGACCGCAACCGGCAAAGGGTTCTCGACCCTGCTCGCGCCGAACCGTCGGACGTTTCTCAAGGCTTCCGGCGCCGCGCTGACGACGACGCTCGCAATGCCCTATATCACGCGTGCGCAGGAAAACGTGCTTTACATCAATACCTGGGGCGGCCCCTGGGAGGAAGCGGCGAAGGCTCATCTGTTCGATCCCTTCACCGCAGAGACGGGCATTCAGATCCGCACGGTTTCGCCCGTTTCCTTCGCCAAGCTTGCTCAACAGGTGCAGACCGGCACCTATGAATTCGACATCACCACGCTCGGCGGCGGCGAGCTGATCCGGGCCGACCAGGCCGGTATCATCGAAGACATCGCCGAGGCGCCGTATGAGGGCGGCCTGTTCCACAACGGCGTGGCCTCGCATGCCTTTGCGACCGTCATTGCCTACCGCACCGACAAGTTCCCGAATGGCGGTCCGCAGAACTGGGCCGAGTTTTGGGACGTGGAGCGCTTCCCTGGCTCGCGCTGCCTCCAGCGCTATCCCGCCCGCGTCCTGCCGCTCGCGCTCCTGGCCGACGGCGTTGCCGTGGAAGACCTTTACCCGCTCGATATCGACCGGGCTTTCGCTTCGCTCGACAAGATCAAGGATCACATCCTCGTCTGGTGGACCGCCGGAGCCCAGTCGACGCAGATCCTGCGCGACGGCGAGGTCGACCTGATCGGCATCTGGCACGGCCGCTACTTCGAAGCGCTGGATGCTGGCGCGCCGGTCGGCATGACCTGGAACCAGGGCCAGATCGACCGCGCCTATTGGGTGGTGGCCAAGGACACGCCGAACGCGGAAAACGCGAAGAAGTTCATCGAATTCGCTACCAGCGCCAAGCCGCTGGCAGGCTTCGTGACGCAGGCGGACTATGGCCCGCTGAACCCGGCGGCGAACGAGTTCATCTCCGCCGAAGACGCCAAGCGTATGCCCACCTCGCCGGAGAATTATCCGCTCACCTTCGAGCAGGATATCGAGAATTTCGGCGCGGATATCGAGGAAGTGGCGCAGCGCTTCGAGGAATGGATCGCAAGCTGATGCGATGATTGCGGGACCTCGGGAAGGGTGATGCCGCTCCTGGCCGACCCTTCTTGAGCCCGCTCCGTCACGCCCGAGCGAGCGGGTGTCTTTTCACCCGAGCAACAAAAAGGGGAGCGGCATGGGAGCCACGATTTCCAGACTTTCTGAAAAGCCAAATCTCTGGCCGTGGCTGCTGCTTGCACCGCTTGCCATCTATCTGGCGATCTTCTTCCTGGTGCCGCTCATCGACGTCGCGATCATGAGCTTTACGGAGCCGCGCCTCTCCATCGCGAATTACCAGAAGGTCCTCACCGGCGCGCTGTATCAGAAGGTCTTTCTCAACACCTTCATGACAGCCGCCCTGGTGACGCTCGCCTGTCTCTGCGTCGGCTACCCGCTCGCCTATCTGATGAACGCCTCCAAGCCGCGCACGGCGATGCTCATCCTGCTGCTCGTCACCATGAGCTTCTGGACCAGTTTCCTTGTGCGGACCTACGCGTGGATGGTGCTCCTGGGCAATAACGGGCCGATCGTCGCCTTCCTGAGAGCAGTCGGCTTTGAAACCCCGCCGCAGCTTCTCTTTACGCGTTTCTCCTCCACGCTCGCGATGGTGCACATCCTGGCACCCTACATGATCATGAACATCTATTCCGTGATGCGGAAGATCGACCCGGTGCTTATCCGCTCGGCCGAAAGTCTCGGCGCGCGCGGCTTCTCCCTCTTCCGTCATGTCTATCTTCCGCTGACCGCCCCCGGCATCGCCAATGGCTGCGTGCTAGTCTTCGTCATCTGCCTCGGCTTCTATGTGACGCCGGTGCTGCTCGGCAGCCCGCGCGAGCAGATGATCGCCGGTCTCATCGGGCATCAGATCGAGGAATTTCTGGCCTTCGGCATGGGTTCCGCCATGGCGATGGTTCTGCTCGCAATCACGCTTGCGATCCTCGCGATCTATCACCGCCGTTTCGGCCTCGACAAATTGTGGGGCTGACATGGACCGCTTCATGCGCCTCATCGGCATTCTCGTCATCGTCTTCATCGCCGCGCCGCTTGTCATCGTCGTGCCGATGTCCTTCTCCGATGCCCGTTCACTCCAGTTCCCGCCGCCAGGCTACTGGCTCGGCTATTACCGGGCTTATTTCTCCGACATGAACTGGCTGCTGCCGACCTGGAACAGCATCCTGATCGCCACCGCCACGACTGTGCTCACGATGGCGCTCGTGGTGCCCGCCACCTTTGCCCTGGTGCGCCATCGTTTCGCCGGAAAGAGCTTTGCCGATCTTATGATGCTGATGCCGCTGGCGGTACCGCATATCGTCATGGCCGTGGGGTACTATTCCTTCCTGGGCGACCTGCGGCTGGTGCACACTCATTTCGGCGTCGTGCTCGCGCATACCTGTCTTTCGGTGCCGATCGCCTTCCTGGTGCTCTCGGCCAACCTGAAGGGCTTCGACCGCAATCTGGAGCGTGCGGCCCAGAGCCTCGGCGCCAGCCCGGTGCAGACCTTCATCCATGTGACGCTGCCCATTCTCCGGCCGGGCCTCCTGATCAGCGCACTGTTCGCCTTCATCCAGTCCTTCGACGAGACGGTGGTGGCAATCTTCATCTCCGGCCGCAATGCCGAGACGCTGCCGCGCAAGATGTTCGACAGCATCCGGCAGGAGGCTGATCCGGTGATCGCCGTGATCTCCACCCTTCTCTTCCTTGCCGTGCTCGTGGCCCTGGTCGCGCCCTTCGCCTGGCGCGGCCTTCGCAGCCGCCTTGCGGAGAGTGCCCCGCGCTCCGCGTCACCCGCCGGCCAGTAACGCCAGGATCCAAGATGCATCAATATCTTCAGCTCAACGGAATTACGAAGACCTACGGGGATTTCACCGCCCTCAAGAAAGTGGATCTCACGATCGAGAAGGGCGAGTTCGTCACCTTTCTTGGTCCGAGCGGATCCGGCAAGACCACGACGCTGATGATCATTGCCGGGTTCGAGAAGGCGACGGCCGGCGACGTTCTGGTGGAAGGCAAGTCCCTTTCAGGACTGGCGCCGCACGAGCGCAATATCGGCATCGTCTTCCAGAACTACGCGCTGTTTCCCCATAAGACGGCGGTGGAGAATGTCTATTTCCCGCTGCAGATGCGTGGCGTTCGCCGAGGCGAGGGCCTGAAGAAGGCCGACGAGATGTTGGCGCTGGTCGGCCTTGGAGGTTTCGGCAAGCGATATCCCAAGGAGCTTTCGGGAGGACAGCAGCAACGTGTGGCGTTGGCCCGCGCACTCGTTTTCGAACCCTCGCTGCTCCTCCTCGACGAGCCGCTCGGCGCCCTCGACAAGAACCTGCGCGAGCAGATGCAGATCGAGATCAAGCGTATCCAGCGCGCGCTCGGCGTGACCACAATCTTCGTCACCCATGATCAATCGGAAGCCATGTCCATGTCCGACCGGATCGTGGTTTTCGAGAAGGGCGAGATCCAGCAGGCGGCGACCCCGCTCGAGATTTATCACAAGCCGCAGACCCGCTTCGTGGCGGGCTTCATCGGCGAAAGCAATCTCGTCCCCGCAAGGATTGGCGACGCCGCGGCCAACCAGGCGGAGAGCACGGCGCTCGGCATCTGCGATTACGCGCCGACTGAATCCGCCGTAACCGACGGACAGGACGTGACCCTGCTGATCCGCCCGGAGCATATCCGTCTTTCGCGCAACCCGATCGAGGGGCGCAAGAATGTACGCATGCAGGTCGAGACCATCGTCAATTATGGAGACAACGCGCTCGTCATCGGCAAGGTCGGCGATCTTCAAATGCGTGTCCGAGTGCTCGGCGCCGACGTGGTCATCATCAAGGAAGGCGAGGAATGCTGCATAAGCTGGCAGCCTGAAGCCGTCTTCGTCGTGCCTCGCTAGGCATCTGAAGTCGTGGATCACCCGACAAGCGGCAGGCAGGCGAGAGCTTGCCCGGCCAACATCTGATCAGGAGGAAACCCATGAACGAAAACGCTACCGGGCCTGCGGAACTCATCACACGCTTCGGCGTCGGCCAGCGCATGAGCCTAGCAACGGTTTTGAACGGCACCGGCTATTTTGCCGTCACACCCGAGGCGCCTTATGACGGAAAGTTGAGCACGGCTGAGCAGACTCGACAATTGCTCGCCAAGGCAGAGGCGCGCCTTGCTCAAATCGGCAGCGGCAAGGATCGGCTTGCATTCGTTGCGATCGTCCTCGCCGATATGGCCGATTATCAGGCCATGAACGCGGTATGGGACGAGTGGGTGGCGGATATCGAGCCGCCTTCCCGCGCCTGTTTCGAGGGTCGCCTCGCCAGTCCCGACCTCAAGGTCGAGATGATCATGGTTTCTGCGGTGTCGTAGCGGAAAGAGCGCTCTGGCGGACGCTGCCCGCGTCCGCTCCTGATCGTAAGCCGGTTTTCCGATCCGTCTGGAGGGAGCGTGACTGCCGCTTCCTTATGCTCCGAACTTGACCGAGGGATGCGTCAGCGCAGTCATGATGCCGCGCAGTTCGGCAAGGCCCTTGAGACGGCCGATCGTGGGATAGCCAGGCTGGCCCTTGCGCCCCAGATCGTCGATGATGTCCTGGCCATGATCCGGTCGCATGGGGATCTGGTGGTCGGCGCGTCCTTCGGCTTTGCGGCGGTCCTCCTCTTTCACGATCTCGCCGATCAATGCGACCATGTCTGTATCGCCGCCCAGATGTTCTGCCTCATGAAAGGAGGCAGGGGTGCCGGGGGTCTCTATCGTTACGTTGCGCAGGTGCAGGAAATGCACGCGCGGCGCGAATTCGCGCATGATCGCGGGTAGGTCGTTGTCAGGGCGGGCACCGAGGGAGCCGGAGCAAAGCGTCATGCCACTTGCTGGGCTTTCGACGGCGTCCAGTATGCGGCGATAGTCATCCGCCGTCGACATGATCCGCGGCAGGCCGAGAAGCGGGAAGGGCGGATCGTCCGGATGGCAGCAAAGCCGCATGCCCAGCTTTTCAGCGAGGGGTGTCACTTCCTCCAGAAAGGCGATGAAATTGGCGCGCAGCCGCTCGGCATCGATCGCGTCATATTCGGCCAGGTGACGGCGGACATCGTCTATGGACATGCTCTCGGTCGAGCCGGGCAGGCCTGCCGTCACATTGGCCGCGAGTTGTCTCTTTCGCTCTTCGTCCATGTTGGCGTGGCGCCTCGCGGCAGCCTCCACGACCTCCTCCGTGAAATCGGCAGTAGCCTGCTTGCGCTGCAGGATATGAATGTCGAACGCGGCGAAATCGATCAGATCGAAGCGCATGCAGGTGCCGCCATGGGCTACGCGCCAGGCGAGGTCGGTGCGCGTCCAGTCGAGCACCGGCATGAAATTGTAACAGATCGTTTCGATCCCTCGCGCGGAAAGGTTCCCCAGGCTTTGCTTGTAGTTGGCGATGTGCTCACGCCAGGCGCCCTTCTGCTTCTTGATGTCCTCCGAAACGGGCAGGCTTTCGACCACCTCCCATTTAAGCCCGGACGAGGAGCCGTCCTTCATACGGCCGATTTCCTCCTGGCGCTTCGCGATCTCGGCATCGTTCCAGACGGCGCCGGTGGGGACGTGATGCAGGGCGCTCACCACCCTCTCCACTCCAGCCTGCTTCATATCGTCGACCGATGTGAGATCGTGAGGACCAAACCAGCGCCAAGTCTGCCGCATCATTCCTGCCTTTTCTCAATGGGATCGCGTGTCAGGC
Organism: Chelativorans sp. J32; assembly: GCF_000518985.1. Classification (GTDB taxonomy): domain Bacteria; phylum Pseudomonadota; class Alphaproteobacteria; order Rhizobiales; family Rhizobiaceae; genus Chelativorans. The sequence continues at coordinate 30,354 of NZ_JAEQ01000016.1, forward strand.
GATGATGTCGCCCCGCGTTCCGGAGAATCATACACGGGTGTTGACTAGTATGGAAGTATGGTGGATATCTCAAGAAGGAGGAACGCCGTGGCCGATACTGCAATCAGCTCCAACCGCATCGACGCTCGGGCCGCTATCGCGCCGCAGCTCTATCAGCTGTTGCGCAACCGCATCGTGCGAACGGAGCTATTGCCGGGCGAGACCATCTCGGAGACCGAGATTGCCCGCGCCTATGATGTGTCGCGCCAGCCAGTGCGCGAAGCCTTCATCAAACTTGCCGAGGCGGGGCTTGTGGAGATCCGCCCGCAGCGCGGCACTATGGTCACGCGGATTTCAGCCGATGCGGTGATGGATGCCCGTTTTGTGCGCGAGGCGATCGAAGCCGATGTCGTAAAAATAGTGGCGGAGCGCTCCGACAGGGCCATAGCCGCCGAACTGACAGACCAGATCGCAGGACAGAAGCGCGTTGCGGAGGACGACAGCGAGGGCTTCGTCAAGCTCGATGAGCTCTTCCATCGAACATTGGCGGAGATGGCCGGCAAAGCTTATGCCTGGCGCGTGGTCGAGGAAGTAAAGGCGCAGATGGACCGCGTGCGCTATCTCAGCGTCGAAAAGCTGCATGTGCGCCTCCTCATCAGCCAGCACGAAGCAATCGTGAAGGCCATCGTCGAAGGCGATGTGGCGGCTGCCGAGGCCGCCATGCGCGCCCATTTGCGCGAAATCCTCAAATCGCTCCCGGAAGTCGCCAAGACGCATCCGGAGCTGTTCAATGCCGCTCGATAGCGGCGCAGGCTCAAACAATCATCAAGCCAGGGAGGCATTTATGACTTCGAGATTTAAATCGCTGATGACCGGGATCGTGCTCGCGGCAAGTCTTTCGACGGGCGCGATCGCGCAGGAACTGACGCTGAAGCTCGGTCATCTCGCGAATGAGCAGAACTCCTGGCACAAGGCTTCGCTGAAATTCGGCGAGGAACTGTCGGCGCTCACAAACGGTCGCATTGCCGTCGAGGTCTATCCGAACGATTCCCTCGGCCGCGAGATTGACCTCATCAACGGCATGCAGCTCGGCACGGTCGAAATGACCATCACCGGCGAAAGCCTGCAGAACTGGGCGCCCATGGCCGCCCTTCTGGCGCTGCCATATGCCTATACCTCACTGGAGGATATGGACGCGGTGGCCAGCGGAGAGCTCGGCAAGCAGATCGAGGAGCAGATCATCGAACGCGCGCAGGTGCGCCCAATCGCCTATTTCGCGCGCGGGCCTCGCAACCTGACGGCCAACCGCCCCATCACCACACCCGCCGAGCTCAACCGCATGCGCATGCGCGTGCCCAATGTTCCGCTCTTTGTCGACGTCTGGACCGCGCTCGGCGCGCAGCCGACTCCGATGGCCTTCTCAGAGGTCTTCACCTCGTTGCAGAACGGCACGATCGAGGGGCAGGAAAACCCGCTGGCGCTGATCCAGTCGGCCTCGTTCAACGAAGTCCAGAGCCATGTGAACATGACCGAGCATGTGCGCTCGTGGATTTACCTGACCATTGCCGAGCAGGTCTGGGACCGGCTCTCGGAAGAGGATCAGGGACATGTAATGGAGGCTGCCCGCCGCGCGCAGGAATTCGAGCGCGAGCAGTTCCTGAAGGATGAAGATGCCATCCGCGCCGATCTCGAAGCCAAGGGCATGACCTTCGTTGAGGTCGATCAGGAAGCTTTCGCCGAGGCTGCCCGCGAGCCCGTCATCAATAGCGTGGACGAGGAACTGCGTCCGATCGTCGAGGATCTTTTCAATCGCTGATTCGATAGGGCTGGGTGTTACGGCGCGGCTTAGGCCGCGTCGTCTTCGTAGCGGGAAAGGTTGGAAGATATGCCTTCATTGGCTTTGTTAACCCGGCTGCTGACTGTCATAAGCCGGACGGCGGTGGGCATCGCGTTCTTCGTTCTCATCGTGGTCGTGACCATCCAGATCGTCACACGGAGCTTCGGCCTTTACTCTCCCGTCTGGACCGAGGAGGCGTCCCGCTACCTGCTGCTTTATATGACGGCCTTCGGTGTGGGTTTGTCGCTGCTCACCGGAGAGCTCGTTAACGTCGATCTCCTCCAAGAGGCAGTATCGGAACGTGTCTCTTGGTGGATGCGGCTCTTCGCGGCAGCCTTTACCGCCGTCATCGGCGCGGTGATGATCTTCCCTGCCTGGAGGTTCACCCAGATCGGTGCCTTCCAGCGTGCCCCCAGCCTGCGATGGTCGATGGATTACATCCATGCCAGCGTGCTCGTCCTTTCGGTCCTTCTCTTCCTGTTCGCTCTTTTCCGGGTGATCGGAATGCTTGCCGGCACGGATGACGGACGTCCTCGCCCCTCCGAGGAAAGCTAACCCGATGGAACTTTTCCTGCTTCTCGCCACGTTCTTCGGAACGCTCGCCATCGGCGTGCCGGTCGCGGTCTGTCTTGGCCTCGCTTCGCTGGCCTATATCCTTGCGGCAGGCCTTCCGGTCGTCATTATTCCGCAGCGCATGTATGCCGGCATGGACGTCTTCGTCCTTCTGTGCATTCCCGGTTTCATTCTCGCCGGCAACCTGATGAATTACGGTGGCGTCACCGAACGCATCATCCGCCTTGCCAATGCCCTTGTGGGCTGGATGCGCGGGGGCCTCGCAATGGCGAACGTGGCCGATTCAATGATGTTCGGCGGTATTTCGGGAACCGCTGTCGCCGACGTTGCAGCCACCGGCGGCGTGATGATCCCCGGCATGAAGAAGTCGGGCTATCCGGCCGATTTCTCGGCTGCGATTACCGCGGCCTCCTCGACGGTCGGACCGATGATTCCGCCCAGCGTTCCCATGATCATCGTTGGTGCGCTTTCCGGCATATCGGTAGGCAAGTTGTTTCTTGCCGGTGCGGTCCCGGGCATCCTGATGGGCGTTGCCATGGGGATCACCTGCTACGTCCTCGCAGTTCGCCGCAATTACCCGCGCCAGCCATGGAAAGGCTTTCGCGAGCTCTTTGCCGCATTCTTTTCGGCTTTCTGGGCGCTCGCCATGATCGCCCTCGTCATCGGCGGGCTCATGTCCGGTATCGCGACGCCGACCGAGACGGCAATCGTGGCCAGCATCTACGCGTTTGTCGTCGGCGCATTCATTTATCGCGAACTGCCGATGAGCCGGGTGCCGAAAATCCTCGTCGACAGCGCGATCTCATCGGCAGGCATCTTGGCGCTTGTGGGCTTTGCGAATGTGTTCGGCTCGATCCTCGCCTCCGAACGCATTCCGCAGATGATCGTGAGCAGCGTGCTCTCGATCACCGACAACAAGCTCCTGGTCATCCTGCTCATCAACTGCCTGCTCCTCATCATCGGCATGTTCATGGAGACGATTGCGGCCCTGATCATTCTGTTCGTTCCGCTGCTCGCGCTCGCCACGAGCGTTGGCATCGACCCGTTGCACTTTGCGACGTTCGCGGTTCTGAACCTAATGATCGGCCTGACGACCCCGCCTATCGGCGTCTGCCTTTTCGTCGCCTGCAACATCGCACGCATACCGTTATTGCCGGTGATCAAGGCGATCGTCCCGTTCCTGATCTCCAACATCATCGTTCTGCTGCTGGTGTCTTATTACCCGCCTTTCGCCACATGGCTGCCGAATACGCTGATGGGCAATTAGGAAACCACCATGAAAACGCGCGTCTGCAGGCTCTACGGCAAGGGGGACATCCGCATCGAGGAGATGGAGGTGGCCGAGCCCGGACCGGGCGAGGTGCTGGTGGCGATGGGCGCGGGCGGCATTTGCGGCTCGGATCTCCATTACTACCAGGACGGAGGCTTTGGTCCCATCCGGGTGAGGGAGCCGATCATCCTCGGACACGAGGTGGCGGGTACGGTGAAGGCGGTAGGTGAAGGCGTGGATACCCTTTCGCCCGGCGACCGCGTGGCCGTCAATCCGAGCCGGCCCTGCCATCGCTGCCGCTACTGCTTGGAAGGCTTGCAGCAGCATTGCCTGACGATGCGCTTCTTCGGCTCCGCATTGCGCTTTCCGCACGAGCAAGGAGGCTTTCGCGACCTCATGGTGGTCGACGCCTATCAGTGCGTGCCGGTTACCAATGAGGAGGTGAGCCTGGCCGAGGCAGCCTGCGCGGAGCCGCTGGCCGTCTGCCTTCATGCACTGAACCGCGCCGGCGCAATGGCCGGCAATCTCGCGGGCAAATCGGTGCTGGTCACGGGCGCCGGGCCGATCGGCGCGCTCATTGTAGCTGCGCTCCGGCACGCTGGAGCGGGGCACATCGTTGTCACCGACCTTCAGGACAGACCGCTCGACATTGCCCGGCAGATGGGAGCGGACGAGACTGTCAACGTGCTGTCGGAAGGGGAGAGGCTTGAGGCTTATGCGGCGGACAAGGGCACATTCGACATTGCCTTCGAGTGCTCGGCGGCCGCGCCGGCAATCAAGTCTGCCGTGGCGGCGACGCGCCCGCAGGGCGCGCTGGTTGCCGTGGGCGTGGCTGGCGACGTGCCGGTTCCGCTCAACATGATCGTCGGCAAGGAGATTGCCTTCGTGGGTACCCACCGCTTCACGAGCGAATATACGCAGGCAGTCGGGCTGATCGATGCCCGACGCATCGATGTGCGGCCTATCATCTCGGCCACATCGGATCTGGATGACGTGACCACCGCTTTTGCGCTCGCGGGCGACCGTTCCAAGGCGGTCAAGGTGCAACTTTCCTTCGCTGCCTCAGCGAGGTGATGGCTGCAAGCCTGGAAGACATCCGAGTAGGCCCGCGGTTGCAGCCGCCAGCACGAGATAGCGGCCGAGCGAACTGTCCAGCCGGCGGCGCGAAACGCTATTCAGCGCGATGATGCCCCGTTTTGTAGCCGCTTGAGACTGTACCGTCCGGAAAGCACGCTGCATGAATGGTGGAGATCTTGTTCTCGATCGTTCCGCACCGTTCAGTGCGTTCTATCTTTTCGGTCTGACGTAGGACATCGGCGGTCAGGCGGACGTCTCGTATAGGCTGGGCTTTTATGCCCGGCTCGTGCAGGGCCGGGCGGCGTAGATCTGGATTCATTCCCCAGAGGCGACCTTCGGATCGGGGATGAAGCCGACTCAATGCCAATGCTGTTGCCTCTCCAGATGAAGAAGATCTTTGAGCTAGCTCCTTTGAAGCCGCGTCGAGGTGGGGAGGGACAGCGAATGCCGTCTGGTGTTGAGCCAAACCGGGTTTCTCTGATGCGGCGCCAGGGGACATAATGGCTTTTTTCCAGCTTGTTTTGCTTTGCCCTCGTACACCGGAATTCTACGTCCACTGTTGTTTTTATAAGCTTATATGATAAGCATATGCCTTCTTCGGTGGCGCTCGGCCGCCGTTGTTTTTTCGGCATGTATCCTGAAGGAGTTCTCATGAAGCCTCGCATTGTCCTCACCCGCCCAATGACCGATGCCGTGATGGAGCGTGCGCGCAATGAGTTCGACGCCGTCCTCCCGCCGCCGGGAGGTCTTGACCTTGAATCGACGCTGAATGCCCTAGAAGAACACAAGGCAGAGGGGCTCTTCTTTACCTCCGGCACGAAGCTCGATGCGGCGACGATCGCCCGCATCCCGGCTCACGTGAAAATCGCGGGAACCTGCAGCGTCGGCTACGATCACATCGATGTCGAGGCTGCCAAGGCGCGCGGGCTGATCATCACCAACACGCCGGATGTGCTCAACAATGCAACGGCGGACATGGCATTCCTGCTGATTCTCGGCGCGTGCCGCCGCGCCGCCGAGTATGATCAGATCATGCGCAAAGGCTGGGGCCGCTTCTTCGGCATGCACGAGATGCTGGGTCTCGATGTGAGCGGTAAAACCCTGGGCATCGTCGGCATGGGCCGTATTGGCCGTGCGGTGGCACGGCGGGCCCGCGGATTCGATATGAAGGTTGTCTACCACAACCGCACGCGCCTTGATGCGGATCTGGAGGAGGGCGCGGAATATTATGCCGATCTGAAAGAGATGCTGCCGCGCTGCGATGTCCTTACGCTCCATGCGCCGGGCGGTGTGGGCACCGCAGGCTTGATGAATCGCGAGACCTTTTCCCTGCTCCCGAAGGCGGCCGTCTTCGTGAACACCGCGCGCGGGAGCCTTGTCGATGAGGAGGCACTGCTCGAGGCGCTCGATTCCGGGCAGCTTTTCGCTGCTGGCCTCGACGTTTTCGCCAAGGAGCCGACGGTGGATCCGCGCATCGCCGCTCATCCAAAGGTTTTTCTTGCGCCACATATGGGCAGCGCCACCGTGGAGACGCGGACCGCGATGGGATTCCGTGTGCTCGACAACATCGCCGCGGTGGCTGCGGGTAAACCTCCGATCGATCCGGTCTGAAGCTGAAAGCAGAGTTGAAAAAGGATACGGGGCCGAAAGGCCCCGTTCTCATTTTTGCGGTGTGACGCCGCTCGTTTCGGGCGCGACCAGGAAATCAAAGTCGCACCCTCGATCCGCCTGCTCCACGCGTTCGAGATAGAGCTTCAGGTAGCCTCGTTCGGCTCCTTCATGCGCCGGCGGCGACCAAGCCGCGCGGCGCCGCTCAAGCTCGGCGTCCTCGACATCCAGCGTCAGGGTGCCGTTTTCTACATCGAGCGAGATGATGTCACCATCGCGCACAAGCCCGATCGGGCCGCCGATGGCTGCCTCCGGACTGGCGTGCAGCACGATCGTGCCGTAGGCGGTGCCGCTCATGCGGGCGTCGGAAATGCGCACCATGTCGCTCACGCCCTGGCGGGCAAGCTTCGCCGGGATCGGGATGTATCCAGCTTCTGGCATGCCTGGGCCGCCCTTGGGCCCGGCATTCTGCAGGACCAGTATGTCGTCCGCCTTTACGTCGAGTTCCTCGGAATCGATGCGGCGGTCCATGTCGGCGAGCGAGGTGAAAACCACAGCCCGGCCTGTGTGCTTCATGAGGGCCGGAGAGGCGGCGGACTGTTTGATGATAGCGCCGTCGGGCGCCAGATTGCCGCGCAGCACACGCATGCCGCCGCGAGGATAAATCGGGTTCGAGAAGGGCCGGACGACGTCCTGCTCCCATATATCGGCGGCGTCGATGATCTCTCCGAGCCGCTTTCCGGTGATGGTGATGCAGTCCTCGTCGAGGAGGTGGCGGATCTCGCGCAGGATCGGCATGAGCCCGCCCGCCTTGTGCAGGTCTTCCATATAGTGCTGGCCGGATGGTTTGAGGTCCACCAGCACTGGCGTTTCCTGCCCGATGCGATCGAACGCGTCATAATCGATGCGGATGCCCAGCCGGCCTGCTACGGCAGCGAGGTGGACAAGCCCGTTGGTGGATCCGCCGATCGCGTGCAGCACCCTCAGCGCGTTGCCGAACGCGGCCGGCGTAAGAATATCCGCCAAAACGCGCCCTGATTTGGCAAGAGCCACCGCTTCCACGCCCGTCGCCTCGGCATGGCGGAGGCGGTCGGCATGAACGGCGGGGATTGCGGCGCCGCCGGGAAGCATGACACCCAGCGCCTCAGAAACGAGCGCCATGGTGCTTGCCGTGCCCATCACCATACAGGTGCCCGCAGTAGGAGCGAGCTTGCCGTTGATCTCCTCGATCTCGGCGGCGTCGATCTCGCCGGCCCGGTGCTTGCCCCAGAGGCGCCGGCAATCGGTGCAGGCGCCGAGCCGCTCCCCGCGATGCGAGCCCGTGGACATGGGGCCGGTCACCGTCAGGATAGCTGGAATATTAACGCTTGCTGCCCCCATCAGCAGTGCCGGCACCGTCTTGTCGCAGCCGCCAATCAACACGACCGACTGCATGGGCTGCGCACGAATCATTTCCTCCGTGTCCATGGACATGAGATTGCGCAGGAACATGCTGGTGGGAGCTGAAAACGATTCATGCATCGACAGCACGGGGAAGTCGACCGGCAGGCCGCCGGAAAGCATGACTCCGCGCTTTATGGCGTCGATGAGGTCGGGAACGTTGCGATGGCAGGCATTATAGCCGCTGTAAGTATTGACGATCCCAACGATCGGTCGGTCCAGGGCGCTATCGGAATAGCCCATCGCCTTGATGAATGCCTTGCGCAGGAAGAGCGAGAATCCGGCGTCGCCATACTGGGTCAGGCCGACGCGCATCCCTGTTCTGTCTTTTTCCATTGCCTTCCTCGGCGTTGATTGAAGCCCCGCCCGGGGGCGGCAAAAATGACGCGTCCGGATGAAAGGCTAGTGACAATTGTATGATAACCGCATAATATGCCAATTCAAGATGCCAATCTGCTGAAAACAACGCGAAATTGCGACGCGCCAAATGGGAAGAGGGATGTTGCAGTCGGTGGTGATCGTCGGTGCGGGCCAGGCCGGGGCAGAGGCCGCGATGGCGTTGCGCCAGTTCAAGTTCGCGGGTGAGATCCGACTGATAGGCCGCGAAGCAAGCGTGCCCTACGAACGGCCGCCGCTCTCCAAAGGTTTTCTGACAGGGGATGTGGCTGCCGAGCGCCTCTGCTTCCGCACGGCGGATGCCTATGCCAGGGCCAATATCGAACTGATCCTGGGCCGGGAAGTGCGTGCGCTCGATCCGGCCGAACGTCGTGTGCTTCTCGATAATGGGTACGCGGTCACGTTCGACGCCTGCATTCTTGCGACTGGTTCGGCTGCACGGAGGCTCGATCTTCCTGGCGCTGAACTGGCCAATATCTTCGTTTTGCGCACGATCGAGGATGCGCAACAGCTTCGCCGCGGTCTGGTCCCGGGGTGCCGGCTCGCCGTGATCGGCGGCGGCTACCTCGGTTTGGAGGCTGCTGCGAGCGCGAGGAAGCTTGGTGCGAGCGTTACGGTCATTGAAGCGCTGCCTTCTCTTCTCTCGCGCAGTGCTTCTCCGCTCACCGCCGATGCCTTGTGTCGGCTGCATCGCCGTTCGGGTATCGAGATTTTGCTTGGCGAGGCGGTGAAAGGTTTTTCGGGGGAGCTTTCAGTCGAGTCGGTGATGCTTGCCTCGGGCAGGGCGGTCGCAGCGGATCTGGTGCTTGTCGCCGCCGGCGGCGTAGCCGAGACAGCGCTCGCGCAGGACGCGGGGATCGATTGCGCCAACGGCATTCTTACCGATTCGGACGGGCGGACGAACATTGATGGCATTTATGCAGTTGGTGATTGCGCGAATGCTGCCCAGTATACAGGCGGACCGCATCGGCGCCTTGAGTCGGTGCAGTGTGCTGTGCAGCAGGCGCGCCGGGCTGCGGCAGCGGTTTTGGGATTGCCGCGGCCCGCTCCAAAAGTGCCTTATTTCTGGTCGGAGCAGTTTGGCCTGAAGCTGCAGATCGCCGGCCTCGTGGAGCCGGGTGTTTCGACGCGGGATGAGGTGGTGGGCGATCTCGATGGCGATTTCGCCGTCTATCGTTTTTCCGAAGATGTTCTTCTGGCGGTGGAGGCCTTCAATCGCCCCCGCGATTTCATCCAGGCGCAGCAGCGCATCGGTATGCGTGACGCGGCTTTGCCGGCAGCGTGATTACGGAGCATGATGTGGTAAACGTGCATTTCATTCAGCCTGACAGCACCCGACAGAGCGTTGAGGGAAGTGAGGGCATGACGCTGATGGAAACGGCTCGCGAGGCCGGCATTCCGGGCATCCTGGCCGAGTGCGGGGGAGGGGCGATCTGTTCGACCTGTCACGTCCATATCGCGCCGGAATGGATCGAGAAGGTGGGCACCGCGCCGGAAATGGAGCAGATGCTGCTCGAGCTTGCGCCGGGCAAGGATGAGAGCAGCCGCTTGAGCTGTCAGATCGTCCTCACGCCGGAGCTCGATGGCCTGACCGTCACCGTGCCGGAAGAGCAGTCCGATTACTGATCCTTTCGAATGCTCAGGGGAGGTGTTTGATGGATAGCGAAAACCTCAACCTTCTATCGCTCCAGCCGGGCGACAAGGTCGTGCTCACCGATGGTGCGGTGGTGGAAATAACCGACAATCCGGGCGATGGTGTCTGGGTGTTTGGCCGCTACCTCGCGCATCCCGATGCCGCCAAGGTCGAAGCCGCCGAGGAGCAGCCGATCTTTGCCCAGGATATTCAAGGTGTTCAGCGGTAAAACGGGGACAACCGATGTATCGATGCTTGCCCAACTTGTATGATAAGCCTATTATCCTTCTCCTCTGGTCCTAAAGAGGAGTGTGAGCCCGCTATGAAGGTAATTCAGCCCGCACAAAGCCTGAGCGACAAGGTAGCGCAAGCCTTGCGGGACGAGATCCTAGGTGGACGCTATGTCGTAGGCGAGGCACTGCCTTCCGAATCCGTCATGGCGGGGCTGTTCGGCGTGAGTCGGACCGTTATGCGCGAGGCGGTCTCGCGCCTCAAGGCGGATGGGCTTGTCTCCACGAGGCAGGGGCTCGGTGTTTTCGTCACCTCGGTCAGGCAGGCACAGGCCTTCAAGATCGATCACGATCCGAACGCGGCGGTGGAAGCGATCCTGCCCATCGTCGAACTGCGTCAGGGTTTCGAGGTCGAGGCGGCGGGGCTTGCCGCGAAGCGGCGTACGGACGCGGATCTTGCCGCCATGCGCGCCGCTCTGGACGAGATGGCGGAAGCGATGGCGGAGGGCAACATCCGTGTAGGCGTCGAGGCGGATGTGCGCTTTCATTCCAGCATCTGCGCCGCCAGCCACAACATCTACTATCCAAAGCTTTTTGATACGTTCCGGGACTTCCTGCTGGAGAACATCACCGTTTCGCGAGAGCGCTCCTCCAGGGTCACCGGGCGAGGCAGCGCGGCCCAAGCCGAACACGAGGCGCTCTATCTGGCGATCGAGCAGGGCGATCCGGAAATGGCTCGAATCTGCGCGCGGCGGCACATCGAAAACACCCGGCTGCGTCTGATGGAGAATTCTCAAAAGGCAAATGTCGCGGCGTCTGGCCGTCTGAAGGCGGCAAAGCCTGCTCGTCGCAGCAAGGCGGCACCAAAGGCCGTTGCAACTGCAAAGAAGAAGCAGAAGTAGCGTTGCGTAACTCCAAGGGGCAAGAATGACCAATCTCAGTTCACTGGTCGACCTGAAGAACGGAACAATCAGCCGGGAAATCTTCGTCAACGACGAGATCTTCAAGCAGGAGCTGGGGCAGATCTTCTCACGCGCCTGGCTGTTCATCGGGCATGAGGATCTCGTCCCAAATCCGGACGATTATTTCGTCTCCCGCATGGGCACGGATTCGGTGATTCTGACGCGCGACCGGCAGAACAAGATCAATGTCCTGCTCAACAGCTGCATGCATCGCGGCATGAAGGTGTGCCGCTACGATCAAGGCAACACGCGAGCCTTCACCTGTCCGTACCACGGCTGGAGCTATTCTACGGATGGCCGGCTGGTCGAGGTCCCGGGCGAGCTGGTGGGCGTCCCGGGTTTCGGTCCCTATTATCACGAGAAGCTCGACAAGAAGAATTGGGGCCTCATCTACTGCCCCAAGGTGGTGAATTACAAAGGCACGATCTGGGCCACCTGGGACGCCAACGCGCCCGACTTCCTCGATTATCTCGGTGACATGAAGGTTTATCTGGACGCCGCGCTCGACCATCGCGATGGCAGCCCAGGCGGATCGGAGATGATCGGCGGCGTTCAGAAGTGGCGCGTGAAGTGCAATTGGAAATTCGCGCCGGAAAATTTCATTGGCGATATGTACCACGACATCAGCCACCGCTCGGTGGATCTGGTCGGTATCGGCCCGAGCGGTGGCAAGGGCCGGCGCGACAAGACGATCGGCCGAACCACCGTCTCATTCGACGATCTCGGCCATGGCATCATCGGCACGCTGCCATATCGCGAAGAGTTTCCCTACCAGGAGACGTTCAAGAACCATCCGGAAATCGAGGACTATTTGAAAGAGGTCTACGACCGCCGGCTGAAGAACCTAGGCGACAGGCTGCGTGTGAATACCAGCGTCGGCACGATCTTCCCCAACATGTCCTTCCACGGCCGCCAGCCGCGCACCATCGCCGTCTTCCACCCGATCAGCCCCACCGAGATGGAGATGTGGCGCATTTTCCTCGTCGATCGGGACTCGCCCCAGGCGCTCAAGGATGCGGCGCGCCACTATTACATGCGTTATTCCGGCCCGGGCGGCATGACCGAATCCGACGATCTGGAGAACTGGCAGTATGCCACCGAGGCAAGCGCCGGCCATGTCGCGCGCCGCTATCATTACAATTACCAGATGGGCATGGGCTATGCCGAACCGGTGCCGGAGCTGCGCGGCGCCTGGAACAACGGCGAGTATTCGGAAGGCAACGCCCGCGCCTACTACAAGCGCTATCTCGAATTCATGGAAGGCCGCGATTGGGATGGCCTGATGGCCGCCAGCCGGGCCCATGGGGAGGCGCGCAGCGATGCTTGAGAGCCAGGATGCAAAGCTTCAGGAACTGCTGCTTCAGCGTGAGATCGAGCAGTTCCTGTTCGAGGAAGCTTCTCTCATCGACGAACGCCGCTTCAAGGAGTGGCTTGAACTCCTGACCGAGGACATCCGCGTCTATGTCCCGATCGTGCGCAATGTGCGCTATGACCAGGCGGAGCTTGAGCGGACGAAGGAGTTCAAGGACACCTGCTGGGTGGACGAAGGCAAGGAGACGCTGACCCAGCGGGTACAGCAGATCGCGACTGGCCTCCACTGGGCTGAGGAGCCGCGCTCGCGCACCACGCACCTTCTGACCAATATTCGCCTGGCGGAGATATCGCCGGACCTCTCCGATCCGCGGGAAGTCCAGGTCCGGCTCAATTTCATGCTCTACCGCAATCGCGGACAAGTCGAGACCGACTTCCTTGTCGGGAAGCGCTTCGATCGCGTGCGCAAGGTGGATGGCGCGTGGAAAGTCGCGCGCCGGGAAGTCCATCTCGATCAATCCGTCCTGCTCGCAAAAAACCTGACCACCTTCTTCTGAAGTCCAATAACAAACCCGAGCAGGCCAACTCTGGAGTGGAACGATGAAGCTTTCGAAATTCCTCGCGGGATTGGCCTTGGCCCTCTCGCTTCCCTTTGCCGCCCAGGCGGCAGACGATTATCCGTCAAGACCCATCCGCATCGTCGTGGCCTTCCCGGCGGGCGGGGTCACGGATCTCGCGTCCCGCATTGTCGCCGAAGCGCTGGGTAAGGAGCTGAACCAGTCGGTGATCGTCGAGAACAAGGCAGGCGGCGACGGCACCGTCGGTCTGCTCGAGGTCGTCAAGGCCGAGCCCGATGGGTACACGCTTCTCGCGGGAGGCTTCGGCGGTCAGCTCATTCCGCCGCTCATCAAGTCCAACTTCCCGGTAGACATTCAGGAAAGCCTCACCCTTGTGGCGCGGCCTACCGAGTTTGCCAATGTGCTGGTGGTCAACAAGGACCTGCCGGTCAACTCCGTCAAGGAGTTCATGGATTATGTGAAGGAGCGTCCGGGCGAGCTGAATTTCGGTTCCAGCGGCAGCGCGACGTCGGACCGGCTCACGACGGAGATGTTCATGCAGCACACGGGCCTGAAGCTCACGCATGTGCCCTATAAGGGCGGTGCCGCAGCGCTCAATGATCTGGCGGCGGGCGTGATCCAGGTGATGTTCGGCAACATGCCGCCGGCGCTGGGCCTGATCCAGGGCGGGAGCCTTAAGCCGCTCGCGGTCACCAGTCCTTACCGCGTACCGCAACTCCCGGACGTGCCCACGATGGAAGAGGCGGGCGTCGAGGGGTTCACGATGACGAGCTGGAACGCGATCTTCGCCCCGAAGGGCCTGCCCGAGGACATCCAGAACAAGCTGAGCGACGCTATCGCCAAGGCTGTCCAGCGGCCCGAAACTCAGGAACAGCTGCGCAAGGTCGGATTCGAGCCGGTGGGCGAGGGGTCGAAGGAGTTCCAGGCGTTCTTCGCCAAGGAGCGTGATCGGTGGAAGCAGGTCATCGATACGGCCGGCCTGCAAAACTGATCGGTTGGGGCCGCCTGTAGAAGGCGGGGAGGAGCTGGGCGGAATCCGCCCGAACTGCGGGCGCGGGGCTGTTCGATGGATATGCCCTGCAGCCGCTACATTCGAGGTTTTTTCCATGGCAAGATTTACAGATCTTCTCGTGGCCGCCGCGGTGGCATTGGGGCTCTCCGTGGCCGCCACGTCGGTTCGGGCAGAGGACTATCCGTCCCGCCCTGTTCGCATCGTCGTCGCCTATCCGGCCGGCGGAGTGATCGATCTCCTGTCGCGCATCTACGCGGAAGCGCTCGGCAAGGAGCTTGGCCAGACCATCGTGGTCGAGAACCGCTTCGGCGGCGATGGCACGATCGGTCTTATGGAGGTCGTCCGGTCGGAGCCGGACGGCTACACCATCCTGTCCGACGGGTTCGGCGGTGAGCTCATTCCGCCGCTCATGAAATCCAATTTCCCCGTAGACGTGCAGAAGGATTTGACCTTCATCGCAAGGCCTGCGGAATTTGCCAATGTGGTGGTGATCAACAAGGATCTGCCGGTCAATTCGGTAGAGGAACTGATCGCCTATGCGAAGGAGCGTCCCGGCGAGCTCAACGTCGCTTCCAGCGGTACGGCGACCTCGGATCGCCTGACCGCCGAAATGTTCATGCAGGCGACGGGCACCAAGTTCACGCTCGTTCCGTATAAGGGCGCCGCCGCGGCGCTTCAGGACATGACGGCCGGCGTTGTCCAGGTGATGTTCGCCAACATGCCGCCTGCAATGGGATTGATCCAGGCCGGCAGCATCAAGGCGCTGGCCGTCACCAGCAATTATCGCATGTCGCAATTGCCTGACGTGCCGACCCTCGACGAGGCCGGCGTCGAGGGTTTTTCCATGACGAGCTGGAACGGCATCTTCGGTCCGAAGGACCTGCCGCAGGAGATCATCGACCGCCTCAACGCAGCCTACGTGAAGACCTCGCAATCGCCGGAGGTGCGGGAGAAGCTGAGCAAGATCGGCTACGAGCCCGTGTCGCAGACGGCCACCGAATTCCGAGCCTTCTACGACGAGGAGCGTGAGCGCTGGAAGAAGGTGATCGACACGGCGGGTCTGCGTCAGTAGCGGCCGCAGCGCCACGCAGCCGGACGCACATGCCCGGCCGCAATCAACACAATCCACACCGGGGTCAATGGGAGCGAGCAAATCATGGATGATCGGTTGCCCGCCGCGCAGGAAAGAACTGGGGAGAGCTGGCGCGATCTCCGCGATTGGCTTGCCCTCGTGGAACGGCAGCGAGAACTGCGCAGGATTTCGGCCGAAGTCGACCCAAAGGAGGAGCTTTCGGCGATCACGCTCCTTTCGACCCGCCAGGTTGGCGCACCCGCACTGCTGTTCGAAACGCTCGCGAACAACCGTAGCGATGCACGGGTGCTCATCAACATGCTTGCCGCCAGCAAGGAGCGCTACGCGCTCACCGTGGGGCTCGATCCCAAGCTGCCGGTTCGCGATCTGGTTGCTGCCACCCGCAAGATCATGAAGCGGCGGCTGCCGCCCGCAACGATCGCGCGCGATGAGGCGCCGGTGAACGAAATCGTGCTTTCGGGCGACGAGATCGACATGACCCGCTATCCCTCGCCCACCTTCTGGCCGGGGGATGGCGGTCCCTACACCGGTACGGGAAACGTCACGCTCATCCGCAATCCGGATACGGGCGTCATCAATGTCGGCGTCTATCGCCAGATGCTGCACGGGCCGCGCAAGCTCGGCATCAACATGGTGCCGGGCCGGCATGGCGCCCAGAATTGCGAAGCTTGGTGGGCGCGTGGAAAACCCTGCCCAGTGGTCGTGGCATACGGCATCGATCCGGCGCTCTTCATCGCCGCCACGCAGGTCTTCGGCCATGACGAGTCCGAGCTCGACGTCGCCGGCGGGCTGATGGGCGCGCCTGTGGAGATGACCGCCGCCGATCTCGTGGACATGCCGATCCCCGCGCGCGCGGAATTCGTGATCGAAGGCCATATCCATCAAGGAGAGCTGGAGCAGGAGGGACCGCTTGGCGAGTTCCACGGCTATTACAGCGGCAAGACCGAGCGCCGGCCGGTGATCACCGTCGATCGCATCCACCATCGCCGCTCGCCCATCATGACAGCGGCGCTGATGGCCACCTATCCCTCCTGCGAGATTGGCGAATACCACGCCATCATGCGGTCGGCGCGTGTCTGGGACAATCTGGAAAGCATGGGCGTTCCCGGAGTGACCGGCGTCTACGTCTATCCGGCCTCGGCTTCCGCCGCGGGCCTCATGGTGGTTTCGCTGAAGCAGCTCTATCCGGGGCATGTAGCGCAGGTGCTGGCGCTTGCAGCGCAAAGCCCCGCCGCAGCCTATTGCATCCGCTGGATCATCGCCGTGGATGACGACGTCGATCCGACCGACATCAACCAGGTCATGTGGGCGATGAGTGTCCGGAGCAATCCGAGCGACGACATCGATATACTGCGCAAGACCTGGTCCTATCGCACGGATCCCAGCCTTGCGCCCGATGTTCGCCCCTACGGCTCGAAGGCCTTGATCGATGCCTGCGAGCCGCACCGCTTCCGCGCCACCATGGCCAAGCGCGCCTATTTGCGCAAGTCGGTCTATGAGCGCGTGGTGAGCCGCTGGAGCGAGCTCGGCCTTCCCGGCACCCCGCCGGCCGAAACCCATTTTCACAAAGAGTAACGACGGAGGCCGAAATGCCCTTTGCCAATCTGATTGCCGGCGCATGGGTCGAAGGCGATGGCAGCGAGAACATCAATCCATCCGACACAGGCGATGTGATCGGCCTCTATTCCCGTGCCTCGGCCGGCCAGGTGGGCGATGCCATAGATGCGGCGGAGACTGCTCTGCACGCCTGGGCGCGTACGACGCCGCAGTTCCGGGCCGAGATTCTGGAGAAGGTGGGGCTGGAGATCGCCGCGCGCAAGGAAGAGCTTGCAGACCTTCTTGCCCGCGAGGAAGGAAAGACGCTGGCCGAAGCTACCGGCGAGGTGATGCGTGCAAGCCAGATCTTCCGTTTCTTCGCGGGCGAAGCGGTGCGCATTCCCGGCGAGAAGCTGGACTCCGCACGGCCGGGCGTCCAAATCGAGATCACGCGAGAGCCCGTCGGCGTGGTGGGTCTCATCACCCCGTGGAATTTCCCGATCGCGATACCCGCCTGGAAGATCGCGCCGGCACTTGCTTACGGGAACACAGTCGTTTTCAAGCCTGCCGACCTCGTGCCGGGCTCGGCCTGGGCGCTGGCAGAGATCATCAAACGTGCAGGCATTCCCGAAGGGGTCTTCAACCTCGTCATGGGCCGGGGCTCCGTGGTGGGCGAGGAGATCATCAAGAGCCCCAAGGTCGATGCTGTGAGCTTCACCGGCTCTGTCTCGACTGGCCAGCATATCCTGCAGACGGTGGCCGCACGCGGCGGCAAGGTGCAGATGGAAATGGGCGGCAAGAACCCACTCGTCGTCCTCAACGATGCGGATCTGGACGTGGCCGCGCGCGTCGCCCTCGACGGCGCCTTCTTCAGCACCGGTCAGCGCTGCACCGCATCTTCCCGCCTCATCGTTGAAGAGGGCATCCACGATCGATTTGTCAGCCGGCTTGCCGAAATGCTGCGCGATCAGGTGGTGGATGATGCACGCAAGCCCGGTACCACGATCGGTCCCGTGGTGGACCAGCGCCAGCTCGACCAGGATCTGCGATATATCGAGATTGGCCGCAAGGAAGGTGCGAAGCTGCTTCACGGCGGCGAGCGCCTCAATCGGGAGAAGCAGGGCTTTTATCTTGCGCCAGCGCTTTTCACCGAAGCGGACAACCAGATGCAGATTTGCCGCGAGGAGATTTTCGGGCCCGTGGCCACGGTGATCCGCGCGCGTGACTATGAGGAAGCGCTGCATATCGCCAATGACACGCCCTTCGGCCTGAGCAGCGGTATCTGCACCACGTCGCTTTCGAAAGCCGCCGATTTCCGGCGCAACAGCGAAGCAGGAATGGTGATGGTCAACCTGCCGACCGCGGGTGTCGACTATTTCGTGCCGTTCGGCGGCCGTAAGGCGTCGAGCTACGGCTCGCGCGAGCAGGGACGCTATGCGGTCGAATTCTACACCTCGGTGAAGACGTCCTACGTCGCGCCATGACGCATCGCCGCTTGATACGGCCGCTCCTACGCTCCCGCTATAAGCGGATGACGGAAGAGCGGCCCTCCGGCAGCGAGGGAGAGCTTTGAGGAGGAAACCATGGACGGGATCGTGACGGCAGCGTTGAGGGACGACCATGATATCCGATAAGAAAAGCCTCTATTCCGGGCTGATATTCTGCCTGTTCGGCGCGTTTCTGTTTATCGATGCCTGGGAGACGCTTGAGATCGGCACCGCATTGCGGATGGGCCCCGGCTATTTCCCGATCATGATCGGCGGCGGCCTTGTTCTGCTGGGCGTGGCGGTGATGTTCAGCGGCCGCGAGCGCACCACCTTCGATTTCCGCGCCCTGCCATGGCGCGCGATCGTGCTCCTTTCCGTCGCTATCCTGATCTTTACCTACGGCCTTCGCCCGTTGGGCTTCGTTCCGGCCACGGCGCTCCTCGTCTTTATCGCCGCCAAGGCACGCCGCGAGACATCTCTGCAGGGTGCGCTCCTGATCTCGCTTGCGCTTACTGCGTTCTGCACGCTCGTCTTCATCTACGGCCTGAGCTTGCCGATTCCGCTCTTTGGTTCTCTTCTCGGCGTCTGAGGGGCATTTCATGGATATCTTTTCGCATCTCCTGCTCGGCGTCGAGGTCGCGTTCACGCCCGTCAATATCTTTTACTGCTTCCTGGGCGCCCTGCTTGGCACCCTGGTCGGGGTTCTGCCGGGCTTGGGTCCGACGGCGACGATCGCGATGCTCTTGCCGCTGACCTTTTCCATCGAGCCGTCTTCCGCGCTCATCATGCTTGCCGGCATTTATTACGGCGCACAGTATGGCGGCTCGACCACAGCCATTCTCGTCAATTTGCCAGGCGAGGCATCGGCGGCAGTGACGGCCATCGACGGCTACCGCATGGCGCAGCAGGGCAGGGCGGGCCCGGCCCTCGCCATCGCGGCAATCGGCTCCTTCTTCGCCGGCAGTGTTGCTACGCTGCTCGTTGCGCTCTTCGGGCCGCTCCTCATCCTGATCGCGCAGCAATTCAGCCCGGCCGAATATTTTTCGCTGATCGTGCTCGGCCTGATTTCCTCTATCGCGCTCGCACACGGACAGTGCTGAAGGCGCTTGCGATGATCTTCATGGGTCTGGGCCTCGGCCTGGTCGGCACCGATCTTTACACAGGCGAGCCCCGCTTCAACTGGGGCATTATCGAGCTCGCCGACGGCATCAATATCGTGGCAATCGCCGTCGGAATCTTCGGCATTGCGGAGGTCTTCCGCAATCTCGAGCGAAAAGGCAACGAGGGTGAGGCCAAAGTCGCAAAAGTCGGCAAGCTGCTGCCGACGCGGGCGGAGCTGCGGGCCTCGGCTGCCCCGATATTGCGCGGCACCGCGATCGGCTCCCTCCTCGGCGTTCTTCCCGGTGGAGGCGCGCTGCTCTCCTCTTTCGCATCCTACACGATGGAAAAGAAGCTCTCGAAGGACCCGAGCCGTTTCGGCAACGGCGCGATCGAGGGCGTGGCAGCTCCCGAATCGGCCAACAATGCCGGTGCTCAGACCTCCTTCATTCCCATGCTTACCCTCGGCATTCCATCCAACGCCGTGATGGCGCTTATGATCGGCGCGATGGTCATCCAGGGCATCGTGCCGGGACCGAAGGTGATGACGGACTATCCCGAACTCTTCTGGGGCATCATCGTCTCCATGTGGGTCGGAAACGCGATGCTCGTGATCCTGAACCTTCCGCTCGTCGGCCTGTGGGTGCGGCTGCTCAGCATTCCCTATGCCATTCTGTTCCCGGCCATCATCGCGTTTTCAGTCATCGGCACCTATACGGTGAACAACAGCACATTCGACCTCCTGCTCGTCATCGGCTTCGCCGTACTCGGCTATATCCTCGTGAAGCTTGAATGCGAGCCGGCGCCGCTTCTCCTCGGCTTCGTCCTCGGGCCGCTGCTCGAAGAGCATCTCAGGCGTTCGATGATCCTCTCGCGGGGCGATCCGATGATCTTTTTTGAGCGCCCGATCAGCGCCGCGCTCCTGGTGCTCGCCTTCATCGTTCTCCTCGTGCTCGTGCTGCCGACCGTGCGCAGAAAGCGCGAGGAAGTCTTCGTGGCGGACGATTGACCCGCCACGCTCCCACCTTCCACCAAAAGGGTTCATCATGTCCCATCTGCTTTTGCCCTTTTCCCTCGACGGGGTCACGCCGCGCGAGGATGTGCCGGGCGAACGCACTCTCGCCGGCGATCCGCGCTTCACCATCTGGAACCTGGAGCGCGCCGTGGACGGCAAGCTCGTCTCCGGCGTCTGGGAAGCCACCCCGGGGAAGTGGCGGGTGGACTATGAAGGCAAGTGGGAGTTCTGCACCATCGTTTCCGGCGCCCTCACAATCACTGAGGAGGGCGGCAAGCCCGTCACATACAGGCCGGGTGATAGTTTCATCGTCCGCCCGGGCTTCAAGGGTGTCTGGGAAACGAACGAGGTCACACGCAAGCACTATGTTGTCTATCGGTGATGTGCGGCAGAGCCTCAGCGCAAAGCGGGTTTGGCAGCTGTCGATTATGAAGGAGCGTGAGAGAGCAAATCCCCGCAATTTTTGATGCGCTCCGGATGCCAGCATGAAAGGCTGCTTCAACGCGGAAGCGCTTGCGTATTCCAAGGTCGTCATTTCGATCGCTTGACGGCCTGTGTTCGACACACCCCGACTTCAAACGAATGCATACAGTTATGCATTTTGCATAATAAACTAGCCTCCATTGCAATCAGGTTCTCGCAGCGTTAGGCAAAGCTTCTCAATGTCGAGGAGCCATCGGGTGAACGAAACAGCGATCGCGAGGCACCGTAGGCCAGGGCGCCCCAAAGAGGATACCTCGCTGAAGGAGACGATCCTCAATCATGCAGAGATTGCCTTTGCGGAGAACGGATACGAAGGCACGACGGTGCGCGATGTTGCAGCGCGCGCGGGCGTGAACCAAGCGTTGATCCGGTACTATTTTGGCTCGAAGTCGGATCTTTTCGACGAAGTCTTCCGTCGGCGCGGCGGGATCCTTTCGGGGCATCGCCATGTGAACCTCGATCGGCTCCTGGATAGGCCCGAGCCGCCCACGGTGGAAGAGATTGTCCACGCATATCTCAAACCCCAGTGGGACATGAAATATTCCGGTGAAAGCGGGGCTGCCTTCGTGCGAATGCAGGCGCGGCTGCATGCCGAGCCCGAAGAACACGCCTTGCGTCTCCGGCGCGAGGTATATGATGCCTCCGTTAAGCGATATATCGCTGCGCTTGGCTCCATCCTCCCGGAAATTCCAAAGGAAGTCATAAGCACGCGATGGGCGTTTCTCGTCGGCGCCTATCTTTTCATGCTGAACGACCTTGCGCGGCTCAGCGATTTGACAGAGGGGCGTCTCGCGGAGATCGGCAAGGAAGAATTGCTCGACCATCTTGTCCGGTTTTTGTCAGCGGGCCTGCGTACTCCGGTAAGCTAACGCGTAATCACTGAAGAAGCCGCGCGCAATTTTTTGCGCCTTGACATTTTCCGATATAATTATACGCATGAATAATTAATGCGGTGGCCTGGCGTCAGGAGGAGAGTATGAAACAATTCCGGATCGGGCAGATCGTGCCCAGTTCCAACGTGACGATGGAAACGGAAATCCCCGCTTTGCTGCGATCGCGTGAAGCCGTGGCGCCTGAACGGTTCACCTTCCACTCTTCGCGCATGCGCATGAAGCATGTCACCAAGGAGGAGCTGTCGGCCATGGATGGCGATAGCGACCGGTGCGCACTCGAGCTCAGCGACGCTAAGGTGGACGTTATGGGCTATGCCTGCCTAGTCGCGATTATGTCTATGGGACACGGCTATCACCGGGCTTCGCAGGAACGGCTGCACAAAGTAACTGTCGATAACGGCGCCGCCGCCCCGGTGGTGACATCCGCCGGCGCGCTGGTCGAGGGCATCAAGGCGATCGGCGCGAAGAAAATTGCCGTGGTCGCGCCATACATGAAGCCGCTGACTGAGATGGTGGTGGATTATATCCGCAATGAGGGCATCGAGGTCAGCGCCTGGCGTGCGCTGGAGATCCAGGACAACCTTGCCGTCGCGGCGCACGACCCGATGAACCTGCCCGGCATCCTCAAGGGAATGCCCACAGAAGATGTCGATGCGGTGGTCCTTTCGGCCTGCGTGCAGATGCCTTCGCTTGCCGCTGTTCCCATGGCCGAGGCGATGACCGGAAAGCCGGTGTTAAGCGCGGCGATTGCCACCACTTGGTCGATGCTGAAGGCCCTTGACCTGCCCACGCGCGTGCCAGGGGGCGGCACGCTGCTTTCTGGCGCATACTGAGGGAGGCAGTCTTGGGCAGGGGATATAATGTTCACGCCAATGGCATTCGCCAGCATCTAATCCATCATGCCGGACCGGGGCCGCAGATGCTGCTCGTTCCGGGGATTACCTCGCCCGCGATCACCTGGGGCTTCGTCGCCGAACGGCTGGCGGAACGCTTCGACGTGCACGTTCTGGACGTGCGGGGCAGAGGGCTCAGCCAAGCAGGTGATCTGGACTATTCCCTGGATGCCATGGCTGACGACGCGATCGCTGTGGCTGGAGCTGCGGAGCTCGAAAAACCAATACTGCTCGGCCACTCCATGGGCGCACGCGCCGCGATCCGCGCGGCGCGAAAAAATCCACAGTCCTTCGCCGGCTTGATTCTTGTCGACCCGCCGGTCAGCGGGCCTGGACGGCGACCCTATCCCTCGGCTTGGGACTGGTATGAGGACTCGATCCGAATGGCCCTGATGGGCTGCTCTGCCGAGGATATGCGCGGATTCTGCCCTACCTGGACCGACGAGCAACTGCAATTGCGCGCGGAGTGGCTGCACACTTGCCAACTCGACGCGATCGAGACCGCTTATAGTGGGTTCCACACCGACGATATTCACGCCGATTTGCCGCATCTGGCATTGCCAATGCGTCTCGTTGTGGCCGGCGGCGCGCCGGTTATCCAGGCTGAGGACATAGCGGAAATCCGGGCGCTCGCGCCTGGCATCGAGGTGAGAACGGTCAGGGGTGCGGGGCATATGATCCCCTGGGACGACTTAGACGGCTTCCTAAAGGCGGTCGTGGATTTCAATCCCGCCATTGCCTGAAACGGAGCACAAACCACAAAAGCGAGGGTGAACGGAAATGGATCAAGCGTCATTTACGGAAATCTGTCTTCACCAACTCAAGATGTCGGGTGTACATGAGGGCGAGCGGCTCGTTGTCCTGACTCAGGGCAATGAGCGGCTCAACTATGCCGACGCCTTTATGGCTGCGGGCCAGCGGCTCGGCGCGAGAATGTATCACATGCGCCTCCCAGCTCCACTGCCGACCGGCGGCTGGAATGTCGGCGTGACCGGGCTGGCAGCACTACCGGACGCGGTCGAGGCCCTGAAGAATTGTGACATGCTGATCGATTGCGTGTTCCTGCTGTTCTCGCCCGAGCAATTCGCCATTCAGAATGCGGGCACCCGCATTCTGACCGCGGTGGAGCCGCCGGAACTCTTGGCACGCATGCTCCCTTCGAAGGAGCTGCGCGAGAAAGTTGAGATTGGTGGCAAATACTTAGCCGAAGCCAATGTCATGCGGATCACCTCCCCGCATGGTACGGACGTGACCTACAAGCTCAACAAGTATCCTACCGTCACCGAATACGCCTGCACGGATGAGCCTGGTCGCTGGGATCACTGGCCGTCTGGCTTCGTCTTCACGGGCGGGGACGATGATGGCGTTGACGGGCAGATCGTCGTCGCACCCGGTGACATTCTCCTGCCGCAGAATATGTATGTGCGTGAGCCGATCATCTATACCGTTGAGAAGGGTTGGATCCAGGACATCCGTGGCGGGCTCGATGCCGAACTCGTCAAATCCTACATGGCCGGATTCAATGACGAGCGCGGCAAGGGCATGAGCCATGTCGGCTGGGGCATGAACCCGAATGCAAAATGGCACGGCATGGTACCTGGGGAGTTTCCTGGCGGAATGGGCATGGAGCCGCGGAGCTTTTACGGGAACGTCATGTTCTCGACCGGCCCCAATAACGAGTTGGGAGGCCCGAACGACACACCCTGCCATCTCGACATCCCCATGCGGAATTGTTCGCTCTTCCTCGATGACGAACCCATCGTGATCGATGGAGACATCGTCGTGAAGGAAATGCAGATGGCGCGCGCGTAACGCGTTGACCCAATCTTTCCTGCGCGCCGGATCTCCGGCGTGAGGGAACTTCTGGAGTGAGGAAGCTAGATGTCCCAGGAAGCGGTCTACGCTAAGGCGGGATTTGGTCAGTCGGTACCGCGCGGAAGGCGCCCAGCGGTCGTGGTGGTCGACTTTTCCTACGGGTTTACCGATCCGCAATATCCCACCGCCGCTGATATGTCGGCGCAAATCGCGGCCACCCGCCAGCTGACCGATGCGGCGCGAGCCAGGCGTTTTCCCGTGATCTACACGACGATTTCCTATCAGCCGGGCGAGGTTGAGATGCTGTCGTGGCTAAAAAAGGCAGCCGGCATGCGGGCGCTGCTGAAGGGCAGCCGCCTGGTGGAGATTGACGCCGCCACAGGCATTCAAGCCAGCGATCCGATCATCGTAAAGAAGGGCGCGTCGGCATTTTTTGGCACCACGCTTAACGCGTTGCTGACGGGCGCCGGCGTGGATACGTTGGTCGTGACCGGGGCGACGACGTCTGGTTGCGTACGCGCGACGGTCGTGGATGCGGTGCAGTCAGGCTTCAATGTGCTTGTGCCTGCGGATTGCTGTGCCGACCGGGCAGAGGCGCCCCACCTAGCCAACCTCTATGATATGCAGCAGAAATATGCGGATGTTGTTGACGCGCGCGATGTTTATCGATGGCTGGTGGAGCTGTAAACCGTCCTTTTGGTAGTCAGAGTTGCCTGCCGCTGCCAGGGAGAACATGGTGGTGCGATTCGGGTGGACTGGTTGGGCGCCGCACAAATCGTAAGGCCTGCCGCCGGTGGCTCGATTTTACGAGTGACCTAGCTCAGTCTTCCCGATCCTGCCATGCGGGATGAGCCAAGCCAAGAGCATTCCGCAAAGGGCAAAGCACGCATCGAGTAGAAAAAGCCATGAGAAGCCGGCGTCTATTGCCGCAGAGGACCCGATCACCAATCCGCTGGCAGCAGCTCCGATGGAAGCTCCGAGCGAGCGGGCCAGAAGGACACTTGCGGAAGCAATGCCGAGCATACCATCGCCGGTCTCGATCTGTACGATGAGCTGCACCACGCCCATTACCGTGCCAAGCGCCAGCGCTACGAGAGAAAAAAGGCCCGCAAGAGCCGCGACAGAAAATTGGGCGGTAAAAAGGCCGATGACGATCAGGATCATCGATGCGATCGCAAGACCCGCGGCGGGAAACAGATTCATTTGGCCGGTACGGCTGACCAGATAGCCTGTCAAAAGCGACCCCATTCCGACGCCGAGGGTTACCGGCAGAAGCAGAAGCCCGGATTCAGCCGCGGAGAATTCGCGGGCCGCACCGAAATAGACAGGAATGAAGGTAAAGAGAGAAACGTAGAGCGCCCCGTGAAACAGAGCGAGCGCGCAGCTCATCCGGATCGACTTGTTCCGGAGGAACACGATTGGAAACAACGGGTACTTGGTCCGGCCTTCATGCCGAAAAAACAGAAGAGTTGCGATGCCGGCGCCGACAAGAAGGGTGCCGGCGGTCCAGCGTGTCTGGAGCGCTCCGATCCCCGGGGCGGTCAACGCAAGAAGGAGGAGCATCGAAGCGGCAAGAAGCGCCACGCTCAGGCCGTTGATACGTAGCTCGTCGCGGGGACGCTTCCTGGGTGGAAGCCGCAATACGAGAATCAGCCCCAGTAGCCCGAGCGGCAGATTGAGCGCGAAGATCGCGCGCCAGCCGAATGCTTCCGTAAGAATGCCGCCGAGCACCGGCCCCATCGTGCTGGCGCTCATGCCGACCGTCGCCAGATATCCTTGGAAGCGCGCGCGCAGTCGCGGCTCAAAAGCCTGACTGACGAGCGCCTGAGCAAGCGCGATCAACCCGCCGCCGCCGAGTCCCTGGACTGCCCGCGCGATAACAAGCCACGCGAAGCTTGGCGCAAGCACGCAGCCGGCGCTCCCTGCCATGGAGATCGCTAACGAGATGCACATCATCCTGCGGCGGCCGATTGCATCGCCTAGCCTGCCATAGAGCGGTGCCGAAATCGCGTTTGCCGCCAGATAGGCGATCACCACCCAACTGACCAGTTCGAACGAAGCGAACGAGCGCGATATGTCGTATAGCGCGGTCGAGACGATCGTCTGGTCCATCATCCCAAGGAGCAGCGGAACAGCGACTCCGAGAAACAGGACAACAACGGACGGTTCCTGAGCGGGTTCTTCCGGTTCGCCGTTCTTCAACGATAATATCCGAGTGGCGTGCAACTAGGCTGGCTGGCCAACCGCTTCCGTACGCAGCTGCTTCTCGGCGTCGTATTCGTAGACCCAGTTGGCACCGAGACCGCTCGACTGCGGATTGACCAGGTTGCGCCACCGATAGCCGAGATCCCGTTTAAGGCGAGCAAAACGGGAGGTCAGGTGATAGGTCCGCCCGCGCTCACGGGACTCAAGCTGTACCCGGGTGGTGCGCGGCCGGCGCAGCGCTTCGTAGCGACGTAGTGCTTCGGCAGGAGATGCCGTGTCTGCAAGTGATCCGGCAAGCACAAAGCCGTCTTCAATGGCCATGGCTGCTCCCTGCGAAAGGAACGGCAGCATCGGATGAGCCGCATCGCCCAGAAGCGTCACGTGCCCGACGGTCCAAGCTGGCATTGGGTCGCGGTCGAACAGACCCCATTTGAAGACCTCATCCGTGCGCGAGAAAAGTTTCTGGAGATTTTCATGCCAGCCGCGGAACGCCGTGAGAAGCTCTTCGCGAGTGGATGGAACGTTCCAGGATTCGGCAACCCAGTCCTTGCTCTCCATAACAGCGACAATGTTCACCGCTTTGCCGGCGGAGACATAGTAGGTAACCACATGCCCCTTGGGGCCAAGCCAGAAGGAGCTGTCCGGACTGACGAAGTCGAAGGGCGGGGTGTCGAACGGAACGACCGCACGCCAGCACATATTGCCGGTGAAACGGGGCGGCTCATCGCCGAAAAGCGATTTCCGGATGGTGGAGTGAATGCCGTCCGCCCCGACAATCACATCTGCCTCGAACTCGTTTCCATCGGCGAAGGAAGCGATGGCTGTGTTGCGCTCCTGCCTGGCGCCGGTACACTGGATGCCAAGCTGCGTTTTCGAAAGATCGACCTTTTCTAGAAGGATCCGGTGCAGATCGGCCCGGTGAACATGGAAGAACGGCGCGCCATAAAGGCGCGGACAGTCACGAGCCAGCGGCGTGCGCCACATCTCGCGAGCCGTTCTCCAGTCGCGGCCGATGATGTTCTGCGGCAGGAAGCTCACCCTTTCGAGAGCATCGAATATCCCGAGTGCCCTCAGAATCTTCACCGCATTCGGCGTCATCTGAATGCCTGCACCCACCTCGCCGAAGGCGGGCGCACGTTCGAAAACATGCGCCTCTAAGCCATGAGCGCGCAGTGCGGCGGCCAAGGCAACCCCACCGATGCCGCCGCCGATAATTCCTACTTTCAATTTCCGCATTCTACACATCCAAAGTTCGCTCGCAGCGGAGCATCTCCGCATAACGAATCTTTAATATTGTATACTATCTCTCCACGGGGCGGATTAGCTGCACGCCGGTTCTAGCCCCCAGCTCCTCGCAGTCGCGGATTGAGAACATCCGTCAAATGGTCGCCAAAGACATTCAATGCGGCGACGGTGACCAGGATGCCGAGGCCTGGAAAAACGGCCATCCACCACGCTGTTGTCAGAAACTGCTGTGCTTCATTCAGCATCAGTCCCCAACTCGGGTTTGAGGCATCCCCCAGGCCGAGGAAGCTCAGGCCCGCCTCCAGCAGGATTGCTGAGGATACCTGCATCGTCATGGCCACGATCAGGGGTGGCATGGCGTTCGGCAGGATCTCGGAAAAGATGATCGCCCGTGTCGATTGCCCGCCAGCCCGTGCCGCCAAGACATATTCGCGCTCTCGCAGGCTGAGGAACTCCCCGCGCGTGATGCGTGCCACTTCTGGCCAGCCGAGGAGGCCGATGGTGAGGATGATGAACACCACATTGGCGCCGAACAACGCGATCACGAGGAGCGCGAGGAAGAAGCGCGGAATGACTTGGAACAGCTCGGCGATGCGCATAAGCACCACGTCGACCGCTCCTTTCATATAGCCGGCGATCGCTCCCAGCACGATACCAATGATGCAGGCGGTCAGAGCCGCCAGCACGCCAACCGAAAGCGACATGCGCGCGCCGTGGGCAAAGCGGCTGAAGACATCCCGTCCCAAATCGTCCGTCCCCATCAGATGGCTAAGGCTCGGCGGGGCGAAGGAATCCGCGCCCATCGAGTTCACGTCCCCAAGAAAGGGAGGTACGACCAGGGCAAAAACGGCGATCGCCACGAGCGTGAGAAGCGCCATTAACGAAGGGCCATCGAGCCGTAGGGAAGCCAAGCCTGATGAGAGGGCGGAAAAGGGAGTTTTCCCAAGGCCAGTAACGGTGTCGGTATTCTTGACGCTCATCCTACTTAAGCCCCACACGCGGATCGAAGATGCTATAGACGATGTCGATGACTAGATTGGTGATGATGATGCCGATCGATACGAAGACGAACATGCCCATCAGCAGCGGGTAATCACGCGAATACATGGCGTCGTACATGAGGCGGCCGAGACCTGGCCATCCGAAGACGATCTCGGTCAGGACGGCGCCGGCCAGGATATCCGTGACGTTAAGGCCGAACACGGTGATGATCGGAAGGACGCCGTTGCGGAATGCGTGGAGAAGAATCCGGCCCTCGCTCAACCCTTTCGCACGCGCGGTCGTGATGTAATCCTGTGAAAGCGCATCGCGCATGGAGGCGCGTGCATAACGAAAGTTGATCGCCAAATAGCGCATTCCGAGAACGCAGGCGGGTAGGAAAAGGTGAAGCAGCACATCACCTACATAGGCCAATCCTTCATAAGCATGGCGACTGCTGGTCATGCCGCTCGTCGGAAACCAGCGAAGGTTCAGCGCGAAAACGACGAGCGCGATCTGGGCCAGCCAGAATGCTGGGACCGAATAGCCGATTACGGCGAGGAAAGAGCCAATACTGTCGAAGATCGAGCGAGGCCTGCGCGCTACCAGAACCGCAAGCCCCACGCCGACCACCGTGAAAATAATCAGCGAGGTCAGCATGAGCATGGCGGTGGCCGGGATGCGGGCTGCGATCAGGTCTACCACATCCGCCTGCATGACATAGGAGTAGCCGAGATCACCCCTGAAGACGGAAAACAGATACTCCCAGTATTGAACGTAGAGCGGCTTATCGAGGCCAAGCTTGGCATAAAGAGCTTGGACCTGCTCTTCTGTTGGTGCCGTTTCGCCCACTAGAATGGTGATAGGATCCCCGGGTGCGATATGCACGAGAATAAAATTGACGGTGATGACGCCGATAAGCATCGGAATGGCGCTCAGGATTTTTAGCCCGATGAACCGAATTGTACGCAGTCTGTCCGCCAGCTTCCCCTTTTCCTCGGCTGGTGGAGCCGAGTTCACGATGTCTGTGGACACGGATATTCCCCTCACGTTTCCTTGTTCCCGTCCGGCTTCAGGCCGGCTCGTCTCCAAGATTGTATAACGTATTTTATCCGAGCACAACCTGCATCCATTCACAAGTTCCAATTCGGCCGGCAGATATCTGAAGCTTGTGAACGTGCTGATTAATATGCCTTTTGCCGTTTGAAATTTGGCGTTGTGGAGGCTGCCATCATGAGCCGCTTGACATCCGGCGAAAATCCTTTTTAGTTCACCTCGTGCACAATATACATTATGCACTGGGCGCTGAGGCGAGATCGGCGTCGCCGCCGAGAGTGCGTCGCGGGACCGGCGCTGGCGATTCCAAGAGAGGGTTTTAAGCAGATGAGCAATCGGCAATTGAAGTTAGGGCTCAGCCTGGTGTCGAACGGAACACATCCGGCAGGCTGGAGACTGCCGGAGGCCCGCGCCGATGCAGCGCTTGATTTTGCATTGTGGAAGGAAATGGCTCAGGCAGCCGAGGCGGCAAAGATCCATTTCATCTTTCTTGCCGATGGTATCGCGGTGCGCACTGCGGCGAGCGATGACGACGCGTTGAGCTATAGCGGTCGCATCGATCAGTTTGAGCCGCTGACCCTCATTGCCGGCCTTTCAGCCGTGACCGAACGCATCGGCTATATCGCAACTGCCTCCACGACCTATAACGAGCCGTATCACGTCGCGCGCAAGTTTGCCTCGCTCGATCATATCAGCGGCGGTCGTGTGGGCTGGAACGTCGTCACATCCTGGAGCGAGGCGGAGGCGAAGAATTTCAGCCGTGAGAAGCACCTTGAACACTCCATCCGCTACGGACGTGCGGAGGAATTTGTGGATGTGGTGCGCGGGCTCTGGGATAGCTGGGAGGATGATGCCTTCTGCCGCGATAAGGCGAGCGGTCGCTATTTCGATCCTGCGAAGATGCATGTCCTCAACCACGTGGGGGAGGATTTCTCGGTTCGCGGACCTTTGAACATCGCCCGTCCAATCCAGGGATACCCGGTGATCGCGCAGGCCGGATCTTCGGAGCCCGGGCAGGAGCTTGCCGCCCGCACGGCGGACCTGATCTACACCGCTAAGCAGAGGCGGGAAGATGCGGCGGCGTTCTACCAAAGCGTCAAGGGCCGCTTCCCGAAATATGGCCGCTCGCCTGACGCTGCCCTGCTAATGCCCGGCATCATGCCCGTCATTGGGCGCACGATGGAGGAGGCCCGGGAAAAATACGAACGCATCCAGAACCTGATCCATGCGAAAGTCGGCCTTGCCATGCTGGCCCGCACATTCGGGGACCTTTCCGGATACCCGCTCGACGGTCCCCTCCCAGACAATCTTCCGGTGCTCGATGGCGTTAAAAGCCATCGTGATCCGCTTCTGCGCATGGCACGGGAGGAAGATCTTTCCATTCGCCAGCTCTACATGCGGGTCACCGGAGCGGCTGGTCATCTGCAGCTCTGTGGTACTCCGGAAAGCATCGCTGACACGATGGAGGACTGGTTCAACGCCGGCGCCTGCGACGGCTTCAACATCATGGCTCCTTTTTTCCCGGACGGCCTCTACGAGTTCCTGGATCAGGTTGTGCCGGTATTGCAACGCCGTGGCCTCTTCCGCTCAGATTACGAAGGCAAGACGCTGCGCGAGAATCTGGGGCTCGCTCGTCCGGAGCATCCTGCGAACAGAATCAGAAACTCTGCGTGATAAGACGCTGAAAGGCTCCCGGCGATCTTCGGATCGCCGAAACGCCTCGATCTCGTGAACAATTAAAACTGGGGAACACTGAGGAGTAATCATGAGAAAGCGCGACGAATTCGATGCCGCTGCAGCCTGCCTATCCCGCCGGGCTGTTCTGCAAGGCCTTGCAGCCCTGTCCGCTACGCCTTTCTTGTCGATACCGGGCTTGGCCTTGGCCGCTGACGGGCCGCGATACGGCGGGACATTCCTCGTCGGGTCAGGCAGCGAGCCGCGGCACCTCAATCTGAATATCACGACCGATGCCGCTACGAAGCTCATCTCGAACCCGGTGCTCAGCAAGCTCATTGGCCTGAAAACCGACTTCACGCCAGCACCCGACCTGGCGAAATCTTGGGCAGTCTCAGAAGACGGCCTGCTCTATACCTTTACGCTTGAGGAAGGCGTGAAATGGCACGACGGAAAACCCTTCAGTGCCGAAGACGTCAAGTTCACCTTCGAAAAAGTGCTTTTTGAATTCCACAATATCGGCAAGGCGCTCGGCCAATATGTGGAAACCATCGAGACGCCGGATCCGGCAACTGTCATCTTCAAGCTGAAGTCACCCAACGACGTTTTTCTGACCTTCATCGCGAGCCAAAGCTACATTCAGCCGAAACATCTTTATGACGGCACCGACGTCATGACGAATCCGGCCAACACCGCGCCGGTCGGTACGGGGCCGTTCAGGTTCTCCGAATGGTCACGCGGTCGCGAAGTGGTGCTCGTCCGCAACGAGGACTATTTCCGCAAGGATCGCCCCTATGTCGACCGCATCGTGTCGCGCTTCATTCCGGAAGCGTCATCGCGTGTGCGGGCTCTGGAAGCGGGCGAAGTCGATTATCTGGCTTACTTCGATCTGCCGCCCTCCATGGTAGCGACGCTGCGGGAAAATCCGAATATCACGGTGGTTGGCGAAGGGCACAACGCCTGGGGCTCGATCGTCGAGCTCATGATGAATCTCGACAGGGCGCCATATAACGACGTGCGGGTCCGTCAGGCGATCACTCATGCCATCGACCGCCAGTTCATCATCGACAAGGCAAATTTCGGCCTCAGCAAGGTGGCGACGGGTCCGATCTCCAGTCAGATCGGGTGGGCCTACAATCCCGAGACCCGCCAATATCCCTATGATCCCGAGACGGCCAACAAGCTTCTCGACGAGGCGGGCATTGCCAGGGACAGCAATGGCATACGCTTCAAGGCCGGAATCGTTGTCACTCGCACCATCGAGGCAAATGTAAAGACGGCGCAGATCATTGCCGAGCAGCTCAAGGCAGTCGGCATCGACGCGCAGGTTCGGGCGATCGATGACGCTTCGTCTAGTGAGGCCGTCTATATCAAGCGCGATTTCGATATGTATGTGCAGAGCCTTACCACCGGGCCCGATCCGGCAATGGGCATGCAGCGCCAGTATATCTCGAGCAATATCCGTCCGGTCCCTTTCACCAACGGAATTGGTTATCGCAACCCCAAGGTCGACGATCTCCTGACGAGGGCAGCTTCCAACCCGGACCGTGCAAAACGCGCGGAGCTTTACAAGGAGGTGTCAGAGGTGCTCTGCGATGATGCCGCGCTCGTGTGGCTCTACGAGAATGCTGCCTTCTCGGCCTACAATCCCGCTTTCGGCAATCTGCATAGCTGGGCGGCGGAATCGAACTACAATTACGGCGATGTCTACTGGAAGGAAGGCGAGGAAAGCCGGGCCTAAACTTGCAGGACCTTTCCCCGTGGCGCCGGTAGTGCCACGGGGATTAACCCCCGGTCGACCCAGATTGACGCAAATTCCTATACAATATACGAAATTTGTCAGCGAAGCCGGCGAAGCAGACCATATTTTAGAACGGCAATTTCGAGTAGGAGAGCGCATTGGCGGGCAAGGAAAGAGCTGGCAGACAACCGGCGATATCACGCAGGACCGGCAGCAGGACACGCATTGTTTCCAAGGAACCTATACACGAACAGATACTGCCTCATATCCGGCGAGATATCGTCCTCAATCGCTGGGCTCCCGACGAGCGTCTGCCGGAGATGGAACTGTGCGAGGAATTCGGCGTATCGCGTACGCCGCTGCGTGACGTGCTGAAGATCCTTGAGGTCGAAGGCCTCGTCACGCTCGTCCCGCATATCGGTGCAGTCGTGACCCCTCTCAACACGCCTGATCTGGCCGAAAAGCTGGAAGCGATGAGCGGTCTGGAGCAGATTTCTGCGATGAAAGTGGCCGAACTGCAACCGCCGGCGGCGCTGAAGCAGATAAAGCGCCTGCACAAGGCCATGGAAGAGGCGGCGAAAAACGGCCAGACGACCAAATATTACGCGCTCAATGACGAGTTTCATCGCGCTGTCGTCCTTGGCAGCGGCAATGCGACAGTCGCCAAGATG
Organism: Chelativorans sp. J32; assembly: GCF_000518985.1. Classification (GTDB taxonomy): domain Bacteria; phylum Pseudomonadota; class Alphaproteobacteria; order Rhizobiales; family Rhizobiaceae; genus Chelativorans. The sequence goes on from NZ_JAEQ01000016.1 coordinate 64,143, forward strand.
CATGAAACGGTGATGTGGCATGTCAGCCGCGCCCGCAATTACGCGAACGAACGCGAGCCGCTGAATCAGAGTGCGGCGGAACATCACGACGCAATTGTTGACGCCCTCGAAAGGGGTGATCCGGAAGGGGCCGCGCGCGCCATGCGGGAACACCTAGCCGAAGTCATTGTCAATGTCCTTGAGCGCGTGGCGCGCCCCGCCGCTCGCGGGGGCGATCGCGAGATCAAAGATTCCGCGGCATAAAATGCCGCGACAACCAGGGGATGACCACCGGATCGTCGCGCTCTTCTAACAAAGATAATAACCCGGCGCGGCCAGAAGCCTCCAAGAGGGAGTAAATGAAAGATTCGAAAATTCCGGAACTCCTCGAACAGGGTAATCCGGCCGAAGATCCGAAAAAATTCCGTAGGACACTAGGGCAGTTCGCGACCGGGGTCACAGCCATCACCACGGCAACGCCGGAGGGTCCCGTTGGCGTAACCGCCAATTCCTTCTCCTCCCTCTCGCTCGACCCCCCGCTCGTGCTCTGGTCGATCGCGCGTACTTCGCGCAGCTTCGAGGCCTTCAGGAACTCAAGCCATTTCGCTGTCAGCATTCTTGCCGAAAACCAGATCGACGTTTCGCAAAAACTCTCAAGTTCGAGCGAAGACAAATTCAGCGATCTCGAATGGAACGCCGGCATTGGCGGCTCACCAATTATCGCTGGAGCGCTGGCGACAATCGAATGCGTGACGGAAACGATCCATGATGGCGGCGATCACATCATCCTTGTTGGCCGCGTGCTGCATCACCGGCGCTTTGCGGGCAAGCCGCTGCTCTATGCGCAAGGTCAGTACGGCGTCGTTGACGAGCATCCGGCATTCCGAGCGGCCGACAGCATTGTAACGCCGACCGAACATGGCCAATCGCTGGAAGAGCAACCGCTGACCACGTTGCTCTATCTAGCGCACCATTATTCCTCAGCGGCGTTCGACCGCCATCGACGCGAGGAAAATATTTCGCTTGCCCAGAGCCGCATCCTGTCCGAGTTGAAACGTCACCCGCGCCTTTCCAAACAGGCGCTGACGGACCGCGTTTATCTGACCGAGGAAAAGGTAGCGGACGCTCTCGCTCAGCTTTCCGAACGCTCGCACGTGGAAACCGACAGTGCGGGATTGTTATCGCTTACGGAGTCGGGGCATGCACTTGCCCGATCCATCCGGCGGCGCGTAGCCGCTTATGAAGCCGAGCAGTTCGCTGGCATTCCGGTGGAAAGGCTTGCCATCACGCGGGACGTCCTGATCCGTTTCATCGACGGGCTGGCCAACCCCAATGAGACGGATCACGCGGCATGAGAATAGGAAGCTGCGCGAAAACGAACGTGATTGCGTAACCGAAGGTGACGACGATGACGAGCAAAAGCCAGGCCGCTGTTCAGCCGCTCCTCTCGGTGCGCGACGTGACGATCAACCTGCCCGTCGGCATGGAACGCAACTATGCGGTGAAGAATATCAACTTCGATCTCAAGGCTGGGGAGATCCTCTGCATTATCGGAGAGTCCGGTTCGGGAAAGTCGGTCACCGCGCAAGCTGTCATGGGCATTCTGTCACCCGTGATGCGTATCGCCGGCGGCGCTATTCATTTCAAGGGCATGAATCTGCTCGAGGCGGACAAGCAGACCTTGCGGGATTTGCGTGGGCGCGCAATCTCGATGATCTTTCAGGATCCGCTCTCTTCGCTCAATCCCGTGATGACCATTGGCGAGCAGATCACCGAGGTTATGGCGGCGCATAATGTTGGTACGCCTGCAAGCAGGAAGACAAAGGCGATAGCCCTCCTGCAAGAGGTAGGCCTTCCCGATCCAAATGTCCTCGTCCACCAATATCCGTTCCGCCTTTCCGGCGGCCAACGTCAGCGCGTGATGATTGCCATGGCGCTGGCGCTCGATCCCGATATCCTGATCGCCGACGAGCCGACCACTGCCCTTGATGTGACGACGCAGGCACAGATCCTGGAACTGATCCGCACCATTCAGCGCCGCAAGAACACTGGCGTCCTGTTTATCACTCATGATTTCGGCGTCGTGGCGGAGATCGCCGACCGAGTGATCGTGATGGAGAAGGGCCATCTGGTAGAGCAGGGCCCCGCCTCAAAGGTTCTGAACGCACCGGAGCATCCTTATACCCGCCGGCTCATCGCGGCGGTGCCGAAAATGGCGGAAGGGGATCGCGAACAGGAAAAAGAACCTGAGATCGTCCTGGAGACGCGCAATCTGTGCAAAGTCTACCACAGCGGTGGTTTTCTCAGCCGCACACGCACGGTGAGGGCAGTCAACGACGTCAATCTTGCGGTGCGGAAGGGGCAGACGCTCGGCATCGTCGGCGAAAGCGGTTCGGGCAAATCCTCTTTGGGTCGGCTTCTCGTGAAGCTCATGGATAGCGACAGCGGCCAAATCCTGTTCAACAACAGGGACATCGCAGCTCTGTCAGAAGACCAGTTCCGGCCCATGCGCCCTTATATCCAGATGATCTTCCAGGATCCCTTCGCCTCGCTTAACCCGCGTCACACGATTGGGAGGATTCTTACGGTCGGGCCGATGGCGCACGGTATCAGCCAAGTCGAATGTAAGGCGAAGGCCCTGCGTTTGCTTGAACTCGTTGGGCTCGATGCTGGCGCGTATGATCGTTACCCTCACGAGTTCTCCGGCGGGCAACGCCAGCGCATCGGCCTTGCACGGGCCCTTATGTTCGATCCGCTCGTGCTTGTGGCGGACGAGGCGGTATCTGCCCTCGACGTCTCGATTCAGGCGCAGATTCTTGAGCTTCTCGCCAAAATCCAGGATAAAATGAAAATCGCGATGATCTTCATTACACATGATCTTCGCATTGCTAGCCAGTTCTGCGACGAGATCGCGGTGATGTATAAGGGCGACGTGGTCGAATATGGTCGCCCGTCTCAAATATTCCATGCGCCACAAAACAACTATACGCGCCGGCTCATCGCTGCCATTCCGGCCAAGGAGTGGAAGCCGGCGGCCGCCTGATTGTCAGCGCTGATCAAACGGGCCGACTTCCACAGTACACAGGCGGCGAAGTTGAGGAGGCAAGCATGACCCAGTCGGACAGGTCTGCGAATATCGACATCGGCACCTTCTGGAAAGCGCTTGGTGCTCGCGCCATCGGCTCGGCCGTCGTCGCGGCAAGGGATCAATCCGGCCCGGCCGGCTTTCTCGCACTCTCCGCCACGCATCTCTGCGCCTCACCGCCAATCTTGATGGTGTCGATCAGCTGCCGGACCAGCGCCCTGTCGACCATTCTCAACAGCGGTCACTTCTCCATCAACTATCTTGCTGAGGATGATTTCGCTGTTGCAGAGACATTCGGCGGCAAGGGGCCGCTCACAGGTGCCCACCGCTTTGTCGAAGGGCGTTGGACTACGCTTTCCACCGGCGCGCCTATCCTGAAGGGCGCCGTTGGAGCGCTGGATTGCCGGCTCGAAGAAACGATCGAAAGGTATGAAACCATCGTCGCGCTCGGCCGGCTTGTTGACTTTACCCTCGATGGACTCGACCGCCGGCCACTCGTAAGTTTCGCCGGCCGCATGGGCCTTTGAGCACGTCCGGGGCGGCGAGACTTCATGGAGGTCCTATGAAAATGACGTTCACGCAAGAAAGGCTCGGCGAACTCAGGCGGCAGTTCGGCGAAAACGACGGTGGGACGATGCTCACGCCAGAGTATCAAAGGATCGCCGAAAAGATCTTCAGCGCGGGAGGCCGAAGGCCTGCTCCCTATTCTGGGATGCCGACGCTGCTCGACGCACCGTACGGCAGCGTCGAAGCGCTCCCCGAACTGCAGGTCGCGCTCTACGGCGTCCCTATGGATCTAGCCGTGACCAATCGGAACGGCTCACGCTTCGGCCCGCGCGCTCTGCGGGCAATAGAGCGCATAGGCCCCTACAACGATGCGCTGGGCTGCGCGCCCGTTCACGAGATGGCGGTTGCCGATATCGGTGACGTCCCATTCCGCAGCCGCTTCGACCTTAAGCAAAGCCACGAAGATATCGAGCACTTCGTTTCGCGGATCGTGGCTGACGGCGTCATTCCGCTCGGTGTTGGCGGCGACCACTCGATAACCCATCCCATCCTGCGGGCGGTTGCACGAGAGGCGCCCGTCGGCCTGATCCATATAGACGCCCATTGCGATACAGGTGGCCCTTACGAAGGCGAACGCTTCCACCATGGTGGTCCTTTCCGAAACGCGGTTCTCGACGGTGTGCTCGACCCGACCCGCACGATACAGATCGGCATCCGCGGCTCGGCAGAATACATTTGGGAGTTCTCGAAGATTTCGGGAATGACTGTCATTCACGCGCGCGACGTTTCCCGCCTGGGCCTCGATGCCATTATCGCCCGCGCCCGAGAAGTGGTCGGCGATGGCCCGACTTACTTTTCCTTTGACATCGATAGCCTGGATCCGGCTTTTGCACCGGGAACCGGAACGCCTGAGGTTGGCGGGTTGACCACACGAGAGGCGCTGGAACTCATCCGAGGCATGCGCGGCCTTAATCTCGTTGGTGGGGACGTGGTCGAGGTCGCCCCAGCCTACGACTCGACGACCAACACCGCGCAGAATAGTGCACAAATGCTCTTTGAGATACTTAGCCTGATGATGTTTAGCCCATCGCTCAAGATCCGGTGAGCGCTGGGATAAAAGGGTGGCGCCAGAGAAGGCGGCCACCATTGTGTAGGCAACGTACTGAGGATGCCTAGTGTCGGTCCGATACCTCGACTTTGACCTCTAGGACGGCCTGCCTGCGTTCCCTGCGGACCACCTCCACCGCCCGCGCCAGGGCGGCGGGCAGATTCTCGCCGTGCTCTACGCGCTCGGTATAGGCGCGGCTCGCGGCGGCCACTTGGGTGTAGTCGGGCGACGGCTCCAGCGAAACGAGCGGCATGCGGTTTGACTTTGCTGCGGCGCCCTGCGGATAAGCGTTGACCACGGAGCGGCGGACCGCGTTCCAGATGCCGTTGTTCTTGATGATGGTCAGCAGCGGAAGTTCGAGGGCTTCGGCGATCTGGTGGCAGGCGACGGGATTGGCGAACATGTAGGATCCGTCACCGACACAGGCGATGGTCAGCCGCTCGCGATCCGCAAGCTGCGCGCCAAGGGCGGCTGGCAACGCCCAGCCGAGCCCGCCCGAATGCGGATTGTTCATCATCTGGTTGGGCCGCTTCAGACGCATGGCATCGGCGACAACACCCAACTCGCTGAAGACAACCGCATTCTCGTCCATGATGTCGGAGATGCAATGGCTCAGCCATTCCGCCGTCATTGGGCTCGTGCAGCCTTGGGCGGCGCGCTCGGCGGAACTGCGCCGCCGCTCTTCGGCGCGGTGGGCATAATGCGTGCGGCGCTCCCCCACGCCGTCATTGGGCTGCATTTCGTCCAGAAGAGCAGCAAGCGCTGCCGCCGGGTCGCTGGTGATCGCCAGATCAGCCTGGTAGCCGCGAATGGGCATACGCTGAAAATAGGGATCTGGGGCGACATGGATGATCCGTGTCTCGGACTCCGGGCGGTGGATTGATTCCATCCAGGGCACGCCGCTGTCGAGGACGAGAACGACATCTGCTTCGGCGAGCGGGGTCTTGACGTCATATCCGAGGAACATCGGGTGGTCTGAGGCCATGACGTTGCGAATCGAGAAGGGCTCCACCACCCCCACGCCGAAACGGTCCGCCAGAGCCGTCACGAGGGCGCCGACGCGCCCGTGCACGTCGCCGCGCTGGCAAAGGATCAGCGGCCGTTTCGCATGTTCCAGCCATCGCGCCGCCTCGGCAATGGCGGCGGGATCGGGATATGGCGGGGTCGCTGGCACCTGACGGGAAGCGCCCCGCTTCACCGTCGCAGGCACCGCATCCATCAGCGGCTCACGCGGCAGGCTGAAATAGACAGGGCCCTTGGGCTCGCTCATTGCAAGGCTCACCGCGCGGGTGGCGAGCACGTCACCCTGTTCGGGATAACGCATCTCGTAGTGGAATTTGCATACATCGCTCACCAGCGATGATTGGTCGTACATCTCCTGCCCATACTGGATCGGCGTCACGCGGGCGCCTCTTCGCCCGTGCTCCGTAATGGGCGTGCGGCCGGACATCATGACCAGCGGAATGTTGTCGCTTGCAGCGTTGATGACTCCCATCGCCGAGTTGGCGAGGCCGACATTGACGTGCACCATCACTGCCTGCGGCCGGCCTGTCATGAGATAGTAGCCGTGCGCCATTGCGACGCCCGCGGTCTCATGCGGCACCGTTATGGGCGCTGGCACCGATTCCTCGTCCAAGGTGGCGAAAGCCTCGATGATGGGCGGAAAGTCCGTGCCGGAGTTGGCGAATATATAGTCGATACCGCTGAATTTCAGGCCCAGGAGGAGCGTCTCTGCCCCCGTCGGACGCCTTTCTGAAGACTCCGCTGCCGTCGCCGACTGATCCATCGCCATTCATTCCTCCTCAAGCTTTGCAGGCAAATCGCGCCTTTTGCCCGGTTTTCCGAGCCTTGCTACCGCGTTCGACGGATTTGACCGCCTTCACCAGAATGAGCTTGAAAAAAGCGCAATGGCAAGTGCATGATGGAGCAATAATCTCATTTGTAGGGATTTGTGTCGCGCAGCGACGGGAGCAGAGGAGGAGAGAATGATACGTTATCTTGCATCGGCCATCGGCCTAGCGGCCCTAGCTTTCAGCCAGGCCGCTTCGGCGCAGACGGTCGGCATCGCCACGTCCAACCCCGGTTCAATCTTCCACAATATCGGCACGGCCGTTGCCAATGCGGCAAACAAGACCGGCCTCAACGCCACGATCCAGCCGGCAACAAGCCCCAACCAGTATATTCCGTTCGTTGGCTCGGGCGGCATCGAGTTCGGTGTGGCCAATCTGCAGGAGGTGAACTACGCGCTCGAGGGCAAGGAGTGGTTTGAAGGTTCCGTCAATCCGGACCTGCGGATCGTCGGCCTGGTCATGCCGCTTGTCGAGGCGATCTTCGTGCGTGCCGACTCGGACATCCACACGATTGCCGACCTGAAGGGCAAACCGATGGTCGACGGCTATACCGCGCAAAACACGATCCTTCCGCAGCTCGATGCCATGTACGCGACCGCCGGGCTGACCCGGGCGGACATGCAGCCGGTACAGGTACCGAGCGTGGTTGCTGGCGCGGATGCCTTCATCGCCGGGGATTCCGTCGGCTTCATCTTTGCGCATGGTGCCGGCAAGGTGCGGGAGGCCGACGCGGCGGTCGGCGGGCTGCGCGCGCTTCCGATCGAAGCGACGGAGGAAAATCTGGCGCTTGCCCGCAAGTACTGGCCCGTTGCCTTCTTCACCGAGTTGTCTCCTGGGCCGAACACGCCCGGCGTGGAGAAAACGGCCACCTATTTCGCGTATCCGCAGGTGGTTTTCACGCATGCGAACGTGCCGGACGATGTCGTCTATCAGATGGCGAAGACGCTCTATGAGAGCAAGGACACGATGGCGGCGACTTTCGCCTCCTTCAACGCGTTCAACCCTGACGACATGGTGGGGGAGATCGCGCCGTCCCAATATCACCCCGGTGCCATCCGCTTCTTCCAGGAAGCGGGCCTCTGGAAAGAGTAGGCCGGAATGACGACCATGGGTAACGACGGGAAGGCCGCTCCTGGCCTTCCGCCAGCGCTCTGGCGTCCGATCGCCAGTGTGCTTGGGATAATCCTGACGCTCCTCGCGGTCGCGTGGTCTCTGAACCTGCCGCGGATGGTGGGGCTTGCGCTTTATCCGCAGCAGTTCCTGGCGGCGGTGCTGGCAGTGGCACTCCCTCTTGCCTTTCTGATGCTGCCGGCGCGAAGGGGCACGGAACGGGAGAACGTGCCGTGGTACGACTGCCTGCTGGCGCTGATTTCCTTCATCGCCGTCGGCTATATCGTGGTTCGTTACCCTCAGGTCGTCAATCTGATTTTCTCCAAGCCCGCGAGCGCCTATGTTCCGGGACTGGTCTCGATCATCCTCCTGCTGGAGGCATTGCGGCGCACGACGGGCCTCTCGCTTGTCATCATCATCGGCGTTTTCCTGCTCTATGCGCTGTTCGGGAATCTCGTGCCCGGCCGGCTTGCGGGCCGCGCCCAAGACTGGCAGATGCTTTCCGGCTATATGGCCTTCGACGTCAACGGCATATTCGGCATTCCGATGGCTGTGGCCGCCACGGTGGTCGTCGCATTCATCCTATTCGGCAATGTGCTCGGCGTTACCGGCGGATCGCGCTTCTTTACCGACGCATCGCTCCTAGCGATGGGGCGCTTCCGCGGCGGATCGATGAAGATCGCCGTGCTCGCATCGATGCTTTTCGGCTCGATATCTGGCTCGGCTGTGGCAAATGTCACCGCAACCGGTATCGTGACCATTCCCCTCATCAAGCGTGACGGCTATCCCGGCTACAAGGCCGGCGCGATCGAGGCAGTGGCTTCGACAGGCGGTCAGCTCATGCCGCCAGTCATGGGCGCCGCCGCGTTCCTGATGGCAGAATTCCTGCAGATTTCCTATGCCGAGGTGGCGCTTGCGGCTCTCATTCCGTCCGTGCTCTACTATGCGGCGCTTTTCATCCAGGCCGATCTCGAAGCCGCCCGGCTCGGCATTTCGAATGTCCGCGGCGCCGAGCTTCCGGAACGGAAAGCCGTGCTTGGCGGGCTGCACTTCATCCTCGCCTTCGTGGTGCTGATCGGAACGCTTTTCTGGCTGCTCTGGCAACCCGAGCGCGCCGCACTTGCAGCTTCGCTGACGGCGGCAGTCACGGCGCTCGCCTTTGGCTATCGGTCGGTGCGCCCAACGCTTTCGGCGCTGTTGTCGATCTTCGCTGATACCGGCAAGTCGGTCGTCGAAATCATTGTCATTTCCGCTGCTTCGGGGCTGGTCATCGGCGTCCTGAATGTGACGGGACTGAGCTTCAACCTGACCTACGCACTTGTGCAGATCGGCGGCGGCAGTGCCCTCGTCCTCCTCGTGCTTTCGGCAATCGTCTGCATTATCCTGGGCATGGGGCTACCTACGCTCGGCGTCTATGTGCTGCTTGCGGCGCTGGTCGCTCCGGCCATGGTTTCGGTCGGTATCGAGCCGATGGCGGCGCATCTCTTCGTTCTCTATTTCGGCATGATGTCGATGATCACGCCGCCGATCGCCATCGCCGCGTTCGCGGCCGCGAGCATTGCGAAAGCACCTGCCATGCAGACGGGATGGGCGTCGGTGAAGTTCGGCTGGGCGGCTTTCATCGTCCCCTTCCTGTTCGTCTATTCGCCGTCCCTGCTGCTCATCGGAGACACCGCGGAAATCGCGATGGCAATCGTTACCGCTGTCCTGGGCGTGTGGCTCATCTCCGCCGCTCTTGCGGGGTATTTCATGTCCAGCCTGTCGACGACCATGCGCATCCTGTTCGGCTTCTTCGGGCTGATGGCCCTGATCCCTGCCGGGGCTTTCCCGGGAGCCATCTATACCGATATCATCGGCGTGTGCGGCGGAGCGCTGCTTATAGCGGCGGAGATCTACCGCACGCGAGATGAAAGAAAGAAGGCGGTAACTTGAGCGAGGATCAGGCAGGCAACAGCCTCAAGCGCGGCTTGGCCATTCTGGAGGTGTTTTCGGAAGACCGGCTTGAATGGACACCGGAGGAACTGATGGAGAAGCTGGGCTATAGCCGGCCCACTCTCTATCGTTATCTGAAAACCTTGAGGGAAGCCGGCCTGCTCAGTTCGAACCCGAATGCCGGTTTCACGCTCGGCCCGAAGGTGGTCGAGATGGATTTCCTTCTGCGCAAGTCGGATGCGCTTATCCTGACAGGGCAAGCGCATCTGAAAAATCTCACGGACCGATATACGTGCACCGCCCTTCTTGTGCGTCGCTATGGCGACCGCATTCTGTGCGTGGCGTCGGAAAGGTCCGCCGTCAACCCGCGCAGCAGCTATCCGCGGGGACGACCGATGCCGCTCGCGCGCGGCGCAATCGCGCGCTCGCTCATGGCCTTCCTGCCACGACGTCACCTGATACCCTTGATTGAACGGACGTTCGAGGATCTCCAGGCCGTGGGGCTCGGCAGCACGGTCGAGGAGATCCTTGAGAGCCTGAAACGGGTGAAGAAGGCGGGTTATGCCGTTGCCTTCGGCGAAGTCACGCCCGGCGTCGTGGGCATATCAGCGCCGGTGTTCGATGCGGGCCGCAGCCCGATAGCGGCGGTCTGCGTCACGATCGCGGGCCATTTGGTCGATGGCAACATGATAGACGAGATCAGCAGCCACGTGCGTCGCGCGGCTGAAGAGATCACGCAAACCCTTTCCGACCAGCGGCTGAATGTTGCTGCTCAATAGTCTCATTAAATGAGATAAGCGTTGACTTTCGGATAGAGGCTGCGCATCCTTCTCGCCGCGAACAGGTGAGTGAGGACCATGAAGAAAATCGATATTTTCAACCACATCTGGCCAAAGCCGTTTTTCGATGCATTGATCGCGCATATAGGCGAGATGACCGACATCACGATGCGTTCGGGCGCGGTACCGATGATGACCGAGCTCGATCGGCGCCTCGAAGTGATGGACATGTTCGGAGAGGACTATATGCAGGTTCTCTCGCTCGCCTCTCCGCCGCTCGAAAAGCTCGCCGGTCCTGAAAAGGCGCTGGAGCTTTCCCGGATCGGTTCCGATTCCATGGCCGAGCTCTGCCAGAAATATCCCGAGCGCTTCCCAGGTTTCATCGGCACGGCGCCGATGAGCAATCCCGACGCGCTGGTGACCGAATGCAAGCGCGCGGTGGAGGAACTCGGCGCAGTCGGCATGCAGATCTTCACCAACGTATCCGGCAAGCCCCTCGACCTGCCTGAGTTCGAGCCGTTCTTCGAATATATGGCTTCGGTCGGCAAGCCGGTGTGGCTGCACCCTGCGCGCGGCGCAAATTTCCCGGACTATCTGTCGGAGAAACGTTCCGAATACGAGATCTGGTGGACCTTCGGATGGCCGTATGAAACCTCGGCGGCCATGGCGCGGCTCGTCTTCTCGCGCATCTTCGATAAATACCCGGGTCTTAAGGTGATCACACACCACGCCGGCGGCATGGTTCCGTTCTTCGAAGGCCGGGTCGGCCCCGGTTGGGACCAGATGGGCAAACGCACGACGGATCGTGACCTCGATGCCGTCCGGAAGGCGCTGAAGCGCCCGCATCTCGAGTATTTCAAGGACTTCTATGCCGATACGGCTTCCTTCGGCTCACGCAAAGCGATCGAGCACGCCATCGAGTTTTTCGGCGAAGATCATGTGCTGTTCGCGTCGGATGCTCCCTTCGATCCCGAAGGCGGCCCGATGTATATCCGCGAGACGATCCGCATCCTGGACTCGCTTGATGTGTCGGAGGCGACACGCAAGAAGCTCTACCAGGACAATGCGGTGAACCTGCTCGGCCTTAAGCTTTAGGAGGAAGGGCGATGGGAGGCAGTCCAACAGCGCTCAATTACCTCAATGGCGAGTGGATAGGCTCGGGCCCGACCGCCGAGAGCGTCAATCCTGCAGATGGAAGCGTGCTTGGCCGTTATGTCCCCGGCTCGAAAGCGCTGGCGGACCAGGCTGCGGCCATTGCCCGCGAGACTTTCGAGCGTACAGCCTGGGCAGCCTCTCCCCGCCTCCGTGCGGCGGTTCTCTATGAACTCGCCGACCGGCTCGAAGCCGCGAAGGAGGAGCTGGCGGACCTGATCGTGGCCGAGAACGGGAAACTCCGGCGGGAGGCTCTCGGCGAGATGATGGGCTCCATCTCAGAGACCCGCTACTATGCCGGCCTGGCGCGGACGGTGCTGGGCCGGACGCTGGAGACCGCGCCCGGCAATTTCTCCATGATGAACCGCGAGCCTGCGGGTGTGGCGGCGATCATCGTGCCGTGGAACGCGCCGGTGACGCTGCTCATCCGTTCTCTCGGCCCGGCACTTGCCGCCGGCTGCACCGTCGTCATCAAGCCGGCACCGCAAACCCCGCTCATCCACCACCGCGTCATGCAGTGTCTGCACGCGTGCCCGTCGCTTCCCAAGGGGGTCGTCAACTCGGTCAACGAGAACGGTATCGAGGTGGGTGCGGCGCTGGTCGCCTCCGACGACATCGATGTCATCAGCTTCACCGGCTCCAGCCGCACGGGCAAGCGCATCATGGCGGGAGCCGCACCCAACCTGAAGCGGCTCTCGCTTGAATTGGGGGGCAAGGCCCCGGCGGTCGTCTTCGATGACGCCGATCTCGACCAAGCCTGCAGGGAACTGACCAATGGCGCACTGATGATGGCAGGACAGATCTGCATCGCGGCGGCGCGGTTCCTGGTGCAGAAATCGATCGAAAAGGAGTTCACGGATCGCATCCGTGCGGCCTTCTCCGCGGTGCGGGTCGGGCCTGGCCGCGATCCGGAAAGCGGCATGGGTTCGCTGATCGACCATGACAACCGTACACGCATCTGCCGGCTCATCGAGCAGGCCGGCGATGAGGGAGAGCTTGTCTTGAAAGGCGGCGTTCCCGATGGCCCGCTTTCGCGCGGGGCCTTCGTCACGCCATCGCTTTTCCGCATCGACGATCTGCATTCGGAACTCGTGCAGGAAGAATTGTTCGGCCCCATCGTTTCGATCGAAACCTTCGAAGATGAGTTAGAAGCCGTCACCAAGGCGAATGCCACCAAATACGGGCTTGCCGCCAGCGTCTTCTCCCTCGACATCAACCGGGTGATGCGCGTTTCCCGCGCCATCCGCGCGGGAACCGTCTGGCTCAATTGCCATAGCCGTCTGTTTGCCGAAGGCGAGACGGGCGGCTATCGCCATTCCGGCCTCGGTCGGCTGCATGGGGTCGAAGGGCTCAACGATTTTCTGGAAACGAAGCACGTCTATCTCGAGGCGGGTGCCGTCTGACGGCTCGGGTGGGCGCGGGAATGTGGCAGGCGCCTAAGGCTTACAGGCGCCTCTTCGGCATAGAGTGGCAGGAAGATGCGGGAAAAAGAAGCACAGGTGCTGATCGTCGGCGGCGGGCCGGTTGGAATGGGCCTTGCCATCGAGCTCGGCCAACGGGGCATCCGCACCATCGTCGTCGAGCGATACGATGAGCCACAACGCGTGCCCAAGGGGCAGAACCTCACGCAGCGCACCATGGAGCATTTCCATTTCTGGGGCGCGGAAAAGGAGCTGCGCGCCGCCCGCACCATGCCGAAGGAATATGGCATTGGCGGCTTGACGGCCTATGGCACGTTGCTCGGCGGCTACCACTATGATTGGCTGCAGCGTGAGCTCGTGCGCCCCTACTACTACACCGACAACGAGCGCCTCCCGCAATATGCGACCGAAGCCGTCCTGCGCGAGCGGGTGAGGGCTCTTCCGTTCGTGGAGGTCCTATACGGGTGGGCCGCGGAAGAGGTGCGTCAAGACCAGCACGCTGTGCGTGTTATTGCGAGGACGCGATCAGGCGAGGAGGCGACCAGTCTGCGAGGGGAATATCTGGCTGGCTGCGATGGAAGCCGTTCGCTCGTGCGCGTGCAGTCAGGAATCACCCAGACCTATTCGGATCATGAGCGGCGTATGGTGCTGCTGGTCTTCCGCTCAAAGGGCCTGCACAAGCTCCTGTTGGACCGGTTTCCCGGCAAGTCCTTCTTCAATGTGCTCCATCCGGACCTGAAAGGCTACTGGCAGTTTTTCGGCCGCGTGGATCAGGATGAGACCTGGTTTTTTCACGCGCCGGTCCCGCCCGGAACGACGAAGGAGAATTTCGACGCGAAACCCTATCTCGAACGCGCCGCGGGAGCCTCCTTCGATGTCGACCTCGAATATATCGGCTTCTGGGATTTGCGCGTCGCAATCGCCGACAGCTACCGGGCTGACCGGGTCTTCATCGCGGGTGATGCTGCACACAGTCACCCGCCCTATGGAGGCTATGGCATCAATACGGGTTTTGAGGACGCGCGCAATTTGGGTTGGAAGCTGGCGGCCAAGCTTCAGGGTTGGGGTAGCGAAAGGCTGCTCGACACCTATGACGAGGAACGCAGACCCGTCTTCGCCTCCACCGCACGCGATTTCATCGAAAAGGCAATCGAGAGTGACCGGGCTTTTCTTGAGGCTTTCGATCCGGGGCGGGATAAAGCGGCTTTCGAAGCGGAATGGACGGCCCGCGGCGGCGGCGCCCGCAAGGAAGTGGGTTCTTTCGAACCGAACTACGCCGGGTCATCCATCATATGGGGCGCCCCGGGCGCGGCCACCAGCGCCGTCGGACAGCACAGTTTCAAGGCGCGGCCCGGTCATCACCTATCGCCTCAGCTTCTATCAGGAGGGAGCAATATCTACGAGCGGCTTGGAGCCGGTTTCAGCCTGCTCGCGTTCGATGGAGATCCGGCAGCTATCGCTTCCTTCGAAACTGCCGCGGGCAAGCTCCGCATCCCATTGAAGGTAATCGCCGATGACCGGGAGAACGGCCGTGGGGCCTTCGAGGCGACATATGTCCTCGTGCGGCCCGACCAGTTCGTCGCCTGGGCCGGAGACGAAGGCCCGGTCGACCCAATGTGCGTGCTTGGACGCGCCGCCGGTCTTCCGATACCTAGATAGCTGGCCTTGGGCATTACAATTCGGAGAAGGCAGTAGTCGCGCTTGCTTACGAGGGCCGATTCCGGCGATGACAGGCGCGAATTGCGAGCCTGGAAGATCTTCGCATGTCGTTTAGGCTCATTCTCTCGCGAAGGGCTGGGGTTCTAGAATTCGTGGGTCGAATCGGAGAGTGGCTTCATAGAGGCTTCACCATAGGCGTGGCATGAGAACTCGATGGAGACGACTGCATATATGGGGAAGCGGCAAGGAAGCCCGGGCGAAGTCTTTGCCGCTTTCCTTAAGCTGGGGCTGACCTCTTTTGGCGGCCCGATCGCACATCTAGGCTATTTCCGCGACGAACTGGTTCTGCGCCGATGCTGGATCGACGAGAAGGGATATTCGGACCTGGTTGCTCTCTGCCAGTTCCTGCCCGGCCCTGCATCGAGCCAGGTCGGCTTTGCACTGGGGCTTATGCGTGGTGGTCCGCTTGGCGCGGCGGCAGCCTGGGCCGCTTTCACTCTGCCATCGGCAATCCTTCTCGTGCTGTTCGCGCTCGGCGCGCATGCCTTTGGCGGACCGATCGGTTCCGGCATCATCCATGGCCTGAAGGTGGTCGCAGTCGCCATTGTCGCCCAGGCCGTTTGGGGAATGGCGAGGACCCTTTGCCCTGACCGGGAACGGGCCGGCATTGCGCTCGCCGCCGTATTGATCGTTGTCATCGTCTCGGGCTCAGTCGGCCAGATTCTCGCGATTGCGGCGGGCGCTCTAGCGGGGCTGTGGTTGTGCCGGACAAAGAGCGAGGCGGTTTCCGGGCATATGACCTTTCCGGTATCGCCCGCCACGGGGATAGCGGCGCTCGTCCTGTTCTTTGGCCTTTTGTTCGGCCTCCCCGCTGTTGCTGCAGCGACAAACGCGCAGGGACTGGCGGTGTTCGATTCATTCTATAGGGCCGGATCACTCGTGTTCGGCGGCGGGCATGTCGTATTGCCACTGCTCGAAACAGAGGTCGTGCGATCCGGCTGGGTGCCGGCGGATCAGTTTTTGGCCGGTTACGGTGCGGGTCAGGCGGTGCCGGGTCCGCTCTTCATCTTCGCCGCTTATCTCGGGACGATCCTCGATCCGGCACCCAATGGGTTCGTCGGGGCATTGATCGCCCTGGTTGCGATCTTCCTCCCAGGTTTCCTGTTGCTCATCGGCGTCATTCCCTTCTGGGACGCATTCCGCGGCCGACCGACTGCGCAGGCAATCATGCGGGGCGCAAACGCGTCCGTGGTCGGCATCCTGGGTGCGGCGCTCTATCAGCCGGTGTGGACAAGTGCGATCCTGGAGCCTTACGATTTCGCGCTGGCGCTGACCTGCTTCGTCCTCCTCATGGCATGGAAAATGCCGCCTTGGATTGTGGTCATCGTCTCTGCGGTTGGCGGGGTTCTTATAGCGCTTGCCTGAGAAAGGCATCTGATCGAAAAGGGGAGAGCCTGTTTCGAAGCCGCCCGACGCGGGTGTTCGGAAGAGTGTATTAATTCCTGCGCGGTACAGACTTGTTTGAAGCCGAACCTGTCGCGGCATATGTCGACACATTTCCCCCCAAAATGGGCAGGAGTTGGGTGATTCGCCCGACGGCCCAGCATCAAGACATGTATCTGCCATGAGAAATTTTTGCATTTCGAAGCTTGGACTGTCGATCGCCTCATTGTTGCTGTTCAGCGCGGGCGCCCTTGCTGTCGAACACGAAGACCGGCTCCAGCGCGTCGTGGACGAGGTTGTCAGGCCCGTGATGGAAGAGAACGGGATCCCGGGCATGGCTGTGGCCGTCACGATCAAGGGCCAGCGGCAGTTCTTCAATTATGGCGTTGCATCCAAGGAGAGCGGGAAGAAGGTCACCGAAGACACGCTTTTTGAAATCGGGTCGATCAGCAAGACCTTTACGGCAGTGCTGGCGTCCTATGCGGAGGAGACGGGCGCTCTTTCCCTCTCCGACAATGCGAGCGAATATTGGCCCGCGCTCGCCGGCAGCAGCCTCGACACGATCAGCCTTCTGGATCTCGGCACATACACAGCAGGCGGTCTGCCGCTGCAAGTTCCCGACGACGTCACACAGGACAAGCTGATCGCCTATTACAAAAACTGGCGCCCGGAATATACTCCTGGAACCCATCGCCGCTATTCCAATCCGAGCATAGGTCTGTTGGGCCATCTGGCTGCCCGAAGCATGGGCGAGCCCTTCGACGCTCTTATGGAAGAGAAACTCTTCCCCGCGCTCGGGCTGAACAACACCTATATCACCGTTCCCAAGAACCGGATGGGCGACTATGCCTATGGCTATTCGAAGGACGGCAAGCCCATTCGAGTTAACCCTGGCATTTGGGATGCCGAAGCCTATGGCGTGAAGACGTCGGCGGCTGATCTGATCCGGTTCGTGGAGCAAAACATGAATGGCTCAGGTTTGGACGAGACACTTCAGCGCGCGATTCATCGCACACAGACGGGGTATTACAAGGTCGCAGACATGGTCCAGGGACTGGGCTGGGAGATCTATGCCTTTCCGACGGAACTTGATCGGCTTTTGAACGGAAATTCTCCCGAGGTCATGTACAAGGCTAACAAGGTGGAGCGGGTTGTTCCGCCAATGCGGCCGCGAGAAGACGTTTTGATCAACAAGACCGGCTCGACCAACGGCTTTGGCGCTTATGCGGTCTTCGTTCCCGCCGAGGATATCGGTGTCGTAATCCTCGCCAACAAAAACTACCCGATACCGGAACGCGTGACCGCCGCGTATCGGATTTTGACGGCGATTGGCGGGTCAGGCGCTCCCTGAGGTTGCTCTTCTCACCTAGCTAAAAAACGCCGCCAAGCCAGGCGAACGCTCCGGCTGTCATTCGTCTCGTGCTTCCTCCGCTGATCAACACGGGCCACCCAAACGGCTGAAGCTACCGGGCGGCCCAGAACAATGGTTACTTGCTACCGTCAGCGGATCGTCCTTTGGCAAGCGACAGAACCGCCTCTTTGATCACGGGAAAGGCGGGCCCTTCCGGGTCTACGACATCAAAATGGTTTGCTCCGTCGAGGATGGTGAGCTCAACGGAGTCGCCGGCGTCTCTGGCGGCGTCGGCATATTCGCGGGTCATGGCAACCCGCCACTCGTTGTCGCTTGTCCCGACGATCAGCGCCTGCGGCACTCCCAGCGGCAGGAGGCGAGCAGGATCCGTTTCGGCAAACCGCGGGTCAGCTTCCTCCCTCGTCGCAACCCCGACAAGCTTCAGCACGTCATCGCGGCCACCGAGCTCCAGTGAGCGTTTCAGGTCGTTGACGCCGGCCAGCGATACGACGCCAGACAGAGGCAATGGGTTCGGAACGTAGAGCTCGCTCGTCTCCGGCAGGTTTTTGCGGGCGGCCAGCCAAAGCGCCAGATGCCCGCCCGAGGAATGGCCTACTGCGACCACTCTTTCGAGATCCAGCGGGTATTTCTCGGCAAGCTCGCGCAGATGGTCGGCGCCGATAGCGACGTCCAGGAATGTACCGGGATACCCACCGCCTTGATTGCCCATGCGTCGAAACTCGATGTCCCACGTCGCGATACCTGTGGCGGTCAAGCCTTCGACAAAGCTGTTCGAATAATCCTTCGTCCAATCGGCGGTCCATTGACCGCCATGGATGAAGATTGCCACCGGAAAGCCACTCTCTGGTGCCTCCCCATCGGGAAGCCTTAGATCACCGAATTGAACCGCATTGTCACTGGCGTACCGTATTCTTGCGTCCGGCTGTTTCTCGGGCAGCCAAAGCACAGTCTCTTGCGACGACGGATTGCGGTATTTCTTCTGAGCAACAGCCGGGGTCAGCATCAAGGCTGAGATGAGCGATGCAGCCAAGGTCAATATGCGAATGGACTGGTTTGATGTCACAACGGCCTCCTCCTGCCTGCTGACGTACCCTCGAATAGTGTCTTTGATCGCCCCGGCACGCCACAGGACGCCGCCGGAAACGTCGTTTAAGGTTAAAATAAACGGGATATCGGCTCAGGCTGCGGGGGAACGCATGTGCAATAACCGGATCAGAGACTGCTTTCCAAGCCCGGCGCGGGCGGCCCGCATTTTGGCAAGCGGTGATATCGCCGCTTACGCGGCATGCGCTAACCGCCCGTAACGAACGACGCCATGCGGGTGAGGGCGGTATAATCGGCCTCTACGGCCATGATAGCCACGAATATCAGCACCGCGATCGGTGGGAGCAGGATGGCATAGACCAGGGCCAGCCGCTCCCAGACCATGTGCATGAACACGGCCACGATCAATCCCGCCTTCAGGATCATGAAGAGCAGGATCAGGCCCCACCGCAGATAGCCTTCGAACTGGAGATAATCGACGAGGTAGGAGCAGGCACTGAGCACGAAAAGCCAGAACCAGACGATCAGGTAGAGCCTTATGGGGTGGTGCTGGCCTTCTTCACTGGGTGCTACTGGCGCCGGAGAAGCCCCGTGCGGATGGGTTGCAGGTGCCGACATGACCGTCCCTCACCATAGGTAGAAGAATGCGAAGATGAACACCCAGACCAGATCGACAAAGTGCCAGTAAAGGCCCATGATCTCCACATGCTCGTAGTCCCCGCGACGGCTTGTGAAGAAACCTGGCGTTCCCCGGTCATAGTCGCCGCGCCAGACTTTCCGCGCGACGATCAGAAGGAAGATCACGCCGAAGGTGACGTGGGTGCCATGAAACCCCGTGATCATGAAGAACGAGGAGCCAAACTGCGCGGCGCCCCAAGGATTGCCCCAGGGCCTCACGCCCTCGGTGATCAGCTTCGTCCATTCGAAAGCCTGCATACCCACGAAGGTCGCACCCAGCGCTGCGGTCACGAGCAGCAGGGCGACCGTTACGTTCCTGTTGCGCCGATAGGCATAGTTGACCGCCATCGCCATGGTGCCGCTGGATGAAATCAGGACGAAGGTCATGATGGCGATCAAGATCAGCGGGATGTTGGCCCCGCCGATATGAAGCGCGAAAACCTCGTTGGCGTCCGGCCAAGGCTCCGTCGTCGACATGCGCGCTGTCATATAGGCGAGGAGGAAGCAGCCGAAGACGAAGGTATCGGAGAGCAGGAAGATCCACATCATGGCCTTCCCCCACGATGCGCTCTTGAAGGCGCGCTGGTCCGACGACCAGTCCTCGACAACGCCGCGCAGGCCACTCTTACGTGCTGCCTTTGCGCCGAAGCCGTTGAGCGTGGTTTCCCCCATCTCTTCCTCCTTCCTCACGTCAGAAGCTGTCGGCAGAGCGTCACCAGGTCGCCCGCCCAGCCTTCCAGGAGCACGAACACCCCAAGCCATACGAGCAGCAGGAAGTGCCAGTACATGGCGCAAAGCTCGATGCCCAGGGTGAGCCGTTTCGGCTCTGCGCCCGGATCCCATGCCCGGATGGTGGTCCTGCCAAGCGCGACGAGCCCGCCCAGAATGTGAAGCGCATGCACGCCCGTCATGAGATAGAAGAAGCCGTTGGCCGGATTGGTGTCCATGAAGTAGCCGCCGGCCGCAAGCTCCCGCCAGGCGGTCACCTGTCCTGCAAGGAAGACCAGGGTGCCGAGTCCTGCTGCCGAAAGCGCAAGCCGCGTCAGTGCGATGTGGCGCTCGCGCGTCGCGCGCACCGCGCAGGAAAACGCGGCGCTGGCGAGCATGAGAACGAAGGTGTTGAGCCACAGGATGCGTGGAAGCGGCGGAGCCTGCCAGTCGCTATATTCCATCCGCATGAAATAGGCGCTGGCGAACAGTGCGAAGAGCGCACCCACCACGGCCAGGAACACGCCGAGCGCCACTTTCTCCGTCGCCATGCCGGAGGCGTCCGTCTCCGGCACTGCGGTGTGCACACCGCTCTCCAGCCAAGGCTTCGACATGATCCGCTGGTGGGAGAGCCACCAGAAGGAGAAGCCGATCACCACCAGCAGGAAAACGAGGACGACGCTCATGCCGGCCTCGTCAACGGCTTGTCCGGCCACGGGTCATTTTGTGGGATAAAGTCCTGTGGCGCGCCGGGCACAGAGTAGTCGTAGGCCCAGCGATAGACCACCGGCCGCTCGTCGCCCCAATTGCCATGTGGGGGTGGCGTGGTTGGCGTCTGCCATTCGAGCGTTGTTGCGCGCCACGGATTGGGACCGGCTTCCTTGCCGTAGCGCAGGCTCCAGATCAGGTTGAACAGGAAGACCAGCTGCGCGAAGCCGACGACAAATGCCGTGATGGAGATGAAGGCATTGAGATCGGCCACGGATTCGGGAATGAAAGCCGTGCCCCCCAGCTCCGGATAGCGTCGGGGTGCGCCCACCAGTCCGAGATAATGCATCGGGAAGAAGATTGCGTAGGCGCCGACGAAGGTGACCCAGAAATGGAACAGGCCCAGCTGCTGGTTGAGCATGCGGCCGGTAATCTTCGGATACCAGTGATATATAGCACCGAAGATGACGAGGATCGGCGCCACGCCCATCACCATATGGAAATGCGCCACCACGAACATGGTGTCGGAGAGTGGCACGTCCACGACCACATTGCCGAGGAAGAGCCCTGTGAGGCCGCCATTCAGGAAGGTGACGATGAAGGCAAGCGCGAAGAGCATCGGCAGCGTTAGGTGGATGTCGCCGCGCCAGAGAGTCAGGATCCAGTTATAGACCTTGATCGCCGTTGGGACGGCGATGATCAGCGTTGTCGTGGCGAAGAAGAAGCCGAACAACGGATGCATGCCGGAGACATACATGTGGTGCGCCCAGACGACGAAGGAGAGCGCGCCGATAATGACGATTGCCCACACCATCATGCGGTAGCCGAAGATGTTCTTGCGCGCGTGGGTGGAGATCAGGTCCGAGACGATGCCGAAGGCCGGCAACGCCACGATGTAGACCTCGGGGTGGCCGAAGAACCAGAAAAGATGCTGAAAGAGGATGGGGCTGCCGCCGCCATGGCTCGTAAGCTCCCCCATCTCCACCAGCGCCGGCATGAAGAAGGAGGTGCCGAGCACCCGGTCGAACAGCATCATCACGCAGGCCACGAACAGCGCCGGGAAAGCCAGCAAAGCCATGACGGTAGCGGTGAAGATGCCCCAGACCGTGAGCGGCATACGCATCAGCGTCATACCGCGCGTGCGGCCCTGCAGCACCGTCACCACATAATTCAGCCCGCCCATGGTGAAGCCGATGATGAAGAGGATGAGGGATACCAGCATCAGGATGATGCCCAGCTCCTGACCGCCCGGCGTGCCATTAAGGAGCGCCTGCGGCGGATAGAGAGTCCAGCCCGCGCCGGTGGGGCCGCCCGGTACGAAGAAGCTCGCCACGAGCACGAGCACGGCGAGCAGGTAAATCCAGTAACTCAGCATGTTCGCGTATGGAAACACCATATCTCGCGCGCCGACCATGAGCGGGATGAGGTAATTGCCGAAGCCGCCGAGGAAGAGCGCAGTGAGCAGGTAGATGACCATGATCATGCCGTGCATGGTCACGAACTGATAATAGGCGTCGGGCGTGATGAAGTCGAAAGTACCGGGGAAGCCGAGTTGCAGTCGGATCAGCCAGGAGAGCATCAGCGCCACGAGGCCGATTGCCATGGCCGTGCCGGCATACTGGATGGCGATCACTTTGGCATCCTGCGAGAAGACGTATGTGGTCCACCAGCTCTTCGGATGATAGAGCTCTAGTTCAGGAACCTCCGCCGGCGGTATGACGCCGCCCGCCCGATGTGTGGCATCAACCATGCTTTTCCCTCCCGCGCCTTCTTCCAGGTAAGGCCGGTTTGGCAGCCGGTCTTACCGGACGTCTCGGCGCTCTGCCGTGTCCTCCGGCTTCACTGTCCGGCCTCCTCGACCATGCCGGTCTGCCGCGACCCTGACAGCTGGGCAAAGGTCGACTGCCCCTGCAGCCAAGCCCGGTAATCCTGCTCGGTGTCCACCATCAAGGTGCCGCGCATAAAGCCGTGGCTCACGCCGCACAGCTCCGCGCAGAGTATCTCGAAGGTTCCGGTCCTGGTCGGAGTGAGCCAGAAGTAGGTCACCATGCCCGGCACCATGTCCATTTTGGCGCGGAACTCGGGCACGTAGAAGTCGTGCAGCACGTCTATCGACCGCAGGACCATCTTCACCGGTTTGTCGACCGGCAAATGCAGGTCCGCGGCCTCGATAACGAGATCGTCCTGGCCGGCCGGGTCGTCCGGATCTATCCCGAGCGGGTTTTCGAAGCTGACGAGGCGGGCGTCGGATCGGCCGAGCTTGCCGTCTTCGCCCGGCAAGCGGAAATTCCACTGCCATTGCTGGCCCACGACCTCGACCTCCGCCGCACCATCGGGAACAGTGATGAAATGCGCCCAGACATAGAGACCGGGAGCCAGCATCGCGGCGACGCCGACCGCGGTCCCGATGGTGAGCCAGGTCTCAAGCTTCTTGTTCTCCGGCTGGTAGGCCGCTCTCACGCCTTCGCGATGGCGGTAGCGCAACACGCACCAGGCCATGAACAGGACGACGGCGGTGAAGACCGCGCCGGTGATCCAAAACGTGATGATGATGGTGTCGTCAATATAGCCCCAGTTGGACGCCAGGGGCGTCCACCACCACGGGCTCAGGATATGGAACAATATCGAGCCCACGACCACAAGGACGAGCACAAGCGCGACCGTCATCGGTCCCTCCCGGCTCCCTGGGAAATCCTCCACTCCCTCAGAAAGCCACCCGCATCATACCGGAAAAGCAGGGAATATCCAGAGGCGCCCCCGGTAGCGAATTCGAGGCAGCGTTCTACCGAACGGTATTAGCTGGAATGGCGCTCAAGCTCGCGCTTCATATCGTCGAGCAGACCGGCGATCTTGTCTTTCAATTCCGCACTTCCGAGCCCAGTCGGATAGGAGATGGCAACCCCGATCACCTCGAGGCTGTCGGGATCGCGGAAAGCGATACCCTGCGAAGACACCCCTTCATAGGTCTCGTCGGACGAACAGGATCGGCCCGTCTCGCGTATGCGTTGGATCCGCTCAATGAGCTCTTCATGCGTCTGCGGCGAATTCCTGGATACGGCAGGCAATTTCTGCGGCACGCGCTGTTGCCACTCTTCATCCGTGAGGACGGCAAGCATGGCTCTGCCGTTGGAAGTCGCGTGGGGCCATGCCCGATATCCCGGCGCAGACGCGATGGCGATGGGGCTTGAACCGCGCACCATGCGCAGGACTGCGAGCTGCGGCCCGTCGAAGACGGTGATGTAGCCCGTGTGCCCGCCGACGGCACAGACGTGTTGAAGATGTTTTTGCACCAGATCGAGGAAACTCTGGTGGGCGCGCGATATCTGGCCGAGCTCGAACAGGCGAATGCCCGGCCGGTAGAGCCGCGTCGCAGCGTCGAATTCGAGCATGCCCGTATCCCGCAGCGTCTTCATCACTCGCGAAATGGTGGCTTTCGGCCGGCCGACCCGGCGCGTGAGTTCTGCCTGGGTAAGTGCCGGCTCTTCGAAGGAGAAGCACCCAAGAATGGCAATTCCGTCCTCAAGCGCGCTCATTGTTCGATCCCCCGAAAACATCCTGATTGTTCCAATATTGGAACTCTAGGTCAAATATGAAACTTTTACTAGACTCGAAATGTCAGCCGCCTATAATCAGGGCAATATTCTTCATGCACAAAAAATAGGCGTGAGGGGTGACAGGCGCGCGGCTCTATGCGCGAACACTTCCGTCGTCTTGCAGAAGAACAGAGCGAAAATCGATCTGTCCGCCGGAAACGGCGGAAGGGCCGGGGCTTGCCTTCGCTTGCCCCGAAAAAAGGGGAATGTGTGAATGCAAGCGAATTCCAGGGGGTTCCGTGCCGGCATCGATATCGGAGGCACCTTTACCGATTTTATTCTGTTCGATGAAAATGCCGCCGCGATCCGCCTGCATAAATGCCTGACGACGCCGAGTGATCCCTCCAGGGGCGCGCTGGGCGGCCTTGCGGATCTCGTTGCCGCCGCCGGCATCAAGGTGCATGACCTGGACGAGATCGTGCACGGCACGACGTTGGTCACCAATGCGGTGATCGAGCGGAAGGGCGCGCCGGTCGGCCTGATAACGACGGAAGGCTTTCGCGATGTGCTCGAAATCGGCTTCGAGCAGCGCTACGACATCTATGATCTCTTCCTGACCTTCCCCGAGCCGCTTGTGCGCCGTTCGCGGCGGCTTGAGATCGCCGAGCGCATCGGTGCCGATGGCGGTGTCATCAAGCCGCTCGATGAGGTCTCCGTCCTGCGCGCCGTCAAGAAGCTGGTGGCCGACAAGGTCGAGGCGATCGCCGTCTGCCTCATGCACTCCTATCGCAATCCCGAGCATGAAAAGCGGGTGCGCGAGATCATCAAACAGCATTACCCCGACATCTCGGTGTCGATTTCCTCCGAGGTCGTGGCCGAGATTTCCGAATATCAACGTTTCGTCACGACCTGCGCCAACGCCTATGTCCAGCCGTTGATGGATCGCTATCTGCGCCGCTTCGAGCAGGAACTCGTTGCACGCGGCTTTAGGGGCGCCGTGCGCCTGATGCATTCGGCAGGCGGGCTTGTTTCCCTGCAGGAGGCGCGGGAGTTCCCGATACGCCTGCTGGAATCTGGCCCAGCCGGGGGCGCGCTCGCAACCGCCTGGTTCGGCCGCAGGGCCGGCAAGGAAAACGTCATCGCCTTCGATATGGGCGGCACGACGGCCAAGGCCTGCATGATCGAGAACGGCATGGCGCATATCGCCTCTTATCTGGAGGCAGGGCGCGTGCGCCGCTTCAAGAACGGGTCTGGCCTGCCCATCAAGTCGCCCGTCGTCGACATGATAGAGATCGGCGCGGGAGGCGGCTCCATCGCCTCCATCGACGAAGTCGGCCTGCTCCAGGTCGGTCCGCACTCGGCAGGCGCCTCACCGGGACCGGCCTGTTATGGCGGCGGTGGAGACAAGCCGACGGTGACGGATGCGAGCGTGGCGCTTGGCTATTATGATCCGTCCTTCTTCCTCGGCGGCCGCATGACACTCGACCTGGAGGCTGCCGACAAGGCACTGCGGACCGTGGCCGAGCCGCTGGGCATCTCGACCGTCGAAGCGGCCTGGGGCATTCACCAGGTCGTCGGCGAGAACATGGCAAGTGCTGCGCGCATCCATCTGGTGGAGAAGGGCAAGGACCCGCGCGGCTACTCCATGATAGGTTTCGGCGGCGCAGGCCCCGCTTTTGCGGCCCGAGTCGCGCGCATCCTTGGCGTGTCGGAGGTGATCATCCCGCAGGCGAGCGGCGCGGCCTCCGCCTTCGGCTTCCTCACCGCACCGCTTTCGTTCGATCTCGTGCGCTCGCAGCCGATCCAGCTGGCGCCGGATCTCGACGCCGCGGCGCTCAACCTAGCCTTCGATGAGCTGGCTGAAGAGGGCAGGGGGAAACTGGTTTCCGCAGGCGCCGATCCGAAGGAAATCACGATCGAGCGAACCGCCGATATGCGTCTCGTCGGCCAGCTTCACGAGATCAACGTGCCGATCCCGGCGGGCACGCTCGACGCATCGGCCTATGGCGAGATCCGCAGGGCTTTCGAGGAAGTCTACACCGCCCGCTACACGCGCGTTCCGGCGGAAGCCGAGCTGGAAATCCTGTCTTTCCGCGTCCGCGCAAGTGGGCCGGCGCCGGAAATCACCATCAGGCAGGCCGATGTTCCGCAGGGCGGGGCCGGCGCGCTCAAGGGCCATCGCAAGGCCTATTTCGGCGAGGGCTTTGTCGAGACGGCAATCTACGACCGCTATCTTCTCACGCCCGGCGTGACGGTCCAAGGGCCGGCCATCATCGAGGAGCGCGAATCCACGACGGTCGTGCCTCCGGGCGACACGCTGACGGTGGATGAGGCCGGCAACCTCCGCATTGCCATTGCGGTAGCGAGCAAGGGCATGGACCTGGTAACGCCCGGAATGACCAAGACCGAGGCGATCGAAAAGATCGAGTCCGACCCGATTTCGCTGGAGATCATGTGGAGCCGCCTCGTCACGGTCTCCGAAGAGATGTGGCACACGGTCTGCCGCACGGCCTATTCGCTCATCATCTCCGAATCGCAGGATTTCGGCTGCTCGATCCTCGACGCGACCGGCGAGACGCTGGCCCATTCGAGCCGCGTGATGCCGGTCTTTAACCTCACGCTTCCGATGGTGGTGAAGGCGGCGCTCGCCCGCTACCCCGTCGACACGCTGGAGCCTGGCGACGTTCTCGTCTGCAACGATCCCTGGCTATGTGCCGGCCATCTCTTCGACATCGCCGTGATCACGCCCGTGTTCCGAAACGGCAAGGTGGTTGCCGTCATGGGCACGGTCGGCCATGTCGGCGATATTGGCGGCACGCGCAACGGCATGAAGGCGACGGAGGTCTATGAGGAAGGCCTGCAGATTCCGCCGATGAAGCTGGTCAAGGCGGGTGTGGAGAACGAAGATCTTTTCCGCCTGATGGCGGAGAACATCCGCGACTCGCAGCAGGTTTTGGGCGACGTCCGCTCTCTCATCGCGGCAAACGAGACCGGTGCCCGCCGTCTTTCCTCCTTCATGGAGGAGTATGGATTGGCGGATCTCTCTGCACTCGCCGAAGTCGTCCAGTCACGTTCGGAAAAGGCCATGCGCGAGGCGATTCGCGCGTTGCCGGACGGGGTTTACTCTTCCGAAATCACCTATAATCCGCTGGGCACACCGATGACGGTGCCGGTCAAGGTGACGATCGCAGGTGACGAGATCGAGCTGGATTTTGAAGGCGCGCCCCCTGAGGTGCCCTTGGGCGGCATCAATTGCACGCTGAGCTACACGACCGCGCATTCGACCTATCCGCTGAAATGCATGCTCACGCCGAATGTGCGCGGCAATGCGGGCTGTTATAGGCCGTTCACAGTCAAAGCACCAAGGGGCTCGATTCTCAATTGTAACAAGCCGGCGCCGGTCAGCCTGCGCACCCGCACCGGATGGTACACCTCGCCGAACATCTTCAGGGCCCTTTCGAAGGCGGCTCCGGACAAGGTGGTCGCCCATACTGGCCTGCCGAGCCTGCTTACCGTCTATGGCAGGACGGCTGAGGGCAAGGTTTTCTACGACCATCTTCTTTCCGGTGGCGGCCAGGGTGCGAGCTCGGCCAAGGACGGCAAGTCGTCCGTGCTGTGGCCGACTTCGGCTGCGACTTCCTCGATCGAGCTTCTGGAGAGCCGCTCTCCGGTTGTCGTCCTCGAAAAGGGCTTCGTGACGGACTCCGGTGGCGCGGGCGAGCATCGCGGCGGTCTGGGCGCTCGCATCCGGCTCGCCAAGCGCCACGACGACGGTCAGCCGCTGACGGTTTTCGTCTCGCCCGAGGGCGTCAATGCGCCGATCGAGGGCCTGTTCGGCGGCGGCCCGGGCTTGCTCGCCCATGGCTGTGTCCGCGACGCCGCCGGCAAGGTCGTGGAGGATGTCGGCACGGGTGGCCTGGTGGTCGTGGATCGCCCGGACCGCATCGTGGAACTGCAGCTTTCCGGCGGCGCCGGCTATGGCGACCCGCTCAAGCGCTCCGTCGAAAGCATCGAAGATGACGTTCGCGAGGACCGCGTCAGCGAGGACGCCGCGGAAAGCGTCTATCGCCTCAGCTCCCGAAAGAAAGAGCTGGCGGCCTGATTGCCACCCAACGCAGCAGGCCGGCAGCTTTTAGCCGGCCTGCCTCCAACCTCCGGCCAAGCCGGCAACATCAAGGGGAACGGACATGCTGAGACTCAACAAACGCCAGTTTCTGATCGGTTCTGCAGGGGCAGGCATTGCCGCGGTGCTGCCCTGGCACGCAAATGCCCAGGGCAGGAAGATCATGGTGCTGGCCAGCACCGTCGACATACCGAATTTCGATCCGCACGTCGCCACCGGCTATGCTCCGCAATGGCTGTTTCGCAATACTTATGATGCGCTGGTGCGCGTGGTTGGTAACCCGCCCCAACCGGCTCCGGGACTTGCCAAGAGCTGGACCCAGTCCGAAGACGGCATGACCTACACGTTCGAACTGAACGAAAACGCCCGGTTCCACGATGGCACCCCGGTTACGGCAAAGGATGTGGAATACTCCTTCGCTCGCCTCCTGCGGCTGCAGCAGGGAGCTGCCTGGATGGTGGCTGGCATCCTCGATGCCGACAGCGTCAAGGCGACGGGCGAGATGACCGTCACCATGTCACTCAAGCAGCCCTTTGCACCTCTGCTTTCCGTTCTGCCTTGGATGTTCGTCGTCAACTCCAAGCTCGTCGAAGCCAATCTCGGAGATGACGACGGGCAGTCCTACCTGCTGGCCAACATCGCCGGATCGGGCGCCTTCCAGATGGGAAGGGCGCGGCCGGGCGATCTCTACGAGCTCATCCGCGTCGAAAATGACTGGCACGAAGGTGGTAATCTTGAAGGCGCGATCTGGAAGATCGTTCGCGAGGCCGCGACCACACGGTTGATGCTCCAGCGCGGGCAGGTACATTTCGCGCTGGACATGTTCGCGGAGGACATGGAAGCCATCAAGGACATGCCGCATGTGGTGCGGGTCATGGAGCCGGATTACCGCAGCTTCTCGATCAAGATGAACACGGCAAAGGGGCCCCTTGCCGACAAGAACCTGCGCAAGGCGATCTCCTACGCCTACAATTATCAGGCCATGCTCGATGCTGCCGGGCCTGCGCAGCTTATGCACGGCCCACTGCCAACCGGCATGTTCGGCCACGCTCCCGAGCTGCAGGTTTACCGCCAGGACATGGACAAGGCCAAGGAATACCTCGCCCAGTCCGAGCACAAGAACGGCGGCTTCACGCTTACCATGATGCATGCCGCCGGATACGAGAACCAGAGGCGGTGGTGCCTGATCATGTTGGAATCGCTCAAGGCGCTGAATATCGGGCTCGATATCCGTCCGATGGTTTGGCCAGAGATCGTTTCCATGGCCAAGTCGCCCGACACGATGACGGATTTTTATTCCATCTTCCAGTCGGCGAACTATGCCGATCCCGACAACACGGCCTTTGCCGGTTACCACTCGTCGCGCAACGGCCAGTGGCAGAACCCGGTCTACAACAATCCGGAAGTCGACAAGCTGATCGAGGACGCCCGCGCCGAGGTGGATACGGCCAAGCGCGCCGAACTTTACAGGAAGTTCCAGGAAGTGATCATCGAAGACGCCCCGGATGTCTTCGGCGTGCTGGAGTCGCGCAAATTTGCCGTGCTCGACACCGTCCAGAACTATGAGTTCTGCCCCGTCGCGGCGAACACGATGGAAGTCTGGCCGCTGTCGCTTGTTTGATATCCCGCCGGCGGGCGAGCAGAACCGTTCGCCCGCCGAAACGTGGAGCCCTGCATGCTGTATTTCATTCTGCGCCGGCTGGTGCTCGTCGTTCCGATCCTGATCGGTCTCACGCTGCTTCTCTTCGTCGTCGCGCGTCTGCTGCCGGGGGACCCCGTCGGCCTCGCCGCCGGCCCCAATGCTTCGGCAGAGACGATCGCGCAGCTGAGGCAGGAATTCGGCTTCGACCAGCCGCTGCCCATCCAATACTGGACCTACGTCACCGGCCTTCTTCAGGGTGATTGGGGCACGTCGGTCTTCACCCGCCGCCCGGTCTTCGAGGATATTCTCACCTACCTGCCGGCGACCTTGGAGCTGGTCTTTGCGGCGCTGCTGCTCGCCGTCGTGATCGGCATTCCGCTCGGGCTGCTCACTGCCGTCTATCGCAATGGTGCGCTCGATTATGCCACCCGCACGCTGGCGCTCGGCGGCATCGCAATGCCGCGCTTCTTCCTCGGGCTGCTCTTGCAGCTCGCCTTCGCCGCATGGCTGGGATGGCTGCCGCTTTCCGGCCGTTATCCCTTCATCGAGATGCCACCGGAGACGATAACGGGCTTCTACACGATAGACTCGCTTCTGGCCGGCGACTTCTATGCCCTTCGCGTCGCGATCGCTCATCTGGTGCTGCCCGCCTTTGCGATGGCGCTTTCTCCGCTCGCCACGATCATGCGCATGATGCGCGCCTCAACGATCGAAGTGTTGCAGCAGGACTACGTGATGACCGAGCGCGCGCTCGGTCTGTCGAACCGCCTCATCCTGTTCAAATACGTGCTGAAGAACGCCATGACCTCGACGCTGACGGTCATCGGCCTTTATGTATCCTGGCTGCTCGGCGGAACGGTGCTTGTCGAGACGGTCTTCGACTGGCCGGGCCTGGGTCTCTACGCTTCGCAGGCAATCCTTACCCAGGACTTCATGCCGGTGATTGGCGTCACATTGGTGATCGCCATCATTTATCTGATCACGATGCTCGTCGTCGATCTCCTCTACGGCGTCTTCAATCCGAAGGTACGCTACGCATGACAGTGCAGCATCCCCTCACCATACCGGCCCGCAGCCAGTCCGCGCGGATGGAGAATTGGAGCCGGGCCTTCTATCGGTTCCGCCAGAGCTGGCTCTCGATGATAGGGCTCGCCATCGTCATCCTGCTGATCGTGGCCGCCCTTCTTGCGCCCTACATCGTGCCGTACCCCGAGCATGTCGGCGGAGTGACGAACACCGCCGCGCGCTTCCAGCCTCCGTCCGCCGACGCGTGGTTCGGCACCAATGAACTCGGCCAGGACATATTTTCGCTGGTGCTTGTCGGCTCGCAGGTATCTCTGTTTTCAGGGCTTGCCGTCGTTTTCATCGCCGTGGTGGTGGGAACCGCCATTGGCGCAATCGCCGGATATGTCGGGGGCTGGGCCGACGAGACACTGATGCGCGTAACCGATCTGTTCCTCACCATACCAAGCCTCATCCTCGCCATGGCGGTGGCTGCCGCTCTTGGCACCGGTGTGTTCAACATGATCGTTGCCATCTCCGTCACCTGGTGGCCGGCCTATGCGCGGCTGGTGCGCGGTGAGGTCATCGGCAAGAAGGAGGAGCAGTTCGTCGTCGCCGCGCGGGCGCTGGGCGCCGGACCGCTGCGCATTCTCTGCCGGCATATCCTGCCCAACATCGTCTCACCGGT
This sequence comes from Chelativorans sp. J32, assembly GCF_000518985.1. Lineage (GTDB taxonomy): Bacteria > Pseudomonadota > Alphaproteobacteria > Rhizobiales > Rhizobiaceae > Chelativorans. Next base: position 95,666 of record NZ_JAEQ01000016.1, read on the forward strand.
GGTCGTGAAGGCTTCGCTCGACATGGGCTTCGCCATCCTGACCGTGGCCTCGCTCGGCTTTGTGGGGATCGGCGTGAAACCGCCGACGCCAGAATGGGGAACTCTGCTTTCCACAGCCCGCAGCTATATGCCGGACTATTGGTGGACGGCAGTTGCGCCGGGCATGGCGATCTTCCTCGCCGTCTTTGCCTTCAATCTCCTCGGCGACGGTTTGCGTGACATACTTGATCCGAAAGCACGTCGGTAGGGCCGCGCGATGACGCTTCTCAAAATCAGCAATCTGCAGCTCTCGATGAAAAGCTATGAGGGGGAGACGCCGATCCTGCACGGCATCGACCTGACGATCAAGCGTGGGGAGGTCTGGGGTATGGTGGGCGAGACCGGTAGCGGCAAGTCGCTGACCGGCCTTTCGATCTCGCGCCTGATCCCCACTCCGCCGGGACGCTATCTGGCCGGTTCGATCGAATTCCAGGGCATTGATGTGCTCAAGGCAACCGATCGCGAAATGCGCGCGCTGCGCGGCCGGCATCTCGGCATGATCTTCCAGGATCCGACGACGAACCTCAATCCTGCGTTCAGGATCGGCACGCAGCTCGTCGATGTCGCGCTTCATGCCGGTCATGCCGATCCATCGGTGCTCGGGCTTTCGCCCGGCGCTAGCCGCCGCCAATTCAAGGATGCGGCGAGGCAGACCGCGATCGACATGCTCGGCAAGGTTGGTATTCCCAATGCCTCGGAACGGATCAACGACTATCCGCATCAGTTTTCCGGGGGCATGCGCCAGCGCGTGCTGATCGCCATGGCCATGATCGGCAAGCCGGATCTCCTGATCGCCGATGAGCCGACGACCGCGCTCGACGTTTCGGTGCAGGCGCAGGTTCTTCGCCTGATCCACGAGCTGGTGGCCGAACGCAATATCGGAGTCCTGCTGATTACCCACAATCTCGGGGTGGTCGCCCAGATCTGCACCCATGTCGCCGTGATGTATTGCGGCAGGATCCTCGAGGCCGGCGCGGTGCACGACGTGTTGAAGCGGCCGAGCCACAGCTATACGCGGGCTCTGCTGGACTCCGTACCGACCGTGCACACCAAGCGTGGCGAGTTGCGCGGCTTGGGCGACTTGCAGCCGGAGGCCTTGGCATGAGCCTCGATATTCGCAACGTCACCAAAGTGTTTCCGGGACCGCGCCGTGGTTTTTTCGCAAAGAGTGAAGGCTTCACGGCACTCGACGATGTCAGCCTGACCGTCAAGAAGGGCGCCAGTTTCGGCCTGGTTGGGGAGTCCGGTTCCGGCAAGACCACGCTCACCCGCTGCATCCTGCGACTGGAGAACCTTACTTCCGGCAGCATCCTCTTCGATGGTGCCGACATTCACCGGTTGCCGCCGCAGGAGATGCGTCGGCTTCGCTCGCGGTTGCAGATCGTGTTCCAGGACCCCTACGCCTCGCTCGATCCGCGCATGACCATCCACGATATCGTCGCCGAGCCGCTGGTCATCCATAGCGATAGCGTGAACATGACGGCGCGCCAACGCACGGAGCGCGTGGTGGAACTGTTGCTACAGGTGGGACTGCGCAGCGAGCACCTGTTTCGATATCCGCACGAATTCTCGGGCGGCCAGAGGCAGCGTATCGGAATTGCGCGGGCGCTCGCCGTCGGGCCGGAACTGCTGATACTAGACGAACCGACATCCGCGCTCGACGTATCGGTTCAAGCCGAGGTGCTGAACCTTCTCCACCGCCTGCAGACCGAACTCGGCCTCACCTATTTCTTCATTAGCCACGATCTCGGCGTGATCCGTTATATCTGCGACGAGGTGGCTGTCATCTATCGCGGCAAGCTGGTGGAGCAGGGACAGGTCGCGGAAATTTTCGATTTCCCGAAGAGCGAGTATACCCGGATGCTGCTGGATGCCATGCCCGATCCCGATCCGGACCGCTCGCCGTTCCGTCGGGCCGGGTGAGATCCCAGCTGGCAGCCGAAACGGAGAACAAGATGACGCCCCACGAAACCTTGGAGCAGATCGCCGAAGACGCCATGGCATGGCGCCGGCAGATCCACGAGCATCCGGAACTGCTGTTCGACCTTCCGAAAACCTCGGCGCTGGTCGCCGAGAAGCTCAGGCAGTTCGAATGCGACGAGGTTGTCACCAGGATCGCCCAGTCCGGGGTCGTCGGCGTCATAAGAGGCCGGCTGGGAAGCGGGCGCACCATCGCCCTCCGGGCCGATATGGACGCCCTGCCGATGTCGGAACAGACGAACCTTCCGTACGCTTCGAAAGTCCCCAACATGATGCATGCCTGCGGCCATGACGGTCACACGGCAATGCTGCTCGCAGCCGCCAGACACCTCGCGGCGCACCGGGATTTCGCTGGCACGGTCGTGCTGGTGTTCCAGCCGGCGGAAGAGGGTGGGGCGGGCGGACGCAAGATGATCGAGGAAGGGTTGCTCGAGCGCTTCGGCATTGATGAGGTCTTCGGCATGCACAATGAGCCGGGCCTGCCCGTCGGTTCGTTCGCAACCAGGCCGGGCGCGATCCTTGCTGCCGGAGACCGCTTCATGGTCGCGCTCAGCGGGCGCGGAGGCCACGCCGCGGAACCGCACCGTACACCCGACCCGGTGCTCGCGAGTGCGCATCTGGTCACGGCGCTCCAATCTATCGCATCCCGCTATACGGATCCGTTCGATCCGGTCGTGGTGTCGGTCACCTATATGGAATGCGGAAGCCGGACCGCACTCAATGTCATTCCGGCGTCGATCAATATCGGCGGAACGATTCGCACCGTCGATCCGCAGACGAGGAAGTCCGTCGAAGCGCGCTTCCGCGAGATCGTCTCGATGACAGGCAAGCTGTTCGGGCTGGAAGCGGAGATCGATTGGCGTCCAGGCTATCCCGTCACCGTCAATGATCCAGAAATGACCGCTGCCGCGATCGCCGCCGCATCCAGCGTGGCTGGTGCAGAACGGGTAGACGGGAACTGCCCCCGCACGATGGGCTCAGAGGATTTCTCATATATGCTGGAGAAGCGCCCCGGCGCGTTCATCTGGATCGGCAACGGGGATTCGGCGGGATTGCATCACCCTGCCTATGACTTCAATGATGATGCGATCATTCACGGCCTCCGCTACTGGGTGTCCCTGGTTGACCAGCGGCTGAAATAGCCGGCCCGTGAAGGGAGGGTGGATTTGCGGACGTCCAAGATCATCCATGTCGTGAGCTGCCATGCCGAGGGTGAAGTAGGCGACGTGATCGTCGGCGGCGTTCAGCCGCCGCCAGGAGATACGGTCTGGGAGCAATCCCGGTTCATCGCCCGCGACGAGACCCTGCGCAATTTCGTCCTGAACGAGCCGCGCGGCGGAGTTTTCCGGCACGTCAATCTTCTCGTCCCGCCGAAGAACCCATCCGCCGACATGGGCTGGATCATCATGGAGCCGGCCGACACGCCGCCCATGTCGGGTTCGAATTCCATCTGCGTCGCAACGGTATTGCTCGACACCGGCATCCTCCCCATGCAGGAGCCGGTGACGAAAATCGTGCTCGAAGCGCCGGGCGGCTTGGTCGAGGTGACGGCCGAGTGCCGGAATGGCAAGGCTGAGCGCATTGAGGTGCGCAACGTGCCCTCCTTCGCGGACCGGCTCGGCGTTCCGCTGGAAGTGCCCGGCCTCGGCACGATCAAGGTCGATACGGCCTATGGTGGCGACAGTTTCGTCATTGTCGACGCTCGCGACCTTGGCTTCTCGATACAGCCCGACGAAGCGCGGGATATGGCGAAGATCGGGGTGAAGATCACCGCCGCGGCCAATGAACAGATCGGCTTCGCTCACCCGGAGAATCCGGAGTGGAGCCATTTTTCCTTCTGCCAGATTGCGGCTCCCGTCACGCGGGAGGCTGGCCTGCTGACAGGTGCAAACGCAGTCGTCATTCGCCCCGGCAAGATCGACCGCTCGCCCACGGGTACGGGATGCTCGGCCCGCATGGCCGTTCTGCATGCCCGAGGAGAACTTTCCGTCGGCGAAACCTTCGTCGGCCGCTCCATCATCGGTTCGGAGTTCCGGTGTAGCATTCAGTCGGAGACGAGCATCGATGGCAGGCCGGCAATATATCCACTGATCGTCGGCCGCGGTTGGATCACCGGCACGCACCAGCACATGCTGGACCCGTCCGATCCCTGGCCGGAAGGTTATCGCCTATCGGACACCTGGCCGGAGATCCTGTAGAGCGGATCGCCGCGGCGCTCCATCACTCTTCACAGCATCCATCCTGCACCGTCTGGCCATTGGCGCCGGTTGCGGTTAACTTGGGCCGATGCTGAGGTTGCCCGCTGATGAGCAAGCCCGGACAGTTTTCCAGACGCGGCATGCTGGGACTTGCGCTTGGCGCAGGCGCGTCCTGCTTTCTGCCGTCGCGAAGCTTAGGGCAGGGTAGTCAGCGGCTTCCGCCCTTTGACGTCACCTTTCTCTTTGCCGCCGACATACATGCCTGCCGGATGGCAAGCGGGCTTAGCCCCAATTGCCAGCAGGAGGGAAAGACCGACGAAAACCTGCTGAGCCACATCGCAGCCTTGAACGGGATAACGGAACACCGCTGGCCGACGGAAACCGGCGGAACCCCGAGCGGGCTTGCCAGCGCCGGCGCACCAATCGCGATGCCCGCGGGACTGATCATTGGCGGCGACATGACGGATGACGGAGGCGGCCAGATCACCCTGCCCAGCGAAGGCACTCAACTCCTGCAGTTCAGTCACCGTTATCAGCAGGGTGTGGGAGACGGCCGCGTGCATTTCCCGGTCTATGCCGGACTGGGCAATCACGATCTTGATCAGGACGGCCCGAAGCCGCATGTCGACTGGTATCGTCGCGAGTTGCGCGATTATGTCGAGATTAACCATCGGCCTGGGGTCTTTTTCAAGCCACCTGTTCCGGCGGGCAATTATGACGCTGAATCGGATTGTTATTCCTGGGATTGGGGCGGTTTGCATCTCGTCCAGCTTCACCGCTTCGGCGGTGACAAGACCAAGGATGCGGTCGACAGCTTGCCTTGGCTGAAGCAGGACCTTGCGGCGTCGGCGGGAGATGGCCGACCGGTCGTGCTGTTTCAGCATTATGGCTGGGACCCGTTCTCCTCCGAAGATTGGGACCCGGGACGGCGGACCTTCGATGACGAAGGACTGGGTCCGCCGCATTGGTGGAGCGAAGCCGATAGACGCGCGCTGCTTGGAGCCGTCGCCGGCTACAATGTGATCGGCCTTTTTCACGGACACCAGCATGAAACGCCGATGATCTACCGAGGCGATGGGCTTGACCTGTTCAAGCCAAAGGCGGCGTTCATGGGGGGCTTTGCGCTGGCACGCATCACCAACGATTTTTTAGACGTCGTGCTCGCGGAAGCTGCCGACGACAATGGAGGCGTGCTGTTCACCCACGCCTTCAGCAAGAGGATCGGTGCTGGCGGCGGATAGAGGACCGGAACTGGTCATTCGACCTTGCAGGCGCCTGCGCGCCCAAGCCGGCAGACACCTACCTCCTTTCGGCAGCGGGTTAGGCATTTTTGCCCACTGTCCGTGTCGCGATATCCTGCCATAAAACGAATGTGCCGGAATAGGCTCGCTTCACGCGTGCGGCAGCTTGGCTGGGCTATGGCCTGGAAATTACTTTGGCAATCGTCCACGGAGGGGGCGCTCGATGTCATTGCCTATGCTGAGCTGGACGCGGGAAGATGATGCGGCGATTGCCGCATTGGGTAGCGCGATGATCGCCGCCTTGAACGGTGGCATCAAGCCAGTCAAGCTTCTGGCGAGCGGCCAGTGCCGGCCACGCAGAGACATCGAACAGGCGTTGACCGCGCAAGCCGTCGAAATGATGATGCGTCTTAGTATGATCCAAGGCGAGGGGGATCAGCTGATCCCCCTTTTCCAGGCGCAGATGATCGGACCCCATCTCGTCTATTCCGATTTGCGACGGTCCATGCGTGCCGTGCGTCGGACGAAGGACCGCGATCTCTATGTCGACCCGATGTGGGAGGGGCCGGCGATCGCCAATCTTCTGGTGAGGGAGGAAGCCGAGAACGGCCTCGATATGGGTTGCGGTTGCGGGATTATCGCGCTCGCGATGTCGTCCTATTGCAGGCAGGTGACCGCGCTGGACGTCAATCCGCGCGCCCTCATGCTTACGCGCTTCAACGTGGCGCTCAACGGTATCCGGAATGTGGATGCCGTGGAATCCAACCTGTTCTCCGCCGTGCCTGGAGCAAGCTATGACCGGATCGTTTTCAATGCACCGGTCGGTATGGAGCTGATGCCGAGGAACGCTTTGGAATCGGGGGAGCAGATTCTGTTCCGCTTCTTCCGCGAACTGAACACGCATCTGCGGCCCGACGGGATCGTGCAGATGAATCTGTGTGTCAAGGATTGGAGCAAGGCCACGTTCTTTGACAATCTCGAAGAGTGGCTAAGTCCGATGGCGAACGAATACCAGGCGCTGTTCCTCGAGCTTTGGTGCGTCGATCGTGGCGTCAAGTTCGAGGTGAGGAAATGGCTTGCCCCCTTCGTCGTGCCCCACGCACACGGCAGACTGCGGAGGATAAGGCGAGGCCTTCTCTTTCTCCGGCGCGATGGAACTCAGCGGCGCGTCCAATTTGCCACGAAATATGATCAATGGGCGCGCGTTCTCGGTGCCGAATTCGGCGACGGCCTCGTGCGATGGGCAATGAGCGCGAGCAGTGAAATTCGGCCCCCTGGTCCTGATGCCGATTTCGTCGCACATCTGGAGGCGGCAAACCGCCCGCTTGGGCTTTCGGTCGCACGAGGTTTTTACGAACAACTGTTAGGCAACGTGCCATCAGCGGAGGCGAGAGGATCCGAGATTTCAGGCCGAGTTGAGCCTGGAGGTAGGTCAATTCCTTCGTTCTCAAACGCCAGAAGTCGTCTGAATGAAGATTGACCTTCGGCCGACTCGCTTCTGTCGCAATGGCCTCTCTCTCACAACCGCTGTTTCGGCAGGAGAAATCTTGCCTGCCCGATACCCAGGCATGAAGAAGCACACGGCAAAGCGATGCTCGCACCGCTGAGCACGTCTTCACTTAGACCATTCGTCAGTTTGTCGCAAAATATGGCGTTGCAACAAGCCATATGCCCGCAGCGATCAGCGCAGCACCCGCGACTCGAGTGAGAATTCGCCCGGACGGCAAAATCTTTTCGGCCAGAACGAAGATCGCAATGGCGGCGATCCAGAGGATGTTCATGACCCCGCCCACGAACAGGAGCGCCATGAGCGCCCAGCAACATCCGATGCAATAGAGGCCGTGCTTGAAGCCGAGCCGCAGAGAACCGAAAGCATCCCGGCGAAAGCCTCCGTTCCGCTGGATGAAAATCAGCGGTGCCTGACAGTTCGCCAGGCAGGCATCCTTCTGCGGTGTCCATTGATAAAGACCCGCCACGACCAGGATCATCCCGCTGAGGACATGGCTGGCACTTGCCATTGCCGGCGTAAGCAGGAGCGCTTTTTCAAGCCCCCACTGGCCCATCGTTGCAAACAGCGAGAATGCCGCCCAGGCGAGCAGATACCCGCCGGCAAAGAACCCGGTCGCGGCCAGCGGCCTTCCTTTCAAGGCCGCCTGCCGTCCCACGCCGGCATAGATAAGGATCATCGGGCCGGCCGAAGGCGTCATCATGCCGACCATCATCACCGCCCACATCGCAAACACGAACGCAAACTCGGCCCCGCTCCACGAATGGATTTCCGGCATCATCACGGAACCCGGACCCATCATGGTATCGGGCATTGTCATTCCGGACATGTCGGCATCCGCGCTTCCGCCCTCCATCCGCATGGATCCTGAAAGCCAGAAGATGTAGGACCAGGCCAAAGCGGTAACGGCTGCAAGCGCGCCGGCGACGACGATCCGGTCCCGCCGCAAAACCGTTTCAAGGACAGTCCCGGTCATTGCGCTAGTGGACGACGCCAGTCCCTGTCATGTGCAGCCTGGCAAAATGCGCATGCGAGTCTTCGAGGCTGAGCGCTATCGGTCCCTTTGTCTCGCCCCACCCGCGGCCCACTTCGCACAGATCGTATTCGAAGCCGTGCGGCAGGTTGATCCGCGCGCGGTGCTCCTGATTTGTCACCGGATTGAGAATGGGTTCGCCCCGCGCCACTACCAGTCCCGGCACGTTCACGCGCGCCGAGCGGGTCTCGGGATCGATTTCGACTTCCATGCGCGTGAACATGGGCTCGTGCACCTTCTCGAATGTGGTCGAGAAAACCTGGAAGAAGGTCGCGCCTGGTTCCGTATCCTCGCCGCTCATGATCCGCAGCAGTGCATCCCGCTGGTCATCCGATGCGCGCTCGTCAACAATGGGAACGATTTCTCCGCCGCCTTCGTGGATGGCGCCCGGCCATCTCACGATCATGCCAAGCTTCAGCCCGTCAAGCTGCGTTTCACCGTGATGGCCTTCGTCGATTTCGATGAAGCCGATGGCGTAGCAGTTGCCCTTAGTGGGGCGGGCATTGAACTGGCAGGGACAACCATATGCACAATTGCAGTGGATGAATTCCCGGCCTTTGATAGACCATTCTGTATCGGGCATCATCTCCTCCTCTTCTTCTCCGCCGTGGCTGGCGGAAGCGAACGGATGGCCCCTCAGGTCAACCTCGTATTATCCGCCGTGCCGGTCATTCAGTCGAGTTCCCCAAACGGCTTAAGCAGTTTGTCGTCAGGCCGTGCGGTATCCGGCAGCATCCTAGGCCGGAGCACCGGCTGCGCTAAGACAGTTCGGCGTCGAGGATTACCGGCGCAAGAACACGCGTATCAGCATCCGCCTGCCGGATCAGAAGGAGGCCGATTTGCTCGGCATTGCGCGTACCCGTCTCATCATCGAAACCACAAAGATCAACACGGACATGTCCGGCCTGCCGATCGCGTGGGGCATTTCGAGTTTTCCCGCCGACCGAGTGCATCTCGTCGTCGAGTGAGGTCATGCTGCGGCCCTGGCCCCCATTCACAGATTCGAAGCAATCTCCAGCGCACCGAGGATCACCACATCGTCCGCGCCCTGGGCGGCCGAAAGGCCGAAGAGGGGAGCCACACGGGCATAGCGTTCGTTAAGGCCATCATTGCCGACGATGCCGATATGGTCGCCCGAAACGAACCAACCCCGCTCACGCGCCTGGGCGAATTCATGCGCGATGATCAAGCCCGACACATAGTCGCGAATGTCTTGCGCCCGGAGCTCGCCGGCGAGCATTCCTGTGCGGGCCGAGAAGAGCTGGGAAAGAAGTACGGGCGTCCGGCTCTCCGCCACCAGCCGGGCGCCACGGTTGAAGACGTCCCAGTTCGCAGCGCCGTCCACAGCCCCGCCTGCGCTTCTGGCAATGAAGGAATGCTTGGTGAGCAGCGCGTATAGTTCGCCGGTGACGAAGGTCTGGAAAGAGGCGATGGCTCCGTCCGCTACCCGCGCCCATTTGCTGTGGGTGCCGGGTAATACGAGGGTGATGTCGTCGGCAAGCCCGAAGCCCACGATTTGCGTCTCCTCGCCACGCATCACGTCGGGAAAGGGTGATGCCGCGGGGTCGGTTAGGCCAGGCAGCAAGATCAGGTCCGAACCATTGGGGAGCGTCCGGCGCATCGTGCCCTTGGCAAGCGTCTGGGCATCCGCAGGGCAGGACGCATAGGGCACTTCCACCCACCCATTGCGGCTCGTTACCATCCCGAGAGCGATCACCGGAATCTTTCCGATGCGGTCCAGCCAGCCGCCGACGGCTTCCATCAGGCTCTCTTCGAACCTGCCATTCGTGATGAACTGGATGCCGCCGCTCTCGGTCTCCTTCTCCGCCAGCACGAAGCCCTTCCGCGTCACCAGATAGGCGCGCAGCGAAGTAGTTCCCCAGTCGACGACGATCGCGTGAGCATTTTCCTCGATATCGAGCATCAGCATTCCCCTGCTTGATTGGACTTGTCATAGGCGCATCGCGCTGATAGTGTCAATTAATGAAACATAGTCTCACTATTTGGACATAGCGATGCATCAAGACTTGAGCGGGATCCTGCCGGTCCTTCCCACGCCCTTCACGAAGGAGGGCGGAATCGACGTTCCCGCGATGCGGCGCATCGTTGCTTTCGCATTGGAGGCCGGCGTGGACGGCGTGGTGTTTCCCGGCTTTGCAAGCGAGGTCGAGACGCTTTCCGCGAGCGAGCGCGAGACCCTGCTGCAGGTCTGCGTCGAGGAAGTCGGGCGGGCCGTTCCAATCGTGGCGGGGGCCAGCGCCTCGACCGTGGAGGAGGTGGTCGGCTACGGCCGTCAGGCGCTTGCAAGGGGCGTGCGGCATTTGATGATCCAGCCCCCGAAAGCGGTGGGGAGTTCACCGGAAGCGGTCGCGGCCTTCATGGGTGAGGTGAGCCGGGGCTTGCCGGAGGCGCTGATCATTCTCCAGAATGCGCCGGCGCCGCGCGGCAGCGATCTGTCGCCGGAGACGATCCTCGATGTCGTCGGGCAGGTCCCCGCGATCGCTTATGTAAAGGAGGAGACCCTGCCCGCCGGACCCGCCATCTCTCGCCTGGTAGAGGGCGCGCCCGCGCATCTTGCCGGCGTCATCGGCGGCGGTGGATCGCGCTATGTCCTTGACGAATATGCGCGTGGCGCCTGCGCGGCCATGCCTGCGCTGGAGATTGCCGCGCAGCATGTGGCGCTCGACCGCGCCTTCCGCTCGGGCGACAAAGCGCTGGCGCGGGAAATCTATGTGCGCACGCTCCCGCTGCTCACGCTTCAGGCGGTCTACCGGATGCGGCTCACCAAACATGTACTGATGCGGCGCGGCGTTTGCGAGAACACCATCGTTCGCGCGCCTACGCCAGAGCTTGACGCGCAAGCGGTCGCTGATATCGACGCGTGCCTTGCCGAAATCGATGCGTTGGCGCTTCCCGCAGCGGTGCAGGTGCCCACCAAGATCGCGGGTGCGCTCGGATGACGGACCGCGTCGCCAGCGTCGAGGTTTTCACTCTCACGATACCGCGTGAGACGCCCTATCTCGGCGCATCGCGTCCGGGAGAAGAGCCGAATGCGCGTGGCTATCTCGTCCGCAAGGGCAACAAGACTGTCTATCCGACCTTCGACCGCAGCGTGCTGGTGCGCATCCGGACGCGGGACGGAGTGACCGGCTGGGGCGAGACTTATGGGCTGGTCGCCCCGGGTGCGGTCATCGCCATCATTGATGACCTGTTTGCCGATTTCACCATTGGCCGCGATCCCACGGATCCGGCTGCCATCCATGACGATCTCTATGACCTGATGCGCGTGCGCGGCTATACGGGCGGCTTTTATGTCGATGCACTTGCTGCCATCGATATCGCGCTTTGGGACATCGCGGGAAAGATCGCCGGAAAGCCCATCGCGGAATTGCTCGGAGGGAAGGCGAGGGCGCGCATCCCCGCCTATGTCTCCGGCCTGCCGGAGAAGACGCGAGAGGCGCGGGCCGATCTCGCGCAGCACTGGCGCGAGCGCGGCTTCACCTCATTCAAATTTGCCCTGCCGGTGGCGGATGACGGGCCTGGAGCCGAGTTCGCCACGCTGCGCGAGCGTCTCGGGCCTGATGTGCGGATTGCCTGCGACATGCATTGGGCGCATACGCCAGGAGAGGCGATCGCTCTTATCGAAGAGATGGTGCCTCACGCCCCCTGGTTTGCCGAGGCGCCCGTGCGGACGGAGAATATCGCGGGACTCGCACAGGTCTGCGCGGCCGTGGATGTGCCCATCGCGGTGGGCGAGGAATGGCGCACGGTCTACGACATGCATCACCGCGTACCGCAATGCCAAATCTCCATCGTACAGCCGGAGATGGGCCACAAGGGCATCACCGATTTCATGCGTATCGGCGCTTATGCAAGCGAGCACGGCATCGAGGTGATCCCGCATGCAACGATTGGCGCGGGCATCTTCCTTGCCGCCAGCCTGCAGGCGAGTGCCGCCCTCTCCAACATCACCGCGCATGAGTTCCAGCATTCGATCTTCGAGCCCAACCGGCACCTGATCGTAGGTGACATGGACTGCCGGGAAGGGGAGTACATCACGCCCAGCGGACCTGGTCTCGGCGTGGGGCCATCTGAAGAAGCATTGAGACTACTAAAAAGCAACTGAACCGATCGTGGAGGAGACACATATGAAAGCTCGCTTTCTCAAAGCTGCAGCCGCCTTGGCGGTGGGTGCGATGCTCGCGACGACATCGCTGACACCGGCGCTGGCCGACACGCTGAAATTCGTTTCCTGGCAGAAGGACGAGAAGGGCGTGGGTGACTGGTGGGCCTCGGTCATCGCCGAGTTCGAAAAGCGCCATCCCGAGCACAAGATCGAGTGGACGAAGGTCGAGCGCGCAGCTTACGCCGACACGATGACGACGCTCTTTGCCGGCGGCAATCCGCCCGACATCGTGCATCTCGCCTCCTTCGAGTTCCATAGCTTCGCGGACAATGGCTGGCTTGAGGACCTGACGCCTTGGATCGAGAAATCCGGCCTGAACCTCGACGGCTGGTCCGGCCAGAAGGCCTGCAACTGGCAGGGCGAGATCGTCTGCATCATGATGCTCTATTATGGGGCGATCTTCGCCTATAACGAGGAGATGCTTGCAAGCGAGGGCGTCGCGGTTCCCACGAATTGGGACGAGTTCCTTGCCGCCGCGCGCAAGCTCACCAAGGATACCAATGGCGACGGCATTCCGGACCAGTATGGCACCGGCCATGAGACAAAGGGCGGAGCCGGCCAGTATCTGGCAGAGATGGCAAGCTACCTCCTGGATGCCGGTGCCAGCTACACCAATGCGGAAGGCGAGGTGACCATCGACACGCCTGAGATGGTGGAAGGCCTGCAGCGCTGGAAGACCGTCATCAGCGAAAATCTGAGCCCGCGCGATCTTACCGCCGGCGACATCCGCAAGCTCTTCGCCGATGGCCGCATTGCCATGAGGGTGGATGGCCCCTGGCTCTACGCGATCATGGAACAAGGTGCTGCCAAGGATAAGCTGAAGCTGGCAAAAGTGCCCTTCGATCCGCCGCTCGGCGGCTCCTCGAACGTCCTCGCCATGCCGAGCGAGATCGACGAGGAGAGAAAAGAGCTCGTCTGGGATTTCATCAGCATCGCTACTTCTGACGAATTCCAGTCCTCCTTTGCCAAGCTCGCGGCATCGACCCCGCCGAGCCCGCGCGCCGATGTAAGCGCGGCCAAGGCCGAAATCCCGCACTTCGACCTGCTGGTCGAGGCGCAGCAGGCGGCAAACGCGGCCGGCGTCGACCGCATCCCCGTCGGCCTGGAGATCCCGTTCAACGAGTTCTCCAAGATGGTGCAGGAGGAATCCCAGCGGATGATCATCGAAGATCTCGATCCCGCCGAGGTCGCCAAGCGGATGCAGGAGAAGGCCGTCGCGCTTCAATAGAGCGCGATCTGCCGGGAATTGAATGCGACCGGCCGGGCACAACCCGGCCGGCATGCCCTTCGAAGGAGCGGAAGCCTCGATGAATGAAACTGCGAACCCGAGTGGCGCTGGTGATGCCCTGTTGCAGGAAGCGGAGGGCGTTACCGCACGCCTGCAAGAAGAGCGTCGCCATGCAGGCATCGCCAAGCGCGATCTCGAACCGTATCGGCGCGGCAATATCGGCATCCCCTACGCCTTCACTTTCGATAGCGGCCAAGCCGGCCCGCATATCCTCGTCACCTGCCTTGCCCACGGGAACGAACCCGGCGGCCTGGAGGCGGTCGTCGCTCTTCTGGAACGGGGGTTTCAGCCCCTGAGGGGGCGCCTTTCCCTGGCAATCTGCAATGTCGCGGCCTATGAGGCTTCCAATGGGATCGACCCTTACGGGACCCGTTTCGTGGAGGAGGATTTCAACCGCGTCTGGTCGGACGAAAAGCTTGATGGAGAGGGGCGGACCGTCGAGCTGGAGAGGGCGCGTGAACTGCGCCCGCTATTAGCCGATGCGGATTTCCTGCTCGATCTTCATGCGACGCCCTATGAGGCCTCTCCGTATTTCGTGCTGCGACCGGGCACACGCGCCATCGGCCTGGCGGAGCGGATCGGGGTGCCGCACACCCGCTTCTTCTTCAACCAGGGCAGCGCGCACGCGCCCACCCTGTCGAACTACCGGCAGTTTTCCGACCCCGACTCCCCTGCCGTCGGCATCACCCTGGAATGCGGCCTGTTCTTTGCCGCAGAAAGCAAGCAGGTGGCGCTTTCGGCAATCGCGCGGCTTTTGCAGCTTAACGGCATGATCTCGGAAGCCGATTTCCTGGCCATTGCGACAGGGCGCGATACGCGTCCACGGCGCGATATCGTCGTGGAAATTCCTGAATTCACCCGCACGGCGCAGATGCGGTTCCTGGCCCCTCCCGGCGACTTCCGGCCCTTTGCCAAGGGCGAGGTGGCCGCCTTTGATGGGGACCGGCCGGTCCTTGCGCCATTCGAGGGAGCCCTTGTGCTATGGATCAAGCAGAACTTCGAGAAGGACGTGCAGGCCTTTATGTGGGGGCGGATGGACAGCGCGGCCGATGGACCGCCCGCATGAGGAGAGGCAAGCTCATCGATCTTGCCCGGCCCAGCCGGCAGCACTGGCTCGGCTATATCCTGCTCGCGCCGGCGGTGATCCTCGTCGCCGCCATCATCGTCTATCCGCTCATCATCTCCATCGACCTCTCCTTCCAGGACGTGAAGCTGCCGCGCATGGGCGCGCCGCGCAAACCGTTCACGCTGGAGAATTACCAAAAACTGTTCTCCTCACCTGAGTTCTGGCAGACCTGCTGGGTGACGCTGAAGTTGGTCGTGGTCGTCACGATCGCCTGTCTCGCGGTGGGGCTAGGCACGGCGTTGCTCGTCAACAACCGGTTCCGCGGGCGCAGGCTGGCGCGGCTCGCCGTGGCGCTGCCCTGGGCGGTGCCGGAGGTGATCGCGACGGTGATCTTCGCCTGGATCTTCGATTCGTCCTTCGGCCTGATGGGCTGGATCTTCATCAAACTCGGCCTCGCGAACCAGATGGTGGCCTGGTTCTCCGACACCACCGCCGCATTCTGGGTGGTTGCCACCACCATGGTGTGGAAAGGCTACCCCTTCGTCTCGATCATGACCCTCGCGGGCCTTCAATCCATCCCGGAGGATTTCTACAACGCGGCCAAGGTGGACGGCGCGAATGCTTTCCAGCGCCTGCGCTGGATTACCATACCCTCTCTGATGCCGGTGCTCGGCGTCACCATGGTGCTCGTCACGCTGTGGGTCTTCCGGGACTTCTCCATCATCAAGGTGCTCACGGATGGCGGCCCGCTCAAGGCGACCCAGACGCTGTCGATCATGACCTATAACGAGGCCTTCGGCTTCTTCAAGTTCGGCTATGCCTCGGCCGTGGGCGTCATCACGCTGCTTCTATGCGTCGTGGCCAGCATGGCCATGCTCGGCCGCGGCAGCAAGGCCATGTACTGAGGATATCCGATGAAACGAACAACCTCTCAGAACATCGCGCTCTATGCCGGCGTCGTCGCCGTCTGCGCGTTCCTGCTGTTTCCGATCTATTGGCTCGTCGTCACCGCGCTGGCGACCAGCGCGGAGCTGTCGCAGCTGCCGCCGACCTTTTGGCCGGAAAGCCCGCAATGGGAGACTTTCACCAAGGTCTGGGCCGAGCGGCCGATCCCGCTCTGGCTCCTCAATTCCACACTCGCGGCGCTGGGTTCGGTCGCGCTTTCCATGTTCGTCTCCGTGCTGGCGGGCTATAGCCTGTCGCGCTTCTCGGTGCGTGGCGGGCACAGCCTCGGCCTTTTCATCCTGACGGCGAAGATGCTGCCGGCCACCCTGCTCGTCATTCCGCTCTTCAGCATCTTCCGCAGTGTCGGGTTGATCGGCAGCCTTTGGTCCCTGGTGATCGCCCATTCGACACTCATCATCCCGTTCACGACCTGGATGATGAAGGGCTATTTCGATACGATCCCGCGCGAGCTGGAGCAGGCTGCGATGGTGGACGGCTGCTCGCCGCTTTCCGCCATGGTCCGCGTCATCCTGCCGATCGCCACGCCTGGCCTTGCGGCTACAGCACTTTACGCCTTCGTGCTCTCGTGGGCCGACTACGCCTATGCGCGCACCTTCCTTACCAATGAGCAGGGAAGCTGGACGGCCAATCTCGGCATCACCACCATGAAGGGCGAATACGTCACCGACTGGAACGAGATCGCCGCCGCAGCCGTGTTCATCGCGGTCCCCATCATCGTCATCTATCTTTTCCTCGAGCGTTACCTGGTCGGCGGACTTACAGCCGGCGCGGAGAAATGACATGGCCAGCATCAGCATCCAGAACGTCCACAAAAGCTACGGGGCTCTCAACGTTCTCAAGGAATTTTCCTTGGAGATTGAGGATGGCGAGTTTGTCGTGCTCGTCGGTCCATCGGGTTGCGGTAAGTCGACGATGCTCAAGATCCTCGCAGGATTGGAGCCGGCCTCCGGCGGCCGCATCCTGATCGGCGGGCGTGACGTCACGGATCTGGCGCCCGGCGACCGTGACATCGCCATGGTGTTCCAGAACTACGCGCTTTATCCGCATCTGACCGTGCGCGACAATATCGGCTTCGGCTTGAAGATGCGCGGCGTTCCTGCTGCCGAGATCAGGCGACGCGTGGACGAGGCTGCGCGCATCCTCGCCGTCGAGCATCTCCTGGACCGCCGGCCCAAACAGCTTTCGGGCGGGCAGCGCCAGCGCGTGGCGCTTGGACGCGCCATCGTGCGTGAGCCGCAGGCATTCCTGATGGACGAGCCGCTGTCGAACCTCGATGCGAAGCTGCGCGTCCATATGCGTGCGGAGATCAGCGCGCTTCACAAGCGCATCGGCGTGACCACAATCTATGTCACCCATGATCAGATCGAAGCCATGACGATGGCCGACCGCGTCGTCATCATGAAGGACGGAGTGATCCAGCAGATCGCCGATCCCGACACGCTGTTCCAGAAACCGAAGAACCTGTTCGTGGCAAGCTTCATCGGCTCGCCAGGGATGAATTTCCTCGCCGCCGCACCGGCGAATGGCGCGGCGATCAGGCTCTTCGGCAAGGAGGTGCCGGTCAATGTCAATGCCGACCGCTTGATGCAAGCGCATTCGAATGGCGGCATCGTCGCGGGCATCCGCCCCGAATACATCTCCACCGATGGCGGTGGCACGGAATTCATCGTCCGCCCAAGCCTAATCGAGAGCCTTGGCTCGGAAAAATACGTCTATTTCGATGCCGGAGAGCACACCTTCAGCGGACTCAACGACGAGGAGGCTCGCAAGGGACTGATCGCCCGGCTCGCCCATTCGAGCCCGCTTGCAGAGGGACAGGAGCTGAAGCTCTCCTTTGATCCGGCTCGGCTTCATCTGTTCGAAGGAAAAAGCGGCGAGGCGCTGAACTGACATGACTTTCCTGGTTACCGGCTCGGCCGGCCGCGTGGGACGCGCCACGGTCGAACAGCTCCTTGCGCGCGGGGACACTGTCCGCGGTTTCGACCTGAACGCCTCCGGCAATCCGTCGCCCGGCTATTCCGAGATAACGGGCTCTTTCGACGATGCCGAGGCCTGCTCGCGTGCCGTTGAGGGAGTGGATACGGTCCTCCATCTCGGCGCCTTCATGTCCTGGAAGCCGCAGGACCGCGACAGGCTCTTCCGCGCCAATGTCGAGGGAACGCGTGTTCTTCTTGACGCGGCGGCGGACGCGGGGGTGCGCCGTTTCGTCTTCGCCAGCTCCGGCGAGGTGTATCCGGAGAACAAGCCGCAATTCCTGCCCATCACGGAAGAGCATCCGCTCAACGCCAATTCCCCCTATGGCCTGAGCAAGCTTTTGGGAGAGGAGCTCGTGCGCTTTCATCAGCGCTTGGGGCACATGGAAACGGTGATCCTGCGCTTCTCCCACACGCAGGATGCGAAAGAATTGCTGGATCCGGACAGTTTCTTCTCAGGGCCACGCTTCTTTCTGCGTCCCCGTATCCGGCAGCAGGAGGCCTTCGGCAATCATGCCGCCGCCGAATTGCTGCGCGCCGCCGATCCCGGCCGGGAAGCGCATATCCTCGCCTGGAACGAGAACGGCCGCCCGTTCCAAATGCATATTACGGAAACACGCGACATGGTGCGCGGCGTCCTGCTTGCCGCGGACAGGCCGGAGGCTGTAGGGGAGACCTTCAATCTTGGCGCCACGGATCCGGTCGACTTTCCGAGGCTCCTCGACGCGATGTCGGCGGTGACGGGATTGCCGGTAATGCGGATCGATCTCCCCGGGCCTGGCGTCTACTATCACACCTCGAATGCGAAGATTCGCAGCCTGCTTGGATATGAGCCCGAATGGTCGATCGAACGGATGTTGAGCGAGGCGGCAGACGCATGGCGGTCGAGGAAGCACTGACCGTTCGCGAGGAGCCGGATGTGCCGGTCGGCGCCGCCGCGCTCGCCAAGGGTCTCACCTTGCTCGACATGGTGGCGGATGCCAGCCGCCCCGTGCGCTTTGCCGAACTTTTGAAGCGCTCGGGCCTGCCCAAGCCGACCTTTGCCCGCATCCTGCGCACATTGATCGCGTTCCGCCTCGTCCGCCACGACGAGAAGACCGGCACCTATACGCTGGGCCAGCGCTTCCTCGAATTGTCGCACCGGGTTTGGGACACGTTCGACCTGAACTCCGCCGCTCTCCCGGAACTGGAGCGCCTTTCCGCCGAACTCGGCGAAACGGTCGCGCTCTGCCGGCTCGAGGGCGAGCAGGTCGTCTATGTCGAGCAGCGCTCGGGCGACGGTCTCGGCGTGCGGGTCGATGCGGGGCGGCGCGTGCCGATCCACTGTACCGCCGCGGGCAAGGTGCTGCTTGCCTTCCAGGAGCCCGCACTTGCACGCGCGCTCAGCGCCCGCCTCAAGCTGGAGCGCTATACGGATAAGACCATCACCGACCAGCAGCAGCTCCAGGCCGACATGACGCTGACCAGGGCTCGGGGCTACGCGGTCTCCTATGAGGAGCATCTGCCGGGGGTAAATTCGGTAGCGGCTCCCATTACCGGGCAGGATGGCACGCCCGTCGGCGCTCTCGTCGCGCTCGGGCCCTCTTCACGGCTTAATGCCGAGAACATTCATCCGACGGGGCGCGAGCTGATGGCCGCCGCGCGTCGCATCACCGGCTATGCGGGGACCGTGGCCATCAGTTCCGGCCCGCGCCCACGCTCTTCCTCCGCTTCTTCCATTCCCGTCACCTGCGTGCTCCCCTGGGGGGCGCAGCTTGGAGAAGCGCCGGTCTGGATCGACAGCGAAGAACGGCTTTACTGGGTCGACATCCTGCATCCCGCGGTTCACCGCTTTGATCCGAAGACAGGCCGCAACGAGAGCAGCGACGTGGACAAGCTCGTCAGCGCTGTTTTCCCGTCGGCGGACGGCTCCCTGCTCGTTGCCTCTCAGGACGGGATAGAGCGGTTCGATTTCGCCCAGGGCGTTTTCACGACGTTCGCCGAGCCCGAGGCGGGCCTGACGGACAATCGGCTCAACGACGGCAAGGTGGACGCGGCGGGCGCGATCTGGGTTGGTTCCATGCGGCTGGACGCCAGCCGTCCAACAGGCGGGCTCTACCGGATCGCCGCCGACGGCGCCGTCGAGCGGAAGGAGACCGGCATCACGGTGGCCAACGGTCTCGACTGGAGCCCGGACGGCCGGACTTTCTATTTCGTCGATACCGTCCCCGGCCATATCTACGCCTATGACTGCGATCCGGCGAGCGGAACGATCGCCAATCGCCGGGTTTTCGTTACCATTCCGATGGAAGAGGGCAGGCCTGACGGCATCGCCGTGGACGCGGAAGGGGGTGTCTGGTGCGCGATCTGGGACGGCTGGCGCGTCAATCGCTATCGCGCCGACGGTACGCTGGACAAGGTCATCGATCTACCCGTGCCGCGCCCGACAAGTGTTGCCTTCGGGGGCCCTGACCTGGCGACACTCTACATCACAAGCGCGCGCACGCGCTTGCCCGCCTCTACTCTTTCCGAAGCACCGCTTTCCGGCGGTATCTTTGCCTGTAGGCCAGGTGTGAAGGGCGTGCCGGCCCACCGGTTCGGGCAGAAGAGAGATTAGCGATGGCGCACAGCTACGGAGGGATATTCCGGCTTGATGGCCGCACGGCGCTCGTTACCGGGTCCAGCCGCGGCATTGGCGCGGCCGTCGCCAGGGGCCTTGCGGAATTCGGTGCGAAGGTGGTGGTTCATGGCCAGACGCCCGACTCCACGCGAGTCACCACGGAGGCGATCGTCGAAGCTAGCGGCTCTTGTGTGGCAGTGCACGGTGATCTCGCCGCGGCCGGCGCCGGGCGTGATCTGGTCCGCCGGGCGGAGGACGAGGCGGGGCCGCTCGATATCCTGGTCATCAACGCCTCGGCCCAGATCAATGGCACGCTCGACACCGTCACGGACGAGGATTTCGAGACGCAGGTGAACGTCAATCTGCGCTCTACGGTCGAGATGTTGCAGGCTTCTTTGCCCGGCATGGCGGAACGCGGCTGGGGACGCGTCGTCAGTATCGGCTCGATCAACCAGTTGCGGCCGAAGGGGATTGTCTCGATCTATGCGGCGACCAAGGCGGCCCAGCATAATCTCGTGCAGAGCCTCGCGCGTGATTATGCGCCGAAAGGCGTACTTCTCAACACGCTTGCTCCCGGCCTGATCGATACCGATCGCAATGCCGGGCGCCGCGATGCGGATCCGGAGGCTTGGGCGGCCTATGTGCGGCAATTGAACTGGATGGGACGCGCCGGTCATGTGGATGAGATGGTGGGTGCAGCCATCTTTCTGGCTTCGGAAGCCTGCAGCTTCATGACCGGCGAGGCCATCTTTCTCTCCGGCGGGTACTGATAACCAACGGACGATGGCGGCTCAAGGCACATAGATGAGGCTCAGTTCCATAAGATATCTTATGCGAACTCGATCTGTAGCCGCAAAGTTAAAGTGTCCTGTTTCTGCAATGTAAGAATGTCACTCTCCCCGGGTTTTAGATGACCTGGGAGATTGCGGATGGGATTGATTGCGATGAGCGAGCGTGATCTGCAGCGGATTGAGGTTTTGTCGAAGGTCATCGATGGTCGGATGACGCTGGTAACGGCCGCTCATGTTCTGGGGTTAAGCACGCGCCAGGTGCGTCGACTGCTGGAGCGGATCCGGACGGATGGTGCCGCATCGATCCGGCACAAGGCGATTGGTCGGCCATCGAACAACCGGATCAGCGACGGCGTTCGGGATTATGCAGTAACGCTGGTTCGCGAACGCT
>NZ_JAEQ01000017.1 GCF_000518985.1 Chelativorans sp. J32
CCGTCCGCTTGCCCGGCTTGCGGCCACGCGGTCGGTAGCCGATCTTCTCGCTGTTCGTCTTCACCTTCGGCGCCGGCCGCTCGTCCTGGCGCGCCTTGATNTAGGCCAGGACATCACCGAGCCGCTTGTTCTCGGTGATCGCCGCATGCGTCACCCGCTGGTCCTTGTCGAATACCCGGTAGGGCAGGGAATGGCCTTTCCACCGCACATCCAGCCGGCCGTCGGCATAGGCGTAGGTCTCGACATAGCGACCGACCAGCCCGCGCGTCACCTCGGTCTCCTCAAGCATGATCCGCTGGCGCTCGAACGAAAACGTCAGCTGCGCACCGACGTAGCGCTGCTCGCGTTTGCACAGGATCTCCTTGAGCCGATCCGGGGCAAGATTCAGCGACCGGTGCAGGTCATCAGGTCGGGCAGGGGTAATGGCAAACTGCCGGTTATAGCCCTCCATGAACCGAGGCAGGAAGGCGTTGCCGTCGTCCATGCCACAGATGCCCTCCAGGCGCAGATCCTTAATCAAACGGTCCTGCAGCGTCCGGTTCATCCGCTCGACACGGCCCTTCGCCTGGCTCGAATTTGCACAAAGGATCTCAATGTTTAGCTCTGAAAGCGCACGCCCGAACTGGGTCATGCCCTGGCCGCCCTTGGCGTCTTTCTTCGCCACCCGGAACACGGAATGCTTGTCGGAATAGAAGGCGACCGGAGCACCATGATCTTTGAGATAAAGCTCCAGCGCCTCGAAATAGCTGAACGCACTTTCCGAGCGCACGAAACGCAACTGCATCAGCTTGCCCGTCGCATCATCGATGAACACCAGCAGCGAGCATGGATCACCGCGATCCTCGAACCAGCGGTGCTCCGATCCATCGATCTGCACCAGCTCGCCATAGGCCTCGCGTCGCAATCGTGGCTGGTGGAAGGTGCGCCGCTGCTTGCGCGACAGCCAAAGTCCGGCCTCCGACATCCATTTGCGCAAGGTCTCGCGCGACACCCGCAAGCCATCGCGCTCGGCAAGCTTCTCTGCCGCTAGCGTCGGACCAAAGTCGGCATAGCGTTCGCGAACCAGCGTTACTGCATAATCCCGAACGCCGTCGCTGATCCGGTTGTTCGATGGCCGACCAATCGCCTTGTGCCGGATCGATGCGGCACCATCCGTCCGGATCCGCTCCAGCAGTCGACGCACCTGGCGCGTGCTTAACCCCAGAACATGAGCGGCCGTTACCAGCGTCATCCGACCATCGATGACCTTCGACAAAACCTCAATCCGCTGCAGATCACGCTCGCTCATCGCAATCAATCCCATCCGCAATCTCCCAGGTCATCTAAACCCGGGGAGAGTGACATTCTTACATTGCAGAAACAGGACACTTTAACTTTGCGGCTACAATATCTGATCGCATAAGATAGATTATGGAACTCACCTACGACCCTACATGGATTGTGGCGGTCGCGTATCAGGAACTGATATCGGCCACATCTGCGCCGGCTGCAGCGATCAGCGCTTTCGGTTCTGCGGCGAAAACCGCGTCATGGGCACCCGCCGCCGCCCAGACCAGCTCGAACCGCAACAGCGTTTCGTCGGCATAACGGCGAACGCTGTCCGGCTGGCCGAGCGGCGAAACGCCGCCGATAGCAAATCCCGTCTCTTCACGCACGACACGCGGATCAGCGCGTTCCAAGTCTTCACCTGCGAGCTTGCCGGCCTTCGTGACATCGAGCTTGCGGCTGCCAGAGATCAGGAACAGGTAGAGCCGGCCCGACTCCTTGCCCGCAAATATCAGGGACTTCACGATCTGATCGACTTCGCAGCCGCACTGGTTCGCTGCTTCCTCAGCGGTGCGGGTCGATTCTCCCATCCGCTTGATTTCGACGGCAAGGCCGGCTTGAGCGGCTGCCGCCGCGACGCGCTCGATGCTTTTAGACACTGGATCCCCCTTATTATTCAATAGTCTGCTGCTTCAACTTCAATCACCATGCCATCATAGGCTGGATCGACATTATCAGGAGTTTCCCGCTGCACTGCTTCGTAGTCGAGCGGCGTGTGCATATGGGTGAGAACGGCGCGTTCAGGCTTCAGTCGCTCGATCCACTCCAGTGCTTCGCCGAGCGAGAAATGGCTTGGATGCGGCCTGTATTGCAGCGCGTCGATCACTAGAAGTTTGAGACTCTGCAAGAGCGGCGGCGTCTCTGGAGGAAAGCTGCTCACATCGGAGCAATAGGCAATGTCACCCACACGGAAACCGAGCGATCGGATATCACCATGGATCTGCGGGAGTGGCGTGAATGTAAGTGGTCCGCCTTCGCCGGTGATGGTGAATGGCCGGTCGTGGTCGATACGATGCGGCAGCACAATGGGCGGATAATTGCTGCCCTGCGGGGTCTCGAAGCAGTAGCGGAAGGCTTCCTTCAGCCTCACCAAAGTCTGTTCATCCGCATAAATGTCCATCAGGCGGCGCTGCGCGAGCACATAGCTGCGCAGGTCGTCGATGCCGTGGATGTGGTCCGCATGCGGATGCGTATAGACCACCGCATCCAGGGTCGTCGCCGCCGCCGAGATCATCTGCGTGCGGAAATCGGGACCGGTATCAATAGCCACGCGCGTGGTGCGGCCGTCAGGTTTTATCCGCTCGATCAGGGCCGCGGCGCGCAACCGGTGATTCTTGGGGTTATTCGGGTCGCAGGCACCCCAGTCGCCGACGAGACGCGGCACTCCGGGCGAAGAGCCGCATCCGAGGATCGTCAGCCGTATGCGATCGCCCATTCACGCCCTCTCCCGCGGACGGCGCGGAACTTTCGTGAAGAGACGGAAGAAATTCTCCGTGGTAAGCCTCCCTGTCTCCTCGACCGAAAGCCCGATGGTCTCCGCGAGCACTGCTGCCGTATGCGCCACGAATGCCGGCTCGTTGCGCTTGCCGCGATACGGCACCGGCGCGAGATAGGGCGCATCGGTCTCAACCAGAAGCCTCTCCCGAGGCACAAAGGCAGCTATGTCGCGCAGCGCATCGGAATTCTTGAAGGTCAGGATTCCCGAGAACGAAATATAGCCGCCAAGCTCCACGCCAACCCGGGCGAGCGCCGGACCGGAAGAAAAACAGTGGAGGATGAAGGGAAAGGCGCCCTTCTCGGTTTCCTCACGCAGGATCGTTGCAACATCGTCGTCCGCATCCCTCGCATGAATAATGAGAGGCAGCCCTGTCTCTCGGGCGGCTTCGATATGCGTGCGAAAGCCTTTGGCCTGCGCGGCGCGTGGGGAATGGTCGTAAAAGTAATCAAGGCCCGCCTCCCCGATCCCGACAACCTTGGGGTGTTCGGCAAGCCTGATCAGGTCGGCAGCCGTGATGTCGCTCTCCTCAGCCGCATTGTGTGGGTGAGTGCCGACCGTGCAGTAGACATTATCGTACTGCTCCGCGATCAAGCGAACAGAATCGAATTTTCTGACACGGGTGGAGATGGTCACCATCAGCTCCACCCCTGCTTCGCCGGCGCGGGCGATGACTTCGTCGCGCTCCGCCTCGAAGTCCGGAAAGTCGAGGTGGCAGTGGCTGTCGACCAGCATTCAGGCCCCCTGCCCTTCCTGCTCGATATAGCGTGGGAAAACAGGCTGAGGCGTCGGAAGCGGAGTTCCCGGCACAAGCATTCCGGCTTCGCTCAGATCGGCAAAGCGCCGGCGATCCTGCGGCACCGAAAGCAGGTCCAGAAGTTTCTCCGCTGAACCCGGAATATAAGGCTGGCAGAGGATCGCGACGCGCCGCAACACCTCAGCGGTGGTGAAAAGCACGGTCTCCATGCGAGCCGGGTCCGTCTTCCTCAGCGCCCAAGGCTCTTGGGCGGCAAAATAGCGATTTGCTTCCGCAACCACCTCGAAAATCGCCGCCAGAGCGGAGTGGATCGCCTGCCTGCTCATCGCTTCCCGCGCGCTGGCGAGCGCCGCGTGGGCCTGATCGAGAATGGCCTCGTCGGCCGACGAGAACTCCCCTTTCGCCGGCACGACGCCTCCGCAATTCTTGGCAATCATCGAGAGAGAACGCTGGGCCAGATTGCCGAGATCATTTGCGAGATCGGCATTGGTGCGATTGACGATTGCCTCGTGGCTGTAGCTGCCATCCTGGCCGAACGGGACCTCGCGCAGGAAGAAGTAGCGGACCTGGTCGAGGCCGTAATGATCCACGAGCGCGAAGGGGTCGATGACATTGCCGACCGACTTCGACATCTTCTCCCCGCGGTTGAAAAGGAAACCATGGCCGAACACGCGTTTTGGCAGGGGAATGCCGGCAGACATCAGGAATGCAGGCCAATAAATGGCATGGAAGCGGATGATGTCCTTTCCGATCACATGAGCGTCGGCTGGCCAATAGCGCCAGCGGTCGGTGTTTTCATCCGGGTAGCCGAGGGCGGTGATGTAGTTGGTGAGCGCGTCCACCCATACATACATCACATGCTTCTCGTCGCCCGGTACGGGAACGCCCCAGTCGAATGTGGTGCGGGAGATGGAAAGGTCCCGCAGCCCGGAACGGACGAAGCTGACGATCTCGTTGCGACGCTCGGCTGGCCCGATGAATTCCGGGTTGTCCTCGTAAAGCTTGAGAAGACGGTCCTGGTAGGCGGATAAGCGGAAGAAATAGCTTTCTTCCTCCACCCATTCGACCGGTGTGCCCTGGGGCCCATAGCGGACGCCGTCTTCACCAACCCGGGTCTCGTCCTCGCCGTAATAGGCTTCGTCGCGCACGGAATACCAGCCGGAATAGCTGCTGAGGTAAATGTCGCCTTTTTCCGCCATGGCTTTCCAAATGGCCTGGGAGGCTAGATGGTGGCGCTCCTCGGTGGTGCGGATGAAATCGTCGTTGGAGGCGTTCAGCACCTTTGCCATCCGCTGGAATTCCGGCGCATTGCGGTCAGCGAGTTCGCGCGCGCTGATGCCTTCCTTGCGTGCGGTCTGCAGCATCTTGATGCCGTGCTCGTCCGTGCCCGTCAGGAACATCACGTCCTTGCCATCGCACCGCTGGAAGCGCGCCAGTGCATCCGTTGCGATAAGCTCATAGGCATGGCCAATATGCGGGCGCCCATTCGGGTAGGAAATGGCCGTGGTGATATAGAAAGTTTCGCGCGTCATCAGGAGAATGCTCTAGTCGATATTTGGCTTGCGCCCAGATAGCGCATCGTGGCGCGGATTGCCATGCTTTGGGCGCTTAACTTGGGACAAGCTCGTGCATCGCTCGGTGCAGCCTGTTCAGAGACATCACCACATGCTGTTTCCGATCCAGGTTGAAGATCTCGACCTGGCGGACCGTTTCGGCGGTTTCTCCCCAGAGGACCGCAAAACGCTCGGCCTGGCTCACAGCTCCTGCTGATACAGCCCTTGATGCGGCATCGGCCAGGCGATCGAGCAGGGCGCGGTTGAAAAGAGCAAACTGCACCTGGCGTTCGCGTCCGCTAGCGGCTTCGGCCAGTTTGTGAGCTTCGGCGACGTCGAACCGCCGCTGCCCGAGAATGCGCTCGATCACCTGCTCGATTTCGAGGCCGCCGAATTCGGTAAGCAGGATTGCATCGCGGGCACTCCCACCCGCCCTATCGAGGAGCAGGCGCCGCTCATCGCTTCCTTCCGGCAGATTTGCGCCGAGGCCTTGAAGCAGTTCCTCCAGAGAATCGGAGGGAAGCGGATCCAGTTTGTAGACCTGGCAACGGGAGCGGATCGTGGGAAGGAGACGACCCAGAGAATGCGCGATCAGGATGAAGATGGTGCGCGGCGGTGGCTCCTCCAGATTCTTAAGAAGAGCATTTGCCGCATTGGTGTTCATGTCGTCGGCCGGGTCGACGATCACGACGCGATAACCGCCATCGGGCGGCGTAAGGGAGAGAAAGCGGCTGACGCGGCGGATCTCGTCGACTGTGATGACGGTCTTGAACTTCTTGTCCCGCTCGACATAAGGGCGTGTCAGGTGGAGAAGGCCTGGGTGAGCCCCCTGCGCAACCAAACGGAAGGCCTGTGCATCGGGATCGATTTCGGAAAGCGCTGGAGGCGCCGACCGGTGGTCGGGATTGACGAAAACATGATAGGCCAGGTGAAAGGCAAGCGTGGCTTTGCCGATCCCCTGCCTGCCCGCGAACAAAAGCGCATGGTGCAGCTTCCCTGACCGGTAGGCGCCCGCGAGCATGGCGCGTGCGTTCAGATGGCCGAACAGAGACGGGTTTTCTGCCGGTTCCGGTATTTCCGGCAGACTGTCGTACTGCTCGGGCGCGCGGCGTTCAAACACTGTCCGTTTCCCCAATCTTTTCCGCAGGTACCTCCCACAAGCTTTTCTTAACGGCCTCGGCCACAGCTGCCGAGACCTCTTCTTCCGATCCGGACGCGTCGATGACAATGCACCGCCACGGCTCTCTCGCGGCGATGTCGAGAAACGCCTCACGACGGCGCCTGTGAACGTGCAGGGTTTCTTTTTCAAATCGGTCTGCAGTCCCCTGCCCTCGGCGCTCTGTGGCTCGGCGCAGCCCCTCCTCGGGATCGATATCGAGGATGATCGTAAGATCGGGCATGACCCCGTTGATGGTCACCCGCTCCAGGGCCGCCATGAAGTCCGGTTCGAGGCCCCCCGTGACCCCTTGATACACCCGCGAGGAATCGATGAACCGGTCGCAAAGCACGATGGCGCCCCGCTTGATCGCCGGGCGGATGACCTGCTCCACATGATCGGACCTTGCTGCCGCGAAGAGGATCGCTTCGAGCGAAGGGCCGAACGGTTCCGCCGCACCGGTCAGGAGCACATGCCGGATGGCCTCCGCGCCGGGCGAACCGCCAGGCTCGCGGGTTGTCACAACCTCATGTCCTTCGGACCGCAGCCGCTCAGCCAACAAGCGGATCTGCGTGGATTTCCCGGCGCCCTCGCCTCCTTCGAATGTAATGAAAAAACCTCGGGGCACCATTTCCTCGTTGCGCGCTTGCTTCGGGCGCATTCTTCATAATCATCCAATGTGCGAAGGTCCAATGCGGAAGCTATCGCATCCATCCGACGAGGAGCTCTTCGACCGCGCCTAGCGCCCTCTGTCGCAGGCTTCCCTCATCAACGGATTCGGCGGCATAAAGCTGCGTCTCCTGGCTCAACTTCTCATCGATCCAGATCTGCAGCGTGCCGATGGCCATTCCCTCATCGATGGGAGCGGCAACCGGCCCGTTATAAACGATGCGCGCTGAATAGCGCTGGCTATCGCCAGTCGGCAGAAGCGCGGATAGAGGACCGGAAGTGCGAAGGGCCACGCTGCCCCTGGCGCCGCCATAGACGC
Source organism: Chelativorans sp. J32 (assembly GCF_000518985.1). Classification (GTDB taxonomy): domain Bacteria; phylum Pseudomonadota; class Alphaproteobacteria; order Rhizobiales; family Rhizobiaceae; genus Chelativorans. The sequence goes on from NZ_JAEQ01000017.1 coordinate 7,276, forward strand.
TGGCTTCACCAACGATCTCCCCGGCCCGGAAGAGTTGGCGCTTACTAAAAGCACTGAAACCCCATTCGAGCAGCTTGCGTGCCTCCTCGGGGCGTTCTTTCTCTTCGGGAATGCCGGCCAGGACGGCGAAAAGACGCCTCCCCGCGCGCTCCATGGAGGCCGCTATCGCGTAACCATGCCCCTCGGTGAAGCCAAGCGCCAAGCCATCAGCACCGATCCCAAGGCGCAACACGCGGTTGCGCTGGCGGATGCGGTTCCATTCGAAATCCTCTTGGCCAAAATAATGGTAATATTTCGGGTATCTCCGCCAAAGATGCTGCGAAAGGAGGGCTACCTCGCGCGCGGTGATTTGTTGGCCCTCTGCCGGCAAACCCGTCGGGTTCACGAAGGTGGATTTGGAAAGTCCCAGCTCTCGCGCTCTTTGCGTCATCAAGCGAGCAAAAGCCTCCTCCGAACCAGCCATGCCCTCAGCAAGGATGATGCAACCGTCATTGGCTTGCTGCACGATGATACCCTGCATGAGCGCCTCAACGGGCACCGACGATTTTACCGCCGCAAACATGGTCGCCGTTCCCGACGGAGCTCCGCCGGTCCGCCATGCATGTTCGCTCACCGGCAATTCTTGTTGAAGAGAAAGCTGACCTGTCTCGAGCGCTCTGAAGAGAAGCTCCGCTGTCATGAGCTTTGCGAGGGAAGCGGGCGGAAAAAGCTCGTCGGCATTCTTTGAATAAAGAATCGCGTTGGTGTCCGCGTCGAGCAGAAAGGCTTGGGCCGCCTTCGTTTCGAAACCCTGGGCCCGTGCAGGAAATGTCGGCGCCAGGGCTGCGAGCAATATGCAGATGGCGACCAGCCTCACCATGAGAACCCTGTTTCCTGGTAACTTTTTCAATAACATGCAGACGCTAGGCGGGCTGTTCAAGCCCACCCGGCGTTTGTGTGTGTTTTTCGGTTCAGAATCTCTTTAATCGCGGACTGCGAAAGCGTCTGCGGCACCAGCTGCCCAGGCCGCCTGAAGCATATCGTCCAGTCCCGCATGACCATCGGGCACCAGGGAAACAACATAGACCGGCCCCTCCGGGCTCACCTGTCGCTCGATCAGGATTTTTCCGAGCGATGCGAGAGGTTGCATGATACGCTCGGCTTCGGTCTGTGAACTCCAGGTGCCGAGATTGACGTAGGGACCGTTGATCTTCTGAGGCGCGTCCACGTTCCTCGCGGACCACCAATCGGCAATCGCCCGCTCATCAAGCTCTGTATTCAGTACTGAATCAAAGGCTTGGGAGGCAGAGCTCACGCGCTGGCTTGCATAGGAAAGGAGCGCGACATCAATATCGTTTCCTGGGACGGGCGCCGCTGTGGGCCGGTCGGGCACAAGTGGCCCCACTGCGGGTAGCGCGACAGTGCCGCCGGTTTCCGCAAGTCCGGGCTGGCTTGCGAAGGCCAAGGTGGCAGCCGGTACTGGCTGTGTTGGTGTAGGGCCAGCCATGGCCACCATCACGCCGGTCGGGAGACCGTCCGAGGGATCGGGTGCTGCGCCCCCGGGACGGTAGGAAGCCAGGAGAAACGAATCGTCCCGCCCCTCCAGCGGTGCAGGGCCGACATATTCAACGCGCACCTGGGCCACGCCCGAATGCGTATAATCGAGCAATTCGGCCGCCCGCTTCGATAGGTCGATAACACGCCCTTTCTCGAAGGGGCCTCGATCATTCACACGGACGACAACGGAGCTGCCGTTTTCCAGATTGGTAACACGCGCATAGCTCGGCAGCGGCATGGTTGGATGCGCCGCCGTCAGATGCGTCATATCGTATACTTCGCCATTTGCCGTTAGCCGGCCATGAAACGCGTCTCCGTACCAGGAGGCCGCACCCTCGGCCTTGTAATCGGGATCTTCCTTCGGACGATACCAACGGCCTTTGATCTGGTATGGCTTGCCGACCTGATAGCGTCCGCCGCCTCTTGGCAGCTTGGAAGCGCCGTAAGCGACCCGCGGACTTGCCTTCACCCCGTATTTTGATTCGGCGAAATACTCTTTGGATCTCTTGACGGACGCTTCCTGAACGGTGCTTCCGCAGCCGGCCAGCAAAACCGAAAGCGCGGCAATGCCGGCGAAAGCGAGATAGGAGTTCTTCCGGTTTCCCCTCGAACGAGGTTCAGCAATCACCTGGTATTTTCCCCAAATGCAATCTTTCAAAAGATGCCCCTTCGATTGCACGCATGACCCATGTTGGCTGGTCCCTCTCATGCGCACGAAATCGTTATAAGGATCTGAATCAACTATGGCAGTAAATTGGCAAAAATAAGTGTTACATATGATGAACGGTTTCGGGACGCGGGCCGGGCTATCTGCGCATAGCCTCATCGTTATGGAGCGGCTCACGGCGGAGCGGAAGACTTTCCGTGCCGCCGCTACTCCTCTTTGATGAGTTGGACGACAGGGACTATTTTCTATTGCTGCAGCTTTCGTGGGGCCTGTGCGAGGTATATACTTGATCTTCGAGGTTATGAGGAATCGGGAGGAAAGAAAGATGCCGCACCTCGCCAGCTTGTACTTTAAGACAGCGATCGTTTTTCTGTTGGTCGGTATCGCGATGGGCCTTCAGATGGCGATCTCGGGTGACCACAACGTCATCGGCCCACATGCGCACGCCAATCTCCTGGGATGGGTCACGATGGCCATCTTCGGCGGTTATTATGCCTTGAACCCCGCCAAGGCACAGGGGAAGCTCGCCACAATTCAATATTGGGTGTACACGATCGGGGTCGTCGTCATCGTGCCGTCTCTTTATCTGCTCTATTTGGGCTATACGGCATTCGAACCGCTCACCGCGATCGCTTCCTTGGTTATTCTGCTCGGCGTCATTCTCTTCGCGGTGGTGATTTACGCCAAGGAACCGGCGCCGCGCGCCATCCCGGGTGGAGCAGCCGTTTAGCGTGTTTGGAAAACGAAGATTGCTACGGCTTCCTGCTTTCTCTGGCCGGGGCGGGAATACTCTTGAGTGTTCCCGCCGTCATCAAGGCTGCCTGTTCGGCCGCCCGATTCCTATCTGACGATGAGGACCGGGACTTGCGATAGTGTGACCACCTTCAAAGCCTGGCTTCCGAGGATCAGCCGGCTGAGAGGATTGCGGCTGTGTGAGCCCATGACGATAAGGTCCGCGCCGAGCTTCTTGGCGGTATCCAGAATCCCTTCGTACGCATTGAGACTTTCAACCATCTTGGTTTGTGACCCCGGGCCGGCGGCATCTGCGGCTTTCTCAAGAATGGCCGAGCACCGATCGACATTGGCGCGGCGTACTTCATCGAAGACGGATTGTGGCATCGCGCCGACCTCCGCCATGCCGTCGAATACGGGCCCCTGTAGAACCGTGACGATTGTAAGTTGGGCATTGAACGCACGAGCGATGCCCGCGGCATGGCTCACTGCGGCTGTTGCCAGATCGGAACCATCCGTCGCAGCCAGGATATGTTGATACATCACGCTTTCTCCAAGGAGAGTCCTGGAAACGTCAAGTGCGACCCAGGCGATAATTGCTCGAAGGTGCAGGCGTATTGCCGAGGGAGAATATGCCGGCGCTGACCACGGAACCGGTCACCACGACTGAGAGGGCAAGAAGCTGCAAATTCTGCTTGGCTAGGAGGCCATCGCCGGACGCCTCTGCGATGCATGTTTAAGCACCTGGCAAAAGTGTAGTATGGGAGCCCGTCTCGCGTAAAGAGAGCCGGGTGAGTTGGGGATGCCCGGCCGACAGGCTGTGTCTTAAGACGCTGCCAAGCGAAGCACTTTTGTTTGTTTTTCACGCGCGGCATCCGCTGGCGAAAACCTTGACTTGCTGTGAGTACCCGGTATCGAAGGCGGGCGCAGGACGACTTGCGCCATTGATGACCATTCCGGGACGGCCCGGCCCATTCGCGAGGGCCGGGATCGCCTATCCAATTCAACTGTTTATGATCCAGCCGATTGCCAGCGTTGGCGGGTTCGGTAGCTACGAAAGCGCCTTCATCAATTCTTTCGCCCGGGCGGTCATTGCGGTCGGTCGATAGCAGCGATCGGGCATATCTTCATCGTGCTCACCTGCATGTATCGAGCGTAGTCTTTCCCCGAGGCACCACGGCATCTTGAAACGGCAGATGAAACTAATACTTATGAGTTGGGAGGACGACCTCCCTTTCCCCAAATATCAGTGTCCGGGACGGCCCGGCTCCAAGGAGCTTGAGCTGTGGCCTGGTTTTTTCTGATTTTTGCGGGATTGCTGGAAATCGTATGGGCGTTCTTCATGAAGAAGTCCGACGGCTTCACCTTGTTCATACCCAGTGCGATCACCATCCTTGCCATGATCGCCAGCTTTGCCCTGCTGTCTGTCTCGATGAAGACGTTGCCGCTCGGCACGGCATACACGATCTGGACGGGTATTGGAGCAGTTGGCGCGTTCCTTGTCGGCATTATGGTCTTGGGTGAGACCGCAACGCCGATGCGCTTGCTCGCCGCTGCCTTCATCGTCACAGGCATTGTGATGATGAAACTGGCCAGCAATCAATAGCGCCACGAAGCCGGCACGCTCCGAACGTTCTGCCATGCAAAGGGCATTCCAATGCCCTGCCGAGGCTTGGCAGCTGCCGCACCTTTCCGCCATCCGGCGGCCGAGAGTTGTAAAGGTTCTCTGCCGCGCGTCCAAACCTTTCCAAAGCTCCTATTGCGGTTCGGTCTGTTTAGGTCAGCTGTAGCAGCATGGGACCGATCCCTGACAAGTTTTCAGTGTGTGTATGGCAGCACTACCGCAGTAAAACAACGGAACATGTTGCTGCCGATTGTGTTCGACACTTGGGACGTGGGAGGTCATCCAACGGAGTAAAGCATGCTAAAGAAATTCTATTTGGCCTCTCTTATTGGACTGTCTTTGACAGGTTTGCCGCTATCGGCGACCGCGGACGAGGCGGATGCCTGCGATTTGCCTGCGAGCGCTCTTTCACCCGCGCAGCTTCGAGAGATCGCGACCTTCGGCTGTGCAATCACATCAAATCAGCCGACCCGACCTGGTCCGACGCAAGGAGCCGGACCGAATCCAGGCGCAGGAGCGAGCCCGGGCCAAGTGGGTGGGGGTGGAGCTCCCGCAACTGCTGCCAACAAAGCGAGTTCCGGAATCAATATCGGAGCAGGAGGAGGTGCTTCCGGCAATTCAGGCGGAATTAATGCCGGACTGGGCGATGGCGCGGCTTCCGACAATACAGGCGGAATCAATGCAGGATTGGGCACGGGCGCCGGTTCCGGCAATGCCGGCGGAGTGAATGTCGGTCTGACCTCTGGAGCCGCTGGGAGCAACGAAGGCGGCGTAAATATCGGCGCAGGAAGCGGAGCAACTTCCGGCGCGAGCGGAGGAATTAACGTTGGAGTGGGAGAAGATGCCGCGACCGGAAACTCGGGAGGGCTCAACGTGGACGTCGGTGGCTCGGGTGCGGGCAGCGGCAATTCAAGCGGCATCAATGCCGGTATTGGTGGATCAAGCGGCCTTTCCGCCGAAATCGGGTCCGGCGGCATAGACGTCAATCTCGGCGACTGACCGATATTGTCGCGGAGTCCTCGCCTCGGCACCAGGAATATCGAACAAGGCTATCCCGCCGGGGCACCCGGCGGGATAGCACTCTTAGTCGCATATGGGGAAGAATTGGTGCGGTCAGTGCGACAGTGCTATTGCGGTGCTTAAGGCACTGCGAAGCGTATTCATTGGTCATCGTGGAGCACGATGGGGATGAGATCACGGCCGGCCCTGATTGCCTCCAGTTCTCGGTGCTGCCTCGTTTATACCCACACTAGAAAGCAGGATTCGGAGGGACGCTGCAGAACAGGTTGACGCAGCAATCAGGGGCGCGGTAAAGGCTCAATGGTAAGTGCGTTCGGTAGCCAATGGTAGAAGCGGTGTGAGATTGCTCCACTCGAAGGCCGGAAAAGCTAACGAAGTCAATATTTGGAGGGATGGCCGAGTGGTTTAAGGCACCGGTCTTGAAAACCGGCGTGGGCGCGAGTCCACCGTGGGTTCGAATCCCACTCCCTCCGCCAGGCAGACGGCCGAAGCGACCATCGAAACAGTTCGCCGTTAAAAGGGACAATCATGAATGATAGTTTTGAGGCATATGCGGTCGCGGTCATCATCGTCTTCGGCGCGGTGACGATTGGCGGTCTCATGGCCGCCACCATTGCCTTCGGAGAGCGCGACGGCTTTTTATTCTCGTTGGGCGCCGGCGCATCAGCGTGGTTGGCCGGTTATGCGATCTTCTTCGACCGCCCAAGAACGTATATGGCTTTCCTTGCCCTCTCGATCGCCATGAGCATTGCGGCGACACTCGTTTTCGCATTCTGACTGGTTGAACCAGCCTGAGGGCTGCGGCGGAACATCGGGTCAGAAACGATAGCCGATCCGGACCCCCGTGGCTTCGGCGCCATTATTGTCGTCCCCGCACAGGCCGCCATTCGAGAAATGATCCGTGTAGGCCTGCACGGTCCAGCGCTCCCCTACGTCGTAGCCGATAGCCGCTCCGAGATGGAACAGCGTCCTGCATCCAAGCGCCTTATAAGTGGTCGGATCATCGAGGTTTTCAGCCGTGGTGATCGCGCCGCCCAAACTCGTGCTCAGATAGAGGCTGCCGATGAGATGGAAGTCCCAATTGAGGCCCGCATAGACGAAATGGATCGGGTCGTCCGCAATGGCCGCGTCGAAGCCGATATAGGGCCGGGGTGAACCGATACTGCTCAGGAAATCGGGTGAGCTAAAGGCGAATTCGCCATTGATGACGATACCGCTGAAGTCATCCGTCGAGAAGAAGCCACGGTCATAGGCCATGACGCCAAGCCGGACTTCCCGCCAGTCCGCGTGGATTCCCGGCTGCAGGAAGCGCAGATCTTTTTCTTCCGAATGTGCCTGTATGGGAAAGGCAGCCCCAATCAGGAATGCGCAAATGAGAGAATGGTTTTGCATCGTCCCCCCAACCTCTGAACAGGCAGCACGGTGGTCGGCCTCCCACTCTCCAGCCGAAACGCGCTACGAATCGGTTTAAGTCTATCAGAGGCGGAGAGCAACGGCGAAGATGCAACAACGCGCCATAATAGAAAAAGCACGGGAGCATCGCACCAAACCCCTTTTGGCGCGTTAGGCGGCCAGGAGGACAAAATGGCAAAGAAACCAAAGATCACCACCGGGGCGAACGATCGGCCGGTGGACGAAAGCATCGCTCAGAGCAGCGGTGGTCTGCCCGATGACAGCGGTCGAGCGATCAATTCCAGCGATGCGGAGGTTGCGCGCGTGCGGAATGCTTTGTCTGGCAGGGATGGTCAGCTGAGAAGGCCTGCGGGCAATGCAGATGCAGTTCCGGAAGGCACACCGGGTGCGGGCGAGAACATCTGCCGCCGTTGCCAAGGTTCAGGCGTGGTAAATGGTGAGCCCTGCCCTGAATGCGAAGGTTCCGGCAAGGTGACGACGCCGATTGGGGGTGCTTAAAGCATGCGAGAAATGATGGAGGCCGTTCTTCGGCTGATACTCCTGCCGGGAGAACTCATCGCTGACAGGTTTCACGTAAGCAAGGAAGAGAACCGGGATCTGGTCCGGATGCTTATCAATGGACTCTTTTGGATCTTCGTAGCGATCATCGGCTTGGCGATCTGGACATCAACGCTTTCGATCTACCAATAGGGCTCAGCCGAAGACCTGCATGCGCGACCTTCTGGAGATGAAATGATTCCGGTTTGCAAAAGTGCGGTTTTCCGACGTCACGCCCAAATGGTTTCTGTGCGCGCTACCACTTTACATTATAGCCGGCCGAGAACATCGCAGCCCAGCCCGAATCCACGGCCGCGCCGACCTCGAGTCCTTCTGTAATCTCCGCAGAGGTGAGGTAGGAAAGGCCGCCTCCCAACCGCAGCTCGCCACCCCATTGGTCCTTGAAGCTCGTTCCCGCTGCAAGCAGCCATTTGTCCGTGCGCAGATCGTAACCGGTGCTCACGCCACGATCCCATTGAAGACTGACCAGACCAGACACCTTGTCATTGAACGCGTGGCCTACACCACCGGTAATGGTCCATCCGTCGCGCCAGTAATATTGGTTCAGGCTGTTCAGGTTGCCGATCGCCGGTATGCCGGTTGTCACTCGAAGATTGAGCGTTTCGTTTACCGACCAATCCGTCCATTTCACCGAGCCGAAGGCAAGCCATCCGGGCGCGATCCCTGACTGTAGCCTCAATTCCAGGCTCTGGGGCAGTTCGCCCGAGCCGTCCGCCGGAAGTGCGACGCCTGGAATAAACGGGGTGGCCGCCGATCCCGTGGCATCGTGGGATGTACCGGAGCGATAGAGGAGCTGGGCGCGAAATGCGATGTCCGGGATCTCATAACCAATACCGGCACGCCAGCCATATGCCGTACTGTCGAGGCCGATGTTCAGAGGCACAGGGCCGAGGCCAGGCAATGTGGGGCGCCCATCCAACGAATAATCGAACTTCTCCATGAAGGCTCCCCCTAGAAAGGAGAGGCGCCCTCGCCCGGCGTCAAGAAATACCGCACAGGTGGCGCCAAACTCTGCCACCGTGAATGCTTCCGATAGCTTGCCGCTAACACCGTAGGGGTCCGAGAAACTGGAGCTGGCTCCATTGGAATCTGTATAGGTTCCCGCGCAGGCGAAGTTCTCTGAAAAGCCGAACTTCACAGCGGCCGACGGAATAACATAATTGTCCAGGTAGTTTTCGCCTACCAGATTTGGATTGGGGGCCCTTCGCGGTGCCGAACGGTACTCCTGGTGAGGAATCGCGACATAGGCGCTGGCCCGAAAGTTAAAGTTCCCGTCCTCGAAAAGAATGTCCGTGTCTGCCGTTCCCCGGGAGAAGCCTCCGGCCTGGGCGCTCGTTGTCGCCAATGCCAGGCCAAGGACCGGGAATGCGAGTCGATTGAAGTACATACGACCTCTCTATTTGTCGGACGGGTCCACTGAAATGATAACGTGAGAGGATTTGCAAGCAAATCTACGATGTAGAGCGCTTAAGAAAAATGAGATTAGAAGCTTAACAAATGCTTCGCGGCCAGGTGCACTGGTCCCAGAATGGTCGCACAAGCTTCGCGGAAGGGGCGATGCGGGGCGTCCCTTCCGTTGTCGAGATAGCGGTAAGCGTTACAATGCTTCGCGGACTCGCGCGAGGGCTGCCTCCAAGCGGGATTTTGCTTCGGAAAACTCGCTTAGCTTCTCTCGTTCGGCTGCGACGATCTCTTCGGGAGCATTGGCGACAAATTTCTCGTTGCCGAGCTTCTTTTCCAACCGATCGATTTCCCCGTTGAGCCGTGCGACTTCCTTCTCCAACCGGCTTGCCTCGGCGTTGAGATCAATGAGATCACCGAGCGGTAGGCAGAATGTCGCTTCGCCCACCACGAGCTGCGCGGAACCTTTTGGGGGTTCACCTGCAAAGCCGACTTCTCCCACGCGCGACAATCTGCGAATGGCAGGCTCGTGCCGTCCAAGCCTCTCGCGCGTGGTTTCCGCGGCACCCACAGCAATGAGCGGTGCGACAGCCGCGGGCGGCACATTCATTTCCGATCGAACGGACCGGACGCCTGAGACGAGTTCGACAAGCCAGTTGATATCCTCTGCGGCTGCTTCATCCTCGAAGCTCAGCGTCGGCCATGGGGTAAGCGCGAGAACATCTGTCCGGCCCTCCTCGCCTCCGGTCAAGGACCAGAGCTCCTCGGTCATGAATGGCATCATGGGGTGCAGGAGCTTGTAGATTTCATCCAGCACATAGGCCGCGCAAGCGCGGGCTTCCACTTTTGCCGCTTCATCATCGCCGGCGAAGACAGGTTTCAACAGCTCCAGATACCAATCGCAGAACAGGCTCCAGACGAAGCGGTAAGCTGCGCCGGCCGCTTCATTGAAGCGATAGGATGTAATCCCCTCGGTAATGGCTCGGCTGGCGCGGGTAAGCTCGGTCAGGATCCAGCGGTTGATGGCGAGCTTCGCCTGCTCCGGGCGGAAGCCAGCATCACGCGCGGCGCCGTTCATCTGCGCGAATCGCGTCGCATTCCAAAGCTTCGTCCCGAAATTCCGGTAGCCGGCCACACGGGCTGGATCGAGCTTCACGTCCCTGCCCTGGGCAGCCATGATAGACAGCGTGAAACGAAGCGCATCGGCGCCATATTGATCGATGAGCTCCAGAGGGTCGATGACATTGCCCTTGGATTTGGACATCTTGGCGCCATTCTTGTCGCGCACAAGAGCATGCACATAGACCGTGTGGAAAGGCTCCTTGCCGGTGAAATGGAGCCCCATCATCATCATTCTCGCCACCCAGAAAAAGATGATGTCGAAGCCGGTGACGAGAACCGAAGTGGGATAGTAGGTTGCAAGTTCCTTGGTCTTCTCCGGCCAGCCAAGCGTGGAGAAGGGCCAGAGGGCCGAGGAAAACCAGGTATCCAGCACATCCTCATCGCGCGTCAGGATTTCGCCCGGCGCGAAGTTCTCCAGCCTGTCCTCCACCCAGGCCTTCCACGGACCCTCATGGGAGAGATAATGCTGGATCGCTGCCTCCAGTGCGGTCTCTTCGTCCTTCTCGACAAAAACTTGACCGTCAGGGCCGTACCAAGCCGGAATCTGGTGCCCCCACCAAAGCTGTCGTGAGATACACCAGGGTTGGATGTTCTCCATCCAGTCGAAATAAGTCTTTTCCCAATTCTTCGGCACAAAAACGGTTCGCCCCGCTCGAACGGCTTCAATGGCCGGCTGGGCAAGCGTCTTTGCATCGACATACCATTGGTCGGTAAGGAATGGCTCGATCGGAACGCCACCCCGGTCGCCGTGGGGAACGGCATGTGTATGCGGCTCGATCTCGGCGAGATAGCCTTCCTCCTCCAGGACGGCCACGACCCGTTTGCGGGCTTCGAAACGGTCCAATCCATGCAGCTGCTGCCACAGGTCGCGCTGGACATCGGTGGGGTCGAGCCCTTCCAGAAAATCCTCGTTCTCCAAAATGCTGATGGAAGCATCGGGCGCCATGACATTGACGAGGCGCAGGCCGTGCCGTTTCCCGACCTCAAAATCGTTGAAGTCATGTGCAGGCGTGATCTTCACCGCACCGGTCCCCTTCTCGGGGTCGGAGTACTCGTCTGCGACGATGGGAATTTTCCGACCGACGATCGGAAGAATCACGTTCCGGCCAATGAGATGGCGGTAGCGCTCATCTGTCGGGTGCACCGCCACACCGGTGTCGCCCAGCATGGTTTCCGGCCTGGTGGTGGCGACGGTGATGAATGTGGACGGATCGTCCGCATCGAAAGGCAGCCCCTCGATCGGGTAACGCAGATGCCACAGGTTTCCCTTCAGCTCGATCTGCTCCACCTCCACGTCGGAAATGGCGGTCAGGAGCTTGGGATCCCAGTTGACCAGGCGCTTGTCTTTGTAGATCAGGCCCTTCTTGTAGAGCGACACGAAGACCTCGATAACGGCCTCTGACAGGCCCTCGTCCATCGTGAAGCGTTCGCGGGACCAATCGCAGGAGGCGCCAAGCCGCTTCAATTGCGTCAGTATCGTGCCGCCGGATTGCTCCTTCCACTCCCAGACCTTTTCCACGAACTGCTCGCGGCCGAGATCGCGGCGATGGATCTGGCGCTCCATGAGCTGGCGCTCGACGACCATCTGCGTCGCGATGCCGGCATGATCCATTCCGGGCTGCCAAAGCACGTTCTTGCCGCGCATGCGCTCGAAGCGGACCATGATGTCCTGCAGGGTGTTGTTGAGCGCATGCCCCATATGCAGGGAGCCGGTCACATTGGGGGGCGGGATTACAATGGTGAAGGTCTCGGCGCCGGGCTTCGCGCCAGCACCTGCCCTGAATGCACCTGCCTCTTCCCAGCGTTGCGAGATTTTCGGCTCGACACTGGCTGCGTCGTAGGTCTTGTCCAGCATAGAAATGATCCGTGCTTCGGTAACGGCATCAATCCGAATGGATTGTACGCAGCACCGTCTCTGTCCACGCAATCCTAACGGAGAGCAGCGTTGCTTCCGAGACTGCCTTGTTGTGCTGGGTGTAAAGCGGAAGGGTACGGGCGAGTCAACAGCCCTGTTCTGCCAGGGCTTTTGAAGCCCAGGCAATGCCTCCGCGCTGCCTTGGCTCGGCGGCGCGGTGACGGCACTCGTTACGAAGTCTAGATGCCGCGAGCGATGCGCTCGATCTCTTCGCGGACGAGTCGTTCCACCAATTGCGGCAAGTTGTTGTCGAGCCAATCCTGGAGCATGGGCCTCAGCATGTCCTCTGCCATCTGGTCCAGAGTCTTGCGCCGGTTCGCAATCAGAGCCTCGTTCAGCTCTTCGAATGCCGCAGCCACTTTGCGTCCCGGAGCTCTGGAGATGATCGGGCGACGATCCGTTTCTGAGAGATGGACCTGAGCTGGATTTCCAGCGTGGTGCTGTTGCGGCGCGGGACTTTCCTCCTGGCTCGGTACCGGAGGAATCTGCATGTTGGCCGCTATAGGCATGGCAAAATCCTCACCTTCCTCATCCGCATCCGCTTCGAAATTGTCGAGGGTCGGCTGTTCCTGCAGTGGTGCCTGGGGGGCCTCGTCGGACCATTCAGCCGCGTCCTCGGGCGAATCGGCCGGTTCATGAACGATGACATTTGGCGGAGCGAGAGGGGATACGGCCGAAAAGCTCGGTCGAAGAGCCTCAATGTCGCTTAGGCTCCGGAAGGTGGTCTCCCGTTCTTGGGGATGATCGTCCTTACGACCAGACTCACTATCCTCTATGATGCGCCGTATCGATGCGAGGATCTCCTCCATCGAGGGCTCACGCTGCTGTGCGGTGCTTGCCTGTGCCATCGTGCCGCCGTTCTCATGTTCGCATCTTGCCCATCGCTAGGCAGGAGGCTGTTTCGAATCATGATGTTAGCCTAGCGAAGGCACGGACAAGTGAGAATCCCCGCAACGAAGTTCCTTGTCTTTTCGCACAGAAATGACCATGCGAGACGGCTGGGCTATAATCAGGCAGTTCTACCTGCCATCCGGCGTTCTTAGCCCGTACCACTTGTCCTTGACCGCGTTGTAATGCTCCTGCGGGTCGTAGGTGGCCACATTGAGCCCCAGCCTGGAAGGAGACAGGCGCCCCATCGCAGAAGCGATGGCATAACTGGCAACCACTACACTGTGCTGGGCATTGACGAGGTCGATACGTGCGTTGATCACGTCGGCTTGAGCGTTAAGAACATCCAGAGTGGTGCGCTGGCCGACATCGCGTTCTTCGATCACACCGCTGAGCGCAAGCCGGGCGGCACTGACCTGCTCGCGATTGGCGGCTACCGCCTCCCGCGCTGCCTGGTACCGGGTCCACGCGGAGGTGACTGCCTGGCGCACCTGATCGCGGGTGACGTCCACATCGATCCGAGCCCTTCCAAGCGATTCCTTGGATTGCCGCACGCGGGCGGAAGCTTCGCCGCCCTGGTAAATCGGAATGGTCAGGTTGAGCCCGATCGTGGCGCTATTCTGGCTTCCGTCACTCAGAGCCGAGGGGCTTGAGTCAGTGCGGCTGGCCGTGAGGCTTGCGGAGGCGGAGAGATTCGGCAGCAGCGTTCCTTCGGCGGATTTCACCGTGAAAGCCGCTACATCGACCTGATGCAGTCTCGCTGCGATCGCAGGATGCTCGGCCAGCGCGACCGTTATCGCCTGATCGAGACCTGCGGGCAAAAGCTTGCTCAGCGGCTCGGGAGCCTGGAGCGTACCCGGATCCTCTCCGACGAGCTGACGATAGGTAGCAGCGCTTGCCGCAGCTTGTGCACGGGCTGCTGCTAGCTGCGCCAGCGCCAGCTGTCGGCTGGCCTCGGCCTGCGCGACGTCGGTACGGGTGCCTTCACCGACGTCCAGCCGCGAACGGGCGGACCGGACCTGCTCCTCAAGAAATTGGAGGTTTTCCGCCCGCAACCCGGCGATCTGTCGGTCGCGGATGACGTCCATATAGGCGGTCGCCACGTCGAAGAGGAGGTTGAGTTCGTCGTTTCTCAACGATTCGTTGGCCGCACGAACCTGTGCTTCGGAAGCCCGGACATTGTTCTGCGTCTGAAACCCGTCGAAGATTGGCTGCTGAAGCGATATGCCAAATTGCCCGGTACGAATTTCGATGCTGTCGCGACTTTGCAATTGAATCGCGCCGGTACCGTTAATTCTGGGCCGCATTCCAGATTTCGCGATCGCAACATTCTCATCCGTTACCCGGACCGTCGCACGCGAGGAGTTAAGGCTGGAGTTGTTCTGGTATGCTTTTGCGAGCGCACCAAGGATGGTCTCCGCACTCGCGGGGATCGGGGATAAGATAATGGACGTTGCAGCCAGAGCAGCCACAATACGGCTTCGCAGGAATGTCACGACCCACCTCACCTCCTGGTTTGGACGTTGATGACGCCCAGATGTTTATGGCGTAGCGGCCGAGAGTGCCACCCCGTCAAACGGACGCGCCCCAAATCATAATTGGGACGTTACACCATCTAACTGATCAAATCCGTTGCGCTTGAGCAACAACGTCTTGACCAAAATTCAAAACACGAACCCCTTTTCGAGCTCGAAGCCCGGCAGAGGCTTTATTGCGGCATTGAAGTCCGCCCGCGACGAAACCAACCCGCTTTCCTTGATGAAGAGATGTGCCCTTGCGGCGTTGCCCCTTCCGATCACCGCCACCAAGCGTCCCCCTTCCGCCAACTGGGCGAGTAGTGAGTCGGGAACATAGTCGACCGCGCCCCCCAGGAAAATTACGTCATAAGGGGATTCGTTGCTATAGCCCTCCTCAAGGCGGCCAGTGACGACAGTGGTATTCACGCAATCAAGTTCGGTGAGCAGGGATGAGGCGGTTTCCGCAAGCGCGGAATCGGATTCCAGAGCAACAACAAAACTCGCAATCTTCGACAATACGGCCGTGGAATAGCCGGTCGCGCAGCCTATATCGAGAACCAAGTCGCTCGGCTTCACGTCCGCAAGCTGCACCAGCTTGCCGAATCGCGCGGGCTCCATGAGATAGCGCGCCGGGCTAGTTCCTGAGGCCGGCGAAATCTCCAGGTCCTCGTCCATATAGGCGAGGCTCCTGCGGCGGACCGGCACGAATGCCTCGCGCGGGATTTCTCGCATCGCTTGAATCAGCGGCACAAAGGTCACGTCCTGAGTGCGCAGCTGTCCTTCGATCATCATGTCGCGCTGGACTGAAAAATCGGCATTCATCACGTTATTCCCGATCCTGCGCGCATCGCGCGCGTCATTCGATTCGCATTCCATCCGCCCGCCTGAAATGGCGCCCGTGATGTCGCAAAAAACAGCGAGGGGGTCAATCGAGCAGAAAATCGCGAGCCATAGCCGCTGGCCACCGCAAAAGCCGATGGGAACCGGCTCTTCCTTTGAAGGTTGGGAATAAAAAGGGAGATCGTCGTGAAAGTTCGTGAGCTTCAGGAAAAACTAAAAGACCTTCCCCAGGACGCCTCCATATTCGTCGCCGAGGTCGATGAAGCTTTCGCAGCCGACATCGTGGCCATCGACGTGGTCGAAAACGCGCGAACGGGCATCCAAAATGATGACCGGCCCGAGGCGGTGGAACTTGCCGAAGGCAACGAGAGGGTCGTTGTCATCCGCTGGTAACCGTTCCTGATCCGGGCTGCTCGGCCGCGGGGCGGCTTTCCCGCAATCGAAATACCGATCATCAGATCATGTTGGTCTCGCCCTGCAGCATTCTGCATGGCTTCCACATCAATAGGTTTGATCCCCCTTCTTCTGGGCTGTACCTATCACCCGTAATTTCGTGCCATACCCTGCGCCTGCGATTCTCGAGAAGGAAGAGTGGGCGCCAGCCGCGAGAATTCCATCGACTGGCGCCAAGCATCAATCTGGAACCAATCAAGTGCACGGTATCGTCGTCCGGGCAGCCGCCTATGTAGCCTCCGTCTTTTCCCTCTATATCGCGGCGGTGATGCTCATTCCCGCGGCGGTTGATCTTTATTACGGGCATAGCGACTGGCAGATATTCACTTTCTGTGCCCTGGCCACGGGTGCAGTAGCGCTGACTGTTGCCGCGGCAACGCGCGGGCGCGCTCCGGTAAGATCCACCCGATTGGCATTCTTCGTCGTGGTCGTGCTGTGGGTGACGTTGGCCGTCGTGGGCGCGCTGCCGATCTATGTCGCTCTCGACATCAGCTTTGCCGGCGCGATCTTCGAATCGGTATCGGCAATAACCACCACCGGCTCGACGGTCATCGTCGGCTTGGACGACCTGCCGCCCGGTGTCTTGCTTTGGCGCTCACTTTTGACCGGCGTCGGCGGCCTGGGTGTGGTCGTCCTCGGCCTCTTTTTCCTGCCGCTTCTCAATGTTGGCGGGTTCTCGTATTTCCAGATCGAATCCTCCGATATCGAGGAGCGTCCATTCGACCGGTTGGCGAGCTTTCTGCGTGCCCTCGTCGCCATCTATGTCATCCTAACGGTGCTCTGCGCCCTGGCTTATGCAATGGCAGGCATGAGCACCTTCGATGCCATCAATCACGCCATGTCGACGCTCGCCACCGGAGGGTTCTCGACCCACGATGCCTCTTTCGGACATTTCGAAGACAATTGGACCGTATTGTGGGTGGGGACGATCTTCATGATCTTGGGTGCCCTGCCCTTCTCGATCCTGATCCTCTTTGTCGTGCGCGGACGTCTGGACGCCCTGCGCGACCCGCAGATCCGCCTGTTTCTTGCCTATACCGCTGTCATCGTCATCGCGGTGGCGGTGCATCGGCGCGTCGTGAACGAGGTTCCGTTTGGCGAGGCTCTGACAAGCTCGGCCTTCAATCTTGTCTCGATCATCACCACGACGGGTTTTGCGAGCGAGGATTACACGCTCTGGGAGCCGTTCGCTGTCATGATGGTCTTCTTTGCGACATTTCTCGGCGGATGCTCCGGCTCAACCTCCGGAGCCATCAAGGCTTATCGCTTTTTCGTGCTCGGACGCATGCTGCAGAACGGCCTGCGCACGCTCATCTACGGACGCTCCGTGCAGCCGCTCCGATATGGCAGCCGCATCATCGACGAGGAGATGCAGCGCTCCGTCGTCCTTTTCATGATCGCTTTCTTTGCCGTATGGGTGGGCGGTAGCGTGCTGCTTGCGGCGGGCAATATCGACATTGTTACGGCGCTTACAGCATCGCTTACGGCAGTAACCAATGTCGGGCCGGGGCTAGGCCCGATAATCGGGCCTGCCGGCAATTTCTCGACCTTGAGTGATTACGCCCTGTGGGTTCTTTCAGCCTGCATGCTGCTCGGCCGCCTGGAGATTCTTGCCGTTTTCGTGCTTCTCACGCCCACTTTCTGGCGCAACTAGGAGTGTTCCGGATCCCAGCAAGCGGATATTCTCCACCGCCTCCAGAGCCTTTTCCAGATGAGCGTCACGCTCGTAAATGTCGGAATGATAGGAGATGCGACCCGAAGCTTCCGGCCAGGCAGTGAAATAGCCGACATAGACCGGGATCTTCTCTGGCGCGTTCCTGCGCGCGTTGCGGCCTCTTTCTATGTTGGCTGCGACTTCCTCTTCTGAGATGCCCAGCACGGCAGCAGCCATCGCACGCGGATCCTCCAGTCGCACGCAGCCGTGGCTGAAAGCCCGGCTGTCGCGGGAAAAGAGCGATTTCTCAGGGGTGTCATGCATGTAGATGTCATGGGCGTTGGGGAACATGATCTTGAGCTGTCCGAGCGCATTGCGTGGACCGGGAGGCTGGCGCACGCCGAAGGGCACGTTGGAGCCATAGGCGGCCCAGTTGATCGAAGACGATGCAATCCGCCTCCCCCGCTGGTCGATTACCTCGTATCCGGCGCGATCGAGATAACCGGGATCACGGCGAAGCTTCGGCAACATCTCGTTGACGATGATCGAGCGCGGCACGCCCCAGTAGGGATTGAATTCCACATATTCGATTTCGTCACGGAAAAAGTAGGTCTGGCTCGCTGGCTTGCCGACCACGGTTCGCATGGAAAGCTTTTCAGTGCCGTCCGCTATATAGCTGGCGGTGAAGGACGGCACGTTGATCATCACGCGCGTGCTTTCGAAATATGAGGGCAGCCACCGCAGCCGCTCCATAGCAAGCGATATTTTTCTGATGCGGTTCGCCTTCGGCTCGCCGGTCAACGCTCTCACGGTACGTGAGCCAACGACGCCGTCGGGGTTGAGATTGTGCTGCTTCTGGACTGTCTTGATGACGGGAACCAGATCTTCCGCATAGGTTTCGCTTCCCAAATGCGCAGCCAGGACGGCTCCGTGCTTGGCCCTGAATTCCTCGTCGGCATTGTTGTCTATGGCATGCAGGATCTTTGAAAAATCAGGATGGCTTGCCCCCGGACGGACTAGAATGTCCGGCGCGATGGCGACCTGCTCCTGTTCTTCTCGGCCCTCCATGCGCAGCGTGTCCAGTTCTGTGCGCAGGGCCGCGAAGGCTTCGTTTTTCGGATGCAGCGATTCGAGATAGGTGGCAGGCTTCCCTGCCGCCGCCAGCACTTGAAGCACCAATTTCTCGTCGAAGCGCTTGCGGGTAAAGTCGTGATAGCCCGACAGTTTGTTCGGGTCGAGACGGCCAAGCTTCGCATCGCGGGCATAGCGTAAGGCGCGTGCCGAAAGCATCATCTCGAAGCGGATCAGCGCGCCGTTTCGCAACGAGGAATCGGCTGCCTGCGAGTTCAGGGCGATCGGCGCATGAACGGCATAGTCCAGATGGGAGAGGCCGAACGTATCGGCATTTCCCAACACATCCAGAACTTCGTCCGCCCGCTGGGTCGGGCCGGTGTCATCCACCCAAATGAAGCGGGGAGAGTTGCTGTAATGCTGGACCAGCGCCTCGGCGATGCTCTTCTCTGTAAGCAAGTCAAAGTCGGAGAGCCCGTTCAATGCTGCGAGGAAGCGAGGGTCGGCATTTCCCCGCTTGTCTGAAAGCGCTTCGGAAAGCCTCGAAAAATCGACTTTGATCAGCGGATCCGGTTTGAAAGTGTAGAAGCTCGGTGCCGAGATTTGCGCGGCCGGTTTGCTGACGGGCTGCTTGGGCGCTACGTTTGCACCCGGTGTTGCCGCGTTCCGCCTCTCCTGCCTGTCTTCGCGCATGGGCTGAGTCGCTGTCCGATCCGGAGTCCGGTTCTTGAACAGCATGTCGAACAGGTAACGCTCGGCCCCGGCCGGATGCGTTGAGGAGTACAAGGCCGCCGTCAATACGAGGGCGGACAAAATTCCACGTTCTAGAACCCGCTTCGTCACTTGTCTTCTCCCGCCGGGTGACAGCACTAGATCGACTCCTACGCAGGCCTGCAAAAGACGCACGACTACGACGGCCGGCGGTTGAATTGGGCTTGGATCAGCGGAGCCTTAAACCGCACGATGGCTCCGTTCTGTAACTAAATAGTAAAGAACAATTAACCTCGTTGTGAATAGCGGGCCATTTTTGGGCGCGTCACTAAGGCCCGCTACCACATGGTGCTTGCAGCGCGTTTTGGCCATTCTTCATCATAGTGCTTCCCGTCTATCGCCCCCCGGCTAAGCTCATCGAGGATAGCACCAGGCGAAGGCAGACTCTTCGGGTCCACCTTTGCCGCATCTTCCCAGAGTCGGGATCTGTGGATCGCACGGGCACATTGGAAATAGACGCTGTCGATAGAGATCACGACAACGGAACGCGGCGCCTTCCCTTCGACCGTGAAAGAGGAGCGTAGGTCGAGACTGACCGATATCTTTGCGCGGCCATTCACCCTCAAAGTGGTGCCCGAGCCCGGCACCATGAAAAGCAGCCCTACCCGCCCGTCGCGGATGATGTTCTTCAGCGAGTCAGCCCGGTTATTGCCATGCCGGTCCGGCATCAGAAGGGTGCGTTCGTCGTGGATACGCACAAAGCCGGGCTGATCACCGCGCGGCGAGCAGTCGAGGCCTTCTGGTCCTGCAGTGGCTAGCGTGACGAATGGCGAGGCCTTTATGAAGGCTGCATAGGCTGGAATGATGTGATCTATTTCCTTGACCAGAGAGGTTGTCCCCGGCTTGCCATAAAGCGTTTCCAACTCCTCGACCGTTTCGATGACGTCCGAACGAGCGAGTGTCTCAAGGCTCACGGCTTAATCCTTTCTCGTTAAGCTCCTGGAGATAACTCTGCCAGAGCTGCTCGCGCTCGTGGCCAAGCTTCGCCAGGTAAGCCCAGCTGTATAGCCCGGTTTCATGACCGTCATTGAACACGATACGAACCGCATAGTTTCCGACGGGCTCGATGCGCGTGATCTCCACATCTTTCTTTCCGGAGACCGTCACCCGCTGGTCCGGTGAATGGCCCTGCACCTCCGCCGAAGGCGACAGCACGCGCAACATCTCGGCGCTGATGGGCATCGGCTCGGCGCCCGAAAAGCTCACCGTAAGAAGCTTCCGGTCCTTCGAAACCCTCAGTTCGTCCGGTGGTCGCATTTGCTTCTCCACACTCCGTGTGAGCGAATCGCAGCGCGAAAAGAACAGATTGAAATCATTGCAGCGAAAGAGCCTGAGGTGCTAGCCTTACTTGAAAGATGGTGCTTCAGACCCGAAATGGGCTGGAGGAAGAGGAAAAGAATGAAAGACCGGAGCAGCATGATCGATCCTTTCGGGCGCGCAATCACCTATTTGCGCGTATCGGTGACGGACCGCTGCGACTTTCGCTGTGTGTACTGCATGGCGGAGGATATGCATTTCCTTCCCAAGAGGGATCTCCTGAGCTTGGAAGAACTCGACAGGCTCTGCACCGTCTTCATTGAAAAAGGTGTGCGGCGCTTGCGTCTCACCGGCGGCGAGCCTTTGGTGCGCAAGAACATCATGCATCTCGTTCACCAGCTTTCGCGTCATCTCAAGGCGGGAACGTTGGACGAGCTCACATTGACGACCAATGGATCGCAGCTCGAGCGATTTGCCGCCGAACTGGCGGATTGCGGCGTCAGGCGGATCAACGTCTCGCTCGATACGCTCGACCCGGTGAAGTTCCACGCCATCACCCGCTGGGGTGTTCTTGATAAGGTGATGCGCGGCATTGATGCCGCGTTGGCGGCTGGTCTCAAGATCAAGATCAACACCGTGGCCCTGCGCGGGTTCAACGAACTTGAAATACCTGAAATCATGCGCTGGGCGCATGGGCGGGGCATGGACATGACTGTGATCGAGACCATGCCTCTCGGTGAGGTGGATGTCGACCGTACGGACCAGTATCTGCCTCTATCGGAACTCCGCGCGAACCTGGAACGTCAGTTCGATCTGACCGATATTCCCTACAAGACGGGGGGCCCGGCGCGCTATGTCGAAGTTGCCCAGACAGGCGGCCGATTGGGCTTCATTACGCCGCTGACGCACAATTTCTGCGAAAGCTGCAACCGCGTCCGCATCACCTGCACCGGCACGCTCTATATGTGCCTCGGCCAGGAAGACGCCGCCGACCTGCGTGCCCCCTTGCGCGCATCGGAAGGAAACGAACTTCTCTCCCAAGCCATCGACGAGGCGATTACCCGCAAGCCGAAGGGGCATGATTTCGTCATCGACAGACGGACGCGCCGGCCGGCCGTTTCGCGTCACATGAGCGTTACGGGCGGCTGACAGTCGTTTTGCTGCGCTGGACCGATTGCCTTCCCCCGGATTTCGGTCATAAGCAGGGCTTACGGATCCGATCTTGGAGTCGAAGTGCCCATCAACGCGAACCTGCGTGGCGCGCTGTATATTGCTGTTGCGATGTCCAGCTTCACCACCAACGACACCCTTATGAAGTCAGTCTTGCCTGTCATGAATATCGGGCAGGCAATCCTGTTGCGGGGCGTCATTGCAACGGCGTTGCTGTCTCTTCTGCTGCTGCGTGCTGGAACTTTCCCTCCTCTCAGAACTCTCGCCAATAAGGCAGTTCTCACCCGCGTCGTCTGCGAAATGGCGGCTGCGGCCACCTTCGTCTTCGCGCTGCTGCATCTGCCGATCGGCAATATCACGGCCGTGCTGCAGGCGCTGCCGCTGGCCGTGACCATGGGAGCTGCGCTGCTCTTTTCGGATCCGGTCGGCTGGCGGCGCTGGAGCGCGATTACGGTGGGCTTCCTGGGTGTCCTTATTATCGTCCGGCCTGGATTTGAGGGGTTCAGCGGCTGGTCGCTTCTCGCGCTTGCGACCGTAATGTTCTGCGCCGTCCGGGATCTTTCCACGAGGCTGATACCTGAGGACATTCCTTCCGTTTGGGTGTCCATCGCGACATCAACCGGCGTGACGCTCACTGGAGTGGTTATGATGCCTTTCACCGGTGGCTGGAGCGCGGTCGGGCCCGTGCCGCTCCTTTTCCTGTTTGTGGCCGCCATGTTTATCGTGGTGGGGTATCTATTCGTGATCAAAGCGATGCGGGAGGGTGACATCTCATTCGTAGCTCCCTTTCGTTACACGGCTCTCCTATGGGCGATCCTGCTCGGTTATCTGATCTTCGGCGAGGTCCCGGATGGCCTGATGCTCGTGGGATCTGCTCTCGTCGTCGCCTCGGGCCTCTATGCCCTTTACCGGGAGCGTGTTGCAGGTCGTGGCCGCCCCATTGCGGAAAGCACCGCGCCGGAACCGGCCGCCGAGCCGCTCGGAACAAAGTCCATTTCTCAGTCGTAGCCTATGATATCTCGCCTTCTTGATAAAAGAACACCCCCGCATATCCTGACGCTAGTTGCCGTTGCGGCCACGGCTTCCTCCGCCACCAATATATTTCTGCCTTCCTTGCCCGGAATGGCTCAGCATTTTTCGGCGGATTACGGATTGGTGCAATTGACTGTCTCTCTCTACCTCGCTGCGACAGCAGTGTTGCAGCTCGGGATAGGACCAGCCTCCGATCGGTTCGGGCGCCGACCGGTAATGCTGGTCAGCTTTGCGGTCTTCTGTGTCGGAACGATTGCAGCCGTCTATGCACCCACCATCGAGGCGCTGCTTGCATGCCGTGTCCTGCAGGCGTTCTCCGCCGCCGGGCTGGTTCTGTCTCGCGCGATCGTACGCGATACGGTGGGTGCCGACGAGGCTGCGAGCCGCATCGGTTATATCACCATGGGCATGACGCTCGGGCCGATGATCGCACCGCTCCTCGGCGGTATCCTCGACGAGGCCTATGGCTGGCGTTCCACCTTCGTCTTCATTTTCGGCTTCGGGATCTTTGCTTTCGCCATGACCTATCTCGATCTTGGCGAGACGAATGCACGCCGTTCTCCGAACATCACCGCGCAGTTCCGCGCTTACCCCGAACTGTTCCGCTCCCATCGGTTCTGGGGCTATGTGATCACGGCTGGTTTCGCAACGGGCGCGTTCTTCGCCTTTCTTGGCGGCGGACCATATGTAGCCACGGAGATTCTCGGTCTTTCTCCTTCCGCCTACGGGCTCTATTTCGGCGTGGTCTCTCTAGGATACATGTTGGGGAACTTCATCTCCGGACGCTATTCCCGCGCAATCGGCATCAATCGCATGATGCTTCTGGGGAACGTGATCGCTGCGGCGGGCCTGGGATTGTCGCTCCCCTTGTTCCTGGCAGGCTTCCATCATCCGCTTTCCTTCTTCGGCCCCACCTTCTTCCTGGGGATGGGCAATGGCATCACGCTTCCAAGCGCGAATGCGGGGGTGGTGAGCGTCAGGCCCCATCTGGCAGGCTCGGCATCGGGTCTTGGCGGCGCATTGCAGATCGGTGTAGGGGCGGCTTTGTCAGTGCTTGGCGGAGCGCTTCTCTCGCAGGAAACGGGACCCTATCCGCTGCTCATTCTCATGTTCGTCTCGTCGATATTCGGCGTTGCAGGGACGCTTTACGTCATGCAAGTTGCCAAGACGAAGGGCGACCTCTGAAGAACCGGCGCATGGGCAGGATCGCGGGCGTCATTCTGGCAGGCGGTGCCTCCTCCCGCATGGGCGGAGGAGACAAGTCCCTGTGCTTGGTCGCCGGCCGTCCAATTCTGGCGCATGTGATCGAGCGGTTTTCATCCCAGGTCGATGCGCTGGCACTGAACGCGAATGGTGATGCAACGCGTTTTGCCTCCTTCAGTCTTCCTGTTTTGCCGGATCCTCTGCGTGATCTCGGGCCCCTTGGCGGCGTTCTCGCGGGCCTTCGCTGGGCGCGCGATCAGGAGTGTGCATATCTGGCGACAGTCGCCTGCGACACGCCGTTTTTTCCCAGGAATTTGGTGGAGCGTCTCTCGCAACGCCTAAATTCCCGGGCGATCGTGCAGAGCCGCTCGCGGGATCGTATCCACCCGACATTCGCGCTCTGGCCCGTTTGCCTGCACGGCGATCTAGAGACATTTCTGCAGCGAAACGGCGCCTCGTCCATGCGCGCCTACGCGGGCACGCATCAGCAGTGCTCAATTGTGGATTTTCCGGATATTGCTGCTTTGGATCCGTTCTTCAACATCAACACGATGGACGAACTGGAAATGGCGGAACGAATGGCCGGAACGCTAGAGAAATGAAAGTATTCGGCATCACTGGCTGGAAAAACTCCGGGAAGACGACGCTCACAGCTAGGCTCACCGAAGAGTTCGTGCGCCGGGGCTACAGGGTATCGACGGTCAAACACGCCCACCATTCCTTCGATATCGACCAGCCCGGTACCGATTCCTTCCGTCACAGGCATGCCGGTGCAACGGAAACGGTGATTGTTTCCAGCAGCCGCTGGGCTCTCATGCATGAATTGCGCGGTGAAGATGAACCTCTCCTTTCCGACCTTCTTGCGCGGCTTTCTCCCGCAGACCTGGTCCTGGTGGAAGGTTTCAAGAAGGAAATGCACCCCAAGATCGAATGCCGCAGGCTCGCGGCAAAGGATCAGAAGCCGCTTGCGGATCTCGTCCCGAACATCGTCGCGCTCGCCAGCGATCATGCGGTGGAAACGGATCTCCCCTGCTTCAGCTTGGATGACGTAGCAGGCATCGCGGACTTCATTCAAAGCCGGATGGAGCTTGAGGCGAGCTAAATGTCCTCGTAATAGCAAAGCTTTATGGTTGCATTTCCTTTGCGAAGGGTGGGAATATCCACGCCAAGCCTCGGCGTCTGACAAGAAGGCCGGGTATCAAGAACAGAGAGGAACATGATGCGTATCACACGGCGTATTGCACTCGGTCTTTCGGCCGCTCTCCTGGCGCTGTCGGCCGGCGTGTCACAGGCGCAGGAAAAGATGCAGCTCAAGATCGGCACCGAGGGCGCCTACCCGCCTTTCAACTATCTCACAGCTGACGGAAAGCTCGAAGGTTTCGACGTCGACATCGCCCGGGCGCTCTGTGAGCAGATGAATGCGGAATGCGAGTTCGTCACCCAGGACTGGGATGGCATGATTCCGGCACTCCAGGCCGGCAAATTCGATGCCATCATCGCTTCCATGTCGATCACCGACGAGCGTAAGCAGCAAGTCGACTTCACCAATAAGTACTACAACACGCCGCCGGCGATCGTCGTGCCGAAGGACTCGGAAATCGCCGGCGTGACCAAGGAGGATCTAGCCGGCAAGACCATCGGCGCGCAGGGATCCACAACGCATGCGAATTTCGCGGAAGCAACCTTCCCCGACAGCGATATCAAGGTCTACCCCACGGCCGAGGAATACAAGCTCGACATGGTCAACGGCCGCCTCGACGCGGTGATCGACGACGTGATCGTGCTGCAGGACTGGTTGAAAACGCCGGACGGAGAATGCTGCAAGGTGCTGGGCACGCTCACGCCGGTCGAGGAAATTTATGGCGAAGGGATCGGCATTGCCATCCGCAAGGGCGAGGATGACCTGAGGGAAAAGTTCAACGCTGCGATCCAGGCCATTCGTGAAAACGGAAAGTACAGGGAAATCAACGACAAGTACTTTGATTTCGACGCGTATGGTGGTTAAAGCCTTAGTCTGATCGGGATATCGGCGGCGGGAGAAATTCCGCCGCTTTACATAAGTGGTGTACGAGGCGGCAGCAGCCGCGGTGCCGGCCGGGGAACATTACTCTTTTGCCGGGAATTGATCGGCACGATAGGGGGCGAATGAAGGGCGCGATCGGGAGATGGATGGCATTCTGACCCTCCTCAGTTTCGGCCCGGATGGGTGGAGCGACGAGATCGCACGAGGGGTGCTGGTTACCGTTTCACTTGCCCTTGCCACCCTGCCCTTCGGCCTTGCCGCGGGTTTTGTGATCGCCCTGGGCAAGATTTCGGAAGAGCCGAGCCTCAGGCTCGCTGCCAATATCTATACCACGATCTTTCGCGGTCTTCCGGAGCTCTTGACGCTTTTCCTCGTCTTCTATGGGGCGCAGATTGCGGTACAGCAGATCGTGCGCTTGTTCGGCGTTTCCGCAGGCATTGAAATCAATGCGTTCGTCGCGGGTATGGTGGCGCTCGGTGCCGTCTTCTCTGCCTATGCTAGCGAAGTGTTCGTGTCGGCTTTCCGCGCCATTCCGGCAGGGCAATATGAGGGGGCCTATGCCGTTGGGCTCTCGCGCTGGCAGACCATGCGGCTCGTCATCCTGCCGCAACTGGTCCGGCTGGCATTGCCGGGGCTCTCCAACCTGTGGCTGATCCTTCTCAAGGAAACTTCGCTCGTTTCAGTGATCGGGCTTGCCGATATCCTCCGCCAGACCGGCGTTGCGGCGCGCGTGAGCAAGGAAGCGTTCCTGTTCTTCGGACTGGCCTGCCTCCTCTATCTGGGGCTTGCCGTGCTCTCATCTTTTGCATTCTCAGCGATCGAGCGGCGCGTGTCCGCAAGTGGACCGACGCGATGAGCATAAGCCGTACCGCAGATCTCGACGATCTTCCGCCACCTGCGTCGGTCAAGCGCTGGACGACCGCGCGCATCGCTGGTTTTGTGCTGCTGTCGCTATGGGGGCTGCTGGGAGTCGGGATCCTCTATTTTCTCATCGCGTCATGGAATCCGGAGCTTTTGGCGCGCTACGCCCCGAATTATCTTTCCGGCCTCTGGATCACGATCAAGCTCGTGGCGATCTCGGTGATTGCCGGCGCGGTTCTGTCCGTGCCAATTGCCATCGGCCGGCGTTCTCGGAACCGGGTCACTTCCGCCTTAGCCTATGGTTATGTCTACTTCTTTCGCGGCACGCCGCTCCTCGCCCAAACCTTCCTTATCTACTACGGACTGGGGTCCTTTCGGCCGCAACTGGAGGCCGTCGGGCTTTGGACCGTCTTTCGCGATGCCTGGTTTTGCGCGGTTTTTGCTTTCACCCTCAACACCGCTGCCTATCAGGCGGAGATCCTGCGGGGAGCGGTCGAGAGCGTTGGGCGGGGCCAATGGGAAGCCGCATCGGCACTTGCGCTGTCGCGTTGGCAAACCCTGCGGAAGATCATCCTGCCTCAAGCAATGCTTGTGGCGCTCCGTCCTTACGGCAATGAAATCATCCTGATGATCAAGGGGTCGGCCATCGTTGCGATCATCACGGTGTATGACCTGATGGGAGAGACGCGCCGCGCTTTCTCGCGTACCTTCGATTTCCAAACTTATATCTGGGCCGCCCTCATCTATCTCGTTCTGGTCGAATTGCTGCGGATCCTGACGGACCGAGCCGAGGGACGGCTGACGCGGCACTTGCGCCGCTAATCTGCACAGGAGGAATGCCGAATGGCAAAAGTTGCATTCATCGGGCTCGGCGTGATGGGATATCCCATGGCGGCTCATCTGAAAAACCGCGGCGGCCATGACGTGACTGTCTATAACCGCACGACCCCAAAAGCGGAGAAGTGGGTGGCCGAACACGGCGGCGCCTTCGCGCGCACGCCGGCAGAGGTCGCCAAGGACAAGGATTTCGTCTTCGCCTGTGTAGGCAACGACGAGGACTTGCGCTCCGTGACCACTGGGCCCGATGGGGCATTTCAGTCGATGAAGCAAGGAGCGATCTTCGTCGATAACACCACAGCTTCGGCGGAGGTCGCACGGGAGCTTGCGGAAGAAGCACAAAAGCGTGGCTTCTGGTTCGTAGACGCACCTGTTTCAGGCGGCCAGGCGGGCGCGGAAAACGGCGTTCTTACGGTGATGTGCGGTGGCGAAGCCGGGATCTTCGAGAAGGCGAAGCCGGTGATCGAATCCTATGCACGCATGGTTGGCCTGATGGGTCCCTCTGGCGCAGGCCAGCTCACCAAAATGGTGAACCAGATCTGCATAGCCGGCCTCGTCCAGGGTCTTGCGGAGGGCATTCACTTCGGCAAGCGGGCCGGCCTTGATATCGAACAGGTGGTCGCAGTGATCTCGAAGGGCGCGGCCGGCTCCTGGCAGATGGAGAACCGCCACAAGACGATGAATGAAGGCAAGTACGACTTCGGTTTCGCCGTCGATTGGATGCGTAAGGATCTGGAGATCTGCCTCTCCGAAGCGGATCGCAATGGCGCAAAATTGCCGGTGACGGCTCTCGTCGACCAGTTCTACAAGGAGGTTCAGGAGATGGGTGGGCGCCGCTGGGACACGTCCTCGCTGCTCGCGCGCCTTGAAAGATAGAAAGAGCGCCCGAGCGCCGCTCGGGCCAATATCCTTAAACGGCCGCGCTCGCGGGTTCCTTGTCTAGGACGATGTAGTCGAGCGGCAGTTCCGTCGTATATTTGATCTGCTCCATGGCGAAGGCCGAAGAGACATCGCGGATCTCGATCTTCGAAATCAGCTTCTTGTAAAAAGCATCATAAGCCGCGATGTCCGGTACGACGACGCGGAGAAGGTAGTCTACGTCGCCGCTCATGCGGTAGAACTCGACGACCTCCGGAAATTCTTTGATGACCTCCGAGAACCGGCGAAGCCACTCATGGCTATGCGCGTTGGTTCGGATCGAAACGAAAACAGTGACGCGCGCGTTCACCTTGACCGGGTCGAGGACCGCAACCCGCTTCCTGATCACGCCCTCCTCCTCCAGCTTCTGGATGCGGCGCCAGCAAGGCGTGGTCGAGAGACCTACCTTCTTTGCAATATCGGCCACAGCCAAAGTGGCATTTTCCTGCAGCAAACGCAGGATTTTTCGGTCAAGGCGATCCATCAAAAACTCCGGCAGAA
Source organism: Chelativorans sp. J32 (assembly GCF_000518985.1). Taxonomy (GTDB): domain Bacteria; phylum Pseudomonadota; class Alphaproteobacteria; order Rhizobiales; family Rhizobiaceae; genus Chelativorans. The sequence continues at coordinate 36,260 of NZ_JAEQ01000017.1, forward strand.
ATTTTTTCCTAAAATGGAGCATTCTCCTGCCGCAAACAAGAAAAATTTTCTCCCCCTGGGGAAAGGTTGCCCGTCAGATCAGCGCTCCGATCTCTCTCCTCAACGCGGGCAGAAGCTCCGTCTCGAACCACGGGTTTTTCTTGATCCAGCTTGTATTGCGCCATGAGGGATGGGGTAGAGGCAGTTTCCGCGGCTTTGCGGATGATGCAAGAATTGCGTGCCAATCGCGGACGGTCTCGGTCATGCTCCCTCGTCTCTGATCGCTCAAGTGCCAAGCCTGAGCATATTGGCCTACCGCCAAAATCAACTCGATCTGCGGCAACTCAGCCAAAAGGCGTTCGCGCCACTTTGGAGCGCATTCCCGTCGCGGTGGCAGGTCCGATCCGTGTTTGTCATAGCCCGGAAAGCAAAACCCCATGGGTATGATGGCAAACTTCTCTGCATCGTAGAATTGCGCGCGATCGACGCCCAGCCATTCTCGCAGACGATCGCCCGAACGATCAGCAAACGGCAGCCCAGAGGCGTGTACCCGTGTTCCCGGTGCCTGACCAACAATCAGGATGCGGGCGTTTCGTGATGCGACAACCACGGGGCGGGGCTCGTGCGGCAAGGGGAAACCCTGGGGCTGGTCCCTGCACAGCCGGCAAGCTCGAATCTGATCGAGCAGGTTCTCGAGTGTGTCAGTCATAGGAGGGTAGTCTCAGGCCGTCGCGCTCGGGCGGGTCGCCACATTATCATACCAGCGAGCGACATTGGTAAGCCCTTCCGGCATGGCGATGCGGGCAGGCTTCAGGAACTGAACGGCGACCAGCGCCGTGATATCGGCAATGCTGAATTCCTCTCCGGCAATAAAGGCATGTTCGGTGAGTTGGCCGTCGAGATGGCACAGGAATTCCCGTGCCTTTCTCTTGTTCACCTCTCCCCATTCGGAAACCTGCGGAACCTCCCACTCCCGCATCGCCGGGTGCAAATGGCGAAATGCTGCAGAAACGGTGCCAAGGAGCCCGAACTCCACCCGCCTTTGCCACATTTCCACTCGCGCACGGCCAAGTGCACCGGTGCCGAAAAGCGCAGGCTCGGGAGAAAGCTCCTCGAAGTAGCGGCAGATCGCGACGGATTCCGTGATCACCGTTCCATCGTCAAGTTCCAAGATGGGGAGCCGTTTCAACGGATTCAGCCGTGTCAGTGCTTCGCCGCGGTGCTCCAAGGCGGCCATGTCCACCGGCACCAACGGCACGTCGATTCCCTTCTCGGCGAGGAAGATGCGCACGCGTCGTGGATTTGGAGCCCTGCCACCGTCGTAGAGCTTCATGCCGCTCATGCTCCTTGCCCTTACACCATCCCGGCGATCTGCTTCAGGAAATTGAAGACCAATCCGAGCCAATCATGCCGCGTTTCCTGAGGCGCCTTCTGCTGCTGGCGCCAATCACTCGGAGTCTGGAATCTGCCGGCCCACAAGCCCTTTCTGGCGTGTCGCGCGGCAGCTTCCTCCACGGCGTAATCACCATAGGAGACTGCCCAACCCATTTCCACCATGGTTTGGCCGAGATCCCTGCCTTCGACCTCGCAACGCGCGAGAACCCGGCCGTACCGATCCCGCTCCCATCCGCTGCACGAGACGGTCCCAGCCGAGGCGAGTTTCGCCAAGGTCTCTCTCGCCTGCCGGCCGCAGGCATAGGATCGCCCGGCCATTGTGCATTCCTGATTGTACTCGGGAGCGTCTATACCACGAATGCGGATACGTTCGCCGTCAACGGTCAGGCTGTCTCCGTCATTGATCCTGACTGATCCAGAAAAGTCTCGTGTCGCAATCTGGTCGAGCCTTGCTGCTGTGAGCGCAAGAAGGGACAGGAACCCGATGGAGAACAGAATATCCGTCCATCGACGCCACCGGCTCGGCCTAGGTCTACTGCGCCAATAATTTCTACGACTTACACGCATTGCCTGAAGGGTCTCTTAATTATTCGCGCATATTTTGTAGCGCCATGCCGCAATTGCGAAGCAATCTATGGCGCTAAACCAGGATTATATAGCGGACAAGTCCATCGTGGGCCGCACCAAGCCATATCGCAAACGCGAGATTGCGGCGAGCGTTCATCGCGCCCGCGAAAGGCTTTTGCCCTCGGCAGGCAGTCGAACCTTTGACCGTGAGATGCTGAAGATCCATGCGCGCACTATCATCAGGAGCGCGCCTGCGATCCTTATCTTACTGTTCCTGATCGGCATCGCAGGTCTGACCGTCGGCCCGGCACGCGAAATGTTCATTTGGGGCCTGTTGAGCCTGGCGGGCTATATCTCGCTGTATCTCTTCGCGCGCCGCGTCGACAGGCTCTCGATAGAGCAGATCGATACCCGCCGGCTATACGTCCAGTTTTGGATCATGCATTTCATAAGCGGCGCGAGCTGGATCTATCTCGTTTCCTTCGAGTGCAGCTGCGGTGTTCTCGACTTCTCGTTCTTTGTGGCGATCGTGCTCCTGATGATGATCGCTGTCACCGCGCTTGTTTGTTCTTCCCTGCGCGGCGCAATCCTCCCAAGTTTTGGAGTGCCTGTCGCCATACATGCAATACAGCACCTGGCCTTTCCGCTTGGGGTGGCCCCGATTATGGCGCTGCTGTTGATTCTCTCCCTACCCTTCTTCGCGCATGTGGCCCATCACCGCAACCGGGCTGCAGCCAGCCTCCTTAGCTTCCGCAGTGAGAACGAAACGCTGATTGCGGAGCTGGAAACGGCCAAGGCTGTTTCCGATGAAGCGCGCCGCCGCGCGGAGGAAGCCAATCTGGCCAAGTCCCGCTTTCTCGCGTCGATGAGCCACGAATTGCGGACTCCTCTCAACGCGATCCTCGGGTTTTCCGAGGTGATGGCGAAGGAGGTCCTTGGACCGGTCCAGAACGATACTTATCGGGAATATGCCAAGGATGTCCATCAATCAGGGCAGCACCTGCTCGCACTGATCAATGAGATTCTGGATCTTTCTCGCATCGAGGCCGGGCGGTATCAGCTAAACGAGGAGCCTCTCGCGCTCGCCGATGTCGTTCATGAATGCTGCCGCATGATGGAACTCAAGGCGAAGGCGAAGGGAATCAGGCTGATCCAGCGGTTCGAGCCGACGCTGTCGAAACTTTCCGCTGACGAGCGAGCCCTGCGGCAGATCACGCTCAACCTGCTTTCGAATGCAGTGAAATTCACACCCTCCGGCGGCGAAATTCGTGTTCGGGTTGGTTGGACAGCCGGAGGCGGCCAATATATCTCGGTCCAGGACAACGGTCCGGGAATCCCGAGCGAGGAAATGCCCTTGGTCCTTTCCGCCTTTGGGCAGGGCTCCTTCGCCATAAAAAGTGCGGAACAAGGGACGGGCCTGGGACTGCCTATCGTTCAGGGGCTCGCAAATCTCCACGGGGGATTGCTGCAGCTGAAGTCAAAGCTGCGGGAGGGAACCATTGCGACGGTGATATTCCCGCGCAGTCGGGTGGTCGATGAACCGGTTTTGCCCTTGCATCAAAAAAGGCGCGCCAGCTAAGGTCAGGCGCGCGAGCGTGCATTCACCTCGGCCATTCCTACCGAGATGTCCCCTGCCCCGCGGACCAGGCCTGCCGCAAGCGCGCCGGCAACGCCGCCGCTCTTGAGATTGCCAAGGCTGAGAACGGGCTGCAGGCCGAGCAGAGCCGAAACCTGCCGATGCGTGTCGCTTTCGGCATTGGCGAGAAGGCAGTGCTCAAGGGAGTTCCGGTTCAAAGCATAGAGAACCGCCGCTGCTGCTGTGGCGGCAAGCCCATCGAGGATCACTGCGATCTTCTGTGCCCGCGCCGCGAGAATAGCGCCTGCGAGCGCTGCGATTTCCCTTCCTCCCAGCCGGCGCATTGCTTCCAGGGGGTCGCGAAGGTGGCTTTGGTGAACTTGCAGCGCCTGTTCCACGACCACCCTCTCCTGCTTCCCGATCGAGGACCATCCGGAGCCGTTTGGCGGCAGTATGGCGCCAAGGAGAGCAATGGCGGATAGATCGCTCGCGCGATCCACGGTGCCAAGGCAAATGAGATCGGGACCGGCCGCAATCGCCTCCATGCCGAAGGCCATGGTGGCCGCAGCCGCTCGCTCGTCTAGAGCAGGGCCCGACGAGAAATCCTCGACGGGTAGATCCAGTGCCAGGTCGAATACGTTCAGACCGAGATTGCCGCTTGTGCAGAGCTGGCTGACGGGTGCTGCCCCCGCGGCGATCGACTCCACCTTGGCGCGCGCTTCGCGGACGGGATCGGTGACACCCATCTTCAAAGAAAAAGCATGGGTTGCGGCGAAGAGCGCCACGACCGGGCGTGCTACCCGCGCGGGCACGCGACCGGTGACCGCAGCAAACCACTGGCCGATGTCGCCCAGGCGCCCAAGCTCATCTCCCCCTGACGAAAGATCCGCGCCTACCCGCGTCGCCGCCCCCGTGTCCATGGCGGGAAGCGCTGAAATCAGGTTACGGATGTCGTCAAATGGCAGGCCGCTTGTCATATCATTGTCTCCTGAGATGGTGCCGGGCATAACGGCAGCGGGCAAGCATGGCAATGCCGCAGCTTGCTTCTACCCGTCACGCCCCCCATCTCCTCAGCAGAGGATCGTATGATGACCGCCATTGAATCCCCTTGCGTTCTGGTGTGCTCGATAGACGAAAGAACCGGCTTTTGCCTCGGCTGCGGACGCACGCGCGGGGAGATTGCCGCTTGGCTCTCCATGACGCCAAGGGAGCGCCGGGCAATCATGGAGAGCTTGCCGGCGAGGCTCAGCGGCAAGGAGGTCCGCCCTCGGCGCGAAACGCGGCGCCGCTCGAGACTTGCACGTGAACGCGCAGAGGGGTCGTAAGCCATGGGGCTGTTCTGGATCATCATAGCCGTCATTCTGGCAGGTGTAGGGCTGCTCATTGCTTCTCACGACAGCGGTACTGTCTTCGGCATTGCGAGTGATTCCTTCGCTTCTATGCTTTATCTTGGCCTTTGGGCGGCCGTGCTTGTGGTCGGTGTCTTTGCCGCACGCACCCGGTTCCGCCACGCCTCACGCGACCTAGCCTATTGGCTCTTGATCCTTCTCGTGCTCATGACGGGCTACCAGTACCGCTATGAATTGCAGGACGTGGCAAGCCGACTGACCGCGGGCTTGATCCCGGGTAGCCCAATGAGTGTTTCCGGTTCCGAACGCGCCGCAGTCATGATCGACAAAGCGGCGAATGGCCATTTCGAGGTACGGATGCTCGCAAACGGCGTCACGATCCTGGCCGTTGTAGATACAGGCGCAACGACGACAGTTCTCACCTCGCAGGATGCTGAGCGTGCTGGAATCGATGCGAGCAGGCTCGATTATTCGTGGCCGGTAATGACCGCGAATGGCCGGGCCATGGCTGCGCGCGCCCGTCTGGATTCGCTTCGGATCGGCCCTATCGAACGTAACGACGTGACGGTGCTCGTTGCAGCACCTGACCTGCTCGAGCAGAGTCTCTTGGGAATGCAGTTCCTGAGCAGCCTGTCGAGCTTCGAGATGCGAGGCGATCGCCTGATCCTGACGGATTGATCGCCTGCAGGTCAGGCTGCCTCTTCTCGCGCATCCGTATCCACTTCGGCCAGGGCGCGGTGCAGCACCCCGGGCCCGGCACCGGGGCGGGTCGCATCCGTTGAGAGGATCTGCCTGAATCTCCGTGCGCCGGGCCGTCCGTGGAACAGTCCGGTCATATGCCGCGTGATGTGTGACAGGCGACCTCCGGATTCGATATGCCTGCCGGCATAAGCGGCCATCGTCTCGACCACCTCCGCAAGTATCGGAGCTTCGCGCCCGTCGCCATAAATGCTGTCATCGACATCGGCCAGAATGCCCGGTGTGTGGTAGGCGGCGCGTCCGAGCATCACACCGTCCAGATGCGCGAGATGATCGAGCGCTTCACCGATCGTCTGGATGCCGCCATTAATGCCGATGAACCTGTCCGGATTGGCCTCCTTGAGCCGATAGACACGGCTATAGTCGAGCGGCGGGATATCTCGGTTCTCGCGGGGGCTCAGCCCTTGTAGCCAGGCCTTTCTGGCATGAACCCAGAGCGCATCGGCACCTGCCGCGAAAACCACCTCGGCCAACCGGTCGAGCGCTTCTTCGGGATCTTGATCATCGACACCGATCCGGCATTTCACGGTAACGGGTATCGAAACGCTCTCCTTCATCGCCACCACGCAGGCACCGACGAGTTCCGGCACTTTCATCAGGCAGGCGCCAAAAGTACCCGATTGCACCCGGTCCGATGGACAGCCGACATTGAGGTTTATTTCATCATAGCCGAACGAAGCCCCGATACGTGCTGCTTTTGCGAGCTTTTCCGGGTCGCTGCCTCCCAGTTGCAGCGCCACCGGATGTTCTTCTGTATTGAACCCGAGGAGCCGTTCCCGATTGCCGTGAATAACCGCGTCCGCCACCACCATCTCGGTGTAAAGAAGAGCGCGCCTGGAGAGCTGCCGATGAAAAAAGCGGCAGTGGCGATCCGTCCAGTCCATCATTGGCGCGACGGCGAGAACCCGCGCGTTGTTATAGATTTCGGGATAAGGATTTCCGACCTGGCTCATAAAGTATGCTCGTTGACTAGGTGCCGCCGATCAGCGGCCTTCCTTCCATATAGTGTCTGTCAGGGCAAGTTGGCCAATTCCCCCTTTGAGAAAGCACAATCGCACCAGAGAGCGCAAAGCGTTCTTTACCCTGCCGCGCGATAGCCTGATTTCTCGACTGGCAGGTACCTGCAATATCTGCGAGGCGGGCCTGGAATTTGATAACGCATACATGATTGTCAGTTGCGGCGCCAAACATTGTCGGAGTTCAAGCGCCGCGCTAGATTTCTATCTCCGCCCTGCGGAGAAGGAGCGCGTCATGTATGCTGCGCAATTCGCGTTGCCGGTTCGCATCGTAATGCGGCCCGGCGAACCGGTGACTGAAATATACAGTGCCGAGGAAGCACTCGAACTGCTGATGGCCTGGCCGACCCAAGAGGGGCGCATCTTCAACCGCGCGTTGGAGGCTTGCCTTGCCGCGAGTGCCGATCCTGGATTGGCAGAAGATGCACGAAGGCAGTTCGTCGCTTTCGCCAACGCATCCAGCATCATGGCGAGAGACGTTCCGCTCGACAGCCTTTATGAAAATGGCGAACTGAAGCCGCTTTATCGCTGATCGGCGATACCCAGAAAGATCGAATGGAACTCGATCGCACCTCGTGCATTGATACGCATTCGGGGTTGATTGCGAGCAGTGTCATGCAGATCAGTGCTGTCCATGCGAGCGGCCGGGAAAGCCGTCGCAAGGTTGAGAAGAGAGCTGGTGCGCGATCAACGACCACGCTTCGGCACCGGTTGTTCCACAAGGCAGTGGTGATCGAGCGGCGCCGGCTTGATCGGGATCGCGTGATTGTGAATACCAAGGTCGCCTTGGATGCGCTTCTCCACGAATGGCCGCTGCCTGAGTGTCCCCAGCGAAAGCGGGCCTTGAAGGCGTGCCTGGCAGTAATGCGCGGAGAGCAGGCGCCCGGCGTGGCCCGGCGTGCCCTCATTGTCGCGGCGAAGGCCGCCAGGATCCTGCGCGAGGAATAGCACCGGCTTCATTCGAGAAGTCGTTTTACTTGTGCGCTGATTGTGCTATGCGCCTGTCCATGCCCTTGTAGCTCAGTTGGTAGAGCACCTGATTTGTAATCAGGGGGTCGCGGGTTCGAGTCCTGCCGGGGGCACCAGAATCCTTTATACAGCAATGCGATCCTCCGCTCGTGGGGCGGCCGGACGAGTTCGTCAGGCGCCTCACAGAGCTTATCTTTAACGGTCCCTCGCCTATCAATTTTGGTGAGGAAATCGGCAGCCCATTGGGCAGCTAAACTTTTCCACGAAACCGAGTAGGATTCGCCGTTGTCGACAGCCGCCGTCGGGCTCCCGAAGGCTTTTCCACACCAGTCGCGGCGTCGCCACAATTCTCCGGGTTTGATGAACAACCAGGTTGGCAGTCCATCGCCGCACCTGGGATGGGAGGCCAGAATGGCCATCACCGAAATGCCTGCCAGAGGCTACTTCCGGAACAGGCGCTTTTTTACGCGATTGATGAGCAGCACCTCGGAACTTGTTTCAGACGTCAGAGCCCACTTTCTGGCCGCTGACATACGGCAGCAATTGCTTGATCTTGCCCCTGCACAGCCGGGCGAGCTTAGTCACGCTGAGCCTCCCGTGCCGGCGAGCAATCCCAGAGAGGCCCTCGTCGCCAATCTTATTGCGATGAGGTAAGCATCTGCTCCCGTGAAAGTCCTGAGCGCTGAACCTGCTGAGGCTTTCTACACGGCCGCGCATATCACTTGCCAGGATCCCGCGTGGGATCAATCAGCCCAGGAACGCATTCCCCATGCATCACCCATCTTGGGGATGTTCGAATGCCGCTGGCCAACGCGCAAGAATTTTCGATCTGGATCAATGCTGCGTGGTTTCTTGGCGCCAGCATCGTTGTGTGGATCGGGGGCGTGCGGCTAACGATTTACGTAGATCGTATCAGCGGGCTCACCGGGATTGGGCAGGTCTTTTCCGGAATGCTCCTGCTTGGGTGCATCACGTCCCTTCCAGAAGTTGCCAATGCCATAACGGCCGCGAGTACGGGAACTCCTGCGCTTGCGATCAACAACATTCTCGGCAGCGCCGCGATCAATGTGTTCTTGCTGGCAATCGGAGACGGGTTCGTCCGCCGCGACGCGCTGACCTCCGTGGTGGCGAGTCCGGCGACACTCATGATGAGCGTCCTCTGCATGCTGGTGCTGATCCTTGTTGCCATTGCAATCACGACCGGGGATGTCCTCCTGTTCGGCGTGGGAGCGTGGGGACTTGCCCTCGCTATCGTCAGCGTCGTGTCCTTCTGGATTTCATCAGGCTATGGCCAGCGAAGCCCCTGGAGTGTGTCCGATGAGGAGAAAGGGTCAAAGATGGAGGAGGGCGAGATCGATGATGGGGGCTCTCTTTCCGAGGCGTTATGGAAGGCCGCCCTCGCCGGTGCGGCTATTTTTGTGGCCGGATATATGCTGTCTCAGACCGGTGATGCGTTGGCGCAGCAAACCGGTCTCGGTGCCGGGATGGTCGGCTTCGCGCTGATCGGGATTGCGACCTCCACCCCGGAACTCAGCACCATCGTGCAGTCCATCCGCATGGAAAGATATGAAATGGCCTTTGGCCAGGTCCTTGGCACAAATTTCGTGAACCTTTCGCTGATTGTTCTAACTGATGCTGCTTTTTCGGGCGGCCCGGTGATCAACACGCTAGGGAGATTTGAAGTCCTCTCGTCACTGCTGGGGGCGGCATTGGTCGGCATTTTCATGATCGGGCTGCTCGAGCGAAGAGATGCCGTTATCTTTCGGATGGGATACGATTCCTTTGCGGTGATCGTGGTTTTCGTCGCTGGCCTGGGTGCTCTTGCCCTTATTCAGTGAGGATGGCCCTGCCCGCCTCATGCAGACTTCTCGTCGTTAAGGTTTCCTGCAGCCTCCCGCACCGCTTTGCAGCGGCATGGCGGCATGTTACCGGTTTGGCTCGTTTGCAACAGGAAGCAGAGCCGTATGAATAAGCCCTCTTCGCTCGCTCTCGCCTTCGTTTCGGCCGAGACGGATGATGCGACAACGGCGGCCGCCACGCTCTCCGCCCTCTACGGGCAAGAACGGTTGGAAGATGCAGATGTGATCGTCGCGCTGGGCGGTGACGGGTTCATGCTGCAAACCCTGCGCGAGACGATGGGTACCGGCAAGAAAATCTACGGCATGAACCGCGGCACTGTCGGCTTCCTCATGAACGAGTATCGCGAAGAGGGCTTACGCGAACGCATCGCGGAAGCCATTCCCGAAACCGTGCGCCCATTGGAGATGGAGGCTGTCGATCAGGACGGACAGACGTTCCGCGCCCTCGCCATCAATGAGGTGTCCCTTCTGCGTCAATCCTACCAGGCGGCGAAGATTCGAATTGCCATCGACGGGCAGGTGCGGCTTGAAGAACTCATCTGCGACGGAATAATGGTCGCCACACCTGCGGGCTCGACCGCCTACAATCTGTCGGCACATGGTCCGATCCTCCCGCTTGATGCTCCTCTCCTGGCGCTGACGCCGGTAAGCCCCTTCCGGCCGAGGCGCTGGCGGGGCGCGCTTCTTCCCAACCGATCTAGCGTGGAACTTGCTATCCTCGAGCCCGAAAAGCGCCCGGTTAACGCTGTTGCCGATCACACGGAAATCAAATCCGTAAGGACGGTGACGGTGCGGGAGTCCCGTGACATGACGGCCACAATTCTTTTCGACGCGAGCCATTCCTGGGACGAACGCATACTTTCGGAACAATTCCGCTACTAGCCAATTTCGTGGCGCATGAAGAACATGGCGAAAAACAGCGTCGGCGGTGCAATAGTAGCTGTTGACATCCGTCGCACCACACCTTAGGCCCCGATCACAGGTCGTGACGGCCGGAAGTACTTCACGCGCCGCGACGCTAAGCACAGTAAAGACATTCACCACGTGCCAGATTTACAGGAAACCGCCCAGGAAGCCATGACGTTCTCCGACCTTGGCCTTTCGCCAAAGGTTTTGGCGGCAGTCAGTGACGCTGGATATTCGGCGCCGACACCCATCCAGGCCGGCGCCATTCCCCATGCCTTGCAAGGAAAAGACGTCCTGGGCATTGCCCAGACGGGGACCGGCAAGACGGCGTCCTTCGTCCTTCCGATGCTGACGAGGCTGGAGCGGGGCCGCGCCCGTGCGCGAATGCCTCGCACTTTGATCCTTGAGCCGACGCGGGAACTCGCCGCGCAGGTCGAAGAAAATTTCATCAAATACGGCAAGAATCACCGGCTGAATATTGCGCTGCTTATCGGCGGCGTATCTTTCGACGAGCAAGAGAAGAAGCTTGAGCGCGGCGCAGACGTTCTCATCGCAACGCCGGGCCGGCTGCTCGACCATTTCGAACGCGGCAAGCTGCTTCTGACTGGTGTTGAGATCCTCGTCATCGATGAGGCGGATCGGATGCTCGATATGGGCTTTATCCCGGATATCGAGCGCATCTGCAAACTCATTCCCTTCACCCGGCAAACGCTGTTCTTCTCGGCCACCATGCCGCCGGAGATCACGAAGCTTACGGAGCAGTTCCTGCAAGGGCCGGTTCGCGTCGAGGTATCGCGGCCCGCGACGACCGCCGCAAACATCACGCAGCGGCTGGTGAAATCGGGCTCGAAACCATGGGCCAAACGCGAGCGCCTCCGCGAGCTCATCCGTGGCGAAGGCGATGAGCTAAAGAACGCGATCATCTTCTGCAACCGCAAGACAGAGGTGGCTACCCTTTTCCGTTCCCTGGTTCGCCACGAATTCGATGCCGGCGCTCTTCATGGGGACATGGATCAGCGCGCGCGTATGATGATGCTGGAGAATTTCAGGAAGGGTAAGCTGAAGCTCCTCGTCGCGTCAGACGTCGCTGCTCGCGGTCTCGATATCCCCGACGTGAGCCACGTGTTCAATTTCGACGTGCCGACTCATGCGGAAGACTATGTGCACCGCATCGGTCGCACGGGCCGAGCGGGCCGGTCAGGCAAGGCCTTCACCATCGTCACCAAGGCTGACCGGAAATATGTCGATGGGATCGAGAAGCTGATCGGTGAGAAGATCGAGTGGCTCGACGGCGATCTTTCGACACTTTCCACTGACGACGAGGCGGATGAAAAGCCTCGCGGCGCCCGTGCCGACCGCGGAGGGAAGAAACGTGGCGAGGGCAAGAAGCCTCGTGAGCGCGGCGAGGAGAACGTGGTGGCGGGACGTCCAGAGGAACCTTTGAAAGAGGACCGCAAGCGTGAACGCAAGGGCGCAATTCGCACACAGAACGATGCGCAGCGCCGTGGGCCTGAAAAGCCCGAACGTGAGCCGGATACACCCGTGGGGTTCGGCGACGATATTCCCGATTTCATGAAAGTGCCGGGCAAAGTTTAGCGCACCGGCCGAGACGCTGTCCGAACGCTATCCGCTATTTCGGCGCCCGCAGCGCCGCTTCGTATGCCTTCCGCGCCCAGGTTGTGAATGCATCTGGCTCGTCGATGGCACCGTCAGGCACGCTCCAATAGGGCATTGACACGGTCTTTCCGTGACGTGAGCCGACATAAGTCCAGCGCCGGGCGCCCGCAGCCTCCAGATCGGGCGCGCTTACCTCGTCCCCTTTCAACATCAACTCGCCCCGCAGCTCCACGGCAATGATCAAGCCGTCGTAGTAGACGCCTTTTCCGCCGAACATACGCCGGATCGTAACGGGTCCCAGGCCGGAGAAGAGATCGCGAATGTCGTCCTCAGTCATAACCATAAGATGGCATTTTCTTCAGTCTTTGTCAGGTATCCGGCTCCAGGCCTACTGACAGGCACCGCCTTGCGTCATAAGCTTTCATTCTCTCGGAGGTGCGACATGCCTGTGCTCCTGAAAGGTTCGTGCCGCTGCGGCGCGGCGAAGTTTCAAGTTCAAAGCCATACGCCGGTGCCCTACCAGCTCTGCTACTGTTCCGTCTGTCGCAAGCAGCAGGGCGGAGGCGGCTACGCGATCAATCTGGGCGCGGTTTCCTCCACCCTAGCTGTGGAAGGCGAGGAGCATCTGGGGCTTTATCGGGCGGAAATCCAAGACGACGAGCGGCCGGCTTGCGAGATTTCGACCGGTGAGCGCCGCTTCTGCCGCGAGTGCGGCTCAGCGCTCTGGCTCTACGATCCTACTTGGCCGGAGCTGGTGCATCCCTTTGCTTCGGCCATCGATACCGATCTCCCTAAACCGCCCAGCCGCGTGCATTTGATGCTCAAATACAAAGCGAACTGGGTAGAGCCGGACATCGGCAAGGATGATCTAACATTCGATCTTTATCCGGAGGAATCGATTGCCGATTGGCACCGGCGAAAGGGGATGTGGGTCGAGTGACGTCTGGAAATAGTGAGCGGTGGTACGGGGCGCCCTCGCCAAGATTCCCAATGACCTCGGAGCTCGAGCTGCGCTTTCGCGGTTGACAGATTCACTCCCGATCCATGCCCCGAACTTGCGGACCGCCAACGCGCTGCCGACAGTCAGACCGTGCTTTGCGCCCGCGCTTCGGCAAGGGCCTTCAAGTCGGCAGGCTTCAACTCGACGGATTCGCCACAGCCACAGGCTGAGCTTTGGTTCGGATTGTTGAAGACGAAGCCGGTGCGCAAACGGGTCACCTCAAAATCCATTTCTGTTCCAAGCAGGAACAGGGCGGCCTCAGGGGCTACGTAGACATGGGCGCCGTTATGCTCGACGTGGTCGTCTTTCGGGCTCGGCTCGGTAACGAGATCGACCGTGTATTCCATGCCGGCACAGCCGCCCTTCTTGATGCCTACGCGAATGCCGTGTGCGCCCTCGCGCGTCGCGACAATCTCACGAATACGCGCTGCCGCGGCGTCCGTGATCGAAATTACCTGGAAACGGCCCATTACTTTCTCCATTCACAGCGAGGTCAAGACTCGCGGAAAGGCTCTTTCTCTAAAGATGGTCGGGAAAGAGGCGCGTTGCAAGCACCCTCAATACCACCCGAGCGCCACCTGCGCTTCCTCGGACATCCGATCCGGCGTCCATGGTGGATCAAAGACCATGTTAACTTCGACATCGCCCACGCCCTCGACTGCACTCACGGCATTCTGCACCCAGCCGGGCATTTCTCCCGCCACAGGGCAGCCGGGCGCCGTGAGCGTCATATCGATTTTCACGCTGCGGTCGTCTTCTATGTCGATCTTGTAGATCAGGCCAAGCTCATAGATATCCGCGGGGATTTCAGGGTCGTACACCGTCTTCAGCGCGCCGATGATATCGTCGGTCATGCGCGCCAGCTCTTCCTGCGGGATCGCGGATGGAGAAGGACCGGCTTCCCTATGCTGCAGATCGCCCGTTTCCGCCTTGTCGTCGACTTCGCTCATGCTTTCACCCGAAGAATTTGCGCGCCTTGTCCAGCGCCTCGGCCAACGCATCCACTTCGGCCTTGGTGTTATACATGGCGAAGGAGGCGCGGCATGTCGAGGTGACACCGAAACGCTTCAAAAGAGGCTGGGCGCAGTGTGTTCCAGCGCGCACGGCAACGCCCGACCGATCGATCACCATCGCGACGTCATGTGCATGGATTCCGGAAAGCTCGAAGGAAAGGATGGCGCCTTTCCCCGGCGCCGTGCCGAAAATGCGCAGCGAGTTGATTTGGCTCAACCGGTCGTGCGCGTATTGCGACAGTTCCGCCTCATGGGCTGCGATCTTCTCACGACCGATGCTCTGCATGTAGTCGAGCGCGGCTCCCAGCCCGATGGCCTGCACGATCGGCGGGGTGCCAGCCTCGAAGCGATGCGGCGGATCATTATAGGTGACGTTATCGATCGAGACGTCCTCGATCATCTCGCCCCCCCCCTGGAAGGGCCGCATCTCCTGCAACTTTTCACGCTTGCCGTAGAGAACGCCGATGCCGGACGGTCCGTAAAGCTTGTGTCCGGTGCAGACGTAGAAATCACAACCGATGGCCGCGACATCGACCGGCAGGTGCACGGCTGCCTGGCTGCCATCGACCAGTACCGGAATGCCCCGCTCATGCGCGATGCGCACGACCTCCTGGATTGGCGTTACCGTGCCCAGCATGTTCGACATGTGCGTAATGGCGACGAGCTTCGTCCGCTCCGTCAGGCATTTCTCGAACTCTTCGAGGAGGAAACTTCCATCGTCAGCGACGGGAGCCCAAACGAGCTTCGCCCCCTGCCTTTCGCGAATGAAATGCCAGGGCACGATATTGGAATGATGTTCCATAATGGAGAGCACGATTTCATCGTCCACTCCGATCCGGGGCATGCCGTAGCCATAAGCCACGGTATTGATCGCCTCGGTCGCCGATTTCGTGAAGACGATCTCATCGACGCTGCCCGCATTCAGGAACCGCCTAACCGCCTCCCGGGCCTTCTCATAGGCTTCTGTCGCCGCGTTGGAGAGGAAATGCAATCCTCTGTGAACATTGGCATATTCGTTTGTATAGGCGTGGGTGATCGCATCGATGACGGCCTGGGGCTTCTGGGAGGAAGCCGCATTGTCGAGATAGACGAGCGGCTTGCCGTAGACCTCGCGCGCAAGGATGGGGAAATCACGACGGATCGCCTCGACATCGTAAATTGGCGAAGATTGCTGATCCATATACACCCTGCGCTTTCAGCCGCATGCAGCGGCCGCTCTTGCATTAGCCGTGCGTGGCAAACCACGCGGCGAGCTTCTCTTCCAGAACCTCGACGACAGCCTCATCCTCCAACTCTTCGATCACCTCGGCGAGGAAGGCCCTCACCAGAAGACCGCGAGCCGTCTTCTCGTCGATGCCGCGCGCCATCAAATAGAACAGGTGCGCCGGTTCGATATCCGTGACTGTCGCGCCGTGGCCGCAGGCCACGTCATCGGCGAAAATCTCGAGTTCCGGCTTGGTCGAGAAGCCACCCTCATCCGACAGAAGGAGCGTGTTGCAAGCCATTTTCGCGTCGGTCTTCTGCGCTTCCCGCGCGACCCGGATCTGCCCCTGGAAAGCACCTTCCGCCTTGTCCGCCACGACATTGCGGATGGTTTCGGTGGAAACCGTATGGGGAGCGGCATGGTCGAGAACCATGGTCACGTCGCAATGGGTGTCGCCCGCGAGCAGGTTGACGCTGCGCAGGCGAAACTCCGCCCCCTCGCCTTCCACGCAGACGCGCAGTTCCTGACGGACAAGCTTTCCGCCGGCATTCATCACGAACAGGGTAAGCTTCGCATCCTTGGCAATCTTGACATTGATCTGACCAAGGTGGCGCGCGCCATCCGGCTGCTCCTGGATGATCAGCCAGAGGATTTCTGCGCCCTCGCCCACCTCCAGATGGCTCACCGAGGAAACGAGCGCATCGCCGTCGCCAAGCTGACGTTCGACGATCGTTGCCTTGGCCCCTTCCCCTGCGCGTACGGCAAAGCGTGTATGGACCTGGCCGCCAGCCTGCAGGTTTTGCAATTCGATCGGCTGCTCCAATACCCTTCCGGCGGGTATGTCCAATGCGAAGCCATCCGTTACGAATGCGGAATTGATGGCGCCGACCGTGTCGTCCGTGTCGGCAAGGCCAAGATGCGAAGCAAAGCTGCCGTCCGCCAGTTCATTGGTGATGCTGGCGACCGATATATCAGCGGGCACGTCCGTCAGTTTCGCAATGCCGTTCACCACGGGAAGAACGACAGAGCCAGGCAGAAGCGCGGCGCGCGGTTCTGCATGGGCTGAGGGATCGAAGTCCGGCACCGAGGAGAGGAGTCGACGCAGATCGGTATAGTGCCAGGACTCGACCTTCCGGCTCGGGAGCCCATTCTTCAGCACCTCGACCGCCTGCGCACGCCTTTCGGCCGCTGCGGCATCTCCCGGCAGGCTGGCAGCCCGCTCCGAAAAGGAGGCAAGAAGCGTCTCCTCGGCAGCGGTGCGTCTTACCTGAAGCTGCATGTTCATCACCCCTGCCCCTTAAGCTGCCTCGCCGATCACGCCGGCGTAACCATTCTTCTCCAGCTCCAAGGCCAGATCCTTTTCACCGGATTTCACGACGCGCCCCTTATAGAGCACATGCACGGAGTCCGGAACGATATAGTCGAGCAGGCGCTGATAGTGCGTGATCACCACGATCGCGCGATCGGGCGACCTCAGCGCGTTGACGCCGTCCGCCACAATCTTGAGCGCGTCGATGTCGAGACCGGAATCGGTCTCGTCCAGCACGCAGAGCGAAGGCTCGAGCAGCTTCATCTGCAGGATTTCCGCACGCTTCTTTTCTCCGCCAGAGAAGCCCACATTGAGCGGGCGCTTCAGCATGCCCATGTCCATGTTCAGCTCTTCGGCCGCCGTGCGCACGCGCTTCATCAGTTCGGGGATCTTCAACTCCTCCTCGCCGCGCGCTTTGCGCTGCGCATTCATCGCCACCTTGAGAAACTCCATGGTGGCCACGCCCGGTATCTCCATCGGATACTGGAAGGCGAGGAAGATGCCCGCCGCAGCGCGCTCCGCAGGGTCCATTTCGAGCACAGACTGTCCCTTGAAGAGAATGTCGCCCTCGGTCACTTCGTAATCGTCGCGCCCCGCAAGCACATAGGAAAGCGTCGACTTGCCGGAGCCGTTCGGCCCCATGATGGCGGCCACCTCGCCCGGCTTCACGTTGAGGTCCACCCCGCGCAGGATCTCGGTGCCGTCTTCGGCGATGCGGGCGTGCAGGTTCTTGATTTCAAGCATAATTCTATCCCAACTGTCTTGCGCCGGCTCAGCCGACCGAGCCTTCAAGCGAAATACCGATGAGCTTCTGCGCCTCGACGGCGAACTCCATCGGCAGTTCCTGGATGACGTCCTTCACGAAGCCGTTGACGATCAACGCGATCGCCTCTTCCTCGGGGATGCCGCGCTGCATCACATAGAACTTCTGGTCCTCGGAAATCTTCGAGGTCGTGGCCTCGTGCTCGATCTGAGCGGAAGAGTTCTTTGCCTCGATGTAGGGCACGGTATGCGCACCGCAGCGATCGCCGATCAGGAGCGAGTCACAATTGGTGAAGTTGCGCGCATTCTCGGCCTTGCGATGGACCGAGACCTGACCCCGATAGGTGTTGTTCGACTGCCCGGCGGAAATGCCCTTCGAGATGATACGGCTCGACGTGTTCTTGCCGAGATGGATCATCTTTGTGCCGGAATCGATCTGCTGGTGACCGTTCGAGACCGCAATCGAATAGAACTCACCGCGCGAACCATCACCGCGCAGCAGGCAGGATGGATATTTCCAGGTGATCGCCGAGCCGGTCTCGACCTGCGTCCAGGAGATCTTGGAGTTTTTCCCGCGGCAGTCGCCACGCTTGGTGACGAAATTATAGATGCCGCCCTTGCCTTCCTTGTCGCCGGGATACCAATTCTGCACCGTCGAATACTTGATCTCGGCATCATCGAGGGCAATCAGCTCGACCACCGCCGCGTGCAACTGGTTCTCGTCGCGCTGCGGAGCGGTGCAGCCCTCAAGATAAGACACATACGAACCTTCATCGGCAATGATCAGCGTGCGTTCGAACTGGCCGGTGTTTCGCTCGTTGATGCGGAAATAGGTCGAAAGCTCCATCGGGCATCGCACGCCCTTCGGCACATAGACGAAGGAGCCGTCGGTGAAGACCGCCGAGTTGAGCGTGGAATAGAAATTGTCCGTCGGCGGGACGACCGAGCCGAGATATTTCTTCACGAGCTCAGGATGCTCGCGGATCGCCTCGGAAATAGAGCAGAAGATGACGCCGGCCTTGGCCAGCTCCTTCTTGAAGGTGGTAACCACGGATACGGAATCGAAAACGGCATCCACCGCCACGCGACCGGACTGATAGACATTGTCGATCGCGCCTTCGACATCTTCCGTGGTCGGCTTGCGCACGCCGGCGAGGATTTCCTGCTCTTTGAGCGGGATGCCGAGCTTCTCATAGGTGCGCAGCAGCTCGGGATCGACTTCATCAAGCGAGAGCGGGCCCGTCTGGCCCTTTGGGGCTGCATAGTAATGGAGGTCTTGGAAATCGATCTTTGGATAGCTGACGCGCGCCCAGGTCGGCTCTTCCATGGTGAGCCAACGGCGGAAGGCACTCAGGCGCCACTCCGTCATCCATTCCGGCTCGTCTTTCTTGGCGGAAATCAGCCGGATGATGTCCTCGTTGAGCCCCTTGGGCGCCTTTTCGGTCTCGATGAGCGTCTCGAAACCATATTTGTACTGGTCCACATCGATCATACGGACCTGATCGATTGTCTCCTGCACTGCAGGCATCAGCGTTCTCCATTCACGCCGGAGTCAAGGTCCGGCTTCTTTCGATTCTATCGGCTTTGAGTCCTATCTAGTGAGTGCGCGAGCCGAATTCATCCATCCTGTCGCAAAATATGTGTCATTTACTCCATTTTTCCCAAGGCATCCGGTTCCTTCTTCTTCAAGCGGCTGCAATGGCCGATTTTCTCCTCGTTGCGATCTTCGCAAGAGCCGCTGCGAATGCTTCGATTTCGTCATCTGTGGTTTGGGGGCCGATAGAAACGCGCAGCGCGCCGCCCTCGCCCCCATACCCCATCGCCTGCAAAACGTGACTCGGCCCGACCTTTCCCGAGGAGCAGGCAGAACCTGCCGAAAGTGCGATGCCGGCCAGATCGAAAGCGATCTGCGCTGTCTCCGCCTTGATACCCGGAAGAGAGAAAAACACGGTGTTGGGCAGGCGCGGTGATTGCTCGCCATAGATCATCGTGTCAGGAACAAGCGAACGGATGGCGGCCTCGATTCGAGTCCGTTTTTCATGCACCTGATGCATGTCATTCATCGCCGTCGTCGCCTCGCGGGCAGCTGCCCCAAAACCGGCTATGGCCGCGACGTCCTCCGTTCCCGCACGATGGCCCTTCTCCTGTCCACCGCCTTTTATTAGGGCGCGGGGCATCATGAGGTCTGAAGCACCAATCACCGCACCAACGCCCTTCGGACCGCCAATCTTGTGCGAGGAGATGATGAAGAAATCTGCAGATCCGGCTGAAATATCGAGTGGAATCCGCCCAGCCGCTTGAACCGCGTCAAAAACGGTCGTGCCGCCTGCCTGTCTCGCAACAGCGGCGATCTCCTCTATCGGCTGGATCACACCCGTTTCGTTGTTGGCGACATAGGTCGCGACAAGCGGCAGGCCTTCGCTTGCGTCGTGCGCGGCTAGCGCATTCTTCAGCGCATCGATATCCATTCTGCCGTTCGGCTGAACAGCAATCTTCGTCATTTTCTGTTCAAATCGGCCGCCGGAGAGAATGCATGGATGATCGGCTGCGCTGACATAGAGGTGAGAGAACTTGAGGGGCGCGCGGCCCATTGTCCAATCAGGTGTCAGGAGCATCGAGGCAGCTTCGGTGGCTCCTGATGTGAATACCACATGGGACGGTTGGCCATTGACAAGAGCTGCAACTTCCCGCCGCGCATTCTCCACGACCTGGCGTGCAGCGCGGCCTTCTGCGTGCACTGAGGAAGGGTTGGCAAGGTCCAAAGCCGAGATCACGGCGCGTCTGGCCGACTCCCTCAGGGGGGCGGTGGCATTAAAATCGAGATATATGCGCGTTCCGGCCATGTCCACCAGCGATGCCTCTCGCCATAATTGTGGCGAGGAAGGCGTTATTTCCTTGAATTTTCTAGGCGAGCCGTCCTATCTACCGGCTGCCAACGGGCGGTGATCCCGCCAGTTTTGAACAGTTCTAAACTAGCTTCTATGGAGGCATCGGCCCCACGTCAAGAGCCGCCGCGAAATCGCAGATAGCGTTTGCGGCTCTGGCAGGGTGCCAAGGTGGAGTAAACATGCCCGAAGTGATCTTTTCCGGTCCAGCTGGCCGTCTCGAAGGCCGGTATCAGCCGTCGAAGGAGAAAAATGCGCCAATCGCGCTCATCTTGCATCCGCATCCGCAGTTCGGCGGAACGATGAACAACAAGATCGTCTATGATCTGTTCTATATGTTTCAGAGCCGCGGCTTCACCGCGCTGCGCTTCAATTTCCGTGGCATCGGGCGGAGCCAGGGCGCCTTCGACCATGGCAGCGGCGAACTTTCGGACGCCGCAGCAGCGCTTGACTGGGTACAATCGCTCCATCCGGATTCCAAGAGCTGCTGGGTGGCGGGCTATTCGTTTGGTGCCTGGATCGGCATGCAGCTTCTCATGCGCCGGCCGGAGATCGAAGGTTTCATTTCGATCGCGCCGCAGCCCAATATCTACGACTTCTCCTTCCTGGCTCCCTGCCCTTCTTCCGGATTGATCATCCACGGGGCTGCTGATCGTGTTGCACCGGCTGCCGACGTGCAGACGCTGGTAGACAAGCTGCAGTCACAGAAGGGAATCACGATCACGCAGAAGACCATTCCGGACACGAACCATTTCTTTACGAATGCTTCGGACGTTTTGATCGAGGAATGTGCCGAGTATCTCGATCGGCGGCTCAATGGCGAACTTGCGGAACCGCGTCCCAAACGACTGAGATGAGAGGCTGAAGCGTAATTCAGCCTAGTATAAGCCCGGCGTCCTAAAAATAATGCTTGCCGCTCGACAGTCGCCCGGCTGCGTGAGACGCTTTTGCTGTGGCGAATCACCGCCTGCTAACGGGAAAGACGGCAGTGAGCAAATTCGAAATCTACAAGGATAAGAAAGGCGAGACACGCTTCCGGTTTCGAGCCAGAAACGGCGAAGTGATGTTTACCTCTGAGGCCTATAAGGCCAAGGCATCAGCTGTAAAAGCGATCGAGTCGCTGCGCAAGAACGTCGCTGAGGCGGTCATCGAGGAGATCGCCCCCGCGGACAAAAAGGCTCCGGCCAAGGCGGCAGCGAAGGCTCCCGCGAGGGCCAAATCTTCCGGAAAATCGGAGGCCGCCGCTAAACCATCTGAGAAGGTCAACACAAAGACGGCGAAGGCAAAGGCCAAGGCGACGGCCTGAGCGGCTTTCGTTCTTATCCCGGGCTGAGGTCCGGCGGTCGATTCCTCTGGACGGGATTCGCGCTGCCGAATGGATAAGAAACACCGGCCATAATGTATTGCGCGGCGTTCCTGCCGCGTTTTCTTTTCCGAGACGATGTTCCCATGGGCTGAAGTCAACGCCAGCCCATAGCTCCACGAGCGCTTGTGTGCGGTGCGCGAGTGGTGTTAAACGCCCGCTCATCTCCCAGAGACCGTTCCCGCAAAGGGATTTTTGCTATGCTCGAGTTCAAATCCGATTTCCTGCGCGTTCTTTCCGAGCGCGGCTTCATTCATCAGATCTCCGACCCGGCGGGTCTGGACGAGTTGTTCCTGCGCGAAACGGTTACCGCCTATGCCGGCTTTGATCCGACGGCACCCAGCCTGCATGTCGGGCACCTCACGCTGATCATGATGATGCATTGGCTGCAAAAGACCGGGCATCGTCCGATCGCGCTCATGGGTGGCGGCACGGGCATGATCGGTGATCCCTCGTTCAAGGACGAGGCCCGCAAGCTGATGACGCTCGATACGATCGCCAGCAATGTCGCCTCGATCAAACGGGTCTTTTCCAATTACCTCTCCTTCGGTGAAGGACCGAAGGAAGCGGTCATGGTGGACAATGCCGATTGGCTGCGCGGGCTGAATTACCTGGAGTTTCTCCGTGATGTCGGCAGGCACTTCTCGGTCAATCGGATGCTTTCATTCGAAAGCGTAAAGCAGCGTTTGGATCGCGAGCACTCGCTTTCGTTTCTCGAATTCAATTACATGATCTTGCAGGCCTATGATTTCGTCGAGCTGAATCAGCGCTATGGCTGCCGATTGCAAATGGGCGGCTCGGATCAATGGGGCAATATCGTCAACGGAATCGATCTTGGCCATCGTATGGGCACGCCTCAGCTCTATGCCCTGACGCTTCCGCTTCTCACGACTGCTTCAGGCGCCAAGATGGGAAAGTCGGAAAACGGTGCCGTGTGGCTCGATTCCGCGCTGCTGAGCCCCTACGAATTCTGGCAATACTGGCGCAACGCGGAAGATGCCGATGTCGGACGCTTCCTGCGTCTCTATACCACCCTGGCTTTGGATGAGATCGCCCGTCTGGAGAAACTCGGGGGAGCCGAGATCAACGAAGCCAAGAAGGTGCTGGCGACAGAGGTCACGGCAATGTTGCATGGCCGCCCGGCCGCCGAAGAAGCTGCCGAGACGGCGCGGAAGACCTTCGAGGAAGGCGCACTTGCAGAGAGCCTTCCCACGGTGGAAGTGGCTCAGGCGGAAATCGGGGCCGGTATGGGTGTTCTCCATGCCGTGGTGAAAGCGGGCTTGGCTTCGACCAATGGCGAAGTTCGCCGCGCTATTGCCAATGGTGCCATCCGCATCAATGACGTTCTCGTTACGGATGACCGGAGGGTCGTGGGCAGCGACGATATGAGCCCGGAGGGCGTCATCAAGCTCTCCTTCGGTCGCAAGAAGCACGTGCTTCTGCGCCCCCGCTGACATCGCCGACCGTCGGTCGCTTGGCCGGCAAATGCCCTGCACGCTTTGAGTGCGGAGCGCTGCTGAATTGTAAGCGGCGCATCGTGCTTCCGATAATCAGCCGATGCGCTAGCGAAACTCGAAGATTTCCCGCAGGAACCCCGGCGCAACGGCTGAAAGGGGATTCACTTCAAGCCGTGGCTTGCCGACTTCACCGCTCAGCCGAAAGGTGATTCCGATGAGGCCTCGGTCACGTCCGTTGCCAAGAATCTGACCGATGATCGGTAATTCGCCGAACAGGCGGTTGACCCCGTAAAGCGGCATGAAGGTCCCCGTTATGTCCATTCTGTTATTGGGGTCGTAGAGGGTCCCCTGAAATGTGGAGCCGATCACCGGGCCGCGTAGAACGCCGTTCGCGATCCTCAGGCTTGCCCTGCCCTTTCCTAAGCCAGCTGCACCGCGCTCGAAATAGACGCGGGTCGTGTCCACACGTCCGCTTTCCTTGGTGGCGGCGACCAGCGAGCGCATCTGCGGCTCGTCAACGATCCAGAAATCGCGAATATCAATCTGGCCGGCGAGGTTCTCGTTGTTTGCTCCCTGCAGCGCCAGCGTGAGCTGGCCGCCTTCCATATGCTCGTAGAGGTCAAGAAACCGGAACATTGCACCGGCATTGCTTGATGATGCATGGATGGTGGTCGTCCCCTGTTGAGACGTCTTGGTCACCTTCACGCCACCGTGGGATCTGGCCGCACCTGCGAGCGTCAACTCGTCAGGCTTCTTGCCGTCGTTGGAATAGGTGAACTCCACTTGGCCGAGCGTCTCGCCTCCGAACCCGCTGATCTGCCCGAGCGATGCTTTCACGGTCACCGGCGTAGAGCGGGCGTCCTCGTCTCCAGAGCTGCCCTGTGTCTGTGCATCGCCAAAAATCTGCTTTATGAGGCCGCGAGCATCAAAAGCTGCTCCATTCACCGAAACGGCATAGCCTGCCCCGCTTCTTCGAATGGTCGCGGCAAAATCATCGCCCCGATTGAAGCGAGCATTTTGGAAGGTGGCTTCCTGCAGACTGCCTCTGTCAAGGCGCACGTGTCCCGCCAGTGAAAAGCTCTCCCCTGTAAGGGAAAAATCGCTGAGCTCGATCTGTTCGCCATTTCTGGAAAGATAGAAAGCGGCCTTCGCCGGGATGCCTGCCCCCTTGCGCCAACCGATCCACGGCACGCTGAGGCGGGCGGAGTCGAGCTTCAGGTCGATCTTTTCGCGCCCATCCGGCTC
Organism: Chelativorans sp. J32; assembly: GCF_000518985.1. Taxonomy (GTDB): domain Bacteria; phylum Pseudomonadota; class Alphaproteobacteria; order Rhizobiales; family Rhizobiaceae; genus Chelativorans. Next base: position 60,490 of record NZ_JAEQ01000017.1, read on the forward strand.
GCGATCATAGACGGCGTTGAAGGGCCCGGAGACCAGCAGTCCCAGTCCCGGAAAGAGCTTCTCACGGGTCTGATCGTCCACATTCAGCTCGATGTGGCGTATCCTTTGTATCTGCGCGGTGCCGAAGGGTTCGACGATATGGACATCGGCCGGAACGCCGTTGAGCTTTGCAACCGCGGAGAATTCCGCATGTGTTGGCTCGACGACCAGGTTTCCCTTGGCGTCCGTTACATGTTGGCCTTCGAAGGGCTTCGCCACTGAGAGGTTCTCATAATCGAGCGCGACGCGCCAATTGAGCTCCTCCATCGGGATATTCGCCTGCAGCGGGATTTCGGCGCTGACATGGCCCGACATTTTTCCCGTGAGGTCTTCCGGTTTGAAATCATGGAAGCGGGAGGCCGCAATCGGCCGGTAGGAGACAAACTCCAGGATTGCAGGCGCCTCGCCCGCGACATCGATCTCCAGATTGCCGATGCGACGGTGTTCCTTCGAGGCATCGATCACGAGCGTGCCGTCGATGGCGTCCACGGTCCGTCCGCTTTCCATATAGGCGCGGCCCGACGAAAGGCCGACCTTTACATCCGTCCCGTGGAATTCGACATATCCATCGGCGTCACGCACCGCAGGGATCTCACCGGCTATGTTGAAGCGGGTGTCCGACAATGCAAATCGTCCGGAAACTTCCTTCGAACCGAGGGGAATGCCGTTTCCAAGCCGGCCCGGCGGCACTTCAAGCGTCATTCCGCTGTCGCGGATCGTGCCGCCGAAGACATTTTGCAGTGTCCAGTTCCGCGCACCGGGCGCCGCAAACCAAGGCCAGAATTGCTTCACATGCGCGGTGGGCATGCTGCTCACCTGGAGGGAGAGCTTTATGCCGGGGGACTTTCCTTCCGCGACGGTGATTGCCGCGCTCGCTCTCAATTCTCCTTCCGCCGAGCGAACCTCGATCGGGTCCGCCACAAGTCGCATTGCAGCCGGGTCGAACCGGCCCGCCAGGCGCACCGCGAAGGGCAGCGGCGCCTCGGGCGAATCCGTTGGTGCAAGCACGGAATCGCGGGATACGAGATCCATGCGGTAACCCGGTTTGCCGCTGGTGGCGGTTTCCGGCCCGAAAGTACCCTGGAAATTTACACGTGTCCGTCCAGAGTCGAGGCGGGCTTGAAGCACGGAAAAGACATCTTCGCCCGTGCCGGCGCCGATGGCGACCGAGGCTCCATCGAGAGCCAGCTCGTCCTCGCCGAAGTCGAGCAATATCTTGTCTGCGGCAATTTCGATGCGCAGGAAGCCGCGTTCGGCCCCAGCCGGAGCCTTGCCCGAAAGCGTAAGGTCAAAGGCACCGATAGACCGGACGAGACCTTCCTCCGCCGGAGAAGCCTCCTCCCCTTCGGCGGCCGAGACCTTCAATGCCAGATCGGAGGTGACGTTCGTGTTCGGGTCGCGGCCGGCGCTGCCTGCAAATGAAAGCTCACGCCCCTGGTAACGAGCGACGCCGTTCAGATCGATTTTCGTTCCGCTTTCCCGGTTGATCTCCAGATTCTCGACCAGGAGGTCGGGAACTGTTTGCCCTCCAGCCAAAAAGCCGACATTCGAGAAGCTTACATGGGCAAGACCGGCACCGCGCGTAATTTCGAATGCACGATCGATGGCATCGAATACGGCCCGGTTCAGTTCGTCAGGGCTGATCGCGGACGGTCGCGCGAGCAGTTCCGTCAGGGTCGGCCCCGTACCGGAGGATATTTCACTCGGTGTGAGAAGAGCATCTGCAACGACCACGCGGGAAAGCTCGATCCTGCCGCTCAGCAGAGGGATGGCACGCAACCCGAAGCGCAATACCCCGATATTGGCCACGGGCGCCTTGTCGCTCGCTCTCACGATTCCGGCATCGCGCACTTCCAGCGCGAAAAGGCTGGTCCGACCGAGTCCCAGGTTGATGCTCCCGATCGAGACATCGACGTCGACGCCGGCTAGCTTTTCGATGGCTTGCTCTGCATGGAAGCGTAGGCGTTCATTGCCGATCGCATCGACGCCAATGAAGTAGAAAGCGCCGAGGGCGACAAGAAGCAACGCCACTATTGCTGCTGCCGGGCGGAGCACCCAGCGCCAAAGGCGCGATCGGCGGCCGCGGCAAACGGAAGGCGGCGGCAGGCAGGCAGAAGGAAAACTCCCCAAGGGAGCTATTTCTTCCCGCCGGAAGCGCACCTTCTCATGCTCATCCGTTCCGTGCGCCACCAAGGTTCCCGTCAAAGTATGGACCGATCGAGGCGAATCCGCTTCAACCATTATATGCACGCCTCGGTCCCCTTTGGGGACAGGGTTTCAAAAGATCCAGAAATTTGTCGATTATGCGCCTAAGCAGGGAAGAAGGGTAAGATAATGGCCAGTGTGGAAAAAGGAGATATGGCGCCCGATTTCGAACTCCCTCGGGATGGCGGCGGCACGTTCCGGTTGTCCGAATTGCGGGGTAGGTCCGTGGTTCTCTATTTCTATCCCAAGGACGATACTTCAGCCTGCACCGCGCAAGCCATCGAGTTTTCAACCCGCAAGGGAGAGTTCGATGCGCTCGGTGTTCCCGTCATCGGGCTCTCCCCCGACACGCCGAAGAGCCACGACAAGTTCAAGGCAAAGCACGATATCACCATTGATCTCGTCGCCGACCCTGAAAAGAAGGTCGTCCAGGATTATGGGGTCTGGACCGAAAAGAGCATGTACGGCCGCAAATATATGGGCGTCGAGCGCAGTACATTTCTCATTGATGCCGATGGACGTATCGCCGAGGTCTGGCGCAAGGTCCGTCTCAAGGGACATCTGGACGAAGTGCTTGAGGCTGCAAGGAGGCTTCGGGGGGAATTTTCCGTGTAAGGGCGTAGGTTTGTTCAGCTCGGTAAGGATTTGTTAACCATATCGCGCTCTAGTCAGCTTCTCTAGGAATCTGCAACAGGCACGCGATCCGTGAAGCTGAAGAGAGGCAATCGTCGCTTCGACGGACAGGAAAAGCCCCTTACAATCATCTTGGCCCGCGGACAGAATGTCCGATATTGGATCCTCCGCCCCTGGATGCTTCTCGCCGGCGCTGCTGCGGCGTTCGGACTGGCGGCAGCCGGCGTGGCAGCCCCCTTCCTGTTGCTCTCCAGCCCGGCGAGTGAAGAGCCTACGGAGCTTCCCGCCCGAATGCAGCAGTCCTATGAAGACCGGATATCCTCGCTCCGGGCCGAGCTTGACCGTGTCACGCGAGATCAGAAATCCGATCAAAAAGCGCTGGAGCGCAAGATCACGGAATTGCTCGACCGCCAGGAGCGCCTGACATTGCGGCACAGCTGGCTAAGCCCGATTTTGGAGCGTGCGGAAGAGCTGAATACATCAGCCAAACCCATCCCGGTCCCTACCCCGCGTCCGCAGGTCCAAGAGCCAGCGGGAGAAAACCGGGTTGATCATACGACCATTACTGGCAGCGCCTTTGCGAGCATTGCCACGCCGAAAATTCCCTGGCCGGTCCGTAGCGAAAGGCCCTTCGACCAGCCGGATGAGCTGTTTCGCGCGCTCGACCGCTCCCTCCGGAGCCTGGAGACCGATCAAGCCGAACAAATCGACAGGCTCACCGAGGAGACCTATCGGAAGATCGACGCCATCGACGAGGCGCTTGGCTCGGCTGGGATCAAGATCAACAGCCGTTACGGCCAGAATGCAGGTGGTCCGTTCATCCCCATCTCGGGCTACCTTCCCATCGAGGAGAGAGCGCGTGGCCTTGATGAGGCGCTGAACAGACTCCAGGAGCTAAAGCGCAAAATCCGCTATATGCCTATTGCTCATCCCGTGCCCGGCGCTCACGTCACCAGCAATTTCGGGGCGCGGCGGGATCCCATTTTGGGGCGGACCGCTTTTCATGCCGGCTTGGATTTTCGCGCTTCCCCAGGCTCACCTGTCCGCGCGGCGGCTGCCGGCATTGTCGTAGAGGCGGGTTGGCAGGGCGGTTATGGCAGGATGGTGGAGATCGATCACGGCAATGGAATCAGAACCCGCTACGCTCATCTGAGCAAGGTCTTGGTGAGCGTGGGTGATCGTATAACCAATGGCGGTATCATTGGCCAAGTGGGCAGCAGCGGGCGTTCTACAGGACCGCATCTGCACTACGAAGTCCGTCGCAAAGACGCGCCGGTAAATCCGCGTAAGCTTATCAAACTCGGCGAACATTTAGCCAAGTTGCTTTAGCTGTCCCGCAGGTTCAAAAAATGTGCTCGGAACTGTCGAGTTTGGATCCGCTCCAGCGTCCTTGATCCGAACCGGCCTGTGCACATGTGACGCGTCGTACAGGACTGAAGCCGGGCTGAGCGTCACGAGGGACGTAATATGAGCCATTCCTATCGCTGGGTAATCGTCGGCGCAGGTGCGCTGATGGGGTGCGTCGCCATTGGCGCGATGTTCTCCTTAGCCATATTCCTCGAGCCGATTGGAGCCGAAACGCTTTGGTCCCGTGCGGGCATTTCGAGCGCCATGACGCTCAACTTCCTTGTCATGGGCCTGGGCGGCTTTGCCTGGGGAGCGGCGAGCGATCGTTTCGGAGCACGTATCGTGGTGCTGATTGGATCGGCACTTCTGGGGCTCGCCTTGGTTCTTGCGAGCCGAGCTGCCTCACTTCTGGAATTTCAGCTAACCTACGGTATTCTGGTTGGACTGTCCGCCAGCGCCTTCTTCGCGCCGATGATCGCGGCGACCACAGCCTGGTTCGAGAAGAACCGTGGTTTGGCCGTTTCGCTTGTCTCTGCTGGAATGGGGATGGCGCCGATGACGATCTCGCCGCTCGCGCGCTGGCTGATCTCCGCCTATGATTGGCGCACCGCCATGTTCCTGATCGGGGTCTTGGCCTGGGTGCTTCTTCTGCCGACGGCCCTCCTCGTTCGTCGTCCGCCTGTTTCCGCCCGGAATGCCCACTCTTCCGAACCCTTTCCGGAAAGTGGAGGGAAGTCGGTGGGAAAAGCGCTGCGATCACCCCAATTTCTCGTGTTGGGGCTCACTTTCTTTGCTTGCTGTGCAGCGCATTCGGGCCCGATCTTCCACATGGTGAGCTACGCGATGGTGTGTGGTGTCGCGCCGATGGCAGCCGTCAGCATCTATAGCGTCGAAGGTCTGGCCGGTCTGGGCGGAAGGCTTCTCTTCGGTGTTCTGGCAGACCGGATTGGCGTAAAGCAGATGCTTGTTGCCGGCCTTCTCGTGCAGGCGGTCGCGATCAGCGCCTATCTCTTCGTCAGCCGGCTTGAGGAGTTCTATCTCCTGGCCATGATTTTTGGGGCGGTTTATGGCGGTGTCATGCCGCTCTACGCTGTGCTTGCTCGCGAATATTTCGGCCAGCAGATCCTGGGGACGGTGCTCGGCGCGGCGACGATGCTATCCAGCATCGGGATGGCCTTCGGGCCGCTCGCAGGCGGCTGGATCTTCGATACCTTTCACAATTATGCGTGGCTCTTTATCGGCTCGGCCATGGTCGGCCTCGGTGCTGCGGCCGTTGCCCTTGCCTTCCCGCCATTGCCGCGGCTGAAGGTTCAGCCGGCACAAATCTGAGCGCAACAAAAAACCCCCGGCAAGCCGGGGGTTTTTGGTTCGGAAGCTTATTCGGCAGCGTCTTCCTTTTTCGCTGCCTTTTTCTTAGCGGCAGCCTTCTTCTTGGTTGCGCCCTCGGCCTTCTTTTCCTGGCCTTCGACCTCGTCCTCGGCGAGGAGTTCGTCGCGGCTCACCTTTTGGTCGGTGACATCAACTTGCGAAAGCAGCTGATCGACCACCTTTTCCTCGAAGATCGGCGCGCGGATAGAAGCAAGCGCCTGCGGGTTCTGGCGATAGAAGTCGTAGATTTCCTGCTGCTGGCGTGCTGGATAGCGGCGGATCGTCTCGATGAGAGCCCTTTGCATCTCGTCGTCGGAAACCTGGATATTGGCTTCCTCTCCGATCTGCGCAAGCACAAGGCCAAGGCGCACGCGGCGCTCCGCGAGACGCTGGTATTCCTCACGCGCCTCCTCTTCCGTCGTGTCCTCGTCTTCGAACGTGCGCCCGGCAGCCTCGAGGTCACGCGTTACCTGCGACCAGATATTGTTGAACTCCGCCTCGACCAGCTTGGAAGGAGCTTCGAACTTGTAGCTCTCATCCAGTGCATCCAGCAATTGACGCTTCGCCTTCTGACGCGTCATCTGGCCATACTGGCTCTCGAGCTGGCTGCGGATGATCTCGCGCAGCTTCTCCGCCGATTCAAGGCCTAGCTTCGTGGCCAGTTCGTCGTTGATGGTGAGTTCCTCGGCCGCTGCTACCTGCTTGACCGTGATGTCGAACTCAACCTCTTTGCCGGCCAGATGCTGCGCTGCATAAGATTCCGGGAACGTGATCTTGAAGGTTTTGGTATCACCGGCCTTCAGGCCGACGAGCTCGTCCTCGAAGCCCGGTATGAATTGGCCGTGACCAATCACGACTTCCGAGTCATTGGCCGAGCCGCCCTCGAAAGGCTCACCGTCGAGCTTGCCGACATAATCAATGGTGACCTTGTCCCCGTTTTCGGCCTTCCCGTCCTTCGGCTCATAGGTGCGGACAGAATCAGCGACGCGCTTGACCTGCTCCTCCACCTCGTCCTCCGGCACGTCATAGACCGGCCGGTTGATCTTGATGCTGGAGAAATCCTTGATCTCGATCGGCGGGATCACCTCGTACGACAGGGAGAACTCGAAGTCCGCCGCTCCGGCGAGCACCTTCTCAGCTTCCTTCTCGTCCTCGGTCATCGTGATTTCCGGCTGCATGGCCGGCTTCTCGCCGCGATCGGCAAGGATGGTGCGCGAGGAATCATTGAGGATCTCGTTCACCACCTCGGCCATGAAGGACTTGCCATACATGCGACGCAGGTGCTGCACAGGCACTTTGCCGGGCCGAAAGCCCTTGAGCCGTACTTTGTCCTTAGCCTCGTCCAGGCGCGCCATGAGGCGGGCCTCCATGTCCTTGGCCGGCACGGTGACCTTGATCTCGCGCTTAAGACCGGAATTGAGAGTCTCGCTAACCTGCATTCAATAAAACCTTCATGTTCACTCGCGCCGGCTGCTCCACAGCACCTCGCCGCTGAGCCCGCCGAAAATTCGTATCCGGGGTGGCCTGGTGCGGGTGGAGGGACTTGAACCCCCACGGCTTTCGCCACCAGAACCTAAATCTGGCGTGTCTACCAGTTCCACCACACCCGCTTCGATGGCCGGCGCCCTCGAAAGCGCGGGGTTCTATATCATCTGGACTGCGGCTATCAAAGGAAATTTGCCTCCAGGCAATTTTTTCCTGAGGTCTCGGCCTTCAATGTGCTCTCGGCCGCTCTTTGACGAGGCGAGATCCTTTGCTGGAACCATTCCAAATTCATCTGACCTCGTTAACGAAGATGGCAGAACCAAGCCGCATTTCGACCGGTCTGTGGCAGTTCTATGGTGCAATGCACAATATGCATTGCTGCCATGCAACATTCGCACTTCCGGAAGCGCAAGAGCGAGACTATCTAAGCCTCACAAGAACGAACGAACCGAACGAAACGAGCAAGACGATGAACCTGATCCGCAACTATCGTAACTGGCGCCGTTACCGGCAGACGGTTAACGAGCTGAGCCGCCTCTCCAACCGCGAGCTCAACGACCTGGGTATCTCCCGCAGCGATATTCCCTACGTCGCCCGTAAGGCGCTCTGATGTAGAAGAGTTTCGTCGGGGTATCCTCCTCCCACCCCGACGGATAACGACCGGCTTTCTCCTCCTCCCGAAACGCCGGTCGACCTAAACGACACCCGCCGGACCTCCTCCCCCGGCGGGTGTTGTTTTTTGTTTGTCGCACTCGATTGTCCGGATCCCATTCACGTTGCATTGATGTCCGGTTCGGCCTATTTCCATCGCATGACGATGAAATCTATCCATGTAATCGGCGGCGGGCTTGCGGGCTCAGAAGCTGCTTGGCAGGCGGCTGAGGCAGGCGTGCCGGTCGTTCTGCATGAGATGCGGCCCGTGCGTGGCACAGACGCGCACAAGACCGACAGTCTGGCCGAACTCGTCTGTTCCAATTCCTTCCGCTCCGATGATGCCGAGACCAATGCGGTCGGCCTGCTTCATGCAGAGATGCGGCTTGCCGGTTCCGTCATCATGCGCGCCGGGGACGCCAACCAGGTGCCCGCCGGTGGGGCGCTCGCGGTGGACCGCGAGGGTTTTTCCCAAGCCGTGACACAGGCGCTGGAGGCGCACCCGCTGATCACCATCGTTCGCGAAGAGGTGACGGGATTGCCCCCGGAAGATTGGGATCAGGCCATCATCGCCACAGGCCCCCTCACTGCGCCATCGCTTGCCGAAGCCATTCGCGAAGCCACCGGCTCGGAAGCGCTTGCCTTCTTCGATGCGATCGCGCCGATCGTGCATTTCGATTCAGTCGATATGAATGTCTGCTGGTTCCAGTCACGGTACGACAAGGTTGGACCGGGAGGAACGGGCAAGGATTATATCAACTGCCCCATGACCCGGGAGCAGTACGGCGCTTTCGTCCAGGCTTTGCTCGATGGTGAGAAGACGGCTTTCAAGGAATGGGAAGGCACGCCTTATTTCGACGGCTGCTTGCCGGTCGAGGTGATGGCAGAGCGCGGTGTCGAGACACTGCGCCACGGGCCGATGAAGCCCATGGGACTCACCAACGCGCACAAGCCCGACGAGAAGCCCTATGCCGTCGTTCAGCTCAGGCAGGATAATGCGCTTGGCACGCTGTATAATATGGTGGGTTTCCAGACGAAGCTCAAATATGCCGAGCAGGTGCGCATTTTCCGCATGATCCCGGGACTGGAAAATGCCGAGTTTGCCCGTCTCGGCGGCCTGCACCGCAACACATACATCAATTCTCCTGCCCTGCTCGATGGCACGCTGCAACTGCGGAATCGCGCCGGTCTGCGCTTCGCAGGACAGATCACCGGTTGCGAAGGCTATGTGGAGAGTGCTGCCATGGGGCTGATGGCAGGGAGGTTCGCCGCGGCGGCGCGGCTTGGCCGCACGATCACGCCACCTCCCGCGACAACGGCCTTCGGCGCTCTGATCAACCATATCACCGGCGGGCACATTCTTTCCGAAGACGAGCCGGGAAAGCGTTCCTTCCAACCGATGAATGTGAATTTTGGCCTTTTCCCGCCCGTCGAGCTTCCCCGATCGGACGGGAAGCGGCTGCGCGGCAAGGAGAAAACGCTGGCCAAGAAACGTGCCATTACGGCCCGGGCGTTGAACGACTGCCGTGACTGGCTCAGCATCCCAAACCGCGCGGCTGCCGAATAGCCGGTTTCACCGGACCCGTTCAGTCCAATCCTGCGCCCGTAGGAGCACCGCTGCCTGCAGGTTCTGCAGACGCGAAGGCTCATCGATATCTGCATAGATGTAGGAAGGCAGGAGGAGTATCCGCCGGCCGGCCGTTTCGAGAGACAGCTGCGCTGGCTCGTTGCTCGCGCTTTCCCGGGCCATTTGTTTTATATCCTGGGCAGGGATCTGGAACCGTGTTTGTTCCTCACCCCTGGTAATGATGATCGCATCCGGCGCCAGAGTGAGGTCCAGCCTCGGTCCGGAAGGCAGATTGATGGAAACGGCAGAATCAGCGGCGACAGCCAACGAGACGTTCTGGGCGAGGATGTCGAAGCCAGCTACAGCGAAGATCACCGGATCGGAGCCCGATACAAACGAGAATCCGCTCGGTCCCTCGCTCGGCCGCGCCGGGTCCAGCCCCCAAGCCAGCGCGGTTGCGCGGTAGCCTTCATCCGGTTTGCCAGAGATATCGGTACCTTCGTGCGCAACCAGTCGAAGGGCCCTGTGATTGTTCAGAAATTGCAGGGCGGCAAGTGCTTCGTCGTGGCGCTTACCGTCCAGCGGCGGGTTTCCGACGATGGCAAGGAATCGGTTGGCCTGGCTCGAAACGGAAACACCCACGGCACCTTGAGGTCCGAAGCTGGCCAGAATGAGCGCGACAACCGCCAGGCCGGCGATCACCCGAATATCGCCGCGCAGGCGCATCCAGATCTGGATCAGCAGAATAAGAGCGGTCATCACGCCGAAGAGACCGAGCAAGTAGCGTTCCGGCGTGAAGCCGTAATTGCTCACCCGCACCCCGAGCGCATAGAACAGCAGGATGAGTGGTATCGGCAGGAGAAAAGGCCAATACCGCAGGAAGAATCGCGTGGGCGCGCGGGCGCGATCGAAGAAGGGATTGATGATCAGCAAAGCCCCGAAGATGCAGAGTCCATAGACGAGCACGAGCCAGCCGATCTGTCCTTCCGGGACCTCGCCGGTGATCACGATCTTCAAAGCGTAGAGATGCAGGATTACTGCGTAGACGATGAGAAGCGGCGCGGCGATAAAGTCCCCAAGCGCCTGCATCCCTCGATCCATGAAGCCGGCCATCACGTCATTCGGCTCTCCGTCGAAGCGGTCAGGGATCTGGCCCATTGCGAAGAGCGGTGCAGCGAACAGGCCGGTAAAGGTCCACACATAGGCGTAGAGGTCGTTAGGCACCGCAAGGCGGAAAAGAGCGGTGAGGCTCGCCAGTATGGCCGAAATGCCCCCTGCAAAAAGCAGGAGGGCCAAGCCTCCCAAAAAGGCAGCGAAAGCCAGTTGAGCCGAAAACATCCAGAACGAATCGCTTGTTCCCCGCCCGGCGTAAGGCGCGACGAGCACGAGGCCGATCAGCGCCAAAAACAACGTCCATTCGGTTGCAAGGAATATCTGGGGAAGAGCGAGCAGGGCTGCGGCCACGCAACCGGCCACCAAGCCGATACCAACGCGGGAAGCTGAAGAAAGGCCCCGCCTCTCGCCGAAGAGGGCTGCTGCAAGAGATGCGAGCGCCGCACCTTCGAGGCCGAACACAAGGTCGATTTCCGGCACGCCTGGCTCTGCTTGAAAGCGGAACAGATGAATACCCGCAATCAAAAGGCCCGCCTGTATTGCCGCGGCTGCGAGAAACAGGGAGGGCATGGGAAAGCGAATTAGAGCCGCACGCAACCCGGTGAGCATCTCGAGGGTGACGTGCCTCCAGCCGCCCTTGCCGTTGTTAACTTCCGTCAGCGACGCCATCCCCGAATCTCCTGCGTTTGAAAGAGGCTAATGAAAACGGCTGAACGAGCAACAAAACCGAGGCCGAATTTCGGCCTTTGCGGGTCCGCGGGCGCAAGGTTGTAGAAAACGAGGTCACCAACCGCGCATTGCGTATCTTAACAGCAGCCAATGCTTACGCAGGGCCGAAAGGCGCACGCTTTCCTCAAGCGGATCCACTGCTCCGACCTCGATCCGTTTGAAATAAGCATCGGTCAGTGCGAGCGGCAGGTAAGCGGGACGAAGGGATGCAGGCAATTCCCCTGCCCCGCGCATGAATGCATTCAGATGTTCGCGCCCAAGTGCAACCATGGCGGCCACAGCTCGCGCAGCACCGGCACGATCCTCCCCGGAGATGAGGTCCTCACGCGAGGCTCCTGCCGCGCGCAGCAGGTCGAGCGGGATATAACATTGTCCTCGGCGGCGGTGGAGAGGCAACAGCCTGAGGAGTCCCACAATCGCCTGTGCACACCCGGCATGGCCGGCCAAGGCTGCGGTGCCGCTCGCGTCCTTCGGGTCCAGGACAAGCGCCGACAGCTGGATCAGTGCCGAGGCTGTCTCGCCGCAATATCCTTCAAGGTCTGTGCGCGTTGGCATCGGATCGTCATAAAGATCGAAGATTCGCGCCTCGATCATGTTCCGGAATGTTTCGACCGGAAGCCGGTGGTCGCGGATAGCATCGAGTAGCGCGATCGCGATGGGATGGCCTGCTGCGGCCGTCGTGCTCTGTGCATTGCCGAGCACGTCACGCCACCACTGCAGGCGTATCTCGCCGGGAAGGGGCTGGCTTATGCGATCGCGAATCGCGGCGATCTCCGCGTTGAAGGCATAAAGGGCAAGAAGAGCTCCCCGTTTCTCCGCCGGTGCGTAGAGGGCGGCGAGGTAGCGGTCTGAATCGGCCTGGCGGACAAGCGCGGCCGCCTCGGTTTCGGCCGGCGACATTTTATTCGACGGCAATCAGGGCTGCCGCTACCGCCCTATCTTCAGCCAGCAGCACGTTGAAAGTACGCACTGCCGCGCCCGTCGACATGATCTCCACGGCCAGGCCCGCCTCCTTCAGCTGCGCGCGGAGCTCTCCGGGCAGCGGCTTGAGGGTCGCGCCCGTTCCGACGAGCAGGATCTGGATATCAGCGGCTTCTTCTGCAGCTCGCTTGAAATCATCCATGCTCACCGAGGACACATTGTCGGCAGACCACCCGTAAATGCCCGACGGCAGGCAAAGCAGCGACCCGCGATGAGACATGTCGGCAAAGCGAAAACCGCCATTGCCGTAGGCATCTATTGGAGCGCGGCCCGGATAATGGGCCGCGCGTATCTGCAATCCGCTCGTCATCAGCGCGTCGGAACTTGTCCTGCCGTATCGCTTCCCCCGGCTTCTACCTCAACAACCGGTCCAGTAGTGGGGCGGAGCCTGAACAGGATAAGGATCGGAGCAGCCACGAAGATCGAGGAGAAGGTTCCGATCACAACGCCGAAGAGCATCGAAGCCACGAAGGAACGGATGACCTCTCCGCCGAATACGAACAGCGAAAGCAGCGCGAGGATGGTCGTGATCGACGTCATGGTCGTGCGCGACAGCATCTCGTTGTCCGACAGGTCCAGGAGCTGGCCCAAGGGCATCTTCTTGTAACGCCTCAGATTCTCCCGGACGCGGTCATAGATGACCACCGTGTCGTTCAGTGAGTAGCCCACGATGGTAAGGATTGCCGCCACTGTCGAGAGGTCAAACTGGAGTTGCGTGACGACAAGGAAACCGAGTGTCAGGAGCACGTCATTGATTGTGGAAGCAATCGCCCCCAATGCGAAGTGCCACTCAAATCGGACCCAGACATATATCAGGATGCCGCCCAACGCTGCGAGCACACCCATGATTGCAGTCCACACCAACTCACCGGAAACGGTCGGACCGACCACCTCGGTGCGCCTTATATCGTAATCTGCTTCGAGGGCCGCCCTCGCTTCCCGCACGATGCTGTCGCCGGATTCCGCACCGGTGTCCGGGGCGATGCCAAGCCGGATCAATGCGTCGCTCGGGTTGCCGAAGCCCTGCACCTGCGCTTCGCCAATACCTGCTTGCGAAAGCCGCTGACGTATGTCGCCCGTATCCGCTTCGCCGGATTTTGCACGGACTTCAATGATCGTGCCACCCGTGAAGTCGATCCCAAAATTGGGTCCCACGGTGAAGAGGAGCACTACCGAGGCGACAGAAAGCGAAAGCGATAGGGCAAAGGCCTGCAGCCGCACCCGCATGAAGGGGATGCGGGTTACTTCCGGCACGAGGCGGATATAGCCGCGGGGCAGCTCCTTCGGGCGGCTGCGGCGAAGCCATTCTGCCGTCAGCCAGCGCGTCAGCGTGAACGCCGTGAAGACGGTGGTGATGATGCCGATCGCCAGTGTCACGGCGAAGCCGCGCACCGGGCCAGAGCCGAGGAAGAAGAGCACGACGGCCGCGATCAAGGTCGTGATGTTGGAATCGATGATCGTCGCCAAAGCTTTTTGGAAGCCCTGATCGAGGGCTTGGACCAGCGAGCGCCCCTGTCGTCGCTCCTCGCGAATGCGCTCGTAGATCAGCACGTTGGAATCGACCGCCATGCCTACCGTGAGCACGATACCGGCGATGCCGGGCAGCGTCAGCGTCGCCCCAAGCACTGACAGTATGGCGATAATCAGCACCACGTTCGCTATCAGCGCGATATTCGCTATGAATCCCAGGAACCCGTAAGCGGCGAACATGAAGACGACGACTAAGATGGAGCCAATGATTGCGGCCATCTTTCCGGCGTCGATAGAGTCTTGTCCCAGGCCGGGCCCAACCGTCCGTTCCTCAACGATGTTGAGATCGGCGGGCAATGCGCCTGCGCGCAGAAGGACCGCAAGGTCGTTCGCACTCTGTACGGTGAAGCTTCCCGAGATCTGGCCTGTGCCCCCCAGAATCGGTTCGCGGATCTGGGGCGCCGAGATGACATGCCCGTCCAGGATGATTGCGAAGAGTCGTCCGACATTCTGCTGCGTAGCCTGCCCAAACCGGGTCGCTCCCCTCGTATCGAAGCGGAAGGTCACGACCGGTTCGTTGGTGAGCTGGTCGAAGCTCGTCTGGGCATCCACCAGGTTTTCACCGGAGACTATGACGCGATCCTCGATCAGGTAAGGAACAGGCGGATTGTCCCGCGAATACATAACGGTGGTGCCTGCCGGCGGGCGTCCCTGGATCGCCTCCTGCACCGGCACAGACTGATCGACCATCTGGAAGGTGAGCTTGGCCGTGGTGCCGAGGATATCCTTCAGGCGTTGCGGATCCTGCAAGCCCGGCACCTGAACGAGAATACGATCGTCTCCCTGGCGCTGGATAATAGGCTCGGTGGTGCCGAGTTCATTCACGCGGCGACTCACCACCTCGATCGACTGGGTAAGTGCGCTGGAGAGACGATATTGGATGCCGGCGTCCGTAAGGGTCAGCCGCAGCAGCCCAGGCTCCGGCTCCGTCATCTCCACTTCCTGAATGGCGCTCGTGCCGAGGAGGCCGCCTGCGACCGGCTGAAGCAACTCGGCCAAAGCCTGCTTTGCAGATTCCACATCAGCCGCATCGCGGACGCGAACCTGCACGAAATGGCCGGAGGAAGAAAGGCCCGTGTAGCCGATCCGCTTGTCGCGCAGCAATCTACGCACGTCGTCGCGCGTGCTTGCCAAACGCTCATTGACGAGCTGATTTCGATCGATCTGGAGGAGGATATGTGAACCGCCCTGCAGGTCGAGACCGAGCGTCATCGGGCGTGTCGGCGCCCAGCTCGGTAGCGAGTTCAGCCATGATTGCGGCATCACGTTCGGCGCGGCGTAGGCAAAACCCAAAGCCACGACAAGCCAGATGAAGAAGGACTGCCAGCGCGAGAAATGTAGCATGTTATCTCTTGTCGTTGGGGGCGGCCCTTCCCCTAAGGCCGCGCCCGGTATCCCGCTTCTTGCGGGCTATTTAGCGGTCTTGTCGGTTGCCGCCGGTTCACCCTTCACGCGCACATCGGCCAGCATGGAACGCAGTGCCGTGACCTTTGCTCCGCCGAGGTCGATCTCCAGCTCGTTATCGTTGATGACCTTGGTCACCTTGCCGACGAGCCCGCCACCCGTAACGACCGTGTCTCCGCGCCGCACATTGGCGAGCATCTCCGCGCGCTTTTTCATCTGCTGGCGCTGCGGCCGGATAATGAGAAAATACATGATAACAAAGATCAGCACAAAAGGCAGGATGCTGACCAACATATCCGGTGCTCCCGCCGCTGCCTGGGCATATGCCGGTGTCACAAACATGAACCACTCCTGAGATGCAGAGGCTGAGCGCCAGCCCGAAAGAAAACTGCGCGGAATATAGATGTTCGGCCTCTGTTTGCAACCGCTTGCCGCGGTTGCGCACGTCTTAGAAGAAGAGCGTACCTTTGGCCCCTCCCCGGCTTGCAACGCTTGCCTCCTTATGGAAGAACCGTACCGTACGGTACGGTATCACCAGGGGTGATCACATGACTGATAATACTTTGGAAGCGTTGAACCAGAAGCTGGACCGGTTGATCGAGGCGGTTTCCCGGCTTTCCCCGCCTTTAGCGCCAGAGCCGCATTTTGCTGAGGCGGATTGCTTTGTCTGGCAAGCAGAAACGGGAACGCTTCTTCCCGTTCCGCGCGTCAATCGGGTCGATATCACCCTTATCAGGGGCGTCGACCGCGTACGCGACATCCTGCTCGACAATACACGCCGTTTCGCGGCGGGTTTGCCTGCCAACAATGCCCTTCTGTGGGGTTCGCGCGGCATGGGGAAGTCCTCGCTCGTCAAGGCCGCCCACGCGGAGATCAATCGGAGCCAGCCGGATGGCGAAGGCCGACTCAAGCTTGTGGAAATCCATCGCGAGGATGTCGAGAGCCTGCCAAAACTGATGCTCCTCCTCAGGGAGGCTCCGTATCGCTTCATACTCTTCTGCGACGACCTCTCGTTCGATCATGACGACACTTCCTACAAATCACTGAAAGCCGCGCTGGAAGGCGGCGTCGAGGGAAGACCGGACAATGTCATTCTCTACGCAACATCGAATCGACGACATCTGCTGCCGCGTGACATGATCGAGAATGAGCGATCGACGGCGATCAATCCGTCGGAAGCGGTGGAAGAGAAGGTGTCGCTATCGGATCGATTCGGCTTGTGGCTCGGTTTCCACAAATGCTCTCAAGACGAATATCTTGAAATGATCGAGGGCTATGCGCGCTATCACGATCTGCCGATCGAAGCAGAAAGGCTGCGGGCGGAAGCGCTTGAATGGGCCACCACGCGCGGAAGCCGGTCTGGGCGCGTGGCATGGCAATTCATCCAGGATCTCGCAGGCCGTCTTGGCCAGACCCTGAAGGTGTGAACGGCGGTCCGGTGGACCGCCCTCACCTCAGATAGGACATCGGATCGACGGGGCTGGTTCCCTTACGCACTTCGAAGTGCAGTTTGGGCCGGTCTGCGTCGCCGGTCATGCCGGACAGTGCGATCTCCTGACCGCGCTTCACTTGGTCGCCACGCTTCACCTTCAGTTGCGAAGCATGGCCGTAGACGGTAACCAGGCCGTCCTCATGGCGTACAAGGACCGTGTTGCCGAAGCCTTTCAGGCCGTCGCCGGCATAAATGACGACACCATTCTCGGCGGCGTGTACAGAAGTTCCTTCAGGAACAGCAATGTCGATACCATCACTTTTCCGGCCGCCGCTGCTGCCGAAATTGCTGATCACGCGGCCTTGTGCTGGCCAGCGAAGACGACCCACCCCGGTCGCTTCGGGGGGCAGAGCCGCAACCTGGGTCTGCTCCACGGCTTCTACGGCCTTCGGCTTCGATTCGGTCGGCGGAGTATAGGCGACGACCTTCGGCTCCTCGGTCACTTCTAGCTTCGGAGCCGATGCCACCACTACCGGTTCTGGCGCGGGCTTGGGGGCTTCAACCACTTTGACAGCGGGTGCGCTGACGGCTTTCACCTGTTCCGGCTTGGCTGCGGGCGAAGCGGCGGCGGCCATGGTTGTCCCGCCCGGGACGACCAGCTTCTGACCGATTCTGATCGAGCCATCTGCCAGCCCGTTCGCCTCTTTCAGCGCGCTCACACTGGCGCCGGTTTTGCGCGCGATTCCGTAGAGCGTGTCGCCTGACGCCACGACATAACTACCACCAGATGCAGCTCCCGATGGGCGGCTCGGCTCCTGCGCCCTAGGCGCCTGGGGCACCATTGCCACCTGCCGCGGCTGCTCTGCGGGCGTCGCTACGGTTGGAGCGCTTGCCTGCTGAGCACCACCACCGGGCGGCGGAAGCGGCGCAGACGATATTGCAGCTGAAGACGCGGGCGCCGAATAGGTAGCGGCGCTGTAGGTCGGAGCAGCCGGCGGCGGAAGCGAAGTGGCGGCGGAAGAGGACTGGAGGATGCCGCCCCCGCCCACCTCGGCCTTCGGCCTGATGATGCGTACGTCACCCGGATAAGGCTGATTCGACCGAGCGACCGCGACAGGGGCGGCGGTCGAGTTCGTCGTAAGACCGTCGGTTAGGTTTGCAACGCTGCATCCCGCTGCCAGAGATCCTATCAAGAGTATCGCCGCACCCCTGGCCAGCGACGTCTTGTACTGTGGCATGATTCCCATTGGCATAAGGCTATCCGCGCATTCCCGTTGACCCAGTCCGATTAAAGCGCGTTAATCTTACCGGGCAGTTAAGCCTCGGAAATTTCAAGCCAGTATTTCGCCGGACCTGGTCAAAGGGCCTGCGCTACGCCCTTGATCAGCGGCTGTAGTCTCACAGGCTCCAGATCAACGCGCTCGAATCTGCTGCCGATCTTAGTGAACCTGGTCATTATCTGCACATCATCGCCTGGTCCCAGTGGGGCAACCATGACGCCGCCGCTGGCGAGAAAGTCCACAAACCGCCTGGGAAGCTCCTCGAAGGCCGCCCAAACCACGATTCGATCAAAGGGGCCGTCGGCCGCGCCCTCGGTGCCGTCCGCCTGTTTCACGATGATGTTGGAAAGACCAAAAGCTTCGTGGCGCTGGCGCGCCTGCTCGCAAAGCGTCTTATAGCGATCCAGCGTCAAAACTCGGTCGGCGAGCCGTGCCATGATCGCCGACGTGTAGCCGGAGCCAGTTCCGATTTCGAGCACGCGGACGCCAGGCTTCAAATCCAGCGCATTGAGGACGGCCCCCTGCAGGTCGCAGGGCTCGAAGGATTCCCCGCACTCGATCGGGAGGGTTCTGTTGGACCAGACCCATTTCTTCCATTCGGCCGGCACGAAAGTGCTGCGCGGGATGGCTTCCATGGCGGTAAATAGGTCTTTGGAATCGATGCCGCGCGCGCGCATACGCAGCATGAAGGCGGCGAACCCTTCGCGCTCCCCCTCGCCTGCCGTCATGCGAGGGCCTTTGCCAGCCGATCGCGCATTTCATGCGCTGTAAGGTCGAGATGGAGCGGAGTGACGGAAATATAGCCGTCGCGGATGGCCGCCTGGTCTGTTCCCTCCCTAATCTCCGCTTCCTGTCGCCCGAAACGGAGCCAGTAATAGGGAAAGCCCCGCCCGTCGCGGCGTTCGTCCACGGAAAGCCCGTGAACGAGCCTGCCCTGCGAGGTGACCCGCGTTCCCTTCACCATGTCCGGTGCACAGCGCGGGAAGTTGACGTTGAGAAAGACGCCTTGCGGAAGCTCGGTGCTGACGAGCTTCTTTAGAAGAGCAGGCCCGAGCGATTCGGCCGTGTCCCAATGGACCGTTCGCATGTCATCGGCGAATGAATAGCCCTGGCTGAGAGCGATGGAGCGGATGCCGAGCAGCGTGCCCTCCATGGCGCCTGCGACGGTCCCTGAATAAGTCACGTCATCGGCGACATTGGTGCCGCTGTTCACGCCTGAAAGGATGAGGTCCGGCAGGCGATCCATCACCTTTCGGACGGCCATGATCACGCAGTCCGTCGGCGTGCCGCGCAGCGCAAAATGCCGGTCATCGATCCTGCGCATGCGCAGCGGCTCGGAAAGCGACAGCGAATGCGCAAAACCGGACTGATCGGTTTCCGGGGCGACGACCCAAACATCGTCCGACAATGTCCTGGCTATCCGCTCCAGGACGGCAAGGCCCTCGGCATGCACGCCGTCGTCATTCGTGAGGAGGATCCGCACGTCAGCCCCTCGCGGCTTCGATCTTCTTCAATCCTCCCATATAGGGCTGCAGGATTTCCGGAATACTAATGCTTCCATCCTCGTTCTGGTAATTTTCCATTACCGCGATAAGAGCCCGGCCGACCGCCACGCCTGAGCCGTTCAAGGTGTGGACGAAGCGCGGCTGTTTTTCTCCAGTGGAGCGGTAGCGTGCATTCATGCGCCTTGCCTGGAAGTCGCCGCAGACCGAGCAGGAGGAAATCTCGCGATAGGTCTTCTGGCCGGGCAGCCAGACCTCGATGTCGTAGGTCTTCTGAGAACCAAACCCCATATCGCCTGTGCAAAGGACGACCGTGCGGAATGGCAACCCAAGCCGCTTCAGAACCTCCTCCGCGCAAGCCGTCATGCGTTCATGTTCCTCAAGCGAGCTCTCTGCATCGGTAATGGATACCAACTCCACCTTATAGAACTGGTGCTGGCGCAGCATTCCGCGCGTGTCTCGCCCCGCTGAACCGGCCTCCGAGCGGAAGCAAGGGGTCAGCGCCGTGAAGCGCAGCGGGAGTTTTTCGCCATCGACGATTTCCTCGCGCACGAGATTGGTAAGCGGAACCTCAGCCGTAGGCACAAGCCAGCGTCCTTCGGATTGCATCGCCGCCGTCAGCGCAGTCTTGAATTCGGGATGAAGCGGATCGGGGACCTGCGCCAGCGCCGCGGACATCACGTCACGCAGGCCGTCGGTCGAATGAGCATAGAAAAGATCGTCCGCAAATTTCGGCAGGTTGCCTGTGCCGAACATGGCATCGCTTCTCACCAGCAAGGGCGGCTGCACCTCGGTATAGCCGTGCTCACTCGTGTGCAGGTCGATCATGAATTGGCCAAGCGCACGGTCCAGGCGAGCAAGTTGTCCGGAAAGCACCGTGAAACGAGCGCCGGAAAGCTTGGCCGCTCTCTCGAAATCCATGAGGCCGAGCGCCTCGCCGAGCTCGAAATGCTCCTTCGCCCAGTTGGGCTGGCGTGGCTCCCCTACTCTGCGGATCTCCACATTGCCGCTCTCGTCGGGGCCAACCGGAACGTCGTCGCGAGGAATATTCGGAATCCGTGCGAGAAGATCTCGGAACCTGTTGTCGAGCTCCCGCTCCTGTGCCTCACCATCCTGGATGAAGCCTTTGAGCTCGGCAACCTCGGTCTTCAGCCGCTCGGCCGTCTCCTTGTCGCCGGCCGCCATCGCGCGGCCGATCTCCTTGGATGCGGCGTTACGGCGCTCCTGAGCTTCCTGAAGCTTCGTGAGGTGGATGCGACGGGTCTCGTCCGCGGCGATCAGCGTCTTGACCGTGGATCGCGCCTCGCTTTCTTCCTGTCCCCGCCTTGTGAGTGCGAGCACGAGCGCTTCATTGTTCTCGCGAATCCATCTGATGTCGAGCATGATCAATATCCGGGTGTGAATCAGGGCCTTCGGACCACCCGGAGGAGATTCAAGCCGAGGAGATCAGGCCGAGCCCGCGCTCGTTCCCGCATCCGCTGGGGCCGACGCGTCGTCTTCCGCCGCTTGCGCGGCTTCGGCTGCCAGCCTCTCTTCCTCGCGTTTGCGCTCCACCATCCGGGCGCTCCAGATGGAGACCTCGTAGAGAAGGATGGTTGGAAGCGCAAGACCGATCTGGCTTACGGGATCAGGCGGCGTCAGGACTGCTGCAACCACAAAGGCGGCGACGATGGCCACCTTGCGCTTGTTCGCAAGCGCTTGCGAAGAAAGCAGACCGACCCTCGCCAGCAGCGTTGTCACCACCGGCAACTGGAAAACCAGTCCGAAGGACAGGATCAGCGTCATGATGAGGCCGAGATATTCGGAAACGCGCGGCAGCAGCGATATCTGAATCTCGTTGTCCGGTCCCACCTGCTGCATGGACAGGAAGAACCACATCACCATCGGCGTGAAGAAGAAATAAACGAGCGCTGCGCCGAGGAGAAAAAGAATCGGCGAGGCGATCAGGAACGGCAGGAACGCCCGCCTTTCATTGCGGTAAAGGCCCGGCGCCACGAACTTGTAGATCTGCGTGGCGATCATGGGGAAGGCAAGCACCAATCCTCCGAACATGGCGAGCTTGATCTGCGTGAAGAAGAACTCCTGCGGGGCCGTGTAGATGAGGTCGACCTGCTCGGAGTTCAGCCCGGCCCAGCGCGTCGCCCATTGGAAGGGGATCACCAGGAGGTTGAAAATCTCGCGGGCGAAGAAGAAACAGACGAGAAAGGCGATAAAGAAAGCGCCAATCGCCCAGATCAACCGCGACCGCAATTCGATGAGATGTTCGATCAGCGGCGCCGAGGATTTTTCCACCTCGTCCTCGTCTTGCCCTGCACTCACTGAGCAGTTCCTGTCGTCTTTTTCTTGCGCGGAGATGGCTTCTTGACCGGCGCAGATACCTGCTTGACCGGCGTCTTCCTGGTGGAGGCGGATCGTGCCTTCGGAGCCTTTGGCCTCGCCGGCGGTTCCGCAGGCTGACTTGGCTCGGTTGCCGCCGCGATCTTCGCCTCGGAGACGCTCGCGGCTGATGTCGCGGCGGGTGGCCCGTCAGGGCCCGGTGGAACCGGAACTGTCGCGCCGTTCTTCAACGGTTCGGCCGCAGGCGTGCTCGGGGCTACCGGCTTTGGCTTGGCAGCCTCGCTGAGGCCACTGCGGATTTCGCGGCCGGCCTCCTCCAGCGGAGACAGGTGCTTTCTGATCTCCGCTCGAGGGTCGAGCTTCTTCACGTCATCGACGAGATTCTTGACGTCCTCGAGCTCAGCTTCGCGCAGGGCTTCGTCGAACTGACGCCGGAAATCCCCTGCCATCGCACGCATCTTCGCCGTCGTACGGCCGAAGCTGCGCAGAACGCGAGGCAGATCCTTCGGCCCAACGACTACGATCAGCACGATCGCAATGACAAGTATTTCGGACCAGCCGAGCTCAAGCATCGCCAATCTTCCAAAGAACTGCGAAGAGGCTTAGGACTTCGTGGCCTTCTGCTTCACGTCGCCCACCGGCTCATCGGCGCGGTGCTCCACCGTTTTGGTTTCTTCGGCCTCGTCACTCATTCCCTTGCGGAAATTCTTGATGCCCTTGGCCATGTCGCCCATCAACTCGGGGATCTTGCCGCGGCCGAACAGAAGCAGCACCACCACGAGCACGATGAGCCAGTGCCAAATCGAAAAGGAACCCATGATAGATCTCTTTACGCGTTAGAGTTCGTTACCTGATTTATGCGCTTTTACGCCGTGTTTCAAACACTAGTACGTCACTGGGACGAACATTCATCCAGATGTCACGGATGCCCGGAGAAAGCTGTCCCGCACGCACACGCGCCCTGACATGCTCCTCCGCCCCCGGAACAGCGAGCTCCAGGAGCTCAACAACGCCCAGAAAACGGCGGGAAATCACTCTGGCTTCCACCCCACCGCCCTTCTCCGCCACATCGAAGCCCGAGAGCCGGATCGCGACCGTGACCGCCTCGCCGTCTTTTCGGCCGGGTGCGGCAAATTGGCCGACCGGGGTATCGGCGCGTCCATTTTGTACCCGGCAATCGAACAGATTGAGCTCGGAGAAGAAACCGGCCGCGAAAAGGTCCACTGGCCTGAGGTAAAGTTCTTCCGCCGTTCCCACCTGTATGAGCCGGCCGCCTTTCAGAAGGGCTATGCGGTCACCCATCCGCATGGCTTCCTCGGCATCGTGCGTGACGACAATCGCCGTTGCTCGGCTTTGCCGCAAAATCGAAAGCGTCTCCGCCCTCACCGTGTCCTTTAGCCGGGAATCGAGGCCGGAAAAGGGCTCGTCCATCAAAAGAACCGTGGGGCGCGGCGCAAGGGCCCTGGCGAGGGCCACCCGCTGCTGCTCGCCGCCCGAGAGGAGATGCGGATAAGCGGAAGCATAACCTTCGAGCCCCACGCGGGCGAGCGCGATCATGGCTTCCCGTTTGGCCTCCTCGCGCGAGAGCGCCGTCAGCCCAAAGCGGACATTGTCCAAAATGCTAAGATGGGGAAAGAGCGCGAAATCCTGGAAGACGAGGCCGATCGAGCGCCGCTCCGGCGGAAGAAATAGGTCGGGACCGGCGATCTCGCGATCGTTCAAGAGAATGCGGCCGGATGTCTGGGCCTCTATACCGGCTGCGATCCGCAAAAGCGTTGTTTTGCCTGATCCCGAGGGACCGAGCAGACAAAGCACCTCGCCCGGTTCGGCCACGAGCGATACCTGGTCGAGAATCGTTTGGCCCGCGGCAAAGCGGTGGCTAATGGAATCAAAGGCGAGTCGTGCGGCAAAGGTTACGCCAGCGGTCACCCGCGCGGGCTTTTCCAAGGTTTCGCTCATCTATGACGTTCTCATCTTCCCCGTTGCCCGGGTAGCCTAAGGCTGCAGCGTCGGCTCGAAAATCGAGATCGGCTTCGCACGTGCGACGCGTGGTTCTATCACTTGCTGCGTCCTCTGTAGACGCATGGCAATGCCTGTGGTCAATCACCCTCGACGCGCGGTGTCAACAGGCCGAGTTCTTCGAGGTCGATATCCGTCAGCGGGTCTTCGTCGTCCGTCAGTGTCTCGGGATCGGCTGGCGGCTGCGGCACGGAGAAATTGGATGGCATCCGGGAAGAAAGGAGGCCTGCTCCCTTGAGCTCCTCGATGCCCGGCAGGTCGCGTAGCTCTTCCAGTCCAAAATGGTCCAGGAACTCCGTCGTCGTGCCATAGGTTACCGGTCGTCCAGGTGTGCGCCGGCGGCCCCGCATTCTCACCCAGCCTGTTTCAAGCAGAAGATCGAGCGTCCCCTTGGAGGTCTCAACTCCCCGGATTTCCTCAATCTCGGCCCGCGTAACCGGCTGGTGGTAGGCAATCACGGCCAGCATTTCCAAGGCAGCGCGCGAAAGCTTTCTCTGTTGTACGGCATCGCGGCTCATCAGGAAGGCAAGGTCGCCCGCCGTACGAAAGGCCCAGGATTCCTCCACGCGGACGAGATTAACCCCGCGCTTCTCGTAGTCTTTCCTGAGATCTTCCATAACCGCGCGGATGTCTACGCCATCGGGCAATCGATCAGAAAGCATCTTGGATGAGACCGGAGTTGCACTTGCGAAAACAAGAGCTTCCGCCATGCGCTTGACCTCGGCGAAGGCCATGCTCGACGGACCGGGTCGCTCCACAGAAGATGTGCGCTCATCCTCTGCGACGAAGGGAATGACGTTTGAAGATTCGGTCATGAAGTTGTCTCTGCCGTCTCAGGGCGTTTCGTACCGCGCCGCATATAGATCGGAGCAAAGGGCTCCTGTTGCCTGATCTCCAGGGTTCCTTCGCGAACAAGCTCGAGTGAGGCGGCAAAGGTGCTCGCAATCGCCGTCGCCCGTTCCTCGGGCCGGGTGAGATACTGGACGAGAAAGCGATCGAGAGCCGTCCAGTCCGGAAGTTCGCCCACGAGCCGCGTCAGGACATCGCGTGCCTGCTTGAGCGACCACACCCCGCGCTTGGCGATCTGCACATTCGTAATCGCTCGCCTTTGACGCTGGCTCGCATAGGCAGTGAGCAGATCGTAAAGTGTGGCGGTATAGGTGCTCTTTTTCTCCACCACGACATGTTCGGGCATGCCACGCGCAAAGACGTCGCGCCCGAGCCGGTTTCGATTGACAAGGCGCGCAGCAGCGTCCCGGATCGCCTCGAGCCGCTTTAAGCGGAATTGCAAGAGAGCTGCCATCTCCTCGCCGCTAGGCTCTCCATCGGCCCGCTGCTTCGGGATCAAAAGCCGGGATTTTAGATAAGCAAGCCAAGCTGCCATCACGAGATAGTCGGCGGCAAGCTCAAGCCTCATCTGCCGCACGCGCTCGATGAACTGGAGATATTGCTCGGCAAGCGCGAGGACTGAAATGCGGGCGAGGTCAACCTTCTGGTTGCGGGCCAAGTGAAGGAGTAGATCGAGCGGGCCCTCGAAACCTTCGACGTCCACGGCAAGAACCGGCTCCGAGACCCCGTGCTCGGAGCTCTCCTCCGCCCACAGCTTGTCCATGGGGATGGGCTTTCCCGCCTTTCCTGCCGCCTGTCCCTGTTCCGCCAACCGCTGTTCCTTGTTCAGACAATCGCTTCGAAATACGAGCCGAATTCCGCGCGTGCCTCGGCCTCGTCCATGCCGTCCGGTTCGGGGCGGCCAGCAAGCGCCTTTTCGGCACGCTCAGCAGATCTGCCCTGCAATTCCGGCACGCTCTGGGCGACGGCACGCATTTCTTCCATCACCCCATTGCAATGAAGGACAAGATCGCAGCCCGCGGCAAGGATTGCTTGTGCGCGGGCAGAGAAATCCCCAGAAAGCGCCTTCATGGAGACGTCGTCGCTCATGAGAAGCCCGTCGAAGCCGATCTCGCCTCGAATGATTTCGGATATCACACGGGCCGATGTGGTCGAAGGATGTTGGGGATCGATCGCCTCATAGACGACATGTGCCGTCATCGCCATAGTGAGGTCTGCAAGTGCTTTGAATGGCACAAAGTCCCTTGCGCGCAATTCGTCGAGCGCGGCATCGACCCGCGGCAGCGTGTGGTGGCTGTCCACCCCTGCCCGGCCGTGCCCTGGAATGTGCTTCATGACCGGGAGCACCCCGCCTGCCAGCAAACCCTCTGCCGCCGCACGGCCCAGTGCCGCTACCGTCTCGGGGTCCCGGCCATAGGCCCGGTTTCCGATCACGTCATGCGCACCGGCCGTAGGCACGTCCAGCACCGGCAGGCAATCCACCGTGATCCCGTACCGGGCTAGATCGAAGGCATGCAGCCGCGACATGAGCCATGCCGCTCTGACGCCCCTTTCCCGGCTTACGTCATAGAGCGCGCCCAGCGCTGCGGCATTGGGGTAATTGGGAGCAATAGGGGGTCTCAGCCTTTGCACACGGCCACCCTCCTGATCGATGAAGACCGGAGCTTCTGGCCGTCCGACACTTTCGCGCATCTCGGCCACCAGATCCTGGAGCTGAGGGCTCTCAGCCACATTTCGGGCAAACAGGATAAAGCCCCATGGGCGCTCGGCGCGGTAGAAGGCCTTCTCTTCAGCGGTGAGCCGTGTTCCGGCGGCACCGAGAATCATTGCTTTTGATTCGCTCATAAGCTGGAGATTACCCCGATCCGGCCGCCAAGACATCGCGGAATGCAGTTAAACCGGACTTTCGGTGTCACGCCGCGAACTTTCGGAATGGCAGATCTTGGGATTGCCAAGACTGCGGCTATTTTAGCTGGCCATGAAAGAGATTCTCATAATCGCCCTCCTATCGCTCCCTCAGGTCCTGCCTGCCGTCTCGGCGCTCGCCCAAATGGTTCAGCCCTCCGAGCCTGCCGTGATCGATACGTCTATCAAGGAAATTCTTCAGCGGGCGGCGGAGCTTGAACCGCTTGAGACGTTGATCGTGTCGCAAAACGGCGAAATCCTCATCGAGGAAGGCTTTCGCGGGCACACGACCGCCGAGCAGACCAACATCAAGTCGGCCTCGAAATCGATCATCTCAGCCCTTGTCGGGATCGCGATCGATAAAGGGATACTCGAGGGACCCGACCAGAAGATCGCGCCGCTGCTCAGCGATAAGCTGCCGAACGATCCCGACCCGCGACTGAACGAGATAACAATCGGCCACCTTCTGTCGATGCAGGCTGGCCTGGAACGTACCTCTGGACCCAATTATGGACGCTGGGTGTTGAGTCGTGACTGGGTCCGAACCGCTCTGTCCCAACCCTTTGTAGACGATCCCGGCGCCGGAATGCTCTATTCCACTGGCAATACACATCTCCTGTCGGCGATCCTGACGCGGGAGAGCGGCCGCTCAACGCTGGCGCTGGCACGGGAATGGTTCGAGCCCTTGGAGGACTTTGCGATCGGCGGCTGGGAACGGGATCCTCAGGGCATCTATCTTGGCGGGAACCAGATGGCGATGTCGCCTAAATCCATGCTGGCTTTTGGCGAGCTATACCGTAACGGCGGCAAGGTAGGGGACCAGCAGGTGATATCACAAGAATGGATCGAGGCCTCCTGGGAACCGCGCACGCGCTCGGTATTTCACGATGGCCGATATGGTTATGGCTGGTTCATCGAGGATATGGCCGGCCACCGGGTCAATTATGCATGGGGCTATGGCGGCCAGATGATCTATGTGGTGCCCAGTCTCGATCTCACGGTGGTCATGACCTCGGCCGAAGACCAGCCATCCGCACGCAACGGACACCGGGACGACCTTCACGATCTCATGACCGAGATCATCAAAAGCCTGGGCCCTGAATTACAACACGCGCCCAGGCAATAAAAAAAAGACCGCCGCGATTGCTCGCGGCGGCCTCACATCTGGCGCTGCGGCTATTTCGAGACGAAACAGGTGCCGCCAGCGGATTTGAGCTGCGAGCAAAGCTCGATCGCCGATTCCTTGGACGAGGACGGAATGCGTACCCGGTAGTAGGTGCCCTTCCCTTCGATGTCGGCCTTCACGATGTTGACGCCCTTGCCTTGCAGCACATTGCCATATCTTTGCGCGAGCTGTTGATAGGACTTCTGGGCATCTTCGACGCTAGGCTGAGAGGCAATCTGCACCGACCACTCGGAAGCATTCGCCGCCGGCTCGTTCTGCAGAGCCGCAACCTGCTGAGGCTGCGGTGCCTCCGCGGCTGGCTGGGCCGCTGGCTGTTGGGGCTGGGGCGTCAAGGCTGCCACCTGTTGGGGTTGCTCGGGCGTTATATTGCCCGGCCGCGACGGCGGAATTGGGCCTGTCCGCGGAACCGCTGGAGTGTCGTCACGAGCTTCTGCACGCGCAGGCTGGTCAGCAGCGGCGGCCGAAGCCGAAGCGATGGCATCTGTCGCCATGGTTGCGGGCTCCGCCTGAGCGACCTGCGGCAGCTCGGCCGGTACCATGCTGCCGTCAGGACGGACAACAAGCGTACGCACGCGCCGTGGCGTGACTGCTACGAGTTCCTTCTCGACCGGATTTTCCATCCCTGTGTTCGTCAGACGCTCTTCGGAACCGCCCGGTGCAGCAGCGGCCCGGTCCGTATCCGCCGAATTCGGGGTGGCGGATGCCGTAGTCGTGGGGGCCGTGTCTTCGACCGACGCGTTTGAATCGTCAAACTCTCCATCGTCCGGAAGCGGAAGTGCTAATGGCTCTTCCGTTGCCGAAACGAGCCGGGGCTGCTCGGATGGAGCGTCCGTCTGTTCGCCGGCGACCCGCTTATAGACCGGGTTCTCCTGGTTCGGTATCTGCACGCCGCCGGGATTTTCCGGCCGAACCTTGATGGGAGAATTATCCGCAGAAAGCAGAACAGGCTCGCCCGTGCCACCCGAGGAAAATGCAAAGAATGCAACGCCGCCGAGAATCGCAACACCGCCAATCACCGCCGCCGACATGAGCAGCCGAGGATTCAGTCGAAGGCGGCTGGACGCCGCCGGCGGCTGAACGCCAGGCATGGGCGTAAGCTGCGCGGGATCATCGTAACGGCTGCTCCACTCCTGGATAGAATCGGGTGCTTCCCGCGCCAATGCAGCGGTCGTTCCTATCCCCGCAGCAATGCCGGCCATCAGGAATTCGTCGTCAATGAAACGATCCGAGTGCTGCTCTTCCTGCGGCTGCTGCGCGACTTCCACCTGCGGCTCCGGCTGTTCGGCCATTTCACCGAACGCACCGGCCAGGATTTCCTCGATCTCGTCGAGATCGGAGGTCGGCTTTACCTCTTCCCGATAGGGCACTTCCGGAATATCGAGGGGGGCAGCGACGGCTACTGCTGTCTCGGCGACCTCGATGGTCTCGATCTCCGGCTGATGATAATTGCTATAGGAAACCGAACTGCTGTTATAGCTCTCGCCGCCGAAATCCTGCCGATGAGACTCGGCGTGATTCCATCTGTCCTGGGGTTCGTCATCATACGAGTCTGCCGAATCCGCGGCCCAGTGGTCCGCGGCTGGCGCAGGCTCCTCAGCGGCCTGTTGATCGTCCCAAGACGAAGAAGCGCTCCAGGCGGTCGTGTAAGGCGAGAAGCCCGTCTCTCGCGCCGGTTCGATGGTCGCACCAGACAGGAATTGGGGGCGCTCAGCCGCCGCCCTGGCATATTCGAACGGCAGGCTCTCTTCCGCGGAATTCGGCTCCTGCCCCCCGTCATCGCTGCGGAATGACCGCTCCTGCTCGCCCGGATTGGGGACGCTCGAGTAACCGGCTGATTGTGTGTCCTGATCGAAGGAAGGATGCTCGCCGCTTGCCTGCTCATCCAATGTACCGTCGAGCAATGCATCAAGCGAACGTTCGAAATCCGCGTCACCCCCCGCAGCTTCCGCGAGGGAATAGCGCCAGTCGGCCAGATCCGCTCCGATCGCGCCCGTTTGGACGTGGTTTTCGCCTGGTTCGTCCTGATCAAGATCGCCCATCAACTCGTTTTCGAGATCGAGCGCGAGTCCTTCAGCAACCTCCGGGGTTCTTGGCCGAAGCGAAACATTGGATCTGGGGTCGTGCCCCATGATACGCGTGAGTTCAGCGAAAGGATCGTCCTGCTGCAGGTCGTTCGCTTCCGGATTCGTCTTGAAAAAACTTTCAGCCATCTTCCCACACTCGGTCGGACGCCGGCGACGTCTTGCTCTAATTGACCTACCAAGGCAATGTGGGCAAATGGTGACAGTTGCTTGCGACTATCGCATCTCCTCCGGGGCATCTGCTCCCACGAGCGCTAGACCCGACCTCACGACATCACAAACAGCCTGTACCAGACCCAGCCTGGCATACGTCAACTCTGGGTCGTTAACTTTAACAAATCGTAAGCGGTCTGTCTCTGTACCACGATTCCATTGCACATGAAATTGGCTGGCAAGATCATACAAGTAGAAAGCGAGCCTGTGCGGCTCCAGCGCCTGTGCCGCGCTCTCGATCAATCTCGGATACTCCGCGAGCTTGCGAATCAAGGCGATTTCGCCCGGATCATCCAGTCGGAATAAGGCTTTGCGCATCACCGCCCGGTCGAATTTCTCCACACCCAATTGCTCGGATGCCTGGCGGAATACCGAATGGCAGCGCGCGGATGCATACTGGACATAGAAAACGGGATTGTCTTTGGACTGCTCCGTGACTTTGGCAAAATCGAAGTCGAGCGGGGCATCGCTTTTGCGGTAGAGCATCATGAAGCGGACGGCATCGCGGCCAACCTCGTCGATGACATCGCGCAGCGTCACGAACTCCCCTGCCCGCTTGGACATGCGAACCGGTTCGCCGTTGCGGAAGAGTTTCACGAGTTGGCACAGCAACACGGTCAAATGCAATTTCCCGTCAGAGATTGCACGCGCCAGCGCTTCCAGCCGCTTTACATAGCCGCCATGATCGGCGCCGAGCACATAGATCAGGTGCTCGAACTTGCGGGCGTATTTATCCTTCATATAGGCCACGTCGGCCGCGAAATAGGTGAACGTGCCGTCCGACTTGATCAGCGGCCGGTCAATGTCATCACCCACTTCGGTGGACCGGAAAAGGGTTTGCTCCCGGTCTTCCCAGTCCTCTGCGACCTGCCCTTTTGGTGGCGGCAGCTTGCCCTTGTAGACATGGCCCTTGAGCGTCAGATCGTTGATCGCCGAGCGGATCGCTGCTCCGTTGGCTGCATGCAGCGAGCGCTCGGAGAAGAACACGTCATGATGCACGTTGAGTGCCGCGAGGTCGTCGCGGATCATGGCCATCATGGCGTCGATCGCCGTGTCCTTGGCGATCTTCAGTGCCTCGGGCGCCGGCATTTCCAGGAGTTTGGTGCCGTATTCGTCGGCTAACGCCTTGCCGACCGGCTCCAGATAATCGCCGGGATATAGACCTTCCGGGATCTGGCCGATGTTTTCGCCCAACGCTTCGCGATAGCGCATCAGCACCGAGCGGCCGAGCACGTCAATCTGCGCGCCAGCATCGTTGATGTAATATTCCCGGGTAACGTCATAGCCTGCAAAAGCCAAAAGGTTGGCGAGCGCATCCCCCACGACCGCGCCGCGGCAATGGCCGACATGCATGGGCCCGGTTGGATTGGCCGAGACATATTCGACGTTGATCTTGTGGCCCTTGCCCATTTCGGAACGGCCATAGTCACCGGCGAGCACCAGCATCTCACCCAAGCGGGCCTGCCAGAAGGCATCGCTCAGCCGGAGATTGACAAACCCCGGACCTGCCACGCTTGCCTCGGCCACGTCCGGGTCCCCGCCGAGCACTGCCGCAAGTCTCTCACCAAGCGTGCGCGGGTTTTCGCCGACCGCCTTCGACAGCACCATTGCAGCGTTGGTCGCAATGTCGCCATGGCTGGGATCGCGGGGCGGCTCGACCGCAACGCGAGAGAGATCGAGATCTCCACCATCCTTCGGCTTCAACCCCAGCGTCTTTACGGCATCGATAACCCGATCGGAGAAATCGGCGAAAATGTTCATGGACCCGGTCCTGGATTGATTTCGCTGCTGGCGGCACATGGCCACAAGCCCAATCGCCTGCGCCTAACGCAAATCCGGAGTGTGGTCAAATAGCCGCTCGTATTCCTTGAGCGCGTAGGTGTCCGTCATGCCGGCAAGGAAATCCGCCACATCGCGTGCCTTGATGCGTTCTTCCGCGCAATCCAGACCCTCGCGCCAACCCTCCGGCATCTGGCGCGGATCGGCGAAATAGACATCGAAGAGATCGCGGACGATGCGGTCGGCTACGCGCCGCACGGCAACGACGGATGGATGGCGATAGAGATTGCGATAGAGAAACCCCTTCAGCTCCTTCTCCTCCGACGCCATCGACTCTGAAAAGGTAACGATCGGGCGACCGGCATCATGCACGTCCTCGACGGAGGCCGGTTTCACTTCCTCGACGTTTTTCTTGGCGGTTGTGATCACGTCTTCCACCATGATGGTGATCTGCCGCCGCATCAGTTCATGCCCCGTACGCACCGGATCAAGGTGTGGATAGAGCTCGCCGACTGTCCGCAGGATGCGGCCCGGCAATGTCACGTCCCGCAGCATGTCGAGCGTCAGCAGACCGGCCCGCAATCCGTCATCGATATCGTGTGCATTATAGGCAATATCATCAGCAATTGCAGCGCATTGTGCCTCTACGCTCGCAAAGCGGTTCAACTCCAGATCATGCAGCTGCGAGTAACTAAGGATCGCGGGAGGCACCGGCCCTTGTAGGCCACCGCCCGTCGAGTCCGTCAGCGGACCGTTGTGCTTGACCAATCCTTCGAGCGTTTCCCAGGTAAGATTGAGCCCATCGAACTCGGCATAACGCCGTTCCAGTCTCGTCACGATCCGAAGCGATTGAGCGTTGTGGTCGAAGCCGCCCCAGGGTGCCATTTTTTCATTCAACGCATCCTCGCCTGTATGGCCGAAGGGTGTGTGGCCGAAATCGTGCACGAGGGCGATAGCTTCAGCGAGATCCTCGTCGCAGCGCAGCGCGCGTGCCAGAGCGCGGGCGATCTGCGCCACCTCGATCGAGTGGGTGAGCCTCGTGCGGTAATGGTCGCCTTCGTGCGCGATGAAGACCTGTGTCTTATGCTTCAGCCGCCGGAAGGCCGTGGAATGAATGATGCGGTCGCGGTCGCGCTGGAACGGGGTCCGTGTCGGGCTCTCGGGTTCCGGACAGAAGCGGCCGCGCGAACGCGCGGGATCACAGGCATAGGCCGCCCGGGGCCTGTAGCCGAAACCAATGCCTTCAAGATTTGCCTGGCCTGCCATTGCTCAGCATGTTGACTCGCCGCTCCCCCGTTCATACCTATCTGGTATCGACGAAAGCAAGGTGAACCCATGGGCATCGATGCCAAGACGGAAATGAAGGGTGTCGAACTGACCGATGCCGCTGCGAAGCGGATTGTCAGGATCCTCGCGGCGGAAGCGGACAAGAAGGCGCTGCGCGTTTCTGTCGAAGGCGGCGGCTGCTCCGGCTTTTCCTACAAGTTCGAACTCGTGGCCGACCGCAATGAGGACGATGTCGTTATTGAAAGAGACGGGGCCATGGTCTTCATCGACGAGCTTTCCCTGGTCTATATGGGCGGCTCGGTCATCGATTTCGTTGACGATCTGATTGGGCAATCCTTTCAGATCAAGAACCCGAACGCCGTGGCTTCCTGCGGCTGCGGGACCAGTTTTTCCATTTAAGCCGTGGCGGCATCACTGAGCCGCCTCCCTTGCCCCGCTCCTCTCTCGCCATAAATGCTCTCGTGAGCAGCCCGCGACGGCGAGCAGAACCGGAGCACTTCAAATGAACGATAACGAAAGCCCGCCCGTCACAATCATCACCGGGCGCGTCTGGCGCGAACAGGGAAAGGCCAGCGAAGGCGTCCATGTGCTCCTGACGGCGCCGGACGATGACACCGCCGTGCGTCTCGCCCTCGAGGCTCTTGCCCAGGAGGGTTACGCGGAGGCCGAACTCGATCAGATCGGCGAGATGGAGGGCGCTCCGGACGAGGAGCCACATCTCTCGGCTTGGCAGGGAGCGACCCAAGGCGAAATCGCAATCGTCACTTTTGACGAGAAGGACTAACCTCCCTCTTCTATCCGTTCTGCTTTGAGCCAGTTCCTCAAGAAAAAAGCCGCCGGTTTGACCGGCGGCTTTTTTGTTTTGTTCGCGGCCGGCCGTTACTCGGCCGGCTGGCCGGTCATGTCTGCGAGGACAGGATTGACCATCTCCACGCCGGACTCCTTGCGCCGCTCGTCGAGGATCAGATCGTCGCGCGACCGGGCGATGCGGCGGATCTGCGCCATCGCACCACCGGTGCCCGCCGGGATGAGGCGGCCGACGATGACGTTCTCCTTCAGGCCCTGCAGCGTGTCGATCTTGCCGGCAACGGCCGCCTCGGTCAGCACGCGTGTCGTTTCCTGGAAGGAGGCGGCGGAGATGAAGGACGGCGTCTGCAGCGAAGCCTTGGTGATGCCGAGCAGCACCGGCTGAGCCTCCGCAGGCTTCTTGCCTTCCTCGATCAAACGGTCATTGATCTCGTCGAACTCGACCTGATCCACATGGTCGCCGGGGATATAGGTCGAATCGCCCGCAGCCGTGATCTCGACCTTCTGCAGCATCTGGCGAACGATCACCTCAATGTGCTTGTCGTTGATCAACACGCCCTGCAGCCGGTAGACCTCCTGGATCTCGTTGACGAGATAGGAAGCCAGAGCTTCCACGCCCTTGATCGCCAGGATGTCGTGCGGCGCCGGATTGCCGTCCAGAATGAAGTCGCCCTTCTCGATGACGTCGCCGTCCTGAAGATGGAACGGCTTGCCCTTCGGGATGAGATACTCAACCGGCTCCAGCGTCGAGTCATGCGGCTCGATGATGATGCGGCGCTTGTTCTTGTAGTCGCGGCCGAAGCGCACCGTGCCATCGATTTCGGCAATGATGGCATGGTCCTTCGGACGACGTGCCTCGAACAGTTCGGCCACGCGCGGCAGACCACCCGTGATGTCCTTGGTGCGCGCGCTCTCGGTCGGGATACGTGCAATCACGTCGCCCGGCCTGACCTTTGCACCCGAGTCCACCGACAGAACAGTCTCCACCGAGAGGAGGAAGCGCGCATCGCCGCCACGGGCCAGCTTCGCCACCTTGCCCTTGGAGTCGAGGATCGTGATCGCCGGCTTGAGGTCCGAACCGCGCGGCGTCGACCGCCAGTCGATGACCTCGCGCTTGGTGATGCCGGTCGATTCGTCCGTGGTTTCCTGCACCGAAATGCCGTCCACCAGGTCCTCGAATGCCACGGTGCCTTCCACTTCCGTCAGCATCGGACGCGTGTACGGGTCCCACTCGGCGATACGCTGACCACGCTTCACCTTGTCGCCCTCGTCCACATAGATGCGCGAGCCGTAGGAGACCCGGTGCGAAGCGCGCTCATTACCGCCTTCGTCCAGGATGAGCACCGCCATGTTGCGCCCCATGACCACAAGATGGCCATCCGAGTTGCGCACCACGTTGCGGTTGCGGATCTTCACCGTGCCCTCAAAGGATGCTTCGAGGAACGACTGATCCACGACCTGCGCGGTGCCGCCCATGTGGAACGTACGCATGGTGAGCTGCGTGCCCGGCTCGCCGATCGACTGCGCCGCGATGACGCCGACAGCCTCGCCGAGATTGACCGGCGTGCCGCGTGCCAGATCGCGCCCGTAGCAGGTGGCGCAGACCCCGTTCCTGACTTCGCAGGTAAGGGCGGAGCGAATGCGCACGGTCTGGATGCTTGCGGCTTCGATCGCCTCCACATCCCGCTCGTCGATGAGACGCCCAGCCGGAACGATCACCTCGCCCGAGACCGGATGCAGCACATCTTCCAGCGCGGTGCGGCCCAGAACGCGCTGACCAATGGAAGCCACGACCTGGCCCGCATCCACGATCGGCTGCATGGTGAGGCCCTTGTCGGTGCCGCAATCCTTGACCGTGACAATGCAGTCCTGCGCCACGTCCACCAGACGACGGGTCAAGTAACCCGAGTTGGCGGTCTTGAGCGCGGTGTCGGCGAGGCCCTTACGCGCGCCGTGCGTGGAGTTGAAGTACTCCATCACGGTCAGGCCTTCCTTGAAGTTCGAGATGATCGGCGTCTCGATGATCGAGCCGTCCGGGCGGGCCATCAGGCCGCGCATGCCGGCAAGCTGACGCATCTGGGCCGGCGAACCGCGGGCACCGGAATGCGACATCATGTAGATCGAGTTCATCGGCCTCTGGCGTCCGCCATCGTCGAACTCAACCGCCTTGATGCGCTTCATCATCTCGTCGGCAACACGCTCGGAGCATTTGGCCCAGGCATCGACGACCTTGTTGTACTTCTCGCCCTGCGTGATCAGACCGTCATTGTACTGTTGCTCGTATTCCTTCGCGAGCGCTTCGGTCTCCGCGATCAGGTTCGCCTTCGTCTCCGGAATGACCATGTCATCCTTGCCGAAGGAGATGCCCGCCTTGCAGGCGTGGCTGAAGCCAAGCTGCATGATGCGGTCGCAGAAGATCACCGTCTCCTTCTGGCCGCAATGGCGATAGACCGTGTCGATCATCTTCGAGATGTTCTTCTTGGTCATCTCCTGGTTGCAGATGTCGAAGGGCACATTGTGGTTCTTCGGCAGGAGCTCACCAATGATCATACGGCCAGGTGTCGTTTCGTAGATCTTGGAAACGGGATTGCCGTTCTCGTCCACGGTCTTGAACCTGCCTTTGACCTTGGTGTGCAGCGTGACGACCTTCGTCTCCAGCGCATGCTGCAGCTCGCCCATGTCGGCGAATACCATCCCCTCGCCCGGCTCGTTCTGGTTCATGATGGACAGGTAATAAAGTCCAAGAACCATGTCCTGCGACGGCACGATGATCGGCGCACCGGAAGCCGGGTGCAGGATGTTGTTGGTCGACATCATCAGGACGCGCGCTTCGAGCTGCGCTTCCAGCGAAAGCGGCACGTGGACCGCCATCTGGTCGCCGTCGAAGTCAGCGTTGAAGGCGGTGCAGACCAGCGGATGGAGCTGGATCGCCTTGCCCTCGATCAGCACCGGCTCGAAAGCCTGGATGCCAAGGCGGTGCAGCGTCGGCGCGCGGTTCAGGAGCACGGGATGCTCACGGATAACCTCGTCCAGGATATCCCAGACCTCCGGCTTCTCCTTCTCCACCAGCTTCTTGGCCTGCTTGACCGTCGAAGAATAGCCCTTGGCGTCGAGCCGCGCATAGATGAACGGCTTGAACAGCTCCAGCGCCATCTTCTTCGGCAAGCCGCACTGATGCAGCTTGAGCTCCGGGCCCGTCACGATGACCGAGCGGCCGGAATAGTCGACGCGCTTGCCGAGCAGGTTCTGACGGAAGCGGCCCTGCTTGCCCTTCAGCATATCGGAGAGCGACTTCAGCGGACGCTTGTTGGCGCCCGTGATGACGCGTCCGCGGCGGCCGTTGTCGAACAGTGCGTCCACGGCCTCCTGCAGCATACGCTTCTCGTTGCGGATGATGATGCCCGGCGCCTTGAGCTCGATCAGCCGCTTCAGACGATTGTTGCGGTTGATGACGCGGCGGTAGAGATCATTGAGATCCGAGGTCGCGAAGCGGCCACCGTCGAGCGGCACCAGCGGACGCAGGTCCGGCGGGATGACCGGGATGATTTTCATGACCATCCACTCCGGGCGATTGCCGGATTCGAGGAAGTTCTCGACGACCTTCAGTCGCTTCAGAAGCTTCTTCTGCTTCAGGTCCGACGTCGTCGAGGCGAGCTCCGAGCGGAGATCGCCTGCGATCTTCTCAAGCTCCATGCTGGCGAGCAGGTGATGAATCGCCTCGGCGCCGATCATGGCGGTGAAGGAATCCTCGCCATATTCGTCGACGGCCATCATGTACTCCTCTTCGGAGAGGAGCTGATTCTGCTTGAGCGCGGTCAGGCCCGGCTCGGTCACGATGTAGTTCTCGAAATAGAGAACCCGCTCGATATCCTTGAGGGTCATATCGAGCAGCGTGCCGATGCGCGAGGGCAGCGACTTCAGGAACCAGATATGCGCGACCGGCGCGGCGAGCTCGATATGGCCCATGCGCTCGCGGCGAACGCGGGAGAGCGTCACTTCCACGCCGCACTTCTCGCAGATGACGCCCTTGTACTTCATGCGCTTGTACTTGCCGCACAAGCACTCATAGTCCTTGATCGGACCGAAAATACGCGCACAGAAGAGCCCGTCCCGCTCCGGCTTGAAGGTGCGGTAGTTGATCGTCTCCGGCTTCTTGATCTCGCCGTAGGACCAGGACAGGATCTTCTCCGGGCTCGCGAGCGAAATCCGGATGGAATCGAAGGTCTGTGCCGGCGCCTGAGGGTTGAACAGGTTCATGACCTCTTGGTTCATGCCGATCTCCTTTGCGGGACTCCTCGTCCCTTAATCACGGTGCGATGGCGGGCTTCCGAAGGCAAAACGATCTTCGTTGTTGCGAAAGCCGCTCCATCAGGGGTCTTGCACGCCGCAGACTGGCCGCGGCGTGCCGGTATTGCCTTTATTCGGCTGCTTCGGGCAGCGCCGGCGGCGTGTCGTAGCGCGTGGAGTTTTCCAGCTCCACGTTGAGCCCGAGCGACCGCATTTCCTTGACGAGAACGTTGAAGCTCTCCGGGATGCCCGCCTCGAACGTGTCGTCGCCGCGCACGATGGCCTCGTAGACCTTGGTGCGGCCGGCCACGTCGTCCGACTTGACGGTGAGCATCTCCTGCAGCGTGTAGGCAGCGCCGTAGGCTTCCAGAGCCCAGACCTCCATTTCGCCGAAGCGCTGACCGCCGAACTGCGCCTTTCCGCCGAGCGGCTGCTGGGTGACGAGCGAGTAGGGACCGATTGAACGCGCGTGGATCTTGTCGTCCACCAGGTGATGAAGCTTCAGCATATAGATGTAGCCCACGGTCACCTTGCGGTCGAAAGCCTCGCCGGTCCGCCCGTCATAGAGCGTCACCTGCCCGCTTGAATTGAGGCCCGCCTCCTCCAGCATCTGGTTGATGTCGGATTCGTGCGCGCCGTCGAAAACGGGCGTGGCAATGGAGACACCGCGACGCATCTGCTCGCCTAGACGGACGATGCTTTCGTCGTCATAGGCACGGACAGGCTCGTTGCGGTCGTTGTCCGGAATCAGCGTCTCGATCTTCGCGCGGAGCGGCTGGATATTGCCCTGCTCCTTATAAGCGTCGATCAGCTCGCCGATCTGGCGGCCCATGCCTGCGCATGCCCAGCCCAGATGCGTCTCCAGGATCTGGCCCACATTCATGCGGCTCGGCACACCCAACGGGTTCAGAACGATGTCCACGTGAGTGCCATCCTCGAGGAACGGCATGTCCTCGATGGGCACGATTCTGGACACAACGCCCTTGTTGCCGTGCCGGCCGGCCATCTTGTCTCCAGGCTGCATCTTGCGCTTCACGGCCACGAAGACCTTGACCATCTTCATGACGCCGGGGGGCATCTCGTCGCCGCGCTGCACCTTCTCGACCTTGTCCATGAAGCGCTGCTGCAGCGCATTCTTGGATTCGTCGTACTGAGCCCGAAGCGCTTCCAGCTCGCTCTGCAGCTTCTCGTCCTCAACGGCGAACTGCCACCACTGCGAACGGGGATACTCGTCCAGAAGTTCCTTCGTGAGCGTAGCACCCTTCTTGAAGCCCTTCGGTCCGGCGATCGCTTCCTTGCCGATCAACATTTCCGACAGACGCGCGTAAACGTTGCGGTCGAGGATCGACTGCTCGTCGTCGCGGTCCTTTGCAAGACGCTCGATCTCTTCCCGCTCGATGGCCATGGCGCGCTCGTCTTTTTCCACACCATGGCGGTTGAAGACGCGCACCTCGACCACCGTCCCGTAGGTGCCGGGCGGCATGCGCATGGACGTGTCGCGAACGTCGGAGGCCTTCTCACCGAAGATGGCGCGCAGAAGCTTCTCCTCCGGCGTCATCGGGCTTTCGCCCTTCGGCGTGATCTTGCCGACCAGGATGTCACCCGGCTGCACTTCCGCGCCGATATAGACGATGCCGGCCTCGTCGAGGTTCTTCAGAGCCTCTTCCGAAACGTTCGGAATGTCGCGCGTGATCTCTTCGGGCCCAAGCTTCGTGTCGCGCGCCATCACCTCGAACTCCTCGATGTGGATCGAGGTGAAGATGTCGTCACGCACAATGCGCTCGGAAAGAAGGATCGAGTCCTCGTAGTTGTAGCCGTTCCAGGGCATGAAGGCCACGAGCACGTTCCGGCCGAGCGCCAGATCGCCGAGATCCGTCGACGGGCCGTCGGCAATGATGTCGCCCTTGTTGACCTTGTCGCCCACACGCACCAGCGGACGCTGGTTGATGCAGGTGTTCTGGTTCGAGCGCTGGAACTTCTGCAGCCGGTAGATGTCGACGCCCGATTGGGAGGCATCCACGTCTTCCGTGGCACGGATAACGATACGCGTCGCGTCCACCTGGTCGACGATGCCCGTCCGGCGGGCGGCGATCGCCGCGCCGGAGTCACGCGCCACGACCGGCTCCATGCCGGTGCCCACGAAGGGCGCCTCAGC
The DNA here is from genome assembly GCF_000518985.1 of Chelativorans sp. J32. Classification (GTDB taxonomy): domain Bacteria; phylum Pseudomonadota; class Alphaproteobacteria; order Rhizobiales; family Rhizobiaceae; genus Chelativorans. Next base: position 100,661 of record NZ_JAEQ01000017.1, read on the forward strand.
ACGCACCAGCGGCACGGCCTGACGCTGCATGTTCGAGCCCATCAGCGCGCGGTTGGCGTCGTCGTTCTCGAGGAACGGGATGAGGGCCGCAGCGACCGAAACGAGCTGCTTCGGAGACACGTCCATCAGATCCACGTTCTCACGCGGAGCCATCATGACCTCGCCGCCGTGGCGGCAGACCACGAACTCGTCGGCGAAACCACCATTCTCATCGATGACGGCATTCGCCTGAGCGACATAGTGCTTCGCCTCCTCCATGGCGGAGAGATAGACGACGTCCTCCGTCACCTTGCCGTCCACGATCTTGCGATACGGCGTCTCGATGAAGCCGTATTTGTTGACGCGGGCGAAGGTCGCGAGCGAGTTGATGAGGCCGATATTCGGGCCTTCAGGCGTCTCGATCGGGCAGATGCGGCCATAATGCGTCGGATGCACGTCGCGCACTTCGAAGCCGGCGCGCTCCCGCGTAAGACCGCCCGGGCCGAGCGCCGACAGGCGCCGCTTGTGGGTAATCTCCGACAGTGGGTTCGTCTGGTCCATGAACTGCGAGAGCTGCGAGGAACCGAAGAACTCGCGCACGGCGGCAGCCGCCGGCTTCGCGTTGATCAGGTCCTGCGGCATGACCGTGTCGATCTCGATCGACGACATGCGCTCCTTGATCGCGCGCTCCATGCGGAGCAGGCCGAGACGGTATTGATTCTCCATCAGCTCGCCCACCGAGCGCACGCGGCGGTTGCCGAGATTGTCGATGTCGTCGATCTCGCCCTTGCCGTCCCGCAGCTCGACCAGCGTCCTGACGACTGCCACGATATCTTCCCTGCGCAGCACGCGCACGGTGTCGGGGCAATCGAGTTCAAGCCGCATGTTCATCTTCACGCGGCCCACGGCCGAAAGGTCGTAGCGCTCGGGGTCGAAGAACAGCGAATGGAACATCGCCTCCGCCGTTTCTAGCGTCGGGGGCTCGCCCGGCCGCATGACACGGTAGATGTCGAACAGCGCATCCTGGCGGTTCTCGTTCTTGTCGGCCACCAGCGTATTGCGGATATAGCCGCCGATATTGACATGGTCGATGTCGAGGAAATTGACCTCGCCGCCCGCCGTATCGAGCAGAACCTTCAGGGTCTTTTCATCGATCTCGTCGCCGGCCTCGAGATAGATCTCGCCCGTCTCCATATTGACGATGTCCTCGGCGAGGTAGTTGCCGAGCAGATCGTCCTCGGTGGCGCGGATCGCCTTGAGGCCTTTGTCGGCAAGCTGCCGCGCCATGCGCGCGGTCATCTTCTTGCCGGCTTCCAGCACCACCTCGCCCGTGTCGGCGTCGATGATGTCGGCGGTGGCCTTCATGCCGCGGAAACGTTCGGCCGAGAAAGGAATGCGCCAGTTCTCGCCGTCACGGATGAAGGTGAGCTTGTTGTAGAAGGTCGAGAGAATCTCCTCGCCGTCCATCCCAAGCGCCATGAGCAAGGACGTGACCGGGATCTTGCGCCGGCGGTCGATGCGCGCATAGACGATGTCCTTGGCATCGAACTCGATGTCGAGCCAGGACCCGCGATAGGGGATGACGCGCGCAGCGAAAAGCAACTTGCCGCTCGAATGCGACTTGCCCTTGTCGTGGTCGAAGAAGACGCCCGGTGACCGGTGCATCTGCGAGACGATCACACGCTCGGTGCCGTTGATGATAAAGGTGCCGTTGTCCGTCATGAGCGGCATGTCGCCCATATAGACGTCCTGCTCCTTGATGTCCTTGATGGACTTCGCACCCGTGTCCTCATCGACATCAAACACGATGAGGCGCAGCGTCACTTTCAGCGGCGCTGCATAGGTGAGGTCGCGCTGGCGGCATTCCTCGACGTCGAATTTGGGAGCCTCGAACTCGTACTTCACGAATTCGAGCATCGCCGTCCCTGCGAAATCAGAGATCGGGAACACCGACTTGAAGACTGCCTGCAATCCCTCGTCGGGGCGCCCGCCCTCGGGCTCCTCGACCATGAGGAACTGGTCATAGGATGCTTTCTGAACCTCGATAAGGTTCGGCATCTCCGCAACTTCCGGAATCTTCCCGAAAAACTTGCGTACGCGCCTGCGACCGTTGAATGTCTGGGTCTGGGCCATCGTCGCTCCTTGCCTGCCGCTTGCCTGCTTCCGGCCGCCCCCGAGAGCGGCCATTCTAAACGGGGAAAAACCCGTTTCCTGAAAGCCGCTTTCGGCCCTCAGGAAAAAGGTTTTCATGATCCCTTTCCGCCTGGCCCGCGGGCGGATATCCGCCCGCGGAGCCTGCGGAGCTTACTTCAGCTCGACCTTGGCGCCTGCGCCTTCGAGCTGGGCCTTGATCTTCTCGGCCTCGTCCTTCGCCACGGCTTCCTTGACCGGCTTCGGCGCGCCCTCGACCAGGTCCTTGGCCTCTTTCAGGCCCAGACCGGTGATCGCGCGCACTTCCTTGATCACGTTGATCTTCTGGGCGCCGGCGTCAGTGAGGATGACGTCGAACTCGGTCTTCTCCTCGGCAGCGGCAGCCGGAGCTGCACCACCGCCGGCAGCAGCGGCGACGGCGACCGGAGCAGCCGCGGAGACGCCCCACTTCTCTTCAAGCATCTTCGAAAGCTCGGCCGCCTCCAGGACGGTGAGGCTCGAGAGGTCTTCAACGATCTTCGCAAGATCAGCCATTTTTCATTTCCTTACGTGTTCGAACAGTGTTGCTTCTGGTGGTGAGGAACTGCCTCACGCCACCTCGTCCTTCCGGGCATAGGCGCCAACGACGCGGGCAAGCTGGCCCGCAGGAGCGTTGACGATCTGGGCGATCCGGGTCGCCGGCGTTTGGATCATGCCGACGATTCTTGCTCTGAGCTCATCCAGCGACGGCAGCGAGGCAAGCGCCTTCACGCCGTCAGCGTCGAGCGTGGTCGCGCCCATCGCGCCGCCGAGAATGACGAGATTGTCATTCCCCTTGGCGAAATCGCTCGCGACCTTCGGAGCAGCAACCGGATCATCCGAATAGGCAATCAGGGTTTGCCCCTGAAACAGGGCCTGAATGCCTTCGGACGGAGTACCCTGAAGAGCGATCTTGGCGAGACGGTTCTTCGCGACCTTGACGCTCCCGCCCGCCGCACGCATCTTCGACCTGAGGTCGTTCATCTGCGCGACGGTGAGACCGGCATATGTTGCCACGACCACTGATCCGGTGTTCTGGAACACCTGGTTCAGGTCCGCGACGAATTCGCGTTTTTCCGCTCTTTCCACAGCCTTCTCCAGTTAACGGCGCCTCACTGAGTGCTGCGCCGGGTTGCCTTTTGCCGGCCGGGCTTTCCGGTTAGGGATCACCCGAACGACGCTCGAGGATCCTGCCCCCTTTCGCCGCTCCGGCAACCAGCCGGTATTCGAGCAAAAGGCAAACACGGTTCGAACCTTTCATCGACCTGTTTCCCAGGCCTTTGTCCGGTCTTACCCGTCTCATGCAGGCCCTTCATCAGAATTAAGGCGAGCCGCCTGCAATCTCGGACAGGATGTCCGGAGGAAATCCTCCGGATCCGGGCCTTGCGGCCCGAATAGGGCGGGGAGGAAGCACCCTCCCCGCAAAAATCACGAAGCCGCGAGGGTCGACAAATCGACCTTCAGGCCCGGGCCCATGGTCGAGGTAATCGAGACGCGCTTCAGGTAGTTACCCTTGGCGCCCGTGGGCTTCGCCTTGATCACCGCGTCGGCGAAGGCACGCACATTCTCGGCGATTGCCTTGTCGTCGAAAGAGACCTTGCCGACGCCCGCATGAACGATACCGGCCTTCTCCACACGGAACTCGACGGCGCCGCCCTTGGAAGCCTTCACGGCGGCAGCTACATCCGCAGTCACCGTACCGACCTTCGGGTTCGGCATGAGGCCGCGGGGGCCCAGCACCTTGCCGAGACGGCCGACGAGCGGCATCATGTCCGGCGTCGCGATGCAGCGGTCGAAATTGATCTCGCCCTTCTGCACCGTCTCCACGAGATCCTCGGCACCAACGACGTCGGCGCCTGCAGCCCTCGCCTCGTCCGCCTTGTCGCCCTTGGCGAAAACGGCGACGCGCACGGAGCGGCCCGTGCCGTTCGGCAGATTGACCACGCCGCGGACCATCTGGTCGGCATGCCGCGGATCGACGCCGAGATTCATCGCAACCTCGACGGTCTCGTCGAACTTGGCGCTCGCCCGCTCCTTGATCACCTTCACCGCCTCATCGAGAGAATAAAGACGGTTGCGATCGACACCTTCGCGGCTCTTGGCCACACGCTTGGAGATCTTCGCCATCGCCTTACCCTACAATCTCGAGACCCATGGAACGGGCGGAGCCTTCCACCATACGCATGGCGGCTTCCACGTCGTTCGCGTTCAAATCCTTCATCTTTGCCTCGGCGATCTCGCGCACCTTGTCCCGCGAAATCTGGCCGGCGGACTGCTTGCCCGGCTCCTTCGAGCCCGACTTCAGATTCGCCGCCTTCTTCAGGAAGTAGGTCACCGGCGGAGTCTTCATGGTGAAGGTGAAGGACTTGTCCTGATAGTAGGTAATGACCACCGGGATGGGCGAACCCTTCTCCAGATCCTGGCTCTGCGCGTTGAACGCCTTGCAGAACTCCATGATATTGATGCCACGCTGACCAAGCGCAGGCCCGATGGGCGGCGACGGCGTCGCCGAACCTGCGGGAACCTGGAGCTTGAGCTGGCCTGCAACTTTCTTAGCCATCTCTCATCTGCCTTGTCATCATGCCGGCCCGTCTTTCATCGGATAGCCGGCGGTTGCAGTCTGGTGGTGCGGAACCTCTGGTCGCCGGCTACGCGACCCGCTCCTTCCACCGGTTCGTTCCGGAAACCGGAACAGCCGGTCAGGTCTTTTCGACCTGGCCGAACTCCAGATCGACAGGCACAGCGCGCCCGAAGATCGAAACTTCCACCTTGAGGCGCGAACGCTCCTCGTCCACCTCCTGAACGAAGCCGTTGAAGGAGGCAAACGGGCCATCGGAAACACGCACCTGCTCGCCGATCTCGAAGGTGACGGACGGCTTTGGCCGTTCCACGCCCTCCTGAACCTGCGTCAGAATGCGCTGGGCTTCTGCCTCGGTGATCGGCACAGGCTTGGAGTCACCCAGAAAACCGGTCACCTTGGGCGTGTTCTTGATCAGCGAGAACACGGCATCCGTCAGATCGGCCTTGACCAGCACATAGCCGGGAAAAAACTTGCGCTCGGCATCCACCTTGCGGCCGCGGCGGACCTCGACAACCTTTTCAGTCGGCACCACCACCTGCTCGATGAGATTGGAGAGGCCCTTCTGGCGCGCCTGCTCCTCGATCGATTCAGCGACCTTCTTTTCAAAATTGGAATAAGCGTGGACGATATACCAACGCGCCATCTAAAAATAACTCCCTTCGTCGCCGGACGGCTCAGACGCCGATGCCGAGAATCAACTCGATTGCCCAGGCCATGAGCTGGTCAGCGGCAAAGAAGAAAAACGCAGCTAAAGCGGCAAATGCCAGCACCATCGCGGTCGAAATAAAAGTCTCCCGACGGGAAGGCCAGGTTACCTTTGCCGTCTCCGACCGCACCTGCTGGAGGAAAGTAAAAGGGTTCGTGGTCCTAGAGGCCATCTATCGCTCATTTGTCATTGAAGCACCCGGGAAACCCGGTTCCTTGCCGGCTGCAACCCTGGCCGCGATGCAGATAACGAATCACCACCTTCTGCACATACGACAAGGGCGCGTAAAGCTGCTCCCCAGCTCCACGCACCGTCTGCTTGCTCCTTACATAGTTCCGATTCTTTCCACACGCAAGTGCCTTTTCATGGCATCGCGTTCGATGAGATGGGAAGATGGCAGGGGCAGAGGGGCTCGAACCCCCGACCTGCGGTTTTGGAGACCGCCGCTCTACCAACTGAGCTATACCCCTAGAAGGACCTTGAAGGCCTGTTTCGTGCACGCCTTCTAGTGCCTGTTTGCTTGGGCCGCAAGTCTAATTCTGAAGCTCTCCCAAGCCGAAAGAAACTTCGCCCTCCTCTTGTCGCAGCGGCCTCGCCAAAGGCGGCTCATATGTACCAGACCCGACCGCTCGCGAGCGGATGGATACGGTGGGATGGAATCGCCATGAGCGGATAGCCGGAACTCGAGTGCAGGGAAGCGATCAACTCGTCCAGAATATCGGGCCTCAATGAGCCGATATAGGAAGTCTCACATATCGCCATCAAGCGGCGAAAAGAAAAAGGCAGCCGAAGCTGCCTTTTCCGGGGTGTATCGTTGCAGGCTGCCCGGGGAATTACGGGACGATCGGGCGCCTGCCCTTTTGCGATTTTGGTTCGGTCGCTACGATCACTCAGTGATCGAAGCGACGATGCCGGCGCCGACGGTACGGCCGCCTTCGCGGATGGCGAAGCGCAGGCGCTCCTCCATGGCGATCGGCACGATCAGCTCGACATCAACCGTCACATTGTCGCCCGGCATCACCATCTCGGTGCCCTCGGGCAGCTTCACGATGCCCGTCACGTCCGTCGTGCGGAAGTAGAATTGCGGGCGGTAGTTGGTGAAGAACGGCGTGTGGCGACCGCCCTCCTCCTTCGTCAGGATATAGGCTTCCGCCTTGAACTTCGTGTGCGGCGTCACCGAGCCGGGCTTGGCCAGAACCTGGCCGCGCTCCACGCCCTCGCGATCGATGCCGCGCAGAAGCGCACCGATATTGTCGCCCGCCTGGCCCTGGTCGAGCAGCTTGCGGAACATCTCGACGCCCGTCACCGTCGTCTTCGAGGTCGGACGGATGCCGACGATCTCGACTTCCTCACCGACCTTGACAACACCGCGCTCAACGCGACCCGTCACCACCGTGCCGCGGCCGGAGATCG
>NZ_JAEQ01000018.1:2500-103332 GCF_000518985.1 Chelativorans sp. J32
GAGAAAAAAATCGAAGACGGCAAAATTCTCGACGATGCGGCTGGGCGTGACCGATTTGGGGATCACGACCAGTCCATTGTCGATATGCCAGCGAATGATGACCTGGGCCGGCGTCCGTCCATGCTTGGATGCGACGCGCCCGATCACGGGGTCTTCCAAAAGCTGGCCTTGCCCAAGCGGGCTCCAGCATTCCGTGAGGATCCCGCGTTCCTTGTGGGCGTCGCGCATTCTCCTTTGCTGGAACCGGGGATGGAGCTCGATCTGGTTGAGAACCGGTCGCTCACCCGTTTCGGAAATGATCCGGTCGAGGTGCTCGACGTCAAAGTTGGAAACGCCGATCGAACGCGTGAGACCTTCCTCTTTCGCCTTGATGAGCGCCCGCCAGGTATCGAGATAGAGACCGCGAAAAGGCGAAGGCCAGTGAATGAGATAAAGATCCACGTAGTCCGTTCCGAGGCGCTTCAAGCTCTCGTCCAGGCTCCGCAAAGTGCTGTCGTAGCCCTGGTCGTCATTCCAGACCTTGGTGGTGAGAAACACATCCTCGCGAGGAACACCCGAAGAGCGGAGGCCTTCGCCAACGCCCTCTTCATTCTCATAGAGCTTGGCCGTGTCGATGTGGCGATAACCTGCTTCGAGCGCAGTCCTGACGGCGGTCACCGCCACGTCATTGGGCGTTCTCCAGACGCCGAGCCCGATTTGGGGAATAGATCGGCCGTCACTAAAAGTGAGATGAGGCTGGTTCATCAGCAGGTCCTCAATTCGAAGATGAGATGGATTTGAGAGTCAAATGAGACCCTGCGTAGATAGGTCCCCCACTCCCCATTTAAAGGACCAATCGCTTGCACACAAAAAGCCCACAGAGAAACCTTGCCTATTTTGCGCGCAAGCTATAGTCCGCCCGGGAAATGAGCTGACGGCCCGGAAACAGCGTGGACCAGCAGTCGCTTGTCGCCGGATTTCAACAGAGCTACGGTTCGAATTCCTTCTCCAGCAGTCCAACCCATGGATGGCCCCATGAAAAAGTCCCTCGTTCTAAGCGCCTTCGCCCTCTCCCTGTCCGCCGGTGCTGCATCCGCACAAACCCTCACGATTTCCTGGTGGGGCTATAATGGCGAGAAGCTGGACGCGAATGTCATCCAGCCCTTCAAGGAGATCTGCAACTGCGACATCGTGTTCGAGACGGGCAACAACGCTGACCGCCTGAACAAGCTCAAGGCGCGCGGCGGCAAGGGCGTCGACGTGATCTTCCTTACCGACAGCTATTCGCAGATCGGTATCGAGGACGGTGTCTTCCAGAAGATCGACCGCTCCAAGATCCCGAACATCGAAAAGCTCTATGACATTGCCAAGGCTCCGCAGGGAGACTACGGCCCGGCCTACACAATCGGTCGCGTCGGCATCGTCTATGACAGCGAAAAGGTAGAGCCGCTGACCTCATGGAACGATCTTTGGCGCGAAGACCTGAAGAGCCAGATTTCGCTCCCCGGCATCACGACGACCGCCGGTCCGATGGTCGTCGTGGAAGCAGGCAAGCACGCCGGGGTGGATGCTTATGAAAACGCCGATGAGGCTTTCAAGGCGATCGAAGCCCTGAAGGAAAATACGGTGAAAAATTATAATACCGGGTCCGAGATGGTGAATCTCGTGTCCACGGGCGAAGTCACCGTGGCCGTCGCGCAGGACTTCACGCTGGCCTCGCTCAGGGAAGCCGTCCCCACCATGACCTGGGCGGAACTCGAGGACGGCGACATCGCAACGCTGAACACGGTCAACATCCCGGCCGGATCCGAAAATGTCGAGCTCGCGCACCAGTTCATCAATTTCCTTCTGTCGACCGAAGTGCAGCAGAAGGAGGCCGAACAAGGGGTGGATGCGCCAGTCAACACTGAAGTGAAGCTGACGGACGAGCAGGCCGCCCTCTGGACCTATGGCCAGGAGGTCGTCTCCTCGCTCAATCGAATGGATTACGCGAAGATGAACGCGGTCAAGACCGATTGGATCGACCGCTGGAACGAGATCTTCGGCATGTGATGAAATCCCGCATCTCTCTTCTCTCCATTTCCTGGAAGAGGGATGCCAGTTCCCGCGCCGCCGACCGGCCGGCGCGGGAAGAATAAGCGCCTGAGAGATCGCATGAACCCACGATTGTTCGCCTGGGTCCTGGCCATTCCGGCGACGCTATTTGTCGCCCTCGGCCTTGGGCTTCCGGTGCTCTCCACTTTTGCTACGACTATCGGGGAAGCTGCTGGTCCGCTTCAACCCTATATCGCGTTCTTCACGTCCGGTTTTCGACGGACCGTGCTCTGGCGCACGATGGAGGTTTCCCTCATCACGACCGCTATTTCCGTCGTTGTCGGCTTTGCCACCGCCTGGGTGGTGGCCCGGGCACCCGGCCGCATCAAAAGCCTTCTGATCATCGCCGCGGTGTTCCCGCTTCTCACCTCAGTCGTCGTGCGCAGCTTCGCCTGGATGGTAATCCTGGGCAAGAACGGCATCGTCAATACGGCGCTCTTGGGTCTCGGCTTCATCGGTGAGCCCCTGTCGATGCTCTATACGGAGGGCGCGGTCATAGTCGCCATGGTCTATCTCTTCGTGCCGTTGATGATCCTGACGCTCGTTGGCGTGCTGGAAGGCATCCCGCGGGATCTGACGGATGCTGCAACATCGCTTGGTGCGACACCGGCTGCAGCTTTCCGGCAGGTCGTACTGCCGATGGCCGTGCCGGGCCTGATCGTCGGCGCAGTTCTGGTCTTCACCGGCTCCTTCACCTCCTATGCCACGCCGCAGCTTCTGGGCGGTGAGCGGCAGATGATGATGGGAACCTTCCTCTATCAGCGGGCCATGGTCACCTTCGACTGGGTCGGCGCCTCGACGATAGCGGCGGTGATGACGATCGTCACACTCGCCACGGTGCTTGTCATGTCTCGCCTTGCGCGCAAACTGAACCCGGTGACCGGATGATGAGCCGCACCCATCCCCTTCTTGTCGCCTTTGCGGGGCTGACTTTTATTTTCCTGATCGGACCGTTGATCATCATCATCGGCACCGCTCTGTCGGATACGACCTTCCTTACCTTTCCCCCGCAAGGCCTTTCGCTGCGTTGGTTCGAGAACATCTTCGAAATCTCGGCCTTCCGCACAACCATGGTCACAAGCTTCATGCTGGCCGTGGGCGGAACCGCGCTGTCCCTCCTCATCGGGGTGCCGGCGGCCTACGCCATGGCGCGCTATCGGGTGGAACTGCCCAAATTCCTGCCCAATGTCTTCGTTCTGCCGATCCTGGTGCCGGAGATCGTGCTGGGCTTCTCGCTGATGAAATCGGTGGCTACCGGTCTGGGCTTCCCGATCTTCACCAGCCTGCTGATCGGCCACGCGCTGCTCGTGCTGCCCTATTGCGTACGCGTCGTAGGCGCATCTCTCAACAGCTTCGATTTCTCGATCGAGGAGGCGGCGGTCTCTCTTGGCTGCCCGCGTTGGAAGTCCTTTTTTACAGTGGTTCTCCCCAATGTGAGAGCCGGCGTCATCGCCGCCTTCATTCTCGCCTTCATCACCTCCATCAACGATGTCTCGATCTCCATCTTTCTGACGGGCCCGGGCATCTCAACCCTGCCGATCCAGCTCCTTGCCCACATGGAACAGTTCTTCGACCCGACGATTGCGGCCGTGTCGGTGCTGCTCATGGGAGTCACCGTCGCCGTAATGGCGGTGGTGGAATGGACGCTCGGCCTGACCTTCCTGACAAAATGACCGTATCGCTGACCCTTCAGAACGTTTCCGCCCATTACGGCCCGACCAAGGTGCTGGATGACCTTTCGCTCCACGTGGGCGAAGGCGAACTGGTCTCCCTGCTCGGGGCATCGGGTTGCGGCAAGACCACGACATTGCGACTGGTCGCCGGGTTCCTGCAGCCCACGTCCGGAACGATCCGGCTGGGCGACCGGGACCTGACCCGGCTGCCTGCGCACGCCCGCAATATCGGCCTGGTCTTCCAGACCTATGCGCTCTTCCCGCACCTCTCCGTCCTCGACAATGTCGCATTCGGGCTCAAGCAGCGCGGTATGGGCACGGCCCAACGTCGCGCCAAGGCGAAGGAAATGCTGGAACGCGTGGGGCTTGCCCAGTTCGCGGAGCGTTATCCGGCGAATCTCTCGGGCGGCCAGCGGCAGCGCGTCGCCCTGGCGCGCGCCCTCGTCATCGAGCCGCCGCTTTTGATGTTCGACGAACCGCTGTCCAATCTGGACGCCAAGCTCAGGGTCGATATGCGGGTGGAAATCCGCCGGCTTCAGCGGGCGAACGGTACCACCGCCCTATATGTCACGCATGATCAGGAGGAGGCGTTCTCCATCTCCGACCGCGTGGCGATAATGAATGCGGGCCGTATCGAGCAACTCGATTCGCCGGAGGTGCTTTATTCCCGTCCCGCCAACGCCTTCGTTGCGGACTTTGTCGGCTTCGAGAACATGATCCCGATGAGGGCCATTGCTGAAGCTGGCGACGGCGTGCGTGCAGAGATGGCCGGCGGCGCCACGCTCGACCTCTATAGATCAGACTTCACGGTGCCCGGACGCGATTTCATCTTCGCCGCAAGGCCTGAGGGGCTCACGGTTGCCCGCGAAGGCAAGGGCATTTCGGCTAGGATCAGTCTCAGGACCTATCTCGGCCGGGCCTACCAGTATCGCTGCAACACGCCGGCAGGAGAAATCGTGGCGAACGGGCCGCTGTCCGATCCACTCGAGCCCGGCACGGACGTCGTCCTCGTCCCCAATCCCGCCCAGTGCTGTCTTTTGAAAGCGGAATCGAGATGATGCTGACGCTTGCGAATGCCCGCATCCTCACCATGGATGCGAGCCTCACGGAATATGCGAATGGCTGGGTGCGCATCGAAGGCGACACGATAACGGCCATTGGCGAAGGCACCCCGCCGGAAGGTGGCGAGGTGATCGATATGGGTGGCGATCTCGTCATGCCCGGCATGGTCAACAGCCACTGCCACATGACCATGACGCTCTTCCGTGGTCTGGGCGAAGACGTGGACGACCGCCTCTTCCGCTACGTTCTGCCGCTCGAACGCGAATGCGTGACGCCGCGCACGGTCGCCATCGGATCGCGCCTTGCCGCCCTGGAGATGATCCGCGCCGGCGTGACCACGGTTGCGGACATGTATTATTTCGAAACCGAGGTCGGCCGCGTCATCGACGAGAGCGGCATGCGAGGCGTGGTCGGGCAGACGCTCGCCGATTTCGATGCCCCCGATCACAAGAGCTTCGATGAAGGCTTCGCGCTGACCCAGGAACTGGTCGACATGTTCGCTGGCCATTCGCGCGTCACACCTTCGATCGCTCCGCACGCGCCCTACTCCACCGACATTCCGGTCATGCGCCGCGTGGCCGAATTCTCCGATGCCCATCCCGACATACCGGTGCAGTTGCACATGGCCGAGATGGTGAGCGAGAACGAATGGGCCGAGAAGAATTACGGTCTTCGCCCGGTTCAGGTCGTCGATAAGGCTGGGCTCTTGAAGCCGGGACTGATCGCCGCCCATTGCCTCTTCGTTACCGACGGGGACATGGACCGCATGGCGCAGCAGGATGTTCGGGTGGCCCACAATGCGCGCTCGAATGCAAAGGCCGGGCGGGGCATTTCACCGGTCGAGGCGATGCGCAAGCGCGGCATTCCAGTCGGTATCGCCACTGACGGCCCCATGAGCGGCAACACGCTCGACCTCTTCTCCCAGTTTGGCCCGGTTTCCATGTTCCAGAAGCTGCTCGGCCAGAGCCGCAAGCCTATGCCGACCGTGGACGTTGTCCGGATGGCGACGATCGAAGCGGCGCGCGTCCTAGGCCTGGACAAGAAAGTCGGCTCGCTTGAGCCGGGAAAACAGGCGGATGTGATCCGCATCAAGCTGGACGATCCCCGTGTGCTCCCGGTCTATGACATCTATTCCACGCTGGTCTTCGCCGCCATGCCTTCAGACGTGCATGACGTGATGGTGGCCGGGCGCTGGCTGATGCGCGAGCGCGAAGTTCTCTCGCTGGAAGCACCCAAGGTCATCGCCGACGCGCTACAGGTCGCCGGCGAGTTCAACGCCCGCATCGCCGAGATCGACAGGAGAAAAGCATGAGCACCGACGATATCCTGGCCCATGTGGACGCTACAATCGACGAGCGCCTGCAAAGACTGTTTCAGCTGATTCGCATTCCCTCGGTCTCCACGGATCCGACGCGTGCGGAGGATTGCCGCCGCGCGGCAGAGTGGCTGGCAAACGACCTGCGCTCGATTGGCGCGGACGCAAGCCCGCGCGTCACGAAGGGGCATCCGATGGTGGTGGGCCATCTGCCTGCTCCGGAAGGCCGCCCGCGCGTGCTCTTCTACGGCCACTATGACGTGCAGCCCGCCGATCCGCTGGAGCTGTGGGAGACGGATCCTTTCGAACCCACGCTGCGCCCTGCCCCCGATGGCGACACCCATATCGTCGCGCGCGGTGCTTCGGACGACAAGGGTGCGCTGATGACCTTCGTGGAGGCCTGCCGCGCCTGGATCGAAGTCCGCGGTGCACTCCCCGTCGGTGTGAGCTTCCTTTTCGAGGGTGAAGAGGAAAGCGGCTCGCNCNCNCNCATCCCGTTTCTGGATGAAACGGCGAAGGAGCTCGCCTGTGACGCGGTGCTCGTCTGCGATACGGATATGTGGGATGCCAAGACCCCGGCCATCACCACCATGCTGCGCGGGCTTGTCGGCCAGGAGATGACGATTACCTGTGCCGATCGCGATCTCCACTCCGGTATGTTCGGCAATGCCGCACGCAACGCGCTGACCCTCATGACCGAGATTCTGGCAAGCCTGAGGACGCCCGACGGCGGCGTTGCCATCGAAGGCTTCTACGACGGCGTGCAGGAACTGCCGGACGAAGTGCGCAAGATGTGGTCGCGCCTGCCCTTCGACGAGGAAAAATTCCTTGCCGATGTGGGCCTGTCGATCCCGGCGGGGGAGAAGGGCCGCTCCGTGCTGGAGCAGGTCTGGTCACGTCCGTCCTGCGAGATAAACGGTCTTTGGGGAGGCTACATCGAGCCGGGTTTCAAGACGGTGATCCCGGCCAAGGCCCACGCCAAAGTCTCCTTCCGCCTCGTGGCGGGCCAGGACCCGCAAAAGATCCGCGATGCCTTCCGTGCCCATGTTGAGGCTCGCCTTCCGGCCGATTGCACAGTCGAGTTCGAGGATCACGGGCTTTCGCCCGCAGTCAGCATGCCGGCGGACGGTCCTTATCTCCAGGCCACGCTTGCGGCACTGACTGAAGAATGGGGCGACGCCGCCATCGCCGGCACCGGCGGGTCGATCCCCATCGTGGGTGCGCTGAAAAAATATCTTGGCGCCGACGCCCTCCTCGTCGGCTTCGCCCGGTTCGACAACCGCATCCATTCGCCCAACGAGAAATATGACCTGTCAAGCTATCACAAGGGCATCCGCAGCTGGGTGCGTATCCTCGAAGGGCTCGCCCAGGCATGAGGGTCCTGATCGATACCGATCCAGGCATCGACGATGCCATCGCCATCCTCTTCGCGCTCGCCCACCCCGAGTTGGAAGTGGTGGGGATCACGACAGTGGCCGGCAATATCGGGATCGGAACCACGACCAGGAACGCGCTGCGTATCCTCGCGCTTGCTGGAAAAAATGTGCCGGTGCACGCCGGCGCAAAAGGACCGCTCACCCGCGAAGGGGTGGATGAGACGCGCATCCACGGCGCCGACGGACTCGGCGGCGTCGCCTTCCCGGAGCCTCGAATTGAGCCCTCCGGGACGGACGCAGTGGCTTTCCTCTCGGAAACCCTGATGGAGCGCCCCGAAGGTACTATCGACATACTCGCGTTGGGACCCCTTACCAACATTGCAGAGCTGGTCACCCGGGCGCCAGAGGCCGCCCGCCGGATGAGGCGGCTGATTGCCATGGGCGGCGCGGTGCATGAGCGTGGCAATGTCGGTCCGCGCTCGGAATTCAACATCGCGCATGATCCGGAAGCCGCAGAGATCGTTTTTGCGGCCAGCCTGCCCTTCACGCTGATCCCGCTGGACGTGACGCGCAAGGTGCGCGCCGACCATGCCTATCTCGCTCGTCTTGCGGATATCGGCACCCCGCGAGCTCATGCCGTGCGCGATCTCATAGCCGCCTATTTCGATGCGACCACCGGCGGCGAGAGCAGACCGTTGCACGATCCCTGCGTGCCCGTTCTCGCACTTCGCCCCGAGCTCTTCCGTATCGAGAGCATGAAGCTTTCGGTGAACTGCAGCGCCAGCGAGCTCGCCGGGGCGATCGAACCCGGAAAACATATGCTCGACGTCGCGATGGGAGTCGAAGCGTCGGAAGTGCTCGATCTTCTTTCAGGTGCACTTTAACGCTACACACAACCAGAAGGAGCAACAGGCACTTGCGCGCTCCTTTTGAATCGACCCGTCAGCTGCCTCGGAGCTCTCCGCGCACGATCTCGCACCAGTAGCGCACACCTGCCGGTATGGCCGCATCATTGAAGTCGTAACGGCTGTTGTGGTGCAGCGCGCCATCCTTCGCGGGTCCGTTCCCCAGCCACGCATAGCAACCCGGCACCCGGATACCGAATTCTGCAAAATCGTCGCCGGCAGTGGATGGCGGGAAATCCGTCAGCACGTTCTGAGATCCCACGGCCCTTATCGCGGCGGCCTGTGCCAGCTCCGTGGGACCCGCCGCGTTGACCACTGGCGGAATGCGCCGATTGAACCGGTATTCGGCTGTAACGCCGTGCGCAATCGCCACCCCCTCGGCGAAACGCCCGATCGCAGCCTCGAGTCGGTCACGTATTTGCGGCGTGTACGCCCGGGCCGTTCCGCCGACCTTCGCCACATCCGGTATCACATTGAGCGCGGCGAAATTTCCGGCCTCAACCGCGCAGGCGCTGACGACTGCTGATTCGAGAGGGTCGATCTCGCGAGCCACAATCATATGCAACCCGGCAAGGAACTGCCCCATGGCCGCTATCGGATCACGGCCCAGATGCGGCTTTGCCCCATGGGTGCCAATCCCTTGGAAGTTCACTGTCCAGCTGTCGGAGGAGGCGAGTTGCGGCCCCTTCACAACGGCGATCTGATCGACCGCAAGACCGGGCATATTGTGTAAGCCATAGGCCGCATCCACCGGAAAACGATCGAAGAAGCCGTCGGCCACCATCGCCTTTGCGCCGCCTCGCCCTTCCTCGGCGGGCTGGAAGACGAAATGAACCGTTCCGGAAAAGTCCCGCGAAGCGGCAAGCTCGCGAGCAGCGCCGAGCAGCATCACGGTGTGACCGTCATGCCCGCAGGCATGCATCTTGCCGGAAATGGTGGACCTCCACGGCTGCGAACCCAATTCGGGCATGGCGAGCGCATCCATGTCGGCGCGAAGCGCGATTGCGCGCCTGCCGTCGCCTGCCTTGAGCGTGCCCACCACTCCCGTCCTGCCGAGGCCGCGGGTGACTTCCAGACCGAGCACCTCCAGCTGCTGAGCCACGATGGCGCTGGTCCGTTCCTCCTCGAATCCGAGTTCCGGATGCGCATGAAGATCGCGCCGCAAGGCCACCAGTTCGCTCAAAACCTGTTCGTTCATCTGCCGCTCCGATTGCGCGGGCCGTCGCTCGGCCTATGTTGCCCCTTGTTCTGACATCAGGGGCATCGATGCAAGTCGCACCACATGAGTTCTGGCAACAACTTCATGCCGAGGATGGATTGCCCGAAGGCGTCCAGCGCGGCGGAACGGCCTTTGCCGCCGCCCTGCCCGACGGACGGCGCATCCTTCTGCCGATACGCGTCCTGCCCGGTGCAGGCGATAGGGCCGTTGCATCCCTCATCGTGAACCAGGCCAGTTTTGCCGTACTCGATGCGCTCGCCGACATGCTTGCCGATGCGCTGCGTCCTTTGGCGCCGTCCGTCATCGTCGCCGTCCCGACACTCGGTCTACCGCTTGCCGAAGGCATTGCGCGTCGTCTTGGACATGCCCGGATGGTGCCGCTCGGTACAAGCCGGAAATTCTGGTACGATGATGCCTTGTCCGAGCCACTCAATTCGATCACGACGCCTGAACAGGCGAAGCGCCTCTATATCGATCCGCGCATGCTGCCGCTGGTCAAAAACGGCAGAGTTGCCGTTGTAGACGATGTGCTTAGCAGCGGCTCCTCCATGAGATCGGCCCTTCGCGTCCTGCGGCACGCGGGTGTTGTGCCCGTCGCGATCGCGGTTGCGATGCTCCAGGGCGAAGCCTGGCGCGCGCCAATCACGGAAGAGGCAGGCGGATGCCCAGTGCTCGGCGCAATCGCCACGCCACTCCTCAAGAATGGAAGCGAAGGCTGGGAAGCCGCCTGAACTCCATCAGTGACGGACGGCGATTGCTGCCGCAGCTCCCGCCATGAAGGCGGCAGCGGTCTTGTTGAGTGCCTTCAGCGCGCGCGGAGCTTGCAGCAGGAGGCGCGCCTTTGCAGCCAGCGCAAGATAAGGAACCAGCACAATGAGAAGCACCACGACAGTGCACAGTGCCAGCATGCCATAATCGAGGAAGGTAAGGCTTCGCAGGTCCACAAGCGTGGGCGCCAGCGCCAGATAGAAGATCATCGTCTTGGGATTGCCGAGCGTGACGAGAAGGCCGGCCATGAAGCTGGAGAAGGCTCCGCCCTTTCCCCTGCGCGCCTCGATCTTTTCGGCGGAGATTCCTGAGGTCCAGAACGTCCATGCGAGCCAGGCGAGATAAGCCACTCCCAGCCATTTGACGATCAGGAACACCGTTCCGAAGGTCTGCGCGACCAGAGCAAGGCCGAGTACCACAGCCGTAAGATAAGTGAGGTCTCCGAGCACGAGGCCGAAGGCCATGAAAAGGGAGGAACGGAAGCCCGAACCGAGTGCGCGCGCAACAAGGGCCGTGACACCAGGACCCGGAATTGCCGCGGCTACGGCCAAAGCGCCGCCATAGGTGATCAGTCCCGCAAGGGTCATCGCCCGATTTCTCCTATCCGCCTGCCAAATTGATAAACGAAAAGGAGAAACAAGTCAGCGCCCGCTGCGCGCGAAAATCCTCAGCTCACCAGAGCAGAGGCTCCGCCGGCCGCCTGCACCGAGCGGCTACCCGCGTCGACCGCAGCGGCAAGGCACTCGCCGGGGGATTTGCCGTCCAACCAGGCATCGATAAATCCGGCATTGAAGGCATCGCCCGCACCGGTTGTATCGACGACGGGCACCTTGGGCGCCGACCGGCTGACGATTTCGCCCGCCATGCCCAACATCCCGCCTTCAGCCCCAAGTTTCAGCACCACCACGGGGAAGCGCCGCATGAGGATTTCCATCGCTTCGCGGGGTTCGCTGGTACCGGTCAGCACGCCTGCCTCTTCCATATTGGGCAGGAACAGATCCACGCCCTCACAACGGTCGAGGAAGGCCGGATCGCGGATGAGGGTGTCGTCCCAGCTCGGATCAAGCGACACAGAAAGGCCGTGTGCCTTCGCCCGCGGCACCAGACCGGGGATCTCCACCAGTGTCGCATATTCGGCAATGTGCAGATGGTGCGCCTCCGGCCAGGCGAGAGCCGCCTCCAGCGTCGCGGGATCGGCGGTGCCTGCGCGGCGCGAAAGAAAGGCGCGCTCCTCTCCTTCGATCATTGCGGCGGTCACCTGCGGCCCGGCATCGGGCGCATGGTCGATGAAGCGCAGATCGATTCCATGCGAGGCGAGCTGCGGCTCCATTGCTGCCGATAACGCATCGGTGCCATAGCGGGCGACAAGCGCGGTGGCTCGGCCGAGGACGGCACTATGGGCGGCCGTGATGAAGGCGCCGCCGCCAAGCGCCAGCGTCAGATCGCGCGCGAAAATCTCGCGGCCAAGCCGCGGCATGCCCGGCAACCCCGTGAAGATGAGGTCGCAATAGATGCGCCCGAGGCTGAGCACAGCCCCACGGCCCGATTTTTGCGATGTCATAGGCGGCCTAGCGCTTTTTCGGTCTTTGCGTCGAAGAGGTAGAGGGAGCCCGGCGCGGCACGCGCCGTCACCTGACTTTCCACCGCGGGCACGATGCGGCCCGGGGCAGTGGCGACAACATCCGTGCCGGCAATATCGAGATGCACGAGTGTCTCGGCACCGAGCGGCTCCACGGCCGTCACCACACCCGTGAGAGCGATGCCGCCGCCATTGCCTTCGCCTATGGTGAGATCATGCGGCCTAACGCCCACGAGCACATCGGCCGTTTGCAATTTTCCGGCGTCGATGCCCGGAACCACGGCACCGCCGACGGTCAGGCCGCCATCTTTAGCGCTGCCCGGCAGCAAATTCATCGCCGGGCTGCCGATGAAGCGCGCGGTGAAGACATCCACAGGATTGTCGTAGAGCTCGATCGGTGTGCCGACCTGCAGGATATTCCCGTCGCGCATCACCACGATGCGGTCTGCCATGGTCATGGCTTCGACCTGGTCGTGCGTCACATAAACGGTCGTGGTGCCCAGCCGCTGGTGCAGCCGCTTGATCTCGATGCGCATAGCCGAGCGGAGCTGGGCGTCGAGATTGGAGAGTGGTTCATCGAACAGGAAGGCGGCGGGGTTTCGAACCATTGCGCGGCCAATGGCGACCCGCTGGCGCTGTCCGCCGGAGAGCGCTGCAGGCCTGCGTTCGAGCAGCTCTTCGAGCCCCAATATGCGCGCGGCCTCGCGAATGCGCTTCTCCTTCTCCGCCTTGGGCAGACCGGAGGTGTAGAGGCCGAAGCCGATATTCTGGCCCACCGTCATATGCGGATAGATGGCGTAGTTCTGGAACACCATGGCGATGTTGCGCTGCTTGGGCTCGCGCTGGTTCACCACCTCGCTGCCGATCCTGAGCACACCGCCGGAAATGTCCTCCAGCCCCGCGATCATGCGCAGCGTCGTGGACTTGCCGCAGCCGGAGGGTCCGACGAAGACGACGAACTCGCCATCTTCTATGGCAAGATCGATGCCCTTGACCGCCGTCACGCGGCCGTACTGCTTTGTGAGACCTTCAAGTTCGATCCTTGCCATCAGGCCTGCTCCATGAGTGCGGCAAATTTCTCGCTGAGCTCGTGCGCGGCTCGTGTTCTCCGCTCCGCGTTGCGTTCGGCGCGCTCGGCAAAATCCCGCGCTTGCTGCCGGTAGCTTTCAAGCGCAGCGGCAAGCGGCTCCGGCGCCGGTCCGCCGAAGCGCGTGCGCACGGCCACGAAATGCTCCGGCGAAACGAGTTCGGCGAAGGTCTCGGCATCCATCAAGGTCTTGCGCCCGGTGGACTTCTCGAAAGCTTCGATGAAGGCCGGATAGCCGTCGGTCGCAAGATCGCCATCGGCCGCAACCACGGCCCGGGCCACCGCTGCCGCGATCTCGTGCCCTTCACGGAAGGAGAGTCCTTCCCGCCGCACCAAGCTGTCCGCAAGCTCGGTGATCGTGATACAGGAGCGGCGGATATTCGCTGCCACGCGTTTCGGATCGATGCGGATCTGCGACACGAGCGCTGCAAGCAGGTCGAGCACACGATAGGCGCTGTCGAAAGCCTGGTAGCCCATGCCCTGTGTCTCGCCTTCCGAGTCGTTCATGTCGGTGAAAGGCGTATTGTGCATCACGTCCAGCATGGCGCGGGCACGCCCAAAGGTCTGGCTCGCAAGGTGCCTCAGATGCTCGATCGGCACCGGATTGCGCTTCTGCGGCATGATCGAGGAGATCTGCACCAGAGCGTTCGGTACGTAGACCTGGCCGACCTCGAAACTTGTCCAGAACTGCAGGTCCTGGATGGGACGGCCCAGATGCAGGAACATCAACTCCATCGCACCATAGGTGGCCGTGGTGTAGTCAACGGCTGCGATGCAGCTATAGGAATTCTGAAGCGGGGCGGAAAAGCCCAAAAGCTCCGCCACACGCATGCGGTCGATAGGAAACCCGGAGGTGGTGATTGCCGCGGCTCCCATGGGCGATAGATCAACGATCTCGCGCGCCGCATGAACCCGTTCGATGTCGCGGATCAGAACCTCGATCACCGCCGAAAGGTAATGCCCGAAGGTCGTAGGTTGCGCCGGCTGGCCATGGGTATAGGCGACGATGAGCGTGTCCTTCTCGCGCTCGGCCGCTGCGATTAGCGCCCCCAGAAGTCCCTGCGCCTTATGCAAGAGGATATCGATGCGCTCCTTCAGCCCGAGCTTGAAAAGCGTGTGGTCGATGTCATTGCGCGAGCGTGCGGTGTGCAGCCGCCCCGCAAGATCGGGCCCGAGCCGGGCCTTCAGCTCCTTCTCGATGAGGAAGAAGAAATCCTCCACCTCGCCCGTATAGGTAAGCTTGGAGACATCCACGTCGCGATCGATCGCCTCGAGTGCTTCCGCGACTGCCGCCGCCTGTTCCTTGTTCAGGATGCCGGTTTCGGCGAGCATCACAAGATGCGCCCGGTCGATGGCTCGAAAGCCTTCGACGTGGTGAGCCTTGGCGCCGTCGAACAGCGGCCTCAGCACCGTCTCCTTGTAGACGGGATCGGGAAAGATGCTCGTGTCTGTCTTGCGCGGATCGTCCATGGTCATCCTTTCAGCCCCGCCAGCATCACGCCGCGCACGATGAAACGCTGCAGGACGAGGAACACGATGAGGGTTGGAATGGTCGCCAGGGCCGCACCCGTCATGATCATCTCCCACTGGATCGACTGCTCCACGGCGAAGCTCGAAAGGCCGACAGGCAGTGTGTAGTTCTCGGGGCTGGTCACGACGATGAGCGGCCAGAAAAAGGCGGTCCAATTGCCAAGGAAGGTGAAGATGGCGAGCGCGGAGAGCGCCGGCGTCACCATGGGCATGGCGATTTTCCACCAGATGGTGAACTCGTTTAGGCCATCCACCCGTGCCGCTTCGAGAAAATCGTTCGGCACGGTCTCGAAGAACTGCTTCATGAGGAAGGTGCCGAAGGCCGTCATCATACCGGGGAACATGATGCCCCAATAGGTATCCAGCCATCCGAGCTGGCTCGACATCAGATACCAGGGGATGACCAGCATTTCCGTGGGGATCATCAGCGTCGAGAGGATGGCGAGGAAGACCAGGTACCGCCCGCGGAACTCGAACTTCGCCAGCGTGTAGCCGACGAGACTGTCGAAGAACACGTTTGAAACGGTAACCGTCGTCGCCACGACGAGCGAGTTGATGAACCAGCGCAGAAAGCGGCCGTCTGAGAGCACCCGGATATAGTTGTCGAGCGTCGGAGCGGCCGGGATAAGCCTCAAATCATAGACCTGGCCGGCCGACTTGAGGGAAGTCGAGAACATATAGAGGAGCGGCGTGATGGTGATCAGGCCGCCGATGAACAACAATGTCCAGGCGATGATGCGGCCCGGCCGGATCTTGCTGCTGTTGGCGGCGAGTTCCACGGTGGATGCAGCGGCGGTCATGTGCGCTCCCTCAGGACCCAGAGCTGGATGAGCGAGACGACGAGCAGGATGGTGAAGAGCACCACGGTCTGCGCCGCCGCATATCCCATGTCATAGGAGGAGAAGGCCGTCTGGAAGATCATCAGCACCAGCGGCTTGGTGGTGTTGAGCGGCCCGCCGGGATCGTTGGTCGTCATATTGTAGACCTGATCGAAAATGCGCAGGAAGCCGATCGAGGAGAAGACGACGAGGAACACGGTCGTGGGCTTCAAGAGCGGCAGCGTGATTTTGCGCAGGATCGCCCATTCGCCCAGGCCGTCGATGCGTGCCGCCTCGTAATAGGTGGAGGGGATGGCGCGCAGGCCCGCCATGAAGATGATGATCTGAAAGCCCAGCCCTGCCCAGATCGCCGTCACCATAATGGAAGGCAGCGCCTGATCCACCGAGCGGAGGAAGGGCTGCTGCGGGAGGCCGAAGAGCTGCAGCGCATCGTTGATCACACCGATCGGCACGGGCTGATAGAAAAATCGCCACACCCAGGCCATGGCTGCCGCCGTGGTGAGGAAGGGCAGGAAATAGAGCGCCCGGATGAATCCATGCATGAAGCGCACGCGGTCGAGATAGAATGCGATCACGAAGGAGAGCACGAGGCTCACCGGCGTGCCGATGATGAGATAGGTGAATGTGTTGCGGAACACCTGCCAGAACAGGGGATCCGCAAACAGCCTCCTATAGTTCTCAAGCCCGATGAACGTCGCCGGGCGCAGAAGGTCCCAATCCGTGAAAGACAGCCAGAAGGCCTGGACGGTGGGATAGAAGCGGATGCCGACATAAAAGACGATCGGCAGGGCAAGGAAACCCCACGCCCATATCACGCGCTTGGTGCGGATCGAAAAGCGATCCCAGAGCCCGGCATTGCCGGCCGGGCTCTCCTGCCCTGCGATCGATGCCATGACGGCCGCTCCGCTTCTTACTTGTTGTAGAACCGGTCGAGAATGGCCTGCTCTTCCTGCGCGGCCTGAGCGAGGGAATCCTTTGGATCCTGCCCCTGCAGAAGAACACGGTTCGCCATGTCTATCGCGACCTGCCGCTGCGCCTGTTCATCGACGAAAATCGTCGTGTGGGCATATTCCAGCCCTTTGAGGAACGGCCCGTAGATGGGGTCGGCAAGGTTCTTTTCGGTCAGAGCCGCTTCTTTTCGCGCCGGCAGCTCGCCCACAACGTCGAGCCAGATCGCCATCGCCTCCGGCGAGGAGATGTAGGCCAGGAATTTCTGAGCCGCTTCAAGCTCCTCGCCTTCGGCGGTCGCGCCGATGGCGTTGGCGAAGTAGCTTGCATAGTTGGAACGGACGCCATCCGCATTGGCCGGCAGCTCTGTCACGCCCCATTCGAACGGATTGCTCTCGAAAGCTCCAAGCCGGAAGGTGCCGTCGATGGTCATCGCCGCCAATCCCGCCCGGAAGGCTGCCTGGCCTTCATCCATGAAGCCGGCCTGGCCGACCTTATGCACAGTCTGCAGATCTGTGATGAACTTGAGCGCCGAGAGCCCCGCCTCGTCGTTATAGGTGACCTGCTTGTTGTCGTCCGAATAGGGCTGGCCGCCATTTTGGCGAATGAGCACCTCGCGCCACCACTGGTGATCCTGACCTTCCCAGGAAACGGTGATGCCCTCGGAAGTAATGTTGCCGCCGCTGTCATGCTTGACCGTCGCCTTCGCGGCCTCGACCAGCTCGTCAAGCGTCTGAGGCGGCTTGTTCGGGTCGAGCCCGGCTTCCTCGAAGAGCTGCTTGTTGTAGAAGAGTGCGAGCGAGCGCACTGCCGTCGGCAGGCCGTAATAGGAATCGCCGCGCTTCATCGCCGAGACGATCGGGAAGAACTCGCTTTCGATCTTTTCGGTGGGGAAGACCGCCGGATCGAGCGGCTTGATCAGACCACCGGCAACGAAATTGTCCAGCCAGCCGTAGAAGAGCTGCACCACGTCCGGTCCCTGCCCCGCCACCTTCGAGGCGACGACGCGCGTCTGGTAATCGGCATAAGGGAAGGTCACATGCTTGACCGTGATGTCCGGATTGGCCTCCTCGAATTTCTCGATGAGCTGATCCATCGCTTTGACGCGCGTGTCGAACACATACTGCCAATATTCGATTTCCACAGCCTGGGCAGAACCCATGGCCAAGAAGCTGATGCCGGCAACAAGCCCGGCCATTCCAATCCTGTTACGCATGTGAGCCTCCAGTTTTCTGCCATGGCGCGTGCCCTGGCTGTTCCCCAGGAGCGGCTACAAGCCCTCCCTCTTTCAAAACTCATCGCAGCTTTCCACTGTTGTCAATAAAATAATTTACTTGAGTTATTCCCGAGGCAAAAATAGCTTTTCCCGGTAAGGTGCTCCGCACCGGGAGGACTCGTGACGAAGCAAAAGGAACTTCAGCGAAGAGCGGTCGCGATCGGTAGCAATCCCGAGCGGAATCGTGCGCATAATCGCCGTGTCGTTCTGGAAGTCGTGCGCCTTCACGGTCATGTGGGCCGCACCGAGATCGCCCGCCATGCGCGGCTGACGGCGCAGGCCGTCTCCAACATCGTCGATGAGTTGATCGCTGACGGGCTTCTGATCGAACTGGGCCGGCTTCGAAATGGGCGCGGCCAGCCTCCGATCCAATTTGCCGTCAATCCGGACGGTCCGCTGACGGCGGGCGTCGAGGTGGCGGCCGATCATATCGTCACGGTATTGCTCGATCTCTCCGGCCGCGTGAGGGCCGAGGCATTCGCCCCGCTTGATCGCACGGATCCCGAGCATGTCCCGCAGCGCATAGCCGAGGAAATCCAGAGCCTGCGCGGTAGGCTGGGCGTCGCTGCGCCTCGCCTGCTCGGCGTGGGCGTGGTGATGCCCGGTCCGTTCGAGATCGAAGGCATGAGCTCGGTCGGCCCGGCCACCCTTCCCGGCTGGGCCGGCATAGATCCGGTGCCCCTTATCGCCGAAGCGACGGGGGAAGCCGTAACCCTCGACAATGACGCGACCGCCGCGGCCGTCGGCGAGCGCCTTTACGGGGCGGGAAGGCAGATCGGCAATTTCTGCTATCTCTATTTCGGCGTTGGCCTTGGTTTGGGCGTCATCCAGGAAGGCAGGCCGCTGCGCGGTGCCTTTGGGAATGCCGGTGAAATTGGCCATGTGGTGCTCGCGCCTCGCAACAGGCAGGCGACTTACGGGCCGGAGGCCGCGCTCGAATCCGTTGCTTCAGTCCTCGCCCTGCGCGAACGCCTCTCCGCTGCCGGATTAAGTGCCACCACGATCGAGGCGATGCAGGCCCTTTACCACGATCACAACCCCATCTTGATGGATTGGATTGCCGAGGCGGCCGACCACCTAGCCCCGACGGTAGCAATGCTGGAAAACATCTTCGATCCGGAAATCGTTATTTTCGGCGGCGGTCTGCCCGATGTCATTCTGGATGCCGTCATCGCCGCCCTCGAGCCTCTGCCCGTCTCCGTCGCCACGCGCCGGAACCGTGCCCTGCCGCGTGTGATCAGAGGCCAGACAGGTCAGCTCACCGCCGCGCTCGGCGCGGCGGCCCTGCCCTTGCTCGATACCGTCTCTCCACATCTAAGCGTCGCGCCCGCTCCGCGTGCGGCGAACTCAGACTCTACTCTGGAAGGAAGCCATGCTGACTGACCATGAGCGCCTTGCACGCAACAAGGCACGTCCGGCCCTTGTCGAACTGCACAGAGCCCTTTCCCGCCTTACCTCGACGCTGACGGTCATGAATACCGGAGCGCATCCGGATGACGAGCATAATGGCATGCTCGCCGTTATGCGCTTTGCCTATGGCATGCGCGTCATCGTCGCGTGTTCGACGCGCGGCGAAGGAGGCCAGAACGGGCTCGGCCCTGAACGGACCGGCGCGCTCGGCGTGCTCCGCACTCGCGAATTGGAAGAGGCCGCGCGTATAATCGACGCCGACGTGGTCTGGCTCGGCCATGGCCCTGACGATCCGGTGCATGATTTCGGGTTCTCCAAGAACGGGAAGGACACGCTCGCTCGCTGGGGGCGCGAACGCATCATAGAGCGTCTGGTACGCGCCTACCGCACCGAGCGGCCGGATATCGTAATCCCGACCTTTCTCGATGTGCCCGGCCAGCACGGCCACCACCGCGCGATGACCGAAGCCGCGGAAGAGGCGGTCAGACTTGCTGCCGATCCGAATGCCTTCCCTGAACATATGGCCGATGGGCTCACGCCCTGGCAGGTCGGGAAGTTCTACCTGCCCGCATGGTCCGGCGGTGGCGGCACCTATGACGATGAAGTGCCTCCTCCCAATGCAACGGTGACCGTCCGCGCACCGGGTTTTGATCCGGCGACCGGGGCGTCTTACGCGGAGATCGGCGAATGGTCCCGCGCGTATCACGCCTCGCAGGGCATGGGGTTCTGGGAGGAGGAGTGGCAGGCGGAGTGGCCGCTGCACTTGAAACTCGGCCAAAACGATACGGAAAATGACATTCGCGACCGCCTCCCCGCGACCCTTGCCGATCTTGCCGCCGGCTTGGACAGGCAGGTCGCCGCTCTGCTCGAGGCCGCTCATGGCTGCATTGAAACGGCCCTTTCCGCCTTCCCGCAACGAAAGGAAATCATCGAGGCGCTTACCGCCGCCTCCAGCCATATCGAACTGGCCCAGAACCGGCTCTCGCCGGGAGAAAAAGAGCGATTCGGCCACCGTCTCGAAAGAAAGCTCACGGAGATCGATGCTGCGCTTGCCACTGCGGCGGGAATCACGGCAACGGCATGGATCGAGCCCGCAACGCTGACGCCGGGCGGAACTGCGCTTCTGCGCATCCATAGCAGCTCGAACGAGGCAGGTTCTCCCGTTAAAATAATCCCCGTCCTGCCGGCATGGGCTTCCGAGGAGGAAGTCACTCGGGAGAAGTCGGTCACAACATTCCGCCTCAAAATATCAAAGGACGCTCCGGTTGCGAACCTCTACCCGCCGGCTTTCTCGAGCCTGCTCGGAGGCTGCTCGATCCGCGCCAAGCTCAGTGCGGAGATTGGAGGGCGCAAGGCGGAGATCTTCGTCGATCCGGAGGAACCGGTAGCCGTCGTCCCGGCCCACTCCGTTGCTTTGTCTCCTCAAGCGCTGGTGGTTTCGACCGGTTCGTTTCCGGGACCTGTCCATATCGACGCCCGTATCGAAGGACCAAAGGCGGAACTCAACCTGTCCAGCGTTTCCGGCGTCGATGTCCGACCCGAAGACGAGGGCTTCGAGGTCACCGTGTCTCCCGACATTCGGCCGGGACGATACACGCTACCCGCCATGGTGGAAGGCGCGCAGGCCTATCGCCAGACGCCGATCGCTTATCCACATATCGGCCGGGTCCGCTTCATTGAGCCGCAAAACCTCGACATTCTGGTGCTTGATCTGAAGCTGCCTAAAGGTGCGCGCGTCGGCTATGTGGGCGGAGGTGCCGACCATGTTGGGACCTGGCTCCGGCGCATGGGGATTGATGTCACCATGCTCGACCCCGCGGCACTGGGAGGCGACCTCTCCGGCTTCACCACGATCGTGGTCGGCATCTTCACCTTCGGCCTGCGACCGGATCTGGCGGCTGCAACGGAGCGGTTGCACGAATGGGTGGAGGCTGGCGGCCATCTGGTGACGCTTTACCATCGGCCCTCCGATGGTTGGTCGCCGGTCAAGACGCCGCCGCGCCGTATCGTGATCGGCTCGCCCTCACTGCGCTGGCGGGTAACCGATCCTGCTTCGCCGGTCGAACTGCTCGCGCCGGATCATCCGCTGCTTACGGGGCCGAACAGGATCACGGCCGAGGATTTCGCGGGCTGGGACAAGGAGCGCGGGCTCTACTTCGCTTCCTCGTGGGATGATGCCTACGAACCGCTGCTGGCCATGCACGATGCGGGCGAGGCACCGCTCAAGGGCGCGCTCATCTCGGCCCGCATCGGCAAGGGCAGACACACCCATACCAGCCTCGTGCTGCATCACCAGCTCGGCAAGCTCGTTCCCGGCGCGTTTCGATTGATGGCAAATCTGGTGCAGCCGGCTTGAGCATCATGTCCACGGGAGAAGGGGCGAGCAACCGTATTGCCGTCGCATGGCTCCTGACGGACATGGCGCTCATTTCCGCGATGAGCGCCCTCGTCAAGATCGAGGGCGCCACCTATCCGGCAGTCCAGCTCGTCTTCATCCGATCGCTGATCGGGCTGGTGACCATCCTCCCGCTCGCCCTGTGTTACCGGCGCGAGATCCTGGGCACGCGCCGGCTCGGCCGCCACCTCTTTCGCGTCGGCTGCAACGCGATGGCGCTCACCAGCAATTTCATCGCACTCACCGCGCTGCCTCTGGCCTTCGTTACCGCAGTCGGCTTCACCCGCCCCTTTGTCGTGATGATCTTCGCCGTGCTCCTCCTGGGTGAGACGGTAAAGGCCATCCGCTGGATAGGAACGGCGGTCGGCTTTATCGGCGTGCTCATCATGGTGGCGCCTGGAAGTGTCGTCATGAATGCCGGCCTGATCGCCCTTTTCGCTTCCATCCTCTTCGGATCGCTGGCTTCAGTGCAGATCCGCGCGCTGAAGGACGAGAACACCGGGGTTCTGATGGTGTTCTATTCGGTAGGCCTGAGCGTGGTAACCGCTCTGCCCGCTGGCCTCTCCTGGAAGCCGGTTGCGTCTGCCGACTGGCCGACACTGCTCGCCATCGGAATCCTCGCCCAGATCGGCCAATACTGCTACCTGCGCGCCTACCAGTCCGCGCCGGCCAATTTTCTGGCACCGCTCAGCTATCTCTCGCTCGTATTCGCAACCGCCACCGGCTATTTCATCTTTGACGAAATACCCCAGTGGAGCACGATCCTCGGGGTGGCGATCATCCTCGTATCCTTGCACCTGACGAACCGGCTGGAGCGGCGGCTTTGAAGCCTCTCAGCCTTCCTGCCGGGAGATCCGTATCACCGCCCCGCCCTCTCCGTCCGTGAGCGCATAGAGTTGGCCATCGGGGCCAAAGAGCACGTCCCTGATGCGTGCGCCCATATCGATGCGCTCTTCGCCGACTGCTCTTTCGCCATCCAGATCGAGGCGGACGATCGCCTGGGAAGAAAGACCCGCGAGCAACAGGTCGCCCCGCCAATCCGGGAAGGCGTCACTGGTCACGAAGGCAATGCCTGACGGCGAGATTACGGGATTCCAGGAATAGACCGCGTCGACAAAATCCGGCTGGGTCGACGGATCGGGGATGGCTTCACCCGAATAGTGGCGACCATGGCTGACGAGGGGCCATCCATAATTCTGGCCTGCCCTGGAGATGTTGACCTCGTCGCCGCCGCGCGGGCCAAGCTCTGAAATCCACAGCTCGCCGGTCTCCGGATGGATGGCAGCACCTTGGACATTGCGGTGCCCATAGGACCAGATCTCGTCTGCACCCTCTCGCCCGACAAAGGGGTTGTCCTGAGGGATCGAACCATCGGGATTGATGCGCACGACCTTGCCCAGATGGTTCGTCACGTTCTGCGCTTCCTGCATATGGTTGAAGCGGTCGCCCATGGTGACGAACAGGTGGCCGTCAGGCGAAAACGCAAGCCTTGAACCGAAATGGTTTCCGCCAGACACTGCCGGCTCCTGCCGGAAAATGACCTCGAAATCCTCGAGCGCCGTGGCATCCTCGTTGAGTCGGCCCCTGCCTGCCGAAGTTCCGGCCCCGTCTCCACGCCCTTCGGAGAAGGAAAGATAAACGAGGCGATTCTGCTCAAATTGCGGGTCCAGCGCCACATCGAGCAGACCACCCTGCCCCTGTGCAACGACTTCCGGCGTGCCCCGGATCGGATCCGAAACCTCTCCTTCCAGGCTTACCCTGCGAAGGGTTCCGCTGCGCTCCGTCACCAGCATGGAGCCGTCGGGCATGAATGCGGCGCCCCAGGGGCCGGAGAGTCCGTCGGCGATTGTCTCTACGCGAAGCGGGCCGCTCTCGCTGTCCAGGCTTGAGCGCACGCCTTGTGCCCACGCGCAGGAGGTGAGCAAAGGAACGGTAAGGGCAATCAGGAGGGGGATCGTCTTGCGTGACATACGGCGTATCCTCTCTTCGGCAGTATGCGGAACCTTCAAAGCGAACGCAGGGTTCCCATGGTAGGCGACGATCACGATAAGGCAAGGGCGGAGGAGAGAGCCCCCCCCGTCCGTCAGAGAGCGGGGCGTTGTGGGATCTGTTCGTAAGGCCTATGCGCCCGCCGCACGCCGGTATTTCGCGACGACTTGGCCGACCATGAGTCGTACGGTCGCGTTCGTCAGGTTGCCGCCGGAGGGAAGCGTGTCGACGGAGCGGCCGGTAGCCTGCGCGAGCAAGCCAGGCTCGGGAGAATGCGTGGCAAGGTTCGCGCGCAGTCTGGCAAGAGCCTGCTGGATGGACGGGCGCGGCCAGTAATAGCGGATGCGGTCCGACAGGCCGTAGAGCATCATTCGTTCCTCGCCGCTACCGGGATTTACATAAGCCCGCCAATAGCGCGGATCGCTTCTCATCTCCTCGATTACGACTTCGATCAGACGGGAGGGCTCGGGAACGCCAAGCTCCGCCTCGACCCACGCCAAGGCAAAGATGGCCTGCCGGTACGCGAAAGTGAGTTCCGGCCCGACTTTGAGGACGGCGAAATGCGTGCCGACAAGGGCGGAAAGTGCATCTTCGCTCTGATAGTCCGTGGAATGTGCCTCGAACGCGAGGTGAGGAAGGCCGCCAATGGATGAGGAAAGCGCCACGGCTTTTGCCGGGTCGAAGGGAAAAACCTGGTCGTTGCCGAAATCGACACCCGGTTGCACGACGAGCCCGATGACACGCCCGAAAGCCTCTTCAAGGCCGCGCGCGGCGAAAGCCTGCCGGTGAAGCTCTAGCGTATGTCGCGCGGCTTGCGGCTCGGTCACGGCAAGGCCCTCCAGCGTCTCCGTCTCGCCGCCGGGTATCGGGACTTCGGTTCCGATCACGTAGGAGAGCGACCTTCCCGCTGCCGCTTTCTCCGAAATCGTGCAGAGATCGGCAGCGCGGGCAGCCATGGTTTCCTCCTTCAGCAGGCCATCGTCGGCACAGGCCATGGAGGCGTCGAGATGAATCTTTGTGAAGCCCGCGCGTACATAGGCGTCCACCATGGCGCCGGCCTTTTCCATCGCGCTCTCGGCAGGCTCGTCCTTCCATGGATTGGGGCCGAGATGATCGCTGCCCAGGATGATGCGGTCCGGATCGATTTGCTCCTGCCCCGCAAGGTCTTCCACGAAGGCGCGGAAGCCGGCAGGCGTCATGCCCGTATAGCCACCGTGCTGATTGACTTGATTAGAGGTCGCCTCGATCAGCACCGGCGCGTCATCTTCCCTGTAGGTCGAGAGAATAGCCCGAAGGGTCTCCGGATGCGCAGTGCACCAGGACGGAATAGCGCGCTGCTTTCCTGCCCGGTTGTCCGCAACGATTTCTTCGAGGGCGCTCATCCACTCTCCAACAGTGCCTGGATTTCCGCCAGGCTGGAATTCCCCTCCATGGGACCGAGCTTGCCCACCGCGAGGGCGCCCGCCGCGTTAGCATAGGCGAGCGCGTCGCTCAGGCTTCGCCCGCCGGCAAAAAGCGTGACAAACGTGGCACAGAAGCAATCGCCCGCTCCGGTCGGGTCGACAATCTCTACCGGATGCGCAGGAAGCACAATCATTTCGCCTCCGCGAGCGGCACCGATGCACCCCTTTTCACCGCGTTTCAGAACGACGGCCTGCTTACCTTCTGCAAGAAGCCGTCCGGCATAGGCCGGAAAATCCTGGCCGAGAAACAGGAATTCAGCATCCGTCTCGCTTGGCAGGACGAAGCTTGCGAGCGCCATCAGTTCACGCACCGCATCGACATAGCCGCTCTCGATCAGGAGTTCGCTGCGAATATTGGGGTCAAGCGAAATGGCAGTGCCATGGAGCGCCAGGGCACGGCAGATGGCGAGCGTCACTCTGCGCATGGCCGGGTCGG
Organism: Chelativorans sp. J32; assembly: GCF_000518985.1. Taxonomy (GTDB): domain Bacteria; phylum Pseudomonadota; class Alphaproteobacteria; order Rhizobiales; family Rhizobiaceae; genus Chelativorans. The sequence goes on from NZ_JAEQ01000018.1 coordinate 27,844, forward strand.
CCAGCGCCGAGCCGGAAACATGAAAGACCTCGACTCCGAACGCTTCCAGTGCGGCCAGGCATTCTTCCGCTTCCGGCAAGCGCGCCGCCGCGGAATGGGCGATGTTGAACACGAAATCGCGGCTGCCATCATTATTATAGGCGACGAAGGCCGACCCGGTCGGGATGCCGGACATTGTCCTGATCAGCCGCCCGTCGACGCCGGCGGAGGAAAGGCGCTCCCTGATGACGGTGCCGAAAGGATCGTCACCGACTGCGCCGGCAAAAATCGTGCTGGCACCCGCGCGGGCAGCCTGATCTATGAAGATTCCGGGGGCTCCGGAGGGAAACGGGCCGCGATAGTCGGTGGGCTGAAGGTGTCTCGTGTTCTTTTCGGCAGCGACGAACTCCACGAGGAGCTCGCCGATCGCGCCGATGCGCACCGGTTCCCGACTGCGCAGTTCTTCACTCTTGTCTTCTTGTTCTTGCACCTAAAGTCACTTCTTTCTCAAGTTAAGTTTCTCAAGTTAAGCGTTTTCAATTGGCAGCGGCCAGTGGCATCCGCGCCCGCCAGATTGCCGTTGCTGGTCGAGGTCAACCCGCGGCCCGAAGCGTATACAAGAAGCTTTGCGGAGGCAGGCCGCCTCTCGCGTCCGACGGCTTCCGAGTCCCGATGATCTGGCTCCGTCGGCCGAAGCTTGCGCAAGCGGATCGCGGTGGGGCTGAGCGAAACGGCATTCAACCCAATCCCGCCTGCCGTAGACCTTAATCGTCGGCGCGCCAAGATCGTCGCCCCTCTTTTCCGTCTTGTCCAACCCTCTTTCCCTGGACAAAAGAAGGCTGCGGCAAGGCGACAGGGCCCCCTGTGACGCGGGTCCATCTTGCCGGGTTGAGCGTGGCCCGTAACCAACCTTCACCGACCGCCCACCATCAGCTTCACCACCTCGTCATGGGTGGTTTCGGAGATGCGGCGCTCCCCCGCCATAACGCCGCGCCGCAGCACGATGATCCGGTCGGCGACGGCGAAGATGTCCTGCAGATTGTGCGAGATGAAGATTACGCCGCGGCCTTCCGCCTTGAGCTGGTGGATAAGAGCGATCACCTTGCGCTGTTCCGGCACACCGAGCGCTGCGGTCGGCTCGTCCATGATAAGAATCTGCGCGTCCCAATAGACGGCGCGCCCGATCGCCACCGCCTGCCGCTGCCCGCCGGAAAAGTTGGAGACCGGCGCTTCGAGGCGGCTCACATGGAAATCGAGCCGCGCCATGGTGGCGCGTGCAGCGTCGGCCATTGCCTTGCGGTCCAGTATCGGGACGAAGCCGAAGAGCCTCTTCATGGGCTCGCGGCCCAAGAAGATATTGGCACCGATCGAAAGATTATCGGCGAGCGCCAGGTCCTGGTAGATCGTTTCGATGCCCCTGTCGCGCGCCTCCTGCGGGGTGGTGAAGGTGACCGGCTGGCCATTCAGGAAGATTTCGCCGGAGCTTGGCCGGAAGACGCCGGAGATGGTCTTGATCAGAGTGGTCTTGCCCGCGCCATTGTCTCCGGCAAGCGCGACCACTTCGCCCCGGTGCACGGACATGGAGAGGTCGTTCAGGGCGCGGATGGCGCCGAAATGCTTGGAGAGGTTGCGGACTTCGAGGATGGGCGGTTCCTGCGCGGCGCTACTCATCGACCCGCCCTCCGCTGAAGCGGCGCTGCGCCTGGTCGATCAGCACGGAGATGATGATGACCACGCCGACGCTGATGAATTGCCAGAACGGCTCCACATTGATGAAAACGAGCCCGTATTGGATGACGGCGATGACGAGCGCGCCGGCGACCGTGCCGAAGATCGTGCCGGACCCGCCGAAAAGGCTCGCCCCGCCGATCACCACCGCCGCGACGCTGTCGAGGAGCAGCGGCTCACCGGCTTGGGCAGCGCCTGCATTGAACCGGGCGGAATAAAGCACGCCCGCAAGTCCCGCGCAGATGCCCGAGAGGACATAAAGGCGCGTCAGATGCGACTTGATGTTGATGCCCGCGCGGCGCGCCGCCTGCACATTGGCGCCGATCGCGTAATTGTGCTGGCCGAACCTCGTCTGTGTGAGGAGGTAGTGCATGAGGAGCACGAAGACGATCGTGACGATGACGATATAGGGTACGCCATGGAAGCGGCCATTGCCGAGCGTGGAGAAGAAGGAATTGCCCTGTACGGGCACCACGGTTCCGCCGGCGAGGAGAAAGGCGACGCCGCGCGCGACGCCGAACATGCCGAGCGTACCGATGAAGGGCGGCACGCGCAGCCGCGCCACCAGCAGCCCGTTGATGAGGCCGGGTACGCCGGCAATGGCGACGCCCGCAAGCGCGCCGGCGAGCACGGCAAGCGGCATGCCGAGCGAAGGGGTTGTCCAGTTCACCACATGGGCGGCGACGACAGCCGCAAGCCCCATGATGAAGCCGAGCGAAAGATCGATGCCGCCGGAGATGATGACGAAGGTCTGGCCGCTCGCAAGCAGGAGGGGCGCCACGGCAAAGATCGCGATCGACTGCAGGTTATAGGGATTGAGGATGAAAGTGCCGTCGAAATCGTAGCGGGCCCATATCTCGAAGGCGAGGACGAGTGCTGCGAGAAACAGCCATGCCCTCAGATCGGCAATCCGCTGCACGAGCGTCTTAGCCCGCTCGGAATGATCGGCCGGCGGCGCGACGTGATCGCGGGGGGCAGCCTGAGGGCCGGTTTTCTGGACGTCTTCTGTGGAACTCATGCCGTCTTCCGGTCTGGCGTGTCAGCGAGCCGGGGCCCGGCAAGCCGGGCCGCCCATTGCCATGATCAATCGGAATAGACGTATTTGGCTATTTCCGGATCTGAGACGTTCGACTTGTCGATCACTGTGAAGCCAGTGCCGATCAGCGTGGGGATGGACTGGCCCGTGAGGTGTGCGAAGGCCGAAACCACGCCGAAATAGCCGATCTCCGCCGGATGCTGCGCGATCGCCACATCCACAAGGCCGGAATTGATATTGTCGACGATGGATTTCGGCGCATCGAAGGCCACGACCTTGATGTTGCCGCTCTGGCCCGCCTGCTGCACGCCGTTTGCCGCGCCGAGCGCGGAGAAGAGATTGGCGCCGAACACCCCCTTCAGGTCGGAATTGCGCGCAAACATCGCCTGAAGCTGAGAAGCGGCGTTGTTGGCATCGTTCTGGTTGAACTGCGTCTCCAGCACCTCGATGTTGGGGTATTTCTCCTTCATCTCCAGCTTGAAGCCTTCCTCGCGCTGGTCGGTGGTGGAGATGCCGGGCTTTACGTTCGAGACATAGACTTTGCCCTCCCCGCCGATCGCCTCTCCCAAGGCGCGAGCAGCCATGCGGCCGCCAAGGATGTTGTCGGAGGCGATATAGGCGAGCGGGAAATCGGCCTCGCCGCCACCCGTCTGGTACTGACCGTTGCCGATGAAAGTGTCGACCGTGATGATCGGGATGCCGGCGTCATGCGCCTTGCGCAATGGTTCGATGAGCTGATTGGTGTCCGTCGGGGCGATCAGGATCGCGTCTGGGTTGCGCGCGATCACGGCATCGAGCACCGGGACCTGCAGCGTCGGGTTGAACTCGGGCGCGCCCTGGAACATCAGCTCGACGCCCAGCGCGTCGGCGGCAGCCTGCGCCCCCTTGTGCATGGTGATGTAGAAGGCGTCCGTGGTGAGCCCCGGAATAAGGGCGATTGTGAATTTCTTGTCCTGCGCGACGGCAGGAACCGAAATCCCCGTGCCGAGCGCTATCGTGCCAATGACGGCTGCCTTGAGAATGGAACGACGTTGCATGGGTTTCCTCCCTCCATGGTGCTCTGCCGAAGGTTCCGCGAACCGGGCCTCCCGCCCGGCACCTGGCGCGACCGCGTAAAGCGCGAGCACACCAAGCAGCGACTTCGGCTTCTGACGCGAAGATCGCGCCGGCCAGGTCAATGTAGCCGGTTCAATCTCCTCCTCTCTTATAACTGTCGCCTCCGGCCGCCCACAGTGCCCCTTTTGGCTAGGCAGGCGAGCGGCGTCGGCAGAATTTGGCGCCCGGCTCCGCCGGGCTGTCAATGGCTTTCTGCGCGCCAGTCATAACTTCATATGCAGAATCTTCGCTGCGGATCGCAGCCAGCGCAAGCCCAGAACGGAAATGGCTTTGCGGAAGCACTGTGTGTGGATTTCAATAACTTGCACTAGCCTCATGCGACCCAATGGAAGCATGCCCCTCCGTGTCAGACCACTCGTTCGGAACCTGGCTTTTCCGAGGCCGTTACCTGTTGGTTTCCAATGGGTGGATAAGGGCATGAAGCAGGATGCCAGCTCCGATCTGCATCCCGAGGGCGCGCCGGTCCGGTGGGCCTTCTTTTTTCGCCTTTTTCTTCTGGCCGCAGCCGTCATCGCCGCAGGATTGCTGGTATGGAAGCTTTCCAACCTGTTGCTGCTCGCCTTCGGCTCCATCCTCGTGGCTGTGCTGGTGAGGTCCTTCTCCGCCCTTATCGAACGATACACACCGCTTCGTTCCGGAACGTCCCTTGCGGCGGCGACCATCGCGATCGCCGCATTCATGGCCGGGTTCGCCATCCTGCTCGGCTCGCAGATACAAACCCAGTTTGCCCAGCTGTTCGAGCGGGCGCCGGATCTGATCCATGCCCTTGAAGACCGCTTCGGCGTGGAAAATCTGGAGGACAAGCTTGTCGAACAGATCCAGCAATCCATCGAACGCACATCCCTGATATCGAATGTCGCCGGCCTCTCCACGACGCTTTTCGGCAGCCTCGCCAATCTCCTGCTTGTCATGGTAGCCGGCATCTATCTCGCTGCCGATCCCAGAAGCTACCGTCGCGGCTTCTTCCTCCTGTTCCCAAGGCGCGCGCGCCGCGAAGCCGCCGAAACGCTGGATGTCCTCTACAACGCCCTGCGTCTGTGGCTGCTCGGTCAGCTCCTAAGCATGTTCCTCGTGGGAGCGGCTTCTGCCGCAGGGCTATGGCTGCTCGGCATTCCTTCCGCCCTGGCTCTAGGGGTGATCGCAGGGCTTCTAGAGTTCGTGCCGGTGATAGGCCCGATCCTCGGCGCTGTGCCTGCGGTAGCACTGGCGCTGGCGGAAAGTCCCGTCACCGCCGCATGGGTGGCACTGCTTTATCTCGTCATCCAGCAGTTGGAAGGCAATCTGATCATGCCGCTCATCCAGCACCGGATGGTGCGGCTTCCCCCCGCGCTGACCATCTTCGCCATAATCGGTTTTGGCCTGCTGTTCGGGCCGCTCGGCATTCTCTTCGCGACGCCGCTGCTGGTCGTCGTCTTCGTCACCGTAAAAAAGCTGTGGGTTCGAGACACATTGGACGAAGACACCAAATTGCCGGGAGAGACAGAGTAAAGATTTGGCAGCTACGTCTCTGCTTCGACCCTCTAGAATCAGGCCCGATAGTCCAAGCCGATATCCAGCACGGGCGAGCTATGGGTGATCCAGCCAACGGAGATAAGGTCGACGCCTGAGGCAGCGATGGCGGGTGCAGTTCCTCGCGTAACCCGGCCTGAAGCTTCCGTGATGGCGCGGCCGCCGGTGATCTCCACCGCTCGGGCAAGCTGCTCGGGCGACATGTTGTCGAGCAAGACCGCGTCGGCTCCGAGGGAAAGCACTTCCTGGAGTTGGGCAAGCGTGTCCACCTCCACCTCGATCTTGACCATATGGCCCGCATGCGCCCGCGCCCGCTCTATTGCCGGACGGATGCCACCGGCAATGGCGATGTGGTTGTCCTTGATAAGAATAGCATCGTCCAGCCCGAAACGATGGTTCGATCCGCCGCCGGCCCGCACTGCGTATTTTTCGAGCGCGCGAAGCCCGGGCGTCGTCTTGCGCGTGCAGACGATCTGCGCCTTGTGGCCCTTGATGACCTCGACGATCGAGGCAGTCGCCGTGGCAATGCCGCTCAAGTGGCAGAGGAAATTGAGCGCCGTGCGCTCGGCCGTCAGCAGGCCCCGTGCCGGGCCGCTGACGCTGGCGATCACATCGCCCGGAAGAACCGCACTGCCGTCCGGTCTCTCGACCTTGACCGAGATCGCCGGATCGATGAGGCGGAAGGCGAGTGCCGCGACGTCAAGCCCTGCGACCACGCCCCGCTGCCGGGCGGTGAGCGTCAGTTCGGCATCGAGGCCGGCCGGCACGACGGCATCCGTCGTGAGATCGCCGGCACGGCCGAGATCCTCCAACAGCGTGGCGCGCACCAGCGACTCAAACATGACCGTGGGAAGCGGAGGAGTGTTCATTATGCGCTCCGTGCAAAAGGCAGGGACGTTTCAGAAGCTAGATTTCGTGCAGCCTCGAAGGCTTGCTCGAGCGTGAGGCGCGCATGCAGTGCGCGCTCGCTCCGCCCCGGGAAGTCGGAGCGGAAATGCGCGCCCCGGCTTTCCTCGCGCGAAAGGGCGGAGACAGCCATCATCAGGGCAACCGCCGCGGGATCGGAGGCGGGGCCATCGCCTTCTGCAAGAGGCAGAAGCGCTGAAACCGCAGCTCGCATACCATCCCCGTCCCGGACCACGCCCAATGGGCGGGAGATGATCGGGCGCACGGTCGAGGCATCGACTTTCCCCGGCGTGGGGAAGAAGACCGGCCTGGGGTGCGTATGATCGACGGTGCCTGCAATGCTCTCCGCAACCCAACGACCGCAGATGGCGGCCTCGATGAGCGAATTGCTGGCGAGACGGTTGGCGCCATGCAGCCCTGTGGCAGCTGCTTCGCCGCAGGCCCAGAGGCCGGAAACGGAGCTGCGTCCTTCGCCGTCCACTGCGATGCCGCCCATATGATAATGGACGGCGGGCCGGATCGGGATCGGCTCCCCCGCAGGATCGATGCGCACGGCCTTGCAGGAAGCGTCGATGCCTGGAAAACGCCGAGCGAAGCGGGTTCCGAGCGCCTTCCGCGCGTCGAGATAGACGCGATGCCCTTCCGCGAGATGCCGCGCGACAGCACGCGCCACTACGTCGCGCGGTGCAAGCTCCGCACCTGGAGTGCCTTGAAGAATGCGGCGACCGGTCTCGTCGATCAAGATCGCGCCCTCCCCACGCACGGCCTCACTGATGAGGCTCATAGGGCGGGCGGGGCCATCCAGCGCGGTTGGATGGAACTGCACGAACTCCAGGTCACGAAGTTCGGCGCCGGCACGGGCAGCAAGCGCCAGACCCTGGCCGATAGAGCCCAGTGGGGTCGTGGTGTCAGTGTACAAGCCGCCTATGCTGCCGGTGGCGATGACGACGCGGCCGGTGGAAAGAAGCACGGCACCGGCGGGGCCGGTGGCGATGATACCGGAAACGCCGATCTCATCCGTGAGGAGCCGCCGCGCCTCAAAACCTTCCAGGACGGTAATGGAAGGGGTGCGGCGCACGGCCTCCACAAGCGCGCGCATGATCTCGCGCCCGGTGGCGTCCCCACCCGCATGGACAATGCGGCGGCGGCTGTGGGCGGCTTCCAGCCCGAGGAGCAATGTGTCATCCGCCGTCACGTCGAACCGCACGCCGAAGCGCATCAGGTCTTCGACTGCCTGCGGAGCCGCGCGGACGATCCTGCCCACGATCTGCGGATCGCAGAGACCGTCCCCGGCCGCCAGCGTATCAGCCAGATGAAGCTCGGGATCGTCGTCCGGGCCTATGGCTGCAGCGATCCCGCCCTGGGCCCAGCCGCTCGATGCCTCCCGCCCGAGAGGCGCCTTGGAGAGCACCACCACGGGTTCGGGCGAAAGGTGAAGCGCGGTTGCAAGCCCGGCCAGGCCGGCACCGATGACCACGGGCCGGCCGGCGAGATCGCGAAGATCGGTGCCCTTCATCTGACCGCAAGCATCCGCTCGACCGCAAGCCGCGCCCGCTCCGCCACTTCCGCATCGACCGTCACTGCGTGGCGATTCTCTTCCAATGCCTTGCGGATGTTGCCGAGTGTGATGCGCTTCATATGCGGGCAGAGATTGCAGGGCCGGACGAACTCGACATCTGGATGGGCCACGGCGACATTGTCGCTCATGGAGCATTCAGTCATCAGCACAACGCGTTGCGGCTTCTCCCGGCCCACATAATCCGACATTGCGGCGGTAGAGCCGGAAAAGTCAGACACCGTGATCACTTCCGGCGGACACTCGGGATGCGCGAGTACAACCACGCCGGGGTTGGCCTCCCGCAATTCGTGGATATCCGCTGCGGTGAAGCGCTCATGCACCTCGCAATGACCTTTCCAGGCGATGATCTCGACATCGGTTTCCGCCGCGACATTCTTCGCGAGGTATTCGTCCGGGATCATGATCACGCGGGGTACGCCGAGCGATTCCACGACCGCGCGCGCATTGCCCGAGGTACAGCAGATGTCGGACTCCGCCTTCACCGCCGCCGACGTGTTGACGTAAGTGATGACCGGAACGCCCGGATAGTGCCGGCGCATCAGGCGCACTTCTTCCGCCGTGATCGAATCGGCGAGCGAGCATCCCGCGCCCATGTCCGGGATCAGAACCGTTTTCCCCGGATTGAGGAGCTTTGCGGTCTCGGCCATGAAATGGACGCCAGCAAGCACGATGACATCGGCATCCGTGTTGACCGCTTCGCGGGCGAGCGCCAGGCTGTCGCCGACGATATCGGCAACGCAGTGGAAGATTTCCGGCGTCTGGTAGTTGTGCGCGAGAACGACGGCGTTGCGACGGCGCTTGAGGTCTAGAATGGCCTCTATATCCTCCGTAAATGCGGGCCACTCGACCGGCGGGATCACCCGCTTCACCTTTTCGTAGAGCGCGTCCGTACGGTGGGGAATATCGAGCATGAGCGGGCCTCCGTTATGCTCCTAATGAGCATATGGTACATATGCTTACTCTGAGCATAAGCCCTGTCAAGCCCGTATGACGGGTAATTTTGTGCCCGCGGCGGTGCGTTCCATCAGCACGGCCGGGCGGAAGCGGAAGAGCTTTGCAGGGCGCCCACCCGTTTCGGAGCTGGTTTCGCCCGTCTCCTCCACGAGTTCCTGCTGCTCAATCAGGCGGCGGAAATTCTGCTTGTGCACCAAGCGGCCCGAAAGCGCTTCGACGGCCTGTTGCAACTGCAGGAGCGTGAAGACGGGAGGCATGAGTTCGAACACCACCGGCCGGTATTTGATCTTGGTGCGCAGCCGCGCAATGCCCGTGGCAAGGATGCGGCGGTGGTCCGCGATCATGGAGCGGCCGGGAATGGGAGCGGTCGCGTCCTCTCCCCTCTTCCTGAGCGCTTCCTCGACCAAGCCTGCCTCATAGAGCAATTCGTAGCGCTGCAGCACCAATTCCTCATTCCACGAGCGGCCGTCGAGCCCGAAGGCGATCGCCGCCCGCTGGCACCGGTCCTCGCGCGGCTCTCCTTCGACCTCCTCCGCCCAGGCTGCGAGCCTCGGCAGGATCAGACTCTCGACGATTTCCGGCGCCCCGTCGCGATGATCCTCCCAGGGAAAATAGTCGTACCAGCTGCGCCAATCGCGCGGGGCTTGCCCTTCCCTCCGCTCGTCATGCGTCAAGCCGAGATAGCTGATCGAGATGGCGCGGGTAAGCTCGTCGGCCAGACGGTCACGATCGGCGAAGGTGTAGAGTTGCTCGATATAGCCCAGGCGATGTCCGGTCTGCTGCTCCACCCAGTCGCGCAGCCCCGCCTGGAGCGAGCGATGTCCGAGTTCAAACGGGCCCGAAGGCAAGGCGCGCCCCTGCTGGATGGTGAGCGCGCACGGCCGATTGCCGATGACTGCGGCGACGACCGCGATCAGATCGACCTTCACTTCGTGGCGCTGGTGGGGATCCTGCGTGGCGTTCATTGGCTCTGTTGGGTCCTGCTCCGTCCGAACGAGTCAATAACCAGCATGTAGCAGCAGAACGGGCCCGGCGGAACACCGACCTGGATGCGGGAACGATCAGAGCCTGTGCACCGCAAATTTTTCTTCGCAACTGCACAAAACTATGCGAAATGAGCCGGCACCAGCAGTTGCCTCTGGAGGATGATGTCATGAGCGCAACCGGAGGAACGAGATCGATAACACCGCCGGAGATCAGGGCAGCCAAGGGCAAAACGCCCATTGTCTGTCTCACCGCCTATACGACACCGATCGCCCGGCTCCTCGACCCGCACTGCGATTTGGTCCTCGTGGGTGACAGCGTCGGCATGGTGCTGCACGGGCTTCCTTCCACGCTTGGCGTGACGCTCGACATGATGATCATGCACGGAAAGGCGGTGCGCCGCGGGCTGGAAAAGGCGCTGATGGTGGTCGATATGCCCTTCGGCTCCTACGAGGAGGGCCCGGAACAGGCCTTTCGCAATGGCGCTCGCGTCATGGCCGAGACCGGCTGCGCAGCTATCAAGCTCGAGGGCGGCGAGAGCATGGCGGAAACGATCCGCTTCCTGGTCGCGCGTGGCGTGCCGGTGATGGCCCATGTCGGCTTGACGCCGCAGGCGGTGAACGCCTTCGGCGGCTACCAGGTCCAGGGCCGCGGGGCGGATGCCGAGCGGGTGCTGCGCGACGCGCGCGCGGTCGCCGAAGCGGGTGCTTTTTCGGTGGTGCTGGAGAAAGTGCCGGAAGAGCTTGCCGTCAGGATTACCAAGGAGATCCCGATCCCGACCATCGGCATCGGTGCTTCGTCCGCCTGCGATGGGCAGGTGCTGGTGGTGGACGACGTGTTGGGCATGTTCACCGATTTCCGCCCGAAATTCGTCAAGCGATATGCGGAGTTGGCGGAAGCGGCGGACGCCGCGGTGTCCGCTTATGCCCGTGATGTGCGGGAACGCCGCTTCCCGGGGCCGGAACACGTCTTCGGCAGCGCCCCGAAGCCGGTGAAAGGGGGCGAGGCGGCATGAGCGTCCCGATCGTCCGCACCGTGAGGGAGTTGCGTGCCGAGGTGTCTGCCTGGCGAAGGCAGGGGTTTCGCGTAGGCGTGGTGCCGACCATGGGGGCGCTGCACGAGGGGCATTTGAGCCTGGTACGAACCGCCCTGGGCAGGGCCGACCGCGTGATCGTCACATTATTCGTCAATCCGAAGCAGTTCAACAACGCCGCCGACCTCGCAGCCTATCCGCGCACTGAGGAGGCAGACGCAGGGAAGCTAGCACCGCTCGGCGCCCACATGCTCTACGCGCCCGACGTGGCGGAGATGTATCCGGACGGGTTTTCCACCACGGTTTCCGTCAGCGGTGTGAGCGAAGGCCTTTGCGGCGCATTCCGGCCGGGCCATTTCGATGGTATGGCGACAGTGGTGACGAAACTGTTCCTGCAGACTGGTTCCGACCTCGCCTTCTTCGGCGAGAAGGATCTCCAGCAGCTCCACGTGGTGCGGCGGCTGGCCCGCGATCTCGACATACCGATCGAGATCGTCGCCTGTCCGACGGTGCGCGAGGAGGACGGGCTCGCCCTTTCCTCCCGCAATGTTCGCCTTTCGACCGAGCACCGCCTGATCGCTCCGCGGCTCGCCAAAATCCTCTTTGCGACGGCCGGCCGCCTGACAGAAGGCGCGTCCATCGACGAAACCCTTCTCGAAGCGCGCAATGCGATTCTCGAGGCCGGCTATCAGCAGGTCGAATATCTCGAATTGCGCGCAAACGAGGATCTTGCACCGCTTTCCAAACTTGACAGGCCGGGACGGCTGCTCGTCGCAGCATGGCTTGGCGGCGTCCGCCTCATCGATAACGTGCCGGTAGCTCCTGCGCGGTAGGAGAACTTACGCGCAAACGACGTGTAAATCATTGGACCCACTTACTTTTTTTTCGTAACGCTTTGCGGTGCTCGAGCGGCACGGCATGGAGATCGAGCAATGGCTTGACAAGCGTAGGCGCTCCTCGCAAGATCACGGCCATCACCAGGGGGGCCCGGACAACGGGCTGAGATACCGCTGGCTTCAAGCAGCGCGGTGACCCTTCGAACCTGATCCAGTTCATACTGGCGTAGGGACGGTGCGACGGCTTTCCGGCCCGCAGACCAAAGGAATGCAGTTTCAGCGGAAAGCTTCTCTCCCCTCCTTCGGCAAGAACTGGGTCTCCAACGCGAATGCAGAGAGACTCGCCATGGATGCCCGGAACAACCCCAAACCCGAAATCACCACGGGTCCCCTCCCCGCCTCCCGTAAAATCCACAAGCCCGGCACGCTCTTCCCGGAGATCCGAGTGCCCATGCGAGAGATCGCTGTGCATCCGACGGCGGGCGAACCGCCGGTGACGGTCTATGATTCTTCCGGGCCCTATACGGATACAAGCCTCACCATCGATATCGAACAGGGCTTGCCGCGCCTGCGCGAGGCCTGGATCGAAGCGCGCGGCGACGTGGAGCGCTATGACGGCCGCGTGGTGAAACCGGAGGACAACGGCTTCGTTTCGGGCGACAGGCTGACGCCGGAGTTTCCCGTGCGAAACCGGCCGCTCAAAGCCAAGGATGGCAAGGCCGTCACCCAGCTTGCCTATGCGCGGGCTGGCATAATAACGCCGGAGATGGAGTTCATCGCCATCCGCGAAAATCTCGGGCGCGAGAAGCTGAAAGAGAAGCTTGCGCGCGACGGCGAAAGTTTCGGCGCGGCAGTGCCGGATTACGTGACACCCGAATTCGTGCGTGACGAGGTGGCGCGCGGGCGGGCGATCATCCCGGCCAACATCAACCACCCCGAATCCGAGCCGATGATCATCGGCCGCAACTTTTTGACCAAGATCAACGCCAATATCGGCAATTCCGCCGTCACCTCCTCCATGGCCGAGGAGGTGGAGAAGCTGGTCTGGGCGACGCGCTGGGGAGCGGACACGGTGATGGACCTTTCGACCGGCCGCAACATCCACAATATCCGGGAATGGATCATCCGTAACTCGCCTGTGCCCATCGGCACCGTGCCGATCTACCAGGCGCTGGAAAAGGTTGGTGGCATCGCCGAGGAGCTGACGTGGGACGTGTTCCGCGACACGCTCATCGAGCAGGCCGAGCAGGGCGTCGACTATTTTACGATCCACGCCGGCGTGCGGCTGCACTACGTGCCGCTGACGGTGAACCGCGTGACGGGCATCGTCTCGCGCGGCGGCTCGATCATGGCCAAGTGGTGCCTCGCCCACCACAAGGAAAGCTTTCTCTACGAGCATTTCGAGGAGATCTGCGACATCTGCCGCGCCTACGACGTCTCCTTCTCGCTGGGCGACGGCCTGCGCCCCGGCTCGATCGCCGACGCCAATGACGCGGCGCAGTTTGCCGAGTTGGAGACACTGGGCGAGCTTACAAAGATCGCCTGGGGCAAGGATTGCCAGGTGATGATCGAGGGGCCGGGCCATGTTCCCATGCACAAGATCAAGGAGAACATGGACAAGCAGCTCGAGATCTGCGGCGAGGCGCCGTTCTACACGCTCGGCCCGCTCACGACGGATATCGCGCCCGGCTACGACCACATCACCTCGGCGATCGGCGCAGCAATGATCGGCTGGTTCGGCACGGCCATGCTCTGCTACGTCACGCCCAAGGAACATCTGGGCCTGCCCGACCGGGACGACGTGAAGACCGGCGTCATCACCTACAAGATCGCGGCGCACGCGGCGGACCTCGCCAAGGGCCATCCGGCGGCCAAGGTGCGCGACGACGCACTTTCGCGCGCCCGTTTCGAGTTCAGATGGGAGGACCAGTTCAACCTCTCGCTGGATCCCGAGACGGCACGCGCGCTGCACGACGAGACCCTGCCCAAGGAAGCGCACAAGGTGGCGCATTTCTGCTCCATGTGCGGCCCCAAATTCTGCTCCATGCGAATCTCGCACGACATCCGCGCCGAGGCGCAGAAGGAGGGCATGGCAGCGATGGCGGAGAAATTCCGTGAGGGCGGGGATTTGTATGTACCGGTGGAGGCGGGTGAATGAGGCGCGGGATATAAGGGATAGCCGTGATAACCCCCTCTCTTGCAAATTCTACTGACTTAGCTTCGCTAAGCCCAAGAATTTGCTTTCTCCCCCACCAAGGGGGAGATAGCCGCCCTGCAGCTGCACCACTGCCAATCTTCAGCTTGGGCGACTGGCAGCAAGGCTGGTGCGGGCCCCTATCTCTCCCCTTGCGGGAGAGAAAGCGATTTCGACCTGTTAGCCGAAGGCTAAGTGTTAGAAATCGCAAGAGAGGGGGTCCGGGCCCAGTCGCTCGCCCGCAACTCCGCGCGGGAGAGCCCTGATGCGCATCCTCGTCAAAGGTGCGGGCGTTGCGGGGCTGGCGGCGGCTCATGAGTTGGCGGTGCGCGGTGCGGATGTTACCGTGATCGAGAAGAGCGCCGCGGTCGGCGGCGGAGCTTCCTGGCTCGCCGGCGGGATGCTAGCGCCATATTGCGAGCGGGAGAGCGCGGAGGCGGATGTGATCCACCTCGGAAGAGGCTCGGCCCGCTGGTGGGAAGAGACCCTTCCCGGTCTCGTCGCGTTCAACGGCACATTGGTGGTCGCGCCGCCTCGAGACGCGGCGGAGCTTCGCCGCTTTGCCGCGCGGACGGAAGGCCACGCGCTTTTATCCGCGGAAGAGATCGAGGCACTGGAACGGGATTTCGCGGGACGATTTCGCAGCGGACTTTTCTTTGCCTCGGAAGCGCATCTTGACCCGCGCAAGGCGTTGAAGCGGCTTCACGCCAAGCTCGAGGCTCTGGGCGTGCACTTCCTCTTCGGCTGCACCGAGACCCTTCAAACTTTCGACCGTATAGTGGACTGCACCGGTTTCGCCGCGGCGGAGGCGCTCCCGGAACTTCGCGGTGTGCGCGGCGAGATGCTTTATCTCGAAACGCGGGAGGTGGTGCTTTCCCGGCCCGTGCGGCTGATCCATCCGCGCTTTCCCGTCTATGTGGTGCCGCGCGGCGGCGGCCGCTTCATGGTCGGCGCGACAATGGTGGAGAGTGCGGACAGCGGACCGGTCACGGCGCGCTCGATGATGGAACTGCTCAATGCCGCCTACACAGTGCATCCCGCCTTCGGCGAGGCGCGTATTCTCGAAGCGGCGGCGGGCGTCCGACCAGCCTTTCCCGACAACCTGCCGAAGATCGAGACGAGTGGGGACACGCTCTTCATCAACGGCTTCCACCGCCATGGTTTTCTGCTGGCGCCGGCGCTGGCGCGCCAGGCCGCCGACCTGATCATCTTGAACGAGGCAAGCAATGAAGCTCATCGTGAACGGGCAAGCGCTTGAGACAACGGCGCGAACGCTTTCCGAGTTGATGGCTGAACTGGGCCACGCCGGGAACTGGTTCGCGACTGCGGTCAATTCCGAATTTGTGCCGGGCAGCGAGCGCGAAAGGGCCCGGCTTTCCGAAGGCGACCGAGTGGAAATCCTCACGCCAAGGCAGGGAGGGTGACCATGCCGCTCACCGTCTACGGCACCGAACTGTCCTCGCGCCTGCTTCTTGGCACGGCGCAATACCCCTCGCCTGCCATTCTCGCGGAAGCGGTGAAAGCGTCGGGCGCGGGTGTGGTGACCGTTTCCCTGCGGCGCGAAGGCCTAGATGGCGGATCGGGCGGCGGCTTCTGGTCGCTGATCCGGCAGCTTGGCGTGCGCGTGCTGCCCAACACGGCGGGTTGCCACACCGTCAAGGAAGCCGTGACCACGGCCAGGATGGCGCGCGAGGTGTTCGGCACGAACTGGATCAAGCTCGAGGTGATCGGCCATCACGATACGCTGCAGCCGGATGTTTTCGGCCTCGTGGAGGCAGCGCGCATCCTTGCAGACGACGGCTTTGCCGTCTTTCCCTACACGACCGAGGATCTGGTGGTGGGCGAGCGGCTGATTGAGGCGGGTTGCGAGGTGCTGATGCCCTGGTGTGCCCCCATCGGCTCCGCCAAGGGGCCGGTCAATATCGACGCGCTCAGGGCTTACCGCGCCCATTTCGCGGACACGCCGCTGATCGTCGATGCCGGACTCGGGCGGCCCTCCCATGCGGCAGCGGTGATGGAGTTGGGCTTCGACGGAGTGCTGCTCAACACCGCCGTGGCCAAGGCCGGCGATCCGGTCATGATGGCTGCAGCCTTCGCGCAGGCGGTGGAAGCAGGCTGCGGCGCGTTCGAAGCAGGCCCGCTCGAGCCGCGCGATATGGCCGTGCCTTCCACCCCCATCATCGGCAAAGCGGTGTTCTCATGACGCTTGATCCCTTCTATCTCATCGTGGACTCCTCGGCATGGATCGAGCGGCTGGTGCCGATCGGCGTAAAGCTCGTGCAGCTGCGCATCAAGGAGATGAACGAGGCAGAGCTACGGGCGGAAATCCGACGCGCGAGGAAGATCTGCGCGCGGCATGGCTGCCAGCTCATCGTCAACGATTACTGGCGGCTCGCCATCGAGGAGGACTGCGATTTCGTCCATCTCGGCCAAGAGGATTTAGCCACTGCCGATCTCGCCGTCATCAAGCGGGCCGGGCTGAGGCTGGGCCTAAGCACGCATGATGACGCCGAGCTTGCGACGGCGCTGGCGGCCGAGCCAGACTACATCGCGCTCGGGCCGATCTACCCGACCATCCTCAAGAAAATGAAATGGGCGCCGCAGGGTCTCGAGCGGATTGCCGAATGGAAGCGGCGCGTCGCCCCGCTGCCGCTCGTCGTCATCGGCGGGCTGACGCCGGAGCGCATCCCCGGCGTGTTCGAGCGGGACGCGGATTCGGCCGCTGTGGTGACAGATATATTGCGCAATTCGGACCCGGAAGCGCGCACGCGCGAATGGATCGCCGCAACCACACCATGGCGGCAGAAGAGCAGAGCATGAGAACCGAGCCGCGCGTCCTCGTCATCGCGGGCTCCGATTCTTCGGGAGGCGCCGGCATCGCTCGTGACGTAGCGGTTTTGACGGGGCTCGGCGTTCACGCCTCTATCGCCATCACGGCAGTGACCGCGCAAACGCATGAACGCGTCGCGGCGGTGGGGCCCATGACACCCGCGCTGGTCTCCGCGCAAATGGAAGCCGCGCTGGAGGCAGGCCCGGTCGGCGCGATCAAGATCGGTATGCTGGCGACGAGAGGCACGGTGGAGGCTGTTGCCGCGGTGTTGAGGAAGCACGATCGTATCCCGGTGGTGCTCGATCCGGTGCTCGTCTCCTCCTCCGGAGGACGGTTGCTGGAGCGCGATGCCGTGGCGGCGCTGAAGCTGGATCTGCTGCCGCTCTGCCGGCTCGTCACGCCCAATTGGCCGGAACTCGCCGCGCTTACCGATCAAGAACCTGCGCGAAATGAGAAGGAGGCGCTCGCTCAGGGCGACCTGCTGCTTGCAAGCGGATGCGGCGCGTTGCTCGTCAAGGGCGGCCACGCGCCGGATGGGGAGAAATCAGTCGATATCCTGCTGGGGCGCGGCCACGTGCCAGTGCGCTTCGAGGCGCCCCGCCTTGACGTAAGCATGCGCGGCACCGGTTGCGCGCTTGCCAGCTCCATTGCCGGCGGCGTGGCCCGAGGGCTTCCCCTGGAAGACAGCATAGTATTTGGCAAGCAGAACGTATATCATATTCTAGACGCTGCATCGCGCACACACCATCAACAAGGCGATCTAACGCATAAACGCGCACCACAAGCGTGACATAAACGTATAGCCAGGCGGGAAAGACCTGTGAAAAGGCATTACGCCTTTTCACAGGGACGGTTTCAGAGCGTTAGAACTTGTAGGACAAGCCGATCCGCACCGTATGAGATTGCGAACTCAAATCAGCGGATCCGATGTTGAGGTCATACGATTTCTTGCCGAAGTCCATGAACTGGTACTCGACCTTGCCGATCCAGTTGTCGGTAATCGCATAATCAACACCCGCGCCAAGCGTATATCCAAGGCGCGTTTTGCTGTCCTCCTTAAGCTTGTCGCCATCCTTTGTGGATAGCTTCAGGTGCTCCAAGGCCACACCGCCGGTAACATAAGGCATGAAGCGGTCCACGGCATAGCCGAGTCTGGCGCGCAGCGAACCAAAGCCTTTCGCTTCTCCTACAGCCGCGTATTCTCTCAATATCTCATCCGTATCCGCCTTACCGAAATGGAACTGCGCATCGCCTTCCGCTCCGATGACCCAGTTATCGATCTGGTAATTGTAGCCGATGTAACCGCCGACGAATCCGCCCTTGGCAGTGGCCTTAGCGCGTCCAAAGCCTGCAGCTTCTGCCTGATCATTCGGCGCGAAGTCGAGGCTAAATCCCTTGAAGCCGCCGTCCACACCAAGATAAATACCGCTCCAGTCATAGGAAGCGGCGGGAGCGACCGCGGGCGGCACGGGAACCGGGTCTTCCCGGCGGACGATCGCGTCAGCAGCAAAGGCCGATCCGCTGAGCATGGAGATAAACGAAAGGGCTACAATAAATCGCATTGGTTACCTCTTATTAATGATGTTTACGGCGTGCGCCTATAAACATCCAATTATCCAAACACAACCCCACGCGGCGATTTAATGCTGCCGTACCCCGCCGGCTCCGGAGGTGGTCTGGTCGTTGTCTTGGTCAGCGTGTGGCGGGGGCCTGGTCATGGACGAGGCCATGTTCCAGGCGTTGGCCGTTCCCAAGAATGGTGTTGTCGACAATTTGGATACGCTGTAGGTTGACTTGCGGATCGGACAGAGTATCGACAAAGCCTTTGACCTCACCATACCGGATACGGTTCAACGGCGAGGATCGTGGTCGGCGTCGTTCGAGAGCACTCAGTTCGGAAAGCGCAGCATAGAGGCATTGGCATCAATGGCTACCAAAAGCATGGCGGCTGGGAAATCGAAGGACGGAGCAAAGGAGGCACCGGCGGAGATCCGGGTGCGCGGGCAAGGCGCGCGCAGCGTTTACGAGCGGCTCCGTCAGTCGATTCTCGACCTGTCGCTGCCTCCCGGCAGCCCGCTCGATGAAGCAACGCTGTCGGAGCAGTTCGCGATGTCACGTACGCCGATCCGCGAGGCATTGCTGCGGCTCGTCGCGGACGGTCTTGCCAGAAGCCTGCCCAACCGGAACACCATCGTCGCCCCGATCGATTTCCAGCAGTTGCCCACTTATTTCGAAGCGCTGACGCTGATGTATCGCGTCACCACCCGTTCGGCGGCGATGCATCGCAGACCGGAGCACATCCTGGTCATCCGCGGCTTGGAAGCGGCCTATGCCGAGGCTGTCTCGCGCAGAGACGTGCTCGCGATGATCCAGACCAACCGCGACTTCCACATGGCCATCGCGGAGGCGGGCGGCAACAGCTATTTCAGCGGTCTGTTCGGCCGCCTTCTCGACGAAGGCCGGCGCATCCTGCGCATCTATTATTCCTCGTTCGACGACCGGCTGCCGCACCAATATGTGGAAGAGCACAGCGAGATGGTCGCGGCCATAGAAGAGGGTGATGCCGATCTTGCCGACAGGCTCGCCACCGCGCATGCTGCCCAGATCGTGCGGCAGATCCAGAACTATATCGCCCGCGACACGGCGATATCCCTGTCAGTCAACTTGGACCGTTCGTGACCATGAAGATCGCGGTCATCGGCGCCGGCATCATAGGCGCCACCATCGCCACGCGCCTTATCAGCACCGACCACGAAGTGACCATCTTCGAGCCTGATCCGGACGGTCTGCCAACCTCTTCCGGGAACGCCTCGCTGATCGCCCTTCCTGAGATCGCGCCCATTGCAAGCCCCGGCATCCTGACCGCTGTTCCGAAGTGGTTGCTCGATCCCCTGGGTCCGTTGACACTGCGCTGGAAAGACGTTCCGGCGCTCACGCCCTGGCTGCTGGCCTTCCTTGCGTCCGCCACACCGGCGCGCGGGATGAGGGCCCGCACGGCACTGACCTTCCTGATGCGTAGCGCCCTCAAGGACCACCAGGAACTCGGCCAACAGGCAGGCCTTACCGGGCACCTGCGCCAGACCGGCTATATCTCCGTGCATGATACCGGCGCGAGTGTGGATGCGGCGCTGCGGGAAGCTGCGGTGGTGAAGACGGCGCTCGGCTATGATTTCACTCGGCTGACGCCCGGGGAAGCGCGGCAAATGGTACCGCAACTCGAAGGTCCGTTTGCGGGTGCCGTGCACCAGCCGGTCTACTGGACGGCAACCGATCCGCTCGCCATCTTGAGACATTATCAGGCTTATGCCACGGGCAAGGGGCGGCTGATCCCCGCACGGGCGGAACGCTTGAGGCAGACGGAGGCCGGCGTGGAAGTGCAGGCATCATCCGGCAGCGAGACCTTCGACAAGGTGGTGGTGGCGGCCGGCGTCTGGTCGCGTGAGCTGGTGCGGCGCCTCGGCGCAAAGGTGCTGCTCGAGACAGAACGCGGCTATAACACCACTTTCACCGATCTTGGCTGGAACCTGCCCATGCCGCTCGGCTTTGCGGACCACGGTTTCGTTGCGACGCCATTGGTCGGCGGCCTGCGGGTTGGCGGGGCGGTGGAACTGGCCAAGCCGGAGACAAGCCCGAATTTTGCCAGGGCCAAGGCCATGCGCACCAAGATGCGGCGCTATGTGCCCTCGCTGCCAGAGGAAGGCGGCGCCGAGTGGATGGGGCGGCGCCCCTCCACGCCGGATTCGCTTCCCGTTATCAGCCGGCATCCGGGCGACGACCGCATCGTTTATGCATTCGGCCACGGCCATCTCGGACTGACACTCAGCGCCGTCACGGCACGTTTGGTTGAAAACCTGCTTAAACCCGGCAGCGCAGATCCCACCCTCAGCCCCTTCAGCATCAACCGCTTTCAATAGGTTCGGAATGGCCAAGAAAAGCTTCTTCTGCGTAGACGCCCACACCTGTGGCAACCCCGTGCGTGTTGTGACGGGCGGCGGTCCAGATCTCAAGGGCGAAACGATGAATGCCAGGCGGGAGCATTTCGTCGCCGAATATGACTGGATCCGCACCGGCCTCATGTTCGAGCCGCGCGGACACGATGTGATGAGCGGCTCGATCCTCTATCCCGCGCTCCGCGAGGACGTGGACGGCTCAATCCTCTTTATCGAGACCTCCGGCTGCCTGCCCATGTGCGGCCACGGTACGATCGGCACGGTGACGGTGATGATCGAGGAAGGGCTGGTGACACCGAAGGTGCCTGGCAGATTGAGGCTTGAAGTGCCGGCCGGCATCATCGAGGCCGAATACGAAATGGACGATGCCGGACACGTGACGAAGGTGAAGATCACCAACGTCCCGTCCTTCCTCTACGCCAGAAACCTTGAGATCGACCTGCCGGGCATTGGCCCGCTCAAATTCGACGTGGCCTATGGCGGCAATTTCTATGCGATTTTCGAACAACAGCCGGGCTTCAGCGACATGAGCCAGTTCTCGGCCTTCGATATCCAGCAGCTCTCCCCTGTGGCCCGCCGCCTGATCAACGACAAGTACACCTTCCAGCATCCGGAATACCCGACCATCAAGGGCTTGCGCCACGTCATGTGGACCGGCGCGCCGAAGCATCCGGAGGCCGATGCGCGCAATGCCGTCTTCTATGGCGAGAAGGCCATCGACCGCTCCCCCTGCGGCACCGGCACCTCCGCCCGCATGGCGCAGAAGGCGGGCAAGGGCGAACTCACGGTGGGCGACAGCTTCGTCCATGAGAGCATCATCGGCAGCCTGTTCTGGGGCAAGGTGGAGGCTGCAACCAGGGTGGGCGAGTACGACGCAATCGTGCCTTCCATCGCCGGTCAGGCGTGGATCACCGGCTACAACACCATTTTCCTGGACGACCGCGATCCGTTCGTAAAGGGGTTCACGGTGGAGTAAGGGGCGGCACAACCCTTCATCACGGAAGCCGAAGCGAAGCTTATCCGGGGCCATAGCAAAACGCGGCCGTTCCTCCGCAGAAGACGCAGCCGCGCTGAACTCTGGCAACGAGGACGGGGCCGTGCTCGATGATCCGGTGAGCCGATGAGGCCCCGGATAGCGCCTCCGGCGCTTCCGGGATGAAGTTCTGGGCTTAGCCCTTCACCGCAACGACCTGGACTTCCACCAGGACATCCGGGGCTGCCATGCGGGATTCGACGCAGGCGCGCGCGGGCGTATTGCCGGGCGATACCCACTTGTCCCAAACGGAATTCATCTCGTCGAAGTCCGCGATATCGCGGAGCCAGATATTCGCTTTAAGCAAATTCGACTTGTCCGTCCCCGCCTTTGCCAAAAGCTCGTCGATGCGCTGGAGCACCTGCGTTGTCTGGTCGGCGACGGACGTACCACCGCGCCGCTCGGCGACGATGCCGGCGAGGTATACGGTATCGCCATGGATGACGACCTGGCTCATGCGGGGACCAACTTCGATACGCTCAATCGACATTTCTGCTCCGTGCTCCTGATCAATGGTCATGTAAAAGCAGGGGCTTTTTTTGTGGCCCCGCAACCCTTGTTGCCTTCGATCTTCCTCTTATGCAAGCGGAGACCGTCGCACGGCGTAAAAGCTTGAGCCCGCAAAGTCGCCGATCATTACGACCACGGATCAGGGGCACTCCACGGAGCAGCGGCCAAATCTGCCGGGATTTGGCAACGCTTCTCCGCAGCGGTCATCTCCACTTCAGCCTCGTGAAGGCCGTAGCGGCCGATCGCGCCGAGATACCGGTCTGTCTCATCACGCGGCTTGTCGAGGAGGGAAACGAGGCGCAACGACATCCACGCGAAAACGCAAGCCCAGGCTGCCCTGAGAAACGCATCGGCTCCGGTTTCAGCGGCGCCACGATCTGTCCTAAGACGCGAAAAATGTTCTGCTAGCGCCTCCAAGCGGCTCAATACATCCAGCGCCAGATTTGCCGCCTCGCGATCCGCGGCACGCGCCGCCTCCTGGCGTATCCTATCGGCGAGTATGCGAAGCCCCCGGCCCTCGTCTTTCCACAGCCGGCGGTGTAGGAGATCCAACGCCTGCATGCCCGTCGTTCCTTCGAAAATCGAGAGGATACGGGAATCCCGCAGCAGCCTTTCCGCTGGCCATTCCTTCGTATAACCGGCACCGCCCAAAATCTGGATTGCCGCACTTGCCGTCTCGAAGCCGATCTCCGCGCCGAAATTCTTGGCCAGCGGCAAAAGCCATGCCGAAAGGGCCTCCAGGTCTCGGCCCTCCGCCTCGTTTCCGGTGAAGTTCGCCAGGTCGATGATGGCTGCCAGTTCCAGCACAAAGGCATGAAGAGCCTGGGTCCGGCAGGCCATGACAGTCAGTTGCCGACGGACATCGCAATGTTCGATGATCGGAATGGGCGCTCTTTCCGGAGCACCGCCTTGCCGGCGTTCGCAGGCATAGCGCTCGGCTATGTCCAGGGCGGCGAGTGCCGTCGCGGTGCCCTGCCCGGCCGTCAAAAGCCGCATTCGCTCGATCATCAGAAAAAGTTGTGGCAGGCCGCGGTTCAGCTCGCCAAGAAGGATGGCTTCGGCCTGCTCGAAGTTCAGCACGCAGGTGGGAGAACCATGAAGGCCGAGTTTCTCCTCGATGCGTTCCACGGCAATGCCGGAGCGCCGATATCCGCCGCTGTCGTCGGGAAGACTATCCGGGACGAGGAAAAGGCTCAGCCCCCTCGTACCAAGCTCGGCAGGACCGGTCCGGGCGAGGAGGAGATGACCGATGCGGCTTGTGACGTCATGGTCGCCGAAGGAGATCCAGCATTTCTGTCCTGAGATGCGCCAGCGTCCGTCCGGCCCTCTATCTGCGCGTGTGCGGATACGGCCGACATCCGAACCGGCATCAGGCTCCGAGATGCAGATCGTCGCGCTCCATTCACCCGCGCCAAGGCGCGGTAACCACTCGCTTCGCGCCTCTTCATCGCCAAAAGCGTCGAGGACGAATACCGCAGAACGGGTGGACCCCGCGAGCATGGCGAATGCGGGGCATGCGCAGTCAAAAAGCATCTGGGCAGCGGTGTGCAGTGCCAGGGGAAGATCCTGACCGGCAGCCTCGGCGGGCAGGTCGAGCCCCAACCAACCCTCATCGCAGAGTGCATGCCAGGCTTCTTTGTAGCCTTGCGGCGCCACTACCCGTCCATTCACCAGCCGGCAACCCTCCCGGTCCGCGATCTGCGCGAGCGGTGCTATCCGATTTTCGGAAAATTGAGCGGCGCCCTCGATCACCATCCGGATCAGACCTGTGTCGAGTTCTTCCCTGCGCGAAAGAAGCTCGGACCAGGAAGGTGACACCTCAAGTAATCGCGCGGTTATGTCTGCCTGTCTCGCAAAGCTCATGGGCTATCTCCCCGCCAATCCTCTTAAGTGTCGTTGATCAAGTCGGGCCTGCAGCCTGCGTTTTCCGCAACTGCTTCACGCAGCGCGGAAATGAAATCGCGCTGAAGCACCGTCGGCTCCCAATTGCCGCGCCGCGTCATCCCGATCGGCCGGTCCGAATGCGGCAGATCGAAGGGGATGACGCCGAGCAAGCGGGCTTTTTCGTCATACTCGATCTGCTGGCGTGAGAGGATCGTGAGACGATCCGTCTGGAGGAGAATGCCGCGGATGGCGACCAGCGAGCCGGTGACAATGGTGCCGTGCGAAGACCATCCTCCCGGGAAAGCTTCGGCCAAACTCTCGAAGATTGCGCGGGTGGGCGTGCCCTGTCGTGGTAGGATCCAGGGGTAACGCGCCAGATCATGGTATGTCACCCGCGAGCGTTGCCGCAGCGGATGATCGGCCCGCGCGATGACCGACAATCCATCGCTGAACAGCGTTTCCTGCACCAGCCTGTTGTCGAGAGTGCGACGCCGGAGCGCGCCGACCAGAAGATCGATCTTGCCGGAGAGGAGCGCCATGACGAGGCTTTCGTAATCGCCGTCAAGCAGTTCGATGCTTGCGTGAGGACGGCGGCTTGAAAGCTTCGCAATCGCCGCCGGGATGATCTTCGTGCGCACCAGGGGCAGCGTTCCGATGACAACCCGTCCGTCGAACGTACCCTCCATCTCCCTCACCTCCTCGCGGGCGCTGTCGAATTCCCGCAGGATGAGGTGGGCGTGGCTTGCAAGCATAGTGCCTGCAGGCGTCAGCCGGAGGGAACGATATGCACCTTCAAAGAGCTGGACGCCGACGATCCGCTCCAGCTGACGCGAAGCCCGCTGAACCGAAGGTTCGGCCTGCCCCAGCGTCCGGGCGGCGCCCTGGAAGGAACCCATATCCGCGAAAGCCGCGAGTGCGCGAAGCTGGGTGACGGTGGCATGCACCTCGAGCAGGTCCATGGCAAGGCCTTTGCCGATACGGGACTGACGCGCCAGATTGGTGCTGGCAAGGCGCAGGAGCTCGAGGCTCCGCCGGGCCCGGCGCGCGACGAGCAGGCCTCTTTCGGTTGGGGAAACCCTTGCCCCCTGCCGATTGAGGAGCAGTCCGCCGAAAAGGGCTTCCAGCTTGGAGATCGCCTGCGATGCGGCGGGTTGAGAGATGTGAACCGCTTCGGCTGCCCTGGAAAGCGAGGAAAGGTCGACAGCGGCTTCGAAAAGCCGGATATGGCGCAGGTTCGGATAGAGCGGCATGCCGCCTTCTAAACCAGCAGACCTGATATCCAAAAGCGCCCCGCTCACTCCGGCGCCACCATCGTCAGGGAAAAGTCAGGCCGTCAGACAATTTCCGGGCGGTCCTCAAGACCCCGGCTGACTGGACATTGCCGCTTTCATCAAGAGTGGCGATGACCGTAAACTCGCCGGTCGGATGTTCGACGGACATCGACTTGGCGCGCCCCTCGGGAACTTCGGCGTATTTCGCCGCCGGGCCTTCCTGCAGTAGGCAGGCGGTCGCAACGGTAACGGCACCCAGGACGCCGATCGCCTCGTGGACACGATGCGGGATGAAGCTTCGGGTCGAGATGACGCCGCCATGTCGCGACGGGCTTACCAGTGTCATCTTTGGCACGGACTTTTCCGCCACGTTACCGAGATGCATCAGCGGACCAGCCTTGAGGCGGATCGATTCAAGCCGGGTCTTCAGCCCCGTATTTGCCTCAAGCTCCTTTGGCGCTTCCTGGCCGGAGATGCCAAAATCAGCCGCATCGAGAATGACGCAGGGCATGCCGTTATCGATCAGCGTTACGTCGACACCGTCGATCACATCGACGGCATTGCCGGAGGGCAGCAGCGCTCCGCAGGAAGAGCCTGCCGTGTCCTGGAACACGATGGGGATAGGAGCGGCCGTACCAGGCACCCCATCGATGCGAGCCTCGCCGGCATAGTTCACCTTGCCATCCGGTGTGTCCACCGTGGCGATGGCGATCTGGCCGGTGTTCTCCATGAAGATACGGACGTCGGTCTTGTTTCCGGTTACCGGCACCAGCCCTCGCTCGATGGCAAACGGGCCTACGCCGGCGAGAATGTTGCCGCAGTTCTGGGAGTCGGTCACGATGGGCTGATCGACGAAGACCTGCAGGAAGAGATAATCCACATCCACACCTTCGCGCTCGGAAGGCTTCACCACGGCCACTTTCGAGGTGAGCGGGTTTGCGCCGCCAAGTCCATCGATCTGGCGCGGATCAGGTGAGCCCATAATACGGAGCAGCAGCGCGTCGCGCTCACGCCGATCCTGCGGCAGGTCGGAGGCGAGGAAATAACCGCCCTTGGAGGTTCCTCCCCGCATCCACATGGCGCGGATGCCCTCAGACATATTTGAGGCCCTTCTCCTTCAATCTTTCACGCATATCGTAGAGATCGAGGCCGAGTTCGCCAGCCGCAAGCCGCCGGCGCTTGGCCTCCTCATTGGCGACGCGCGCCTCGGCGGCCTTGAGCACTTCACCAGCCCTTTCCCGCGAAACGACGCAGACGCCGTCGTCGTCAGCGACGATCACGTCTCCCGGATTGACAAGCGCGCCTGCGCAGACGACTGGCACATTGACGGAGCCAAGCGTTTCCTTGACGGTTCCCTGCGCCGATACATAGTGCGACCAGACGGGAAAGCCCATCCTGGTTAGATCGGCAATGTCCCGCACACCGGCATCGATGACGAGCCCCCGGCAGCCGCGGGCCATGGCCGACGTGGCAAGGAGGTCGCCGAAATAGCCGGCATCCGACGGCGATGTGGGCGCAAGAACGAGCACGTCACCTTCCCTGATCTGCTCGATGGCCACATGCAGCATCCAGTTGTCGCCGGGCGGTGCAGAAATTGTGACGGCAGAGCCTGCAATCCGAGCCCCGGAATAGATCGGCCGCATATAGGAGGCGAGAAGCCCGGTGCGCTCTTGCGCCTCGTTGACGGTCGCCACCCCGCATTCCGCCAGCCCGGCGATAACCGCCGGATGGGCACGCGCGATATTCTGAACCACCACACCCATCAGAGCTCATCCACCGTACGAGGGAAGATCGATTGGAACGCCTCGGCATATTTCGCTTCGCGCCCGCCGGCCTGCCCGCCGGAATTGCGGCGGAACTGGTTGGCCCGGTTTTCCGCGACATTGGTGTAATATTGCCAGAGATGCTGCTGGCCCTCCATGCATTCGATCGCGGCGCGCTTCTGGTCCCACACCTCGGTGATGTCGAGGATCGTGTCGGGTTTCCAATTGCACTGCTCGGTCTGGTGCGGCTCATAGAGATAAAGCTGCGGAGCCCCTAGAATCTTCTCGCCCGGATTGTGCCCCCAGGCCTGCGCGATCATCCGGCACTCGATCGCCATTCTGGTCGCGTAGGGATGATCGGTGTTGTACGGATCCTCTAGAGAGTGCGAGAGCATAAAGGCGGGCTGCACTTTGCGGATGACGTCGACCAGCCGGTATTTCGCCTCCCGGTCCATCTCCAGCGGATAGTCGCCGAGATCGAAGAACTGGATGTCGTGGACGCCGAGCGCCTTGGCCGCGCCTTCTGCCTCTTCACGGCGGGCGGCCTTCACGCCTTCGAGGGTGGCGCCGGGGGCTTTCCACAGCTTGGCACTCTCACCGCGCTCGCCGAAGGAAAGGCAGACCACCGTGACATCGTAACCCTTCCTCTGGTGAAGGGCGATGGCGCCGCCACAACGCCACACGAAATCCGCCGAATGGGCGCTGATGATCAGGGCCGTCTTGTTGCTCATGCCGCTTCTCCTCAAGATTTCTGCGCCGGATCGACCGGCGGCGTGCCGTGCGTATGAAAGGTCTCGATCGTCTTCATGCCCCAGGCCTGCCCCTTCTTCCGCTCGGCCTCGGTCCAGGTGATGGGCTGCCAGTCGGGCCTCAGGATCAGCCGCGCACCGGCATTGGCCACCTCGACGCGATTTCCCGCCGGCTCATAGGCATAGAGGAAGAAGGTCTGCTGGATTGCATGCTTGTGCGGACCGGACTCGATGAAGACCCCATTTTCGAGGTAGATATCCGCTGCGCGCAGCACGTCATCGCGGCTGTCCACCGCATAGGTGAGATGGTGGAAGCGGCCCGAGGCGCCGTAATGGTCCTCCGTGCAAGCCAGATCATAGCTCTTGTTGTTGACCGTGAACCAGCAGCCGGCAAGACGGCCATTGTCGAGCACCACCTGCTCGGTGACGCGGCTGCCGAGCGCCTCGATCATGAAGTCGCGGATTTGCGATACGTCGCTCGCAAGCAGGTTCACATGGTCGATGCGGCGCACGCAAACGCCTCGCCCATGGAAGCGCTGCGCCACGTTCTTCAGCGCCGGCCGCTCCTCAGGCGGCGCAACATAGAGATTGGTGTCGTAATAGAGTTCGAAGATGTGCCCGTCGGGGCTCTTGAAGCGGTAGGCGCGGCCGTGACCGAGATCGCCATCCACCCAGCCGATCCCGAGCCCCATCTTCTCGATCACCGCGACGCGGCGCTCCAGCGCCTCGGGCGAGGAGGTGCGGTAACCGACATGCCCCATCCCGGTCGTGTCCGACCGGGTGAGCTTCAGACTATGGTACTCGTAGTCGTCCCAGCCGCGGAGATGGGCGGAATTTTCATCTCGACCGCTCTCCGTCATGCCATAGACGTTGACGAAGAAATTGAGGCTCTCCTCGAACTTGTTCGTCAGAAGCTCGACATGGCCCAGATGGGCGACATCGAAGCATGGCTCCGCCATGGTCTCCTCCTATTTCGTCAATGGATCGATCCGCTGCGCCTGGAAGGTGTCGGCGAGCCTCACGAGTTCGACGTTCTCAACAACACCGTTGATATGAAAGGGGTCCTGTTCAGCGAAGGCCCGCGCCCTTTCGTAAGTTTCAGCCTCCAGGATACCGAAGTTTCCGATGCCGCTGCCGGTCTCGCGTTCCCAAAGTGCGCTGCCGGTCAGCACCTTCGCCAAGCCGCGCCCACCAGTGGCGACATGCTCGCGGTGCTTTGGCCTGAGTTCGTCGCGCAATTCGGAAACCCCTTCCCGGTGCCTGCAGATCATGAGGAAATACACGAAACCTGCCTCCTCAACCCCGGTTTTCCAGCACCACCATTCCCGCCCCGGTCGTGGAAGCCGGCGCATAATAGTGCTTGTGAACGGTTTCGACGCGCTCATCCATCGCACCGCGCATGACCAGCCACATGATAAGCTCCGCGCCTTCGCTGCCGAATGTGCGGATGTAATCCTCGCGCATCATCTCACGATATTTCTGCGGATCGTTGCCGATCTCCTCGATCCAGGCCTGGTCGGCATCGCGATTGATGAAACCGGCCCGCGAGCCCTGCAGTTGATGCGACAGACCACCCGTCCCCATGATGACGAAGCGCTCATCGGTCGGCCAGCTTTCGATCGCCGCGCGCAGAACCTTGCCGAGCTGCCACATGCGCTGCGGCGTCGGGATCGGATACTGAATGGTGTTCACAAAGACCGGTACCACCTTTACCGGCCATGCTTCCGGGCGGCCGAAGAAGAGCTCCATCGGCACTTGCATGCCGTGGTCGACGTCGATCTCACGGCAGACAAGCGGGTCGAAGTGGTTCTCGACCAGCGTATCGACGAAGTGCCACGAGAAGTCCTCCGCGCCTTCGAAAACGGGAACGTCGCGCGGCCCCCAGCCTTCATCGATGGGCCTGTAGCTCGAAGCACAGCCGACAGCCAGGGTCGGGACCTTGTCGAGGAAAAACGCATTGCCATGATCGTTGAAGATCACGACGGCGACATCCGGCCGGCGATCGCGCATCCATTGCTGCGCCGGCACATACCCGTCGAAAAAGGGCTTCCAATCGGGCGTGTCGCGCAACCCTCGGTCAAGAGCGACGCCGATCGAGGGGACGTGCGAGGTGCCCAAGCCGCCGATGATCTTAGCCATTGAGCTTCTTTCCAAGTCTCTCGGTGAGGAATTCAGTGTGATCCATGCCGGCCTGCGCGGCCCCGATCTGCGTTATCGGCACCGGGTCGACGGCGGAAATCTTGAGAATGAAGAAGAGATTGCCGCCAAGGCGGACCATCTCGCGCCAATCGCGCGATTTGACGGCAGCCTTTTCCTCGGCCGTCAGTCCATAGGAATCGAGAAATGCCTCCTCATTCGCCTTGAAGGCCTCCCGGTTCCTTTGATCGCTGAGCGCCATCGCCATCTTGTTGATGCGGTAGCCGGCGATATTCCGCTTCCGGTCGAGAAGCGGTGTTTCGGGAATGGTGCCCGTACCGTCGGCTGGCGCACTCACTGCGGAATCCATCTAATACTCCGTTAATTCACGCTCGAATCCAGTTTTCCAGCGCCGCTCCGACAGCCTCCGGCCGCTCGATGGGCGCAAAATGCCCCGCATCCTCGATCACCTCCAATCGGGCGTGAGGCAGGAGCGACTGCATCTCCTCATGCTGGGCCAGCGGGCTCCAGGCATCCTGTCGCCCGACCAGGAGCAGCGTCGGGCAGCGGATATCCTGTAGGCTCGGTCTTGCATCTGGCCGATCGAGCAAAGCCCGGATCTGCCGCTCGTGCAATTCCGGTGACATCCGCTCGACCATGGCGCATAACTCGCTCATGAGGACCCGGTCCGTATGGCGCGCCGAATGAACCATCGGCGGCAGCCACTGGTCGGCCAGCGCTTTCATGCCCTCCCGGTAAGCCAGTTCCACCAGCACCTGGCGACGTGCTTCCTCCCCTTCCTTGCGGGGGTGGATGCCCGTATCGCAGAGCGCGAGCCTTTCGATGCGATCGGGAGCGAGCCGCACCATTTCGAGCGCGACACGTGCGCCCATGGAATGGCCCGCCAAATAAAGAGGCCCCGGATGCGCCGACAGCGTATCCTCGGCCATGCGCGTGATGTGGTCCTGTGTCGAAAGATCGGCCACCGCGACCGGCAGCACGGTGGAAATGCTTTCGACGGCGCGGCGCCAGACGATACCGTCCGACAAGAGCCCGGGGATCAGGACCAGGGTAGGTTTCATGCCATTTTCTCTTCTTATCCGATCATCGTGCTGGGCAGATAAAGCGCGATCTGGGGGAACAGCACGAGGATGATGACCGCCAGCAGCATCACCAGCCAGAAGGGCGCCACACCGACGAAGATGTCACGCAACGGAACGTGCGGCGCGACCGATTTGACGATGAAGACATTGACACCGACGGGCGGACTGATGAGCCCCATTTCCAACGTGATCACGACGAGCACGCCGAACCAGATCGGATCGAAACCCAACGCCATCACGGCCGGGAAGAAGATGGGCATGGTCAGTACCAGCATGGCGAAGCCCTCCAGGAACAGGCCAAGCACCATGTAGCAGGCGAGGATCAGCGCCAGGACCACGGTCGGCCCGACATCGAGGCCGGTCAGGAAGCCGGCGATTTCGTGAGGGATGCGGCTGAGCGCGAGGAAGGGGTTCAACAGATGGGCCGATATCAGGATCAGCATCACCGTCGCGGTCGTGACGATCGAATCCCGAAGCGCCCTATAGAGCCCGTCGAATTTTAGCTGTCGCGTCACTGCGCCGGAGAGGATGACCAGGCCTGCGCCGACGGCCGCAGCTTCCACAGGCGAGAAGAAGCCCAGATAGATGCCCCCGATCGTAAGCAGGACGATGACCAGGATCGGGACAGCGCCAAGAAGGGCTGCCGATTTCTCCCTCCAGCTGGTTCGCGGGCCCGGCGGACCATAATCGGGCCACAGATAGGAGAGCGCCGTGATCAGGATGATGAACATGATCAGGAGCATGATTCCTGGAAGGACTCCGGCAAGGAACAGGCGCCCGATCGACTGCTGAGTCAGGATCGCATAAACCACGAAGCCGGTGGATGGCGGGATGAGGATACCCAGCGTGCCACCTGCCGCGACCGCCCCGGTGGATAGCTTCGGGCTGTAATTGAATCGGTCCATCTCCGCGAGCGAGACCCGTCCCATGGTGAGAGCGGAGGCGACCGAGGAGCCGCAGAGCGCCGCAAAACCGCCGCAGCCGATGATGGTGGCAGACGCCAGACCGCCCTTGACCGAGCCGATGAGCGCATAGGCTGCATCGTAGAGCCTGCGGCTCATGCCGCTTTCTGTGGCGACATTGCCCATCAAGATGAACAACGGAACAACGATAAGCTCCGCGCTGGAAGCAAGCGTGAATGTTTCGCTTGCCAGAAGGTTCAAGGCGTTGCTGGGACTGGCAAGAACGGAGACGCCCACGAGCCCGACCGTAAACATGGCAAAGGCCACCGGAACGCGCAGGGCAAACAGCACAAAAAGTGCGACGAGGCCGAGAAGGCCGATCACTGTCGCGCTCACGGCATCGCCTCCTTATGCTCCGCGCGGCGATCTTCTCGGAGAATGAGTTCGAGGCCGCGCAAAAACATGCCGAGCGCGGTGAGAATGGAGAACCCGGCCAGGGCCCACTGGAACCACGCTTTGGGAAGCTGGATGATGTTCGTCGCCAGATTGAGCATCAGCGAGAGCTGGGCGGATTGGATAACCTTCCAGGCGACCGCACCAAACAGCACGACTCCGAGAAAGGCGACGCAGATATCGATCACCCGGTTCATCCTCGGTGGAAACGCATTCTCGAAGATGTCGATCGCGATATGCCCCCCATGACGACCGCAGTAGGCCATGCCGCCAAAGACGATGATCACCATGCCCATCTGGCCGATGTCCTGGGCGCCGCGAAGAGGTGCTCCGAAGTAGCGCCCGATCACATCGATCAGGATCACGATCGTGACGAGTGCGAGCGCCACGCTTCCCAGGATGTTGGACAGGCCGATGAGCCTGTCCACAACGCTGCGCAAAGATCTCATGGCGCTCGCCCCACGCTCCCGATCAGTTCTTTTTCAGCATCGCGTCCAGGACGTCCTGCGCCCCCATATCTGCGATCAGTTTGGTGCGCAGATCGTCCGCGATCTTCGTGAAGGGAGCGATCTCCTCGGCAGTCAGGTCGATAACCGTGTTGCTCGGATCCGCGCGCACCTCCTGCAGCGTGCGTTCGGCGGCGGCATTCCAGCCTTCCTCGCCCTTCTGGGAGAGGGTGCGGCCGGTATGCTTGTCGAGAATCGCCTTGTGCTCGGGGCTCAGACCGTCATAACGGGCCTGGTTCATAACCAGATAGAACATGATGTTCCCGAGCGGAGCGCCGAGCGTGTAGGAATTCGCCACCTCGTCGAGCTTGAAGTCGTTGATCGCGCTGGAGCCGGTGACGATACCGTCGATGAGCCCCGTCTGCAGGGCGTTATACATTTCACCGGCCGGCATCTGCACCGGCGTGGCGCCAAAAGCCTCGACGAGCGCGCCCGATACGGAGCCCGAGACGCGGATACGCAGGCCCTTGAGGTCACCGGGTGAACGGATCTCGTGATCCTTCATGATGAAGACGTTCGGCTCCGATATCCAAAGCGCCAGCGGATGCGTGCCGGGGAACTCGCTCTTGAGATGGTCGTCGAAGGCGTTCCAGAGCATATCGTAGCCGGTCATCCCCTCCGGCACGGCGCCCGGCATCTCGACGATCATCGATTTGGGAAATTGCGACGAGGTGTAGCCGGACAGTCCCCAAGTGATGTCGGCGACGCCCTGGACAGCGCGCACATATTGCTCCATCGGCCCGGCGCCCAATTCCCCGCCGGGATAGACACGAATCGTAAGATCGCCGTTGCTATCCGCCTTCACGCCTTCGACCAGCGGCTCCACCACCGACGCGGTCACGACGTGAGCCGGCGCCACGAAATGCGCCAGCGACAGTTCCTCTGCCTGCGTCAGCGCCGGAACGGCGACCATGCTCGACGCGAGCATCAAGGAAGCGATGGATCCTCTCAACCAAGCTTTCATGATTTTTCCTCCCTGCAAAAGCGCTCCGGCGCAGCGCTGCCAAGCCGGACATACCCCTAAACACCGTTAGACAGAGCGGCTTGTCAAAACCAATTCAAAGTCCGTCTCCGCCATAAGCTTATGCTATAATAGCTTCCCAGGTTCACCGCCCAAGCTTCTGATTGTGATAAATATTCTCAGCCTTTTCTTGTCTGTCCGGCGTCAGACTTCTGCTGAAGAGCATCCGAGGCCCGCCTTGCCACCTCCGCCGGATCAGTGACCTTGCCGAGTTTCAAGCCAAGGCCGCCGACGCTTGCCTGCAATTCGGCGATCGCCGCGGCCAGCGCGCGCCCTTCAGGAAAACCGAGCTCGCTCATCGCAACGGCGGATTCCCGCATTTCGGCAGCCCGGCGGGTGCCGTGCGTCGCGACGCGC
The DNA here is from genome assembly GCF_000518985.1 of Chelativorans sp. J32. Taxonomy (GTDB): domain Bacteria; phylum Pseudomonadota; class Alphaproteobacteria; order Rhizobiales; family Rhizobiaceae; genus Chelativorans. Next base: position 62,166 of record NZ_JAEQ01000018.1, read on the forward strand.
TCGAACTGGTAAGAAAGGAACCGGTCCCATTCGAATTGCGGGAAGCTCTCGGCAAGGGAGGCCTTCACCCGTTCCAGGCAGCCTGCCCTGTGGGCCGCCATCAGCATCTGCACGCTGATCGCTTCGAGTCCTTTCACGAAGAGGCTGCGCACCATCTTGATGGTTGCCGCCATGCCGGGCTCACGCCCCACCATCTCGAAGTCGAAGCCAAGTTCCTCGAGCTGCCCGATAAGAGCCGTATCGATCGAACCGGCCACCAACACCGGTGAGCGATGGCCTCGCGGGTGCACTGGCGACATCACGGCCATATCCACGTAGCGGGCGCCCGATGGCGCCAGAAGCGCAGCGGTCTGTTGCTTCACGCCAGCAGAGACGGAATTGATGTCGAAATAGACCTGGCCGGACCGGAGTGCGGTGGCCACGAACCGGCCGGCATCGAGGCTCGATGCAGCCGTGACCGCGGCAATAACCCAATCTGCTCCCGCCACCGCTTCATTCGGCGTTTTGGCAAGCCTGACGTCCGTCTCTTCCGCGGCTTTCCTGATCGGAGCGCCGTCGCCGGTGTCCAGAAGGATATCATAGGCGGAAAAGAGGAGTCCTGGCCGCGCCTCCTTGAGGCTGTTCGCAAAAGCACGTGCGGCCTCGCCAAAACCTATGAACGAAACATGCATCCGCTACCCCCTACTGCTTCGAACACCAGCGTCTCGGCCGCGCGGGCCAGAATTTGGATAATGTCAGGGATGGCGCTGCGGGCCCGCACGCTATTCCGGAAACACGATCGTCTTGCTGCCGTTGAGCAGCACCCGATCGTCCAGATGATAGCGCACGGCACGCGCGAGCACGCGGCGCTCGATATCCCTGCCCTTGCGGATCAGCCCCTCAGGCGTATCGAGATGGCTTATCCGCTCCACATCCTGCTCGATGATCGGACCTTCGTCGAGATCGCCGGTCACGTAGTGCGCAGTTGCACCGATAAGCTTCACGCCGCGCTCGAATGCCTGATGGTAAGGCTTCGCGCCTTTGAACCCCGGCAGGAAGGAGTGATGGATGTTGATGCAGCGGCCGTAAAGATCGGAGGCGAGTTCGTCCGACAGGACCTGCATGTAGCGCGCCAGGACCACGAGATCCGCCGTCGTCTCCTCGATCACGCCCCTGAGCTCCTGCTCCTGTTTGGGCTTCGTCTCCTTGGTGATCGGCAAGTGCCAGAAGGGCAGATCGCCCATCATGATGTTACTGTAGATATCGCGCGGATAGTTGGAGACGATGCCCGCGATCTCCATCGGGAGCTCGCCCGACCGCCATCGGTAGAGGAGATCGACAAGACAATGATCGAAACGGGAGACGAGCAGAAGCACCCTGCGGCGCTCGGCCTGGTCACGTAGGGCCCATTTCATGCCGAACCGCTCAGTCACCGGCGCAACGGCTCCCCGCACGGCCTCGCCCTGTAGGTTTGGTCCCCTGAAGACAATGCGGATGAAGAACTGGCCGGTGACCGTGTCTCCGAACTGCTGCAGGTCCTGGATATCGCAGCCCAGGTGAAAGATCGTGGTGGAAAGAGCCGAAACGATACCTGGCCGGTCGGCGCAATAAGCCGTGAAGACAAAGGACTGCATCTTCCCTACCTTACCGCTTCGAGGCCAGCGAAATGGGCAACCCACTCGGCCGTGTTCTTCACTCCACCGAAAGGATAGAAATGAAGCGCGACATCGCCATGGATGCGCGGATTTAGGCCGCTTGCAAATTCCTCTATGATGCGGTCCGGCCCGGCGGTCGTAAGAAGCTTGGTAATGGACACGCCATACTTCGCCATGACCTTCGCCGAAGCCCCGACGCCGCAACGGGCCGCGAAGCGAAGCAGCGTCTTGACGCTTGCCGGGCCGGCGACCCCGACGCGCACTTTGGCTTCGATCCCTTCCTCGCGCACACGCTCCAGCCATGTGAGCACCGGCCCCGCGTCGAAGCCGAACTGGGTGGTGATCTCGCATTCGTGCCCAAGGACCTTGAGGGCGGCATGCTTGTCCTTCAGGGCGCGCCAGAGCTTCTCCTCGGAAATCTGCGGATGTCCCTCGGGATAACCGGAGATGCCGACGCGACCGATACCGTGCTTTGCCAGCAGGCCGGACTGGATGACCGCAAGTGCATCCTCGAAAGGGCCTTCAGGCTGGGCGGGATCTCCCGCCACCACGAAGGCGCTCTCCACCCCGTGCTGGGCGAGCCGCGAGAGGAATGTTTCAAGCTCCGCCGTGGATTTCAATCGTCGTGCAGAAATATGAGAAACGGGACTGAACCCCAGGCGCTTGGCAGCACCGGCGGCAGCCACACGCGCATCGACATCCTCACCCGGCAAAAACGTGACGGAGATCGACGTTCCTGCGGGCACGAGCTGTGCTGCTTCGCTCAGGCTGTTCACGTCCTTTGCGGTGATCTCGATCGAGTGGCCGCGCAGAAGTTTGCGCATCCTTTCGCCCAGACCATGTCCCGAGTCTTCGCCGATATTTCTGCTATCCTGCGTGACCAGCGCCATCGCACATTCCTCCAATTGCCCAATGCCTGCCATCGCCGCACCGCGGGAGGGTAGACGGCAGCACCCTCTCTTGCGGCCCACGCTTCTCCGCGGGCCGCAAGCCCTTGTTCAATGATTGCCCTTGCGTTCAGGCCGCTCCCTGGGCCCGCCAACCGCCTTCGACATAGGTCTTGCGAACGGTTTCCACATAGGGAACGGGGCTCACGATCGCGCGGATCTCCATCTGCCTGTGAGGCTCGACGGTGGGCTTTGCCGTCCCACCACCTTCCTCACCCCAGACGAAGATCACTTCCTGACCAGGCTGCGCGTATTCTTCCTCGAGGATCGCGAGCGTGAGCATCTTGCGCTCGTTGGAGCTGTAGCCGACCCAGGTGGAAATGCCGACCGTCTCGCCGCTGCCGACGATCACCTTGTCATAGGGATGCATCGAATAGACTGCCGATGGAAATTCCATGAACTTGCCACGGCCGTCGCCTTTTTGGAGCTGTGAGGCAAAGACGCGGATAACATCCTCGTTTTCCAGCGCGAGCGTCACCTTCTTGCGGTGCGGCTGCTTTGCCCTTTCCTCAAGCGCCTCGCGGCCGATGAAGTCGTGGTCGAACTTCAGCACATGGCCATAGCCCAGATCCCAGGGCGTGAGATAGTAATCCTCGATACTGTCGGAAACGAAGCTGCCGCCGATCGAGGCCTTCGCTTCGTAACTGTCTTCCGTCAGCCACTGGCGATAAGCTTTCATCTTCTCGCCCGTATAAACGGCCGGCAGCGGTGACGGGACCCAGCCGGACTCCAGCGTGTTGGACGAATAGGCGCGCCCGCCGACCTGGAGCAGCCCAAACTCCTCACCCGCCCTGACGATCGCCTCACGCACCGCCTCGCCTTCGGCCCAGGGACCGAAAAGCTCATAACCGGGCTGGCCGGCCATGCCGTGGCGCAGCGCGCGCACCTTCTTTCCGGCGATCTCGATGGTCGTCATGTTGAAGAATTTGAGTTCCGGCGCGGGCTTGCCGGTCAGTTTCTCCACCACCTTCACGGCATTCGGGCCCTGGATCTGGAACCGATAGGACTTCCTGTTGAAGGGGTCGGGCCGTGCGGCCGAGCGCTCGTCGAGCTCAAGCTTCACGTCATAGCGGCCGGTTTCCGCATGGAAGCGAATCCAGTTCAACACTGGAATGCGGCCCACGAGATTGAAGCTGTTCTCGGCCAGATAAAACAGGATGACGTCGCCGATCACATAGCCGTCATAGGAGCAAGGAACGAACTGCTTGGCCTTGTCGACGGCGAAATTCGCAAAGCTGTTGATGCCCAGATGCGACAGGAGCTTCAGCGCGTCCGGCCCTTCAACGGCGAGATCAGCCATGTGATAGGACTGGTTGAAGAGCACGCAAGTGTTCTGCCAGGCAGCTTGCTCGTTACGCCAATTGGTGAATTCGGCCGGAACGCCCGGATAGACGTTCGGACCAGTCTTCTGATTGCGGAGGAGCTCAACAGGATTGCCACTCTCCTGAAGCAGGTCTTCAAGGCTGCGTTTCGACATTCCAGGCTCCCTCCCTCAATTTCATTATCGTGAAATTACACACTCATGAAGCATAGGGAAGGGAGCGCTGTCAAGCGGCGCTCTTCCGTGGTCACTCGCAAAACGAGGGGCGGGGATTCAGGCGGCGCTGTTCAACTCGTCCAGGCCGCGCCTGATCTCATCCGCGATCTTCCGCTCGGTCAGGTGATCGAACCGCGGAGAAGGAATGCCTACGCTCAGACTATGCTGGTGATCGAGAGCCACGCCGATGCCCATGACTCCGATCGTATGCTCCTCGCGCGAGAGCGCGTAGCCGCGGTCCCTCGTGCGCTTCAGATCGTCCCGAAGGCTCTGCTCTTCAACAAGCGTATAAGGCGTAAAGCGGATGCGCGGCGCAGTCGCGAAATACTCATCGAGAAGATCCGGCGGAAGCGCAGCAAGCAGGGCCTTTCCCGACGCAAAGCTGTGGAGCGGGACGCGCATGCCCTTTTGCGGCGTGAAGCGAAGGGCGTGGCTGGAAGCCTCTACGTCGAGCACTTCCACATCACTGCCGCGCCTGATGAACAGGGACGCCGTTTCGGCGGTTGCCCGCGCGATGGCGCGCATCACGGCAACTCTGCGCTGGGTGATATCCAGCGGATTTCCGGCAGCAAGACGAGAGACCGCCGGCCCGATGCTGTAGGTCCTGTCGGAGGCCGGAGACAGCCACTCCCGACTGACAAGCGTCGTCAGCAGATAGGAGAGACTGCTTTCCGGGATTCCCGTCGCACGGCTGATCTCACGCGCGGTCGCTGCCCCCTTGCGGGACACCTGCTCGACGATATCCATGGCTCGGGCCGCGGACTTCACAGAGGCTGAGGGCTTATCTTTCGTCAACATGCAATTTCATATACGTGAAGAACTTGTTTCGGTCAATTCAGTTGGGTGAAGCGAGCCAGCTGCAAAACTGTAACCGTAAGACGGAGATGCCGCATCCGCTGAATCGTCAAGGCCTCACAATGAGTGACAAGTCTGCAACACTTTAAAAAGGATATTCGGAGATGAAAGCCATGGCTCCAATCTTGCCACAAGCGCGTTGGAGATCGAAGCTGTTCTTACATGTAGAAGGAGTGCTTAAAGTTGCCTGTTCTGTCCCGCCGCGTATTCCTCCTTTCGGCAGCTTCCGCGCTCGCAGGTTGCGCGTCTACCGCGCAGCGGCCCCAGCCAGCGCCAAAGCCGGCGATCCCGCCACATTACTATACGATGTACGCACCGATCCACGACGAGCAATTCCCCATCGCGGCAGCGGACCTGACAAAGATCGACCCGAAATATCTCCGTCAGGAAGTTGATTATGATACGGCCGAGATGCCCGGCACGATCGTCATCGACACGCAGGAGCGCTTTCTCTACCTCGTGCGCGAGAACGGGCGCGCGCTGCGCTACGGCATCGGCGTCGGGAAAGAAGGCCTGGCTTTCGAAGGGCGAGCCGTGATCGGTTACAAGCGCAAGTGGCCCCGCTGGACGCCGACCCGCTCGATGATCGAGCGCGAGCCTGAGCGCTACGGGCCGCTCGCCGCGGGAATGGAACCAGGGATTCACAATCCGTTGGGCCCTCGGGCGCTTTATCTGTTCAAGAATGGCGCCGACACGCTTTACCGCATTCACGGCACGACAGAGGACTGGTCCATCGGCCGCGCCGTTTCCAGCGGCTGCATACGTCTACTGAACCATGACATTATCGATCTCTATGATCGGGTTCCGACCGGCTCCCGCGTCGTGGTGCTGCAGCAGGGTTCGTCGCCAAGCGTCTAGCTCTCCGGCCGATTCCCCAGTTCAACCCATCGTCCGATGCGGATCGCTTCGAGGAACGCCGTGTCGTGGCTGACGACGATAAGCGCACCGTCATAGGCCAGGAGGCCTGCCTCCAGCGCCTGGATGGAATCCAGGTCCAGATGATTCGTCGGCTCGTCCAGAAGGAGAAGCTGGGGTGGTTTCCCACCGCCGAGGACAGCGGCCAGCCCTGCCCTCAGCACTTGCCCTCCGCTGAGCGCCCCCACGGGCTTGAGCGCGGCATCCGCCCTGAACAGGAACCGCGCCAGCGCCGCTCGGCAGGCATTTTCATCCGCGTCCGGATTGAGCCGCAGAAAATTATCGCGAACGGAGGATTGGGGGTCCAGGAGGCTCATCGTCTGGTCGAGCACGGCATGACGCACATGGATCCGCGCCTCTCCCGCGACAGGCTGAAGCTCTCCAGTGACGAGGCGCAACAGGGTGGTCTTGCCGGACCCGTTCGGTCCGACAATCGCCACCCGTTCCGGCCCGACCAAAGCGAAGCTGAAATTTTGGACGACCGCCGTCCCGTCATAGCCGCCTGAAAGCTCCTGCGCCTCGGCAACAATCTTTCCATTAGCAAGCCCGGTCGGCTGGAACGTTAGCGACAGCTCCTTCAGCTTCTCGATTCGGGAGCGCGCCTCCTCCGCTTCGGCGGCAGCAGCCTGCCTAAGCCTGCTTGCAAGCTTCGCCTGGCCACCGGCGGTGCTTTCCGCCCGCTCCTTCATGGCATCGAGCATGATCTTCGGCATGTCTCCCTTGGCGCGCTTGCGCCTTCCTGCAGCATCCCGCCTCGCCTTGCGTTCCGCGGCTGTCTGCAGGCGCCGGTCCACCTCTTCGACCTTGCGCTCCGCCGTTTCAAGCTTGTGCCGCACCGCTTCGAGCTCGATTGCCTTCTGCTCTCGGTAATGGCTCCAGTTTCCACCATAGGTCTTGGCGCCGATGGTCGACAGCTCGACGATCTCGTCCATATGCTCGAGCAGCTCCCGGTCATGGCTCACGACGATCGCACCGCGCCGCCATTTGGCGAGAAGCTGCACGAGAGCCTGCCTTCCCTCGCGGTCGAGATTGTTCGTGGGTTCGTCGAGGAGGATCACGTCGGGTTCCTGGAACAGCACACTGGCGAGCGCGACCCGCGTTCTCTGGCCACCGCTCAACTCCTGCAAAGGATAGTCCGATGGAAGCGCAGAAAGGCCGGCTTGAACCAGGCAGTCGTAAAGGCGGGGGAGCAAAGTCCAGTCGGCCTCGGCAATTTCATCGGCAACCGCCTCTCCCGCCTCGATCCTGTCGAGGAGTTCCAGCGCCCCCGTTATGCCGAACCAATCGGCAACGGTCTCCCTCTCGCCGACCTGCACTTCCTGGCGCAAGACGGCAATGCGGCTGCTTGTCGAGACCGTTCCCTTTAGCGGAACAAGCTCGCCGGCGATTATCTTGAGAAGGGTCGATTTCCCGACGCCATTGCGGCCTACGAGCCCCGTTCGGCCAGTGCCGAAGGAAAGGTCGAGACCATCGAAGAGAGTGGTGCCGTCAGGCGTGGACCAGGAGATATCCTTGAGAACGATGGAAGCGGGCATGCATGGATTCCGGATGATGATGATCGTTGCGGGCGAAAATCATCTGGAACCGCATTGGCCTCGACCTCCTGTTCAATGGATATCGCTTTAACTAAGGACGATGCCTCTCTTCGTCAACTAGGCGTGACTCCCGACCCTCGTAAGCGCGGCGGGGCGTGTGATCGGGAAAGGGCCGCCTTCACTTTTCCGTTACTTTGATCCGACATCACCCTGACTTAATTTCGCTGTCATCCGCAGCAGATGAAGATAGCCAAACGGCAACCACGGAGGAGGAGACGATGATCCTTACGAGACGGAAAACCTTGCAACTTGGGGCAGGCGGCCTGGCTGCTGCCGGAGCAACACTCATCATGCCCTTCTCCGCCATGGCACAGGAGAACGCGGGCGATCGCTATGAGAGCGACAATGGAGAAATCGCCATCTCCCCCATCGCGCATGCTTCTTTCGTCATGACGGTTCCGAACATGGTCATCTATGTCGACCCCGTCGGAGGTGCCGCTGCCTATGATGGCCACCAGCCGGCCGACCTGATCCTCATCACCCATGAACACGGGGATCATTTCGAGCCCGAGACGCTCACGGCGCTGGCAGGCGAACAGGCTCGGCTCGTCACCAGTCCGTCAGTATTCGAAAAGTTGCCTGAAGAACTGAAGGGTCGGGCGACAGCCATTCGCAACGGGGAAAAGACGACGGAAGGGGAAATCGGGATTGAAGCGATCCCGGCCTACAACACCACCGAAGACAGGCTGCAATACCATCCCAAAGGGCGGGACAATGGCTACGTCGTTACGGTCGATGGGCGGCGCGTCTACATTGCCGGGGATACGGAAGACATACCGGAAATGCGTGCCCTCAAGGACATCGATATTGCTTTCGTGCCGATGAATCTGCCCTACACCATGGATGTGGATCAGGCAGCATCAGCCGTGGCCGAGTTCGCACCAAAAGTGGTCTACCCCTATCATTACCGCGGAAGCGATCCCGAGGCCTTTGCCTCGAAGGTCGCGGAAGCAAATGGTGAGATCAAGGTCGTTCAGGGACCCTGGTATAGCGAAGGCTGAAAACCAGTTACCGCCATCATCATCACCAGGCCCGCAGCAGCGGGCCTTCCTTTCCATAAAACGGGTCGGTTTGAGGACGTGGCACGTCCGGCATCGACTTGACCTCGGCCTTGCTACGGCAGATCGTGTAATCTTCCTGTCCAGCGGGGTAAGAGCCGATCACCTGAAGGTCACCGCTGGCAGAAAGGTTCTTATGGCCGGTGCCTGCCGGCAGGACGACGAGATCGCCCGCAGTGAGCTTGAAGCGCTTTCCAGTCTCGCCGCCGATCTGCACTTCGACGCTGCCACGCGCGATTCCCAGAGCCTCATGCGCATCCGGGTGAAAGTGGTGATACGGAAAGATGCCGTTGCGCCAGGTTCCGCGCCAACCACTCTCTGAAAAGTGCCGCTCGAACGCAGCCGCCTTGTCAGGCACTTCATCACCGAGCACTTGCGGGTAGATGAGAACGGGGAGTTCCGGATTGTTGGGAATGTCCGGATCTTCCTTGAGAAAGACTGTTTGAGGCTCGACTGTTCTGCTCATGCCGGTTCCAACGGCTTGCTGGGCAAAAGGTTCTCACGCATCGCAGACGGGGAACGGAAACGGCTCGGCGGAAACCCCGTCGCGCGCTGGAAAAAGCGCGAGAAGTAAGCCGGATCGGAATAGCCGAGGATGATGCCGATTTCCTTGACGCTCAAGGTCGAGAACTGGAGGTAACGTTTCGCCTCCAGCACGATGCGGTGTTCAATAACGGAAAGCGCGGAATGGCCGAGAACCTGCCGGCAGATGCGATTGAGATGGGTAGGTGTGATGCCGAGCGCATAGGCGTAATGCGGAACGGACCTCGTCTCACGATAGTCCCGCTCCACAAGGGCCTGGAAGGCGCGCGCAAGCTGGGCCGCCCTGCCCGCCGGGCGCCGTTCGCCGGGTGCCGCGCCATGACCGAGCCGCAGCAGGCCAACGAGGAGAAGCGCCATTCTTGCGCGGATTGCGGCGCCCCGCCCCGGGGAGCGATTGTCCGTTTCGAGAACCAGACCTCGGATCGTATTGTACAACTCCGCGGCTTCGCCTTCACTCGTCTGGAGGAGGAACGGCCGCAGCAATAATCCTTCCATTTGCGGGATTTCAGCAGCAAGGCTGCGGATATCGCGCTCGAAAAAAGTGAGCACAAGGCCGTCGACATCCTCGCTAAACACAAAGCCATGGACCGAGAGGGCGGGAACGGCGATCACCGATACCGGGCCGAGCTCCAGATCTTCGCCGTCGATCGAAACGCGCGCGTGTCCGCGCCGCAGGAACAGGACCTGGAAGAATTGCTCATGGCGGTGCGGCGCAATGCGAAAACCGTGCAGCCGACTTCTTGAGGTGATCGTCTCCCAATGAAGCCAGTCGGCCTCATCCGGATAGCGGTCTTCACCATAGAGTGCGTAGATGGGGATCGAAGCCATGTTTGGATTATCCAAGTCTTTGGCTGCACTGTCCATTGGCAATTCAGCGTCGCCGGTTCACTTTCTTCGCAAGAGGAAATCGGATTTTACGATCAATGCGTGTGCAGGTTGCAATCATCGGCGCCGGCCCTGCCGGGCTTACCCTCGGCCGCCTTCTTGAGCGTGCGGGTGTCGACGCGGTCATCATCGAAAGACGTAGCGCCGAATACGTCCTGGGGCGTATCCGCGCCGGCGTGCTAGAACAGAGTTCCGTCGATCTTCTGGAGGCCATCGGCGTCGGCGGGCGCATGCGCCAGGAGGGCATTCCGCACGACGGCGTTGAATTGTCCTTCGACGGCGACATGCTGCGCATCGTTTTCCAGGATCTGGTTGGCCGCAAGGTCATGATCTACGGCCAGACCGAAGTGACGCGTGACCTGATGGATGCGCGGGCAGCCACCGGCGCCAGAACCATTTACGAAGCCGAAAACGTGAGCCTGCATGATCTTGACGGCGCTTCCCCAAAGGTCCGTTATGTGAAGGATGGCGTTTCTCACGAGATCAGCTGCGATTTCATCGCAGGCTGCGACGGCTCTCATGGCATTTCTCGCGCCAGCATCCCCGAAAGCGCAATCCAGACCTTCGAGCGGATCTACCGTTTCGGCTGGCTTGGCGTCCTGGTCGACAAACCGCCCGTCGCGGACGAGCTGATCTACGCGCATCACGAGCGAGGCTTCGCGCTCTGCTCCATGCGTTCTCACACGCGCAGCCGTTACTACATTCAGGTAGGCACCGAAGAAAAGGTGGAGGAGTGGTCGGACGACCGGTTCTGGGATGAATTGCGTGCCCGGCTCAATCCGGACGTGGCGGAGCGTTTGCAGACAGGCAAAAGCATCGAGAAATCAATCGCACCGCTGCGCAGCTTTGTCGCCGAACCATTGCGCTTCGGGCGGTTGTTCCTTGCCGGAGATGCAGCCCATATCGTGCCGCCCACCGGTGCCAAGGGGCTCAATATGGCACTCCAGGATGTGCGGGTTCTCGCGGAGGCACTGGTCGAGCACTATACCGAGCGGTCAAACGCCGGCATTGATACCTACTCGGCGCGTGTGCTCAATCGCACCTGGAAGACGGAGCGGTTTTCCTGGTGGATGACCTCCCTCCTGCACACATTCCCCGAGACAGGCCCTTTTGGAAGGCGCATCCAGCGCGCCGAGTTCGACTACCTCGCCGCGTCTCGCATTGCCCAGCAGAGCCTGGCGGAAAACTATACAGGCCTTGAAACGTAACGGGCCCCGCAGCATCCTTGCTGCGAAGCCCTCTGACGTGTCCAGCGCGAACGCTGAAATTGGATCGCCATTGAAGCGAGCCGAGCCCGGTACGATAGACTGCAATGATGAAAGGCCCGCCCCGAATACCCAACGCCTCATTCGCGATGGCCCATCAGGACATCATTTCCCTGATCTTGTAGGCCACCTCGGTGCGATTGGTCGCATTGAGCTTTTTCATGATATTCCGGATGTGCACCTTCACCGTGCTTTCGCACAGCTGCAGTTCGTAGGCGATGATCTTGTTCGCCTTGCCGCGGCGCAACGCTTCGGCCACTTCCGCCTCGCGTGCGGTGAAGAGGTTGCCGAGCCCTGCCGCGCGATTGGTCGTCGAATTGATGACGTCACGCATCGCCAGCACCCCGCTCGCGGGAACGAAGACCCCGCCAACCTGTGCAAGGTGAATTGCCTCGGCCGCGACGCTCACGCCGACATTGCTCGGAATATATCCGCGCGCACCGGAATCGAGTGCGGTCAGGATCTGGCCGAGATCGTCGGAGTCAGCGACGACAATGACCGGGCTGTCCTCGAACTCCTCGGCAAGTTCTTGAATCTCGTTTCTCACTGCGGAGTCAGCGATCTTCCGGCTGCCCACAATGAAGAGAACGGCTGAAGGCTCCCGCCCATGCCCCAAATCGCGCCACTCACTGGCCGACCCCACAGCCACAATTTCCATTTCGGGGCTTTGCGACCTCAAGCTTTGCGCCAGACATTCCCTGCCGAGCGCGCGAGGGTCAATCAAAAGGATGAGATCCTCCCTAGCCCCCCTGTTAAGTCCTGTTTCTGCCGTGAAACCACCCGCTTGCAGATCGAGTGGCAATGTAGACGCCGATTTCAGGCTAGGCGCCTGGGAAAAGCCATTTTCCAGTTCCACAATACACTCCCCTTTACTTGTGTGTACCAAAGAGCCGCAGCAGCTGACGTACGACAGCATCGTCCCGTCCCAACTGCCGCACTTCTGCGGCGGCTCCGGGTGGCCAGCAATGAAATACTTGTGCTGATCATCCGAGGGAAAGTATCTGCATAATTGGGGATAAAGCGCACTAACCTAGATTAAGCCCTTGTCAAAATATTCACCATTTGATAAAAAAAGTTAAATTCAACTTACAGTTGCAAGAATATAAACCTATCGCGCCGCTCTGAGCGCAAGATAAGACGCATCGAAAGCTACAAATTCCGCCAAGCGTAGAACATCCTGGATTTCTACGACTCCGCTTCGGAAAGAAGCAAAGCCACCTTCCCTCAGCTCTTTCAGGACCCGGTTCACGTGCACTGCCGTCAGGCCCAGGGCGTCGGCCAAATCCGCTTGGGTGAGAGGGCATTGAAACCGTACCCGCCCCTTCTCAGGCTTGATCTCCAGCCGATAGGCCAATTCTAGCAGGAGATGCGCCGTGCGCTCGACGGCACCCCGGCGACCAATGCTCACCATATGTTCCGCAATCCTGGCATTTCGCCGGGCAATGCTCTTCAGAAGCGCACTGGAGAGAGGCTTGGGTGCTTTGAGGAGCGTTTCGAGCGGAGCGCCGGGAAGCTCCATGATTGTGACGGGCGACAGCGCCGTGACGATCTCCCGGGCCCATTCCGTTGCGCCGATCCCGATGACATCCCCTGGAAGCAGGAAGTCAAGCACGATGCGCGCGCCATTCGTAAGCATCTTGCCTGATGCCACCCATCCGGACGAAATCAGGAAAAAAGCCTGCTTGTTCTCGTCTCCGTCAGCAATCGTGTCGCCAGCGGCATAAATACGGCGCCAGATATTAGGGTTGGCCCCTTCCATCCGGCGATTTCCGCCCGGCGATAAAACGCCCGCCTCGAGAGCCTTCAAAAAGTCCTCGAACTCTCCCGCCATGCAGCAAGTATACCCTTCATCCACAAATTAGGATATGCCTGCCGCTTTAAATTCTTTTATACCAAATATGTCCAGGTCTCGTTTTAAGTTTAAACTAAAGAGGTAGGCAGCCCCGGGAATGAGCAAGGCGCAAGCAGGGGCGCCACCAATCACAATTAAGTGAAGACTTCTCTGCCGCCGCGCCTTCCGAAATTCAGCTTGGTTATTTTAATATTTCCTAATAAATTAAAGTTTGACGTGTTTCGATTCATGTTCTGCGCTTCGAAATTTTTCCACCAAATGGGATAGGCAAAATCTCGTCTTCCTTATGTGTTTGCGTTGCTCTGCCGGGTTCAATCCAGCTTCCAACGCGCGCAGCGTCATTTCTCCTATATGGGATGGGCTCACTTGGGCGCCTTGCAGGATATATTCCTGACGGTTCGTCTCGTTGAAGAAATGGTCGACTTTCCGATCCCAGCCCAAGCCTATCGAAGGTATTCCAAGCGCATAGGCGATGATATTGGCGTGCAACCGATGTGCGACGATCACGCCGGGCTGACTGATGATATTCACCAGATCCTGCGGCGTCCTCGCTCGGGGCGTCACGGTCAGCGACCCATCCCGTAGATTGGCTTTGCAGCCCCCGTCATCGAGGATGCGCTGCAGGAAACGGTCATCCTCATCCGCGCCATTGGTGAACAGCATGACGCGGCAACCGGCATCGATGAACCACCTGATCAGCAGCCGATAATCACTCTCCTTGTTCAAAGGGATTTGCCCGGGAGCGATCCCAGCATGCCGCCGCAGCACCAAGGGATGGGTAACGCCGAGCCCCACCAGGGGCAGCCCCCTGTAAGAGTGCACCGCTTCCAGAAGACTTGCAGCGAGGAGGCCCGGGTCGGGGCAGACCTCCACAGGCGACGCATTGCCGAAATGGCTGATCCAGTTCTCACGCGCGCCTTGGTCGCGCACGGAGGCATGGACAAGCCTGCAATCGTGCAGAACGGAGAAGAGTTTTCTGGCGCGCTCTGACCAGTTGCCCGTCACGCCGACCGCAAACACGGCAAGCGGCTTCCCGGCACGCTGAACGCCCTCCAGAACGACCGCCAGCTTCAGCGGAAAATTCAGATCGTCATCCTGGAAAAGGTTGCCGCCCCCGATGATCACCGCATCGGCCCCTTCGATCCTTTGCCACCACGATGTCTTGAGCGCCGACAGCCGGCGCTTCAGCGCAAGTTCCACCACCCGGGCCCTTGCGGGCCTTGGGAGCATACGAAGCACGGATAGAGCATAGAGCCTGCGGGAATGCGACATGCCGAAATCGCTCCGCCCTGCAAGGTCCACCGTCTCTACTGAAATGTCGGGACCACCTTGCATCAAGCCGCGTTCCAGACATGCGGCCAAGACGCCGTCACCGAGATTGGGACTGTATTTGACATTGAAGACGAGGATCTTCACCGGCCGCTTCTCCGGAGAGGAGCCAAACCGGAAAAGGTCTCGACAGGTGGCTGGGGCGATTTTGCCTGCTGCAGAGCAGCCGAATGGAGCACCGCCACCGTTCCTGCCAGCACATAGAACAACAGCCCGAGATCATAGACGGTGCCGGAAACGAACGCCTCTGCGAGGCCCGCCACGATCCCCGCCTTGCAGGCCCTGCCTATTTTTGCCTCCAGGTCGATACCGTCCCCTCTGCTCACGCGAGGTAGGAGAATGGAGCCGACAAAGATCACGAACAGAAGAGTACCGGGCAACCCGATATTGGAAAGCAGCACGAGCAGGTAGCTTGAAGCCCGCGCGCTACCCAGGCCGGCGCCCCAACCCCAGGTATCCAGGAAGACCTGATATGCGACCGCATTCCACATGAAGCGCTCGCGGCCCGACTGGCTATCAAGCTTGGAAAAGAGGATTTCATTCAGATAGCTTGTCACGCCCTCCAGCACGTCGGGCATGGCCAGCAGAACGAGAAGCACGAAGAGGGGAATGGCGAGGAGGGTTGCGCTGATGAAAGCCGGCCTCCCGATCGAGCTCTTCAGGACGGAGCCCCCGGCAGACCTCATGCCGAGATAAATCGACAGGACGGCCAGAACAACCATACCGGTCGCCGAGGTGGAAAGGACGAGTGCGGCGAGCAAAAGGAGCGCGACAATGCCCGTCAAAAGGGACCGTACCCGGTCCAGCCACAAGCTGCCGATAAAGGCAAACAGGACAGAGGTGTAACCCGCAAACGCGGACGCTTCGGAGAACGTGCCCGAAATGCGCTTGAAGCCCGCCTTCTCCGAGCCGGTCAGCAATGCGTAATTGGCGGTGCGAACGAAGTCGAAGATCTCCGCTCCACCCGCATAGTAAGTGGCGACATCCAGCACCGCGAAACCGAGATTGGCGGCAGCCAGCACGAGCATCGCCCTGATCAGGCGTGCAGGCGCTTCCGTCATGCGCAGATAGGCGAAGGTGACGGCGAAACAGGCCAGCCCTCCCAGCGCATAGAAGGCTTGCGTGATGTTGTTGGTCGACGGGGTGAGCGGCGTGAGCGAAATGGAGCTGCGGCCGGCAGCGAGCCGCTGGACCGACATGGTTTCCGTCAGGTCCTCCATCAGGCGGGGCAGGAAGAAAGCGGTCGCAACGGCATAGACAGTCAGCAGAAGCAGCCAGAACCCAGCGCGAGGCGGCGCAAAGGCGCCAAGGATCGGTCCCTCCCCGTAGGCGACATAGATCCGCAGACCGTAGAAGACGAGGAATACGCTCGGGACAAGCACCGAGGCGCCCCCGAGGCCTGGCAGGCTGAATGCGGCTCCGGCACCGAAGAGGGTCGAGAAGACCATGATGGCGAATGCGCGATGCACAGGCGCGAGGAAAATGGCCATGCCCAGGGCAATGGTCAAAAGTCCGATCAGTTCGATCTTCATCCGAGCCACCCCCGCGACCGTCCTTATGTGCAGGATTACGCTAGCATGGGGTGGCTTCGCAGTCCTTCCACCGCCCACTACTTCTTATGTCGGACCAATGCGAAGCTTTTCACCGACTGTTTGTGGGTTGCGGCCTCTCTATACTGATGGAGGCTTGCAGTGAGGAACCGCCCAGATGTCTTTCGTCGGTATGGCACGCGCGACTGCGCCGATCGCACGCTTTGCTTTGCTCGCCCTCGCGCTTCTTCATCTACCTGCTGCAGCTGCTGAAGATGAGCTGGATCTTACCCAGATGAGCCTGTCCTTCGAGGAGGAATTCGACACGCTCAGCGTTTCGGCGTGGGGGCCCGGCACGCGCTGGATTGCCCATACGCCCTGGTCGGGCGACTTTGGGGGCGCGCGGTTTGCCGATCCGGAAGAAGGTTTTCCGTTCACCGTAGAGGACGGAATTCTCCGCATCGAGGCACGAAAGGACGCGGAAGGCGCGTGGCAATCCGGACTGCTTGCCTCCGTAGACCCGAAAGGCAACGGCTTCTCGCAGCAATACGGCTATTTCGAAATCCGTGCCCGGCTGCCGGAAGGACCGGGGCTCTGGCCCGCCTTCTGGCTGATCGGCAAAGACCGTTCGGACTACACGGCCGAGATCGACGTGCTGGAATTTTATGGCGACAAGCCTGAGGGCTATTCCTCGGTCGTTCACATCTGGTACCGGGATGGCGAACATTATTCGCGTTATGCGCGCAATGAGGTCTTCAACGACGCCCGCCCGGGAGACTTCCATACCTATGGCGTGCAGGTGGATCAGAACTGGATCCGCTTCTATTTCGACCGCGAGTTCATGTGGAAGACGGAGACGCAGGCCGAGCATCGCCAGCCGCTTTATATCCTCCTGAACCTGGCGATGGTGGACGGCCCCTCGAAGGACCAGGCTCCGAGCCCGTCCTTTATGTATGTGGACTATGTCCGCGCCTATCGCGCGGACTGAAGGGCGCCGGAATACCTCTTACCACAGCTCAGCGCAGATGCCATTCGCCGAAGGGCCTACCTCTTCGGGGGCGTACAGCTTCCGGTCAGTCGACCTTAATCCGGATGACTATCTGTTTCTTTTCCATCCCGCGTGAAATCCTTTGCAGGCACGGCATGGAAGTGTCTCTCCGAAGTCTTTGATTTCCAACGAACCATGCCGCTTTCGACCGGGGCTCTTCAGGCATTTTTCGCAGCCAAAACGGGGCACCCTACCAGGTGCTGGAATGAACATGAGCGAGCGGCAATACGAACTCAAGCGGCAAGATGCGGCTGCAATAGCATCGGCTGTCTACAGCGCGGGCTCCACCGCCCCGGACAGCGGCTATCACCGGAACAGGAACCTGCATGACCAGGTCAGCCAGCACGCGACGGCACGGCCGGAGGCAATCGCCGTCGACTTCGGCGAGGACAGGCTCACCTATGCCGAATTGGATCGGCTCTCCTCCCATCTCGCGTCAGAGCTCATAGCGCTAGGTGTCGTAAAGGGCGATGTTGTCGGGCTGCTCCTGCCGCGGTCGCTCGAGACGATCGTCGCCAAGCTTGCCATCCTGAAGGCGGGGGCAGCTTACGCGCCATTTGATCCGGCCTACCCCGCCGAACATCTGCGCTACATGGCGGATGATTGCCGACCAAAATTGATCCTGACCAATGGCAAGGAGGCATCCGCGTTTCAGGAAATCGCGCCAGCGCACGAGGTGGTCGATCTCGGCCTGCTCCTTGCCCGCTCGGCGAAGAGGCCGATCGCGGATCTGCCTCGGGTAGAGGGCGGAGATCCCGCCTACATCATGTACACCTCAGGCTCGACCGGGCGCCCCAAGGGCGTGATCATCCCGCATCGCGGCGTGGCGCGCCTGGTCCGAGATCAGAACTATATCAGCTTCCTGCCGCAAGACGCGGTGCTGCATACTGCGACGATCTCCTTCGACGCGGCCACCTTCGAAATCTGGGGCGCTCTGCTCAACGGGTGCAAGCTGGTCGGGATCGGCGACGGCACCCTCTCGCTCGACCGTATCGCCGACGTGATCGGAAGGAAGAAGGTGACGGTGATGCTCCTGACCACCGGCCTCTTCCACCTGCTGGTCGACTACAGGCGAGACGGCTTTCCATCGCTCAGGCATGTCCTCTTCGGCGGAGAGGTCGCCTCGGCCGACCATGCGCGACGCTTCCTGCGCGCAAACCCGACCTGCCTTCTCACAAATGCCTATGGCCCGACGGAAGTGACCGTGATGGCTTCGGCCTACGCGATACCGCGGGACCATGTGGGCGACGAAATTCCCATCGGTCACAGCATCGCCCACAGCAAGGTGCATATTCTTGACGAGGAATTGAGGGAACTGCCCCCCGGAACCGAGGGCCAGCTTGCGGTTTCCGGGGACGGCCTGGCGATCGGCTATCTCAACAGGCAGGAGCTCACGAACGAGCGGTTCGTGACGATAAGAACGGCAGGCGGAAGCCCGACCAGATGTTATCTGACGGGCGATCTCGCCGTAATGGATGCCGACGGCCTTCTGCATTTCCATGGCCGCCGCGACCGCCAGATCAAGATCGACGGAAAGCGCATCGAGCTCGACGAAATCGAGACCGCCTTAAGGCGTGACGAACGGCTCGCCGACGCTGTGGTGGTTTGCCGGCAGACCGAAGTGTCCAAGCAGATCATCGCCTATCTCAAGCCTCGGCTCCCCGCCGATGCGAAGAGCGAGACCTTCCCGGGCATGGTCCTCTCGACCCTGCGGACCATCCTGCCGAAACACATGATACCGAGCCGCGCCATCGTGCTCGAGCAATTCCCGATGAATCGGGCGGGCAAGATCGACCGCTCCAAACTTCCGGCGCCACCGGCAGAAATGGCCCCGGAACAGATCACCCCGGCCGAGGGCACCCAAGCGCTCCTTCGCGGGATTTGGGAGCGGGTGCTCGGGCGGCCTGGGATTGGCCTTGACCAGAACTTCTTCGATCTGGGCGGGACCTCGCTTCAGCTCATGCGTGTCCATTCCGCCCTGGAAGAGGCCGCAGGTCGGCAGGTGGATGTGGTGACGGTGTTCCAGCATCCCACGATCCGCGCCCTTGCTGCTCACCTGGATGACGCCGGGCCGGCCGAACAGATGGCGACAGCCGTTCGGTCGCGCGCCGAGCTGCGCAAGAGAAACATGGCGCATTTCCGCCGGAGTGCCTCATGATCGACGACAGCAGGCAGCCGGAAAACATCGAAGAAACGTTCGGGAGAATTGCGATCATCGGCATGGCCGGCCGGTTTCCAGGGGCACCGTCCGTGGATGCGCTCTGGGATCTGGTGAGCCAAGGCAAGAATGCATTTGCTCATTTTCGGCCCGACGAACTGGAAGATGCGTTCGACGACAATGTCCGCGGCTCGAAAGATTACGTCCCTGCTCGCCCCTATCTTGAGAATGTGGATCTTTTCGATGCCGAGTTCTTCGGCATGTATCCACGTGAGGCCGCGCTCCTCGACCCGCAGTTTCGGGTGTTTCTCGAAATCTGCTGGGAAGCCATAGAAGGCGCGGGCTACGACCCTTATAGGCTCCCTGGTCAGGTCGGCGTCTTCGCCGGATCTGCGCTCAGCACCTATCTCATCAACAATGTCCTGTCAGACCGGGAGAAGGCTGAAAGCTTCGCCTCCAATTACCAGGTCGGCATGTTCTCCGAGCTGATCGGAGCGATCAACGACACCCTCGCCACGCGGGTCGCCTATAAGCTCGACCTGCGCGGTCCCGCCTTCACGGTGCAGTCCGCTTGCTCGACCTCCTTGCTTGCCGTCGCCCAAGCCTGCCAGAACCTGCTCACCTATGCATGTGACGTGGCGCTTGCCGGCGGCGTCTCGATCACCTTTCCGCAGAAACGGGGCTACATTCATCAGGAAGGCGGAATGGTCTCGCCGGACGGATTTTGCCGTCCCTTCGATGCCGATGCGGGGGGCACCGTTTTCGGCAGCGGCGCCGGTGTCGTGGTGCTGAAGCGTCTTGAGGACGCGCTGCGCGACGGCGATCATATTCACGCGGTGATCCTCGGTTATGGCGTCAACAATGACGGGTCCGGAAAGGTGGGCTACACAGCACCGAGCGTCGACGGCCAGGCCCAGGCGATCTCGACGGCGCATGCCAGCGCCGGCGTAGACCCCTCGACCATCGGCTATATCGAGTGTCACGGCACAGCCACGCCACTTGGCGATCCGATCGAATTTGCGGGGCTTAGGAAGGCATTTGGCGACGCATCGATGGAGCGCGCCGCCTGCGCGCTCGGGTCCGTTAAGGGAAATCTGGGACATCTGGATGCGGCGGCAGGGGTGGCGGGGCTTATCAAGGCGGTCCATGCGCTCAGACACGCGCAGATCCCGCCGATGGCAAATTTCAGCAGGCCCAATCCGCGCATCGATCTCGAAGAAAGCCCCTTCTACATCCCGCGCGACCTGCATGATTGGCCCGGCAGCGAAGATCACCCGCGCCGCGCGGGCGTAAGTTCGTTCGGGGTCGGCGGCACCAATGTTCACCTGGTGCTCGAAGAAGCCCCGCCCTCAACCGACCTGCGAATGGAAGAGGAAAAATCAAGCCACATCATCGCCCTGTCTGCCCGTAGTGAATCATCGCTTCGGGCGATGCAGCGCAATCTCGCGGCGATGCTGAAAGGCAATCCGCATCTGCCGTTGGGTTCCGTCGCATACACGCTTCAGCACGGCAGGCACCATTTCGCCCACCGCTCGGCTGTGGTCGCCGGCAGCACGGAAGATGCGGTAGCCGGGCTGGAAGCCGAGCGGATGCTTGTCGGGAAAGCGGCCGAGACACCGCCGCCCGTCATCTTCATGTTCCCGGGCCAGGGCGCGCAATATGTAGGCATGGGCTTCGGCCTTTATGAAAGCGAGTCCGAATATGCCCGATGGATCGATCACGGTGCACGACTGCTGGAGGAACGCGCGGGAATAGACATCCGCCGCTTTCTCTGCCGTGCCCCCGAGGCAAGCGAGGAACTTTCCGCCGCGCTCAAGGACACGCGGATCACCCAGCCGGCGCTTTATCTGGTGGAATATGCGACGGCGCGTCTATGGATGAGCCGCGGTCTGAAGCCGGACGCGATGATCGGCCACAGCGTGGGCGAGTTCGTGGCCGCGACGCTCGCGAATGTGATGTCCTTCGACGACGCCCTGCTTCTGGTCGCCGCCCGCGGCAGACTCATGCAGGAGCAGCCGAGGGGCGCGATGATCTCCGTTCGCGCCGATGCCGAGACGGTGCGGGATTATCTGGAAAGCGGGGTGGAAGTCGCCGCGATCAATGCGCCGAAGCTCTGTGTCGTGGCCGGTACGTTCGAGGCCACAGACGCCATCTGCGAGAGGCTGCAAGCAGCCGACATCGCTTTCAGCCGGCTTCACACCTCCCATGCCTTCCATTCGGCCATGATGGACCAAGCTGCTGCCGCCTTGCGGAACCACACGGACAGGATCGCCTATGGCAAGGCGACCATTCCGTATGTTTCCTGCGTTACGGGAGACTGGCAGAACGATACGCTCGGAACCTCGCCCGAATATTGGGCCCGGCATTGTCGGGACGCCGTACGTTTTGCAGATGGGCTTGTCACCATCTGCCGTGACCGAAACCCAGTGCTCCTGGAAGTGGGGCCCGGCCGCACCTTATCGACATTCGCCGCTCAGACGATCGGCAGGAACGAGCTTGGTGCGGTCGTCCAGTCCCTGCCCGAGCACGACCGGGCGTCCGAAGCGAGTTCCGCCTTTGCCGCAGCCCATGCCCGGTTGTGGATCGCCGGTTGCGCACTCGAATGGCCGGCGCTGCCTCAGGATCTTCGGCGGCGCGTGCCTCTTCCGACCTATCCGTTCGATCGCAAGCGGCACTGGATCGAGGCGCCGCCACCGATCCGCAGATCGAATCCCAAGATCGACGCCGGAGAGGCCGCGGCCCTACGCAGCCTGCCCCATTCAACACCCTCACAAGGGAACGAACCCATGAATGCCATCACCCCTCCTTCGCCGAGCAGAACCGAAAGGCTGGAAGGCGCCCTCCTGGCACTGCTGGCGGAAATGTCCGGCGAGGGGATCACCCCGGATTCTGTCGGGCTTACGTTCCTTGAGCTTGGCTTCGACTCGCTCTTCATCGGCCAGTTCGCGCAGAAGATCGAGAAGGACTACAAGGTAAAGCTCTCCTTCCGCGAACTGTTGGGCAACATACCCTCGGTTTCCGCTCTTGCCCGGCATCTGGATGGCGAGATGCCACCGGAGGCGCCCCAAGCCCCCGTAGCGCCTCAACCGGTGCAGGTTGCAGCCCAGCCGCCTTTTGCTGCGATTGCGCAGCCGGCGGCTTCCGCGCCAATACCGTCCGCCGGCGGTCTGGATGCGATCTTGCAGTCGCAGATGCAGATGATGCAACAGCTGTTTACGCAACAGCTCCAGGCGATCCAGGCCATAGGCACAGGACAGAACGCGGTGCCGGCTCAGCCTGCCGCTCAGATCCCGGTCCAGGCAGCCGCTCCTTTGCCTTCCCCCCCTGAACCGGTGAAAGTCGCGGATGGCGAAATCGGCTCGGGCCGCGTTCGGCTCTACAAACCCGGCGCGCGCGCCAGCGATGCTGAGCTTTCGCCGGAAAAACGCGACTTCATTGCAAAACTTGCCGAACGGTATGCAGCCCGGAATGCCCGCTCGAAAGCCTTTACGGCAGCCCATCGTGGCCACTTGGCCGACCCGCGCACGGCAGCCGGCTTCCGGCCCGAATGGAAGGAACTCATCTTCCCCGTCGTCGCCGACCGCTCGAAGGGCTCGCGCATCTGGGACATCGATGGCAACGAATATATCGACCTCGTCAACGGCATGGGCCAGACCGCCTTCGGCCATGCCCCCGATTTCGTCGTGGAAGCGATCAAGCAGCAGGCAGACAAGGGCTTTGCCATCGGTCCGCAGGCACCGCTTGCCGGTGAAGTGGCAGAACTCATCGGCGAGATGACCGGGCACGAGCGGGTTACCTTCTGCAATACCGGCTCGGAAGCCGTGATGGCGGCCATGCGCGTCGCCCGCGCCGTCACGGGACGCGAGAAGATCGTCGTCTTCGGCAATGACTACCATGGCCAGTTCGACGAGGTGCTGGTGAAAGGCCGCACGCGGAACGGCACGCCCGTTGCACTGCCGATCGCACCAGGCATCCCCGCAAGCTCATTGTCCAACATGGTCGTGCTTCCTTATGGGAGCCCGGAAAGCCTCGATTGGATCCGTGCCAATGCGGAGGAAATCGCCGCGGCGATCATCGAACCGGTGCAGAGCCGCCATCCGGAGCTGCGCCCCGTCGAATTCGTGCGCGAGCTGAGGCAGATCGCGACGGAGCGCGAATTCGCACTGGTGTTCGACGAGGTCGTGACCGGCTTCCGCGTGCATCCCGGCGGCATCCAGGCCGTCTGGGGCATCAGAGGCGACATGGCAACCTATGGCAAGGTGCTGGGAGGCGGAATGCCCATCGGTGTTCTGGCCGGCGACAGCCGTTTCATGGATGCGCTGGATGGCGGCCACTGGAATTATGGCGATGCCTCCGCGCCCATGGTCGCGCCCACTTTCTTCGCCGGCACCTTCGTGCGTCACCCCCTGGTGCTTGCTGCGGCAAAGGCCGTTCTGAAGCACATAAAGGGCGACGGCCAAGCCCTTTACGGCCGTGTTGCCGATCGTACGAAATTGCTCGTCGAAGAGCTCAACAGCGATCTGGAGGCGCGCGGCATCGACGGCAGGATCAACAGCTTTTCAAGCTGGTTCGTAACCGATTTCGGCAGCCTGGATCCGCTGGGGATGCTCTTCTACCCGCAAGCGCGGATGTTGGGCGTCCACGTTCAGGATGGCTATCCCTGCTTCCTCACCACCACCCACTCTGAAGAGGATTTCCGCCACGTCGCCGAGGTGTTCCGGGAGAGCCTGGATGCACTTCAGAAGGTGGGCATTCTCGCGCCGACTCGGGAAAGAAGAGCAATCGGGGATCGACCTACGCGGGCCGGCGGTTCCCTGGTGGAACAAGAGACCAGCTCCGCAGAGCTCACGGAATCTCAGAAGGAGATCTGGCTGGCCGCACAGGCGGGCGACGAAGCCTCCTGTTCTTTCAATGAATCTTTCAGCCTCACGCTTCAAGGGATTCTCGACAAAGATGTTTTTGCCCAAGCGCTTGACATGGTGGTCGCGCGCCACGACGCGCTTCACATCCGCTTCTCCAAGGCGGGGGATCGTTTCGAGATGATTCCGGATTTCCGGATCCCGCTCGACGCAATTGATTTGACTCACAATGTCGCGCCCGAAGCAGCGCTTGAGGAAATCGTGGAAGAGGAAGCTTCCACGCCCTTCGACCTGACAAACGGGCCGCTTGCGCGCGCTCGCCTTCTGAGCCTAGCGCAAGATCGCCACGTTCTGGTGTTCACCGCCCATCATATCGTTTGTGACGGCTGGTCGGCGAATGTGATCCTGGAGGAGTTGGCGGAGGCTTATTCTGCGCTCCGCAACGGGAGGCCCCCCGATCTTCCGCCGGCGCTCTCCTTCGCGGTTTATGCCCGCGACCTTGCGAAGCCGGAAGCTCGTCCGGCCACCGAAGAATACTGGCTCAAACAATTCGAGACGATCCCGGATCTGCCGGAAATGCCGACCGATCGGCCGCGCCCCGAGCGCCGGACTTTTGCCGGAGGGACCTGCACGTCCTTCATCGGAAAAGACGTCTATAAGCGCCTGAAGAAGGCGGGCGCACAAGGCGGAGCCACCCTCTTCTCAACGCTCCTCGGGGCGGTGCAGGTGATGGTCTCGCGACTGTCGGGCAGCACAGACATAGTCATCGCGATCCCCTCCGCCGGCCAGAGCCTCGTTCCGGACCAGACGCTGGTCGGGCATTGCGTGAACCTCCTGCCAATCCGCCAGCAGGTCGATCCGAAGGCGAGCTTCAACGAGCACCTTCGGCAGACGCAGCAACTTGTGCTCGGAGCGTTCGAGCACCAGGACTACACCTATGGCACCCTCGTCCGTAAGCTCGGCCTGAAGCGGGATCCAAGCCGCCTGCCCCTGACAGAGATCCAATTCAATCTGGAGCGTGTTGCTCGCAATGCTGCCTTTGAGGGACTTGCAGCCAAGGTCACGCCCAACCCGAGAGCTTTTTCGAACTTCGACATGTTCCTCAACATGGTCGAGGCAGACGACGGGATACGCATCGACGTCGACTACAATGGCGACGTGTTCGACCGCGCAACCATCGAACGGTGGCTCGGCCATTTCGGCACGCTTGCCGGAGCTCTGGCCGACGGCATGGATCGGAAGATCATGGATCTTCCCCTGCTCTCCGAGTCCG
The DNA here is from genome assembly GCF_000518985.1 of Chelativorans sp. J32. GTDB lineage: Bacteria > Pseudomonadota > Alphaproteobacteria > Rhizobiales > Rhizobiaceae > Chelativorans. The sequence goes on from NZ_JAEQ01000018.1 coordinate 87,448, forward strand.
AGACACGGTGGCTGATCGCAGAACTCAACGAAACGGACGCCGATTATGACCGCGACCGCTTCATGTTCGAACTCTTCGCGGCAACCGCTGCCGAGCAGCCCAAGGCCATTGCCGCCGTTCACGAGGGCAAATCTGTCACCTACGGCGCACTGGAAGCCCGGAGCAATCAACTTGCGCGGCATATCCAGGCGAAGCTCTCGGTTCCGGGCCTTCGCGTGGCGCTCGCGCTCGACCGCTCGATCGACATGCTCGTGGCTCTCCTTGCCATCATGAAGGCGGGCCACGCCTATGTCCCGCTCGATCCTGCCCATCCGCCGGCGCGTCTCAGCCAGACGCTGGAGGCCGCACGCGTCTCCGGCATCATCTGCGCGAGTGACGAGATCGCGAAGCTTGCCGGGACTGATACCAGCGTGATCCGCATGGACCTGGAACGGGAGGAGATTGCGCGTCAGGACACGCGCCCCCTGGACCTGCAGGTGCTCGACACGGAAGCGCCCGCCTATGTGATCTTCACCTCGGGTTCGACGGGAACCCCCAAAGGCGTGGAGGTCTCCCATAGGGCGCTGGTGAACTTCCTGGTCTCCATGGCGATGGAGCCCGGTTTTTCATCGGAAGACACTCTGCTTGCGGTGACAACCGTTTCGTTCGATATCGCCGGCCTGGAACTTTACCTGCCCCTGATCATGGGAGGCCGGGTGGTCATCGCCAACCGGACGGAGGTGCAGGACGGTTTCGCCCTGGTGAAGCTCCTGAAGGCGAGCGGCGCAAATGTCCTGCAGGCGACGCCGACGCTCTGGCAGATGCTGGTGGAAGCCGGCCTCAACAACCAGCCGAAACTCAAGATGCTCTGCGGCGGCGAGCCTCTGCCGAGGGAGCTTGCGAAGAAGCTGCTCGCCATCGGCGGAGAACTTTGGAACATGTATGGGCCGACGGAGACGACCATCTGGTCATCCGTGGCGCGCATCGAGGATGGGGACGCTCCAATCCATATCGGCCGCCCGATCGCGAACACACAATTGTACATTCTGGACGCCCATGACCGCATCGCGCCCATCGGCGTGACCGGTGAACTCCATATCGGCGGCGACGGGCTGGCGAACGGCTACTTCGACAGGCTCGATCTCACGCAGGCAGCGTTCCGCTCCGTCAAGATCGACGACGGGACCCCGCGCCGTCTCTACAGGACAGGTGACGTCGGCCGCAGAATGCCCGACGGCACACTGCAACTCCTCGGACGGCGTGACAACCAGATCAAACTGCGCGGCTTCCGCATAGAGCTCGGCGATATCGAGGCAGTTATGGGCAAGAAGTCCGGCATCCGCCAATGCGCCGTGGTCGCCGCCCAGAACAAGAATGGCGATCGGCAACTCGTATGCCATTTCGTGGCAGAGGGGCAGGAGCCTTCTGCCGACGAGCTTGCCGCCCACGCCAAGGCGCATCTGCCCGTTCATATGGTTCCCAGCTTCTGGGTCGCCACAGCGGACCTGCCCAAGACGGCCAACGGAAAACTGGACCGCAAGGCGCTCGAAAAGCTGGGGGTCCCGCAGCGCCAGAATGCTGCTCCCACCCGGAGCAAGCCGCGCACGCCGATGGAAGAGAAGCTATCGGCGATCTGGAAGGAAGTCCTCCAACTGGGCGATATCGGCGTCGACGAAAATCTATACGCGCTTGGTGCCGATTCCCTCAGCATCTTCAGGATCGCAGCGCGCATGATGGATGCCGGCCTGCCGCTGGAGGCCAAACATCTTATGCGGCACCCGACCATCGCCGATTTGGCGGGCTTCGCCGAGGAACAAGGTACCGCCGCAGTCAACGGCGCCATGGCGCCGGTCCCCTCCCTCCGCGATTTCCGATACGGCGCCCGCCGCCGGCTTGAGAGGCTCACATGAACAGAACAGATCTTGCCGGCACGGTTGCGGGAAGCCGGTATCGCGTCATCGCCGAGTTCCCCTGCACACAAACGCAGCTGCGCTGTTGGTTCCTGGATCAGCTCGAGCCGGGCAATCCCGCGCTCAACGTGGCCGTCCGTTGGGAAGTCCGCGGAAATTTCAGGATATCAAGCATCGAGGAAGCCTTTCGGCAGGTCATCGAGCGGCACGAGATCCTGCGGACGCGCTTCGTGGACGTGAACGGCCAGCCCATGCAGCAAGTGGTCGACAGGGTCGACTTCCGCATGTCGGTCATTGACCTGAGAAACGTGCCGGAATCCCAGCGTGGGGAACGTGTCCAATCGATCAGCCGCGAGACGGCGGCCATGCCGTTCGACTTGCAGGAGCCCGGCCTCTTCCGCATCACCTTCCTGATCGTCGAGAACAATCGCGGGTTTATCCTGATCACCGCGCACCAGACCTGCTTCGATGGCTGGTCGATACGCGTGCTTGGGCGCGAGGTGGGGGAGATCGCTGCCGCGATCGATGCCGGCAGGAACCCGAACCTGCCCGAGCTTCCACTCCAGTATGGCGACTTCGCCCTATGGCAGGCCGAATACCGGCAGAGCTACGGGTTCGAGGCGGAGAAGGAATATTGGCGCAGGCAACTTGCCGATGCCCCCTATTTCGAAATCCGGCCGGATCGCCCACGCGGGAATGTTAAAACAAATCGGGGCGATATCGTCTCGGTCGCCATGCCGTCCGAATTCAGCGACCGGATAGACCGTGCTGCCCGAGGGCTGGAGGTTTCGCTCTTCAGCTATGGGGCGGCCGTAATCAGCGCTACGCTGCAACGCTTTTCAGGCGAAAGGCAAATCCTTTTCGGAACCCAGATCGCCGGGCGTGAGGACGTCGATCTGGAAAATCTGATAGGCGTGTTCATCAACAATCTCGTGCTGCGCCTGGATATCCCCGAGGGTATTTCCTTTGCAGATCATGTGCGCCGGGTGAGCGAGACGGTGGAGGCGGCCCTCAACCACCAGAGGATGCCTTTCAACAATCTGGTCGAGCTCATCAATCCGGTGCGCGATCCGGCCCGCAATCCGCTGGTTTCCATCAATTTCAACCAGCAGAAGGCGTTTCTTGAAGATGCACGATATGGCGAGTTCGAGCTGATCAGTTCGCCATCGCAATCGCCCGGCGTGATCTACGACCTCAACTTCATCATGATCGGCAGGCCGAGCGGTTGGCGTATGTCGGTCGAATACAATATGGATCTTTTCGATACCGCGACCGCCAAGGAACTGCTGCGCATCTGGCAGGAGACTTACGAGGCTGCGCTTGAGAATCCTGAAGCCAGTCTGGCTTCCTTCGGGACACCTGCGACTGCGCGTCTCGGGCCAGCTACCGCGCCAGGCAAGCTCGGCCTCCTGGAAGCGGCGCTTGCGGAACATCCAGATGTTGCGCAAGCGGTTGCGATAGAAAGCGGCGATGGGAACATGTATGCTTTCGTCTCGCCATCGCCTTCCCTGGCACGGCCGCTCGAAAGGCTTCCGGCGCATCTCACCTCTTATCTGGCAACGCGGCTGTCCTCGGAGGATATGCCCGACGGAATCAGCGTGCTGCTCGCGTTCCCTCGCACCCCCGCAGGGGATATCGATCGGCAGGCGCTGACAGCTCCCTCGCCGGGTCCGCTACCGGCGAGGGAGCGCCCAGTTCTGAAGCCAGCGCCGAACATCGAAGCTGAGCCTGCCCGCGAGCGGGAACTTGCGAAGATATGGGCGAATATACTCGGCCTGGAGGACGTAAAAAGCTCCGACGATTTCTTTGCTCTCGGTGGACATTCCCTCCTGGCGCTACGCATGTTTTCAGCGATGCGGGACACCTTTGGGGTGAAGCCGGAATTGGCCCTTCTCTTCAAGGCCCCCACATTGGGCGCCTTCTGCCGCGCCGTTTTCGGCGAGGAAACGACAGCGCCGGAGGAGGAGCTTCCATCGAAACCCGAGACATCCGCTCCGCGCTACTGGGAAAAGTCGGTCTATCGCCAAGGCAATGGAGATTGCACCGTCTTCACGCTGAACCACCCCCTTCTCTATTACCACATGGCAAAGGCGATGGCCGACGGTCCCTCAGTGGTGAACCTTCATATGTTCGGGGCCGAGTTGAACGGGGAGCTTCGGTCACGCTCGCTCGGGGAGATCGTGGCCGATGCCATAGGCGCCATGGATCTACGTTCGATCCCCGGACCGGTCGCGCTGGTGGGGCTCTGTGTAAACGGCATCCTCGCGATAGAAATGGCCCGGCAGCTTCGCGACCTCGGCCATGAAGTACAATGCGTAGCAATCATAGACAGCTGGGCGCCCGGCTATTTCCGCTCGCTGCCGCGCCTTCGTCAGGCGCGCTGGAAGATGGAAAGACGGATCAAGCGCGCATGCTACTTCACGGGAAAGCTCTTTCGGCGGCGCATCACGCTCGTCGATTATCTCAAGGAGTTCAATTTCTCCCAGAGGGCCCTGCAGCGCGTAAGCAAGGCGGGAAATTTGACGGAGGAAGAAGTCCTCACCGAAGCGGTCACGGACCTGCTCGTCGATGCCTCAAGGGGATACAAGCTCCGCCCGGTCTTGGACGAACGGGTCATCCTGTTCCGCAGCCAGGCCCATCACCGCAGAGCGAGGAAGCTCCTGTTCGGCTGGCAAGGCATCATCGCCGAGGGCTCGCCAGTTTACGACATCGACGGTTGGCACGAGGACTCGTTGACCTCCGCCGGCATAGACGGTCTCGCCACAGTTCTATCGAAGCAGCTGGCCGCCGGAGGCTGACATGGGAAATTCCAGTCACAACTACGTTCAGCCCTTCTCGGAATGGATCAGGACCGACGATAATCCCCGGCTTCGGATTGCAGTGCTCGTCGGCCGCGACAAGGGGCTGGAGTGTTGGGAGCTGCAGCTTCTCGACCGCCTGCTGGCAGATCCACGGTTTGAGTTGGTAGCGCTGCTGGTTCATCCCCGTGCGCGCGCCAAACCGACGACTGCCCTATTCGGGGTGGTGGCCGGTCTCGACCGCCGCCTTTTCGCGCGGCTGCCTCCCTATAGTCCGACCTACTTCACGGATATCCGCGAGCGCGTCGAACGCGTTCGGCTCACGGACTCGAAGGCAGGCGGGAGGGCCGATCTTCCGCGCGGCGTACTGGAGCGGCTGCGGCTCGATCTCGTCCTGCGCACGATCCCTGAGGGACTGCCCGATGAAACGGTAGCAGCGCTTCCTTTCGGGGAATGGGCGCCGAATGTCGCCGATTTCCAATCCGGCCGGGCCGAGTGGTGCGGTTTCTCCGAAGTGGCCAGCAACGCAGCGACGGTAAACCTCTCGATCTATGCTCGTCGCGGCCAAAACCGCGCCGCTGAGGAGATCGATTCCGCTTCCTTCAATCCGAAATTCAGCGCCGCGCGGAGCGCGGCTTTCCTCAAGGAAAAATCGGTGTTCCTCATCATGAGGGAATTGCGGAGACTGGCCGACACGCGGCGACTGGACGCAAAGCCGAAGACCGCGGCGTCTACTTCACCGCCGAGGAATGCCGAAGTGGGGCGCTATATCGCTGGTTTCGCGCGAGCAGCGGCCAGGCGGCTGCGCAAGGAAATTCTGAAGAAGGCGGGATGGGACGCCGCGGTCTGGACGCTTTACGCCGGCGAGGGAACGATCGAGGATTTCGAGCCGGGCGAGAGCACCGAACTGCCCCCGGCCAGGAACTCCATCAAGGCGGATCCCTTCCTCTTCCATCACAACGGCCAGTGCTATGTGTTCTACGAGAACTACGCACTGGGCGATACCAAGGCCCATATCGCCGTGGGAAAGCTGAAGCACGGAAGCATTGTGCCGCTCGGCGAGGCGATAAGGAGCGATGTCCATCTCTCCTTCCCCTTCGTATTCCGCAGCGGTGGCGAAATCTACCTGATGCCGGAAACGCACCAGCACCGGCGCATCGAGATCTGGCGCTGTGTGAAATTCCCTCTCGAATGGGAACTCCACGCCACTGCCATGGAAGGCTGCTCGGCTGCCGACAGCACCCTTTTTCGCCACCGAAACAAATGGTGGCTGCTCACCAACCTCTCCGATCACCACGCTTTCGAAGACCATTGCAGCGAACTCTATGCCTTCGAAGTCGACGGGCCTTCCCTCTCCCGCATCGAGCCTCACCGCCGCAACCCGGTCGTGATCGGCAGCAATGTGGCACGAAACGCCGGTCGCGTGTTCTTCCGTCACGGACGCCTATTCAGGCCCTCACAAAACAACGCCTATGGCATCTATGGCTATGGGCTGAACATCATGGAGATCGAGGAGCTTACGCGCGAGACTTACCGCGAGCGCTGCATCAGGACGATACGGCCGGACTTCAAACCGGGCCTGATCGGCTGCCATCATTTCGATGCGAGCGGCGGCCGCTACATCCTGGATGCACGATTGAACAGCTGATCGTCGCATAGCGGCGGAGCGCGCCTGATGGGGCGGAGAGGCTCAGGCCAGTCGCTCCCCATATCGTCGGCGAGGGCACGATAGCGCAGCGAAATCTTGTTGCCGGCGGTCAGCGCAGCCACCACGCCCACGAACCCGTGAGGCATGGCAATTTCGGCGAACCTCCATTGCCGAGGAGCCTCGGAATCCTGTTCCAGCCTCAGAAGCTTCGGTTCGCCCGCTTCATCAATGGAGACGTCGAACGAGTCGAGCGGTAGAGACAGGCCCGCCCCATGCGCCTTCACAAAGGCTTCCTTCCGGGTCCAGCAGCGATAGAACGCCGGCAGATAATCCTCCCTGGGCAGCTTTTGGAGCGCCTTGCGCTCAGCTTCAGAAAAGAAATGCCCGGCGACATCCTCCTTCAGCGGCAATATCTGCTCTATGTCCGCACCGACTTCATATCGGTCGGAAATGGCGAGGGCCGCCATGCCCCCGGAATGGCTAAGATTGAAGCGAAGCGGCGGTTTGGATCCGGCAAGTCGCGGCTTGCCGAATGCGTTGTAGGAAAAGACAAGCCGCTTTGCCGAAACACCGAGATAGCGCGAAAGGATCTCCCTGAGCCCTCCGCGCCCGACAAGGAAATGCAGCCGGTCGCGCTCGCGAAGGAAGCGGCCGGCGCGCGCAAACTCCGCATCGCTCAACGCTTCGACATAGCGCGGCAATTCGCCCGCGATGACATCGAGCGGCCAACGCCAGACATCGATGATGTCCGGACCGATGGCGACAGATCTATACCGCATAGGACAACTGCCTTGCGGTCTCGCGATCGCTGGCAAGCCGCCGAGCAACGATAGCCACAAGCGGCAGTGGATAATTCTCGCCGAGGCTGATCCGGCAGGTGCGCTGAAGGATGTCGAGCGAGCGAGCGCACATATCCGGAGTGTACTCGACTTTTTGCGACGCCCAGGTGAAAGGGTTCATCCGCGGATGTGCCGCACGCTGCTCGAGCACCGGCAGCCAGTTCGTGTAGACGTGGCGGCTTGAGTCATAGAGCCGATATACGCCCCGCTTATGGCGGGAAGCGAATGCCGCCGCTTCATCGGCCGTGTCGAAGATCACGTGCAGCCCTACGGCATTGTCCACGTCGTTGTGCGGACCGATCCTGAAGGCCTGTGAGCCTGCGAGCGCCCGCGACATCATGCGGTAGCGGACCCGCATGCGGGCCAGCATCGGGTCGAGCTTCGCGAGCTGGACATTGAGCATGGCGCCTTGGATCTGGCTGGCCTTAAAATTGACCCCGAAGAAATGCGGCTCGTTCTCATTGTCGAGATGACCGCGGAAGATGGAGCCGACATCGTGATACATGCGGGCCCGCACATAATAGCGGTCGTCATTGGTGACGAGCGCACCCCCCTCGCCGACATTCATGTTCTTGAATTGATTGAAGCTGAATGCGCCGATGTCGCCGATCGTGCCCACGCGGCGCCCCTTGTATAGCGCCCCCACCGCCTGGCAGGCGTCCTCAATGACGAGGAGCCCTCGATCGCGTGCGATCTCCATGATCCGGTCCATATCGCAAACCATGTTCGCCATATGGACAGGAATGATGGCGCGCGTGCGCGGCGTGATCTTTCGCAGGATGTCGGCCGGATCCATCGTAAGCGTCTGGTCGATATCGACAAGGACGGGCACGGCTCCGACCGCCAGCGGTGCGGCCGCGGTGGCGATCCAGGTATAGGCAGGAACCAGAACCTCGTCTCCCGGGCCCACACCGGCGGCAGCGAGCGCTGAAATGAGCGCGGCCGTGCCATTGCTGACCGCCAGCGTGTGCTTGATGCCGAATTTTTTTGAATAGTCGGCCTCGAACCGGGTCAGCGGTCCCTCGCCCACGCCGCTGTAGCGGGCAAGATGCCCCGAAGCGATTACCCGCCCAACCGCCAGCCACTCCCGCAAACCAACCTTTGCCATTACTTTGACATCCCAATCTCAATGGATCAATGCGCCGAGCGAAGGATCGTCCGGCGAAAACACCAACCCGCAATCAGTTTTGATGTCCCAGCCTATTTCCAAGGGGAGATTTATTCAAATAAGCCTATGATCTAACTCACTTGTCAGCCGCTCTAATCCGCTTGACCGAAAAGACTAGCAACTCTCTTCCTGTAGGGAATTAGGCTGAGTTCGGCAGGAAGTTGTCCTTTGTTACTATCGTGAAAACGAAACGGCAGCACGGGGCATGAAAATTCTTGATCTGCGAGCCATGCCTGCGGGAACAACCCTGAAGGCCGATCTTGCCATAGTGGGCGCTGGGCCGGCGGGGCTGACCATCGCGCGCGAACTGGCGGGCACGAAGATACGCGTGCTTGTTCTTGAAAGCGGCGGCCTTGATTTCGACGCCGAACCGCAAAAGCTGAATGAGGTGGAGAATATCGGCGAGCCGGCGGACCGCGGCGTCGGGAAACCCGGACGTGGCTACTCCGACGATCTTTCGTGGCTGAACGAAGTGCCAGCCTTCGAGCTGCGCAATCGTGCTGTGGGCGGAAGCACCCATACCTGGGTAGGTAAATGCGCGGCTTTCGACGAGATCGATTTTGCCCGCCGCGCCTGGTTGCCGGGTTCAGGCTGGCCGTTTGACCGCAGATCCCTCGCAGATGCGCTCGACCGAGCAGCCGCGCTGCTCAATCTAGGGCCGAACATCTATGACGAGAGACTGGACGGACTGCTGCGCTCACCACCGGAAAAGCTTGGGATGGACCGAGGTCTCCTGCGGCCATTCTTCTGGCAGTTCAGCCATTCGCGGGAAAGGCCCGGTGAGCCGCTTCGTTCCCGGGACGAGTTCGCCAAAACGGATGCCGGCAATGTCGAAACCGTGATCAACGCCACGGTAACCCGCATCAACGCAGAAAAAGGAGGCCACGGGCCGATCTTGCTTCAACTGCGGAAGCTCCAAGGCGGGCATGCGATCGTTGAGGCTCGCGCCGTCGCCCTCTGCGCCGGCGGCATCGAAAATGCACGACTCCTGCTTGCCTCAGGCATCGGCAATCAGCACGATGTCGTCGGACGCTACCTTGCCGATCATCCCCGCGCGGTCATCGCTCGGTTCGGCAGCACGGATGCTTCTAGAGTTGCCCGGCATTTCGGCTTCTTTGGCCTTGCCGAGGGCCAGCCCACCCGCTTCTACCTGCGGGGGCTGGCATTGAGCCCTCAACTGCAGGAGCGAGAGGGCCTTCTCAACTGCGCTGCCTATCCGGTACAGGAACTGGCGGAGGACGATCCATGGATCGCGATAAAGCGCTTCCGGCGCCACGGCGGGCTGCGCCATGCGGTCGATGCCCTCTCATCGCCAGGCATCATTACGACGGGCCTGTACCGCCGGCTGGTCCAGAAGCGAGGCCTGCCGCGCAAGCTCACGGGCCTTCGCTTCGATTCCATGGTGGAGCAGCTCCCTAACCCGGAAAGCCGTGTCACCCTTTCGACGCGGCTCGACCCATTGGGAGTGCCGCTCGCGCGTGTGGACTGGAAGATCTCCTTACAGGAAACGAAGAGCATTGCCCGGCTCGGCGAAGTGATAGCGGACGAATTCAGGCGCTTAGGCTTGCCGCAGCCTCGGCTGGCCGATTGGATCGCCAACGACGAGCCCACCGCGGCTTCATTTGCCGACATGGCGCATCCGGCAGGCACGACGCGCATGGGGCTCGATCCGGCGACAAGCGTGGTCGATGAGGATGCGCGTGTCCATGGAATGGAGGGGCTTTATGTCGCCGGAAGTTCGATCTTCCCGACGCCGGGCCACGCGAACCCGACATTGATGATCGTCGCCCTCTCCATCCGGCTCGCCGATCACTTGAAGGACCGGCTCATCCGTCCCAAACCCCCAGCTCGGCTGGCGGTTGTCTAAAGCTGGCGAAAATAAAACCCTTCGCTCCTACTCGCACCGAGTTCGGGGTGCGTTTCTATCGTGTGGGAAAGCGAGGGGATCACCCAACTGTCGACAAGGGCATATCCGAGCCCCTTCACCTCGCCGAGAAAGGCAGCCTCGTTCCTGATCTGGTAGGGCACGAGCGCCTTACCGATTTTCTCGAGGGTTACGACGGTGCGGCCTTGGCGTAGCGCCACCTTGTTCAGAATGAGGTGACGCGGACGTATGGGGAGGCGCTCGAGAAGCTCGGAAAATGAGACATCGAGATATTGAAGAAGGCCCGATCCAAGGAAGAGATCGATGGGCGCGACCTCCTCGATCTTGTCGGTGAAAAGAAGATTAGCCAACCCGTCTGCTTTGGCGCGCTCGCGCCCGGCGCGCACAATGGCCGGCAGATCGTAGACCGTCCAGCTCAACTCCGGTCCGATCGGCAAAAGATCCCGAAAGGCCCGATATTTGGTCCCCATATGCCCGCCCGCATCAAGCAGTGTCGAAACCTCACCGGAAAGACGCCGCATCCAGAAGAGCACGGGATAGTCCCAGGGTGCCACTTGGCACATCTTTTCGAACGCGACCTCGGCCACCTCCTCATGATCATATCCGGCCATCCCCCGACGCATCGCCACCTTCAACGCATCGGCGTGGGAAGGATACGCACCCGAGAAGCGGCGCGGGAGAGGCGAGAGATAACGCAAGCGCCCTCGCGCAACATTCAAGGGCAGGAGAGCGCCACTCAGAGTAGCCACCGCGGCTTTCGGCAAAGCCTGCGGGCGCGAAAGAACATTAGAGCGGATCATCGCTTCCTCTCGTTGACCAGTGGAGCCAGGCCAAGCCGGCGAATTTCCAAAGACTGAGGACGGCAGCAAGGTAAGTCACCGCGCCAGCCCCCACCTGCAAAAAGAAGACGAAGACCGGTCGCAATTCCAGAAGATCGGCGAGCCGGCCAACATAGAACACAACGGCGACCATGGCGCCGAGCGCCAGGAGAAGAAGCGCGCTGTTCTTCGCGATCTCCCGCCAGTCCACACCTCCATATCGCTGTTGCACCCAGATGGAGGTCGCCGATGCGATGGCTGCTGCAACGCACTGGCCGAGCGCAACGGCAACAACACCGAACGTGGAAAGCAGCATGATGAGGAAGACCGAAACCAATGCATTGAAGAGTGCTACCGGTGCAAGCGCCCGCAAATTGCCTCGAACGGCAAGAAGAGGCTCGGTCGCGTAGGTTGTGGCGAGGAGAAGCTGTTTTGCAGCAAGCACACCCACCAGCAGAGCCGCTGGTCGCCATGCCTCGCCCAGCGCGACCTCAACAAAACCACCCGAGACCATGGCCAGGCCGAGGTAGACCGGTGCGGCGATGGCAATGAGGATAGGGAAAAAGATTGAACCGGCCTTAGACACCTGATCCTCTCGGCTTGTTCCCTTGTCCTGCTCCTCCCGAGCGCGACGGAAAACGAGCCAACCGAGCATCCGCGCCGGCTCTCCGACGAGTTCGGAAAATGCCGCCACGATGCGCTCGGCCGCCCGGTAATATCCGGCTTCCGCCAGGCCGAGAAAGCCGCCCACGGCAAGGGTTCCGGAATAGGAGCGGAAAAAGACGATGAGCCGATTGAAGATGATCTGCTGCGAGAAACGCAGCACCTCGCGAACAACCGGCCGCGAGGGCTTGGCAAAGCCTATGAAGCCGATCGCCATTATCGAGCCGGCGAGGATCACAAGCTGCATCATGAGCCGCCCGGCAGCCAGAGCAAAAACATTCCAGCCCGTCCTGAGGCCGAAGACGGTCAGCGCGAGGCCTGCCGCTTCGGCAGCGATGCGGATCATGGCCTGCCGCTTCAGTTCTCCCCGATGCACGAGGACGCCGTCATAAACAGTGGTAAGGCCGGCCGGCAGGATCCAGCAGGCAAAGAGCGCCAGCAGCGATGCCTCCCAGCTGTTGTCGAAAACCTCATGAAGGATCCCGGCGGCAAGCAGGCCGACGATCATGAAGAAGAGGCCGCTCACCATCGACATGCTTGCGATCTGGTTGAGATGTGCCTCGCCCTCCGATGACTTCATGACGAATTCCGCCCACCCTCCCTCGGCGAGCATCACCAAGAAGACCGCGACTGCGGAACAGAAGGCGAAAAGCCCGAACTGGGCCGGAGTGAGTACGTGGGCTGCGACGATGAAGGCGGTGAGCTGCGATACCTGAGAAGCAAACTTGGCGGACAGCGCCCAAAGGCCGCTACCGATGATGGACGGAAAGCGAAACGAGAAGGATCTTCTCCGCTTCGGGGCGCCTTCCAGACGCTCAGTTTCGATTGCCATTTTCCACACCCCCGCCTTGCTGCTTTTCAACATCCTCGCCGGTATCCAATGCCTCCGTATTCACGGTTGTCCCTTCATCAGCTAGATTCCGCTGCAGGTTGCTACTGATTCGTCGTGGTCAGTCGCAGAGGAGCGGGTGCATGCGAATTCCTATCGCGAAGCTCGAAATGGGACGGGTTGCCGCCAATGCGCGGTCGGCAGGCAGCTGCCTCACCCCACCAATGGCGAACGGATCCTGATCGGATGGCGCGGGATCTCGGCAAGGAAACTTTCCTGGAACGCATCTTCCCCGCATGGTCGATGAAGACCGTAAGTCCCAAGGTCCTGGCCCGATGGGTGGTCATCCTGTTCTGTCTCGCCGTCTGGACCGCCATCCTCGTCGCCCTGCTCCGCTGAAAGGGTCAGCAGCCGTTCCGGTCGAGCAAGAGCACGCGGACCGTCCGAAATATGATCCACAGATCGAGCGACATCGAGCGGGTGGCGTAGTAGCGGGCGTCGAGTTCGATGCGATCGTCATAGGACGTGTCGTTGCGGCCGGACACTTGCCAAAGGCCGGTGATGCCGGGCGTCAGCAGCAGATAGCAGTGGGCCCGGTCGCCGTAGCGCGCAAGCTCCTCCTCTACCACCGGACGGGGACCGACAATGCTCATTTCGCCCCTGAGCACATTCAGGAATTGGGGAATTTCGTCCAGGCTCGTCATCCTCAGCAACCGGCCGATCGGATGAACCCGCGGGTCGCTGCGCAACTTGCGATTCATCTCCCACTCCCGGCGGGCGGTCTCATTGGAAGCAAGGAATTCCTGCAGAGCACGATCCGCATCCCGCCGCATCGTGCGGAACTTCAGACAGTCAAATTCCCGGCCATCGCGCCCAATGCGCTTGTGCCGATAGATCAATGGCCATCCGTCCTGCACCAAAAGAAGAACACATATGACGGTTATTGCGGGAATGAGAAAGACGAGCGCAAATATAGAGAATGCGTAATCAAATACAGACTTAAAAATTTCTCCAATACTTCTTCTTTGCCGGATACGTGAACGAACTGAATCACGAACCGCGCCTTCCAGCGCAGAAAGCATAGTTGATCCCCAATATTGACCCCGCCGACCGCACTGTCAGCTTCAGTAGAAATATTATCGCGGGGGCGGTTGTGCGCCTATAATTCTATTGGTGTATCGCTACAGATATTTCGATGCGCATTGGCGACCACCATACCCCTCTTATCATTCCCCCAACGCACGAGGCCGGTCCGCAGGAGCCACATTGGATTTTCGTGCCCAAAAGGGTTACCCATTGCGGCTGGCTTCATCCGCTAGTGCAGGGTGGCCTGAGATTGCAGGATCGTGCCATAGAGGGCCATCAGCGCATCGGTCCAAGTCTGTCCGGTATGCCCCATCCGAGGGGCTTCGCGAAACCCGATCCGACCCATATCGCGCGTTTCATGATCATCTTCTGCAAGGCGCCGCATGGCGGCCGTCAGCTCCGCCACATCGCCTGCCTTGAAGCTCAAGCCGCAGCCAGCTTCAACGATTTCGCGGCTGAGCAGAGCCTCTCTCGGCAGGATGACAGGAATGCCGCTCCCGAGGGCTTCCAGCGCCGCCAGCCCGAATGGTTCCGGTACGCGGGAGGAAATAACCACGGCGCGGGCGTCGACGACGAGACCCGCGATCTCCTCATGTTTTCTCCAACCGTGAAGCACCACTTCCGGATAGCGCTTCTCCAGCAGGGCACGCCCTGCGCCCTCGCCGATCACGTGCAGCGGAACGCCTGCCATCCGTGCGGCGCGCGCGGCATCCTCGAACCCTTTTTCCGGCTCCAGCCGGCCAATGAAGAAGAAATTCCGGCGATTGGCCGGATCCGCCATTTCTTGGAGAAATGGCTCGAAGGGATTCCGAACCGTGACCATTTGGTTGCGCGCCACGCCTGCCAGATCGAAGTAATGCTGCATCGCCTCATGCACCAGAACGATGTGGGCCGGGCGGCCGCGAATATCGAAAACCATCTGGCGCAGGCCGTGCCGCACCGACCGCCAAAGCTTCTGGTGAAATCCGCGCTTGTCGCACTGGGTTGCAAGACATGCGAGCGACATGGGCGTAAGATTGCAGACCGACAGTCCTGGATAATTGACGAACCCCCCATTGGGGCAGACTAGAAAATAGTCGTGCGCATGGAGGACCACCCGCTCGCGGACGTCCCGCAATGCGCGAAAGATGGCGGGCGAAAGGATCTTCGACCATCCATGAACATGATAGATCGTGGACGCCGTGTCGGACGACCGGATAAACCGCTCCAGTGCTGCGTGGGCCGGAGCATTGTAGATTCCGGCTACGAATGCCGCCGCCCTGCCCCTCTCCAGCAAAGGCCGACCATCCAGATTGATCCTGCCCGGATCCGAACCCGCAGAGCCGGCCTGATCGCCTGCAAAGAAGGTCACAGGCACACCTCTTTCCTCAAGGAAGCCGCGAAGCAGAAGCGAAAGGTTGGAAGCTCCGCCGACCGCGGTGGAGCGGTCATTGATGATGACAACGCGATCTGGCTTCATAGGCAGGGCTATTCGAGCGAGAGGATGTTTTGCGGGGCGAGCCGCCCTCGCGCGAGATCCGCCAGGGCGCGCAGATTGCCGTAAAAACGCCCGCGTCGGTCCACCCATGGTT
Organism: Chelativorans sp. J32; assembly: GCF_000518985.1. Lineage (GTDB taxonomy): Bacteria > Pseudomonadota > Alphaproteobacteria > Rhizobiales > Rhizobiaceae > Chelativorans. Next base: position 102,642 of record NZ_JAEQ01000018.1, read on the forward strand.
CGGGCGCGAAAAGCTTGATCGTGTTGGCGGCGAGATTGCGTGCGATCTGCGCCGATGCGTGTTTCAGGCTCATCGTCCGCTTGCCCATGAGGTAGATGGGATTTGCGATCTGAGAATATCCGAAGCGCAATCCCGAGGTGCGGCCCGCTTTCGTACCAAGGTGCACGCCGATGAGCCTGGCCGAACGCACGATCCTTCCGTGAGATGCCATCTGCCGGCTGAAGTCGACGTCTTCCAGCCAGCCATAGAGGGGCAAATTCTCATCGAATGCCAGGTCGTGCACGCGGACGGGCGCCATGCGCAGCGCCATGTTGCAGCCATATCCGTTGTAGATGGGCGAGGTTTCGCCCGTCGCGGTCGCCGGCTGCCGATCAAGAACCGCCAGTGCATCAGTAATGGCGAGACCAGGGCCGGTGATGCCGTCTGCCTTGACCGTGCCCGTGCACATCACGATGGAGGGATCGGCGCAAAATACCCGCTCCATCTCCTCGAGATAAGAAGGGGCCATCAGGAAGTCGTCATCGAGGAAGAGGACGACATCGGCATTGGAAGCTGCCCGCAGGATCTGATTCCGCTGACGACAAAGTCCCCGCTCAGAGAACAAGACGCGAACGGGAAGGCCGCTTTGATCAAGGGCTGCCGGATCGACATCGTTCTTGTCGGCGGCACATATGATGACTTCGTCCGGCAA
>NZ_JAEQ01000019.1 GCF_000518985.1 Chelativorans sp. J32
CCTGTTCACCGTCGGCGGCGTCACGGGTGTGCAGCTCGCCAATGCCGGCCTCGACCGGGCGATGCACGACACCTATTACGTCGTGGCGCACTTCCACTACGTGCTGTCCATGGGTGCGGTGTTCGCCATCTTCGCCGCCTGGTACTACTGGTTCCCGAAGATGACGGGCTACATGTACAACTCCTTCGTNGCGAAGCTGCACTTCTGGATCACGTTCATCGGCGTGAACCTGATCTTCTTCCCGCAGCACTTCCTGGGCCTTTCCGGCATGCCGCGGCGCTATATCGACTATCCGGACGCCTTCGCCGGCTGGAACATGGTNTCNTCTTANGGNTCNTANCTNNCNGCCNTNGGCGTGCTGGTGTTCCTCTATGGCGTGATCGAAGCCTTCGCGAAGAAGCGCGTCGCTGGCGCCAATCCGTGGGGCGAAGGCGCAACCACCCTCGAGTGGCAGCTTTCCTCTCCGCCGCCTTTCCACCAGTGGGAAGAGCTGCCGAGAATCCGATAATGAGCACAGAGGCACGGACCGTAGAAAGCCGGTCCGTGCCGATCGCCGTTCACCGCTGGGTCGAGCCGGTTGCCTTACTTGGCCGCCGGACGGCTCTCACTTTGCCGCTGTTGCCTCCGCCGCAGAAAAAGAGATCGCCGCCATCGGATTCCAGCCCTGATATGCCCGCTCCGGCGGGCATATGAATTCTTTCCAGAACCATTCCCGTTTGCGGGTCGATGCGTCGCAACTCGCTCTCGTCGCCTTCCCACGTGCCGTGCCAGAGTTGATCATGGACCCAGGTGACGCCGGTCACAAATCGATTGGATTCGATGGTGCGGAGAACGGCTCCCGTTTCGGGATCGACCTGATGGATCTTGCGGTCCCGGTACTGCCCGACCCAAAGCGTTCCTTCAGCCCAGGCAAGGCCGGAGGCCCCGCCGCTCGGTGTCGGTATGGTGGCAAGCACATCGCCGGTTTCCCAATCGATCTTCTGGATGCGATCCTCCGAGATCTGGAACAGGTGCCGACCGTCAAACGCCGTTCCCGCATGTGCAGGAACATCGATCGAGCGCAATATCTTCCCGCTCTCAGGATCGAGCGCATTGATCTTGTCTCCCGAGGCGAACCAGACATTGCGGCCGTCATAGGTGAGGCCGTGCACGTTGTCGACGCCAGGAAATGGGCCGTATTCGCTAAGGATTTCCGCTTCTTGTCGGTTCATGACTTCACTCCGTGCGGGTTCTGGTTCTGCCACGGTCATATTAGCCACCAGGCAGCGCGGCAGGGAGTAACAAGGTTGTCGGGAATCCTGGGACCGGCGGGGTCATCCACCGGCGCGCCCGCGCGCGGCCGAAAGACTGCACCTTTCCCTGCGCGGCGAGTTGCTCGAGCGCCCGCTGCACGGTTCTCTGGCTGGTTCCGAGCGCAACAGCCAGGGCAGAGCTGGACCAGGCCTCGCCGTCCGCCAGCAGGGCAAGCACCGCTGCGTGCTCTTCCTCTACCGGCTGCGCCAGGACGGCCACCTCCCTCGCGCCCCGCGGCAAAAGTTGAAATCCGTCAGGCGTCGCGTTTACTCCAGCAACCGCCTCAATTTCGGCCCGGAGCCGTCCGATCTCGACACGCAGTCGCGCCCGATGCGATTCGTCGGCATGCCTTGCCCGGAAAGCACGTGCAAGAAGTGTAGCCCTCGAAACATCCCCGGGCCATGCTTCAGCCAGCGCACGCGCAAGGACGAACAGGACCGGGCGTCTCGCGAGCGAAATGGTGGTGCCCGCGTGGCGCACAGCAAAACGGCATGCATCTATGATGAGGGTTTGCGATGCCAGCAAAGCCTCAACTTCTTCGAGCAGGACAGGGCGTTCGTGCCCATGTTCGAAAAGACGCGCCGCAGGCTTCTCCATCACGAGAGAAACGCTTTCGACCTCCGCGGTTAGCGCGGGTATCGCAGCGTGGATTGCCGCACGCTCCGCCCTTGCCAGCGCTGCGCGGGCAGGCTGTGACCGGAGGCGGCGCATGGCAATGCCTGCGACGACAAGTTCGTATGCCGCCCGCGACGCCGGGGGAAACGGAGACGAATCCATCTCGGCGAGCCCACGCTCCGCCTCGTCGAGGCGGCCGATCAGGAGGAGGCGCCGCACTTCTAGATACTGCGCATAAGAAGAATTGAGCTGGTCGCCATGTCTTTCCAGCGTGGCCCTGGCTTCTCTGAGCAACTTCGTAGGCCATGCGAGATCGCGCGAAACGAGCGCGATCTCCGCTTCGGCGACGATGCAGCGCGCGCGTGCCGCCGCTTCCTTCGGTCCAAAGGCGCGCGCGGCCTCTTTCAACAGGGCCTTCGCGCGGGCGAGATCACCGAGTTGGGCCATCGCGATGCCGCGAAGCGCGAGTGCCGGGGGATCGTCGCGCAAGGCCACGCGGTTGAGTGCGCCGAGGGGATCGCCTCCGGCGAGCGCGCGTGCTGCCGCCGTGATCAATGAGTCCATCGGAATCCCGTCACACTTGTAACTCCCGGCCTTTCCGCCAGAGGCCTAACCTATCTCACGCATGACGATAGCCAAGACAAGGAATGAACGAGATGACGACGCATATAATTGGAACGCGTGAACAATGGCTTGCGGCAAGGCTCGACCTGTTGGAGGCCGAGAAGGAGCTGACCCGCCGCAGCGACGAACTGGCCAAGCGGCGGCAGGAACTGCCCTGGGTCAAGGTGGACAAGGATTACCGCTTCGACACCGACGAAGGGAGCGCAACATTGCCGGATCTCTTCCGCGGACGTTCGCAACTCCTCGTCTATCACTTCATGTTCGGTATCGATTACACGGCGGGATGCCCGTCCTGCTCTTCGATCGCAGACGGGTTTAATGGCATCCGCGTTCACCTGGAAAATCACGACGTCGCCTTTTCCGCCGTCTCGCGCGCACGGCTGCAGAAGCTGCAGGCCTTCAAGGAGCGGATGGGCTGGACCTTCCCATGGGCCTCCTCGGTCGGGAGCGACTTCAATTTTGACTTCCAGGCCTCCTTCACGAAGGAGCAGCAAAATGAGCAGGGGATTGACTACAATTACCGGCGCGAGCCGCCTCTGAATGTTGAGGGCGGTCAGGTTTCGGAAGAGACGATCGCGTCACGCACGACACCAGATGGACCGGCCAAGTTCGCGGCGATGACCGGGACGGATCCGGCCACCTTTGCACGCGAGCGGCCAGGCGTCAGCTCGTTTGCCCTCGAGGATGGCGTCGTCTACCACACCTATTCCACCTATTCGCGTGGCGTGGATGGTCTTTGGAGCGTATATCAGTGGCTCGACCGCGCACCGAAGGGCCGGAATGAAACCGGCGTATGGCTACGGCGCCATGATGAATATGGCCGGGACTGAGGTCAATGCGCCCCGATCACACGGATGACGCGCGGGCTCAGCCTCGAAGGCTCGCCGGCTTCGTTAGCCGCATTTCGCGGCCCGCGGCACATTGGCTGAGCCTTGCTGCGGCGCCAATCTTTGCAATCATGGCGCTGTCGGCAGGATCTGACGGGTCAAACCCGCTTTGCCTATCCCAGGCGGGGGCGTCACCCCTGAACGGGATGCCCTTCATGTACCTACTCATGAGCGCATTCCATTTGGTGCCTTGGCTGAAGCTGGTCCCTAACCGACGCAATCTTTAGGAGGCCTGACATGCCGGAGGCTACAAGCCTCCGGCTTTTCACAGCATCATCGCGGATCCGGAGCTTCCGCTGCCCTCCGGGCGACATAATCGGCGACGGAAGCTACGACGCCGTCCAGAGGCAGCGTCATGTCGACCTTGAGATGAGGTACATCGAGAGGCTCGAACTCCTCGTAGATCCTCTCCGCTTTCTGCGGCGTACGCTGCGCCCGCATATTTGCTCCGTCGGACAGATCCGCCGTCAGCCGCTGGCGGATCGTTTCGAGCGGCGCGTCGCAATGCACCACATGCACCGATGCGCCATAGCGGCCGGCAAGCTCCAGAACACTGTGAACCTCATGGGATCGGGAGAAAGGCTTTCCATCGATGATGAGGCACGGCGCTTTGTGGCGCCGCAACAGGTAATCAAGAACTCGGAGCAGCGTATCGGTCGCCACTTGGTTCTGCTCCGTGGAATAATCCAGATACTTTTCCGGAAAGATCGCATCCCGGATGAGATCGCGGCTGAGGATCTCCCCATCAAGACGCGTCGTCAGCGCTTTGGCGAGCGTGGTCTTTCCCACGCCCGGAAGGCCGACGAGCAGCACGATGTTGCAAGCGCTTACAGGCGGCATGGTCCCTCAATCCGCCCGGCCGTTCGCGCCGAACATATGGATGCGGCGCGCGACCGCCTGCTCGGCAAGCACCCGCGCTTCCGCCATCGGCTGGCGGGTGTCGACGATCGGATCCTCGACGCTATAGGCGTTGATCAGCGCCTCGCGGAATCCGCCCTTCACGGCCGCGTCGATATTGATCTTGGCGATGCCCGACTGAACCACGGCGGAAACCGTGTCGGCGGGAACGCTGGTGCCGCCGTGAAGAACGAGAGGGATGTTGAGTGCGGACGAGAGTTCCTTCACCAGCGGAACATCGATAGGGGCGCCGTCGCCGAGGACGCCCGGTGTGTTGCCGATGGAGACGGCCAGGTAATCGACGCCTGTGTCCTTTACGAAGGCAACGGCTTCGTCCACCGTCGTCTTGCGCTCGATCACCTCTTCTCCTTCTTCCGCCAGCGTTTCGCCGATCTGGGCCTCGACTCCCACGCCGTGGCGGCGCGCAAGCGCGACAACCTTGCGCACGAGCTCGACATTTTCGTCATAGGAGGCGCTCGAAGCATCGATCATGACGGAATCGAACCCCGCCTCGATGCACATGCGCACGGTCTCGTAATTGGCTCCGTGATCGAGGTGGAGGATCAGCGGCACCGATGTCCGACGACGCGCCACTTCGGCCATCGCCACGAAATAGTCGAGCCCGACATGCTTGATCCCGCCCATCGTGGTGCTGAGCATGACCGGCGCACGCGCCTTGTCGGCGGCCGTGGCGATCGCCTGGACCGCTTCGAGATGGTGGGCGTTGAACATGCCGACGGCCCAGCCCTCGCGATAGGCCTTGTTGATCCAGTAAGTTGCGCTTTCTCTGATCATGATTTCTCCATCGATAGAAAAAGAGCGCCGCAAAGATTGGGGTCCGCGGCGCTGCTGCGGACCAACTGCGGCTGTCTCGCTGCTGGGTAGGAAAAGCGCGGCAGAAGCTCCGCGAGGGCGGCGAGGTCGAACCAGGGCTGGTTCAGGGCGCCGCCGGCAAGAATGATGCGTTCGGGCTCGATGAGGGTTATCGCGTTGCCGATGGCGAGGCCCAGCGCTTCGAGCGGGGCGTCGCTTGGCGCAGTCCCAGCCTGGGCAAGACCGGAGGCGATGGTGCACATGCAGCCCCGATTACCGCAGTAGCAGCGGCTGCCCTGCGGATCGGTCACAAGGTGACCGAAAGCGTTGGCGCCGCGCTGGCTGCCGCGCCATACCTGCCCATTCAGGATAAAGGCGTGTCCAACGCCAGTGCCGATCGCAATATAAAGGGCGGAGCCAGCCTCTTTGGCGGCGCCTTCCTGCGCCTCGAAGACGGCGCCGCAGAACACGTCGGTTTCGACGACGGCCGGGCAGGAAAACGCTTCCTCGAGCAGGCGCCGCAGCGGAACGTCCTTCCAGCCAAGATTTTCCGCCCCGAAAAGTTTCCCGTTTTCATCCACGACGGCGGCAACGGAAACACCGATCGCTTCAGCCGCCCCCCCGGACCACTGACGGGTGAGGCCGGCCAGGATCTCGATGAATTCCTCCGGTGTCATCCGCCCTTCGTGGCGGGCGCGGTGCTGGTGCAGCCAGTTGCACCCGCTTTCGGCTGCCGCGATGCGTATATGCGTTCCGCCGAGATCGACAGCGTATCTCATTTGACACCTGTCGCGATCGCGCCTTCGACGAAGTAGCGTTGAAGGCTCAGAAAGAAGATGGCGGTGGGCAGGGCGCCGAAGACGGAGACGGCCATGACCTGCCCGTATTGGGTGTTGAAGCCTGCCTGGAAGGCGGCCATGCCGAGCGGCAGGGTGCGGAGCGTATCGTCCGACGTGACGATCAGCGGCCAGAGATAGCTGTTCCAGGTCAGATTGAATGTGAGTACCGAGACGACGACGATCGTGGGCAGGATCATCGGCATGATGATCGAGAACAGGATGCGCAGTTCGCCTGCCCCGTCGATGCGGGCAGCCTCGATATAGGCGTCGGGTATCGAGATCATCGTCTGGCGGAAGATGAAGATGCCGACCACATTGAAGGCCGTAGGCAGGATCAGGCCGGCATAGGTGTTCGTCCAGCCGAACGCGTGCACCTGCAGGAACAGCGGGATGACGATCGCCTCCAGAGGGATCATGACGGAGATGAGCACCACGATCCAGAAAACCGGCGCCAGGCGGTACCGGAACTTGGCGAAACTGTATGCGCCAAGCGCGCTCAAAAGCACCGTCAGCACGACCGAGACGGCGGATGCCAGGACCGAGTTCAGGAGATAGAGGAAGAACGGGCGCTCGGCGAAGGCCGATGTGTAGTTCGACAGCCCCGCCGCTCCCACCGAGAGAAGGGGTGTGGTGAAGATCTCCTGGCTCGTCTTGAACGAGGCCGAGAGCATCCAGGCGACAGGATAGAGCGTGAGCAGGACGGCCAGCCCGAGAATGGCAAAGGCCGCGAAGCGCTGGAAGCTGCTGCTAGCCATTGCGATCCCTCAGGAACCAAATCTGCAGGAGGCTTATCGCCAGGATGCCGCCGAACAGGACGACGGAATAGGCGCTGGCGCGGCCCATATCGAGATAGCTGAACGAGGTCTTGTAGATCAGAAGCGTCATGATCTGCGTGGCATTTGCAGGACCGCCGTCGGTGACGATCTGCTGGAAGGCAAAGGTTTTGAGACCGTTCACGGTGGCAAGAACCACTGCGAGCGCGATGGTGGGTTTCATCGCCGGCAGGGTGATGTAGCGCAGGACCTGAAAGCCCCGTGCGCCGTCGAGAGCCGCTGCTTCGTAATAGTCCCTTGGAATGGACAGGAAGCCGGCGAGAAAGATGATCATGTAATAGCTCACCGCGTGCCACCAGCTCATGATGACAATGGCGATCGGCGCATAAGTGCTGTTGTTCAGCCACGGCACGGCCTGCCCGCCGGCGAGCGTCACCGCATCGTTCAGCGGCCCATTGAAGTTGAAGATCAGCTTCCAGACGAGGGCTACCGACACGATCGGCATGACGGATGGGATGAAAAGCAGGGTTCGCCAGAGCCCGCGCGACTTGCGCACCTGGGTCAATGCCCATGCAAGCAGGAAGGACAGTCCAAGCACCGGCACCACCGTGTAGACGACATAGGCGATGGTGATCCAGAGCGAGTTGATGAAGGCGCGGTCGTATGGCAGGGCCGCGAAATGCTTGAAGCCGACATAGACCGGATCCGACAGGAGATCGTAGTCGTGCAAGCTGATGTAGAAGGAAAAGAGGATCGGGTAGAGCTGGAACAGCACGATGTAAAGGAGCGCGGGGAGCGCAAAAAGCGCTCCCCAGATCGGAATGTGCCGTTCACCAAATCCGCGCTTCCCGATCTTCATGATGCGAGCCTCAGCGCTGACGGACGCTGTCGATTTCCTGCGCGGCCTGGTCGAGCGCGTCCTTGACGGGAACGCCCTGCGCAAACTGCTCGATGGCAGCCTTGATCGCATTGCCTTCCTGGGTCCAGGTCGCCGAACGCCACACGAAGGAGCCGTGCTTCTGGCCTTCCGCAAAAATGTCGGAGCCGCGCGTGTTCTTGGCGGCTTCGGTATCCGCCCATCCCTTGCGCCCCGTCACATAGCCGGTCGCGGCCAGGTAGCCGTCGCTATCGGAGGTCAGGAAGTTCAGGAACTCGAACGCTTCCTTCTTGTTCTCGGATGCGGCCGTTACCGCCAGAGCGTAGGAGTTGAGCAGCGTCTTCGGGTTCTCGGGGTCGAGCTGCGGCAGCGGGGCGACCACATATTGCTCCTTCACCTCGTCGGAGAAGAGCGGCGGGGCCCAAATACCGGCAATAGCCATCGATTGGCGGCCTTCGCTGAAATCCTGGAGCGCATTGACCGGGTTGACGGTGGCCATGTTGGGGCCGCCGATATTCTTGTCGATGAGCACCTTCCAGGTTTCCGAGAAAGCTTTCACGCAAGCGTCGGAATTGATGGCTGCCTTGCCCTCGCTATCCACCACTTCGCAGCCATATTGCTGCAGGACCGGCCAGTACTGCTGCGCATACCAGTAAGGATCGAGATTCCAGACCCAGTTGAAGCCGATGCGCGAGCCATCTTCCTTCGTCAGCTTGGCGGCGAGGTCGAAGAGATCGTTCCAGGTCTTCGGCCAGTTCGCCTCGTCCTCGGCGTCGAGCCCGATCTCCTTCAGGTGTTCCTTATTGATGAACAGGGCAAGCGTGTTGAACTCTTCCGGAACACCATAGACCTTCCCGTCGATGGTGAGGCCGGAAAGGGCCTGCGGCTGGTAGAGCGCTTCCAGCTCTTCCTTGGAGTTCACGCCGAAAGCGGCGTTGTCGACCTCGGCAAGGATTCCGCGGCTGGCATATTGCGGGAAGAGATAATCGAGCACGTTGACGATGTCTGGCGGATTGCCAGCCGCGATCGCGGCGAGCAGCTTCACTTCGTAATCGCCATGCGGGTCATCGTGCAGCTTGATCGTGATGTCGGGATTCTTCGCGGTGAACTCCGCGGCCTTCTTCTCGATGAATTCGCGGGCCGGCGGATATGTGTGGTGCCAGAACGTCAGTTCGACAGCGAAGGACGCACAAACGCTCGCCAGCATGGTCGCTGCCGACAATGCCGCGACGGCAGTCCGCTTCTTCGTGAAACCCATTAGCTTTCCTCCTTATTCGATGACGGGCTGCTTTCAGCCTCGATTAGGCTGCAAATGCGTAGATGAGATTTTCTGTTTCGCAAAGAGGTTTTTTATGTTTAACATGAGACAAAACGCATCATACCGGGCGCAACAAAGCACATGCCTGACAACGGCTCTCTTCTGCATCGTGTCTCGCGAATGACCTTTTCCGCAGCGGAAAAGAGGGTGATCGAACTGCTCTTGAGCATTGCCGAATATGAGGTCGCCGGGCTCACTTCGATGGGAATTGCCGAGAGGGCTCGGACGAGCCGGTCGACGGTCGACCGGCTGTGCAAAAGGCTCGGCTATCGGGGTCTGAAGGAACTGCGCAGGGCTTTGCTTATCGAAAGCCGAGGAATGCAGGCTCCGGTGGCCTCAGGAACGGCCTCGGATGCGATCGCTCAGTCAGACAGTTTTGCGGAGATTGCCTATAAGGTCTTCCATACGGCGTCGGTGCGGGCGCTTAGATTCGCCGATCTTCTGTCCCATTCCAGTGAGCTTGACCGGCTGGTCAACGCGATCAAGGATGCCAAATCCATTCAGGTTTTCGGTGCGGGCGGTTCTGCGGTGGTGGCGCTGGACCTGCATCAGAGATTAATGCGCCTCGGCATCCGCATCAGCTTCTCGGAGGATCACCACAACCAGATCGCCGGAGCCTCGCTCATGGAGCCCGGTGACCTTGCCATCGCGGTCTCCTATTCCGGCCGCACACGCCAGACATTGCACGCCGCCCGTATCGCCAAGGCGCGAGGGGCCACGCTCGCAGCCGTGATCGGCGTTTCGAAATCATCGCTCGAGGAAATCGCCGATATTCCGATCATCACACCGCCGGGGATCAATCTTTTCGGCGCGGACGCCGTCATGACGCGCGCGCTGGAGATCATGTTCAACGAGGTTTTGTTCCACTGCCTGGCATTCGGAAATGCCCGCATGATGCAGAATGTTTCGCGAATCGAGGAAGATCTGCGCGGCGAGCGCGCATAAAGTTGTTCAAAACAGCGATAGCGCGGAGTAGGTAGGGCCGCCGCTTCACCCGGCAGGTCTGTCTAGGGGTGCGCGGGGGTGCGGAGGATGTCCCGGGCCGGACATGGCGAGGGGGGGGGCCAAGCTGCATGTCGAAGGGTAGAGCGCGAAGCTTCTTTTCGGATTTGCGCGTACCTGACATGCTTCCTGAATTGCCTCTCTCCGCCTTGGCGTGCGGAAATTCTGATTCAGTGACGAATGCAAGGAAGATGCGATGATCTATTACTCGGTTTCTGACTGGTCGGACGCCTATTCCAATGCCACGCACATCGCCGGGGGTTCCCGCTGGCCGGAGGCTTGGGTGCAGCCCGCCGCCGCCTACCGCGATCGGATGGCGGCAGAGGGTCGGGCCGAGTTCGGCGTGGCCTATGGTGACCACCAACGCATGCGGTACGATCTTTTCAGGCCACGCTCCACCGCCCGCGGTCTGGTCGTTTTCGTTCATGGCGGATATTGGATGAGCCTGGACAATTCCTACTGGTCGCATCTGGCGGAAGGGTGCGTGCAGAATGGCTACGCCGTCGCCGTGCCGGGCTATGTTCTGTGCCCCGAGGTGCGGATCTCGCAGATCGTGCGCCAGATCGGTGCGGCAATCACCGCCATAGCCGGAAGAGAACAGGGGCCCATTCACCTTGTAGGACACTCCGCTGGCGGCCATCTCGTCTCTCGGATGATATCCCATACGACGCCTCTGCCGGACGATGTCGCCCGGCGAATTTCAAATGTGGTGTCTGTTTCCGGCGTGCATGATCTCCGCCCGCTTCGCCGTACCGCGTTGAACGACACGCTTTCGATCGATCATGAGGAAGCGCAAACCGAAAGCCCTGTCCTGCTGGAGCCGCGCCCAGGTACCCGCCTGTTCTGCTGGGTCGGGGGAAACGAGCGGGCTGAATTCCGGCGCCAGAATGCCTTGCTTGCCAATATTTGGGCAGGGCTTGGGGCGGAGACCGCAAGCTTTGAAGATCCCAACAAGCACCATTTCGATGTCGTCGATGGGCTGATCGATCCGAAGCACCCCCTTACGAGAACCTTGCTGGACGTCTGAGCCAGCGCGGGATGGTGATCCATTCGCAACGGTGGTCAAATCGTGCTGCAACAAGACGCGCCGGGCCCACCGGTGCGTCCTGCGGATATGCGATCCAGTGTTGTCTAAACCGCAACCAAACCGCTTAACCGTTGATATTGATCGAACGTCAGCCTCCTGCAAATGGAATGCTTTCGATTACGACAAGGCATTCCAATAGGAAGAGGCATATCGGAATGGATAGAAACACGGTCGACTGGAAGGGATACATTCCGGCAATCACAACGCCTTTCAAAGAAGATGGTGCTTTCGACGTCGCTGCGTTTTCTACTCTTCTGGAATGGCTGCATGGCGAGCGCATGCATGGGCTGGTCATAGCTGGAACGACCGGAGAGTGGTTCAGCATGACGCGCGCCGAGCGCGCCGAGCAGATGAAAATGGCAGGGGCCCAGCTCGGCGGCAAGACGACGCTTCTGGCGGGCTGCAACGCCTATACCGCAGCCGAGGCGATCGAGCTTGCCGGTATTGCCCATGGCGCGGGGTTTGACGGCATCTTGCTGACGCCTCCCCCCTATGTGGTTCCGACCGAAGACGAGACGTTCGCTTACTACAAAACCGTGAGCGACGCGATCAAGCTTCCGATTTGCGTCTACAATTGGCCGCGCGGCACAGGGATAGACATGTCGGTGCAGTTGCTCTCGCGTCTGGCTGAGCTGGACAAGGTCGTTGCGATCAAGCATTCGACCGGCAATATCGGACATTTCCTGAACGTCTTTTTCGCTCTGCGCGACCATGTCCGGGTCTTCGGCTTCACGATGGACGAACTGGGCCTTACCCTGGTGCATAACGAGGGCGGCGACGGGACCATGGGCGCAGGCGGCGTTCTCGGCAGCGCCCAGCCGGATTTCTACAACGCGATTTGGCGTGGTGACCTGGATTCCGCGCGTCGCTGCGGCGCGCAGGATCGTGCCATCATGACCAACTGGTTCAACTCCGATTATTCCGCACGCTTCGGCTCGCCGCAATCCGTGTTCAAGGCGGCCCTCAATGTACAGGGGCTGCCCGGCGGCTATGTGCGGCCGCCGCTGCTCGATCTCTCCTCCGCGGATGAAGAGAAGATCCGCGGTGTCCTCGGCGCATTGGGGCGCAAGCTGGTTTGAGCAAAGCGGACTGGGACGTCGCTGTAGTTGGGGGAGGCTTGGTAGGCGCTGCCAGCGCCTACTATCTCTCAAAGCGCGGGGCGCGCGTCCTTCTCCTCGAAAGGAGGGAGCTTAACGGCCAAGCCTCCGGCCAGAATGCAGGCAGCCTGCATTTCCAGATCGAACAACGCCTCGTCTCCCACGGCGAAGCCATGACGCGGCAGGCGGCGACCATATTGCCCTTGATCCTCGATGCGATCGAGAGGTGGCGCGGCATCACTGCCGAGCTCGGAGAAACCGATCTCGACGTGGTGCAACATGGCGGGCTCATGGTTGCTGAAACGCCCCAGCAGGTCGCTACTCTCGAACGCAAACTGAAGCTCGAGACCCAGGGCGGTCTGCCGACTCGCATCATAGACGGTGAGGAGTTGCGCTCGCTCGCCCCTTATCTCAGCAACTCCGTCCTGGCTGCGACCTATTGCGCGGTCGAAGGGCACGGAAATCCACGGCTGATAACGGCGGCGCTGGCGCGCGGCGCGGCCCGGCAGGGCACCGCCATCCGCACCTGGACGACCGTCACCGGTCTTCGCCGCGAGGAGGGATGCTGGCGTATCGAAACCGAGAATTCCGACGGTTCGGTCCGCAGGGAGTACGCTAGCACGATCCTGAACGCCGCAGGGGCCTGGGCACGCGAACTTGCAGCTTTGGCCGGCGTTCATCTGCCGGTGTTTCCGGTGGCATTGACCATGAACGCCACCGATGCGGCGCCGCCTTTCATTCCGCTTCTGATCCAGCATGTGGGGCGGCGGTTGTCGTTGAAGCAGATGCGTGAAGGCAATCTTTTGATTGGCGGCGGTTGGCCCTCACGCTTCGAGCGGGACAGAAATGGTTTGGTGACCACGCGCGCCGCGTATCCGCGGATGGAATCGATCTATGGAAATATGGCGGTTGCGCTGGACGTGGTGCCCGCGGTCGCACGGCGCACGCTCCTTCGCAGCTGGACCGGTATCGTCGGCATCACGGCCGACCAATTGCCACTGTTGGGCGAGGTGCCCGAGGCTCCGGGCTTTTTCGTTGCGACCGGCGGATCGGCCTTCACCCTCGGCCTCACTTATGCCGCGCAGATTGCCGAGCTCATCGATAGCGGGCGAACGCCGCTCGATATCGACATCTACGGTCCCCGGCGTTTCGGCCATCTCAACGCATATATGGGGTGATGATGCGGCGCATAATCCCTGTCGAAAACGGGTCACTGACGATCAGCCTCGAACTTGATGGTGTCCGCGTCCAAGCGATACCGGGCGAGTCCCTTGCCGGAATGATGTTCGCACGGGGTGTCGGAATTTTCCGCTGGACCAGCGGCGGCAAGCCCCGCGCACCTTATTGCGCAATGGGGACGTGCTTCGAGTGTCGCGTCGAGGTGCGCAGGGTCGGGCAGGAGCCTGTGGTCGCTCGGGCATGCATGACGCCGGTCGAGGATGGCATGGTCGTCAACACCGTGGCCCCGCGAGAGAAACTCTGATGGAAAACAGTGTCGACATCGCCATTATTGGCGCCGGACCTGGTGGCCTTGCGGCGTCGGAAACCTGTGCCCGGTTTGGTGCATCGGTCACCGTCATCGATGAACAGTCGGCGCCGGGCGGGCAGATATACCGTCAGGCCCCAGAGAACCTTCGCCAGCGCGCGGAAGGTTTTGGCATCGCCTATGTGGACGGGGTCGCAAAAGCCAATGCCGTCGCTTCCATATCTGCGATTGAATGGCGGCTGGGCCATGCGGTTTGGAATGTGCTCACACCGCAGCGAACACAGAGCGAGGCCTTTCTGATTTCCACCGTCACCGATGACGGCCTGTCGGAGATCGAGGCAAAGCGCGTGATCGTCGCCACGGGCTGTTACGATATGCCCGTTCCCTTTCCCGGATGGACGCTTCCGGGCGTCATGGGCGCCGGTGCCATTCAGGCCCTGATGAAGGGGCAGCGGGTCGTGCCTGGCAAGAAGATCGTGCTTGCCGGCTCGCATCCTCTGCTGCTGATCATCGCCGAGCAGATGCTCGCTTTCGGAGAACGGCCCGCCGCCGTTGTTTTCAGCCAGCCCATGTGGCGCGCCGGCCGCCTTCTGTCGCGACCCGGTGTGGCTGTAAGCTTTGCAGAGCCTCTCGCGCAGGCCGCCCGAGCCTATGCCAAGCTCCTGCGCGCCGGCGTTCCGGTCATTTTTAGCGGCGCCGTCCTTCGAGCTGACGGAAACGACCGTGTCGAGTCGGTTACCCTGGCCCATTTGAACCCGGCGACGGGATTGCCCCAGCCTGACAACACCCGCGAAATCTCCTGTGATGCAGTGGGGATAGGGTTCGGGTTCACGGCTTCCAGCGAACTGGTTCGGCTCGCAGGTGCGGCGACGCGATGGTCACGAACGGGCGGTGGGTGGATCGCAGTCCATGATGGCGAGATGCGTTCGACCGTTGCGAATCTGTATGTCGCAGGCGAGGTTGCGGGCATCGGCGGCGCCAAGACCGCAGCTGCGGAGGGAGCGCTCGCCGCGCTGTCAGCACTTCGAGACGCCGGCTATGGGGTCGACGCGGCCGAACTGCGCAGGGCGCGCTCCAACTGTCGGCGCAACAGGGCCTTTGCGGCGCTTCTTCAGGAGCTCGCCGATCCCGGTGACGAACTTCTTCGCGCTCTCCGCGATGAGGGGACGGTCATCTGCCGGTGCGAGGAAATCACCAAAGGGCAAGTCGAGGAGCTCCTTGGACAAAACCCATTTCTCGGCACCTCCAATGCCTTGAAACTGCTGGGACGAACAGGCATGGGAGCCTGCCAGGGCCGCTACTGCTCACGCAGTGTCTTGGAGCTCATCTCTTCCGCGACAGGTCGTGGCGTCGAGGACATCGGCCAATTCACGGCCCGGCCGCCCGTAAAGCCCGTGCCCATACACCACTTCGGCGGCGGTGTGCGAGATTAGGGCTTAATTCCTGAATAGGAAGGAAGGTTCAGAGGATTAGCCGGAGCATGCTCGGCAGATCCGGAATATTTCGCAACGGGGCCGAGACGCTCCCGCACCTTCTGCATCAACGAAAGAACAACGGGTGAGAGTTGCCGTCGCTGCCGTGTGATCAGATGCACATAGAGCGATTGAAAATATATCGAATCGATCTCCACCGCTACGAGACGCCCGGTGTCGAGTTCCGTGCGCACGCTGAATTCCGGAAGCACAGTGGCCGCGCGTTTTGCGCGAGCGGTCCGGATGAGCATCGCGATCGAGTTGGTCGTGAGCACGGGTGATATGTTCTGCCCGCAATCGCTTGCGGCGAGATCCACCGTCTGCCTGATCCTGAATCTCTGATCCATCAGTGCCAATGGGTGCGCGCACAGCTCCGCCAGGCCGATCTTGCTCTTCCCGGCCAATGGATGGTCGGGATGGACAATTGCCCTGAGAGGCACGGTCGCCCGAAAGCGAGACAAGATCTGCTGTTCTGCAGGGGGGTGGAAGGCGAGCCCGAAATGCACCTCGTCTTCCGCAAGCAGCCGCAGCATTTCGGTCGTGTCGGTCACGCGCACCGACAGGGTGAAACCGGGATGGCTGTCCTGGAATTCGTCGATCGTCGAATAGAGGGCCTCACCGAGGAAACCTTCCCCGAGGGCAAGCTGGACATGGCCTGTACGCATGCCTACGAGATCCAGCAGCCTGCTTCTTAGTGATTCCTGGCTGGCGAGTTGGTCCTGATAATAATCGAGCAGAAGACGGCCGGCATCGGTCAGATGGATCTCACGCCGTCCATGCTCGATGAGCCTGATTCCGATCTCGCTTTCGAGCTGTGCGATCTGCCTACTAATGGAGGACGGCGCCACGTCCAGCACTTCGCTCGCGGCCCGCATCGAGCCGCTGCGCCATGATTGATAGAGAAATCGGATTCGATTGTCGTTGAGCTTCAAGCTGCAAATCCTGTCTTACCAGCCATGGATGCCGGGTTCCGGTATGGCAGTGTTGCGTAAAACGCAATGTTTTAGTCATTTGCACGACATTGCATGAAAGGGAAATCCTCTGTGGTATGTCAAGCCACAAGGCAAGGGGATCGCGAAGCCCGCGAGAGGAGATCGGCGCCGCGCAATCGGGAGCAATCAATGCATGCACTAATATCGAAGCTGGTCGCGGCTACGCTATCCCTCGTAGCCGCCGTGGTCGTCGCGGGCATCATGATCGTGTCCTTTGGAGACGTCACGGCCCGGACCTTCGCAAGACCTTTGAGCGGCGCCTATGAGATCACCGAGGTGCTTGTCGGGCTCATGGTTTTCGCTGCCCTGCCACTCGTCACTTATAACGGCAAGCATGTGACGGTTGGATTTCTCCGCACCCAGTTCGAACGGAATCCGGCACTGAGCCTGGCGGTGAAGATCTTTTCGCGCTGTGTCGTGATGGCGGTCTGCATCTTCCTGGGCTGGCATCTCTGGCAGCTGGGCAATCAGTTCGCGGCGCGCAAGGCGAGCGCGATTTTCGCCGGACTGCCTCTGGCCCCCTTCGCCTATTTCGCTTCTGCGATGTGTTTCCTCTCGGCATTGGCCGCCATCATCCGCCCCGACAACAATCCCGCAGGCGAAGAGATTTAAGCTATGACAGTCGTTGCCGTCGGAATTATTGCGCTTTTCGCGCTCATGCTCCTGGAGGTGCCGATCGCCATAGCAATGCTGGCAGTCGGGATTGCCGGCTTCGCCTATGTCGTTGATTGGGGCCCGGCCGCGTTCATGGCGGCGGATACGGCCTACCGAACCGTTCATAACTACAATCTCTCCGTGATCCCCCTTTTCATCCTGATGGGAAATCTGATCACGCGGGCTGATATTTCCAAGGAATTGTTCGACCTGGCCTACCGTTTTGCCGGACATCTCCGGGGCGGGCTGGCGATTTCGACCGTGTTTGCAGGTGCCATGTTCTCCGCCTTGTGCGGTTCGAGCCTGGCGACGGTGGCCACTTTGGGAAAGGTCGCCTACCCGTCGATGAAGCGGTACGGCTATTCTGATACTCTGGCAGCGGGTTCCGTCGCTTCAGCGGGAACGTTGGGCATCATGATCCCGCCCAGCGTCGCCTTCATCGTCTATGGCGTGATGACCGGTACCGATATCGGCAAGCTTTTCATTGCCGGCATCCTCCCAGGGCTTTTGGGCGTTCTGCTCTATGTCGGCGCGATCGTGGTTGCCACCCGCATCGACCCGGAATCCGGTCCCGCCGGTGCGCGCAGCACCTGGCGTGAGCGCATTGCCGGCTTGCGGGGGGCTGGCGCTGTCATCCTCCTGTTCGGCTTGGTAATCGGCGGCATCTATGGCAACTTCTTCACGCCGACCGAAGCTGCCGGCGTCGGTGCCGTCGGCGCACTCGTCATCACGCTCTGGCGCCGCAAGCTCACCTTCCGCCTTTTCTATATCACATTGGCCGAGACGGCGGTCACGAGCGCGGTGATCTTCGTCATCATGGTCGGTGCGCAGATCTTCGGCACCTTCATCAATGTCGCAGGTTTCACAAGCTTCCTTTCCAGCACCATCAGCAGCATGGATCTTTCACCCTGGGTGGTGATCGCCGGAATCATCGTGCTGTATCTCGTGCTCGGCTGCCTTCTGGAGGGCATGTCGATGCTTCTCCTGACCCTGCCGATCGTCTACCCGCTCGTCACGGGGATGGGCTTCGATCCGATCTGGTTCGGTGTCCTGGCGGTGACGCTGATTGAGATCGGACTGATTACGCCCCCGCTCGGCATGAACGTGTTCGTGCTCAACTCCGCTCTTCCGCAGATCCCGCTGCGGACGATCTTCCGCGGGGTGATCTACTTCGTTCTCGCAGACATCGTGCGCATTGCCTTTATCATTCTGTTCCCGGCCGTCGCGCTATTCCTGCCGTCACTCATGTAGCTGCTAATAATGGGAGATAAACACATGATCAGACTGTCCAAGAAATCGCTTCTTGCGGCATCCATCGCTTTGCTGGCCAGCCACACCGCAGCTTTGGCGCAAGAGGTGACCTGGCGGTTCTCCAACTGGCTTCCCCCGCAGCATGCGGTTGTGACGAAGATGGTCGAGCCGTGGGCGCGCGATGTGGAGGCGGCGACCGAGGGGCGCGTCAAAATCCAGATCCTCCCTGCATTGGGCGCTCCAGCCGCGCATTATGAGCTGGTGCGCAACGGCGTCGCCGACATTGCATTCGGTGTCCATTCCTATTCGCCGGAGCGTTTCAAGCTCACGGAAATTGTCGAGGTTCCTTTCACGGCCGAGAACGCGCTGGTGAATTCGATCGCCTATTGGCGCACCTACAATCAGTTCTTCCTCGACAAGAACGAGCATGAGGGCACGAAGCTTCTGGGCCTTTGGGTTCCGGGTTCCTATCAGCTCTTCACCAACAACAAGGTCGATGACCTGGAAGACCTGGACGGCATCAAGATCCGCATACCGGGCGTGCTTGTCGAGCGCCTCGCCAATGCACTCGGCATGGTAACCATCTCCTCGCCTCTGACCGAAGCCTATGATCAGGTTTCACGCGGAATCATCGACGGCATGTTCCAGAACTATGTGACCGTGATCGATTTCAACATGACACAGCACATGCCGCAGCTCTTTACGCTGCCAGGCGGCTTCTCGGCATCGAGCCAGTTCCTCGTCGTGAATGAGAATTCCTGGAACAGCATCTCCCCAGAGGATCAGGCCGCCATCGAGAAGCTGAGCGGTGAGGCCATGGTGCGCCGTTTCGCTGCCGTATGGCAGGAGGACAACTCGGCCGCTTTTGCGAAATTGGCCGAGGCCGGCGTGACGGTCCATCCAATCGAGGGAGACGTGTTGGAGAACATCCGGTCCAAAATTTCCTTCCTCGAAGAGGAGTGGGTCGAGGAAGCATCGGCCAAGGGGGCGGATGCCAAGGGCGCGATGACCTTTTTTAGGGAGGAGATCGACCGTGTTGCCTCCGAACTCGGCGTGCCAAAAGATTGACCGGCGCGGACTGGCCGGTCAGGCAAGACGCAAGCCGCGTCATCACACGACGGACAACGGAGGAAGACAACATGGAAACGCGAACAATCAATCCCTGGAGCTGGCAGGAAGGCTTCGGCTTCTCACACGCCACTGAAGTCACCAACCCTTCCCGCATACTCACGCTCTCCGGCCAATGCGCAACCGGCCCGGACGGCGCCCCACAACACAAAGGAGATATGAGGGCGCAGCTGAAGCTCACGATGGAAAACATCGCCAAGGTGCTGGAGGACGCCGGTTACAGACTCACCGACGTCGCCGGAATCCGCGTCTTCACCACGGACATGGATGCAACGCTCGCCAATTGGGGTGAGATTGTCGGCCCCTTCAACGCGCTTGGCCATCGTCCTGCCAGCACGCTGATCGGCGTCACCAGGCTCTTTTCGCCCGATCTTCTGGTCGAGATCGAAGCCACCGCCTATGCGGGAGGTGAGAGCTGATGATCCGTGGAATCCATCATCCATCCATCACCACGGGCGATCTGGATAGGGCTCTCGGCTTCTATAAGGACCTGCTTGGATTTCAGGAGGTGTTCTCGTTCGGCTGGGAAGCGGGAACCGAGATGGCGGCAATGGCGGGGAAGATCACCGGTATCCCCGAGTCCACAGCGCGCGCCGTCGTCCTGAAAGCAGGCAACGCCTTTCTCGAGATTTTCGAGTACAGGGAACCGGCATCCCGCCGTGGCGACGATCGGGCACTCTCAAATCAGGGCTTTTCGCATGTCTGCTTCGACAGTGACGATGTGATGGCCGATCACGCCAGGCTATCGGCAGCTGGAGTGGTCTTCACGTCCGATCCCATGGATGTGGGGCCGATGCGCATCGCTTATTGCCGGGATCCTGACGGAAATTTTGTCGAGCTCCAGCAGATAACCGATCCGTCCAGCGATTTGGTTCTGAATGGATCAGGGGCCTGAGCGTATCGACGGCCAGGAGCCGGCGTGAAGCTGATCCTTTGAAACAGCGGGCGGGGGTAACCACCGCCCGTTGCCGTATCGGCAAAATGAACCTGAATTCCTATCGCGACGTCTCAGCCTGCACTGTTGCGGTTGGCCGGTAGCCGGTCCAGGAGCAGGCTTTTCGCATCGAATTCGCCCGTGTCGAGGAATGTCTCGAGCATTTCCCGGTAGGGTTCGATGTCGATGTCGTTCTTCGTCAGCCAGTCCGGATCGTAGTAGGTGGAGGTGTAGCGATCGCCACTGTCGCAGATGAGCGAGACGAGGGAGCCTTCCTCTCCTTCCGCCATCATGCACGCGGCAATCCAGCAGAGGCCGAAGAAATTGGTGCCGGTTGAGCCGCCGACGCGGCGGAAAAGCCGCTCCGACAGGACATACATTGCCGCGATCGAGGCTGCGTCCGGGATCTTGATCATGTGGTCGATTACGTCCGGCACGAAGGATGGCTCCACTCGCGGACGACCGACGCCTTCGATACGGGAGGCTTTGCTGCAGGTGGCGTCCAGATTGCCGGCGAGATACGCCTCATAGAAGGCGGAGTGCTCCACATCCACCACGCAAAGGCGCGTGTCGAGATTGCGATAGCGGATGTAGCGGCCGATCGTGGCCGACGTGCCGCCCGTGCCAGCGCTCATCACGACCCATTTGGGATGCGGGTACTCTTCCGCGCGCATCTGCTCGAAGATGCTCTCGGCGATGTTGTTGTTGCCGCGCCAGTCGGTTGCCCGCTCGGCATAGGTGAACTGGTCGAGATAGTAGCCGTCGGTCTCCCGCGCGAGCCGCGCAGCTTCGCTATAGACCTGGGCTGGGTCGTCCACGAAATGGCAACGGCCGCCGAAGCGTTCGACGGCCGCAATCTTCTGCCCGCTCGTGGAGCGCGGCATGACGGCAATGAAGGGAAGATCGAGGAGGTGAGCGAAATAGGCTTCGCTCACCGCCGTCGAGCCCGAAGAAGCTTCCACCAGCGTCGTGCCGCGCCTGACCTTCCCGTTGCAGATTCCATAGAGGAAAAGCGAACGCGCCAGGCGATGCTTGAGGCTCCCGGTCGGGTGGGTGGACTCGTCCTTCAGATAGATCGAGATGCCCTTCAGGCCGCGGAAGACCGGCTTGATCAGATGCGTATCCGCAGAGCGGCGCCCATCCCCTTCGAGAATGTCGATCGCCCGGCGAGCCCAGCTCCTGTCCTCGTTTTCGGGCAGGCGCATCAGGGGAGGGCAGGGTGGGCAAACGGGGCCTTCCGCAACCATCTCGGTGTCCTCTTAAAGCAGAATAACCGCTTCTACTTCGACCTTAGCACCTTTTGGTAGGGCGGAGACTTCATAACACGCCCGCGCCGGATAGGGCTCGCTGAAAGCCTTTCCGTAGACCTCGTTGATCTCCGCGAATTGGGAGAGATCCGTCAAAAGGATGGTTGTCTTCACGGTCTTGGAGAGGCTGGTCCCGGCCGCTTCCGCAATCGCGGCGATGTTGGCCAGGCATTGCTGCATTTGCTGTATGGGATCCTCAGAATTGAAAGCGCCCGTCGAGGGGTCGATGGGGAGCTGGCCGGAGACGAACAGGAGGCCGTTCGCGCGATAGGCTTGCGAGTAAGGCCCGACCGCTGCAGGGGCTTTCTCTGTGGAAACAGCGCTCATTATAGTCCTCTTTCTTCATGATCACTTGGTTTCGACGGGCGTCGAATGACCGAGCGTGTGCATCAACCGGTTGGCCCAGCCGAAAATGGCCGCGGCATGGATGAGATCGACGATCTCCGCTTTCGACATCCCCTGATCCAACAGAGCCTGCGCCTGGTCCTTCGTGACCCTTGAAGGGGTTTCCGACAGGCTTCTGCAGAAATCAACGATAGCCTGTACACGAGGCTCGAACGGTCCGTCGAGACCCTTCAGGTAAATGGCCTCCACCACGTCGGAACGCCCGGAGAGCTCGATATAGCGGCGCGCATGTACGGATGCGCAATAGACGCAGCGATTGACGGCCGAGGCGACAAGCGCGCCGAGTTCGCGTTCCGCGCGATCTAGGCCGCCCTTGGCATACATGATCGCGTTGAAGAGCTTGGTGCGCGCCACGTAGGACTCTGGATCATGCGCGAGCGTGCGCACATAGGGCGAGACTTTCGTGTTCGAGGGCGTGACCTGCATGGCGGCCAGCTGCTCCTCGCTCGCCGTCTCCACGCTGACTGGTTCTATATAGGGCGCCCATGAAAGCGCCTTTACCTTGAAGCGCTGTGTGCTCATGCGATTTCTTCCAGGACTTTTAGCCCCGCGATGACGCGGGCTTCGAAATTCACGAAAGCGATCAGTTCGGAAAGGGCGATGATCTGCGGATTCGTGAGGCCGGCTTCTTCAAGCCGCTCGATGTCGGCGCGGGTGCAGTCGCGAGGCGATTTGGTCACCAGGTCGGCATGGCGAACCAACGCGATCGTGAAGCGGTCTGCCGTGGAAGGCAAATCATCACCTGCGGCAATCGCCGCAAGGAGTGCGTTTCCTTCATCCTCCAGCAATGCCTCGTAAGTAGACGCAAGCTCACCAAGCCCAACCATGCGCGCCATGCGGGCAGCAAGTGCGGTGCGCATAGAATGGGTTATTCCAAACCCTGCGTGCGGTCGGAGAACGGCTTCCCGGCAGATCTCCGTACCTTGCACGAAATCCGGACGTTCCCGCCGGATGCCGTACAGTTCGGAGGCCGGCTCCAAGCCGGAGAGGATGTCTATCTGGTCGGACATGTCACTCCTTGGGGAAACGAGAAAACGGCCTCAGCCGCGCAGCACGAAGTGCCCGTCGCCTACCGGTTCAAGCACGGCTGATTGCGGCGGCAGATTGGCGTTCACGTCGAAGGCGATGGGATGCCGTTTGCTTTCCAGGTCCGGGTCCGGAATCGGGATCGCCGAGAGAAGCGCGCGCGTGTAGGCGTGCTGGGGATTCTCGAAAATCGCCTCGCAGGGGCCGATTTCCACGATCCGGCCGCGCAGCATGACCGCCACGCGATGGCAGAGGAAACGGATCATGGAAAGGTCATGCGCTATGAAGAGATAGGCAAGCCCCAACTCGTCCTGAAGGTCCTGGAAAAGATTGACGATCTGCGCCTGGATCGAGACGTCGAGCGCGGTGATCGGTTCATCGGCGACGATGAAGGCAGGATTGAGCGCGATTGCCCTAGCAATGTTCACGCGCTGGCGCTGGCCGCCTGAAAATTCATGCGGGTAGCGTTTCATGAAGGCTGGATCGAGCCCAACTTTCCTGAAGAGAGCAGCCACCTTGTCCTGACGCTCGGACCTGTTCGGGCACACGCCGTGGACGATCAAGGGCTCGCTCACGAAATCGCCGACCGTCATGCGCGGATTGAGCGAGGCGTAGGGATCCTGGAAGATGATCTGCATGTCCCGGCGGTAGGGCCGAAGCAGATGCTTGGACAAGCCGGTGATGTTGCTGCCCTTGAAGAGGATGTCGCCGCTGGTCGGCGCTTCCAGTTGCAGGAGCACACGGCCCGTCGTGGATTTGCCGGAGCCGGATTCGCCAACCAGCCCCAATGTTTCTCCAGGCATGACTGCGAAGCTGACGTCGTTCACCGCCCTCAGCTGTGGCTTGGCTGCGCCGAGCAGGCTGCGCTCTCCGCCATAGGTCTTGCAAAGCCGCTCCACCTGAACGAGCGGTGCAGGGCTTTCCTGAGCGGTGACCATTTCAGTCATGGGATGCCGCCTCCAGCTTTGCGAGTTCTTGCCTGAGGTCATACCAGGCGGCAACCTTGTGGCCGGAAACGCTGTCCGCAGCGTCGACGAGCGGCGGGGTTTCGCGGAAGCAGCGCTCGGTGGCAAACCGGTTGCGCGGAGCGAATGGGTCTCCCACGGGCTCGCGCGTCATGTCCGGCGGATTACCGGGTATCTGATAAAGTCGCTTCACTCCGCGCTGGCTCCCATGGGGAAGAGATTTGAGGAGCCCCCATGTGTAGGCGCTGCGGGGATCGTTGAAGACTGCACGGACCGGGCCGCGCTCCATGATGCGGCCGCCATACATTACCTGCACGGTATCGGCGAGGCCTGCAACCACGCCCATGTCATGCGTGATCCAGATGACGGTGGTGCCGATCTTCTTCTTGAGGTCGCGGACGAGTTCCAGGATCTGGGCCTGTACGGTGACGTCCAGCGCCGTTGTCGCTTCGTCGGCGATCAGGAGTTTGGGATTGCAGGACACGCCTATGGCGATCATGACGCGCTGGCGCATCCCACCGGAAAATTCGTGCGGATACTGGCCGGCGCGGCGCTCCGCGTCGGGTATGCCTACGAGTTCAAGGAGTTCGACGACCCTCTTTCGGGCCTGACTGGCAGACAGGCCGAGATGCCTTCGCAACGGTTCGGCGATCTGGCGCTCGATCGTCAGGACGGGGTTGAGCGAGGTCATCGGGTCCTGGAAAATGAAGCCGATCTCCTTGCCTCGGAGGTCGAAAAGCTCTCTTTGCGACAGCGCCAGCAAATTCCTGCCGTTGAAAAGCACCTCGCCTCTCACGACCCGCCCCGGAGGCATCGCGATCAGGCCGACCATGGACAAAGCGTGCACGCTTTTGCCCGATCCGGATTCACCTACGATTCCCAACGTTTCTCCTTCCGCGAGCGTGTAGGAGACGTCGTTCACCGCGTGAACCGTGGCCGAGGCCGTATTGAACTCGACGGTAAGATTACGGACTTCCAGAAGCGGTTTCATCGGGACGTCCTCAGCTTCGGATCGAAATAATCGCGCAGCCAGTCTCCCAGAAGGTTCACGCTGAGAACGGTGAGCAGGATGGCGATGCCGGGGAAGGTGACGATCCACCACGCGGTGGAGATATAGACGCGCCCGTCCGACAGCATGCGTCCCCAGCTGGGGTTCGGCGGCTGGATTCCGAGGCCCAGGAAGGAAAGCGCCGCGTCCATGATGATGATGCGGGCGAGCTCCAGGGTGGCGATGACGAGCGCGGGCGTGAGCACGTTCGGCAGGAGGTGGCGCAGCATGATGCGCCATGTGCCGGCACCGATCGCATGGGCGGAGAGGATGAACTCGCGTTCGCGCAGGGCAAGCACCTGACCGCGAATGATCCGCGCGTAGCGCAGCCAACTCGTCAGCGCGAGAACGATAATGAGGTTGCGCGTGGAAGGCCCGAGCGCGGCCACGACCAGGAGTGCCAGCAGCATCAGCGGTAGGGCGAGCTGGATATCGACGATCCGCATCAGAACCCGGTCGACGATCCCGCGATAATAGCCGGCGATGATGCCGAGCAGGACGCCGACCACGCCGCCGAGGACAACGGCCGAGCACGCGACGATCAACGTGACCCGGCTGCCATAGACAATGCGCGAGAGGATGTCGCGGCCCAGCTCGTCAGTACCGAGGGGGTGTGCGCCGGGCGAGAAAAGGCCTGTCCAGGTGGGTGGCGCCATGCGCGCAAGGAGATCCGAACGCGTGGGCGAGGGGAGGCCAAGAAACGGCGCAAGGATCGCCGCAAGGACGAAGACCGTCACAAGGACGAAGCCGAATAGTCCGGCGCGGCTTTGCAGAAGCGCGGAAAAGAAGGATTTCATGAGTTCCTCACCGCTGGCGAATGCGTGGATCGAGCACGCCATAGAGGAGGTCGACCAGCAGGTTTGTTACGACGAAGATCACGGCGACCAGCGCCACGCCGGCCTGGATGACCGGAAAATCCTGCGCCTGGATAGCCTGCATGATGACGCGGCCCACTCCCGGCCAGGCAAATACCGTCTCTATGACCACCGACCCTCCGAGAAGCTCGCCGGCAATGATGCCGATCATGGTCACGACGGGAATGAGAGCGTTGCGTGCAATGTGCCAGAAGAAAACGGTTCTCGGCATCAGCCCCTTTGCGCGCGCTGTCCGCACATAGTCTTCGCGCATGATGTCGAGAAGGGAAGAGCGCAGGAGGCGGGCGATCGAGGCCGACACGAAGACCGAAAGCGTGAGGCCTGGCAGGATGAGATGGGCAAGGCTTCCCGAGCCTCCGGTTGGGAGCCAGCCCAGTTGCACGGAGAAGAACAGGATGAGCATGATGCCCAGCCAGAAGACCGGCGTGGCCTGCCCGAGAAGGGCCGCCGTCAT
This sequence comes from Chelativorans sp. J32, assembly GCF_000518985.1. Taxonomy (GTDB): domain Bacteria; phylum Pseudomonadota; class Alphaproteobacteria; order Rhizobiales; family Rhizobiaceae; genus Chelativorans. The sequence continues at coordinate 26,120 of NZ_JAEQ01000019.1, forward strand.
CACGACGAATTCCGAAATCGTGCCGCGGCGCAGCGCCGCGATGGCGCCTGCCACAGCACCGATGAGCGTGCCGAAGAAAAGAGCCGTACCGGCGAGCATGCCTGTCGCCGGCATGCGTTCGAGCACCACGTCGAGCGCCGGCCGCGTATGCTGGAAGGAGATTCCAAAATCCCCCCGCAGCATGGAAAGGAGCGCAATGCCGTATTGCTCCAGGATCGGCCGATCGAGGCCGAGTGCTGCGCGCAAGGTGTCGATATCCTGCTGGCTCGCGCCCATGGGCAGCAGAAGCACTGTCGGATCGCCCAGCACACGGCTGACGAAGAACACGATCGTCACCACCCCCCAGATGGCCAGGGCGGCTTCAAACAGTTTAGAGAGGAGGTAGCGAGCCATTAAAGCCTCGCCCTCGCAAAACGCCGCGCTCGCACGACCGGGCTTACACCCGAAGGCGGTGCAGGGCACACGGGATCAAACACGGTGCTCAACCTTTTCATCCTGCGGTATCTTGCTCCAAAACGGCATTCTCTCCGGCATCTGCCCATTCGTCGCCCAGCAGTTCAGGCGTGTCGAAGCCAACGAGGCGTTCGAAGTGAAGCTGGCAATCGGCCACGAAGAGGCTTCGAGCGATGCTCTTGGCCAGGCGGTTTGCCCCGTCGCTAACGGCGGGAATATCGCCGGAAAGCTTTCCGTGGCTCAGTGTGGCCGGATAATTGAAGCAGTGGATCTGCTTGAGGGCGGGGCAGCTTCCCGGTGTCTTTTCGGTGAACTCGAAACCGGTACCCAGATAGGGCGAAGTCGCAAGCTCGCTGTTGTCCATCCCCGGCTGCGGCGTGAAGCTGTCCTGCCAGAAGCGAATGTACGGCGCGAAGTGTTGCAGCTCGGGCCGCTGGGAGAGGTCAACTTTGAACCCGGTCGCAAAGATCACGAAATCGAGGTCAAAATCTCCCTTAGGGGTCTTGATGACCGCTGCTCCGCCGCGTTCCTCGAAGCCGATGACCGGCGTGCCCAGATGGAAGCGGGCGTTCGGATGGCGGGAGACGCGAAGCGTGGAATCCCGAGGAGGCGGGGTCTGGGCGCGCAACACGTAATCGAGAAATTTCCATTTCCATGCATCTTCAAGGCCGGCGAAGCCGTGAACCACTCCCTGGCTTGAGATGCCGGTGAACTTGTTCACCCGGGGCAGATCCTTGCGGCGTATGAAAAGGTCGAGGCTCGCCGCTCCTTCCTCCAGCGCCGTGGCGGCATTGTCCATGGCGGAAGCGCCCGCGCCGACGACGCCGATCCGTTTCCCCTTCAGTTGCGCGAAGTCGATATCGTCGGCCGAATGGGCCCAGAATTTGCGGTTCACGGTCCGCACGAAGTCGGGCACATGGCCGCCGCCCAACCCGTCGCGACCGGTTGCAAGCACGACATGGCGCGCATAGAGCGTCTCCACCGAACCAGCGGCATCGTCTCGCACCGCGATCTCGATGAGGTCGTCACGGGCTGGCTTGAGTTCCAGGACGGTGACGCGGTTACGGACGGGAAGCGACAGGACCTTCCTGTACCAGACCAGGTATTCCATCCACTGGGTTCTCGGTATCTTGCCGAGCGCCTCCCAGGCCTGCTCGCCAAATTGCGCCACATACCACGCCCTGAAGGTCAGGGCCGGCAGTCCGAGTGCAGGTCCCGTGAGCTGCTTCGGCGAACGCAGCGTCTCCATCCGCGCGAACGTCACCCAGGGGCCTTCCAGTCCCTCGGGAGCGCGGTCTAGGCAGACGGTGTTGGTGATGCCGAGCAATTTCAGGCTGGCAGAGGCGACCAGTCCGCACATGCCGCCACCGACGATGGCGACGTCCAGAACCCGCCTTCCGTTGAACTCCGTTACCGGCACCCATTCCGCTGCCGGGAGCTGCAGGTAGGAAAGGTCTTCGGCAAGCCTCTTCTCGAGGTTGGCAAGCCCCTCAAAGGACTTTTGCTGAATCAAGTTTCTTGCTCCTGTCTTCCGACGCAAGCTCGGGGTGGCCCGATCGCAGGCGATCGGGCCATGTGGAACATCATGCGGTGGCTTCAGTCGAGCTGAATTGGCCGATGGCTTGCGCCATCCGCAACGTTAGTTCCTCAGCGTCATGTCGAACGCACGCACCCAGTCGTCGCCCCGCGACTGCCAGCTGATGCGCTTCGAAATGCCATAGGTGGCCGGCTGCGCATAGAGGAACAGAGCGCCTGCCTCTTCGCACATCAGCTTGGTGGCGTCGGCATAGATCTTCTTGCGCTCTTCCGGATCCACCGAGGCACGGCCCTTGTCCAGGAGAGCCCCGAACTCGGCATTGTTCCAATAATCGTAGACATTTCCGGGAGCAAACATCGTCAGCATGCCATCGGCATCGATCGTGGGCCAGGCGAGCCCCTGGACGGCGATTTGTGCCAGGTCGCGCGCCTTCAGCTGTTTGTTCATGAAGGCACCGAACTCGATTTCGGTGATCTTCACATTGAGGCCCACCTCCTGAAGCTGGGAAGCGATGACCTGGGTGACCTCCTCGCCCTGCAGATAGGTACCGACGGGGATCTCGATCTCGATTGGCTGGCTCAGGTCCACGCCGGATTCGGCCAGAAGCTCCTGCGCCTTTTCGGGATCATAGGGATAGGGCTTCAGGTCAGGATTGTAGCCGAAATAGGCAGGGGTCAGGAGTTGGCAGTTGGCAACCGTCGCATTGCCGTCAAAGATGGCCTGGGCGATACCTTCCTTGTCTATGGCATAATTGATCGCCTGACGGAGCTTCAGATTCTCCATCGGCGCCTTCTGGTGATTGAACTTGCCCAGCATCATGCGGATGGAGTCGATCGCGCCCGCCTCGGCGGCGCCTCTCTCATTGATCCGCTTGATCTCCGTGGCAGGCACGCCCGTGATAAGATCGACCTCGCCGGCTTCCAGTGCAGCGGTGCGGGCCGCGGATTCCGGAATAGTGCGGAAGATAACCGTCTCGAATTCGGGCTTCGGCCCCCAGTAGTCCGGATTGGCCGCAAGGGTGATGTGGTCGCCCGGCACATTCTCTTTCACCACATAGGGACCGCCCGACATGGTTTCGTTCGCGGGATTGTGGGTCTTCGCCCATTCCGGCGGCAGCAGGAGGAACATCGAGAGCTGGTCGGCCAATGCCGGGTATGGCGAGGAGGTCTTTACTTCGACAGTCGTTTCGTCGATTGCGGTCACCTCGGAGACCAGTTCGAACCAGGCTGCAATGCGTGCTCCCACGGCGTCGTCGCGCACGCGGTCGAGATTCCATTTCACCGCGGCCGCATCCAGCTTTTCGCCATTCGCGAAATGTGCACCCGATTTGAGCTTGAACCGCCAGGTGGTCGGATCCGTCATCTCCCAGCTTTCGGCGAGCGCCGGCTGGAGCTTCAGATCGGGACCGCGGAGGATAAGCGCGGGATAGATATGGCTCAGAACGCTGAGGTCGGAGCCGACGGAAGCGGTCATGTGCGGATCAAGAGTGTTCACTGCCACCCGCAAAGCGATGGTGACGGTATCGTTCTCCTGCGAGAGGGCCGGTGATCCGATCAGCGCAACCGCCGTTGCACCCATAAACACTGTAGTGCGGAATATCCCATTCATTTTGGTTCCCTCGTTCTTCTCGATTGCCTCTTAGCTTTGGGATGGCTGTGTGCGGGCCAGAAAATCCCGCACAGCGGCGACGACCACGTCGTTCGCTTCGATGTGAACAGCGTGATTGGCGCCCGGCACTTCCAGCAATTCCGCATTGGGAATTTTCTCTGCGATCAGCCGGGAGTGGTTGGGCGGGCAGATCCAGTCTTCCGCCCCGCAGATCACAAGTGTGGGGACCGCGATGTCCTTGAGCTGGTCCCGGACGTCATAAATGCGCTCGGCAAACAGCGCATTGTGGGTTTCGGCATGCAAATGCATGGTCCGGGTACGTTCCAGGGCCGCATCCGGATCGAAATTCTCGTAATAGAGCGGCTGGAGCGCAAGCCAGATAAGGCGCAGCTCCATGTCGTCCTTCACCTGGTCGGAGAAGAGCTTCTCCAGCATGCGCACAGAAGCGCTCGGCGCCTTGTGGAGACGCTGCTTGAAGGTGACGAATGCGTCATCCTCGTTGTGGTGGCTCGCAGCGGTGCCCCGCAGGATGAGTCGTGACAGCCCTTCGGGATGTCTTACCGCATAGGTGAGCGCGATCATGCCCCCAAACGAGCCGCCGAGGAGAATGATCTTGCGACCGCCGCAAAGATTTTGGCGGAACGCTTCCACATCGTCGGCGAACTGCTCGAAAGTGTATGGCGGCGTCAGGCTCGTCTCGCCGCAACCGCGCTGATCGTAGGCGATCAGGCGATAATTGTCCGAAAGCGCCTTGTACGCGGAGAACTCTCCGCGGCGATCGCCGATGCCTCGGCCTCCATGAAGGGCTACGATGACGTCTGCATCTTCATCGCCGATATCGTCGTAGACGAATGTTGCCCCGTTGAGTGTCACTGTCGGCATCTTACTCCTCCGGACATGCAGCCGAGAGCTGGGCGCCGATGCTTGGCGCCAATCTCATACTAAAAAGATAGAACATTAAATGGCGCCAATTTCAAATATAATTTTTCCGGGTTGCCTGACGTCCTTAGAATCGGAGTCTACCGATCACCGGATCCGAAGTGGTACTGGCTCACATGCCGCTCGGTGATCATGCGCAGGCGATCCGCGTCTTTGGTGCGCAGAGCTTCGATCATTTCGAAGTGATCCCGCGCCGAGCGTTCAAGCTTTGCAGGGGTGTTGCTCGCCCGCTGTGCGGCAAGGGGGACACGCATTCGCAAGTCCCAGATGATTTCCACCATCACCGAATTTCGGCAGGATTTAAGCAGCTCCCGGTGGAAGGCATGGTTCGCGCTGTCCTGCTCCAGGACCGTACCGGTCTTGACCGTTTCTGCGAACACGCTGGCGAGGTAGGAAAGGCGCGCCAGGGATTCATCTGTAATATTTTGAATCAACTCCTCGACAACGGACATTTCCACAAGCGCGCGTGCGCGCAGGATATTGTGGACATGTTCGCTGTCGATGGGAGGCACGTAATAACCGCGATTGGGGATATGCTGAACCACCTTGCGCGAATGGAGCTGCTCCAGCGCGTGACGCAAAGCGAGACGGGCGCATTTGTAGCGCTGCTCCAGATCGATCTGCTTGAGCCACATCCCGGGCGCAAGCGCGCCGCTATAGATGTCGGCTTCGATCAGTTCGGCGAGAGAACCTGATTCTCGAACCGCGCTCGTACTCACAAATCCTCCATCCGTTGCTGCGACTGCACGTCCGAAAAGACGCGGACAAATTTTCTAGCACAACTTTCCTTGGTTGACATTGGCTAATTTTGGCGCCAATTTTTGAACAAATCCAATCAGACCCAAAGAGGCTTGCTTGTTAAAGGATAGGGGTTCCCGTTTTCGGGTCGGCGTCGATTCAGGCGGTACTTTCACTGACATCTGCATATTCGACGAGGAGAAATCGGAAGTCTTCGTCTGGAAGATCTCCAGCACTCCGTCCGATCCCTCGGAAGGCATTTCGGAGGGTGTCGCACAGGGCCTCGGTGCTATGCCCGGGGGAGGGGATCCGGCCTCCGTCGTTTACTTCGGCCACGGCACGACCGTGGGCACCAATGCGCTCATCCAGGGGCGCGGCGCCGATTGCGGTTTGATCACCACCGAAGGTTTCCGCGACGTTTTGGAAATCGGCCGGCAGAAGCGTCCCGAACTCTATTCGCTCCAGAGCGTAAAAGCACCGATCCTTGCCACGCGTGACAAGCGCATGGAGGTGCGCGAGCGGGTCCTTTTCGACGGTACGATCGCCCAGGAACTCAATGAGGACGACGTCCGGAACGCCGTTCGTGAACTCAAGGCGAAGGGCGTCAAGGCAATCGCCATCTGCACCCTCTTCTCCTTTATCGAGCCCGGGCACGAGAAGCGCATTCGCGAGATCGTTCTAGAAGAGATTCCGGATGCGTTTTTGAGTGTGTCCCACGAGATCGCACCTGAATTCCGCGAATATGAGCGGACCTCCACCACGGTGGTGAACGCCTATCTCGGACCCGTGATGCGCACCTATCTCGACCGCCTCACTCCGAGATTGCTGGAGGCCGGCATTTCCGCCGAGCCGCATCTGACGCAGAGCAATGGCGGTGTCATTTCCTGCGAAACGGCGAAGAACCAGCCGGTGCGTACCGTGCTCTCCGGGCCGGCCGCTGGCGTCACCGCGGCCGTCGAGCTCGGCCGGGCCACGGGCATCGAGAACCTCATCACCTTCGATATGGGCGGAACGTCGAGCGATGTCGCGCTCATCGATCGCGGCCAGCCGCAGATGGCGAACGATATCGTGGTCCACGGCTATCCCCTGAAAGTGCCGATGCTGGATATCCACACCGTCGGTGCTGGGGGAGGCTCGATTGCGTATGTGGACAATGGCCTCCTCAAGGTTGGGCCGCGCAGCGCCGGCGCCAATCCCGGCCCCGTCTGCTACGGGCTCGGCAATGAGGAGCCGACCGTCACCGACGCCAATATCGTGCTCGGCATCCTGAACCAGACGCACTTGCTCAATGGCCGGATGGCGATCGACGCAGAAGCTTCCAAACAGGCTGTGGCGCGCTTGGCCGAGCAGCTTGGCATCGGTGTGATGGAGGCTGCACAAGGTATCATTCGCGTGGTGACCGCCAATATGGCAAAGGCCATCCGGGTCATCTCCGTGGAGCGTGGCTACGATCCGCGCGATTACACGATGCTGGCGTTCGGCGGGGCGGGCCCGATCCATGCCGCGCGCCTTGCCAAGGAACTTGAAATACCGAAGCTTCTCATCCCGAAGCACCCCGGCATCATGTGTGCCATCGGTCTTCTTCAGGCAGACCTGCGGACGAACATCTCGCTCACCCGTATGTCACCGTTGTCGCTTGAAGCTCTGCCGATGATCGAGGCTGGTTTCGCACAGCTTCGCGAGCGTGCGGATGAGTGGTTCGAGGCGGAGGCGATCCCGCCTGCGGCGCGCACGCTGCGGCTTGCGATCGATGTGCGCTATGGCGGCCAGGCATATGAATTGACGATCGACTGGCCGGAAGATTCCACGGGCGAAGCACTGATCAAGGCGATCAGGGAGCGGTTCGAAGGCGCTCACAAGCAGCTCTACGGTTATATAGCCGAGGAAGAGCCGATCCAGGCGACGACGCTACGCGTCGAGGCGATCGGCCATGTGCCGAAAGCCGAGCTGAAGCGCTATCCGCCTGCTGCCGGAAAGGCTGAGGACGCCATCGTCGGAACGAGGAAAGTATATCTGCCCGAACTCGGCAGCTTCACGGAATGCCCCCTCTACGAGCGCGAGCGGCTCGGGCCCGGGCATGTCGTGGCCGGCCCCGCCGTCGTCGAGCAGATGGATTCCACAACATTCATCCTCCCTGGCCAGAAAGCCACGGTGGATCCTTACCTCAATCTCCTGATCGAGTGGAAAGCATGAACCAGAACTCCAATCCTACTGCCGCGTCAGGCCTTTACGTCGATCCCGTCACCGTGGAGGTGATCGGCAGCGCGCTTTCCACCATTGTAGAGGAGATGGGCAAGGCAATCGTCCGCGCCGCTTACTCCACAAACATCAAGGAGCGGCAGGACTGCTCGACGGTGCTTTTCGACGCGGAAGGCCGCACGATCGCACAGGCCGAGCGGATCCCCATCCATTTGGGCTCTCTCCTGGGGATCGCGGAATATGTGCTGAAGCATGTCGATATCTCGACGGTCGAGCCGGGTGACGTGTTTGTCGGCAATGACGCCCATACCGGCGGCGGCACGCATCTCAATGACATCGTGTTCCTCGAGCCGGTCTTCTTCGAGGGGGAGCTGGTCGCATGGGTCACGAATCTGGCGCACCATTCCGATTTCGTCGATCGCGGCCATAAGCATATCTTCCAGGAAGGCCTGCGCATCCCGCCGATCAGGCTTTATAGAAAGGGTGTCCTGCAGCAGGACGTCATGGATCTGATCCTGTTGAACTGCCAGGTGCCGCGGGAACGCATCAACGACTTCCGCGCGCAGATGGCGGCCAATCGGCTGGGCGTCCAGCGTTATCAGGCACTGTGCACCAAATACGGCAAGGAGGTCGTGAAGGCGGCGAGCGCCGAAATCCTGAACTATGCCGATCGCAAGACGCGCGCGGGCATAGCGAAGATCCCGGACGGGGTTTACGAGCATAGCTGCCGTTTCGATAGCAATCTGGTTGATGAGGTGATGGACCTCAAGGTCAGGATCGAGGTGCGCGGCGACGAGATCTTCTTCGATCTCTCCGGCAACCCGGAACAGGTGCGCGCACCGATCAACATGGTCTATACGGCAACGCTTGCCACGGTCTATTTCGCCGTGAAAACCCTTGTCGACCCCGACATTCCCGCCAATTCAGGCTTTCACCGGCCCATCCATGTCGCCGCGCCGGAGGGCTCGCTCTTCAACGCAGTCGAGCCTGCTGCCGTCTATAGCCGCACAGACCCCGCTCAGCGTCTTGTCGACCTCATCTTTGCAGCCCTCTCCAAGGCAATTCCGGAGGAGGTTTGCGCCGCCTGCACGGGCGGGGGGCTGATGACCTTCAGCGGCATTCATCCGAGGACGAACCGCTTTTACGTCTATAACGAGATGTGCGGCGGCAGCATGGGAGCCCGCGCCGGCAAGGACGGCTTGGATGGAGTGCAAGTGCACACCACCAACACCGCGAATATCCCGATCGAGGCGCTGGAATTCGAACACCCGATCATGGTCGAGCGGTATGAACTGGTGAAGGATTCGGGCGGCCCGGGCCAGTGGCGTGGTGGAATGACCATTCGGCGCAAGGTTAAGGCGCTTGATCATACCGCTACTGTTTCGGCCGGTGGGACCAATGCCATAGTGCCGCCTTGGGGCCTCTTTGGTGGAATGGACGGCACCACGACGAATGTTGAGCTCGGAGAGGGCGTGGCACCGCTTCACAGGCGCGTCGGGCAGGTCGGTCCCGGCCAGTCGATCGCTATGGTGGCGTCTTCGGGCGGGGGATATGGCGATCCGAAAAAGCGCGATCGCGCCCTCGTTCTGAAGGATCTGCGGGAGGACCGCATTTCCGAGGAGGCTGCCCGCGAAATCTACGGCCTGGAACTATGAAGGTCGGCATTGCCGGGTGCGGCGGCATAGCGCTTGGCTATGCCGCCTTCCTTCTGAAGGAAGGACATCAGGTAACGGTCTGGTCTCCCTCCGGCGTCAGTTCCCGCCCTCTCGTTGGCACGGAACTCGAAGTTTCCGGCGTGTTAGAGGGCAGGTTCGCAGTCAAGGTCAGTGCGTCGGCAGCCGAGATGATGGCGTCGTCCGATGTGATCATCATTGCCGTGCCGGGCTATGGTCATCGCAAGGTCATCGACGTCATTGTCCCGTTCGCCCGGGACGGCCAATCCCTCATCGTCAGTGCGCAATTGTCGCTTAGCGCCTATTACCTGAGCCGCGCCTTGGCTGCGCGCGGTATTGCAGCCGACGTCGCCGCCTGGGCGACGACAGTATTGATGAGCCGGCGTACCGGACCCACCAGCATTGCCGTTGGCGGAGTAAGGCAACTGCTCGAAATCGCAGCGCTTCCCGGCGAGAGGGGAGAGGCGTGCCTGGACCTGTGCAGGTCCCTGTTCGGGGAGCGCTTTCGGCTTGTTCCAAACATATTTGCGATTGCCCTCGGCAATCTCAACCCGCCCATCCACTTGGCAAGCGCTCTGTGCAATTTCACGCGGATCGAGAAGGCGGAATACTGGGCGAATTACGACGGCATTACGCCCTCGGTCGCTCGGCTGATCGAAGCGCTGGACAAGGAACGGGTGGCCTTGGCCGACGCCTATGGTGTCAAGGTTCGAACGGTCGAGGAACATTACCGGCTCACCTTCGGGTTCCCCGAAGGACACCCGATCGCCGAGATGGCCGCGATGGTTCACAAACAGCGTCAGGGACCACCCGGTCCCACATCGCTGGAGACGCGCTTTATAACGGAGGACGTGCCTTTCGGGATCGTGCCGCTGGTCAAGCTGGCCGAACGGAAAGGAGTCGCCTTGCCGCTCCACCAGGCGGGTGTCCAGATCTTCAACGCCTTATGCGGGCGAGACTTTGTTCGAGAAAACGACTTGTTGGATGAGATCATCGATCATTTAGGCGCGATGGCCTGACACGTTCGGTCGTTTGCAATGAGGCGTGGATTGGAGTCCAAGCCACGCCTCATTCGTTGATACTGCTCCGGCGACCGACGTCCTCAGCAAGATGTCAGCCAACCGTCATGCGGCTTTTGAGAGGCCAATGTCGGTCGCTGCGGTCTGGCGGTAATAATCCTGAGCTGCTGCGACACCAGTCCCCAGATGGATGGGAAAGCCCAAATCGGCCATGACCATTTCCGCCGTCGCTATGCCGGAAAGCGCCATCACGTCGGTCATGGCGCCGAGATGCCCGATGCGGAAGACCTTCCCCGCCACATCGCCCAGCCCGACTCCAAAGGCGACGTCGTATTTCTGCGCTGCAAGCGTGACGACTTTCGTCCCGTCGAAACCTTCCGGCACGCGGACGGCGCTTACGGTATCCGAGTATAGCGACGATTCCGCAGCGCAGAGTTCGAGGCCCCAGGCCGATACGGCTCGGCGCACGCCCTCGGCGATGCGGCGATGGCGAGCGAAGACTTTCTCCAGCCCTTCTTCCTCCAGCATAGCGATCGCCTCGGCGAGGCCGCGGATCAGGCTGACGGGTGGCGTGTAGGGATATCCGCCCGCAGAATTAGCACTTAGCATCGCGCGAAAATCGAAGAAAGCACGTGGACACCCGGCTTTCTCGGTTGCAGCAAGCGCCTTGGGGCTTACACCGAGGATCGCCAGGCCGGGCGGGAGCATAAAGCCCTTTTGCGATCCGGTGACGGCAATATCCACGCCCCATTCCTCCATACGGAAATCCATGGACGCGATGGAACTCACGCCATCAACCAGGAGTAGGGCGGGGTGGTCGGCCGCGTCGAGAGCGTGGCGCACCGCGGCCACATCCGAGCGAACGCCGGTAGCCGTCTCGTTATGGGTGACCAAAACCGCCTTGATCTTATGCTCGCGGTCGGCAGCCAGAGCTTTTCCGAAAGCATCGACCGGAGCGCCTTCGCCCCACGGACGATCGATCACTTGCACGTCGAGCCCATGCGCAAGGCAAAGGTCGATCCAGCGGCGGGAGAACATGCCGTGACGGGCGGCGAGCACGCGGTCTCCCGGCGACAGTGTATTGGTAATGGCGGCTTCCCAACCGCCGGTACCCGTCGATGGGAAGATCAGGACTTCGCTATGGGGTGCCTTCAATACGCGCTTCACACCCTCACGGGCGGGCTCGAACATCTTGGCGAAAGCTGGCGAACGATGATCAATGGTCGGGAAATCGACTGCCCGGCGCAGCCGCTCCGGTATGTTCGTGGGGCCCGGAATAAAGACGGGATTTTCGATGCGCATCGCAAAAGCCTCCTCATAGCGACCTCAATGTGAGCAACCATAGCTGGGCTGGACATATGCAGCAATTTTTTTGAAAAAATATTTTATTCTACCCGGAAAAATGCCAAGTTGCTGAAGCAAAAAAGATTTATAGTTTTTCAGCTTCAGGGGAGGGCAGGATGGAGACGTCGAGAGCGCGGGGCAGGCCGAGGTCGTTCCACGACAGCGGGCTCGGTACTCGCATTCGAGCGCTCGACCGGGCCATCGACGTGTTGCGGGTGGTGGCAGGCGGCGACGGCATGTCGCTGACGGAGATTTCAGGCGCCGCCGGACAGCCCGCTGCAACGGTCTACCGTATCCTGATCACGCTCGAGGCGCACAAGATCGTCACCTTCGACGAGGGGTCGCAGCTTTGGCAGATCGGTATCGAGGCCTATCGGATCGGCACCGGTTTTCTGCGCCGCACGAAACTCGTTGAGCAGGCGAGACCGGTTCTGCAACGCATCATGCATGAAACCGGTGAAACGGCGAATATGGCCATTATCGATCAAGGCGAGGTGGTGTTCCTGACACAAGTGGAGACGCATGAGCCCATTCGCGCTTTTTTCCGTCCGGGAACGCGCGGGCCGATCCACGCGTCGGGCATAGGTAAGGCGGTGCTGGCCTTCCAGCGTCCGGAGCGAATCGAGGCATTGCTGAATGGGCATCGGTTTGAAACCTTCACCGACACGACCATCACCAACCGGGAGAAGATGCTGGAAGCATTAGCACGTATTCGCGCGCGCGGCTGGGCCGTGGATAATGAGGAGCGCACGAGAGGCATGCGTTGCGTGGCCGCCCCCATCTTCAACGAATATGGTGAGGCGGTCGCGGGGATCTCGCTATCAGGTCCGTCCGTTCGAGTGACGCCAGACAGGGACGAGGCTTTCGGACGAACGATACGTGCTGCGGCCGACGAGATCACCCTCGCCACAGGTGGAACTCCGGAAAAGCGAATAGGCGGCGCAACCGCTGGATTTTCCGCACCATAATCATCGACGCTGCATCGCCGCAATTGTTCAAAAACGACAAACAATTTATATGAATAATAAATTTGCCTGATGAATGGGCCGTCGATAAACTCCAAAAATCCTGAATGAACGGTAGGGTAAATCGGCTGATGCGGGCATCTTGCTGGAACCGTTTTAGAGAGAGCAAGGGTCCGTACGTGCTGCTCGGCGGACGCGTCGTCGAAAGCGGCGGCGCTGCAAGGCGGGCGGATGTCCTGGTTTCCGAACGGGGCCGGATCGAGCGGATCGCCGAAGACATCGAGGCGCCATCCGGAATAGAGCGGATCGACGTTAGCGGCGCGCTGATTTCGCCCGGTTTTGTCGATGCTCACCAGCATCTCGACAAGACAGGCGTGCTTCGCTTCGCTCCCAACCCTTCCGGCACTCTGCAGGGGGCACGGGAAGCGTTCGCGGTCTACGCGCGCAATGCGCCTCCAGAAGACATCACCCGGCGTGCGGCCCGCACCATGTCCCGCTGCCTGCGCAGGGGCACCACGGCCATTCGCAGCCACATCAATATCGACAAGGATGCCGGCTTCAACGGTATCAACGCGCTTGCAGCGTTGCGGCAGGAATGGAGCGATCGGCTGACGTTGCAGCTCGTTGCCTTCATGACGCCGCACCCAAACCAGGATCTCGACTGGCTGGAGGAGAATATCGACGCCGCCGTCGAAAACGCCGATGCGGTCGGCGGCACGCCGGCCGTGGCCGAGGATCCGCTGCGCTATATGGATATCCTCTTCGAGGCGGCCGTCCGACATGGTCGACCGCTCGACTTTCACCTGGATGAGCATCTGGACACCTCGCGCCCGCTTTTCGATGCGGTCTTCGAACGGGTTCGCAAGTATGGCATGCAAGGCCGAACCGTGCTCAGCCATTGCTCCGTCTTGAGCGCATTGCCACGCTCGGACTATGAACGGATACGCGACGAGATGCTGGAGCTGGATCTCGGGGTCGTAACGCTGCCAGCCGCCAATCTCTACCTGCAGGGCCGCGCCCACGATGTGCTGCCCCCGCGTGGGCTTACGCGGGTGGCGGATCTGGTGCGTTCCGGCGTGCCCGTGGCGACCGCTTCGGACAATATCCAGGACCCCTTCGTGCCCACCGGATCCGGAGACATGCTGGAAATCGCGCGCTGGACGCTTTTGGCGGGCCATCTCTATGCGTCCGAATTTCCGGCCGTCTATTCGATGATCACGGACATTCCTGCCCAGCTTATGGGGCTTGAGGGATACGGGCTGAAGGAGGGATCCTGGGCCGATATGGTCGTCACCGATTGTGAGGACGTGGACACGCTTGTGGCGGGCGGGCCTGACCGAGTGCAGGTCCTCGCCAGAGGGAGGCCCGTTTTTGTGGACGAGAACGAAACCGCAGAAGCGGAGGGGAGAATGATCGAAAAGGTGAGCTGAGGCCTTCAAACCAGCGCATGATGAAAAGGGAGGAGCATCATGAAACTCAAGAGACGGGGCTTCCTGGCGGGAGCTGCCGTGCTGGCCGTAGCCATTGGCTTTGGTCCCGCAAAGGCCCAGAGCGAATTCAAAATGGGCCTGCTGGTGCCAGGCAGCGTGGCGGAGGAGGGCTGGAACCGCATCGCCTATGAGGCGCTGAAGCGCGTGGAGAAGGAGCTGGGCGCCAAGATCAGCTATGTGGAGCTGCATGAGAATCCGGCCGCGTTCGAGAATGCGTTTCGCGACTATGCGAGCCAGGGCTATCAGGTCGTCCTGGGCCACGGCTTCCAGTTCCAGGATGCTGCGCTGACGGTCGCGCCGGAATTCCCCGATACGACTTTTCTCATCTCGTCGAGCTATGTGCACGAGGGGAACGTCATCGGTCTCAATACCGACGCCAGCCAGCCTTTTTACCTCATGGGCGTGATCGCAGCAAAGATGGGGAAGGGCGCGGGGCTGGTTGGTGGCATCGAGATCCCCCCGATCAAACAGGCCTTCGAAGGTTTCATGGACGGCGCCAAGAGCGTCGATCCGAACTTCCCTGTCTCTACGGTCTATATCGGCAGCTTCACCGATGCGACGGCCGCCAAGGAAGCCGCGCTGAGCATGATCTCCCAGGGAAGCGATTTCGTCGTGCCCAATGCGAATTCGGCGGGGCTGGGCGTTATCCAGGCGGTGCGGGAAGCGGGGACCGGCATCGGCACCTTCAGCGTCTATAGCGACTACACCGAGGTCGCTCCCAAGAACATAGCCGGCACTTTTGTCGCCGATTACGGGCAGGGCATCGTGCGCATCGTGTCCGGGATCAGAGATGGCGCGGTGCCGGAGACCAATGTCGATTTCGGCCTCAAGGACGAGGACGTGATCAAGTTCACCTACAATGACGGGGCGGACAAACCGGTCCCGGAAGACATACGCAAATATGTCGAGCAGGTAAGGGCGAAGATCGTCGCCGGGGAGATACAGACCAGAGCGAAGTGATCCACGCCTTTTTCAGGGGAACAAATAAAGGGAGGAATAGCATGAATCTTACACGGAGAGCATGCCTGGCAGGAGCGGCAGGGCTGCTTCTCGCCGGCATTTCTGCCTCGGCAATGGCTCAGGACGGGGAGTTCAAGATGGGCCTCCTCGTGCCGGGCAGCGTCAGCGAGGAAGGCTGGAACCGCATCGGCTACAATGCGCTGAAAGGTGTGGAGGAGCAACTCGGCGCCAAAGTGAGCTATGTCGAATTGCAGCAGAACCCGGCTTCCTTCGAGAAGGCATTTCGCGATTATGCGAGCCAGGGCTTCAATGTGATCCTAGGCCATGGCTTCGAGTTTCAGGATGCCGCCCTTACGGTCGCGCCGGAATTTCCCGACACCACATTCCTCATTTCCTCGAGCTATATCCACGAGGACAATGTCATCGGGCTCAATACGGATACCAGCCAGCCCTTCTACCTCATGGGCTATATCGCCGCGAAAATGGGTAAGAAGGCGGGTCTCGTCGGCGGCATGGAGATCCCCCCGATCCAGCAGGCCTTCGAAGGGTTCGTGAATGGAGCCAAGGGCGCCAACCCGGCTTTCGAGGTCAATCAGGTTTATATAGGTAACTTCACCGACATTTCGGCAGCCAAGGAGGCAGCGCTCGGCATGATCGCGCAGGGTGCTGATTTCGTCGTGCCCAATGCGTCCGGTGCGACAGTGGGCGGATATCAGGCGATTGCCGAGTCAGGTCCCGACGTCAAGACCTTCAGCATTTTCAGCGACTTCACCGAGGTAGCGCCCAAGAACATACTGGGGCTATATGTCGCCGACTATGCCCAGGGCGTCGTGCGCATCGTCAAGGGGATCATGGAAGGCCAGCGGCCGGAATCCAATGTAGACTTCGGTCTGGCGGATGCGGACGTGATGAAATTCACCCTGAGTGACGAAGCCGCACATCCCGTTCCTGAAGAGCTGCGTAAGGAGATCGAGGACGTCAAAGCGAAGATCGCGGCCGGCGAGATCGTGACACGGCAAAAATGATCCTCGCCAGAGCATTCAAGGCCGCCGGCACGGGCGGCCCCATCCAACTGCGATAGACGTTCATGGCCAACATCGATAGCGAACGCTCGCCGAGCGCGGGTTCGGATATTTTGAACGGTCTCGGCCGCGCGTTCACCAAGACGTGGCAGGCCGTTGCCATGCCTGCCGCCGCCGTGCTGGTCTCAATGGGGTGCGGTGCGCTGCTCCTCGCTCTGAATGGCTTCAACGGCTGGGACATCTTCACGGTTATGCTCAGTGGCGTGTTCCAGGATACCCGCTCCATTGCCGAAGTGCTGCTGAAGGCCACGCCGCTGATCCTGATCGGTGTCGGCCTCTGCGTCGCTTTCCGCTGCAGCATCTGGAACATCGGTGCCGAGGGACAGCTTTATGCCGGTGCCGTGGCGACAACCGCCGTCGGCATCGCTTTCCCAGGGCTGACATCCTGGATCTACGTACCGCTGGTGATCCTTGCGGGTGCCTTGGCCGGTGCGGCCTGGGCAGCGATCGCCGGTCTGCTCAAGATCTATTTCCGGGCCAGCGAGATCGTCACGACGATCATGCTCAACTATATCGCCATCATAGCCACAAGCTGGTTGGTCACCGGGCCGCTAAAGGACGCGGCCGCCGCCTATCCGCAGTCGGCCCGGCTGCTTCGAGAGGCGTGGATGCCGAAGATCCTGCCGCCCACAAGGCTTCATATCGGCATACTCATCGCCATCGCTTTGGCGATCGCTGCTTACATTTTCCTCTTTCGTAGCAGCGCCGGTTACGCTGTGCGCGTTGTCGGGATCAGCCCGCATGCGGCGCGATACGCCGGCATGAGCGTCTCGCGCAACATCCTGCTGGCGATTTCCATCAGCGGCGCCATGGCCGGGCTGGCCGGCGCGTTCGAGATCGCCGGCGTCACGTTCCGTCTCTATCAGAACATCTCCCCGGGCTATGGTTTCGAAGGCATCGCCGTGGCGCTGCTTGCCAACAACAATCCGGTCGGCGCGATCTTCTCCGGCACACTTTTCGCGGTGCTCCGCTCGGGCTCCGAAATCATGCAGATCAACGCGCAGGTGCCGCAGGTCCTGGTCTCGGTGATCCAAGGCATCGTCATTCTCTCGGTGGTCGGCTTCGGCGTCTACCGGTTCCGCTCCGCGCGGCCCTCGGAATAGGAGAGGTCCATGGACGACATCGTCACACTCGGCTTTATCGCCACTACGCTCGGTGCCACCTGGCGGCTTGCTGCTCCCTTGGTCTATGCCTCGATCGGAGAAGTGTTTTCGGAGCGCGCCGGTGTTCTCAATATCGGCATCGAAGGCGTGATGCTGGTGGGTGCGTTTGCCGGTTTTGCCACCGTATTCTGGACCGGCAGCCTTGCGCTGGGCCTGCTCATGGCGGTCGCCGGCGGCGCGCTCATGGGTTTGCTCTTCGGCCTGTTCACAATCACCATCAAAGCCGACCAGATCGTGGTTGGCGCGGCGATGAACCTGCTGGGCCTGGGACTCACAGCCTTTCTCTACCGCACATATTTCGTCTCGACCGGCCGCGGCGTGGAAATCGCACCGTCGCTGAACCTGCCGGGCTTGAGCGATCTGCCATTCGTCGGCGAGGCGTTCTTCCGGCACAACATCCTCGTCTATGGCACCCTTCTGGTGGTGATCGCGGCCGTATTCATCCTCCACCGCACATCCTTCGGCCTTACCCTTCGAGCGGTGGGCGAGCATCCCAAGGCCGTCGACATCGCCGGAAGGAGCGTCGCGCTTTATCGTTATGGGGCCGTGCTCATCGGGTGTTCGCTCGCGGGTCTCGGAGGTGCCTATCTGACGCTCGGCCACTCCAACCAGTTCGTGGAGGGGATTGCGTCCGGGCGCGGTTTCATCGCGCTCGCGGTCGTCGTCTTCGCCCGCTGGTCTCCGATAGGGGCGTTTTTCGTTTCGCTGCTCTTCGGCCTCTTCTATGCGCTTCAACTCCAGCTCCAGGCTCAGCCGGCGCTGCACATCCCCTATCAGGCGCTTCAGGCGCTCCCCTATGTGATGACCATCGCGGCGCTCATCCTGGTCCGCAACCGTGTGGATACACCGAGCATGCTTGGCGTGCCTTATCGCAAGGGTTGAGGGCGGATCATGGGTGCGACACCTTTCCTGCGCATGGAAAACATTCACAAGCGTTTCGGCCCGGTGATCGCCAGCGCCGGCGTGAATCTCGAAGTAGAAGAGAAGGAGATCCATGCCCTTCTCGGCGAGAATGGCGCCGGCAAGAGCGTTCTGATGAACATTCTCTGCGGCGTGCTCTCGCCGACTGAAGGTCAGATCGTTTTCAAGGGCAGCCCGCTGAGGCTGGGCTCGCCCAGGGAAGCGATCCGCCACCGCATCGGCATGGTGCATCAGCATTTCATGGTGGTCCCGAACCTCACGGTTGCGGAGAATTATGTACTCGGCCACGGTTCGCCGCTGCGCGTCATTCGTGACATGAAGCAGGTGAGTACCCGTATCCGCGAACTGAGCCACCGCTACGGGCTAGACGTGCGGCCGGATGCCCGTATCCACGACCTTTCCGTCGGGGAGCAGCAACGTGTGGAAATCCTCAAGGTGCTTTATCACGGGGTTGACCTGCTGATCCTCGATGAGCCGACAGCGGTGCTGACCCCTCAGGAGGCGGACCGGCTTCTGGCACTCCTGCGCGACCTGGTGGCAGACGGCAAGACGGTCATCTTCATCTCGCACAAGCTGGACGAGGTGATGCGCGTGAGCGACCGCGTCAGCGTGATGCGGGACGGCAAGGTCGTTTTCACGACCAGAACTGCCGAAACCAATCCGCGCGAGCTTGCACGGATGATGGTGGGTCGTGACGTCCTGATGGACCTGCCGCGCGCGCAGACAAGCCCGGGCCGGGTGGTGCTCGCCGTTGAAAATCTTTCCTGCAACAACGAGCTCGGCCTGCCTGCCGTGCGCGGCGTGTCCTTCGAAGTGCGCCAGGGCGAAATCGTCGGCGTAGCCGGCGTTTCAGGCAATGGGCAGAGCGAACTTGCTCTCGCCCTGGTGGGCTTGCTGCCGGCGGCCTCCGGCAGTATCCGCCTCAATGGCGAGGAGATTTGCGGCCTGACATCGAGCGAGATCAATCACCGGCCGCTTTCGCACATCCCGGAAGACCGGCACAAAATGGGCATCGTGCTGCCGCTGCCGCTCACCGAAAACGTAATCCTGCAGCGCTATGACCAGGCGCCGTTTTCCTCGCGCGGCATGCTGCGTTTCGGCGAAATCACGGAGCACACGCGCGATTTGATCCGGCGCTTCAAAGTCAAGGCTTCCCACCCGGGTGAAGCGATCCAGAACCTGTCCGGCGGCAACCAGCAGAAACTGGTCGTCGCGCGCGAACTCGCCCGCAACCCGGATTTCCTGCTCATCAATCAGCTCACGCGCGGCATCGACATTGGCGCAACGGAACTGGTGATGCAGGAGGTGCTGAAGCAGAAGGAGAAGGGCAAGGCGATCCTCCTCATCTCTACGGAGCTGGAGGAACTATTCGCAATATGCGACCGCATCCTTGTCATGTTCGAGGGCCAGTTCCTTGGCGAGGTTCCGCCCGACCGAGCCCGGTTGGAGGAGATCGGCCTTCTAATGGCAGGCAATAGAGAAGAAGCCCAGCGATTGCATAACCGCGCAGGTGCGATAGAGGCGTGATGCCACCGCTCATTCAATAATTTGAAACAATCCGAGCTTTTCTGCCGGATTGAAAAAGAATTCGAATGCAGCCTATCCTGTAAGGGATACTCCGTTGAGAGGCAGCTAGCGGTTGAACGTAACGCTCCGGCAACTCCAGGCATTCGTGGCGGTCGCTGAACTCGGCCGCTTCAACCTTGCCGCCGGACAGCTCAACCTGACGCAATCCTCCGTCAGCATTCTGATCAGGGAACTTGAAGCGGCGCTCAAGCACAGATTGTTCGACCGCCACACCCGCATGGTCGGTTTGACGAGCGCGGGTCGGGAATTCCTGCCTCAGGCCAGGAAAATTCTCGAGGATCTGGAAATCGCTGTGGCGAGCGTGCAGGACCTTGCCTTTCTGCGGCGCGGCCGGGTGACTGTGGCTTCGGCCATCGTCCTCGCAGCCACGCTACTGCCGCCGGTTATTGCGCAATTTGTCCGGAGATATCCGGACATCTCCGTCGAGATCCGGGACATGCCCGAGGAGGAGATACGGCCGGCCTTGAAGCGCAACGAGGTCGATCTCGGAGTCGGTACGGTCTCGGGCAATGACCCGGAAATCGAGACGACGTTGATGATGCGAGACAGGTTGATGCTGATCTGTCCGGCGGCTCATCCCTTGGCCGAACAGACGCAGGTACGCTGGTCGGAGCTCGCGGACGAGATCGTGATAGGGCTTGCCAAGGAAAATCCCTTGCGCGACATCGTGGACCGCACATTCATATCCATGGGCGCCGAGATCAGGACGAAATACGAGGTGCGTTTTTCAACGACGGCGATCGCCATGGTTGCCGAGGGACTGGGCGTTGCGGTGCTGCCGGAGAATTCACGCCAACTCGCAACCAATGTGGACGTCGCGGCGGTGGAATTGATCGAGCCGGCAATCAGTCGTGAAATTTCCCTTCTGCAACGCCGCCAGCGGATGCTCTCCCCGGCGGCGGCGCAGATGAGGGATTTCCTGATCGAAACCGCCAATCCATTGGCGATGAACGGGAGAACCCGCCGCCGTAGCACTCGGGTTTGACGCGAGATCGCCTTGGACATGGCAATGCAGCCGCTGCCATGTCCGCCGCTGGCTTACGCCAGACAGGCGACGAGCCCTCGCTTCAGTTCCGCCCGATCGAGGTTTCGCCCGATGAAGACCATCTTGGTATAGGGACGGTCTTTTCCCCAGGGATGATCGGGCCGCAGGTCCAGCAGTCTGTGAACCGCCTGCAGAACGTGGAAGCGCGGATCGTCTTCGACGGCGATAATGCCCTTCAGCCGGAAGATATCGTCGCCTCGCGCGTCGAGCAGTCCGGTGAGATGCCGCCGAAGCTTATCTTCATCGAAAGCCTGCTGGAATATGAAGGATTCGGAGGTCACGGTGGCATCATGGACATGATGGTGGTGATGATGATGATCGTGTCCGTCGAGATCGAGCAGCTTCGCGCGCTCGGAAACATAGGAGGGTGTGAACCCGCTGATGCCCAGAATGCTTTCCAGCTCTACCTTCGCGTAGCTGGACCGTAGAAGCCCCGCGGTCTCATTGAGCTTCCTGATGTCCTTCTCCAGCGCAACAAGGTCGGGATCTTCCACCAGGTCGATCTTGTTGATCACGATCCGGTCGGCAGCCACGATCTGGTCGACGGCCTGATTGTCGCGTCCATCGAGCAGCGGATCGTTGACGTGTTGCTGGATGTGCTTCGCATCCACCAAGGTGACTATGGCATCGAGCTTCACATGTTTGCCGACGTGTTCATCGACGAAGAAAGCGGTGGCAACGGGGGTAGGATCGGCTAGCCCGCTGGTTTCGACCAGGATGTGGTCGAAACGATCCTTTCGCGCGAGCAGCTTTTTCACAACGTCGATCAGATCATTTCTCACATCGACGAAGCAACAGATGCAGCCGTTCTGCATCTGGAAAATCTCCTCTTCCGACGACAGCACCAGGTCGGAATCGACATCCACCTCGCCGAACTCGTTTTCGATGACGGCAATGCGGTGGCCGTGCCGCTCTGTGAGGATGTGGTTGAGGAGCGTCGTCTTCCCCGACCCGAGGAATCCGGTCAGGATCGTGACCGGGATCTTGTCCGGTTCGACTTGATGAACGAGCGTCATGTCAGGCTACCTCCTGCTTCTTGGTTCTCAAAGCTGCAAGCACATGTTCCGGCGTGATCGGATAACGACGGAAGCGCACTCCGATGGCGTCGTAGACCGCATTGGCAATGGCCGGGCCGATGGCGATGATCGGATCTTCGCCGACCCCCTTTGCCCCATAGGGGCCTCCGGGATCGGGGGCGGTCTCCAGGATGATCGTGCGGATGGGCGGCATATCCATTGAGAGCGGCATCTTGTAGTCGACAAAACCGGCGTTGAGGGAGCGCCCGGTCTGATGATCGATCACATAGTCCTCGCTCAGCGTGTGTCCGATCCCCTGTTGTATGCCCCCTTCGATCTGGCCTTGCGCGGCGATCGGGTGGATCACTTTGCCGATTTCGTGCACCGGGATGACCTGGAGCACACGAATCTCACCCGTCTCCGTATCGACTTCGACTTCCACGAAATGGGCCGCGAAGGAGTAGGATTTCGTGGGGGTATAGGTGCCGACGCCGACGAGTTGGATCGCAGGCATTCCCCTCTGTGGCGCGACCGCCTCGGCAAGGGTCATGGAACGGTTAGAGCCCTCCACGACGATAACCCCATCGCGGATGGTAAGTTCTTCCGGGGTTGCGCCGAGTTGCGGCGCGGCATGCGCCAGCACCTGCCGCCGCACGTCGGCGGCAGCGATCTGTGCCGCCCTGCCGCCCATATAGGTCGTATGGCTGGCAAAGGCGCCGATGTCCCAGGGCACCACATCCGTGTCACCCTGCACCACTGAGATCGTCTCGAACGGAACGCCCAATTCCTCCGCGACGATCTGCGACAAGGCGGTGTGCGCCCCGGTGCCGAGACCGGCGGTGCCGGTGAGCAGTGTCACCGTGCCGTCCTCGTTCATCTTCACGATCGCGTTGCCCTGCTCCTTGATGCCGGGATAGGCGCTGGACCCGTGCATTTCGCAGCCGATCCCCCAGCCTCGTCGCTTGACGCCCGTGTCGCGGCCGTGACGCCGCACCGCGGGCCAGCCGGTCTCTTCCATGCCGCGGCGGATGCAGTCCTCAAGCCCATGCCCCACGATCGGATGATTGGAAGGGGCGATGTCTCCCTCCCTGACGGCGTTTTTGAGCTTGAACTCCGCCGGGTCGAAGCCCAGCTTTTCAGCCGCTTCGTCCATCTGCAGGTCGAGAGCGTAATAGGTCTGCACCACCCCATAGCCGCGGAAAGCTCCTGCTATTGGCGCGTTGGTGTAGATGCAGCGCCCTTCCAGCCGCACATTCTCGCAGCGATAGAGCGAGGTGAGTGCGGCCGTGCCGACATTGGTGACGCCGGGCCCGTGCGAGCCGTAGGCGCCCGAATTGAAGAGCACCTTCGCCTCCCGCGCGGTGATCGTGCCGTCCTTGCGGAAACCCTGCTTGAGCCAGATGCGACCGGGATGGCGCGTGCGGCCGCCCAGGAATGTCTCCTTGCGGGTGAACTCCATGCGTACTGGCCGGTTCGTCTCCCGCGCAAGCAATGCGCAGAGGAATTCGTGCTGAAACAGATCCTGCTTGGCTCCAAAGCCGCCGCCCATATGATCCACGAGCACGCGCACCTTGTTGAGCGGAATCCCCAGCACCTCTGCCAACGCGCCGCGCACCATGAAGGCGGTCTGCGTTGAACTCCAGAAGGTAAGCTTTCCGTTGCCGTCCCACTGCGCGACGCAGATATTGGGCTCCATATAGGCGGGTGTCGGCCGCCCGAGTTCGTATTCGCCTTCGATGACGAAATCCGCATCCGCGAAACCCTTCTCCACATCGCCGCGCTCGACGATCACGGGGGGGAGCACCTGGTTCTGTGGCAGGCCATTGTCGTGGATGACAGGCGCGCCATCGCGCATCGCATCTTCAATAGTAAAGACGGCAGGCAGCGGCTCGTATTCCACCTCGATCAGGTCGAGCGCTTCTTCGGCGATCTCCTCTGAAATTGCAGCGACGGCAGCGACGCCTTCGCCCCAGTATCGCACACGGTTGTCGAGAATATATTGGTCGCGCGTGACGGAGGCGGAGCGCGGATGCGGTGAGCCGTAGTGCAACACGCGCGGCACGTTCTCGTGGGTTAGCACAGCCTTCACGCCCTTGAGCGCAAGCGCCTTGCTCACATCGATCCTCTTGATGATCGCATGCGCAACAGTGCTGCGCTTGGTCTTGCCGTGCAGCATGCCGGGAAGCGCCACATCGCCGGCATAACAGGCCGTCCCTGTCACTTTTTCCAGCGTGTCGGAGCGTTTCACGCTTCGCCCGACGACGGCAAACTTGCTCTCGAAGGTCTTGTCGTGGATGGTCATGCGCTCTTCGCCCTCTGCAGATCCGCGGCTGTAGCGAGGATTGCTTCGATGATCTTGGTGTAACCAGTGCAGCGGCAGATATTGCCGGCAATTCCGAAGCGGACCTCGTCCTCGGTGGGGTTCGGGTTCTCGTCCAGCAATGCCTTGGCCATCATGATGATGCCCGGCGTGCAGAAGCCACATTGCGCGCTGCCATACCGCATGAAGGCTTCCTGCAGCGGGTGAGGCTTGTCGGGCGCCAGCTGAAGGCCCTCGATGGTTTCGATCATCGCGCCTGCCGCTTCCACCGCGAGAACAAGGCAAGAATTGACCGGCTTACCGTTCATGATGATGGTGCAGGCGCCGCAATCACCTACATCGCAGCCTTTTTTTGTTCCGGTAAGCCCGCCTTCGTTGCGCAGCGTGTCGAGCAGGCTGCGATAAGGTTCCAGCGCCAGTTCACGCTCTTCCCCATTGATGGTCATGGAAACGATCTGACTCATTGAATGGCCTCCATAGCCAGGGTGATGGCCCGGCGGGTGAGCACGCCCACCATCTCGCGTCGGTACTCCGCGCTGGCGCGCACATTGGAAATGGGGGTGGATTCCGTCATCGCGGCTTCCGCCACGGCGGCCACGCGTTCGGGGGTGAATGCCTCGCCCCGCAACAGCGCCTCAGCCTCGCGGGCGCGGATGGGGGTAGGGGCCACCGCCCCGAGTGCGATGCGGATCTCGCGGCAGTGCCCGGCCTCTCGCTCCAGAGTGACTGCGACCCCGACCGTTGCAAGCTCCATCGCCTTGCGCCGCCCGTGCTTGATATAGGCGCGGCCACTATGCGCGCCCGGTGGAGGAACGCTGATGCCGGTGACGATCTCGCCGGGGCGGAGGACTGTGCGGCCCGGCCCCGTGAAGAACTCTTCGAGTGCAATGCTCCGTTCGCCATTGCCATTGAAGACCGAAAGGCGCGCTCCGTCTGCGATGAGCGGCGGCAGGGTGTCGGCCGAAGGAGAGGCGCGGCAGATATTGCCCACCACCGTCGCGCGGTTGCGTACCTGAATGGAGCCGAGCTGGCCGACGGCACTTACGAGATTTGGAAAAAGGCGCGCCACCTGTGGTGAGGTTTCAACCTCGCGTGCGGTAATCAGCGCGCCGACGCGCAAGCCCTGAGCGTCGTCACAGGCAAAGTCGCGCAAGCCGGGAATGCGCTTGATATTGACCACATGCGTCACCGGCCTCAGATGCTCCCTGATCTCCACGAGCAGATCAGTGCCGCCGGCGAGAACCTGCGCCGTGGCTCCAAGCTCGGCAAGCAGGCGCGACGCCTCTTCCAGGCTCGCCGGTTCATGATATTCGAAACGCTTCATTCGCTTCCGTTCCTCCCCAGGTGCGGACTAAAGCTCAAGGCAGCTTCTGGCCCGCATCACGTTGATTGCTGATCGGCGCATGAGCTACCGCCCCCATCCTCCGCAGGATCGCCTCCGCCCTTTCGAATGCGGTGCTGCTGATGCGAGCCAGCGCGCCTTCGAAATCCGGCCCGCGCGTGGCATCTAGCCCCATGCGGGAGGTCGTGCCGATGCCTGTTGCAGACGGGTCGAGCGCATTGCCCGGCAGTCCGTCGATTATGACCACGTCGCGATGCGGCTGGAAATGGGTTGAAAGCGCCCACAGCACGTCCGAATCGCGCGTGATGTCCACATCGGAATCCACCGCGATCACCGTTTTGAGATAGGCGTCCCAGCCGAGCAGGCCGAGCATGATCTGTCGCGCTTCACCAGGGCGTTGCTGGTTTACGGCCACATAGGCGTGGAAGTGCGTGCCTGAGCTCGGATAATGCACCGCCGTCACGCTGGGGAAACGCTGTTTGAGTTTCTCCACCATCTCCGATTCACGCGGCACGCGACCGAGATTGAGATGCTCGGCCGAGTTGCCTCCTGCCACGCTTACCAGCATGGCCTCGCGCCTGCGCATCACGGTCTCGACCTTGAAGAGATTGTTGGTCGACCGGTTTGAGGAATAGCCGGTGAACTCGCCGAATGGCCCCTCATCCACCTGCGCCTCATGGTCAATGACACCTTCGAGCACCAATTCCGCGTAGGCCGGCACGCGCAGCCCGTAGCGGGGCGTCCGCACGACTTTGAGCGGTTCGCCGAGGAGGCCACCTGCCACATGGCGCTCGTCCTCGCCGAAGGCAAGCCGGGCAGAGGCGGCGATCATGAAGCAGGGATGGGCGCCGATCACCATGGCCACCGGGAGCGGCTTTCCCTCTTCCCGAGCCATGTTGAGCAGACGCCAGAGATGTCCGCGCGAATGCAGGCTTGTGGCAAGCTGATCGCGCGAATGGATCATGGCACGGTGATAGCTCAAATTTCCCGCCCCGGTGTCGAGATGCTCCGCCAGCACGATTCCGTTGGTAATGTATTTGCCCCGATCGGTTTCGAAATGGCGGATCATCGGCAATGTCGAGAGGTCGATATTCTCGGTTTGCACGACCTCCGTCACCGGCCCGTCCGCCACTTCCTGCGGAGCAACAGCCTCTCGCGCGCGGGCCTGATAGCCTTCATGAAGCTGGCCGGGCGCGGCTCCTAAAAGCCGCTCGATGCGGGTGCGCGAGCCAAAAATATTGCTCACCACCTCCACACCGATCCCGGTCACCTTTTTGAAGTGCAGAAGCGGTGCGCGGCCTTCACCTGCAAGCTTCCAGATGAAGGCGGTAACATCCTGATCGTCGGAGATGGCCTCTTCGATCGTCAGCACATCCTCAGGATGGTTTGCGCGATATTCAGCGAGGAAATGCCGAATATCCTGTCTGTCGAAATCGGACGCGGCGGTCATACTTCACCTGTTCGGCTGTCCTGCCGGCATAATCTTCGGTCTCTGGGCGCGGCGGTCCACGAAGGACCGCCGCCTTCAAAGCAAAGCCTAGCGCTTCACGCCTGCATAGGTGTCCTTGAGCCTTGCTTCGGCTTCCTCCAGGTTTCTCGGCGGCGGAGTCGGGTCGATGCCGACCAGCTTCGCTATGTTGTTGCCGAGATAGCCCTCCAGCGTGTCCTCATCGATGCCGAGGCCCTGTGGCGGCTCGTGACAGAGCACTTCGAGCTCGCGCAGCCATATGCCGGGTTCGTTGGGGGGTGAGTCCGTACCGAAGACGATCTTGTCCTTGGGCAGTTCCTTGGCGAACTCGACGATGCGCGATTGGAAGCACCAGCCGGACTCGCAATAGACGTTCGGCGTGTCCATCGCCATCCAGAAGGCTTCGAAGGAGTAATTGCCTCCGGTCTGAATGCCGAAATGGCCGATGATGAAGTTCACCATGGGGAATTCGCGTATGATGGGATAGAACATGGTGGGGATCGTATACGGGCCGTCGCCCGTGTGGATCAGCACCACCACGCCCAACTCCGCGCATTTCTTCATGGCCGGCCGCAACCAGTCGAGCGCGCGATCGGGGCGGTAGCCATGCATGTTCGCGTGCAGCTTCAGCATCTTGAAGCCGTATTCCTTCACATGGAATTCCAGCTCCGCGGCCCCGTTTTCCGGGCCCCAACGCGGATTGTAGGTGAAGTTGCCGATGAAGCGATCCGGGTATTTCTGGCAGAGCTCGGCGATGTAGCTCATGTAATCACGGATTCCGTCGCGCCCCATGCGGTTGCCGTCGCGATAGCCGGTGTTGCCGGGGGGCGGCTGGATGAAGCCCATATCGATGCGGCGCGGCTTGCCGTTGATCATGTAGGGACCGTCCATGAGCTTCAGCATTCGCTCGCCGTTGAAAGGCGTGCCCGTGTGCCGCCAGGCTTCATCAACGAGGTTGGTCGGGTGAAGATGCGTATCGATGATCATGTTCTTTTCCGGAAATTCGTGTCGCGAAGGATGGCTCAGGCGGCTTCCGCCGATGCTTTGACGTCTCTGAGATACGCCTCGGCTTCTTCCTTCGTGCGCGGGGGCGGGGTGGGCTCGATCCCGATCATGCGGGCGACATTGTTGCCGAAATAGTCCTCCAGCGTATCCTCATCGAGATTTAGCCCCTGCGGCGGCTCGTGGCAGAGCACTTCCAGAAGCCGCAGCCACATGCCCGGCTCGTTGGGAGGCGTGTCGGAACCGAAAAGGATCTTCTCCTTAGGAAGTTCCTTGGCAAACTCGACGATGCGTGACTGCAGGCACCAGCCGGACTCGCAGTAGACATTGGGGGTGTCCAGCGCCATCTGGTATGGCTCGAAGCAGTACACGCCACCCGTCTGCACCCCGAAATGCGCCATGATGAAGGGAACCGACGGGAACTCGCGGATGATCGGGTAGAACTCGGTTGGAATCGAATAGGGCCCGTCGCCCGTGTGGAGTTTCACCATCAGGCCCAGGTCGGCGCACTTCCTCAATGCAGGCCGCAGCCAGTCTAGGGCGCGGTCCGGACGGTAGGCGTGCATGTTGGCCTGGAGCTGCACCATCTTGAAGCCGTATTCCTTCGCGTGGTGCTCGATTTCAGCTGCACCGTTCTCGGTGCCATAGCGCGGGTTGTAGACGAAACAGCCGATGAAGCGGTCTGGATGACGCTGCACGAGCTCGACCGTGTAGGCCATGTAGTCGCGGATGGCTTCGCGGCCGGTCAGGTTTCCCATCCCGTCCGTATAAATCGTGTTGCCCTGCGGCGGCTGGATGAAGGCCTTGTCGATGCGGCGGGGTTTGCCGTTTACCCAAAATGGACCGTCCATCATTTTCAAAAGACGCTCGCCGGTAAAGGGAGGGCCGTCATGTCGCCAAGCGAGGTCAGGGATCTTGGTCGGATAGCAGCTAAGGTCGATTATCATTGCTCGTCTCCACGGTTTCTTCACGCGCGACGCCACTAGGCGCCGTTTGACCGGTGACCCGACGACAGTCCTGCAAACTGGATTTCATTTCCTGTCGGTCGGGCTGCGGATTGGCCGCTTGCCAGCAATTCCCGACCGAACCCGCTTGGTGCGGGGAGCGGCTGCTGCTTATACTGGCAATGGCGATCGAAAATGCGATCGCAGACTCGGGTATTCTGGTGTCAGTCCTCCTTATCAGCTTGGCGCCGGTTCATAGGCCACGGCATCGGCTCGGGCCTCGGCGATCTTCTCGCGCAGCTCATGCACGATCTCGTTGAACTCAGCCTTGTAGATGAGGTCGATCGGTCGCGGCCGTGCAAAGTCGATGGTTCGTTCCTGGATCACCCGACCGGGCCGCGCGCTCATCACGAAGACCCGGTCCGCGAGATAGACCGCTTCCCGGAGATCATGCGTAACCAGGATCACCGTGAAGCCCTTGGCAGCGTGCAGGTCGCGAATAACGCCCCACAACTCCTCGCGCGTGAATGCATCGAGTGCGCCAAAGGGTTCATCCAGCATGAGCAGTGCCGGGTCATGGATCAGCGCCCGGCAGAGATTGGAACGCTGCTGCATCCCCCCGGATAGCTGCCAGGGGAATTTTGCCCCGAACCCCTTGAGACCGACCAGTTCTAATACGGACTCGGCCTTTGCGACATATTCATCGCGGTGCCTGCCGAGCCTCTGCCGGTGCGGTTCGACGATCTCCAGCGGCAACATGATGTTGTCGAGCGTCGTGCGCCAGGGAAGCAGCGACGGATTCTGAAAGGCCATCCCGACGATGCTGATGGGGCCGAAGACGCGCTTTCCGTCCACGGCGATCTGCCCCTTCTGCGGCCGCACCAGACCGGTGGTGAGCTTCATCAGGGTAGACTTTCCGCAGCCCGAGGGACCGACGACGGCTGCGAACTCGCCCTTTCGCACCGACATTGAAAGCCCGGAAACCGCGAGCAGCCCTTGTTCGCCGCCATAGGAGAGGCTGACATCGTTCAGGGAGACGAAGCTTTCCATTCTTCTCTCCTCCTCTCTCAGAGGTTCTGCTGGGACCGGAAAGCCCAGCCCGTATAGCGCCGTTCGACCAGTGCCGTGACCGCGTAGAGGAGGATGCCCAGCACCGACAGGACGATGAGACAGGCGAAGACCACCGGCACCTGGAACGCAGCTTGCGCGTCCAGCATCAGCTTCCCGAGCCCCTTGCTGGCACCTGCCGTCTCCGCCACCACCGCACCTACGAAGGCAAGAGTGATGGCCACCTTCAGCGAGCCGAAGAAATGCGGCAGCGAGCGCGGAATGCCGACCTTGCGCATGATCTGCATCTTCTTTGCACCGAGCGCCCTCAGCACGTCTTCGAGCTCCGGTTCCACGGTCGCAAGTCCCGTCGCCACATTGACGATGATGGGGAAGAAGGAGATGAGGAAGGCGGTCAGGATCGCCGGCATGGCGCCAAGGCCGAACCACAGGATCAGCACCGGCACGACCGCCACCTTCGGGATCGAATTGAAAGCGACCAGGATCGGGTACACGGCGGAATAGATCGCTCTGTGCCAGCCGATTCCGATACCCAGAGCCACACCCACCACGATCGCCAGCCCGAACCCGACCACGGTGGTCCACAGCGTCACAAGCGCGTTGTCGAAAATCACCGCCCGGAAGGTCCACAGGGCCGCGAAGGTTTCGGTCGCGGTGGGCAGGATCATCTGCGGTATCGAGAAAGCGCGGCAGACGACCTCCCACAGGAGCAGGAGCAGAATGGTGAAGCCGAGCGGCGCGATCAGCTTTTCGGTCTTGCCTCCCCAGCTCATCGCGAACCTCCTCCGCAACGCGCCCAAACGGGTCTCGCCATTCCTAGCTGTAGTGATGTAGGCCATGCTTTCTCCCTTCCTCCCAGGGTTTCCCGCAGGTCACTCCTTGTACATGCGCTCCTCTAGCGGCGGCAGAAACTCAGGCGTGTAGATATCCTCCGCCTTCGGCCGGTTCTTGAATTCGTACGCGATCCCCAACTGGTCGATGGATTGCTCCAGGCGCTCCATATTGGCGTCGCCGAAGCCGTTCTTGCGTACGTCGTCGGTCAGGTAGTTGAGCCCGGCCACGAGTTTCAGCCGCTCCAGCTCCACGTCGGGATTGGCAACCGGATTGTGTTTTACGATGCTCTGGATCGCGCCTTCCGGGTCGCGGAAGGTTTCGAAGAAGCCGCGGATGGTGGCACGTACGAAGCCGCGCACGGCATCCGGGTGCTCCTGCATGAAAGCTGGGCTCGCCATCACTGCGCTGCCATAGAGGCTCACCCCGTAATCGCTCATCAGGAGCATGACCACGTCCTCGTCCGGCACGCCATTTGCCTTGAGCGCCAGCTTGTTGCTGGCAAAGGCGGTTACGGCGTCCACCTGACCTTGGGCGAGGAGGGTTTCGCGCACGGGGAAGCCGACATTCTCGATGGTCATCGTGGAATTATCGATGTCGTTCAGCTTCGTGAAGATCGGCCAGTGCGAATAGGCTGCGTCCGCCGCCGGCGCTCCGAGCCGCTTGCCTTCCAGGTCCTTGGGCTTGGTGATGCCCTTATCCTTGAGCGTGAGGATGGCGAAGGGCGCGGTGTTGTACGTGATGAGCACAGCCTTGATGGGCAGGGCATCGGGATTGTCGCGGTATTTGATGAGGGCGTTCAGATCCATCTGGCCCATGTCGTAAGCACCGGAGGCGATACGGTTGAGCCCGTCGATGCTGCCGGTGCCGGGCTCGATCGTGACCGCAAGCCCCTCTTCCTCGTAAAGACCTTTGTCGAGCGCCACCAGGAAAGGCGAGACATGGCCTTCGAAGCGCCACTCATGGATGAAACGCACGGGCGTCAACTCCTGCGCCATGGCCGGAACGGCCATCGCCATCAAGAGCGCCGCCATTGCAGCACGGAGAACCCTGCGCATGAAACTCCTCCCATTCATGGGCGCCAGCTGGCACCCGCGCGACCCGTTCCTGCGAACCGCCTCCGGAAAACTTTCCGGACGGTCGGGCAGGCCGAACCAACAAACCGCGATCGCTGGAACTTCAGTGGAGTTTTTTCTGGGCTTGTGCCGGGGCCAAGCGCGCTCGCTCCTTGCTGAGACCAGCGAATGAGCAATCATCTTCTAGTCGAATGACCGGAATTGATGCGCTTATACCCATGCGGCAAGTTCAGGTTAGTGCAATCTCGGATCACCTGTCAATCGGCTGAATCCCACCATCGGCCTTGTCTTGCCTTCGCTTAAGCCCCGCTTCGGTCGATGGTTTGCAGGATGAAGGCGATGCTCCTTTCCAGGGCCGGCCTTGGATCGGTCAGGCGGTGGACGGCTTCGGCGAAAGGTTCGAACGAGAAGGCGCCTTCAAAACCGGCACGGAGCAGCAGGGTTATCTGCCCCGTATTGTCCAACCTGTCCTGTTCCTCGACCAGCACGCGATGCCCGTCACGCATTTCCCTAACGGTCACGACGGGATCCGTTACGCCGGAGATGTGGACCAGCCCCGTGTGAGCGGGAAACAGGCCGGGCTCGCCTGCAACGAAGTGGTGGAAGGTATCGTGGACGAGGCGGAAGGTGTTTCCGGCTTCAAGTGCTTGGATGGCCTCGACTGCTTCTGATTTCAGCCGCAACGAGCAGGTCTCGAAACCGAGCGGCTCGATCAACCCCGTCACGCCGGCGTTCTCCAGCAACGGCCGAAGCCCCTGGAGCGCAACACGCAGGTTCTCCCTGGATACGGCTGTCCCGTCATTGGTCGGAACCAATACAACCGCCTTGGCACCACATTCGCCGGCATAGGCGATCAGCCGTCGTGCTTCTTCCTCGCGCGCTGCATTCCACTCGTTGAAGCGCTGCAGGGCGTTGATGGACAGGATGGTGAGGCCGCGCGCCTCAGCTTCCGAAGCGATCTGGCTCGGCCGGGTGCCGTCCAGGATGGCGTTGCCTTCAAGATCGTTGCGGATTTCAACGCCGACGGCGCCCACGCTCTTCGCGAGGTCCAAAAAATCGGGAATGGGAAGCGCCGGCGCGCACATATGGTTCAGCGCGAATACAGGCTTTGCTGCCATGTCTTCTTCTCCTCCTCGCCCTATTTGAACGAGGATGGCCGAGGAGAAAAGCTTTGGTCAACGGATTCCGGTGACCGCGACGGGAAGACTGGGCCGCTTGGGTGCGGCAACTCCGTCGGCAGACGCTGCCCGCTGCCTATTTACACTGCGTTTGGTGTATAATAGCGTACTTAAAATGCAAAAATAGAATTATAGAGAATTATGAGACCTTCGTCTCTCGGCGACCTGGAGCAGAGGGTTGCGCTCGACCTTCTGTGGTTGAACCAGCCGGCCAAGGACTGGGTGCCGCCGCGCGTCGTGGACGGCCAGGACGTCATCGACGTGGCGGTGATCGGAGCGGGTCTTTGCGGGCTGGCAGCGCTGGCGGCGTTGAAGAGGGTCGGCATCTACAACACCTGCGCCTTCGATCGTGCCCCCGCCGGGCGGGAGGGGCCGTGGATCACCTATGCCAGGATGGAGACCCTGCGAACACGCAAAGAAGCGGCCGGGCCGGCGCTCGGGGTGCCCTCCCTTACCTTCCGCGCCTGGTTCGAGGCTCAATTCGGTGCCGAAGCCTATGAGAAGATGGTTCTCATCCCGCGCCCGATGTGGATGGATTACCTGATCTGGTATCGCCGCATCCTCGAACTGAATGTCGTCAACGATACCGCGCTCACATCCCTCGGTCTGCGTCCCGACGGGCTGATCACCCTGGATTTGCAGGATAATGCCGGAGCCTGGCAGGTTCTCGCCCGGCGCGTCGTGCTTGCTACCGGGCTCGACGGGCTCGGCGCACCCTCCTTGCCGGACGTCGCCGGCCGGGTGCCCTCACGCTATGTCGGCCACAGCGCGGACTTGATCGACATCGCTTCCTTGCGTGGCAAGCGCGTCGCGGTGGTTGGGGCCGGGGCGTCCGCTATGGACAATGCCGCGGCCGCGCTGGAGGCTGGGGCCGCGCGCGTCGATATTTTCGTCCGCCGCCCCGATATTCCGCGCATCGACAAATTCACGGGTGTCGGGAGCCCGGGAATGACGCACGGATATCTCGGTCTGCCCGACGCCGACAAATGGTGGCTGATGGTCGAAGGCGAGCGCGCGCAGATTCCGCCCCCGCGCCACAGCGTGCTGCGTGTTTCGCGTCATCCCAACGCCTTTTTTCATGTCGCAAGCCCCATCGAAGATCTCAAGGAGGCTTCCGGCGGTGTGCTGGTCGTTACACCGAAGGGGCGCTACCCCGCTGATTTCGTGATCTTCTCGACCGGCTTTTCCGTCGATTTTTCGCGCAGGCCGGAATTTGCGATGCTTGCCGACAAGGTCCAGCTTTGGCGCGATGCGTATACCCCGCCCGCGGGCATGGAGCACGAGGGCATTGCTTCCTCGCCCTATCTTGGCCCTTCCTTCGAGTTTCTTCCCAAGGCCGGCCTTGATCCGGCCGTTGCCACGGCGATCTCCCATATTTCGTGCTTCGCCTATCCCGCGGTCCCCACGCACGGAAAGATCACCAGCGGCATTCCTTCGATCAGCGATGGCGCGATGCGGCTGGCACAGGGGCTTGCCCGGTCGTTGTTCGTCGAGGATCGAGCACATCACCTCGAGAAATTCCGCGCCTACGACACGCCGGAACTGCTCGGTGACGAATGGGAGGATGCGGATCAACGAGAGGACGCCGACCATGCTTCCATCTGACATGACCCTGCGGATCTTCTACGGCATTTCCTCTCCCTGGGCTTATCTGGGCGCGCAGCGGGCGGTCCAGATTGCACAGGAGGCGGGTGCGGCGGTTGAACTGCGGCCGATCCGCATCATCGAAGCCAATGGCGGCATTCCGCTGCGCACCCGGCCCAACGCACGCCAGCTTTATCATGAGGTGGAGCTGGACCGCTGGCGCAGACATCTTGGCATTCCGCTCAATCTCAAGCCCAAATTCTATCCCTGCAGGACAATAGAGCCTGCCGCCCAAGCCGTGATCGCAATTCAGAAAGCCGGACTTGACGCCATCGGCTTCTCCTATGCCGTCCAGCGGGCGCTCTGGGCTGAGGACCGGGACATCGCCGATCTTGCCACCCTGCGGGCGATCGCCCGCGCGACTGCGGGCGAGGAAGCAGAAGCGCTGGTACAGGATCCCCAACCGGAGCCTATTCTTGCCGAATGGCGCGGCAATCTTGCGGAAGCCGAGCGGCTGGGCATCTTCGGGACCCCGACCTATGTGGTGGGCGAAGAGCTGTTCTGGGGTCAGGACCGCCTGGATTTTGTCGCCCGTGCTCTGGCTGAGCAGAAGAAACGCGAAGCCCATAAGGAAGACGCTCAATGACCGACGCCAGGAAGCTCCA
Organism: Chelativorans sp. J32; assembly: GCF_000518985.1. GTDB lineage: Bacteria > Pseudomonadota > Alphaproteobacteria > Rhizobiales > Rhizobiaceae > Chelativorans. The sequence continues at coordinate 61,337 of NZ_JAEQ01000019.1, forward strand.
CGACGAATCCATCATCATCGACGGCCTTCAGACCTGCCAATGGGGGCGCCCGATCTTCGAGGAAATGCGGGCCGGTGGTCTGACGGCCGTCAACGTCTCCTCGCTCCTTTGGGAGAATTTTCGCGAGGGCATCGCTTATGTCAGCGAGTGGAAACGCTATTTGCGCGAGAACAGCGATCTGATCCGTCCGGTCAGAACGGTCGATGACATCCACGCAGCCAAGAAGGAAGGGCGCACCGGCATCATCATCGGCTGGCAGAACACCTCTCCGCTGGAAGACAAGCTCGACTATGTGGAGATCTTCAAGGATCTGGGCGTGGGCATCATGCAGCTCACCTACAACACCCAGAACTATTCCGGCGCCGGCTATCTGGAGGAGGTGGACAGCGGGCTGACGGGGTTCGGCAAAGAGGTTTTAGCGGAGATGAACCGGGTCGGCGTGCTCTGCGACCTGAGCCATGTGGGCGACAAGACCACCGCCGACGTGATCGCCCATTCGAAAGCGCCCGTATGCATCTCGCATATCCTGCCCCGCGCGCTGAAGGATGTGAAGCGCAACAAGCCGGACGAGCTTTTCGTCGCCTGCGCGGAGAAGGGCGGCATCATCGGCGTCAGCCTTTTCGCCCCGGGACTGGCAGCCGGCAATGACGCCACGGTCGAGGATTATCTCGATGCGATGGCCTATGTTATCGATCTCGTCGGCGAAGATCATGTCGGCATCGGCACTGATTTCTCTCTCGATCGGCCACGTCCGGGCCCGTGGCTTCTCTGGGCGAACCGGGACAAGGGCACCGCGCGTAAGCTTACCGAGTTCGGCTCCGTGAAGATCAACAAGCCGAAGGGAATCGAGCGGATGACCGAGATGCCCAACCTGACCGCACGCATGCTCGCTCGCGGGTGGAGCGAGACGCTCGTCCGCAAGCTTCTCGGCCAGAACTGGTTGCGGGTCCTTGACGCCGCATGGCGTCCCGCCACCTGACCGTCAACCGCCCAACTGGAGGCACTCACATGACGATACGCACCAGCATATCCCGGCGAGCCGCAGTGGCCTCTGCACTCGCGATCGGGCTCTCTCTTCTTTCTCCCGCGGCCATGGCTCAGGATACGTCCGTCACGGGCACCGTGAACGTCATCGGCTTCAGCGGGGTCTTTGCCGAGAATTACGAGAAGTTCATCATCGAGCCGTTCGAGGCTAAATATCCCGGCATCGACGTGACATACCGACCGAGCAAGAATTCGGCCGAGACGCTGGCGCTTCTCACCTTGCAGCGCGGCAATCCGGAAATCGATGTCGCCCTGATCGACGTTTCGGTCGCCATCAAGGCCAATCAGGAAGGGCTGTTCGCCCAGCTGGATCCGGCCAAGGTGCCCAATATCGCGGATGCGCCCGATTGGGCCCGGCTGGACGGTGACCGGGCGGTGGCTTTCTCCCAGGACAATCTCGCGATCCTTTACAACACCGACAATGTGAAGGAGCCGCCGACGAGCTGGAACGATCTGACCGATCCCAAATACAAAGGCAAGATTGCGGCCAAGCTAGGCGACACCCGCGGCGTCATCCTGCTTCCGATCCTGACGAAACTGAAGGGTGGCGATTACAAGGAAAGCATCGATCCCGGCATGGAGATGCTGAAGGAGATCGCCCCCAATGTCTCCACTTGGGAGCCGGCGCCGGACTGCTACGCCGTCGTCCAGAGCGGGGAAGTGGATCTGTCGATCTGCTGGAACGGCCGCGCCCAGTATCTGCACGATACGCAGGGCGGCAAGATCGCTGTCGCGCTTCCCAAGGAGGGCTCAATCGGTCAGACCAACACGATCGGGCTGGTCGAGGGCTCCAAGAACAAGGAAGCCGCGGAGCTCTTTGTGAATTATGCGCTCAGCGCCGAGGCGCAAGCCACCTTTGCCGAGAAAAGCTTCTACGGGCCGGTGAACACGAAGGTCGAGCTTCCTGACGAGGTCGCAAGCCGCATCTACGGCTCGAAGGAGGCGCAGGCCGCGCAGATGTCGCTCGACTGGAATTTTGTCGCCGACCAGTATTCCCCCTGGATCCAGCGCATCAACCGCGAAGTCATCGCGCGCTATTGATGCGACAGGGACGGAAGGCCGCCATGGTTGATCATCACGTTGAAATCGAACAGCTCGTGAAGACCTATCCGGGCGCACAGAAACCTTCCGTCGACCGCGTCAGCTTCTCGCTGCCCCGCGGCGAGATGCTTGCCCTTCTCGGGCCATCGGGCTGCGGCAAGACCACCATCCTGCGCATGATCGCGGGACTGATCGCGCCGACCTCCGGCGCGATCCGCATCGATGGCCGGGACGTCTCGGCCATCCCCGTGCACAAGCGCAATATGGGCATGGTCTTCCAGTCCTATGCGCTTTTCCCGCACATGACCGTGGCGCGGAATGTGTCCTTCGGGCTCGAAATGCGAAAGGTGGGCAAGACCGAGATCGAGGAGCGGGTAAAAAAGGCCCTCGATCTCGTGAAGCTCACCGGGCTCGGCGAGCGTAAGGTCAGTCAGCTTTCCGGCGGCCAGCAGCAGAGGGCGGCGATTGCCCGCTCGCTGGTGATTGAGCCCGAATTGCTTCTGCTCGATGAGCCGCTCTCAAACCTCGATGCGAAGCTGCGCGATGAAATGCGGGACGAGATCCGCGAAATCCAGGCCCGTACAGGCGTGACCGCGATCTTCGTTACGCACGATCAGGACGAGGCGCTTTCCATGGCCGACCGGCTGGCGGTCATGTCCAATGGCAGGCTCGAGCAGATCGGCACCCCGCGCGAGATCTTCGACCGCCCGCAGACGGATTTCGTCGCCACCTTCATCGGCGCCGGCAATTTCTTCTCGGGCAAGGTCCGGGAGCCCGGGGTGGCTGAAGTGGAGGGGCTCGGCGAGCTTCGTTTTTCCGGCGAGGCGCCGACTGGATCTTCCGTCAAATTGATGGTGAGGCCGCACCGGCTCGTGCTTGACGGTACCGGAGCCGCCGGGGTGAACCGCTTTTCCGGCACGGTGGAACATATCGTCTATCGTGGCCAGACCCTTACGCTCACGGTGCGTTGCGGCACGCAGCGGCTTCAGGCGGATCTTCCGACCCATGCCGGCGTCCTTCCCGAAAAGGGCGGTGAGATCACCCTCGCCGTCGCGCCGGAGGACGTAACCTTCATAGAAAAGGCTGCGGCGTGATGAACCCGGCAGCCCGCTCCGCCGATGGTTCTCGCCGGGTGCTCCTGATGCTCCTTCTGCCGGGGCTGGTGGCGCTCGGCGTCACATTCGTCCTGCCGCTTCTATGGCTCTTCAGGGCTTCGTTCGCCTCGTCGGCCATCGGCGCGTTCAGCGGCGGCGATTGGACACTGTCGTCTTATGAAACGGTTCTGACCGATCCATTCTATTGGCTCGTCGCCTGGAACACGCTCGTTCTCGGCTTCAATGTCGCCGTTTTCACCGTGATCCTATCCTATCCCATCGCACTTTTCCTTGCGCGCACGGAGAGCCGCTGGCGCGGCGTTCTGACGGCACTTGCCGTCGCTCCACTCCTGACTTCCTCCGTCGTCCGCACCTATGGCTGGATGGTGATCCTGGGCGACCAGGGGGTCATCAACAGCACGCTTCAGGCGCTGTCGCTGACCGACGGAGTCGTCCGCCTCACCAACAACAGCTTCGGCGCGACGGTCGCGCTCATCGAAATCTTCATGCCCTACGCGATCCTCGCGATGCTGAGCGGCTTCGGACGCCTGAATACCCAACTGGAGGAGGCTGCCGCCATGCTGGGAGCCAACAGGCTGAAGGTCTTCACGCGCATCATCCTGCCCTTGAGCCTGCCGGGCGTATTGACGGCGGCGCTTCTCGTTTTCGTGCTCGCCATTTCCGCCTTCGTCACTCCGCGCCTGATGGGCGGCGGACGTGTCTTCGTTTTGGGTACGGAGGTATATAACGAGGCGACCGTGACGCTGAACTGGCCGCTTGCCGCAGCTCTTTCCGTGCTGCTGCTTGTCCTTTTCAGCAGCGTCATCGTCATTTACCAGCGCGCGCTTCGCGCCTTGGAAGCGTGAGGGCGCGATGAACCAGAGCACCCCATTCCTCGGTCGCTTTGCTTGGCGCACGCTCCTCGTGCTGCTTTATCTCTTCCTGCTGGCGCCGATCATCATCGTCTTCATCATCTCCTTTGATACGCGCCAGTATCTTGCATTTCCGCCTGAGAGTTATTCCTTCGGCTCCTATGCCAAGGTGTTCGCCAACCCCACCTTCATCTCCGCATTCGGCAGAAGCCTGATCATCGGGCTGGTCGTCGGTCTCGGCGCGGTGGCAGCGGGCATGCTGTTGTCGCTTTCGCTCGCCCGGCACGAGTTCCGCGGCAAGGGATCGGTCAATTTTCTCATTCTCGCGCCATTCTTGGTGCCGCATATCGTCCTTGCCGTGGGCATCATGCTCGTCATGGCGCCGATCGGCCTGCTCGATACCTATGCCGGAATCATCATCGCGCATCTGGGGATCACGATACCTTATACGGTTCGCACCATCATGATGAGCCTCATGTCGGTAGACCGGCGGGTCGAGGAGGCGGCGCTCGTCCATGGCGCGTCACCGGCGATGGTCTTCTGGCGCATCACGCTTCCGCTCGTAAGCCCAGGCCTGATCGCCGGCGGCGTCATCGCCTTCCTTATCTCCTTCGACGAAGCGACCATCTCGCTCTTCATCGTCTCGGTACGGACCTCGACCCTGCCAACGGAGATTTTCCATTATCTCGAATATTCAACCGACCCGCAGATCGCCGCCCTTTCGGTGATCCTCATCTTGATCTCGGTCGGCGTGGTCATCGCGGTCGAACGCCTGATCGGCCTGCGGAGGGCGCTTTAGATGGCTATTGTCGAAACGCTGAACGGCGCTGTCGAAGGCTTTTCCGAGAATGGGTATGAAGTCTTCCTCGGCGTTCCCTATGCGGCGCCGATCACGCCGGAACGGCGGTTTGCGGCTCCCGAGCCCGTCTCGCGGTGGGATGGAATCCGCTCCGCCCGGAGGTTGAGCGCCGTCTGCCCGCAGATCCCCACCTACGGTCCGGTTGGAAAGGCCGCCGCCTCGCAACTCGAATTCGGCACGGACTTCCTTACCGTGAACATCCGCACGCCTTCCGTGAAGGGCAGTGCTCCGGTGCTGGTCTGGATCCATGGCGGCGGCTATGCGGTCGGCTCGGCCAACGAGGCCGTACTTCAAAGCGGTGCCTTCGCCGCCAGCGGCATCGTGGAGGTGACGGTCAATTACAGGCTGGGAGCTCTCGGCTTCCTTCATCTCGACGGCGCGCCCGACAATCGGGGTCTCCTGGACCAGATCGCGGCATTGGAATGGGTGAGGGACAATATTGCGGCCTTCGGCGGCGATCCCCGGCGGGTAACATTTGCGGGCCGCTCCGCGGGCGGTTTTGCCGTAGCCGCCGTGATGGCGATGCCGCGCGCCCATGGGCTCTTTGCGAAAGCCATGCCGCAAAGCGGCGCAAGCACTGCTATCGCCTCGATGGAGGATGCGGAAAAGCTCACGCGCCGGCTGCTGCGACGTCTGGAGATAGACGCGGGTGCGCTGAAGGATCTTCCGTTCGAAGTGCTGCTGGTCGCCCAGCGCGATCTCTGCAACGAATCCTATGAGCAGCATGATTTCGACCGCGACGGGTCCGCTGCGATGCTCGGCGTTCCGTTCGTGCCGGTGATCGACGGGGTCTCCCTTCCGGAACACCCCGAGATGGCTGCGCGCCATGGCCGCACGGTCCAGGTGCCCATGATGATCGGCTGTACCACCGGTGAATATGTCACCCATGCCACGGCCCAGCCCGAGATGGATTTTGCCATTGCGGCAAAGCTCCTTCACGAGCGGGTCCGCCCGATGGGACTGACGGGGGAGGAGATCGTCCACCGTTACCGGCAGGCGCTGCCGGAGCACACGCCACGTGGCATCTGGCGGGCTGTGGCGGGTGACCTCGTCTTCCAGAACCCCGCCACGCGCTTTGCGCGGCTACATGCCGATCACCAACCCGTTTTTAAATATCTCTATGGTTCGATCGAACCTGATGAGATGGGGGCTCCGCATGGCGCCGAGGTGGGGGAAGTGTGGTATCGCGACGGCATGGATGTGAGCCATCTTCCAGCGCGCCAGACGGTGACGGATCGTCAATTCGCCAGGGATGTGCATGACGTCTGGGTATCTTTCCTTCGGGACGATGCACCGCAAGCGCCGGCCGGCACTTGGAACCGCTATTTGGCGTCGGAGCCGGCAGTTCTTTGGCTGGAGAAGGGAAACTGCCGGATGGCGCCGGATCCGTTCGATGATAGACCTGCCCTATGGAGCACGGGGGCCACAGCGGCCGCATCGTGAATCCAAGGAGATCCGAATGATTGCGGTTCCACTGTCAAAGCGTCTCCGGCGACCAACTGATCCTCACAGGCCAGTTGATGGTTCCCGATTATCTTGAAACCAGGCAGCTTGAGGCTTTCGTGGCGGTCATGTCGATCGGCAGCATGACCGGCGCAGCGAAGGCGCTCGGCAAGTCCCAGCCGGTGATAACGCGCCTTATCCAGGATTTGGAACAGGAACTCGGCTTCCCCCTCCTGCACAGGAATGGACCGCGGATCGCCCCGACCGAGCAGGGCGTGACATTTTTTGCGCAAGCGGAACTCTTCCTGAGCGGCTTGCGGACGATCAGCGAGCGCGCGCGCCAGATTGCCGAGGCCTCCGCGCGGCCGATCGAGGTCGCATCCATACCGGCCCTTGCGGCAAGCATTGTGCCGCGCGCCCTCGATGGATTGCCCGAACATTTGTTTCCCGATCATGTGCATCTGCAGAGTACAGCGTCGGAAAACGTGGTGCAGGCCGTAGCTGCGCGTACGGCAGATGTGGGCGTCGCCAGCCTGCCCTTGGACAATCCCGGCATCGACGTGCACTGGATCGGAGAGGTGCCTTGCGTCGCCGTGGTTTCAGAATCCGACGAGCTTGCATCGAGGGAAACGCTTGGCCCGCCCGATCTTCAGGGAAGGAGACTGATCGCCTCCGCCAATCCTTACCGGTTTCGGATGCGTATCAACCAGGCGCTGGATGCGCATGGGATCGAACCAAGCGGCGTGATCGACAGCAACGCCACCTATGTTTCGCTCTCCCTTGCACGGGTAGGCCTCGGTGTCGCGGTGGTGGAATCGGCGACGATTTCCGGTCTCCCGGTCGCCGGCATCAAAGTCATTCCACTCGATTTCGACATTCCCTTCCAGTGGGGCGTGATCACGGCCACAGGGCGCCCGATGGCGCCGACGATCAGCGCACTTATTGATGCCATAGAGGCGAGCGCTTCGAGAATTCAGGGCTTCCGCAAGCATTCGGGCTGATTGCTCCACATGTGAGGAGGTTGCGCCGGTTTGCCGCCCAGCGCGGGCGATCTTCTTTGCCCAGATGGATTGACGGGCATGTTTGTGCGTGCGAAATTCCGAAAAACGGAAAATAGAACCAAAATTCGGCACCAATCATGACCCAAAGCACCCTCGGTGAGACCCTTCCGGGCGATGAACTTGCAAACGCGATGGCCGCGCGTGGCTATCCCGCTGTCGAGCCAGCCAGGACGCGTGACCGCGGCATAGGCCCGTTTCGCCGGCTGGTCCTGCGCGGGGCACGCATCCTGGACGGCACGGGTGCGCCGCCGGTCGGACCATACGACATCGTGGTCGAGAACGGCCGCATCAAGGAGGTGGTTCTGGTCGGTGTGCCGAAGATGCCGATTAAGCCGGAGCGGCGGCCTGCGCCCGGTGACCACGAGATCGACTGCACGGGCAAGCTGGTGACCCCCGGCTTCGTGGATGCGCATGTGCATATCGGCACATATTACCATGCGGCGAGCGGGCCGATGCCTTCCGCCGACTATGTCTACAAGCTGTGGCTGGCGCACGGAATCACGACGGTGCGCGAGATGGCCTGCATGAACGGCGTCGGCTGGACGCTGGAGCAGAAGGAGGCTGCCGCTGCCAACAGGATCGCCGCGCCCAAGATCGTGGCGCACGCCTATTTCCCTGCGGTGGATGAGTTCGTGAAGACCATCTACACGGTCGAGCAGGCACGCGCATGGGTGCGCGCGGTGAAAGAGCGTGGCGTCGACGGGTTGAAGTTTTTCGGCGCGCCGCCGGCCATCATGCAAGCGGCTCTCGAAGAAGCGAACAATCTCGGCATGCGCTCGGGCTGCCATCACGCGCAGATGTCCGTATCGAAGGTAAATGCCCTGCGCAGTGCGAAATGGGGTCTTACCTCGACCGAGCATTTCTACGGCATTCCGGAGGCGATGTTCACCGACCGGGCGGTGCAGGCCTATCCTGTCGGATACGACTTCATGGATGAATCGCTACGCTACAATTCAAGCAGCCAGAATTTCATCCAGGCCGCCGAGCCGGGCAGCGCCAAATGGCAGGAGACCCTGGAGAAATTCCTGGAACTCGGCCATTCCTTCGTGCCCACGCTGGCGATCCTGGAGGCCAATCGCGACCTGATGCGGGCACGCCGCGCGGATTGGCACGACGAATACACGCACAAGACGCTGTGGACCTATTTCCAGCCGCATCGCGGCGGACATTGTTCGCATTGGTACCGCTGGACAACGACCAACGAAGTGCAGTGGAAGGAACACTTCCGCCGCTGGATGCGCTTCTGCAACGACTACAAGAACATGGGTGGCAGGGTTTGTCCCGGCAGCGATGCCGGTTTCACCTTCCAACTCTACGGCTTCTGCTTCATTCGCGAATTGGAGCAGATGCAGGAAGCCGGTTTCCACCCGCTGGAGATCTTTCGGGCAGCGACCTCGGAAAGCGCTGCGCTTCTCGGTATTGACCACGAGACGGGCACGATCGAGCCCGGCAAATGCGCCGACCTGCTCGTCCATCGATACGACCCGCTGGAGGACCTGAAATATCTCTATGGTACCGGCGCCTGGCGGCTCAATGACGACACCCGGCAGACGGAGTGGCATCGGGGGATCCAGTACACGATCAAGGACGGCGTCATCTATGATCCGGCCGAGCTTTTGGCGGACGTGCGGGAGATGGTTGCCGAAAGCTTTGCCGAGGGCGAGGACACGAGGCCTCGCACGCGCCGATGACGACGGCCGGCGAACTGCCTGAATTCTTCCTGCTGAGCGGATTCCTCGGCAGCGGCAAGACCACGCTGCTTCTCGACCTGCTGGGGGAGGAGGAGTTCGAGGACACCGGCGTGATCGTCAACGAGATCGGCGAGATCAATATCGACGGCTCGACAGTCGCCTCCGCCCAGTCGGGATTGCAGCTCGCGCAGCTCAGCAATGGCTGCGTCTGCTGCTCAATGATGAGCGATCTGCCTTTGACCGTGGCCGCACTCATGGACGAGAATGAGCGGCTCGGCCGCCGCCCGCTGAGACGCATCATCCTGGAGACCAGCGGCCTCTCGCGGCCCGCCCCCATCATCCGCCAGTTGCTTGGGCTACCGGTGCCCTTCCGCATCTCCGTCCTTTCCACCTATGACTGCGTGAACGGTGCGCTGACCAGCGATCAGTTCGAGGAAGCGGCGGCGCAGTTGGCGGCAGCGCAGACGATTGTGCTTACCAAGACCGATCGTGTCGCCGGGCCGGAGCGCCTCAAGGCGGTCGAACTCGTCGGCGCCCTCAACCCGCTGGCGCGTGTCGTGGACGAGGATCGGGGCCGCGAGCGGGTTCGCTCAGCCTTCAAGTTCGCTGCCGGTGAGACATGCTTTGCGGATATCATCGCGCGGGACCGAGCGGTTCCGTCCCCGCACGAACGCGCGGGCGTTTTCATCGCCCGGCCGAGCGCGCCGACCGAGCCGGACCGCCTATTCGAGTGGCTGGACAATCTCGCAGCCTATTGCGGGCCACGTCTTCTGCGCACCAAGGGCATCATGCGAATGGAGCAGGGGCAGGGCGCGATCCTGCTCCAGAGCGTCGGCACCGTCTTCGACCCGCCTCGCAGGATCGCAGATACCGGCATGGACGATGCAATCGTGATCATTGCGCGCGATCTGCAGCTGGAAGAGTTTGCCGCCATCACGCCAAACCTGCCGCTCAAAATCCGCGACACGCGCAGGCAGCGGCCGTTCGTCTGCGTCTGATCCGGTCTCGCTCGGCAGGAAGTCCACGCGATCCTGCAGTATAAGAAAAAGGCGCGGCTTTCGACCGCGCCTTTTCCGTAGCCTTGAAGGGAGCATCACCGCATGATCGTGCGGCTTTGCTCGCGCATGAACTGCGGGAGGTACCAGGAGCCGAGGCCTCCCTTGGAACCTGTGCCCGAGCCCTTCCAGCCGCAGAACGTTTGGATGCCGGGCCAAGCGCCGGTGGTGGCGCCACTGGCGCGATTGGCGTAGACCACGCCCGCTTCCACCGTATCGAGGAATTCTTCCAGCTCCGCCTGGTCCTCCGTATAGATGCCGGCCGTCAGGCCGTATGGCACAGCGTTGCCGCGTGCAATCGCATCCTCGAGATCGGTGAAAGTGCGCACCGTGAGGAAGGGCATGAAGAGCTCCTCGCGATGCAGCGCATGATCGTCGGGTAGGCCAGTCACGATGCTAGGCTGGACGAAGTACCCGTTGTCGTAGAGGCCACCTCTGAGCAACGAGCCGCCATGCACGGTCGCGCCGGCAGCTTTGGCGGCTTCGACCGAGCGAAGGAAACGATCGCGTGCGGCTTCATTGATCAGCGGACCCATGAAGACATCCCGCTCGTAAGGATCGCCGATCTTCAGCGCTTTGGATGCTTCCACCAGACGCTCTATGAAGGGCTGCGCAATGGCTTCGTGCAGGAAGACCACGGAGCCGGCGGAGCATTTCTGGCCTTGCAGGCCGAAAGCCGACCGCACCATTCCGGAGACGGCGGTATCCAGATCGGCCGAGGCAGCGACATAGGTCGGGTTCTTCCCTCCCATTTCCGCCAAAACCGGTTTGGCATGCGCGCCGGCAGTACCGAAGCTGCGCAGGAGTTGCATGCCGACCGCATGCGAACCGGTAAAGGCGATTCCATCCACGCCTGGATGGGCAGCAAGCGCTGCACCGGTCTCGTTTCCGCCATTGACCAGGTTGAAAACGCCTTCGGGGAACCCGGCCTCAATAAAGCAGTCGGTGATGAGCCTTCCCGTCAACCCGGCCATCGGGCTCGGCTTGAAGACGACCGTGTTGCCGGCAAGCAGTGCGCAGATCGACATGCCGATCGACAGCGCGACAGGGAAGTTGAACGGCGCAATCACGGCGAAGACGCCGTAGGGCCGTAGAACGTCCAACGTTTCCTCGCGCTCCTGGGCGCGCTTCAAGGCCCTGTCGAAGCCCCGATTGGCTTCCATTTCGCCGCTATAGAAGCGCAGGATATCGATCGCTTCCTCGATCTCGCCGATCGCTTCCATCCGGGATTTGCCGACTTCCAGCAGACACGCGGCGGCAACCTCGAATTTTCGGGCCTCAAGGATATCGGCCGCCCTGCGGGCCATCGCAACCCGACGCTCCCAGCCGCCCCTGCGCCATGAAGGAAAGGCCGTGCGCGCCGCTTCGACGGCGGAGGCTACGGCCTCAGGCGATGCGGCAAAGAATGTGCCAAGGCTGATCGAGCGTTCGACGGGATAGGGGGCGGTATAGGAGACGCCCTCGCGGCTGTCGCTTCCCCCTATGAAGTTCGGGTGCTCGCGACCAAGCTTCTCTTTCACCTCGGGGATCATGCGGTCCAGCACAGCATGCACGCCGGAGAAATCCTCGTTGATGTTGGAATAGGTCACGCGGGGCAGGTTGCTCGCGGCGCTCTGGCTCATGGCGGCTCCTTTCATCTTGAAATGCTCGAGGCTGGGTCAGTGCTGGCAAGGCAGCGGTCGATTGCGGTTCCAAGGCGCTCGACAGCCGTGGTCAGCTCGTCGTCGGAAACTGTGAATGGCGGAGCGAGGAGGACATGGTCGCCTCTAGCACCGTCAATCGTGCCGGCTCCCGGATAGATGCACAGCCCCGCCTTCATCGCTTCGGCCTTGATGCGCGCGGCAATGCCGAGCTTCGGGTCGAAGGGCGATGCACCCTCCCGGTCGGCCACCAGCTCGATGGCCTGGATAAGCCCACGGCCGCGAATGTCGCCGACATGGGGATGCTGGCCGAAGCGATCCTGCAGCAGAGCGGCGAGCCTTTCGCCCTGGCGCAATGCGCGCTCTACCAGTTCCTCTTCAGCGATGATCTTCTGTACCTCCAATGCGGCGGCGCAGGCGAGCGGATGGCCATTATAGGTGTGGCCATGCTTGAAGGCGCCGGAACCGCGCGCGATCGTGTCGTCGATGTCGCTGCTGAGATAGACGGCGCCAATAGGCATGTAGCCGCCGCCCAGCCCCTTCGCGTTGGTGAGGATATCCGGAACGATGCCCTCCTGTTCGAATGCGTGGAAGGTTCCGGTCCGCCCGGTGCCGCACATCACCTCGTCCAGGATCAGAAGGATGCCGTGACGGCTACAGATGTTCCTGATCTTGCGAAAATAACCGGCGACCGGCGGCACCGCCCCGGCCGTCGCGCCCACGACCGTCTCCGCCATGAAAGCCATGACGGAAGTACTGCCGAGGCGCGCGATCGTCTGCTCAAGTTCGGCGGCGAGCCGGTCGGCATAGTCTTCGAGGCTCTCGCCGGGCGCGCGGCCGCGATAATCGAAGCAGGGCGAGACGTGCTCGACGGTCATCAACAACGGGGCATAGTCGGCCCGGCGCGCCATGTTCCCGCCGACGGCAAGGGCGCCGAGCGTGTTGCCGTGATAGCTTTGGCGGCGCGAGATGACCACGCTGCGGCTCGTCTCACCACGTTCGACATAATACTGACGCGCAAGCTTCAGCGCTGTCTCGACCGCTTCGGACCCGTCGCTGACGAAATAGACCTTGGATAGCGGTTCAGGCGAGCGTGCGATCAGCAGATCCGCGAGTTCCTCCGCCGGCGCGCTCGTGAAGAACGAATTGTGCGCATATTCGACCTTCCCCGCTTGCCGGGTGATCGCCGCAATGACGCGCGGGTGGCCGTGGCCGATACAGGAAACAGCCGCGCCTCCCGAGGCATCCAGATAGCTTCTACCCTCGCTGTCGATGAGCCAGCTGCCTCGCCCCTCGACAACCATAGGCGGCATTGAGTGGCTGGAACGGTGGAGGATGTGGCTCATCCCAAAGGTCTCCGGATCATTGAACCCTTATCGACGCGATCAGCGCGATTGACGCAGACCATACATGCGAAGTATGTACCGGTAAATGGTATTTTATACCGAAAAACGGTTTAAGCATTCTCCACGGCGCGAGCGCGCCCAACACTCGGCTTTCCATGTCTGACATCACGACTCCCGACTTCAAGTTTCAGCCCTATTGGTGGGACGCCGCCGCTCCCGTTCCATTCGAGGAGCGCGATCCGAAAAACGGGTATGACGTGGTGATCATCGGCAGCGGGTTTACCGGTGTCAGCGCTGCCCTCCACCTCGCGCGTGGGGGACATGAGGTCGCTATTCTGGATCGGCAGAACCCCGGCGAGGGCGCATCGCGCCGCAATGCGGGCTTCATCGGGCGGGTGCTCAAGAAATCCTATTCGGAACTCGCAGCAGCCAAGGGTAAGGATAAAGCCCGAGCGATCTATGGCGAATTGAATGCGGCCTACCGCTTCACGTTCGATCTGATCGAGAAGGAGGATATCGCCTGTTTCGCTGCGAGGCCGGGGAGGTTTATCGGCGCGACTTCGCGCGGACATTTCAATGCGCTTGCCAAGGATCTGGCGGTTCTCGAGGCGGATATGGGGTTTGCGCACACCATGTTACCGCGCGAACGGGTGAGGGAGGAGCTTGGCACGGATGTGTATGAAGGCGGGGCGGTTATTCCCGATAGCGGCTCGCTGCATCCCGGTCTTTATCATAAGGGACTTCTGGACCGGACCGTCGCCGCGGGCGTGGGCGTGTTCGGCAGGACCGAGGTTTTGGCGATACGGGAACTTGCGAACGGCAAATGCGAGGTGCAGACCGATAGGGGGACCATCATTGCGGATCACGTGGTGGTGGGCACCAATGGCTATACCTCGCGGCTGGGCTGGTTTCGACGCCGGGTGGTGCCGTTCCGTGCCTATATGGCCGCTACCGAGGAGATGCCCCAGGAACTTCTCGACCGACTCATTCCGCACGGCCGGACGGTGATCGATTCCAACACCAATATCGACTTCTTCCGGCCCGCGCCGGATTCGCGCCGCATCCTGTTCGGCGGCGCGACGGCGGCTCCCCTTGGTGGACCGGAGGAAATTGCGAGGCGTATGAAAGGCATCATCGACCGGGTGCTGCCGGAGGCGCGGGGATTACGCCTTAGTCACGCCTGGGACGGCTATTGCGCCGGCACATTCGACCTGATGCCGCATATGGGCCGGAACGGCAATGTCCACTATGCCATGGGCTACAATTTTGCCGGCGTGACCATGGGCAGCACGTTCGGCAGGAAAATCGCTGCGCGCATTCTTGGAGAACCCGACCAGGACAGCATCTTTGCCGCCAAAGGGTTTCCGACCATGCCCTTCTACACGGGCAAGCCTTGGTTTCTCGGGCTCGCCATGCGCTATTTCGACTGGCACGATCGGCAACTGGCCCGCAGCGCCTAGTGAGACCCTAGCGGGGTTTCGGCTTAATTGCGTTTTTCCCGTTCGGGGCGAAGACATGGGCGAATTCCGCTGCCGTATGCTCCAGCTTCTGTAGCAGGGCCGGCACGGATTGCGCGCCGATCCGCTCGGCTGGTCCGGTCATGCCGAGGGCATAAATCGGTGGCTGGCCAGGAACCAGCACGATGGGGTAGGCGATCGTGAACAGGCCGCGCACATGCTCGCCGTTCTCGATCGCGTAGCCCTGCTCGCGGATCTTGCGATATTCCTCTTCCAGCTGGCTGCGGTCGAGCAGGGTCCGCGGCGTCAGCTGGTTCAACTCGGTCTCCAGGATCGCCTCGCGCAGGCTCGGCTCCTGTAGCGCCGTCAGCAGCTTGCCCGTGGCCGTCGCATGAGGCGGCAGCGGATGCCCCGGCATGACATAGACCCCCACGCTTGCATCGGGCGATTCCATGACGACCGATCTGATCGTCGCGCCATAGAGACGGGCAATGAAGCATGTCTCGCCGGTTTCATCGGCCAAGGACTTCAAGAGACGCTTGCTGGCAAGCTCGATCCAGGCGGTGTCCGACTGCAGGATCTGCGACAGCCGCCGGCCGAGCGTATAGGAGCCGCGCCGATCGCCCGGTTCCACCAATCCGCTCGCCGAAAGGGCTGCAATCAGGCGGTTCACCGTCGTCTTCGGCAGGTCGAGCATGGTCTCGAGTTCGCGTATCGTGAGACCTTCGGGCGAGCTGACGACCGCTTCGAGGATTGTGATATAGCGCTCCAACGGGCCGGATTTCGGTTCGTGGTTTCTGGTCTGCGTCACCGGTCCCTAATCCTTCCTCTGCTGATAGCCCGACTCGGGGGACTTTACCTTCAAAGGATTTGTCGAAACGGGTCAACCGGGGTTCGCAATGTCCAGCCGCGCCGTCACCGCAATTGACTCACCCGCAGTAGCTCGTCTATATCACCGGAAAATGAATTTTTGTACCGAAAAATGGTACTAAAGAAAAAGGAGCCGCTGCGGGTCGGGCGAAGGCTTCTAAACACGCATCCGAAGTTTTCGACGCGGCTTCGAATGGGTGCAAGGATTGTCGTCGAGTATCAATGGTGAGGAACCACATGAAATTGACACGTCGCATATTTGCCGCGCTCGTCGCCACTGCCATGGGCGCGGTCGCCCCGGCGCTCGCGCAATCCGATGAACCCATCAAGCTGGGCGCCTTCGTTCCGGTTACCGGTGCGGGAGCCCTGGGGGAGGCTTCGTTGGTGGCTGTCGAACTCGCGGTCAAGCAGATCAATGAGGCTGGCGGTATTGCCGGGCGCCAGGTGCAAATGACGGTCGCCGATTATCAGACCGACCCGACGATCGGCGTCGGCGAGGCCAACCGCCTGGTGCACCAGGTCGGCATCGACATGGCCGTCGGCCCGACCTACAGCCAGGTGACGCTTGCCGTTCTGCCGCTGCTGAGCGCAGCGCAGATCCCATCGATCAATGTCTCTGGTTCCTCCACCATCACCCCCGCCGCCGGCCCGTACAGCTTCAGCATGTTGCCGAATGCCGAGACGCAGGCACGCGCCATGGTGGACAATGCCGCATCGCAATTCGGCGCCAAGAAGGTCGCAATCTTCTCCGACAATGGCGCGCAGGCCAAGACTGCCGTAGCCGAGATCCAGAAAGTCCTGGAGGAAAAGGGCATCGAGCTCACCGGTATCCAGGAATACAACTACAACTCAAAGGACCTGACACCTCAGCTGCTCGCACTGCGCTCGGGCGAGCCGGATGCGATCCTGCTCTTCACGTCGACCGGTGACGATACCGCCAATGTGCTGCTCAGCCGTGCCCAGCTCAACTGGGACGTCAATATTTCCGGCAGCTACGGCGTTTCGCTTGCCACGCAGGCGCTTGCCGCCGGCGGCCCCGAGCTGTTCAAGAACGTGATCGCGTTGAACTATGCCGGCTTCACCTACTGCAAGGCGGACGGCAAGCCGCAGAAGGCGATCGATCTGGTGGAAGCGGTAAGGGCCTACAAGCCTGGTTCCGCCGATCGCTATCCCATGAACTTCCTGGCCCTCTTCTACGACTCGGTCTTTATTCTGAAGGCCGCGGTGGAGGGCAACGGTGGCGACACCTCCGGTCCGGCAGTGGCGAAATGGATCGTGGAGAACATCTCCTCCTTCGACGGTGTCAACAAAGGTCTGGCTGCAAGCGCCGAATCCCACTTCCTCGTCGGCCCTGAGGCGCTTTCCGTTGTGAAGCCCGACACGATCGATGAATACGGCATCCAGGAGCGCGCCGGCTGCTGACTTCCCATCGGGCGCCGTCTAGCGGCGGCGCCTGCAGGCCGCACAAGGACGCTGCAGGCGAGTGAAACTACGCATCGTGCTTTCCCAAGGCCGTTTGGCTTTCAGGCCGATGCTGTAGCGGAGTGTGAATATGAGCATTGACGAACTGGCGCTGATCCTTGTGCGCGGTCTGGGGCAAGGCGCGATCTACGCCCTGATCGGCATGAGCTTCAATATCGTGGTGAATTCGAGTGGAATCCTGAATTTCGCCAATGGAGCGCTCCTGGTCCTCGCCGGGGTGCTGGCCTATTTCATCCTGCCCGCAACACCGGATTGGACGATCTGGATCCTGGCGGCGGTGGGGATCGCGGCTTGCCTTTTCGTTTTCGTGTCGCTCCAGGGTGTGTTGACCCTGTTCCCGCTCAAATCCTCTGTTGAACAGCACTCCTGGCTGATCACCACCATGGCGATCTCGGTGATCCTTTCGGCAGGAATCCATCTTTATGGCGGCTCTCTGGCGTTCCGGGTGCCGAGCATTCTGCCGCCCGTTTCCGTGTTCGGGTTGAGCACGCCCTCGGCCTATTTCCTTTTGATGGCGCTTGCCGTGTTCTGGTTCGTTGTCATCCGCTGGTTCCACCAGAAGACCTTCACGGGGCTTGCGATGAGCGCGATCGCGCAGGATCTTGACGCGGCCAAGGTGGCAGGCATTTCGGTGAAGCGTATTCAGCTTGTTGCTTTCGGCATCTCCGGACTGGTGCTGGCGACCACCGGCTTCGTGGGTGCGCCCGTTATCAACATCTCCGCCGACACGGGCATAGGCTATCTACTCAGCGGCTTCACGGCCCTCGTCATAGGCGGTCTCGGCAGCAATCTCGGCGCCATGGTCGGTGGCGCGCTGGTTGGCGTCATCTCCATGTTCGCGGCCTACCGCTTCGGCGGCATTTACCAGGACACCGTCACCATGGGCCTTCTGATCGCCGTCCTCATGCTCCGGCCTGAGGGTATCTTCGGTCTCGCGGCCGCCCGGAAAGTTTAGGAACCATGTCTCAAGATATAGCCCTGGATACCGCTTCCACTCCTCCGGCCGCATCGCAGCGCCTGAAACTGCCGTCTTCCGTCTGGCTGGGCATTCTGGCGATCGCAGCTTCGATTCTTGTTCCGGGCGCGCTCGGCAATCAGTACTGGACGTACACATTTACCCTGGTGACGCTCTATATCGTCGTCGCCATCATGCAGAACATGCTGATCTCCGAAGCAGGTCAAATGTCGTTCGGCCAAGGTGCGGTCTTCGGCATCGCAGCCGTGACTGCAGCGGTGATGACAGGCCTGCACGGCCAGCCCTTCTGGCTATCGGCGATCGGCGGCGTCGGCGCGGGCCTCGTTCTCGGCGCGCTGTTTGCCGCTCCCGCGCTGCGCGTCCAGGGATATTATCTGGGCTTCGTCACCCTGAGCGCAGCACTCGTCTTCCCGCAATTGCTGATCGCGTTCGACAGCATTACCGGCGGTGTCAACGGTGTGCCGGCATTTGTCATGTCGCTCGCGACGCCCGTCTACGGTTCGATCACGCCTCTGTCCATTCTCGCGGTCCTCTTCGCCGCCTTCGCGCTGCTGTTCCACGCGGTGCTTCCGCATACGGTGCTGGGCCGCAGGATGATCATCGTCTCGAACAGTCCTGAGGCTGCCCAGGCGCTTGGCATCCATCCCGGAACGATCCGCTCGATCGCCTTCCTGATTGCCGCGTTCGGCACCGCGATCGCGGGCGTGCTTTATGTGCCTCTGGTCGGTTTCGTCGGCCCGACGGCATTCCGGGTCGATTTCTCCATCTTCTTCTTTCTCGCGGTCATTGTTGGCGGGCAGGGCAAGCTGCTCGGCCCGATCATCGGAGTGTGGCTTCTCCATCTGGTGCCCAACGTCTTCCTTGCCGATTTTTCGCACTACCGCTTGCTCATCTACGGCGTCGTCGCACTTGCGGTGATGCTGGCATTTCCTGACGGCGTCGTCGGCACCCTGTCTAAGTGGATTACCTCACGCCGCAGCGGCTCGGAGAAGGTGACCGTCTCGCTGCACGACGCGCTCAGGAAGGATGACGAGCTTGCCGCTTCGCCTGCACCGCGCCCGGAGGACGGCGCCGCCCTCATTGAGGTTCGGGAGGCACGCAAGTCCTTCGGGAACGCAGTCGCGCTGGGCGGAGCATCGCTTTCCGTGAAGGAGGGCACCATTCACGGGCTGGTCGGCCCCAACGGTTCGGGCAAGACGAGCATGCTCAATACGATCTCCGGCTTCATGCCGCTCGACAGCGGCAAGGTGGAGCTGTTCGGTCGCAACGTCACCAGGCTCGCGCCTTGGCGCCGCACGCGCATGGGGGTTGGCCGCACCTTCCAGACACCGCGCATCTTCGACCGTTTGTCGATCTGGGAAAACGTGCAGATCGGGCGTGAAGGCTTCGGTCGCGCCGGAGGTGAGAACGGCCTGGCGAAACTCGGTTCGCTTGCCGCCAGGTGGCGACGGCAGGATCCTTCGCTTCTTCCGCATGGCCAGCGGCGCTTGCTCGAAATCCTGCGGGTGATGGAATCCGATGCTCGCGTGATCCTGCTGGATGAACCCGCAGGCGGACTGTCGCCGGAGGAAAGGGCGGATCTTGCGTATCTGCTCGTCTATTTCCGCGACAAGCTGGGCAAGACGATCCTGCTCGTGGAGCATGATCTCAGGATGGTATGGAACGTCGCGGACGAAATCACGGTCATGGAGACCGGAACCGTCGCGGCATCGGGAATGCCTGAAGAGATCAAATCCAATCCCAAGGTCAGGGCGCTGTTTACCGGAGGCGGGGATGCTTGAGGTCCAGGGGCTTGAGGCCGGCTATGGCCGGGTACCGATCCTGCGCAATATCAACCTCGTTGCACCGGCTGGGCAGCTCACTCTTGTGCTGGGGCCCAATGGGGCTGGCAAGTCCACCCTGCTGCGCACACTGGCAGGGCTGAACCGGCCGACGGCCGGTAGCGTGAAGGCAAACGGGCGCGAAATTACCGGTCTGGCGCCGGAAAGAATGGTCGCGAACGGCTTGCGGCTTGTGCTGGACGGGCACCGCGTCTTTCCGCGGCTCAGCGTGAGGGAGAATATTCGCCTCGGCGTGCGCGGAGACGCTTCCGACCTGGAGACGCGGCTCAAGGATGTCTACGAGGTGTTCCCGATCCTGCATGAAAAGCTGGATGACGCCGCCTCGAGCCTGAGTGGCGGACAGCAGCAGATGCTGGCGCTCGCCCAAGCCTTCGTCGCACGCCCAGATATCCTTCTCGTCGATGAGCCTTCGCTGGGTATTGCGGAGATGCTGATCCCGACGATCCTGGCGTTTCTGAAGCGTTGGGCAAGCCTCGGGACAGCCGTGCTCCTGGTCGAGCAGCGCATCGACATCGCGCTGAAATACGCAGACGGTGTCTATGTGCTGCGCGGCGGCGAAATCGTTCTAAGCGGCGACTCCGCCACATTGTCCGAGGGCGGGGCCATCGAGCGTCTCTATCTTGGAGATTAGCATGCTGGCCGAAAGCCGGGATCGGCTTCGGAAAACGGTCAGGCGGTGCCGATCCCACGCGAACGGGCTATGCCGGTCAGCGCCTGGATCAGTTCGTCCGTCGCCTTGGGGCGCGGGCGAAACCGGCACCAGTGCACATAGGCCGGGATCTCCACGCTGTCTTCGACCGGGATCGCCACCAGCTCCATCCGCTCGCAATCCATGGCAGAAAACTCGTCGATGACCGAAACGCCGATATTCTCATAAACGAAGGAGATCGCCGCCTCCACGAAATGGACGAACACGTCGGTCTTGCGGCTGACGCCTGCCCGCGCAAAGGTGGCATCGATATAGCGGCCGTGTGGTGTTTCGGAGCCGAAGGAGATCAGCACCTCGTCCGCCAGCATCCGCGGGGAGATGGAACTGTGATGGGCCAGCCGATGGGTCCGCGGCATCAGGCAGACGAGCTTGCCCTTCGCGATCACGGCCGTCTCGAGCGTCGGGTCGTTGGCCTCCGCGATCGTGGTAACGCAGGATCCCTGCCCGAAGAGAAGATAGTCGCGGATGTCTTTTTGGGAGAGGAAATCGCAATAGAAAGTGCGCGAACTGTAGCGCTCCTTGAGCACCTTCAGGGCTTTCGGTACCAGCCGCATGCCGATGCTCGGGGTGGTGCCGAAGCGGAAGACCGACGTGTCGCCCGTGGCGATCGAGTGTATGGCTTCCGATAACCGGTCGAACTGGCCGTAGACACGCTCCACCTCAACGAGGATGAGCTTCGCTTCCTCCGTAGGCACCAACCGGCCGCCAATGCGCTCGAACAATGTGGCGCCGATCTCATCCTCGAAGCGGCGGATCGTCATGCTTAGGCTCGGCTGGGAGACGCCGAGCTGTTGGGAGGCCGAGGTAAGCGAACCCGTCGCCATCACTGCGCGGAAAACCTCGATCTGCCTTTCCTTCAATCTCGGCTTGGCCATTACTTCAGTACCCAAAAGCGCGAAGGTCTATAACTTCGCATTATAGGACGCCTTTCATATTCTATTGGCCCGCGGGAGGGAAGGCCGGCATGTTCTCAGCCGCGGCAGCAAGATTACAAAGGCGGCGGCCGCGGAGGACACGCAGATGATCAAGGGCAGCACGCGCCTCGTCGCAATAATCGGCTCGCCGGTCGCACAGGTGAAATCGCCGGAAAATTTCAACGCGGCGTTCGCGCAGTCGGGCAGTGATGTGGCGATGATTGCGATGGATATCGCGCCGGAAGGCGTAGCGGACTTCCTGTCCATGGCGCGGCAGTGGAAGAACCTTGACGGGTTCGTGGTGACCATACCGCACAAACAGGCGGTTGCAGCCGGCATTGACGAGATCACGCCGCGGGCAGCACTGCTCGGCGCTACGAATGTCGTCAAGCGCGAAGCCGGTGGCAGGCTTATCGGCGACATGGTGGACGGGATGGGTTTCGTCGAAGCAGCGCGCCGAAACGGTTTTGTGCCCGATGCCAAGCGCGCGCTCGTCATCGGTGGCGGCGGCGCGGGCAGCGCGATAGCGCACGCGCTTTGCGAGGCGGGTGTCGCCTCGCTGGCGATCTCCGATATCGACATTGCCCGGGCGGAGCGCCTTGCGGGGCTTTTGCGCGCCGAATTCCCGGCGACCCAAATCGGCACGCAAGCCGGCGATCTCGGAGCGCTCGACCTGGTGGTCAACGCAACGCCGCTCGGCATGAAGGAAGGCGATCCGGTTCCGCTCGCCGAAAATGCACTGGCCGCGTTGAAATCGTCGGCGCTCGTCGCAGACGTGGTCACCTCGCCGGAGGTGACGCCGTTCCTTAAAGCCGCGATGGCGCGCGGCCTTCCGATACAGACAGGACCACAGATGGCGAAGGCGCAACTCGCGCTCCTCGGCGGCCATATGGGCGTGCTCTAGCGCGTCCCGCGGTAATTTCCAGCAAAGGCGTATCCACGAGAGGCATGACTAAGACCGTTGAGAAATATGATGTGGTGGTGGTTGGTGCGGGGGCCGGCGGCATAGCGGCAGCCGTGGGAGCCGCCCGGACAGGCGCGAGGACGCTTCTGGTCGAACGCTACGGCTTCATGGGCGGGGCGGTCACGAATGCGCAGGTGCTCGCCTATTGCGGATTTTTCGCCCGTGGCGAGACGCCAAGGCAGATGGTGCTCGGCATAGGACAGGATCTCCTTCTGGAACTGAGGGCGCTGGGCATCGATATCGCCCCGATCGTCTCCAAAAGCGGCTACTGGATCATCATGCTCGATCCAGAGGCGGCGAAGCTTGGCTTCGATCGCCTGGCGTGCAGAAACGACGTCAATATACGCCTGCACACGCGCCTGACCGGCGCCGAAGTGGAAGGTGAGCGCATTCGTTCCGTTACACTGGTCGACCATTCCGGGATGACGACCGTCGAAGCTGATGCCTTCGTGGATGCCAGCGGTGAAGCGACGCTTGCGACGCTGGCTGGCGTACCGCTGAGCCAGCCGGGCGGCGCAAATGCGCATCTTCAGGCGGCATCCTTTCCCATCCGCATCGGCGGGGTACCCGAAGACGTGGTCTTCGACCGCAAGATCATGGCCGCTCTCATCGCCGACCATAACAAGACAGCCGAGATGCCGATTTTGCGGGCCGATGGCGGTGTCGTTTCGCGTCTGCCGCTCAGCAACGACATATGGTGGATGGCGATCGATCTGGAAACCGACGGCATCACCGGCGAGAGCCTGACGGAAGTGGAACTCAAGGCACGCGAACTTGCCTGGCGAAACCTGGAGGTCCTGCGCCGTCATCCCGGTTTCGAAAAAGCCTATTTGGTTTCAACCGGCCCGCAGATGGGGATCCGGGAGACACGGCGGCCGTTCTCGCGCGCCGATGTGGTCGAGCAGGATGTCGTGGAGGGTCGCCGCCATCCGGACGGCATTGCCCGCGCGAGCTGGCCAATGGAAGTTCACGAAGCTCCCGGCCGCGCGCGGTTCGTGGATATCGGTGGGGAAGGCTTTTTCGATATTCGCGCCGGCGCGATCGAGGCGGTCAACATCGCCAATCTGCGGCTGGCCGGAAGGGTCATAGGTGCCGATCCGAAGGCATATGGCTCCATCCGGGTGATGGGCACAGCCTTTGCCACCGGGCATGCGGCAGGCGTATCTGCGGCACTCGCCGCAGGGGGGCATACCGACATCGCAAGACTGCGAAAGACATTGGAAGAGCAGGGCGCCGTCATCTGACGGCGTGGGGAGGAGCGAATGGACCGAAGCGGCATAGCAGAGGGCTACGACCTGATCGTGCTTGGCAGCGGTGCGGCCGGGCTCTCCGCCGCCGTCACCGCTGCCCACCATGGCCTGAAGGTCCTGGTCGTGGAGAAGGAGGCGCATTTCGGCGGCGCCTCGGCCATCTCCGGCGGTACGATCTGGATTCCCGGCAACCGGCAGGCTTCGGAAGCGAAGCTCGACGCGTCTTTGGAGAAAGCCAGAACCTACCTGATCCACATGGTCGGCGAAGGTATCGATCAGACGCTGGTCGATGCCTTCCTCGAACGGGGAGGTGAGGCGCTGGCCTTCCTGGAAGAAAACTCGGAGCTGAAGTTCAAGGTCCGGCCGTTCTCTCCCGATTATCACATGGAGCTGGAAGGGGCTTCCGACGGCGGCCGGGCATTGGAAGTCCTGGAATATGACGGTGGCAGGCTCGGCGACCGCTTCAGGGAGCTTCGCAAGCCCCCTGAGGGCATGCTGCTGTTCGGTGGGATGATGGTCAACAGGGCCGACGTGCAGCATTTCCTGAATGCGCGTCGTTCGTGGAGGTCTTTCAAGCATTGCCTGGGGCTGCTCGTCCGCTATGCAAAGGACAGGCTTTCCCATGAACGCGGAACACGCCTTGTGGTGGGAAATGCGCTGATCGCCCGTCTCGCCCGCTCCGCTCTCGATCTGGGTGTCGATCTCCGGACTGGTCTGAGGGTCGGCCGGCTGATCGAGGAGAATGGTCAGGTCTGCGGCGTCGTGGTGGAGACGGCGGAAGGCGAGCGGCCGATCCGCGCCCGCGCCGGCGTGGTGCTCGCAACCGGAGGCTTCGGAGCGTCCGAAGATGCAGGCCGTTGGCGGCCAAACACCGATGCGTCACATCGGTCCATGTCGCCCGCGGGAAATATCGGCGACGGCCTTGCGTTGGCCTCCGCCGCGGGTGCCTCCCTCGGGGAAGGGCTCGTGTCGAATTTCTACTGGACTCCCGTCTCGGTGCTGACGCATGAGGACGGTCGCGAGGAGAAATTCCCTCATCTCGTCACCGACCGTGCGAAGCCGGGCATAATCGCGGTGAACAAATATGGTCGCCGCTTCGTCAATGAGGCCGATTCCTACCATCGTTTTGTGCTTGCCATGCAGACCGATCCCGAGGCAAACTCGCCCTGCCATCTGGTCTGCGATTCAGCCGCGTTGGGCGCCTACGGTATGGGCCTGGCGCGCCCCGCGCCCGTTTCCAACGCGGCGCTGGTGAAGAGCGGCTATCTCATCGAGGCCCAAAGCATCGGTGAGCTCGCCTCCCGGATCGGCATCGATCCCGGTACGCTGAAGGAGACCATCGAGCGCTATAACGACGAAGCGGCGCTCGGTGCCGATCCCGAGTTCGGCAAGGGAAACAGCTCCTACAATCGGTCGATGGGCGATCCGAACCACAGGCCCAATCCCTGTCTCGCCCCGATCCGCCAGGCGCCGTTCTATGCGATCAAGCTCGTCACCGGCGACCTGGGCTCCGCGCGAGGAGTCCGTACGGACGCGAATGCGCGCGTGCTCGATGGCGGGGGATGGCCCATCCCGGGGCTTTACGCCGCAGGGAACGATATGAATTCGATCATGAACGGGACCTATCCCGGTCCGGGCATAACGCTCGGCCCGGCCCTGACTTTCGGCTATCTCGCCGCGCTCCATGCCGTTAAAGCGGCCCAAGTCGGAGCCGATTTTAAGAAAACACCATGCGTAGGTCCGGGGGTTTACAGCACCCTTTTTACGTTCGAAAGGACACACCGCACTCCAGGCGCGTCAAGCGGTCTCAATGAAGGAACATGCACGATGATCTATGAAATGCGTACCTATACGCTGAAGCCCACCAAGATGGCGGATTGGCTCGCCCTCTACAAAAACCATGCCCTTGCCGTTCAGCAGGAATATCTCGGCAAGCTGGTGGGCTTCTTCACCACGGAGTTCGGGACCACGAACCAGGTTGTGCATATATGGGCCTATGAGAGCCTGGACGATCGCACCGCACGCCGGTCGAAGATGGCGGCGGATCCGCGCTGGGCCGAGTTCAGCGCGAAAAACAAGGAGCTCGACGCGATATTGGAGCTGAAGTCCTCGATCCTCAAGCCGACGGATTTCTCTCCGCTGAACTGAGCAAAGAAAGAATGGATTTCCGATGAACGCCACCGCCGAACTGTTTCCGGGATTTCGGGAAGTTCAGATCGAGACGTCCCAGGCACGGCTTTCCGCGGTCATCGGCGGCTCTGGCGAGCCGGTCCTGCTCGTTCATGGCTATCCGCAGACCAAGGCGGCCTGGCATCGTGTCGCCGGTCCGCTCGCGGAACGATACATGGTCGTCGCCGTCGATCTTCCGGGTTATGGCGACAGCCGCGTCCGCGGCGAACCAGCGGATCCCGGCAGCAAGCGCTGGATGGGTGCCCAACTGAACGAGATGATGGCAGCGCTGGGGCACGGAAGCTATGCTGTCGTCGGGCATGATCGTGGCGCCCGTGTAGCCTATCGCATGGCGCTGGACATGCCCGAGATGGTGAGGGCGCTTGCCTCGCTGACGGTGGTGCCGACGGTCGATGTCTGGGCGGGTGCCGACAAAAAGTTCGGCATGGGGGCATTCCACTGGTTCATGTTTGCGCAGCCCTTCGACCTGCCTGAACGGCTTCTGGCCTCGGACCCGGACTATTTCCTCGACCTCACACTGAGGAAGATGGCGGGTAGCCTCGACAACCTCCATCCAGTCGCTTTGGCCGAATATCGCCGTGCCTTTCGCGATCCAGCGGTGCGGCACGCAATGTGCGAAGACTATCGTGCCGGGGCTGGCATCGACGAGCGACATGATCTGGAGGACAGGAGCGGCGGCCGCAAGATCGATTGCCCCGTCCTCGTGCTGTGGGAAGAGGGCAAGACTTTCGCCGGGCGCATACCGATCGATATTTGGAGGGATTGGGCCGCTGATGTTTCCGGCGGCGGCCTGCATGGTGGTCACCTGCCTGCCGAACGCGCTGCCGACGATGTCCTCGCCGCTCTCCTGCCGTTCCTGGGGCGGGCGTAGCGATGGGCGACGTGCAGACACGCGAGACGAATGCTGACGGCGAGCCCGTGCTGAGCCTGCGCCAGATCGAGGTATTCCATGCCGTGGTGCTGGCCCGCTCCATCACCGGCGCTTCCAAGGTGCTGAACGTCTCGCAACCCTCTCTCAGCCGCACCATAAGGCGCATGGAAGATCTCCTCGGCGTAGAGCTTTTCGCGCGGGAGAAGGGTGGCCTTGTTCCGACCTCCGAGGCGCTGCTGATCTTCGGCGAGGTGGACAATATCGTACGTCAGATTTCCGGCCTTTCCGGTCAGATTGCACGCATCATCCGGGGGGAGGCGACCGTGTTCCGCGTCGGCGCGACGGCAAGCGTTGCACGCGCCCTGGTTCCGCAGGCTTTAAAGGCGCTTTCCGTGACGGTGCCTTCGCTGGAGCTCTTCTTTGATGTGCTCGCCGTGGACCAGATGGAGGACTACCTCGTGACCGGCCGCGGCGAGTGCCTGGTCACCATCGCGAAAATGCGGCATCCGCTCATTTCCTCCGGACAAGTCGGCAAGGCCGGTCTGGTGGCCATCGTCCCGCGCAGCCATGCCCTTGCATCGCGCGATCTGATTTCAGCGCAGGATCTGGAAGGCGTGGATTTCATCGCCTTTCCCGCCGGCGGTGCTCATCACATCGTGGTCGACAAGTTTCTCAAGGAAGCCGGCGTCTCGGTCAACATCAAAGCTGTCGTTCGCTTTTCGGACACCGCGCTGGCGCTCGCCAATCAGGGGATGGGAATCGCGCTCGTCGATGCCCTTACGGCAATGGGCCCGATCGGCGATCAAGTCGTGGTGAAACACATCGAAAAATCGCCGGATTTCGACGTATCAGTCCTCTGGAACCGCAAGCGCCCGCGCTCCAACAATCTGAAGAAACTGATTGACATACTGCATAGGAGGCTCGACGAGCCTGATCTCATCGCACGAGCAGGTATGCCATGAAGGCATGACTGGCGAATAAATCGGTTATTGAATGACGGCGTTGCGACTGCAACAAAGTTCACAACAGCCCGAAGAGGCAGAACCTGGGAAGGAAGAAACGGAATGCAGAAATTCTCACTGAATCGGCGGCAGACACTGATCGGCCTTGGAGCCGCAGGCACCATGCTGGGGCTCGGCATCCCTGCGCGCGCGAACACGAAGGTCAATCTCGGCGTGATCCGCCTGGCCAGCCACGCCCCCAGCTTCATTGCCTTCGAGCGCGGCTACTACAAGGACGAAGGCCTTGATGTAGAGCTGAAATATTTCGAAGCGGCGCAGCCGATGGCGGTCGCCATTGCTTCCGGCGATGCGGATTACGGCGTGACCGCCATGAGCGGCGGGCTCATCAGCCTGGCCGAGAAGGATGCCGTCAAAGTCATCGGCGGCGCGCTGACGGAAGAGAAGGGGCTGGTGGGAGCGATCATTCTTGCTTCCAACAAGGCTTATGAGGCCGGCCTCACGCATCCCAAGGAATTGGCCGGCAAGAGCTTCGGCATAACCACTGCGGGCTCCTCGTTCCACTTCATGGCCCACAAGATCGCGCAGGCCAACAATATTCCGCTCTCGGAGATCACCCTGCGTCCGCTGCAGAAGGTGGGTGCCGTCGTCGGTGCGCTCTCATCGGGCCAGATCGATTCCTGGGCCATCCAGTCCAGCATCGGCAAGAAGATGATCGCGGAAGGTTCGGCCAAGGAGATCGGCCTGGTTTCCGACTATGCGCCGGACTATCAGGTCACGACCGTGTTCACCTCCACCAACAATGCGGCGAACGAGCGCGAGAAGACCGAAGCCTTCATCCGCGCCTATTCCAAGGCCGTGGACGATTACAACAAGGCTTTCGTGGACAAGACCGCCGATGCCGAAGAGGTCGATGCGATTGCCCAGATCTGCCACAAATATGTGGAGGCCGATCTGCCCTTCGAACAGGCCAAGAACAACCTCGTCGAAGGCTCGATGCGGATCAACAAGAACCTTGCCCTGTCGCTGAAGTCGGTGACCGAGCAGCTCGAATGGTTCAAGTCCGAAGGCATGGTGAAGGGGAACATCACCCCCGAGATGCTTTTCGACACGTCCTACGTCGAAACCATCTGATCCATTCCCACCATTGTTCTCGAATTACGGAGGCCCCTTGCGGGCCTCCGCTGGAGTATCCCATGGATTTGCTGATCGATAATGTCAGCCACACCTATGGCGCCGTCGAGGTGTTGCGTGACATCTCGCTCGAAATCCCCCAAGGCCAGATCGTGTGTCTGATCGGCCCTTCCGGGTGCGGAAAGTCTACCCTGCTGCGTTTTCTCGGCGGCCTTGAAAAGCCGACGAAAGGCGCCGTCCTGCAAGTGGGCGAGCCAGCGAAGGATTCGCTCAACCCGCTCACCTATGTGTTCCAGCACTTCGCGCTGCTGCCCTGGCGCACCGTGGAGGGCAATATCGCGCTTGTGCTCGAGGATCACGCCATTGGCCGTGCCGAGATGGACAGGATTATCACGGACGTGCTGGCACGCACCCGCCTGTCAGACTTCCGGAAGGCATTGCCCAAGCAGTTGTCCGGCGGCATGAAACAGCGCGTCGCGATCGCCCGTGCGCTCGCCGTGCGCCCGGCGGTCATGCTGATGGACGAGCCGCTTTCCGCGCTCGACAGCCAGACGCGTGAACTCCTGATGGACGATCTCGTCGCGCTTTGGACCCGCCAGCCCTTCACCGCCGTCTATGTGACGCACAATCTTGCCGAGGCCGTCCGTCTCGGCCATCGCATCGTCGTTCTTTCGCGCCGGCCCGGCCGCATCCGCGAGATCGTCGATATCGATATGCCTCTCGACCAGCGGACGCTGGCGAACACCGAGCTCGAAGCTAAGCAGGCGCAGCTTTGGGACCTGATGCGAGAGGAGGCGGCCGCCGCCGACCAGGAGTTGCTCGATGTCTGATGTCATGGTCCGCCCGGTCGAGTTCCGCGGCCGCGGCTTTGCCCCGCAGCATGTGAGGGGAATCGGCCTCGTCGTTTTCGTCGTGCTGATCGCCCTTGCCGAGATCGGCACGCGTTCCGGCTTCATTTCCGCGCTGACGCTTCCGCGCCCCTCCGCCGTTCTGCAAACCTTCGTGCAGCTTTATGAGACGGGTCTGTTGTGGAAGCACCTGCTCCCTTCTCTTAAGAGGCTTTTCGTCGGTGCCTTCCTTGGCATTGCGGTGGGCATTTCGCTCGGCGTTCTCATTGGTCTTTTCAGTCTTATCCGCGCCGGGCTTGTGCCGTTGGTCGCGGCCTTGTTCCCGATTCCGAAAATCGCGCTCCTGCCGCTTTTCGTCATCTGGTTCGGCATCGACGAAGCCTCGAAATATGCGCTGATCGCGTTTGGCACCTTCACGCCCACTGTCGTGGCCACCTATGGCGCGGTGGACAATGTCGATCGCAGCCTGATCAGGATGGGCCAGAGCTTCGGGCTTTCCTGGTGGTCCATCGTCCGCAAGATCGTCCTGCCGGGCGCGTTCCCGGCAATCCTCTCGGGTCTGCGCGTGTCGATCTCGATCGCCATCATTCTGCTGGTGGCCGCCGAGATGCTCGGCGCGGAATATGGCGTCGGCTCCTACATCCTCGAGGCGGGCGCGCTCTACGACCTCGAGCGGTTATTCGCGGGCGTGACGATCCTGTCGATCATGGGCCTCATCATGAACTGGCTGATCGGCCTCGTCGAAAAGCGTTTCCTCGGCTGGCGCGGCTAGAACCGCGCCGCCTACAATCGAGAGTGTCGAAACATGCTGGCTTTGCAGAAGGTGCGGCCCGGCTCGGGAATCGAGCTGCGCCGCCTGCCCAAGATATCGGAAGTTCTCGCCGGGGAGGTGTTGATCCGAACCGAGGCGACCGGCATCTGCGGAACCGATCTCCATATCGCCGAGTGGACGCCCGGATACGAATCCATGCAGTCGGCGATGCCGGTCACGCTCGGCCACGAGTTCGCCGGCACCATCGTCTCCACCGGTTCGGCCGTCGATGGCCGGTTCATCGGAACGCGGGTGACGGTGCGGCCTTCCGTGACCTGCGGGACATGCGACGCGTGCCGCGCGGGCGACGAGGAAAACTGCACGGGCAGGCGCGGCATCGGCATCGGCCGCAACGGTGCCTTTGCCTCTCACGTGGCGGTCCCCTTCGCCAATTGCGTGGTTCTGCCCGACGGGCTTGATTTCGAGATCGCCGCGCTGACCGAGCCCATGACCGTCTGTGCGGAAGCCGTCGACACCGGTGAGGTGAAGAAGGGCGACCGCGTGCTGGTGCTCGGTCCCGGCTTCATCGGCCAGGGAATCGCGCTTTTCTGTGATGCAGCAGGCGCATCGGAAGTCGTGATCTGCGGCCATAACGACGCGGCCCGGCTGAAGACGCTCAACGAACTCGGCTTCGCCAATACGGTGGACACGGCCGGAACGACTCTTTCGCAAGCACTGCTGCCGTTCCTGGCGCGCGGCAAGTTCGACGTGGTGATCGAGGCGACGGGCGCTCCGCAGGTCATACCCGAAGCGCTCGCATCTCTGAAGAAAAGGGGCATCCTGGTCGTGGCGGGCATTCACCCGAGACCCGCCGCCATCGACCTTACGCAACTCGTGCGCAACCATCAGCAGGTGCGGGGCTCCTACCGCGCTCCGATTGCCACCTGGCATCGGGTTTTGAACTATCTCGCGGCGAACCAGGACCGCGTGCGCAGACTGATCACGCATCGCTTCGATCTGGCAGATGCCGAAGAAGGTTTTGCCCTGGCGCGGGACAAGATCGCTTCCAAGGTCGTCATCCGCCACCCGCAGGATTGAAGCGCCGATGTCTTCAAAAGGCACTGCCTTCCTCGCCCTGTGGAACGGCTTCGACCCGGCGCTGCTCGATGAGTATGAATGCTGGCACACATTCGAGCATGTGCCGGAGCGGCTGAGCGTTCCCGGCTTTCTCTCCGCCAGGCGTTACGCAAACGGCTCCGGCGCTGACCGCCGCTATTTCACGCTCTACGAGATCGAGGCGCTCGACGTTCTCGAAAGCGCCGCCTATCGCGAACTCGTGGACGAGCCGACATCCTGGTCGGCGAAGATGCGCCGCTCCTTCAGCGGCTTTCGCAGATATCCCTGCCGCCGGCTGGCAGGGGCAGGCAGGGGGCAGGCGGGCGCGGCGGCGACCCTCGTCCTCTCCCTGGCAAGATTGGGGGACGAGGCGGAACGTCTCGCCTCGCTCCTGGGCGAGCAGCTTTCTTCAGGCAGGATCACCTCCTTCCAGGTTGGCCTCTCGATTGCCAACCCGCATTACAAGGTGTTCAGCCAGGATTTTTCTGCCGACGAAGGAGCTTCCGTCGTCGTGGCCGTGCTCGAGGCAACCACGCGTCCGGCATTGGACGAAGCGGGGCGCGAGCTTGCGGCTGTCGCGGCGGCGTTTGCCGGCGCGGGAGCGGCCGACTGGGAGGTCTTCGACCTGCTCTACGCGATCGGCAGGGGGGACCTCCCCTGGACGGAACGATGGCGGCTTCCCCCGCGCGAAGACCTGCGCATCCTTTTCCCGAGCGGCTGATCGCCTCGCTTGCGTCCAACCGGACAGAGTGATTCGCAACTAAAGATGGAAAGGGCGGGCGGGAAAGCCTGCCGCTGCGGGAAATCCGCTTAATCAATCCTTAACCAGGGCGGTCTGGACCGGAATAAAATGGCAGAATGCCGGAATTTATTGAAATCCATAGGAGTCTTTTGAAAGACACGCCTGTCCTTTTCGTGAATCGTCCGTCCCCAAACATCGTCCGGGCTGGGGGGCTCGAAGTTGGCGCTGCGGTGCGGAACGCGCGCATTCTCTAGGTGAACTGAGGTTCCCCCCTCGACCGGTCGATGGATTTTTGAGGGGGCCCTTATATGCGAAAGCCAATTTCGCTGCGTCGTTTTGCGCGTGGTGTAGTCATCGAGCCTGCTCGCGCGACGAATCTTTCAGGGGAAATTGCCCGATGCTCCATTGATCGGCACCCCCGGCTTAATCGCGCTGCGGCCTTTGCGTTTGCCTTGGGAGCGCTGGTTCTGTGGGGCATGCCCGCTCAGGCTCAGCTCTCAGGAACCCCGACTGCAACCGATACCGTGGCCCCCCGCCCGGCTGCTGCTCCGGCGGCCTATCCGCCACTCGCCGGCGGTGGTGGGGCTCTGTGGACAGGCGGCTCCCGCGTCTTTGCCGCCGACCCTAACGCTTCCGCCGGGGATGGATTCCAAGTCTACCGCGGTGTCGCGGCAGCTCTCAGTGCACCTCGCCCTGCTTGCGATAGCGGTGTGGCTAGGGTCACTGCGTCGGTTCGTGTAACCAACAATGGACCGGGCGATGGCAGTGGCTATGTCGGGCACCTCAGCCTCTTGGATGCCAGTAATTCGGATGTCAGCCGGCACGATATGGGCCCCTCCGCTGGCCCTTATCCCCCTGGATTTACCCGCGTTCTCACCGTCTCTGGAAACGTTGCGGCTGCAGATCTTGCGGCTGGGCAGGTCCGTGTTGGTCTCTGGCTGGAGACATTCCACACCGTTTCCAAGTCTTGGACTGCCAACCAGTTCCAAGCCACTTATGAGTATGACACCACTGGGTGTGAGACCGACCTCTCCATCACCAAGGACGATGGTCAGGAGGCTTACACGCCCGGCGGCACGCTCAATTACACCATTGTGGTCAGCAACAACGGTCCTGCCGACGCGCTCGGCGCGCAGGTGAGCGATCCGCTCCCTGCCGGCATTAGCACCGCAAGCTGGACTTGCGGCGGCGAGACCGGTGGCGCTGCATGCGGCGCGGCAAGCGGCACGGGCGGAATCAGCACGACCGCCGACCTGCCCGCGGGCTCTTCCGTCACCTACACGCTGAGCATGACCGTGCCGGTCGGCTTCGGCGGCAATCTGACGAACACGGCCACGGTGGCTGCGCCTGCCGGGATGACCGATAGCGACCCGGCGAACAACACGGCGAGCGACACCAACACGCAGTTCACGTTTCCGCCGGATCCGACCCCGAACGCCTGCAATATCGCCACCAATGGCTCTTTCGAAACCCCAAACATCCAGACGACGCCGCAAGGCCCGGGCGAGAATACAGCTTATGTGAACGGCTACGCCATCTGGCGCACAAGCACGGCACCCATCGACGGCTGGCAGATTGTCGGCGGCACCGTGGACAGGCTGCGCTACTTCAACAATGCAAGCGAGGGCGCACAGAGCATCGATCTCTGGGGCACGGCACCTGCAACAGTCAGGCAGACTTTCACCGGGTTGGTGCCGGGCCAGCAATATACGTTTTCGATTGATTATTCCGGGTTGTCGAGAACGGGTTCGACGGCGGCGGTTCAGCTGGGCAACGGGGCCGGGATCACACCGGTAACGATCGCGACACTGGCGCCCGCAGCCGATGCTGTCAGTAACGGAAATGCCGGTCTTCCTAACACACCACAAAATTCAGTTACCTGGAGCACGTACCGCTACACTTTCGTGGCGGCGGGCACGGAGGCGACGGTCCAGTTCGTCAACAGCGCCGCCCCGGGACCTTTCAATACCGGCCTCTTCATCGACAATTTCGTCTTTGCCGGCAACGCGCCTTGCGAAGCAGACCTGTCGATCACCAAGGATGACGGCGTGACGACCTACACGCCGGGCCTCGACGCCACCTATACCATCGTCGTCAGCAACGCCGGCCCCGGGCCGGTGGGAGCCGCAGAAATCAGCGATCCGCTGCCGGCGGGTGTTACCAACGCCACCTGGACCTGCGGCAATGAAACCGGTGGGGCTGTCTGCGCCGTCCCGAGCGGCACGGGCGCCATCAACACGACGGCCAACCTGCCGGCGGGTTCCTCCGTCACCTACACGCTCTCCTTAGGCGTGCCGGCGAGTCAGACCGGCGACTTCACCAACACGGCGACGGTGACCGCGCCCGACGGGATTACCGACCCCGATCTGTCCAATAACGAGGCCAGCGACACGGACACGATGGAGCCGCCGCCCACTTCCGGTATGTGCTCTCCGCGCCAAGTGGCGCAGAGTGCAACGTTCACGTTGGCACCGCTGCCAGTCAGCGGCACCGTTACAAAGACGTCAGCGAACGGCTGGAACAGCGGACGTCCGTGGTCGACTCTCGGCGGCAACTACACCATCCAATGGAATTTCAGTCAGCCCGTGCCGGCCAGGTGGTTTCAATTCGCGGTCCAAGACATAGACGCGAACTCGACAGGCGCGCAGGTGGCCGTGAGCTTGGGCGCCGGCAGCACCGCAACGGTCAGCCAGCTGATCAAGATTTCCGGCGAGCTGGTCCACAATGGATCAGGCATTATCAGCCGCGCGCCTTCGACGACCAACAATCATAATGGCGTCTTTCGCTTCGATTCCGACGGCGTGATCACCTCGCTCAGACTCTCCGCCACGAATATCAGCTCCGGGGACCAAATCGCTCACCTGCTTTACGTCCGCCCGGCATGTTTGACGGTGTCGAAGGTAAGCGAGGAGGGGACGGGCAGCTTCCAGATCGACATGACCAATGTGGTGGAGGCGGGCGGCACCGCCGTGCCCAGCACCACGCTGACGACGACCGAGGCGGGGACCGCCGTCTCTTCGTCCGACTACAATTCGGTTCCCGGTAGGGACCTGGTGCTGAGCGAGGTTGTCCCGGCCGGCTGGAGCGCGGAGTCCGCGGTCTGCACCGACCAGAATGCGGGGACGACCGGCAATCCGACGGTGATCGGCAGCTTCGCCTCGCCGGCGATCACGATTCCGGCGGCCAATGTGCGGCCGGAGGCCGACATCCGGTGCCTGTTCACCAACGTGCCCGGCGAGCCTCAGGTGAGCGTCGTCAAGGAGCTGGTGGGCGAGAGCATCACCGCCAACAATGTGGCCGAGCCTGGCGAGGTCATGACCTACCGGGTGACGGTGACGCATGAAAGCGGCGGGGCCTTCGAGAACTTCGAGTTCATCGAGAACATCCCGAATGGCGCGACCATGACGCGTGTCGTGGGCGCCGACGGCTTCACCGATCCGGTCGCCGGGGCCTCGACGGTGCTCCTGACCGTACCGGAAGTGCCGGTCGGCGGCGAAGCCGTGGTCGAGATCGACCTGACGGTGGCCGCGCCCATCCCGCTAGGCATCACCGAGATCCGCAACCTGATCAGCGGCGGCGACGTGCCGGAGGATTGCGCGGCCTGTTCGGTGACGACGCCGACGCCGCCCTATACGCCGAGTTTCCCGGAAACGGTGTCGTGCTCGACGCCGGGCGCGTTCTTCAACACGGCCTATAATGGTACGGGCGGCAGGAAGACGACCGGCTTCGACAATTACTGGCAGGTGGCGCTGACCACGACCAATGTCACCGGTGCGCCGCCGGCGGGGCTGACCTGGGGCGGGGCGACGGTGGTCACCAACCCGCCGGCCGTCTACATGACCTCTCCCTTCGGCAATGCCGGCTGGATTTCCAACAGCTCGACCGCGGCGCATCCGAACCCCCAGATCTCGTACGACATCTTCTATCGCTACATTTTCAATCTGGATTCGGCCGTGGATCCGTCGAGCCTCAGCCTCGACATGAGTTTCTACTCGGACAACGCAGTCTACGAGGTCTGGGTGAACGGCCAGCCGCAGGGCATTCGCTCGAACTACGGAGGAGGGGACCCCTATTTCTATGCCGGCTTTACCGCAGCGGGCGGAGCCACGGGCTCGATGGCCGGCAGCTGGCGCAGCGGGCTCAACGAGATCATCGTCCACGTGAAGTCCGGGCCCGGCGCTCAGGCCTTCATGGCGCAGATCAACACGGATGCGATCTGCCAGCCGAAGATCACGCTGCGCAAGGTCGTCGTGAACGACAATGAAGGGGTTGCGACGGCGGCGGACTTCACGCTGCGGGCGACGGGCGTGGCGCCGCTGACCGAGGTGATCGAAGGGGTGATGGGATCGGCCGCGGTCACCAATGCCTCGGTTCCCGCCGGCACCTACACGCTGGGCGAGGACGGCCTGCCCAATTATGTGGCAAGCCTCTATAGCTGCGCCATCGACGGCGGTGCGGCGCAGGAGATGGCCGGCAATCAGCTGACCCTGGCCAATGGGCAGAACGCGATCTGCACCATCACCAATGACGACCAG
This sequence comes from Chelativorans sp. J32, assembly GCF_000518985.1. Taxonomy (GTDB): domain Bacteria; phylum Pseudomonadota; class Alphaproteobacteria; order Rhizobiales; family Rhizobiaceae; genus Chelativorans. Next base: position 98,092 of record NZ_JAEQ01000019.1, read on the forward strand.
GACCCGCAGCTAACCGTCGAGAAGACGGGCACGCTGAACGATCTGGACGGCGACGGCCTGCTCGATCCGGGCGAGACCATCAGCTATTCGTTCCGGGTGGAGAATACGGGCAATGTGACGATGACCGATGTGACGGTCAACGATCCGCTGCTCGCCAACGCCAATATCTCGGTAACGCCCGGGCCGCAGACGCTGGCGCCGGGTGGCGTCGCCACCTTTACGGCGACCTACACGCCGACCCAGGCCGAGATCGATGCCGGCCAGGTGGAGAACACGGCGACCGGCGTCGGCACGCCGCCCGACGGGCCGCCGGTGGAAAGCCCGCCGGACACGGTTGTCGTGCCGCCGGACCTGACGCCGGGGCTGACGATCGTGAAGACCGGCACGCTGAACGACCTCGACGGCGACGGCTTGCTCGATCCGGGCGAGACCATCACCTATTCCTTCCGCGTGGAGAACACCGGCAATGTGACGATGACCGGCGTGACGGTGAACGATCCGCTGCTGGCCAACGCCAATATCTCGGTAACGCCCGGGCCGCAGACGCTGGCGCCGCGTGGCGTGGCCACCTTCACGGCGACCTACACGCCGACCCAGGCGGAGATCGATGCCGGCCAGGTGGAGAACACGGCGACGGGCACCGGCACGCCGCCCGACGGCCCGCCGGTGGAAAGCCCGCCGGATACGGTTGTCGTGCCGCCGGACCGGACCTCGGGCTTGCGCCTTGAGAAGACGGGCACGCTGAACGATCTCGACGGCGACGGGCTCCTCGATCCGGGCGAGACCATCACCTACACCTTCGTGGTCGAGAACATCGGCAATGTGACGATGACCGGCGTGACGGTGAACGACCCGCTGCTGGCCAACGCCAATATCGCGGTGACGCCGGGGCCGCAGACGCTCGCGCCGGGCGCGACCGCCACCTTCACGGCCACCTACACGCCAACCCAGGCGGAGATCGATGCGGGCCGCGTGCAGAACACGGCCACCGGCACCGGCACGCCGCCAGATGGCCCGCCGGTGGAAAGCCCGCCGGACACGGTTGTCGTGCCGCCGGACCTGACGCCGGGGCTGACGATCGTGAAGACCGGCACGCTCAACGACAGTGACGGCGACGGGCTGATCGATCTCGGCGAGACCATCACCTATTCCTTCCGCGTGGAGAACACCGGCAATGTGACGATGACCGGCGTGACGGTGAACGACCCGCTGCTGGCCAACGCCAATATCGCCGTCACCCCCGGCCCGCAGACGCTGGCGCCGGGCGGGGTCGCGACCTTCACGGCAACCTATGCGCCGACCCAGGCCGACATCGATGCCGGCCGCGTGGAGAACACGGCGACCGGCGTCGGCACGCCGCCAGATGGCCCGCCGGTGGAAAGCCCGCCGGATACGGTTGTCGTGCCGCCGGACCGGACGCCGGGGCTGACGATCGTGAAGACCGGCACGCTCAACGATAATGACGGCGACGGGCTCCTCGATCTCGGCGAGACCATCACCTATTCCTTCCGGGTGGAGAACACCGGCACAGTGACGATGACCGGCGTGACGGTGAACGATCCGCTGCTCGCCAACGCCAATATCTCGGTGACGCCGGGGCCGCAGACGCTGGCGCCGGGCGGGGTTGCCACCTTCACGGCGACCTACACGCCGACCCAGGCCGACATCGATGCCGGCCGCGTGGAGAACACGGCGACGGGCGTCGGCACGCCGCCAGATGGCCCGCCGATTGAAAGCCCGCCGGATACGGTTGTCGTCCCGCCGGACCAGACGCCGGGGCTGACGATCGTAAAGACCGGCACGCTCAACGATCTCGACGGCGACGGGCTCCTCGACCTTGGCGAGACCATCAGCTACTCGTTCCGGGTGGAGAACACCGGCACGGTGACGATGACCGGCGTGACGGTGAACGACCCGCTGCTGGCGAATGCCAATATCGCCGTCACCCCCGGACCGCAGACTTTGGCGCCGGGTGAGGTCGCCACCTTCACGGCAACCTACACGCCGACCCAGGCGGAGATCGACGCGGGCCGCGTGGAGAACACGGCGACCGGCACCGGCACGCCGCCCGACGGCCCGCCGGTGGAAAGCCCGCCGGACACGGTTGTCGTTCCGCCGGACCTGACGCCGGGGCTGACGATCGTGAAGACTGGCACGCTGAATGACCTCGACGGCGACGGGCTCATCGATCCAGGTGAAACGATCACCTATTCCTTCCGGGTGGAGAACACCGGCACGGTGACGATGACCGGCGTGACGGTGAACGATCCGCTGCTCGCCAACGCCAATATTTCCGTGACGCCGGGGCCGCAGACGCTGGCGCCGGGGGGAGTTGCGACCTTCACGGCCACTTATGCGCCAACCCAGGCCGACATCGATGCGGGCCGCGTGGAGAACACGGCGACCGGCACCGGCACGCCGCCCGATGGCCCGCCGGTGGAAAGCCCGCCGGACACGGTTGTCGTGCCGCCGGACCAGACCTCGGGCTTGCGCATCGAGAAGACCGGCACGCTCAACGACAATGACGGCGACGGGCTCATCGATCTCGGCGAGACCATCACCTACACCTTCGTGGTCGAGAACATCGGCAATGTGACGATGACCGGCGTGACGGTGAACGACCCGTTGCTGGCGAACGCCAATATTGCCGTCACCCCCGGCCCGCAGACGCTGGCGCCGGGCGAGGTCGCGACCTTCACGGCGACCTACACGCCAACCCAGGCCGACATCGACGCGGGCCGCGTGGAGAACACGGCGACCGGCACCGGCACGCCGCCCGATGGCCCGCCGGTGGAAAGCCCGCCGGACACGATTGTCGTGCCGCCGGAACAGACGCCGGGCTTGCGCATCCAGAAGACCGGCACGCTCAATGATCTGGACGGCGACGGGCTGATCGATCTCGGCGAGACCATCAGCTACTCGTTCCGCGTGGAGAACACCGGCACGGTGACGATGACCGGCGTGACGGTGAACGATCCGTTGCTGGCGAACGCCAATATTGCCGTCACCCCCGGCCCACAGACGCTGGCGCCGGGCGGAGTCGCCACCTTCACGGCGACCTACACGCCGACCCAGGCCGACATCGACGCGGGCCGGGTGGAGAACACGGCGACCGGCACCGGCACGCCGCCCGATGGCCCGCCGGTGGAAAGCCCGCCGGATACGGTTGTCGTGCCGCCGGAACGCACGCCGGGACTGACGATCGTGAAGACCGGCACGTTGAACGACCTCGACGGCGACGGGCTGATCGATCTCGGCGAGACCATCAGCTACTCGTTCCGGGTGGAGAACACCGGCACGGTGACGATGACCGGCGTGACGGTCAACGATCCGCTGCTCGCCAACGCCAATATCTCGGTAACGCCGGGGCCGCAGACGCTGGCGCCGGGTGAGGTCGCGACCTTCACGGCAACCTACACGCCGACCCAGGCCGACATCGATGCCGGCCGCGTGGAGAACACAGCGACGGGCACCGGAACGCCGCCGGACGGTCCACCGATTGAAAGTCCGCCGGACACGGTTGTCGTTCCGCCGGAACAGACCTCGGCCCTGACGATCGTGAAGACCGGTACGCTGAACGACCTCGACGGCGACGGGCTGATCGATCTAGGCGAGACCATCAGCTACTCGTTCCGGGTGGAGAACACCGGCACGGTGACGATGACCGATGTGACGGTCAACGATCCGCTGCTCGCCAACGCCAATATCTCGGTGACGCCGGGGCCGCAGACGCTGGCGCCGGGCGAGGTCGCGACCTTCACGGCAACCTACACGCCGACCCAGGCCGACATCGACGCGGCCGCGTGGAGAACACAGCGACCGGCACCGGCACGCCGCCGGACGGTCCGCCGGTGGAAAGCCCGCCGGATACGGTTGTCGTGCCGCCGGAACAGACCTCTGCCCTGACGATCGAGAAGACGGCCACGCTCAATGACGAGGATGGCGACGGCTTCCTCGATGCGGGCGAGTCGATCACCTATACTTTCGTGGTGGCGAACACCGGCACGGTGACGATGACCGATGTGACGGTCAACGACCCGCTATTGGCCAATGCCGGGATCTCGGTCACCCCCGGGCCGCAGACATTGGCGCCGGGCGCAACGGTCACCTTCACGGCGACCTACACGCCAACCCAGGCGGAGATCGACGCCGGCCAGGTGGAGAACACGGCGACCGGCACCGGCACGCCGCCCGACGGCCCGCCGGTGGAAAGCCCGCCGGACACGGTGGTGGTCCTGCCACAGCCGGCCAGCCTGGTGATCGTGAAGACCGGCACCTTCAACGATGTGGACGGCAACGGCTTTGCCAGCGTCGGCGACACGGTGACCTACAGCTTCACCGTCAGCAATGACGGCGGCCAGACGGTCACGGATGTGTGGCCGGTGGATGCCGGGCCGACCTTCAACGGCCAGCCGGCGGCGGGCACCTTGTCCCGGTTCCAGCCGGACCCGGTCACCCTGGCCCCCGGTGCGAGCCAGGTCTTCACAGCGACCTACACGCTGACCGAGCGCGACATCGAGAATGCCGCCGGGATTCAGGATGCCACCTCCAATGCGGCGACGGCGCGTGGCCAGGCCAGCAGCGGCGAGATCATCTCCGACACCTCGACCTCGATCATCACCCTGCCTGTCGCGGCGAGCGACATCACGGTGACGAAGGTTGCGAATCTTCGCTTCATCCGGCGCGGCGAGCAGGCGCCGTTCACCATCCGCGTGACCAACAATGCCGGCTCCCTGGCCTCGGGCCTGACGGTGGTCGACACGATCCCGGCCGGCTTCCGCTATGTGGAAGGCTCGGCGCGGGTGGGTGATGCGGAGGTGACGCCGGTGGTCGCCGGGCGGCAGCTGCGCTTCGAGAACCTGTCGGTGGCAGGCCGCGGCGAGATTGCGATCACGCTGCGGCTTCAGGCGCTTTCGACGGCGGGTCC
>NZ_JAEQ01000020.1 GCF_000518985.1 Chelativorans sp. J32
TTGGTGTAGCCGGAAATCTCCGCCATGCCGCCGACGCGGATGCGGTCGCCGAGCCGGGTGATCGCGATCTTGTAGGTTTCGTCCATGACGGTCGATTCCGGCGCGCGCGCGGCATCGGTGATCGGGATCGTCAGCGAATAGCCCTTGACCGGATAGACGGGCAGGCGGATNCCGAACGGCCTGAGCAGGAGCGGCGAATAGCTGCCGAGCGCGACGACAACCGCATCGGCGGCAAGCCGTCCCCGCTCGGTCACGACGGCGCGAACCCGGCCGCCTTCCACATCCAGGCCCTTGATCTTCGTGCCATAGGCGAAGCTCACGCCGAGCGCTGCGGCTTTTTCGGCGAGCGCATTGGCGAATTTGAAGCAGTCGCCGGTCTCGTCCTTCGGCGTCAGAAGGCCGCCGACGATCCTGTCGCGCACATGGGCGAGCGCCGGCTCGACGCGGATGCAACCGTCCCGGTCGAGCACTTCATAGGGGATGCCGTCGGCGGCCAGTGCCTTCACATCCTTGGCCGAGGCGTCGAGCTGCTGCTGGGTGCGGAACAGCTGCAGCGTGCCCTGCATGCGCTCGTCATAGGATATGGCCGTTTCGGCGCGCAGCTCCGCCAGCGAGATGCGGCTGTAGTCGGCCAGGCGCAGCATGCGGCTCTTGTTGATCGCATAGCGGCTGGACGTGCAGTTGGCGAGCATCTGGACCAGCCATGACAGCATGGCCGCATCGACCTTGGGCCGCAGGATCAGCGGCGCGTGCTGCATGAACAGCCACTTCACCGCCTTGACCGGAATGCCCGGTGCTGCCCATGGCGAGCAATAGCCGAAGGACACCTCGCCGGCATTGGCGAAGCTGGTCTCCAGAGCCGGGCCAGCCTGCCGGTCGACCACGATGACCTCATGGCCCGCCTTCGCCAGCTGATAGGCCGACGTCACGCCGATTATACCGGCACCCAAAACAATGACTTTCATGTTTCCCCCAGAAGATATTTCAGCGGTATAGCCGGTGATAGCGATGACCGAGCCCGGTCAGGATCTCGTAGGAAATCGTGCCCGCGTCGCGGGCGACATCCTCCAGCGTCTGGTTGGGCCCAAGCACCTCAACCAGCGAGCCAAAGCCGAGCCGCCCCTCCGGCAGGGTGGAGACATCGACGGTGATGCTGTCCATCGACACGCGCCCCACCATTGGCAGACGGACGCCGTCACAATAGACGGCGCCTCGGTTGCTCAGGCTGCGCGGCAGGCCGTCTGCGTAGCCCGCAGCAATGGTGGCGAGGCGCGTCTCACGCGCCGTGACGTAGGTGGCGCCGTAGCCAACGCGTGTACCCGCGGGCACCGTTCGCGTTTGCACCACAGCGACATCCAGGCGCACGACGGGCTCCATCGGATTTGGCTTGCCGGCTGTGGGTGCCCCGCCGTAAAGCGCGATACCGGGGCGGGCGAGGGCGCCATGATAGGAATTTCCCAGGAAAACACCGCCTGAATTTGCAAAGCAGATGTCGAATTCAGGGAATTCCTCGGCAACGCGATGCATCTCGGCAAGCTGCTCGCCATTCTGTTCACTGCCGGCATCGTCGGCGGAAGCGAGATGGCTCATCATGAACAGGATTTCGACCATGCCGCAGGTTTTCAAAATGGCCGAAAGTGCCGCCCGATCCTGCGGCGGCACGCCAAGGCGCGACATGCCGGTATCGAACTGCAACACGGCTGGCAGACGGCGCTTGAGGTGGGCAGTTGCGCTCGCCCATTGCTGAAGCTGTTCCAGTGAATTGATAACGGGGACTATACCGCCCTCCGCACAGGGGATCTCGTTTCCGGGCTGCAGGCCGTTCAGCACGAAGATGGCCGCATCCGGGGAAAGAAGCGGCCGGAGGCGCTCTGCCTCGACGAACTGAGCGACAAAGAAATGGCGGCAGCCATGCTCGTAGAGTTTCCTGGCGACGCGCTCCGCGCCGAGCCCATAGGCATCGGCCTTGACGACCGCAGCCGCCTGCGCCGGCGCGACCTCCGCCGACAGCTTTTCGTAATTGCGGGCAAGAGCACCAAGGTCAATGGTCAGATAGCCCGAGGCGCCCTGCAGAGCGCTTTCTTCGTGAGGCCGGTGATCCAAAATCGCACTATCCATTCGAGTCCCCCGTCGGACGAGAGACTAATGAAAAGATCGTGAAATTGCGTACGAAATGGTAATCTGTTATTGCGCATGAATAGGATGTTTCCGCAGGATCAACGAATTTTTGGAACAATCTGGCATGAAGGCGCTGGATGCGATCGATCGCAATATTCTACGCCTCCTGCGGGTTGATGCCCGCATGAGCAACGTAGCCCTCGCCGGCAAGGTCGGGCTTTCACCCTCGGCCTGTTTGCGGCGGATCAAGCTGATGGAGCAAGCGGGCGTAATTCGCGGTTATACGGCCCTGGTGGATACGTCGAATGTCGAGGCGACGATTGCCGTCATCATCAATATCACGCTAGAGCGGCAGACAGAGGAGTATCTCGATCGTTTCGAGTCCGCGGTGTGCATGCATCCGGAGATCCGCGAATGTTTCCTGATGACCGGCGGTTCAGATTATCTGCTGCGCGTCGAGGTCGAAAATGCCGGCGAATTCGAGCGCATTCACAAGGATATCCTTTCGTCCTTGCCGGGCGTCTTGCGGATCCATTCGAGCTTCTCGATCCGCAACGTTTTGGCGACGCGACCCAGAGGGCGGCGCTGAAGGTGAAGCGGGAGCATACGGCCCGGAGATATGCTCTCCATCATGCAGCTGGTATCGGCGGGGCTCATGCATTTCGGCGGCTCATAGACGCAGGTCAAACTCGCCCAGAAGTCGCTGGTTTACGGAGCGCGGCCGATCGGCCTCCTCGGCATTGGCCGGCACGAAGGACGACTTTCCGCCTTTCAGTTCGGCAGGCAACACCATGACGCGAACGAAGATATTTTCGCCCGAATGGATGTTGCGGCCGATGACCCAATCCCGCCCGGTCTCGTACCAGGCGCGACCTGCTTCAAAACATTCGACCGTGGTGCCGATGGTGGCCAGAATGCGCCCGGCGATCAGCCGCCTGATGCCGGGCCCGCGATGGCCATGGAGAGGCGTCTGCGCGCCAGGGTTGGAGGCAACCTGATCAGCCCGCAAAATGTACGGACCTTGGAAGTCAAGCTCGATGCGGTGGGAGAGAACGGGAACCGTACCCGCGCCCTCCAGCAGAGATTGTCCGATCGGTGCAAGCTCGAACAGCCAGCCTGCTCCCGCAATCTCGAAGGAACCATCCAGAAACTGGCCGTCGCCCAGGGTTAGCCGCCGTTCGCCATCCGTGCCGGAAAGATGGAGTTCGCTTGCAACCGCGAAAGCGAAGCCAGTCCCGACGGTCTTCACGGCAAGTGGCTTGTTGCCGGTGTCGATATCATAAACGGCAAGGCGGAGATCGGTATCGGTCACTTGCTGAGGCTCCTCTCGACCAGCGCTGCGCCGATCAGACTTTCCGGCTCCATGAAGTCCAAGAGGATGTCGAAATGGCCGAAGCGCGGCAGAACATGCACTTCCGCGATGATGCCGTTTCGATGCAGGTGATGAGCATAGCGATAGGTCTGGTCTATCCAATGCCAGGGCTCGCGGCCGCCGACAAAAAGCGAGACCGGGCATTTCACAAGCGGGGGGCGCTTCTCCACATTGTGTCGCGCCGCGATCTCCCGCGTCAGGCGCAATTGTTCGTTGACGGTCGTCAGCATGGCCGGTTCGGGATCATAGATGCCGCTCACCGCGACAGCGCCTGTTATGAATGCCGGGTCGAGGTTCCTAGCCTGCCAGTCCGCCGCCAGGACCTCCGCGACCAGATGGGCGCCGGCGGAGTGGCCGGACAGGCTGATCCTCATCGGGTCGCCGCCGTGCTCGGCAATGTTGCGGTGAACCCATTCGACCGCTGCAAGAGCGGAATCGACCACCCCGTCCAGGGTGGAGTCCGGGCACAATTCGTAGTTTGCGATTACGGTGGTGATGCCGCGCTCCACCAGCATGGGGGCGATATAAGCAAAGCCTTCCTTATCCTGAGCCCGCCAATATCCACCATGGAAGAAGATATGGACCGGCGACGGCCCGGAAGAATTGGCCGGGTAAACGTCGATCTTGCGCAGCGGATGGTCGCCAAAGGCAATATCGCGGTACTGCTTTAGTTCCGCCCTGGCTTTGGAATTGGCCGGTTCGCGCAGCGTGCGGGATTGGGCAAAATCGGGAAATGCCTTTTGCGGGTTATACTGGAATTCATGCTCGTCCGGCGTAAGGTCGGACCAGATCGGGGGCATATCCTGCATCGGCTTTTCCATCCTCCATACTTGTCTCAATGCAAGGAGGATAGACCGCATCGCTGGGAAAATGAAAGTAGCCTCTTGCTCTTTGGCCGCAAAATGGTTCACATATAGGTCGAAATTGATCTGCTATTGGATCACCTCGGCTTTCTAAAGCCGTAATGCGTTTTGGGAGGCGCGGGCTTGGAAATCAGATCAATCGAATTCATCGCCTTGAGCGTGCCGCTGGGAGCCGGGAAGGCTTACGGGATGTCGAAGTCCCTCGCCGCTGGCCGGCAGTCGACCCTGGTGCGCATGACCCTGGTGGACGGAACGGTCGGTCATGGCGAGGCCTGGGGTATCCCGGCGGTAAACAAAGCTTATGAGCCGCTTCTTTCGAGCTATCTGAAGGGAACGGATGTGTTCGATTGCGAACATGTCTTTTCCCGTATCCTTGCCCGCCATTATCACTTCGGCATTCAGAACGGCATGATGTCCGCCATCAGCGGTATCGACATGGCGGCCAAGGATGCCATGGGAAAGCTTACGCGGCTGCCTGTCTGCAAGCTGATCGGCGGCCAGCGCATCGACCGAGTGCCGATCTATGCTTCGGGCGGATATCTGACCGAGACGCCACGCGAGGATTTTCGCCCGCAGATCGAGGCGATGGCCGCGGCAGGCTATCCGGCGGTGAAGATCAAGATTGGCCTCGGGCCGGAGAGCGATGAGGAGCGCGTGGCCATCGCCCGCGAGGTCCTGGGCGATGATGTCGAGCTCATGGCGGATATCAATTCCAATTATACGCTCGACCTCGCGCTCGAGGCGATGGAACGGCTCAGGCCATACCGCATCGGCTGGCTCGAAGAGCCTTTGAGCCCGCAGGATTTCGAAGGCTTTGCCCGGCTGCGCGCGCGGGCGACGATGCCGATTGCGACAGGTGAGGCGCTGTATACGGTCTTCGACTTCAAGCGCCTGACGGATCTCGGTGCGATCGATATCCTGCAGCCCGATCTCTCGTTATGCGGAGGGTTCTGGCAGGGGCGGAAAATCGCCGATCTGGCTTATGCGAACCATTTGCGCCTCTCGCCCCATGTGTGGGGCGGCGCGGTCGGCTTGGCTGCCGGGTTGCACTACATTGCCTCGTTGCCGGCCTATCCGCATTCCGACAATATCCCCAAGCCGGTCCTTCTGGAATACGACCTGGGTGCCAACCCGTTGCGGACCGAACTATTGAAGGAGCCTATCCTCGTAAAGGACGGGTTCGTCGCGGTGCCGGAGGGGCCGGGACTTGGCATCGAAATCGATGAGGATGCACTGGCCCGTTATGCTGTCTCCTGATCCGATCAAGCCGCTAGGTCAGCTGCAACGCCCCGTCTTGATGGTGCGCGATCTCAAGACGCATTTCTTTACCGAAGCGGGCGTCGTGAAGGCGGTCAACGGCGTCAGCCTTAGCGTGAGCGAGGGCGAAACCCTGGCGGTCGTGGGCGAATCCGGCTCCGGCAAATCCGTAACCGGGCTGACCGTGATGCGGCTCCTGTCGCGAACCACAGCCCGGGTAGTCGGAGGATCGATCGAGTTCTGCGACCGCAACGGTAAGGTGGTTGATGTTCTCGGTCTTTCCGAGGCTGCCATGCAGCGTGTGCGGGGACACGATATCGCGATGATCTTCCAGGATCCGATGTCGAGCCTCAATCCAGTCTTCACCATCGGCGACCAGATCGCGGAACCCATCCGCATCCACAAGGGGCTCGACAGACGGCAGGCGAGGGAACAGGCGCTCGATCTTCTTAGGCAGGTAGGCATTTCCGATCCCGAGCAGCGCATCGACAACTACCCGCACCAGCTTTCAGGCGGGATGCGGCAGCGCGTGATGATCGCGGTGGCGCTGGCCTGCGATCCGCGGCTGCTCATCGCCGATGAACCAACGACAGCGCTCGACGTGACCATCCAGGCGCAGATCATCGCGCTCCTGAAACGTCTGCAAGGCGAGCGCCGCATGGCGATGATCTTCGTGACGCACGACTTGAAGCTCGTGGACGAGATCGCCGACCGGGTCGCGGTGATGTATGCCAGCCAGGTCGTGGAGGAGGGGCCGGTGAAGACCGTCCTGGCACGGCCTCGCCATCCCTATACGCGGGCGCTGCTCGATTGCATTCCAAGCAGGCGCGACGCTTCGGGCGGGCGTCGCAAGCTGCGCCCCATACCAGGTACGCTTCCCAATCCGCTTTCCCCGCCCCTCGGATGTCGCTTCCATTCCCGCTGCGCCTTCGCGGCCGAGAGGTGCAAGGCCATAGAGCCGGCTCTGGAAGCCGTGGGTGAGGATCATGTGACGCGATGCCTGCGCTGGAAGGAGATCGAGCTTTGATGTCTTCCCTCGATCAACTCACCTTGCCGCAGGTGGCTGAGCAGGAGGCCAGGGCTCCGCTCGTTTCGGCGCGCGGTCTCAGCAAATATTTCGAATCCCGTGGCGGGTTTCTCGCTCAGGCCAAGCCGCCGGTGAAGGCGGTCGAAAGCGTCGATCTCGATATCGGGCGGGGGGAGGTGCTTGGCGTTGTTGGTGAATCCGGCTCCGGCAAGTCGACGCTCGGCAGGCTGATCCTGCGGCTGATCGAGCCCACGAGGGGCGAGGTGGTTTTCGACGGCCATCGGCTCCAGTCGCTCAATGCCGGCGAGATGCGACGCTTCAGGCGCCATATGCAAATGATCTTCCAGGATCCATTCGCGAGCCTGAATGCCCGCATGACCATCGGTGACGCGCTGATGGAGCCTCTCTCGCTCCATCGCGGTCTTAAAGGCACTGCCGCAAGGGAAGCCGTAGTCGCGCTTCTGGAGAAGGTCGGGCTTTCGGGCGACCACATGAAGCGTTATCCGCGCATGTTCTCAGGCGGGCAGCGGCAACGTATCGCTATCGCCCGTGCGCTTGCCTCGAATCCGAGCTTCATCGTCGCGGACGAACCCGTCTCGGCGCTCGACGTGTCGATCCAGGCGGAGGTTCTGAACCTCCTCCAGACATTGCAGGCCGAACTCGACCTGACGCTGATGTTTATCAGCCATGATCTCTCGGTGGTCGAGGCGGTTACGGACCGTGTGATGGTGCTCTATCTCGGCCGCGTGATGGAGATCGCCTTCACCGACGCGCTCTACAGCAAACCCCGCCACCCCTATACAGCAGCCCTTCTTCAAGCAGCGCCGGGCGTAGCCAAGAGCAAACGCTATATACTGAGGGGAGAGATCCCAAGCCCGTCCAATCCCCCTTCGGGCTGCGTTTTCCGCACCCGTTGTCCCTTTGCGATTGACGATTGCGCCAAGGTGGTTCCGCCTCTGAGCAAGGTCGGCACCGAGCACTACAAGGCATGTATCCGCGATGATCTCGACCTCTGACTTCTTTGATCCTGCCAGGCCAGTTCTCGTGATCGGGGGCAGGGGCTTTGTCGGCTCCCATATTGTCCGGGCACTGCTTGCGGCGGGTCTGACGCCGCATGTCTACGGGCCACCGATGCGAGAGAACCTGCTTGCCGCTTGCCAGGGGCGTTTCGGGGAGACGCTCGGAACGGTGGAGGAACGGGAGGCGATCGCCGCAGCGATCCGCGACACGCGCGCCGGTGCCGTGGTGACGACCGCTGCCTATGCGGCCGGCAACAAGGGCCTGATGCGCGGGGGAGACGCGGATTCCGACAAGGCTATGGCGGTCAATGTCGAAGGATTTCGCCACACGCTGGAGGCCGCGCGCAGGGAGGGCATCCGCCGTGTGGTGTGGGCGGATTCCACCGTGGTCTACGGCGCGGCTGATTTATACGCGAAGGAGAGGGTGGACGAGGGGGATCAGCGGTGCCCGACAACCTTCTACGGCCTGACCAAGGTGCTTTGCGAAGACCTGGCGCAATATTATCGCGACCGTTACGCGATGGACGTCGTCGGCTTGCGCATGTCGCTGCTGCTTGGACCAGGGCTCTGGTACCAGGGCGCCGCCAGCGCCATTGCCGGTGTCGTCCGCAATGCCGCCCCGGGGGCGGTCCACGAAGTTGCGTTCCACAACGAGCGCATCGACCTGATGCATGTGGCGGATGTCGCCCATGCCGCTCTGCTTGCCCTTGGCAGCCCGAGAAAACTGGAAGCCGTGTACAACATCAACGGTTTCACGGCTTCGCTGAGCGAGATCGCCGCGAAGGCAGAGGCTGCCGTGCCGGGCTACCGCGTGAAGCACAGGATCGAGCCGCCCCAGCTCATTTTCCCGCTTATCAGCGACCAGCGCTTCCGCGACGATACGGGTTACGCGCCGGCCTATTCGCTGGATGACGTCGTGGCCGAGCTGATCGGAAAAGGAGAAACCGTATGATCGAGAGCCGGCTCACAGAACTTGGCATTACGCTACCGGAGGCCGCTTCCCCGTCCTTCAATTATCTGCCCGTTACTCTGCATAATGGTATTGCCTATGTCAGCGGCCAGATGCCGAAGGTCGATGGCGAGGTGCGCGTCTTCGGCAAAGTGGGCGGCGAAGTCGATCTGGAGACCGCCAGGGAAGAGGCGCGCATCTGCATTCTGCAGGGCCTTGCCTGTCTCAAGGCGGCGCTGGGTTCGCTCGACAGGATCGAGCGCATCCTGAAGATGAACGGCTATGTGGCGTCGGCGCGCGGGTTCAACGCCCAGCCAAAGGTGATCGACGCCGCATCCGATCTTCTGGTGCAGATCTTTGGTGATGCAGGCCGTCACGCGCGTGCGGCGGTGGGTGTCGCCGAGTTGCCGCGCAACGCAGCGGTGGAAATAGAGATGACGGTGGCGTTTGGCGATTGAGCATCGTCATGGTCGGGGAGTGCCGATCTCATCCGGAACTGGGCAAACACAGATAAAAGGGGTTCAAAAAATGGTTTTGACGAGAATGTTCAGCCGCAGAGGCTTCCTGCATGCGGGTCTAATGGGAGCAACCATGCTGTGTGCGTTGCCGGCGCTGCCGGCCTTCGCACAATCGGAAGGGCTATATGGCCCCGTTGCCGAAAACGCCGTGAGGGGCGGGCGGCTCAATATGGGCCTTTTGGTGGAGCCGCCCGGTCTCGATCCCTTCCATCAGGCCGCGGATGCCCGCATCCGCATCACCGTCCTCGTGTATCAGGGGCTCTTCTACGAGTCTCCGTCGGGCGAGGCCGTGCCCCTGCTCGCCGAGAGCTACGAAGTTTCCGACGATAACCTCGTCTACACGATCAAGCTGCGCCAGGGGGTCAAGTTCCACAATGGCGCGGAGATGACCGCCGAGGACGTTGCCTACAGCTATAACTACATCCGCAATCCGGAGAACGGCTCGCCAGGAGCGGGTGATTTCTCCATGATCTCCGACATCAAGGCGGTCGATCCGACCACGGTGGAGATCACGCTTAGCGAACCGAACGCGTCACTACCAATGACACTGGGCAACAAATATGGCGCGGTGGTGCCGGCGGGTTATTTCGATGACGAGGCCGCCAAGAACCTGATGAACTCCGAGAGCGTCGGGACCGGTCCGTTCAAGCTGGTCGAGTTCGTACCGAATTCGCACATCGTGCTCGACCGGAACGAGGACTATTGGGAAGAGGGCGCGCCCTACCTCGACGGGATCGACTTCGCGATCCTGCCCAACAGCGCATCGATGCTCGTGGCGCTGCGCAACCAGCGGGTGGATCTCGTGGCGCTGACACGGCCGCAGGACGTGCAGCAGGTGCAGCAGGTGGAAGGCCTGGAGATCGAGCGTTGGCCTTCGCTTGGCCAGGCATCCGTCGATCTTGGTTCTGAGACTAAGCCGCTCGACGACGTGCGCGTGCGCCAGGCAATTTCGCTCGCGGTCGACAAGGAGGAGGTGATGAAGGCCTCAATCGGGGATTTCGGGCAGGTGCTGGGCACGATTCCGGCAGGTTTGCAGGAAAGGTGGGGGCTGCCGCTGGACCAGGTGCCCATGCAGGGTCCCGACATCGAGGCCGCCAAGAAGCTGCTTGAGGAGGCAGGCCTTGGAAATGGCTTCACCCTCACCCTGACGACCATCAACGGCTATGATTGGATGGATCCGGCTGCCGTCACGCTGCGCGAGCAGTTGGCGAAGATTGGTGTCACGGTCGATATACAGCGGGTCGATCTCGGTGTTTGGATCAACAATTTCCGCTCCAGCCAGATGGGGTTCACCTTCAATGACTGGGCGAGCCAGCCCGATCCGAACCTCCTCTTCTACCGTCACTTCCACAAGAAGCCGGAAGGCGCGGATTTCCGTAATTGGAACAATGACGAAGCCAGCGCTCTGCTGGATGAAGGCAGGGCCACCTCCAATCCGGAGGAGCGGCGCGAGATCTACAACAAGTTCCAGACGATCCTGGCCGAGACGGTACCCACCATCATGCTGTTCTCGCCGGACCATATCACTGTGCGCAGCCAGAGGGTGCAGAATTACGTCCAGCATCCGACGGGCTGGTATTACGGCCTCGCGCGGGCCTATCTGAGCGATTAACTGCACGACGCGAGCAGGAGCGGAAGGCACCTCGGCGCCTTTCGCCCCCTCGGAAGCAGGGTCTTTCATGGGCAAGTATCTGGTAAAACGTCTCGCCGCCTCTCTCCTAACGGCATTTCTGGCTTCAATGCTCGTTTTCCTGCTCGTGCGGCTGGTACCAGGCGACGTGGTCGCGCAGATGATGGGGCAAGCCGGCGGCGAGACTGCGGCCAATGCGCTGCGCGAGTTCTTCGGGCTCGATCAGCCGATCTATATGCAATATCTGGCCTGGCTCATGAAAGTTCTGCAGGGCGATCTCGGCGTAAGCTGGACACGTGGCATGCCGGTCACCACCATGATCGGCCAGGCATTTCTGGTGACTCTGGAAATCGGGCTGCTCACCCTGCTGGTGGCGACGATCATCGGCGTTCCCTTGGGCATATTGGCCGGCATCTATGAGGGGCGTCCTCTCGATACCGCCATCCAAAGCTTCAACATCCTGGGTCTCGCGGCACCTGTTTTCTGGGTCGGGCTCATGCTGCTCGTGGCCGTTTCGAGCTTGTTCTCCTGGTCTCCGCCGCTGCGCTATGTGCCGCCGACGCGGTCGCTTGGGGACAATCTGGCAATCCTGGCCCTTCCCATCCTCAGTCTAGGCCTGCTCCAGGTGGCTGCCTACAGCCAGTTCGTGCGGCAGAACGTGGTTTCCGCGCTGCATCAGGAATATGTGCGGACGGCCATCGCCAAGGGCGTCCCCGTCCGCATCATCTTCTTCAAGCACATTCTTCGCAACGTGCTGATCCCGATCATCACGTTCATGGGGCTGATCCTGATCCAGATCCTCGGCGGCGTCGTCATCATCGAATCGCTGTTTGCGCTTCCTGGACTTGGCCGGCTTCTCCTGACGGCGATCGAGACGCGCGACTATCCTGTTCTGCAAGGCGCTTTGTTGATCGTTGTTGTCGCCGCGATGGTGGTCAATCTGCTTGTCGACCTTGCCTATCGGCTGATCGACCCGCGCGTGCGCGTATCCTGAGGGAGGGCTATCTCATGGCTCAGTACCAGAACGTTGCCACTCCCGAAAATGGCTCCCGGAAAGAACCGCACCTCCAACCATTGCTCCTGCGCATGGCACGGCGTGAGCCGGGACTGCTGCTCGGGCTCGTCCTCTTGGTGTTCATTTTCCTTGTTGCCTTGTTCCCCGGCCTCTTCACGCAGGCGTCGCCCTATGCGGTGGACGTCAATGCAGCGATGATGCCTCCTTCCGCCGGCCACTGGTTCGGAACGGACGATACCGGGCGTGATCTGTTCGCCCGCGTCGTCTATGGAACGCGCATCACCCTAGCAATTTGCGGCGGGTCCCTGCTGATCTCAGCTTTTTTCGGCGGACTTCTCGGGCTTGTCTCCGGCTTTCTCGGTGGCTGGGTCGATCAGGCACTCGGGCGTCTGGTCGACGTTCTCCTAAGCTTCCCGCCCATCATTCTCGGCGTCATAATCACCGGGGTTCTGGGACCTGCGACGGTAAACCTCATCCTGGCGCTCTCTATCGTCTATGTCCCGGTGTTCTTCCGTATCGCTCGCGCAGGAACGCTAAGCGAGAAGGACAAGACCTATGTGGAGGCCGCGCGCTCGATAGGCATCAGCGAGCCGACGATCCTGCGGCGGCATGTGACGCGCAATGTAATGCCGCTGATCCTCACGCAATACATGATCCTGTTTCCGTTGATCCTGCAGATCCAGGCGGCGCTGGGCTTTCTCGGCCTGGGCGTGCAGCCGCCCACGCCCGATTGGGGCGCGATCCTGGAACAGGGAAAGGACTACATCCTTTATGCGCCCTGGATGTCTCTCTTTCCCGGACTTGCGGTGCTGCTGGCGGCGTTGTCCCTGATGCTGGTCGGGCGTGCGCTCCAGAGGCGGATAGATCAGCGATGACCATCGGCCCGCATTCGGCGCCCGCCCGGGCGCCGCTTTTATCGTCAATCGCTGCTGGCGCTGCTCAAGGTGCGGAGCAGATATTCGCGGATCGCCTCCCGGGCAGCCGCGCTGTCGCGGTTTTTGAGCGCTTCCACGATCTTCAGATTGTCGCGATAGGCGGTCTCGCGAACGGCCGACACCGGGGAAGGATGCCCTCCCGGCCGACCCCAGCCCGCCCGCCTCCGCGACTGGAGGATTTGCTCGAATATGGAAACGATGAAGCGGTTGCGCGAGCCTCGCGCGATGGCGAGGTGCAAGGCGTATTTGGCCTCCTTGAACTCGGACCAGCTCGCCGCCTGACGCATCGCTTCAAGGCTCTTCTCCATCTCGACGATGTGCTCGGGCGAAGCGCGCTCAACGACGAGGTCGGGCAGGCTCGGCTCGAAAAGGAGCCGGGCTTCAAGCAGTTCGGTGAGGCTGTATTCGTCCGAACCGGAGGGCTTGCGCTCGGCAACAAAGGTGCCCCTGCCGACATGACGCTCGATCAATCCTTCTTCGACCAACTGGTTCATGGTTTTGCGCACGGTGTTTCGCGCGGCTCCAAAACGGTCGGCAAGCGCGCGCTCCGTCGGCAGACGGCTTCCCGCCTCAAAGCTGCCATTCATGATCGCCGCCTTGAGGTCCCGGTAGATCGCTTGCGCGTCGCGTTCCGACTTTTCCCGGACCCCCGGAGAGGAAAGGACGTCTTCTTGAAGCATGCTGAGGCGCTCATTGGCTGGAAGTGATGTGCTATTGGCCGGGATGGCAAAATCGTCTTGTACATTATTTGTCGCTGCTGGACAAATCATTGGGAACAGGATGCCACTGGCAGTAAATTGAGATAAGTGCGAGATGGGTTGTTTTTGGTTGGAATTGGCTCGTGAGGCGACGGAGAATTCTCGTGAGTTCGCGCGGAGCCAGAAAATGCTCTTGAGAGGATGAGTATCGATGCAAGACTCACATGAAATCGGCAAGCGCGGCGCGGATATTCTCGTCGAGAGCCTGTTGGCGCAGAAAGTGGATCGCGTGTTCTGCGTTCCCGGTGAGAGCTATTTGCCGGTGCTGGACGCTCTTTACGAGAAGCGTGATTCCATCGAACTCGTCGTGTGCCGGCAAGAGGGCGGGGCCGCCAATATGGCCGATGCCTATGGCAAACTCAGGGGCCGGCCGGGCGTCTGCTTTGTGACACGCGGCCCGGGCGCGACGAACGCATCGATCGGGGTGCATACGGCGTTCCAGGACTCCACGCCGATGGTTCTCTTCATTGGTCAGGTCTCGCGCGAGATCAAGGATCGCGAAGGCTTCCAGGAGGTGGATTTCGTCGCGATGTTCCGGCCGCTGGCGAAATGGGCTGCAGAAATCAACGACCCGCAGCGCATACCTGAATATGTTCATCGTGCCTTCCAAACAGCCATGGCAGGGCGGCCCGGCCCCGTGGTACTGTCCCTGCCGGAAGACATCCTAAGTGAGATCGTGCATGGAGATCTCGACGCGGGGCTACCCGCCTATCCGCTCGGGGGGGCGCCCAGCGCCGAACGACTCGACAAGCTGGTGGGACTCCTCGGGCAATCCACCAAGCCGCTGATGATCCTCGGTGGGGGAGGGTGGAGCGAGCAGGTCGGCGCGGATGTAATGACCTTTGCCGAACGCTTCGGCGTAGCGGTGGCGACCTCGCTGCGGTGCCAGGATTACGTGCCGAACAGCCATCCAAATTACGCGGGTCATATGGCGATCGGGATCGAGCCCACGCTCGGCGCCCATATTCGGGAGGCGGATCTTCTGATCGTCCTCGGGGCAAGGCTCGGCGAAATGACGACGGCGGGCTACAAACTCGTAACGCCGCCGCGGCCTCAGCAGAAGCTGGTTCATATTTACCCGGATCCGGAGGAACTGGGGCGTGTCTACCAGGCCGACCTGCCAATCAACGCTTCATCTGCGGAGATGGCTGCCGCGCTTGCGCGGCTTGATCCCAAACGGCCTGTAGACGGCGCCTGGGTGCGTACCTGCCGGGCGGATTTCGAATCAAGCGTGGAGGTGCGAAGCTCCGGCCAAAAACTCGACATGGCCGAAGTCGTGACAAGGATGCGCAGGCGTATGCCGGTCGATACGATCGTTACCACCGGGGCCGGCAACTATACCGGCTGGGTTCACAAATACTGGCCATTCGAAAAATTCCGCTCCCAGCTCGCTCCCACGTCTGGAGCAATGGGCTACAGCGTGCCGGCAGCGGTAGCGGCTAAACTCACCGCGCCAGACCGGGCCGTGGTCGCCTTTGCGGGAGACGGCTGTTTCATGATGAATGGCCAGGAATTGGCCACCGCTATGCAGCATGACGCCAAGATATTAGTCGTGGTTGTCAACAACGGCATGTATGGCACCATACGCATGCATCAGGAACGCGAGTTCCCGCATCACGTCCACGGCACGACCCTGCGGAACCCGGATTTTGTGGCGCTGGCCAAGGCATACGGCTTTCATGCGGAGCAGGTCAGCGACATCGATGCATTTGATGAGGCGTTGGAGCGGGCCTTGGGCGCGCCGCAGAGCGCGCTTCTGGAACTCATCGTAGATCCGAATGTCATTTCGATCAGAACGACCATCGAGGCGTTGCGCGAAAAGGCATCGGCATAGGCTCAGCGTCGGCGAGCTCGGCAACGACTGTTTGCGTCTCCATGCCGAGCTCGTCGCGCGCCATCCTTATGTTACCCGGTCGATAGCAGGAGGCCCTCGTAGGGAAGTCTTAAAGACCTGCCGCAGATTCAAACGTAGAAATAATAGCAGGCCAGGAAGAGACCGAACGCAACGACAAAAAAACGCGTCAAAGCGAGCGGGAGCCGCTTCGCCGCCCAGACGCCGGAATAACCTCCCGCCGCAACGCCGGGTACGATGGCTGCTACTTCCCGCCACGCCACAACGCCGCCGGAGACGAAGACTGCTATAGCCACGGCTGCGATAACGATCGAAAGCAGGTTCTTCAGTGCATTCAGGTGATGATAGTCACCCCGCTCGGTGAGGCCGAGCGTCGCCAGCATCATGATCCCCATCCCGGCGCCGAAGAAGCCGCCATAAATGGAGGTCATGAACTGAACGAGTTTGCCGGACAATGCTCTTCCGGTCGGCGCGGCTTCATCTTGCGTGCGTCGTTTCGGCATCAGGCGAGGACCGGCGGCAAATAGGATCGTCGCCGCGATCAATAGCCAGGGCACGATGGCCTTGAAGGCCACATTATCGAACGAAAGCAGCAACAAGGCGCCCGCAAGCGCGCCGGCGCCCGAGAGCAGGGCATAGGAAATCGCCTTGCGCCATATGCGTGCGATATCCTTCCGATAGGCGAGGGCCGATGTGACATAGCCGGGAAATTGTGCGATCGCCGATGTGGCATTGGCCGAAATCGGCGGCACCCCCACCAATGTAAGGGCGCCGAAGGTGATGAAGGTCCCTCCGCCCGCTACTGCGTTTACAACGCCGGACATGAAACCGCCCGCAAAGAGCAGGAGGGCCGTCAGAAAGGTCACATCCATCTATCTGACCGCCGCGGCAATATCCGGCCTCCAACAATGAGTGCGGATATGAAACGCATGCGCAGCCTCCCCAAATCCCCCGATGGCGACCATCGATAAAGGAATGCGGCGGAATACGGAACTCAGATTTTGGGTTTCCCGATCCCGCCGCCGAAGCCGTTGCCGTAGTGCAGTATCAGATCAGTACCTGGGCGCCGACAAGATAGGCGGGGCTCGATCGAGCCCCCCCAAGACCCCACGCAGAGGCGAGGGCAGACCTCGCTATCGCCGACTACTTTACAGGCTCAAGATCGACGCGGATGGCCCAGCCTTCCATGTGCGGCACTGCGGGATAACGCTCGAATACAAGCGGATCATGGCCTGGCACGACATGCCGCATGGACGACGTGAGCCGGCGGATCGTCCGGTAGCCTTCCAGCAATTCCGCGAGATTGTCGAAGACTGCGAAGGCACGGTCCGTTTCGATGTGCTCGTAGTAGTGGCTGGCATCAGAAGCGAGGACCACCGGTCCGCGCGCGGTGTTGACACGGACGATCTGTAACCCGCGCGAATGCCCGCCCACCTTGTGCACGCTTATACCGGGGGCAATCTCCGCCTCGCCATCGTAGAACTCGACGCGACCCGCGAACACCTTGCGCACCATCGAGACGACGTCTTCTTCCTCGAAAGGGTGATTGAGCAGGTGGTGGCACATGCAACGCCCCGTGGCGTAGGCCATTTCGCAATCCTGAATATGGAAGCGGGCGCGCGGCAAAAGATCCAGGTTGCCGGCGTGATCGTAGTGCATGTGGGTCACGATGACGTCGGTCACCTGCTCGGGCTCGAGCCCCACCGCCTTGAGGCCCAGGCCGACGGGCTTCAACAACTCGCGCTGCCGACGTTTGGCGCGAACCTCGTCGAACCCCGTATCGACGACGAACGTTCTCTTGTCGTTGGAGATGACCCAGAAGAAATAATCGATGGGCATCGGCGTATCGTGCGGATCGCCGCCGTGGAAATTGGCGGGACGGTTACGGTCCGACCGGCCGTAGCGGATCATGCGGATTTCGTACTGGTCGTCGCTCATGCCGCGTGCCTCACGTCTTCTTCGCCACGACCTCGATACCGGCCCAGCGCTCGGGGAGCTGCACGATCTGGGTGAAATCACTGTCAGGCCCGATTTGCGAATGAACGAGTTGCCAGAGCTGCTTGACGGCGCTGCCGACCCACATTTGCGCACCGATGGCTTCCGCCTCTTCCATGCACAGCTTCAGGTCCTTGTACATGAGGGCCGTCGTGAAGCCGTAGTCGAACGTTCGCGGCAGAATGGCCTTCGGAAACTTGTCCTGCGAAGCGCTGTTGCGGCCGGACCCGGTGTTTATGACATCGATTACGGTTGCCGGATCAAGGCCGGCCTTGACCGCCATCACGACGGCTTCGGAAGTGGCGGCCAGAGCCGTGGCGGAGAGGAGATTGTTGACCAGCTTCATGGTCTGACCAAGCCCCGCCTTCTCGCCGACATAGAACAGCTTGCCGATATTTTTCAGAAGCGGCTCCGCCACCTCATAATGGTCGCGCGGCCCCGAGATCATCACAGCCAGCGTGCCGGCCTTCGCGCCTGCCTTACCGCCGGAAACGGGTGCGTCGAGATGGGCAATCTTGCTCTCGGCGAGCTTTGCCGCGATCCTCTCAGAGGAGGTTGCGCCCGTGGTCGACAGATCGATGAAACGCTTGACCGAACTGCCTGACGAGACCCCATTCTCGCCGGCGGCGACCTTCTCAACAATGTTGGGAGTGGGCAAACTGGCGAAGACGGTCTCGCAGGCATCCGCCACCTCTCTTGGACTGCTTACCGTCCGGGCACCGAGTTTCGCGAACTCCTTTAGCGCCGCGGTGTTCACATCGGTGACGACCAACTTGTGCCCGGCAGCAACGAGCCTGCCGGCCATCGGCGCGCCCATATTGCCGAGACCTATGAATCCAATCTCTTCGGACATGACGAGAAAGCTCCTCCCAACCTTCCGCAGGCCACCTGCGGATTATTTCTGGCCGTCTATTTCGGCGAACACGTTGCGTGCGATGCGGAACGAATCGACCGCTGCCGGCACGCCGCAATAGATGGCAACCTGAAGAAACACCTCGCAGATTTCCTCACGCGTAAGACCGTTGTTCAACGCACCCTTCACGTGCACCGCGATCTCATGCGGGCGGTTCAGGGCGGAAAGCATCGCAAGATTCAGGAAGCTGCGTGTCTTGCGGTCGAGGCCAGGTCGGCCCCATACGGCACCCCAGCAATATTCGGTGACAAGCTCCTGCATCGGCCGGTTGAAGTCGTCGGCCGTCCTTATGGCGCTGTCGACATAGTCCTTGCCGAGCACCGCACTTCGAATTTCCAGGCCTTTCTCGTAAGTCGCCTTATCCATCGTCACTCTCTCCCTTATGTTCGTCTGGCCAGATTCATTATGCGCAGATGTGGCGCAGGCCGCTCAATGCCGGGGGCCGTATAGCTGCTATCCCTCGGTCGGTATGGCTGCAGCCTCCATGAGGCGCCGGGCTCGCTCCACCAGGGGCTTGTCGATCATCTGGCCGTCGATCTTGATCGCGCTGTCGGATGTCGCGGCAGCGAGCACCCGTTCGGCCCAGGTGATCTCCTTTTCCGTGGGTCTGAACGCCGTAAGGATGGGCAGGACCTGTTTGGGATGGATGGCAAGCTTGCCGCCGAAACCCATATTGCGCGCCCGGTACGCTTCGGCAGCGATCAGGTCTGGGTCGTCAAGCGTGGGGGTGACACCGTCGATTGGCGCCTGTTTCCCCGCGCGGCGTGATGCCAGTACAAGCTGTGAGCGCGTGAAAAGAAGCGCCTCCCACGACGGCTGGCAGCCAAGATCGAGGCCGAAATCGAGCGAGCCGAATCCAACGCAGATCACCTCCGGAACACTCAGGATGGCTTGGATATTGTCGAGTCCTTCCACCGTTTCGATCAAAGCGATGATCGCCAGTTTTCCACCCGCCGAGCCGGCGGCTTCAGCAAGGTCTTCGGCCCGTTCCGCCTTCGGCACGATGACGCCGGAAAGCGCCGCCGAGTCCAGCATGGCAAGATCTTCCTTCCACCAGGACGTGCCGGCACCGTTGATGCGCGCCAATACCGGCTTTGAAGCGATGTCATGCCGTAGGAGATTGGCGCGCGCAGCCTCCTTGGTAGAGGGGTCGACCGCATCCTCAAGGTCTATGATGACGGCATCGGCCGCGGTTGCCGCGGCTTTGGTGAAGCGCTCCGGGCGGTCGCCCGGCACGAAGAGGGGAGCAATCGGGGCGCGCATCAGCGGATCACGAACGGGTTGGAGGTGCTGGTCTCGGTGGCGATCCAGACCGATTTGAGCTGCAGATATTCGCGTACGGCGTCGATCCCGCTTTCGCGGCCAATGCCGCTGCGCTTGTAGCCGCCGAAGGGCGAGGTGTAACTGACGGCGCGATAGGTGTTGACCCAAACGGTACCGACCTCAAGGCGCTCCGCCATGCGGATCGAGCGCCCTATGTCCGAGGTCCAGACGCCGGCCGCGAGGCCAAAGTCCACATCATTGGCGATCTGGACTGCTTCCTCCTCGTCCTCGAAGGGGATCACCGCCAACACCGGGCCGAATACTTCCTCCTGGGCAATGCGCATATCGTTCCGGACATCGGTGAAAATGGTGGGCTCGACAAATTGCGTACCGTTGGCGCCCGGTCCGGTATAGGGCTTGCCTCCCAGAACGCAGGTTGCGCCCTCGTTGCGGGCCACCTCGATATAATCGAGAACTTTCCGGTATTGCGGCGGGGTGGTGACAGGCCCGACATTGGTATCCGGCGACATCGGGTCGCCGATACGGGCGGCGCCGGCAACCTCGACGAGCCGTTTCATGAAGCGGTCGTGGATCGAGCGCTGAAGAAGGAGGCGGGAGCCGGCGATGCAGGTCTGGCCCGAGGCGGCAAAGATGCCGGAAATCGCCCCCATGACGGCAGCCTCGATATCGGCATCCTCGAAGACGATGTTCGGCGATTTGCCGCCGAGTTCGAGCGAAACATGCTTCAGATCGCGCGCGGCAGCCTCGTAGATCTTCTGTCCGGAAAGATCCGAGCCTGTGAAGGCGATCTTTGCGATGTCCTTATGCGCGACAAGCGCAGCACCGACATCCGCTCCGAAGCCGGTGACGGTATTGACCACGCCTTTAGGGAAACCGGCTTTGCCGAAAAGGTCCATGAACTCGAGCGTGGAAGCCGAAGTAAACTCCGACGGCTTGATGACGGCGGTGTTGCCGGCAGCAAGCGCCGGAGCAAGTTTCCACGCAAGCAGCAGCAGCGGCGAGTTCCAGGGGGTGATCATCGCCACAACGCCAAGCGGCTCAAGCCGGGTGAAATTGAAGATAGACTTCTTATCGGTTGGAATGACCGTGCCTTCTATCTTATCGGCCAATCCTCCGTAATAGCGGTACCACTCGGCGAGATATCTCGTCTGCGCCGACATTTCGGCAAGGAGCTTGCCATTATCGCGTACCTCCGTTTCCGCGAGGCTTGCGGCGTTCTCCTCAATGAGTTCCGCCAACCGAACCATCAGTTTGCCGCGGGCCGACGCGGTCATGGTTCCCCATTCGCCACGCCGAGCAGCCTTTGCCGCCGCCACTGCACGGTCCACATCGCCGGCCGTTGCATGCGCGATAAGCGCCCAGGCCTTGCCATCGTAGGGATTTGCGGTCTCAAACGTGCGGCCACCCTCGGCCTCCACATAGGCGCCGTCAATGTAAAGGCCATAACGCTTCATGGTGCTCGTTCTCCAAGCGCAGCTGCGGGTGCGAATTCCGCCCGCAAAGCGGGGCCGTTCTCGTCCAGTCTCGGAACGTGGCGCCGGGTGGCGCCGGGCACCGGAAGGTCTGCCAATCGCACCTCGGTGCCGGCAAGTTCCACAAAGCGCTCGCGCAGATGCGGGTGCGTCGACAGATCCTCGACCGAATTCAGGTTCGAGCAGGCGATTCGCCACTTCTTGAGAATTTCAATCAGTTCGGCTCGCGAATAGCGAGCGAACACGTCTCCGATGATGGCATCGAGAGGAGGTCGGTTCTCCACGCGCGCCATGTTGGTGGCGAACCGCGGATCGCTGGCCAGTTCGGGTTGGCCGAGAACCTTTCCGCAGAGCGTGGCGAACTCCCGGTTCGATTGGACGGCGATCAAAAGCGGTTCGCCACCGGCAGCGAAGTAAGCGCCATAGGGCGCCAGCGTCGCGTGCGCCACACCCATGCGAGCAGGCGCCTTGCCAAGATAGCGCTGGAAGGCGAGGGGGACGTTCATCCAGTCCGCCATCACGTCGAACATCGCGATCGACAGATCGATACCTTCGCCGGAGCGGGCGCGGAGAAGCAGCGCGCGTAATATTGCCGAAAAGGCGGTCAGTCCTGTTGCGATATCGCAGACCGAGAAGCCGACGCGCGAGGGCATGGCCTCGTTGCCGGTAACCGAGCATAATCCGCTTTCCGCCTGCACGAGAAGGTCATAGGCCTTCATGTCGGAGAAGGGACCGGTCCGCCCGTAGCCGGTGATCTCGCAGGTGATCAAACCGGGGTTGGTCTTGCGCAGTTCTTCACCGCCGAACCCCCGCTTTTCCAACGAGCCCGGAGCGAGATTCTGCAGGAGAACATCCGCACGGGCAAGCATGTTGCGCAGTAAATCCGCATCTTCTGGCTTGTCGATGTCGAGGCAGATGGATTCCTTGCCGGCATTGAGCCAGACGAAATAGGCGCTCTCGCCATTTGCAGCGTTATCGTAAGAGCGGGCGAAATCGCCCTCCGCGCGCTCGATCTTGATGACGCGGGCACCGGCATTGCAAAGGAGAAGACCGCAATAGGGCGCGGCTACCGCTTGCTCGATGGAGACGACGGTTATGCCTTCGAGTTCTCTGCCGAGTCCTGATCCCATGTCAATTCTGCCTCGACAGCAGCCCGCGGCCGATGACCTGAGCCTGGATTTCGGCCGCACCTTCAAAGATGTTGAGGATACGTGCGTCGCACAGCACGCGGCTGATTTCGCTTTCCAGCGCATATCCGATGCCGCCGTGGATCTGCAGACTGGTGTCGGCATTCGACCAGGCGACCCTGGCGGCGAGCAGCTTCGCCATACCAGCCTCGATATCGCAGCGACGCCCCTTGTCCTTTTCCCGCGCAGCGAAATAGGTCAGCTCGCGCGCCATGACGATTTCGGCCAGCATCATCGCCAACTTGTCCGAAACACGCGGAAACTCGACAAGTTTGCGGGCGAACTGCTTACGTTCCTCGGCGTAGCGAAGCCCGAGCTCATACGCATTGCGGGCGACTCCGATGGAGCGTGCCGCAGTCTGAATGCGCGCGCCTTCGAAAGTTTGCATGAGGTGCTTGAAGCCTTGGCCTTCGACCCCGCCGAGCAGGCAGTTGGCCGGTACTTCAAAGTCCTCGAAGGCGATTTCGTATTCCCGCATACCGCGATAGCCCAGCACTTCGATGTCGGAACCGCTCATTCCCGGGGAGGGAAACGGATCGGACTCGGTGCCGCGCAGCTTCGGAGCAAGAAACAGGCTGAGACCGCTATAGCCCGTTGTGGCCGGGTCGGTGCGGGCGAGGATCGTCATCAGGTCGGAGCGGCCGCCATGGGTAATCCAGGTCTTGTTGCCATTGATGCGCCAGGAGCCGTCCGGCGCGCGATCCGCCCGCGTGCGCAGACTGCCGAGATCGGAGCCCGTATCGGGCTCGGTGAATACGGCCGTCGGCAACACCTCGCCGGAGGCGATGCGCGGCAGCCAGTATTTCTTCTGTTCGGGTGTCCCGCCGATCGTGACGAGTTCGCCGGCGATCTCGGAACGGGTTCCAAGGGAGCCAGCCGCGATCCATCCGCGGCTCAGTTCCTCGGTGGTAACGCACATGGCGAGCTTGCCCATGCCCATGCCGCCATATTCGGGATCGATACAGATACCGAAGACGCCGAGCTCGGCCAGCCGGTCGACCACATCGAGGGGGATCAGGCTGTCGGCCAGATGCCAGCGGTGCGCATGCGGCGCTATGTGGGTATTGGCGAACCGGCGGAACTGATCGCGGATCAGATCAAGCGTATCATCCTCGAGCGTCTCGTCGATTTCGCCCCCGGTGCGCACAAACTCGATCAGTGCGCGGCGAAGTTCCGGCAGATCGCTGCGTTCCACGAATTCCGCCGTTTTTTCGCGCAACGTTTCCGCTGCCGCGCTGACGCCGAGCTCGGACGGACGCACATATTCGTTCTGGCTCATGGGAACGCCGCCGATCAGCTGGCCGAGATATTCGGCAAATCCGATCTGCAGGACCAGTCGTTCCCCGTGGCCGAACCTGCCGCGCTCTGCGAGCCGCGCGGCCCAATTCGCGGTAGCCGCTATCGCCTTGACGGTGGTGGCCGTCCAGGCAAGACCGTGAACGGCTCGTTGATGCCTGTCGCCCAGATCACCATCGAACAGCCCGTCCTTCATCACGCGCGGCTCGATCGCGCTTCGGACGGCCAGAACATAAGCCTCCGCTGCTGCCGCAGCCCGCTGAGCCGCGATCAGGATTTCTTCCTCGGGCCTTTTTTTTATTAGTGCTCCGTTCATGATACTCGTTCCGTTCAATCACGATTTGCCGGTCGGGCCAGCGATGATCCCGGCATCGTGCAGCTTGCCGATCGTCGCGGCAGTCAGGCCGAGCACATTGCTCAACACCTCGTCGGTATGGGCACCCAAGCCCTTGCTGGGTGCCGCGGAAAGACGATCGGCACGGGGCAGCGTGGCGGCTGCGCCAGGTGTGGGATAGCGATGGCCGCTCGGATGCTCGACCATGTCGAAGAGCCTTCCGTTGGCGGCGAAGGGATCACCCTTCGCGATTGCTTCCTTCAGCGTGTTGTATGGTCCCCAGCACACCCCGGTGTTCTCGAACGCGTGCTCGAGTTCAGCGAGCGAGCGCTCTCCGACGGCGGCGGTTACAAGCGGATTCAGCCGGTCGCGATGCTGGAACCGCAGCCCCTCGTCGGAGCCAAGATCGACCCCCAGCTCGGCTTCTATGGCTGCTATCTCCTCGCGCAGTCCCAACGCGTCGACCAGATCCTTCCAGTGACGTTTTGTGAGCGCGACGATCATCACGCGGCGGCCATCCTTGGTGCGGAAGTCACGGCCGAAGGCACCGAAGATGTCATTACCCATGCGCGGGCGATCCTCGCCGGAAACATAGACCTCCGCTACCTGGCCGAGATGACCGAGGCTTGCGGCGGCGACATCGCCGAGCGGCACGCAGATTTCCTCGCCCTTTCCGGTCAGGCGGCGGTTTCGCTCTGCAGCCAGCAAAGTGAAAGCGGCATAGGAGCCGGTCACGAGGTCCCACGCCGGCAGCACGTGGTTTACGGGTGCATCGCCAAGCGTATCCGGCCCTGTCATCAAGGGAATTCCCACGGCACTGTTGACCGTGTAATCGACGGCCGACGTGCCGTCCGCCCAGCCCATGACACGCAGGGTGATCATGTCTGCGCGGTGCTTCACCAAATTCTCGTGGGATAGGAAACCGGACACAGGGTAGTTCGTGACGAACAGGCCCGCATTTTCCCCCGGCGCGGTGGCGATCGCGACCGCCAGTTCACGACCCTCCGGTCGGGAGAGGTCGATGGCGACGGACTTCTTGCCCTTGTTCAGACCCTCCCAGTAGAAACTCGGACCATTGGGCGAGCGCGGCCAGCGGTGGTAATCCGGGCCACCGCCGATCATGTCGAAGCGGATCACTTCGGCGCCCATCTGCGCGCAGTAGAGCGCACAGGAGGGGGCTGCCACGAAGGCGGCCCCTTCGACGATACGCAAGCCTTTGAGAAGCTCATACATGTCAGGCGGCCTGCTTCAATGCGCTGCCTCGATCGCATGAATCGTATTTTGCTTGGGAAAGTTTCATCGCCACGCACCAGATTTGAGCACCCAGCAACGATCATCGCCCACAGGTTTGCCGAAGACGATGCTCAAGAAGGTGAAACCTGTTATGCGACAGGGCGGACTCCCCAAGCGCCTGCCTCCACCGAAAGATACCGCCATCACAGCGGCACGAGGATGCCTGTCGAGGGAGGAAAAGAATGATGAGAATGGCTGGGTCTCTGCGCGTATCCGCAAGACTTCTTCGAAGGCTGATCCTGACAGGCATCACGGCAGCCGGCATGGCCGCCTCCACGCATGCCTCCCTTAGCGCCGAATTCGAATGGCGGTATTATTCGGTGTCCCCGATGGGGCATCCGTATTCACAGATCCTCGACAAGCATTTCAAGGCCATCCAGGAACGTTCCGGAGACAAGCTGAAGATCGATCTCGTTTATTTCGGCGAGACGCCCTATAAGGGTGCCGAAGCCGAAAAGCTGATGCGCGACGGCCTGGGTGAGATGACCGAATGGCTGGTGAGCTATTCGACCAGCACTTACCCGCTTCTCTCTGCTCCCGAGCTACCCTTCCTGCCCATCGAGGCGCTGGACCCGGCAAAGCACATTCCTGCCGCAGATAAGGCCTGGCAGAGCCCGAGCGTGGCCAAGGAGCTGGACAGCATCCTCGAACGCCACAACGCAATCCGGCTGTCTCGTTTCTACTGGCCACCACAAAATCATTGGCTGAATAAACCGATCGGCGGGCCGGAGGGTTTCAACGGGTTGAAGATCCGCGAATATTCGGCGGAAGGGATCGACTTCACAACAGCCATCGGCGCGACGCCGGTGTCCATGACCGCGCCCGATGTCTATGCCGCCCTGCAGCGCGGCGCCTTAGATGGTGTCGTAACCGCTTCGACCTCCATGACCGGAATCAAATGGGGCGAAGTGCTGAAGGCCGGGTACATCACGAACTTCAAGCTATCGATCAGCCTCATCCTCGTTTCGAAGCGCGAATACGACAAGCTGCCACCCGATGTGCAGACTATCCTCGGTGAGGAGATCGACAAAGCGACCAGCGAAATCCTAACTTTCATGGTCGACAACGAGACGAAGCTGCACGAGCAGCTGAAAAAGGATTACGGCTTCACCATCACCTACGCGTCGCCGGAAGACTACGCCAAGCTGCGTGAAATCGCTCAGACAGCCGTGTGGCCAGCTTGGGTCGAGCGAGTGGGCCCGGATGTGGGCAAGCCTTTGATCAATGACGTGTTGACGGCTCTGGGCGCTCCCGAGCGGCTCTGATCGAACGCAGGCGTCCGCGTTGCGGACGAAACTCCTCAGAAGGGGCTCTCATGGACCGCAAACCCGAAGCATTGCGCTCGGTCGACCGCGCGCTTTTCTTTCTCGCATGTCTGTGCGGTGTGGCAATCCTGGTGCTGCAGCTCGCCGAGATCGGAGCGCGCGTACTCGGCGGCAGTGTCGTTTTCTCCTCGGAGGCGACAGGCTTCCTGATGGCCATCATGGTATTTTTGGCCCTGCCGGAGGTGACCAGGCTCAATGAGCACATTACTGCCGATTTCGTCGTGCTGATGATGGGGCCGAAGCTGAGAGGCGTAATCGAACAGATCGTTGCGCCACTCTTCTCGGCGATCTACGTCGCGATCCTCATTTACCTGCTCTACGCCCTGACGCGTGATTCCTATCTGGATGGCGTCCGATCGGAAGGCGTCACGCGCCTCCCGGTCTTCATTCCCCAGGCGATCATGTCGCTCGGCATCGTTATCATGCTTGTGCGGCTGATCATCATGCTCGCCTCGCCTCAAGCGCCCCGTCCGCATTCCGACGAGGCGAAGGAGCATATCCAATGATCGTGCTGACTGCGATCTTCGCCACTCTGATCGTTTTTCTCTTTATAGGATTGCCGATCGCGGTGTCGCTCGGCCTTTCCGGGCTCGTCTGGATCCTTGCGAAGGACCCGATGCTCCTGCGGGGAGCGGCCTATGCGGTATGGAACAACGCAAACAGCGTGACGCTGGTCGCCGTCCCGATGTTCCTGCTGATGGGCGAGATCATCCAGCGCAGCCAGGTTGCCGTGAAATTCTACCGTGCCATGTCGCTATGGGTCCGCTGGCTGCCGGGAGGCTTGCTTCATTCCAATATCGGCGCCTCCGCGGTCTTCTCTGCGGTGTCGGGCTCAAGCGTTGCAACCGCCGCCACGATCGCAACCACCGCCATCCCGGACCTTTTGAGGCTGGGCTACAAGCGATCCCTCGTCGCTGGAACGCTGACGGCCGGCGGGACGCTCGGGATCCTGATCCCGCCGTCGATCCCGATGATCATCTACGGCGCCATCACGGAGACCTCGGTGGGACAGCTCTTCATGGGCGGCGTTCTGCCAGGCGTCATGATGACCGCGCTCTTCTTCCTCTACGTCGTCCTATCATCGATCTTCGATCAGCGGAGCAAGGCGCGCGAGCCGAGTGCCGCCGTGAGTACAAGAGAGCGCCTCACTTCGTTGGTGGACATCTTTCCGATTGCCGTGCTCATTGCGGTCATCATCCTCGGCATCTACCGCGGCTGGGCTACACCGACCGAGGTCGCGTCCCTGGGAGTGGCCGGTGCGATCATAATCGCCGCAGTGTTCGGGCAATTCTCCTGGGCGATCTTCCGCGACTCGCTGATTTCGACGGTCCGGTTCACTTCGATGCTGACCTTTGTCATCCTTTCAGCGCACGTCTTTGCGTTTGCCTTGTTCGGCTGGGGTTCCACCCGCGCCGTGGTGGCGTTGATTGCCGATCTCGGCCTTTCGCCATCCGGCGTACTCTTGGCGGTCGTCATCCTTTGTCTGTTCCTTGGCATGTTCATCGATGCGATCTCCATGATGGTGCTGATCCTTGGCGTCGTGTTCCCGATCATCACCGCAGTCGGCTACGATCCCGTCTGGTTCGGTATCGTGCTGGTCCTGCTGCTCGAGATCGGGCTCATCACTCCGCCCGTCGGTCTCAATCTCTACACCGTACGCGGGCTGATGCCGGCCGCGACCCTTTCCGAAGTGAGCTGGGCCTCTCTGCCATTCGTATTTCTGCTCCTGCTCGGAATCTTCATTCTCTATCTGTTCCCGGAGATCGTGCTATGGCTTCCACGCAACGTAAACTGAGCGCGGCGCCGGCCCCGGTGGCGCAGCGGCTTGCCGAATTCGCGGTCGCCGCCGATGTCGCGGATATGCCTCAAGAGGTGGTCCGAAAAGCGCAGGGGTGTCTCGTCGATTACATCGCCTGTGCTCTTGAAGGCGCCGACCTGCCCTGGAGCAGACAGGCGATCGAGTACGCGTCGACGGGGCCGCAAGGACCCGCGACCGTGATCGGTACGCATAAGCGGGTTGCAGCCGGTGAGGCTGCCTTTGCCAATGGCGTGCTGGGTCATAGCCTTGTGCGGGAGGACATGCACGTCGCGAGCTGTACGCATCTCGGGGTCGTCGTTTGGCCGACTCTTTTGGCTCTCTCTGATCTTGTGGGGGCCAACGGCAAGGATTTCCTCGCGGCTGCCGTCGTCGGCTATGAGGTCGGAGCCCGCGTTGGCCGGGCTCTCTTTGATGCGGATCTCGCGGCCAGGCTGCGCCCGACGGGTACAGTGGGTGCGATCGGTGGCGCTGCCGCGGCCGCCCGGCTGCTTGGCCTTGACGAGGAGCAGACGATTGCCGCGATCGGCTTTGCGGCGAACTGTGCCGGAGGGGTGAACGAGTGGCCCTGGGTCGGCGGTACGGAAGTTTTTTTCCATGCGGGCTTCGCGGCGCGAAACGCGGTAACGGCAGCGCTTCTGGCAAGGGCCGGCGCGTTCGCGTCGCCGACCGCGCTTGACGGCCGCGCGGGTCTCTTTGCCGCCTTCGACCGACGGGAGCGAGCCGACGTAATCGCACCACTTGCGGACGGCGAATACGACATCATGGCGGTTTACTGGAAGCCGGCGCCGGCCTGCAATTACGTTCAAACGCCGTGTCAGGCAGCGCTGGCCGTTGCGAGACAAGTTCCTGATCCGGCCGAGATAAGAGAGGTGCGCGTCGGCTCCTTCACCGCGGCGCTGCGTTATCCCGGCTGCGATATGTCGGGCCCCTTTGCCGGCATTCTGGAGGCGAAAATGAGCATCCAGTATTCGGTGGCCGCCACACTGGTGAACCGGGCGGTAGCCGAAACCAATTATGCTCGCCTCGACCACCCGGAGATTTTGCGGCTGGCTGCCGCCACCAAGCTTATCGTCGATCCGGATTTCGAACGCGCCTTCCCCGCCATGCAGGGAGCGGAGATAAGCGTTGTCCTCAAGGATGGAAGAACGATAAGCCAACGTTGCGACGATGTAAGCCCGGTGGATGATGACGGCGTGCGGCAGCGCTTCCTGGCCGCTGCCACCGGAGCGCTCGGCCAGGAGACCGCGAGCGAGGCGCTTGCGGCGATCGACAGACTGCCGATCGATGGCCAAGCGGGTGATCTGACGAAGCGGTTTGTTCGGACATGAAGGACGATATCAGCGCGCTCGGCGGCATCAGGATCCTGGAGCTCAGCCGGCTCCTCCCGGGTGGCTTGGCCACACAGATGCTGGGCGACCTCGGAGCCGACGTCATCAAGGTAGAACAGCCGGGAATTGGCGACTACACCCGGGCTTTCCCGCCCATGGGAAAGCAGGATTCCGGGTTCTTTCTGGTCGGCAATCGCAATAAGCGCTCCATTACCGTCGACTTGAAGTCGGGTCCAGGCAAGGAAATCGTCCACCGGCTGGCCAAGGAGTGCGATGTCGTCGTCGAAGGTTTCCGGCCAGGCGTGGCCGACAGGCTAGGCGTCGGCTACGAGGCACTGAAGAAGATAAATCCCGGCATCATCTACTGCTCGATCTCGGGCTTCGGTCAAACGGGACCATACCGCGATATCCCGGGCCATGACATGAACTATCTCGGTATCACCGGTATGCTGCAGCTCACCTCCCGGCCGGGTATGGGGCCGCAGGTGCCTGGGCCGCTGATCGCCGATATCGGTGGCGGTACGATGATGGCGGTGTTCGGAATTCTGGCGGCACTGATCGCACGGCAGAAGACCGGCAAAGGCCAGTTCGTGGATGTATCGATGACCGACGGATCGATACATTTCATGCATTCCCACGCCTCGCACTACCTTGTCGCCGGCGAGGAGCCGATGGGCGGCGTTCATCGGGTGGCGGGTGGATCCATGCCCTACAACATCTATCAGTGCGCGGATGGAAAATATCTGACGCTGGGGATTATCGAGGATCATTTCTGGCAGCGGCTGCGCAAGACGCTTCGTCGCGATGACCTGCCCGAAGACCCATTCCCGCCGCGTGAAGAGATGGAACGGGCAAAGACCATCCTAACCGAGATCTTTCTGAGCAAGGCTCGGGACGAGTGGGTGAAAATCCTATGGGAGAACGATCTGCCCGCCGGGCCGGTCAACTCATTTGCGGAGGCCTTCAGCGATCCGCAGATGATGGCACGCGAAATGCTGCTCCACGTCGATCATCCTGTCGAAGGAAAGATACCCCAGATCGGCTTTCCGGTGAAGTTTTCCGAGACGCCGGGAAAAATCACCCGCCATCCTCCGGTGCTTGGAGAACACACCGACGAAATCCTGCAGTCGCTGGGCTATAGTGCGGAGGAGATCGACAGCCTCAAGAAGGAAAAAACTGTTTAGGCGAGCCTTCCTTCGATCTGCATGGCAATCTCGTTTGCGGCATTAAGTGCCACGAGTTGGAAACGATCGCCGTCCTGGCGGCCGGCAAGCTCGAAAGGGGCAATGGCGAAGAGTGGCCGCATGGCTGTGATATTGAACGAGGAAACCGCACGACCAGGAAGGTTCTTCGACAAAAGCTCCATCAGCAGGGTGGCTGTAAGCGGCCCATGCACCACGAGCCCCGGATAGCCTTCGACTTCCGTGGCATAGGGATAGTCGTAGTGAATCCTATGCGTGTTGTAGGTGACCGCCGAGTATTGAAACAGGAGCAGGGCGTCTGGCTCCACCCGGTCTTGCCATTGTGGCTCGAAGCCCGGACCGCTCCCCGCCTGCGGTGTAGAGCCGGGCGAGCCCGGCGTTGCCGCCTCGCGATAAGCGATGCGCTGGCTCTCCCGCATCAGACCGCCGGCGGTTCCCTCGATCACATGGTCTACGGTTACAAAGACCAAGGCACCGCTGCGCCCGGTCTTTTCCAAGATATTGACAATCGTCGAGGTGCGGCAAACTTCTTCGCCCACGACCAAAGGCTTCTCGATCGCAATGGTCGAGCCTGCCCACATGCGGCGAGGCAGGTGAACAGGCGGCAGGAACTCTCCTCGTGCCGGATGTCCGTCGGGTCCCGCCTCGCTATGAGGCATGGCCGGCCAAAACAGGGCCCATGTCCATGCCGGCGGCCAAGGGTCACCATCCGCCGGTGCGGCCCTGTCCAGCAGACCCGCCATTCGGCTTGCGACAAGGCGCGAAGCGGTATCCCTGACCGTCTCGCTTCTGCCCAGCCACTCTGCATAGTTCGACATTGGTGCGCTCCAAATTTGGCGCACTATCCGGCAGAGGAACTCCCCGGTCGAGACCGAGAGAGCCGAGTTGCTCGAATAACAGCTATTCACCACGTGCCTAAACCGACAGCTGCAGTGAAAAGGTGTTTCTGGTTCAAGGCGTTAGCTGGCCGATATCTCTCAAGTCGGCCCCCTTGCAGCCACCCAGAGGGGCTATCCTGCTCGAGTGAAATTGCGCAATCTCGCCTGACCGCTGTGGAACGCGCGGCTAAATGGTGAGGGCAGACGAGAATGGCAAAAGCGCAGGCGGCCGTTGTCGGCGTTGGGACCACGGCCTATGGCCGGCTCCCGGACTACGATGCATACGATCTGGGAATGTGGGCGTTGACCGAGGCACTAGGCGACGCTGGCCTGAAATTCGAAGACATCGATGGCGTCATCATAAACCGCATACCGGACTACCAGCGCTTTTGCGAGATCGCCGGTATCGATCCGCAATATGTAACGATCACGCCGGGGCATGGGAGGTTCGCGGCGATCTGCATCGATACGGCGATCAGCCTTGTTGCAAGCGGTCGCTGCAAGACCGTAGCTCTCGTCTATGGCAACAATGGCCGCTCAGCCGGGGCTTCTTATGGAGGACCTGAGGACAGTTATGGTTCCGGCGCAAATGGCCTGTGGTTCCCGTATGGGATGACGTCGCCGGGTGCCTTCCATGCATTGATGATGCGTCGCCACATGGGTCTCTATGGCACGACGCCCGAGCAGATCGCCCAGGTTTCCATGACCTTTCGCAATCACGCCGCTTTGAATCCGCAGGCAGTGATGCGTGAGCCATTCAATCTCGACACCTATCTCGATGCGCGCATGATCTGCGATCCGCTGCGCTTGCTCGACTACTGCCTGATCAATGACGGCGGCGTCGCCATCATTATCACCGCGGCGGAGCGTGCGAGGGATTTTCCAAAGCCGCCGGTATATCTCCGCGGAGCAGCACTTCAGACGGTCTTCGCCGACTCGATGTTTCCGCCGGAGGATTTTTGGCGAGGCGCGATGAAGAAGGTGACGGACCGCAGCTTCGGCGATGCTGGCCTTTCCCACGCCGACATGTCGGCGCTCATGATCTATGACAACTTTACCCCGACCGTGCTGTTCTCCCTTGAAGGCTGCGGCTATTGCGGTGAGGGCGAGAGTGGCCCGTTCGTGGCGGAAGGTCATCTGGCGCTCGGGGCGAAATTCCCGACCAACACGTCCGGCGGGCATCTATCCGAAAGCTATATGCAGGGCTGGGCGCTCAATGTCGAAGCGGTGCGGCAGCTTCGCGGAGAATGTGGCGAACGGCAGGTCAGCGAGGCTGCCAATGTCCACTACTGCGCCGCCGCGCCTGTATGCTCTTCAATCGTATATTCGAGGGACGCATCATGAGCGCAGTGTTACCATCAGACAAGCCGCGCCCACGGCTTGACGGCCCGGAGCAGCCTTTCTGGGCCGGGCTGAAGGATCGCCAGATCCGTGTGCAGCGCTGTGATCACTGCGGGCGCCACCGCTTCCCGGCGAGCCGCTATTGCCCGCATTGCCACGGCCCGCATTCCCATTGGGATGCGGTTGGGGGGGAGGGCGAGGTGGAAAGCTTCTGTATCTTCCACAAGGCCTATTTCCCGGGTTTTGCTGCCGAGACCCCATATGCGGTCATTCAGGTGAGGCTCGATAGCGGTGTTCGTTTCTTTTCCAATTTGGCCGGGGGAGCCGACAACGCCGAAATCCAAATCGGCATGCGGGTGAGGGCGGTCTTCGAGGATGTCGACGATGCATTGACATTGCTCAAGTTCCGCACGGCGGAGGCAAAGCCATGAAGGCGATCGTGGTCGAGACGCCCGGAGGCGTCGACGTACTCAAGCCGCAGATCGTACCCGACCCGGTCGCAGGCCCGCAGGATGTGGTCATCAAGGTGGACAGCTGCGGTGTCTGCTTCCATGACATCGTCACGCGCAACGGAACGCTGAAGGCAGGCGTCAAGATGCCGCTCATCCTGGGTCACGAGATCGCCGGCACCGTGGTGGAGGTCGGCAGCCGAGTGACAAAATTCCGGCCGGGCGAGCGCGTCGCGACGACCCAGCGTTACCATATATGCGGCTCGTGTCAGCATTGCCGGACCGGTTACGAGCCGCTTTGTGAGGACCGCAGATTCCTCGGCGACTATGAAATGGTTGGCGGCTACGCCGAGTTCGTCGCGGTGGAGGACGACAATGTCGCTCACGTGCCCGCCAATGTTCCGCTG
Organism: Chelativorans sp. J32; assembly: GCF_000518985.1. Taxonomy (GTDB): domain Bacteria; phylum Pseudomonadota; class Alphaproteobacteria; order Rhizobiales; family Rhizobiaceae; genus Chelativorans. The sequence continues at coordinate 33,837 of NZ_JAEQ01000020.1, forward strand.
CATGAGGCAGCCATCGTCGCCTGCACCATCGGCACCATCGTGAACGCGATGCGGGAGGTCGGACGCATATCCGCCGGCGAAACGGTCCTGGTCACGGGCTCGGGCGGCGGGCTCGGCATGCATGCAATCCAATTCGCCAAGCTTCAGGGCGCACGCGTCATCGCGCAGACAACCTCGCCGAAAAAGGTGGATCGGCTGCGGGAGTTGGGTGCCGACGAGGTCGTCGTGCACGAACGCGGCGCGGATTTCTCCGGCGAAGTGCGTAAGCTGACCGGCGGTCAAGGTGTGGATGCCGTGGTCGACAATGTCGGCAGTCTGCTGTTTCAGCCGATCCGCCGGTCCTTGGCCGTGCGCGGCCGCTGGATCCTTGTTGGGCAGCTTACCGGTGACTTTGTGCCGTTCAACCCGGCGCAGCTCTTTCTCAAGAACATCTCGATGCTCTCCGCAACGTCGACAACGCGCAGGCAGCTCGAGCAGTGCCTTGAATTGGTATCGCGCGGCGGCATCAAGCCGATCGTCGATCAGCGGCTGCCGCTGTCGGAGGCGCGCCGCGCTCACGAGCTTGTCGAGGCAGGCGCGGTGACAGGGCGCATCGTCCTGCAACCGGGAGCGTGAGGAGGAAACATGAAGATCAACGCAGCCATCGTCGGGGTTGGCGCATCGAAGTTCGGAAGATTCATGCCGGACACGCAGCTCGCCATGGCCGCCAAGGCTCTGAAAGAAGCGCTCGACGATTCCGGTCTTGAACGCGATGAGATCGACGGCCTCTCCATGCATATGGGATGGCCGCTGGGCCTTGATTACGACAGCGTCGCGGAAGGCCTGGGTCTCAACATCCGCTACGTCAATCAGGCATGGACGCACGGGCGCTTCGTCACCAACACACTGCAGCATGCCGCGCTCGCAGTGTCGGCCGGCCTTGCAAATGTCGTCGCCTGCGTGACCGCGATCAGCTTTACGCGCGAGCGGGACATCCTTGGCGGACCGGGTGACATGGAGGGTTACCGGGAGGGCGGCGGCACCCATGGGGAGGCGCCACATTATGGTCTCACCTCGCCTGCGGGCGGTGCGGCATTATCCATGCAGCGCTACATGAAGTTGTACGGGGCGACGAGCGAGAAGCTGGCCGCCGTTCCGATCCAGATCCGCCAGCATGCGCTGCAGAACCCCGATTCCGTCATGAAGGAGCCGTTGACGCTGGAGGCACATCAAACCTCTCGCATGGTCGTTGATCCACTCCATCTCTTCGATTGCTGCCTGATGACCGACGGCGCCGTGGTGACCTTGGTTACGACCAGGGAACGTGCGCGCGACCTCAAACAGAAGCCGGTGGCGATCGCGGGGATGCAGGGCATACGGTCCGGCCGCGATGAGTTCATTTTCGCACCGCCGGGTTTGGGCATAGGCCAGCAGCCGGCGACGAATATCCGTTCCCGGCCCATCGACGTGGAAGTGTTCGAGGCAGCGGGCGTGACCCAGAGCGATGTGAAGGGCGTCTATACTTATGATGCCTTCTCGCCGCTCGTGCTTTTCGTGTTGGAACGCTACGGCTATTGCGGTGAGGGAGAGGCGGCGGATTTCGTGCAGAACGGAGCGATCGGTCCGGGAGGAAGGCTGCCGGTCAATACCAATGGCGGCCTGCTTTCCGAGGCGCACGTTGCCGGCTGGAACCATATCCGCGAAATGACACGGCAGATACGCGGTACCGCAGGGCCGCGGCAGATCCCGAATGCCGACGTGCTGCAATGGGGCACGGTATGGGGCGATTCGGTTATCCTGACGGCCGATTGAGGAGGCATTCCATGAGTTTCAAGCAGGGCATCACGGCCAAGCCGCGTCCGCGCATCACGCCCGATCACCAACCCCTGTGGGACGGCTTCAAGGTCCACAAGCTCATGCTTCCGTATTGCGAGGAGTGCGGCAAACCACATTTGCCGCCGGGGCCCGTCTGCCCATACTGCCTCTCCGATCGGCTTGACTGGCGCGAGGCATCGGGCTGCGGCACCATTTCCACCTGGGTCGAAGTGCATAAGGTGTGGTTTCCGGCCTTTGCCGACGATGTCCCTTACAATGTGATCCAGGTCGAATTGGCCGAGGGGCCGCGCATCACCGCGAACCTGATCGATTTCGGTGGGAAGATCGAAGTCGGGCAGAAGGTGCAGGCCACCTTTGACGACGTAGATGAAGATCTGACAATGCTGCGGTTCAAACCGGCATAGATGCACCGCGGCGCGGGATGGATTGAAACCCTCCCGCGCCATGTCGCTCAGCCATAGAATGGCTCCGGAAGACCGGCGACGTCGACATCCATGGAAAGCAATCCACCTGAGAAGGGCTCTGCAGCTAGCTTCTCCGGCGGCAGACGGAATCTTGCGGTGGTGATATATGCGGTCTTCAGATCTTTGCCGCCGAACGTGAGATGCGTGGGCTTTGTCACGCCCAGCTCTATGATCTGGTCCACCTCGCCGTCGGGGCTGAAGCGGACAAGGCAGCCGCCATCATATCGCGTATTCCAAAGATAACCTTGGGAATCGACGCTAGAGCCGTCGACATCCCCCGGAAGGTCCTTGGTGTCGGCGAAGAGACGCCTGTTGGAGATACGGCCCGTATCCAGATCATAATCATAGGCAAAAATCAGGTTTGTGTGGCTGTCTCCGAGGTAGAAGGTTCCCCCGTCCGGACTCCAGCAGATCGAGTTCGGGAGGTAGATGTCCTCGTCCTGCATCAATGCGACGCCGCCTTCGGCGCTGACTTGCCAAAGCCGGCCCTTGGGACCTGAAAGCATCTTGTCCATGCTGGCCACGAGAAAGCGGCCACGCTGGTCGGTGCGGCCATCGTTGAGGATGTTGCCGGGACGGTCGGCCTCCGGGTGGGAAAGACGCTCGAGACTGCCGGTCTCTGGATTCCAGATCGCCATACCGTTGCGTCCGGAAACCAGCACATTGCCATCTCTGCACAGCGCATAGGAACCGAGCTTCTCCGGCGGGGTGGCGCTCTTCGTTTCGCCTGTGGAGATGTCAAGACGATGAAACCCCGGCTTCAAGACATCTATCCACGTAAGCGCCGAACGGTCTGCATCCCAGAGCGGCACCTCGCCCAGCACGTCTTCGGTCTGTGCAACGAGCCGAACCTCGCCAACTTCCACCGGCATCGCAAATCCTCCTCTTACGATCGCTTCAGGGATTACCGCATGGATATCGTCGACGCAGGTAAGGTCCCACTATAGCAGCTATGCACCTGCCGTTATTGACGTCTGAGGGGTGACCCTGACCTATTAGGCGCAGGGTTCCGGCCTGCGTTTTATGCAGTGCGGGCTTGGGCAGGAGGCAGGATCAGGGAGGACCGCCGATGCTATGCCACCGTCCGGCTAACATTCATTTTGTGAGCCGCAGTCCGAAGGCAAAGTATGCCGCATGAGTGACGGGCTGATCCTTCTCGAAAACTTTCTCCAAGCGCTGGCTGCCGGCCTGATGGTCGGCTGTCTTTACGGCCTGATGTGCACGGGTCTCGGCATGATTTTCGGCATCATGCGTGTGATCAATTTCGCGCAGGGCGATCTCATGATGCTAGGCATGTATGCTGCCTGGTACCTGTTCACCGGCTTCGGCATTCTCGCTTTCCTCGGTCCGTATGTGGGTCCGGTGGCAGCGGCGATCGTCGCGGGGCCGCTGCTTTTCATCGTCGGCTATTTCCTGCATCAGTTCCTGATCTCACGCGTAACGGGGGTCAGTGTTGCAGCAAGCGACAACCAAGGCCACTACGCCCAGCTGATCCTGACGCTCGGCATCGCGCTTATTCTTCAGAATGGCGGCCTCATTCTGTTCGGGTCTGAGCCGGTTTCGATACGCACGCCCATGTCTTCTTCGGCTTGGGAGATCGGGCCAATGGTAGGCGAGTGGGTATCCGTCTTTCTCAACAAGGCGCGGTTGGTCGGTGCCATCGTGTCCGTTCTTGTGGCGCTCGGGCTTTATGTCTTCGTCAATCGCACCCGCCTTGGCAAGGCGCTGCGCGCGTCCGCCGATAATGTGGAAGCGGCTCAGTATATGGGCATCAATGTCGATCGCGCCCACCGCATCGCCTTTGGGCTAGGCACGGCAATCACGGCTATCGCAGGCGGTCTGGTCGCAACCTACTATCCCTTTCAGCCCTATGTCGGCATCGAATTCGTCATCGTCATGTATGCCGGTGTTGTCCTCGGCGGGCTCGGCTCGATCGTGGGCGCCTTCTGGGGCGGCATGACTATCGGCCTGGTGCAGCAGCTTTCGACATTGGTCCTGCCGATCCAGTTGCAGAATACGGCGATCTTCGCGGTGTTCCTTTTGGTCGTGTTTTTCCGGCCGCAAGGCCTGTTCGGCAAGAGCGTGGAGCGGGTCTGATGGGAAGCCGTACGACATTCATGCAGTCGCTGGGCATTCTGGCAGTGCTGTCCGCGGTCTATCTGCTGCTCGTCTTCATCGTGCCCAATCAATATTACCAGCTTATGCTGACGCTCGTGGCCATCTGGGCGGTGATGGGCATTTCCTGGAATGTCCTCTCGGGCTATTCCGGGCTTGTCTCCTTCGGCCATGCGGCCTTCTTCGGACTTGGTGCGTATACCGTCGCCCTCGGCCTGCTGCATTTCAACTTGTCGCCATGGATCGGACTGCCGCTGGCCGGGCTGGTCGGTGCCGTTGCGGGCATCATCGTTGGCCTGCCCACGTTCCGGTTGCGCGGCCACTACTTCGCGCTTGCCATGCTCGCCTATCCGTTGGCGTTGCTCTACGTCTTTGAGTGGCTGGGCTATCAGGAAGTCGCGCTGCCGATGAATCGTGAAAACCCGGCCGCCTATATGCAGTTTTCGGACGGACGCATTTATTCTGTCATCGCGCTGGTTCTGCTGGTCATCGCCGTCCTGGTTTCACGCTGGATCGAGACAACCCGTTTCGGTATGGCGCTTCTTGCCATTAAGCAGAACGAGCTTGCTGCGGAGGCTGCCGGCATAGAGACGCGCAAATGGAAGCTAAGGGCGATCGCCATTTCAGGTGCGATCGCGGGCGCGATCGGCGGCTTTTATGCAGTGATCCTTATCGTCGTGACGCCGGCCAGCGTGTTCTCCATGCTGACCTCGGCACAGGCGCTGATCGTCGCGCTCTTCGGAGGCATCGGCACCGTCTGGGGCCCGGTGATAGGCGCGGCGATCCTGATTCCGCTGTCGGAAACCCTGCATGCGGAACTGGGCAATATACTGCCAGGTATACAGGGCGTCGTCTTCGGCACCGCCATTGTTCTCGTCATCCTTCTCGCGCCGGAGGGCATCTTCTGGAAGATCCGCGACTTGATAACACGCAGCGACCGGGACGGACGTTCCGGGGAAGCGCCTGTCGCCACCGCGCTCGTGGATGCTGGCGAACTGCTTGAGCGTCCCGAGGCGATGGCCGGCAAAACCGTCCTCGAGGTCAAGGGCCTCTCTAAGAGCTTCGGTGGCCTCAAAGCCGTGCAGGACGTGTCATTCAAGGTCCCGGAGGGCGCGGTGATCGGCATCATCGGGCCGAATGGCGCCGGCAAGACGACGCTTTTCAACATGCTGAACGGCTTCCACACGCCAAGCAGCGGCGAAGTCATTTTCGAGGGCGAGAACCTCGTCGGGCTTCAGCCGAGCGGCGTCTGCAAACGCGGAATCGGCCGGACATTCCAGGTTGCGCGACCCTTCGCCCGGCTCTCTGTGCTCGACAATGTCCTGGTCGGCGCATATGTGCGCGCCGACGACGACGCGACGGCGTTGCGGCATGCACGCGAAGCCTTGGCGCTGGTCGGCATGGAAAAGGACGCCGAGCGAACGGCCGGCGGACTGCCATCCAAAGAGCAGCGACTGATGGAGCTGGCGCGCGCACTTGCCGGCAAGCCGAAAATCCTTCTGCTCGACGAAATCCTGGCCGGGCTCGGCTCGTCCGAAATCAATGAGGTGATCGTCGTGCTCCGCAAGCTGACGGAATCCGGCATTACGATCCTCATTATCGAGCACACGATGCAGGCGATGCTCCGGCTTGCCGATCACTTCATCGTCCTCGATCACGGCGCACTGCTCGGCGAAGGTAAGCCGCGCAACATCATGCGTGACCCGAAGGTCATCGAAGCTTATCTGGGCAGGAGGTGGCGCGAACGTGCTTGAGATAAGAGAACTTTGTGTCGCCTATGGCGGCGTATCAGCGCTGAATGCCATCTCGTTGACGGTGAATGCGGGCGATTTCGTCTCCATCGTCGGCCCCAACGGCGCCGGCAAGACGACCCTCTTCAAGTCGATTTCCGGGTCGGTGCCGGTTAGGTCTGGACACATCACCTTCGAAGGCCGGGATTTAATCGCCATACCGGCACATGAGCGGCCCCATCTGGGAATCGCACATGTGCCGGAAGGACGGCAGGTGTTTCCGAACCTGACGGTCGAGGAAAATCTCGAAATGGGCGCCTATACCGAAACTGGCCGGCGCGACTGGAAATCGAACCTCGCTTTCATCCTGAACCTGTTTCCTATTCTCGACGAACGGCGGCGGCAGTTGGCCGGCACGCTCTCCGGCGGTCAGCAGCAGATGGTTGCCATTGCCCGCGGGCTCGCCTCCTCGCCGAAATTGCTGATGCTCGACGAGCCGTCAATGGGGCTCGCACCGGCCGTCGCGGATTCGATCTTCGAGGCCATTGTGGAGATTCGAAAAGCGCGGAACCTGACGGTGCTGCTGGTGGAGCAGCGCGCAGTGGAAGCGCTCGAAAGCTGTGATCGAGGTTATGTGATCGAAACCGGGCGTGTCGTGCTCGAGGGCGAGCAGAATGAGCTCCTTTCGGATGAACGTGTCCGGAAGGCCTATCTCGGCATGTGAGTGAACAGTCTACAATATCGGGAGGAACCACAGTGTTTACACGCAGACAGTTGCTATCGGCCGGCGTGGCCGGGCTTGCCATGTCCATCGTCACTGGCCAGCCCTCCGCCTTTGGCCAGTCCAATCCGGCCGAGGTGAAAGTGGCGCTGATCGCGCCGATGTCCGGCCCGTGGGCTCGCCAGGGCGAATTGATGAAGAAGGGTGCCGAGCTTGCCATAAAGGACATCAATGACGCCGGCGGTGTCGCCAGCCTTGGCGGTGCAAAGATGCAGTTGCTGGTGTTCGATGCCGGCGACACGGCAGAGAAGGCAAAGAACGCCGCGCAGCGTATGGTCTCCCAGGAGCCGGACCTTGTCGGAGTCACCGGTGCCTGGCTGTCCTCGTTTACGCTGTCCGTCTCCGAAGTCACCGAACGGGCAGAGCTGCCAATGGTGACCTTGTCCTATTCTGACCAAATCACCTCCCGCGGCTTCAAGTATATTTTCCAGATGCCGCCGACCGGAGTGAAGCAGGCACAGGACGCCCTTCCGGCGCTGATGGAGGTGGCGGAGAAGGCGACCGGTAAACAACCGAGCACGACCGGCATCATTTCTGACAATACGGCATCCTCGGTGAGTTTCGCCAAGCCGATGCGGGAAGGTGGACTCGAGGAAATGGGCATCGAGCTGCTCTTCGATGAGACCTTCACGCCGCCACTGGCAGATGCCACCGCGCTGATCCAGCAAGCGCGCTCCGCGCGGCCTGAATTCCTGATCATGCTTGGCACTTCCGTACCAGACGACAAGCTGCTGCTGGAGAAGATCAACGAGTTCAATCTTGGTGGCGGTCGCATGCCGATCATTTCGAGCGGCGCTCACATCGGGGCTCCCGAACTCCTGAAAAACATCGGCCCCGACCTGCTTGAAGGCGTGATGTCGGTGGTCGGCAACTGGGGTGCCAAGGGTCAGGAAGAGATCATCGAGCGCTTCAAGCAGGAAACGGGCGAGCCTTGGATGACCCAAGACTCGATTAGCGCTTACGGCGACATCTGGCTCTTCAAGCAGGCGCTGGAAGACGCGGGAAAGGCGGACAGGAAGGCCGTCGCGGAAGCGTTGCGCAACATGGATACCACCGAGGGGCCGGCGAAGTTTTATCCGGGCGGTCATATCAAGTTCGACGAAGCCGGCCACAACGTAAACGCCAAGCTGATTATTGTGCAGTGGCAAGGCGGCGAGCCCAAGCCGATCTACCCGGAGGCATCGGCGCTGGCCGAGCCTGTTTGGCCGACCAGGTAAATCCTGCTCCTTTCAAGAGGAAAGCCCGCGATGCACAGCATCGCGGGTTTTTCACTATAGCAGCCGGCGCTTGATAGTCAGTTTATGGAGGTCAGCTTAGGCCGCGATCGATAATGGTCTGAATGCCGGCGAAAACCGTGTCGGGCATTTCTATGAAGCCACCCTTGAGCATCCCCGCTCGTTTGGCACGAGAACGGTCAAAGGGCATGCGGACCGGCTCGCCGCCTTCGACAGGCCGGGTCGATCGAACCGCCTCGGCGTAGTCGAAGATCTCCGCCTTGAACGCCTCGGTTTCGACCAGCAGGTCCGGGCGAATTGCCACGATCAGATAGCCGAATTCGCGCAGCTCGCCCGGGATCATCGGTGAGCCGGCCAGGATGCCGAGCATCTGCACGACCATGGCCAAGCCCGAACCTCGATGCCCACCCCAGGGCGCGAAGGCTCCTTGAAGCGCAGCGTCCGGATCGGTTGTCTCCTGGCCGTCCGGTCCGAAAGCCAGTCCCGGATTGAGCCGCTCGCCGAGGCGGCGCGCCAGAACGACCTGCGCGTGGATGATCGCCGAAGTGCCGATATCCCAGATGACGGGATCATCCTTGCTGGGGAAGCCGAAGCAAATCGGGTTGGTCCCGAAACGCCCTTCGCTGCCTCCGTGCGGTGCGACCCAAGGAGAGGCGTTCGACGCGATCATCGTCACGAGATCATGTTCCGCTGCCATTTCGGCGTAATAGGAAAGCATGCCCGTATACCAGGTGTTGCTGGCGCCGATGACGGCAATACCGCTGGTCAGCGCCTTCTCGATCGCGATCTGGGTGGCGCGGTGGGCCACCAGATAGCCGAGGTTGTCGGCGCCATCGATGCGGGCCGAGATGGAGGACTCTTTCATCACCCTGATCGGGCGAGTGGAGAGGCCTTGTTTCTGCAGTCGCTCGGCGATCGACAATATCCGTGCGAAACCGGCATAGTCGAGCCCGCGAAGTTCGCTGTCCATGAGGTGGTCGGCAGCGATCTTCGCCTGGCCGGCTTCGTAGCCCAGCTTGGATAATGCGGATTCGGCAAGGATGTAGGCCTCTGGGATCGCGATACGCATGGAGACTCCTTGTTTCTGCCTGAACGCTCAGTAGGAACGCGGCATCCCGAGCACATGCTCGGCTATGAAGGCGAGGATCAGATTGGTCGAAATAGGCGCCACCTGATAAAGGCGTGTCTCGCGAAACTTGCGCTCGACATCATATTCCTCGGCAAAGCCGAAGCCGCCATGTGTCTGCAGGCAGGCCTCCGCCGCGTGCCAGGCCGCTTCAGATGAGAGCAGCTTGGCCATATTCGCCTCCTTCCCGCACGGCATCTGCCGCTCGTAAAGCTCGGCGCCGTGATAAACCATCAGCCGCGCGGCGGACATTTCCGCATAGGCGCGCGCGATGGGGAACTGTACGCCCTGGTTTTGGCCGATGGGTCGATTGAAGACGATGCGCTCACGGGAATAGGCCGCGGCCTTGTTGATGAACCACGTCGCGTCTCCAATGCATTCGGCGGCAATCAAAAGGCGCTCCGCGTTCATGCCATCCAGCACATAGCGGAACCCCTTTCCTTCTTCACCGATGAGATGCTCCGCCGGCACCTTCAGATTGTCGAAGAACACTTCCGTGGTGGCATGGTTCATCATGGTGCGGATCGGCCGGATGGTCAGGCCGTTCCCGATCGCCTCCCGCATGTCCACGACGAGGATCGACAGGCCGTCGGAACGTTTGGCGACCTTGTCCTTTGGGGTGGTGCGGACGAGCAATATCATCAGGTCGGAATGCTCGGCGCGTGAAGTCCAGATTTTTTGGCCGTTGACGATGTAGTGGTCACCCTGCCGTACGGCAGTCGTCTTGATGGACGTGGTATCGGTTCCGGCGGTCGGCTCAGTCACCCCAAAGGCCTGCAACCGGAGCTCCCCGGATGCGATTTTTGGCAGCCAGCGCCGCTTTTGCTCTTCGTTGCCATGGCGCAGGATGATGCCCATGACATACATCTGCGCATGACAGGCGCTGCCATTGCCGCCATTCGCATGAACAGTCTCAAGGATCGCGACGGCGTCGGAAAGGCCGAGGCCCGAGCCGCCATACTCCTCCGGAATTAGCGCGCCGAGATATCCCGCCTCCGTCATCGCATTGACGAACTCCGACGGGTAGCGACGCTCGCTATCCACCTTGCGCCAGTATTGGTCGGGAAAGCGCGCGCACAGGGCCGTTACGGCATCCCGGATGTCCTGTTTAGGATCCTCGACGTTATCCAGATTTGTAGGTCCGTCCAGCATGAAGTCCTCTCCGCCCTAACAGCATCCCCATCGAGGGGATGGCGGCAATCTCAGATGAGGCAAGTTGCCCCGTTTGAACGGTAGAGTAGCGGCGAACGCTGCAGACGTCATACGCCAACAAATCCTATCAGCTATATTGTCAGTGGTGGGCCTGGGACATATCTTTGCGCGCCGGGAGGAGGCATACTGCACTGATGGAACTGAAGCAGCTCAAATATCTGCTGTCCGTTTCGGAGCTTGGCAGCTTCTCGAAGGCAGCGGTCGTGTTATCGGTGGCTCAGCCGGTTCTTTCGCGTCACATACGAAGCCTGGAGGAAGAGCTAGGCGTCGAGCTTCTTCACCGTACAGGCCGCGGCATCGTCGTTTCGGATGCCGGTAAGGTCGTGGTCGACCACGCCCGCTCGATCATGGCGTCCATCGGCGCGATTTCCGCGGATATCGACACCCTAAGGTCGGATCCAAGCGGCAGGATATCGATAGGAATGCCGCCGACCGCGGGCTCGGTTCTGACCGCGCCGCTGATCGAACGGTTCCATGAGGAATATCCGCGCATAAGGTTGAAGGTGCAGGAGGGCTATAGCGGCCACGTCCTGGAATGGCTTTCAACGGGACGCATTGACGTTGCCATTCTCTACAACGCCCCGAAAACGTCCACATTGATGACGGAGCCGCTGATCGAGGAGGAGTTGCTGCTCGTAGGCCCCGGGCGGGAGCGGTGCATGGCAATGAATGGGCCGGTGAGCGGCGAGCAATTGGCCGAGTTGCCGCTGATCTTGCCTTCGCATCCGCACGGGTTGCGCGTGCTGGTCGAATCCCTTCTCGGCGCGCGCAAGATCTATCCCAATGTCGAATATGAGATCGATAGTCTCAGCGCCGTCGTCAACATGGTGGAGCGCGGCGTCGGATATACGATCCTGCCTTATGCCAGCGTCAATTCCAAGGTCGAGGATGGTGCGCTCAGGGTAACTTCCATCATAGAGCCGAGGATGACCCGGCACCTGGTGCTGGCGACCTCGACACAGCGGCCGGTGACAAACGCGACGCGTATGCTGGCGAAGATGGTGACCCAGCTCGTGCGCGACCTCGTCAGGGAAGGCGTGTGGCTCCCTCGCGTTTCAACAGCGGACCAATATCACGCCTCCACCTCATCTATACCTGCTATACCGTAGGCCGCAATTGTTCGCGCCACTGCGATTGCTGAGAATGCAATTCTTGATGTCGGTGTTCGCAGGGAGGACGAGCGGTGCCAGTTGTCGATTCGCACGCGCATATCTGGGGCGAGGGGTTTTTGCCCCGGGCGTTCTTTCGACGCGCCGCCGAGCGGTGGGCTGCAAAGTCCGATGAACGCACGCCCGACATGATCCTGCCGCGGCTGCTTGCCGGCGTCGAGGATCAGAATGGCGATGATTTCGTAGAAAATATGAATCGGGCTGGCGTCGACCGGTCGTTCATCATGATGATCGACGTGGGCGAGCCCGTATTTGGCGAGGAGCCACCTGTCTCGATCGATCAACAAATCGAGTTTTACGGCGCGTTGCAGAAGCGGCACAAGGGACGCCTCCACTGCCATGTCTCGGTCGATTTCCGGCGCAGCAACTATCTCGAAGCGCTAAAGCGCGGCGTCAGGGATCATGGTCTCGCCGGTATCGGCGAACTGACCCCAGACGGCTTTGCAGCCGACGGAGAGAGTGTGCGCCCCATGTTCAAGCTTGCAGCCGAGCTCGGCGTGCCGGTCCAGATCCATACCAGGGCCGGGGTCTGGACGGATTTTGCCGGCGCGGATTATTCGGAGAAGAACCCGGTTCATCCGATCCATGTCGCCCGGCTTGCGAAAGAGATACCGGATCTGAAGATCGTTCTCTGCCATGCAGGCTTTCCGCATTGGTGGCAAGTGGCGGCAGAGGCTGTTGCCGACCTTCCCAATTGTGTTCTCGACGTTTCCAACTGGAACGAACAGCTGGAATCCGATCCAGGCAATCTGATCGCTCGGCTTGCAACCTGGCGCTCCTTGGTGGGAAGCGAGCGAATCCTGTTTGCGTCGGATCAGGCGTCCGGCAAGCGCTTTACGGGTGACCGCTCGGATTTGGGCCGTTGGGTCGCATTCTTCCGCGACCTGCCGGCCAATGCGGAAAAATGGGGTTACCGCTTCAGAGCGGAGGAAGCCGAGCAGATGCTCGGCGCCAACGCACTTTCTTTCTACAATCTCTCATGAGGGGCCATAGAATGCCAACCATGCCGAAAGCTCGAACGATTCCTGCCTTGCTCGATGAGCTGGCGGAAACCTATCCCGAGAGAGAGGCTTTGGTCGCCAAGGACAGGCGTTTCACCTATGCCGGCCTGCGAAAAGAAGTCCGTGCGTTTGCCAAGGGGCTGTCGGCAATGGGCGTCGGAAAAGGCAGTCGCGTCGCAATTCTGATGGGCAACAAATGGGAGTGGATCGTCGCGGATCTCGCCATATGCAGCCTCGGCGGGATCATGGTTGCGGTGAACACCTGGGTCACGGCACGCGAACTCGGTTATATCCTGAAACACTCGGACGCGGACACGCTCGTCTATGTCGGCCGTTTTCTGAAATATGATTACTTGGCGATGCTGGGCGAATTGGAACCGCTTTCGCAAAGCATCCCGAAGCTCAAGAGGCTGATCCATGTCGGAGACCATGGATACGAAGGAAGCGTGCCGTTTGCTGCCGTTTATGAGAAGGGCAGGGACGTCCCCGACCATGTCATCAACGAGGCTGCAGCCGCTGTCGATCCCCAGGACGTCACTTATCTGCTCTACACTTCCGGCTCTACATCTACACCGAAAGGCGTGCAGATTCAGCACTACGGCCTGATCGAAAACATGTGGAATATCGGCGAGCGTATGCACGCCACCCATGAGGACCGCTTGTGGCTTGCCGTCTCGCTCTATTGGGGCCTGGGATGCGAGAATGCGCTGTTCAACATCTTCACCCACGGCGGTTGCCTCGTATTGCAAGAACATTTCGATGCCGGGGAAGCATTGCGCATTATCGAAGAGGAGCGCTGTACGCTCTACTATGGCACGCCGAACATGGCGCAGGCGATGGCTGAGCATCCCGACCGGCCGAAGCGCGATCTGTCTTCCCTGCGTTCGGGCGGCGCAACCGGTTCCCCCGACCAGCTGCAACGCGTCGCCGACCTCGGCGCCAAGGAGATCTGCCACATTTACGGTCTCACCGAGACCTACGGAAATTGTGCGGTTTCCGATGGTCGGCTCGATCCGCCGGATAAGCGGTTCGCCACGGTCGGCCGGCCGCTTGATGGCGTTGACCTTCGCATCGTGGATCCCGAGACGCTGGCGCCTGTTCCACGCGGCGTGACGGGCGAAGTGCAGGTGAGGCGCTATGTCACCATCGGCTACTATAAGGACGAGGACAAGAACCGGGACTCGTTCACGCCCGACGGCTATTTCCGCACTGGCGATTTCGGCATCCTCGACAAGGATGGTTACCTCCATTTCCGCGGCCGTATGAAGGAGATGATCAAGACCGGCGGCATCAATGTCGCGCCGGCCGAGGTCGAGGAGATCCTAATGCAGCAGGAGGGCGTCAAGCTCGCTTTTGTCGTGGGTGTACCGGACAAGACCCGGGACGAGGTCATCGGCGCGGTGGTCGTCACTGAAAGGGAGCCGGCAGCTGGCACGGAGAAGAAGCTGGCCGAAGCTCTCAAGAAGCAACTCGCCGCATACAAGATACCGCGTCTTTACCGCTTTGTGCGCGAGATCGATTTACCGCTCACCAATACGGGTAAGGTCAAGAAGAACGAACTGGCGAGCCTGTTCTTCGACCAATCTGCCGACGCATGAACCCGGAGCCCGCGCACGGACCAGGCGCGGGAACCGCAATCGCTGCAACCGCCTCCAGTCGCCCGCGCCCTCTGCAGAGGTTGGCGGGCCTCCTGCTTGTTGCCACCATGTTCGTCGTCATTGTCGGCGAATTCGGTGCGCGGACCTGGATGGAACCGGTCGCGGCCGCGCTGGTCGTCGCCTTCATGCTGACGCAGCTCGGCCGGCTGAGTTTCTCCGTTCTCATCCTCTCCGCGATCGGCGTGATCTTCGTGGCGTTCGGGACTTTGACGCGATCGGATATGCTGGAGCTGATGGCGGCGGCGATTATCCGCTCGGGCTCGGTGGTGGCGATCTTCGTCTCGCTTCTGACCCTTCGCTCGGCAGTGAACGATATTCCGGGCATCGTTCGATCAGGTCTTTATCTGGTCAGCCAGCCGCCCGGGCGCCGCTATGCTGCCCTGACGCTCGGCTCCCAGCTCTTTTCCCACATTCTGCAATATGGTGCGGTCACACTTCTGGGAGGCCTGGTTACGAGCATCACCGCGCGAGAACCGGACGGATGGTTGCGTCAATCACGGGAGCGACGAATGCTGCTGGCGATCCAGCGCGGCTTTGTCGCGACGCTATGCTGGTCGCCCGTCGCCTTCCCGATGATCATATCGACGACGGTCATTCGCGGTTCGAGCTGGCTGGGATCGGTTCCGGGGGCACTGGGGACCAGTGTCATCCTAACGTTCGTCGGCTGGTTTCTGGATTCCTTGTTCAAGCCGCAGGTCAAGCCCGCGCCGCCACCTATGCCGGCGATCGGAAGGGTCGCTGACCTTTTTCCGCTGGCCCTCCTCTTTGTTGCCCTGTGTGGAGGCGCCTCGGTATTCGTCCTCACATTCGGAATGCCGATCTTGGCCGCAATCGTGGTCCTCGTGCCCATCACGTCGCTCAGCATCGTCGTCGCCAGAGCGGACAACGGCATCGCGGGGCGACTTGGAGCGGTGAGCGAATGGTTGCGCCGCTTTACCACTCAGGAGGCGCCATCCTTCTCCTCCGAATCGATGCTGGTGATGGTCGCCACGTTTACGGGCCTGCTTTCGGTCGATCTTTTCGGCCCGGTTGTTGCGGAGGCACATCTGCCGGCTTTGCCCGGTTGGCTCATACTGGTGCTCATCGTGTGGTGGATGCCGCTTATCGGTCTCTTCGGCCTGCACCCGATCCTGGCAGCATCGCTCGTCAGCGGTCTGCTGCCGCAACCCGCATTGTATGATTTGACGCCGGATCAGATCGTCATCGCGATAACGGCGGGATGGGCGCTCTCGGGAGCGACGTCGCCGTTCACAGCAGTAACCCTTTTGGTCGCTCGCCTCGGACGCGTCCGGGCCACCACGGTGGGCTTGCAGTGGAACCGATGGTTTCTCCTCGTAAATGCGGTCGCGTTGTCGCTCTGGGCTGCCTTCAATCCCTTAGCCTGAACGGGCGGCCACTCCGATACCGAGTCCGCCCGGAACGATCAGAATTTCCGACAACATTGTTGCTTGAGGCGCGAAAAGCGCAGATGGCCGCGCCGCAGGGCTGCCGTATTTTTTATCCAGTGTTCTCCACTGCTTGAAGGACGCGCCTCAAGAACGGGCGCGTTGCGGGCTTTTTGTATCGAGAGGCATTCTTCGACGGTTTCACAGAGGCGGGTAGGGGCGCGATAGAAACATGGTCCAGAAAGTGGGCTCAATGAAAGCCCATGGGAAATGGAATAAGACGGCAGAAACTTCACGGTTCCTCGGTCAGGAAGCTGTGCTAGCCCGACCGGTCGGGAAGTTCCGCCAGAGGTTTTTTTTAAGGTCTTAGGTTTTTACTGGCCGCAAAATCGCCGGACAGGTTAGCTCCATCTCCGACACAAGCACAAGCATGAGATGTCACGCATGCACCTGAAGAAATATGTTTGGTCAATCATCGGCCTTGGTGCGGTGGTCTTCTCAGCTTGGCTCCTCTACCATGAATTGCGTGGGCTTTCGCTTGACGAGCTCTGGGGCAGCCTCACCGCAATTCCGGCAGTCAACTGGCTCCTCTGTGTGA
This sequence comes from Chelativorans sp. J32, assembly GCF_000518985.1. Lineage (GTDB taxonomy): Bacteria > Pseudomonadota > Alphaproteobacteria > Rhizobiales > Rhizobiaceae > Chelativorans. Next base: position 50,126 of record NZ_JAEQ01000020.1, read on the forward strand.
TCGCCACGCTTGTGGCTTATGGTGCCTTGGCCGCATACGACCACCTCGCACTTACGCATCTGAGGAAACGGGTCGGCTGGATCTATATCACCATCACCTCGTTCACCACTTATGCGTTGTCGCACAATATCGGCGCGTCGGTCTTTTCCGGGTCGATCGTGCGCTATCGTGCTTATACGGCGAAGGGATTGACCGGGCCGGAGGTGGGCGTCCTGGTGGCCTTCTGTTCCTTCACCTTCGCCCTCGGCATTGTTCTTCTTACGGGCCTCGTCCTGCTGATCGAGCCGCAGATCGCGGACCGCTTTGTCGATATGCTTCCCGTGGAGGCATCGGCGCTGACAGGCGCGCTCCTCCTTGGTCTTGTTCTGCTTTATGTTGCCGGCAGCGCGTTGAGACTGCGACCGCTGCATATCGGCAAGCTTGAAATTTCCTATCCGCGCCTTTCGATTGTTGCGCGCCAATTGCTGATCGGGCCCTTGGAGATCATCGGCGCGGCAGCGATAATCTATTTTGCGCTGCCGGCTTCGGGGAATCCCGGCTTTGTGACGATCCTGGGGATTTTTCTGATTTCCTTTTCCCTGGCCCTTCTTTCCCATGCCCCGGGCGGTCTTGGGGTTCTCGAGCTTGCTTTCATCTCCGGGCTGCCGGAACTCGACCCGGCGGATGTTCTGGCCGCCCTTCTGGTGTTCCGGCTTCTCTATCTGATCATTCCGTTCATCGCTGCCCTGATCATCGTTCTCGGGTTCGAGCGTCGGCAGCTCGTCAATGAACGGACCTGATCACTGGCGATGTGGCCTGCTGGATGTAATCGGAAACACGGCGTCGGCCTGCTCATCCGCAGGTAAGACCGGATCCTTCCCCTCGGCGCGGTCCCGGTAGAGCGCTGCGCGTCCGAGAAGCATCAGGGTGACCGGCGTCGTTGCCGTAATGAAAATGCCGATCAGCACCTCGTGCAGCACTGGCCTCGTCTCCACGTAAGAGAAGAACAGGATCGAAGCAATCACGATCGACGCGGTCCCATAGCTCGTTCCCAAGGTCGGCGCGTGGATGCGCTGATAGAAGCTCTGCAAACGCACGAGGCCTATCGTTCCCAGCAGCGTTAGGAATGCGCCGAGCAGGGCCAGGATCGAGACGCCGAGCGCCAGCCAGAGGGGGATATCCTGTTCAGGGCTCATTCGATCACCTCTCCTCTCATCAGAAACTTTGCAAGCGCGACGGTTGAGACAAAACCGAGAATCGCGATCACCAGCGCCGCCTCGAAATAGATGCTGCTGCCGCTGCGCAGGCCGAAGAGGAGGAGTTCCAGCATCGCGACTACATAGAGCGCGTCGAGTCCCAGAACCTTGTCCTGCGCCCGCGGCCCGTTCACCATGCGGAAAGTTGCAAGCAGCATCGCGATTCCGAGCATGATCTGTGCGATTGTCAGTGACCATTCCAGGATCGCAGTGTTCATTCGAATATCTCCAGGAGAAGGTTTTCGTAGCGATTCTTGATCAGCTCCACCCAATCATCCTCGTCCACCAGGTCGAAGACATGCAGGAGCAGGATGCCTCCCCTGTCGCTGTAGTCGATCCAGGCAGTGCCCGGGGTGCTGGTGACGATGGTTGCCAGCACCGCCAGACCGACAGGATCCCTTAATTGCAGTGGGATCGAGACGAAACCGGATCTGAGCTTCTCTCTTTCGCCCGAAAGGATCACGCGCGCTACCGCGATATTGGAGCGCGCAATGTCCAGCAAAACGATGCCCACCAGCCGCGGGATAAAATCCCACCGCCGCAGCCGTGGCTTCGCGGGACGCAAGGCTGCGAGGCCCTGTGCCGCGAGAAGAGCCACGGCGGTGCCGAGTAAAAGCTGGCCAAGCGAAAACCCAGCGAGAAAAAGCCAGGCTAGCGCAATCGCAACGATCAGCAAGGGATAGGGAAAGAGCCGCCTCATGGTGCGATCTCTCCTTTGTTCGGAACCGCCTGGAGAGCTTGCATGACCGCTTCGATATAGGCTTGCGGCGCATGAAGATCCGAAGCCGTCGCCTCCAGAAGCCTGTAGGTCGGGCCTGCCGCGACAGTCATCACCACGACCGCCGTCAGAAGAAGGGCGATCGGCGCAACCTCCACGAGAAGCACGCGTGGGACCTCCCCATCAATTCGTGCCCAGAACGAACGGATCCCAGCACGGGTCATGGCGATGAGGGTGGCAAAACCCGAGAGGATCAGGAAGGAGGCGAGCCACCACGAGGAGTGCCTGATCGCGCCGTCGCCGAGGCCGGCCGGATTGAACATGGAGGTGAGCATGGCGAATTTGGCAAGGAAGCCAGGCAGCGGAGGCAGTCCGGCAAGCAGGATGCCGCAAATGGCGAAGCTTACGCCCAGAACGGCGAGCGTCTCCGGAATGGCCACGCCGATTTCTTCCGTTGCAGGGTCTTCCTCTTCCTCCCCCTCGCCATAGGCTTCCATTGTCACTGCAAGAACATTGGCGGCGGGGTCCTGGCCGCGTTCGATCAGCTCGATGAGCATGAAGAGAGCGGCAAGCGCCAAGGTGGAACTGAGAAGATAGAACAACGCTCCGGCGGTGACACCCGCCTGCGAAAACCCGATGGCAGCAAGAACCGTGCCTGACGATACAAGGACCGAGTAGCCGGCCAGGCGTCCCATCGCCTGCGAGGCCAACACGCCCACCATACCGAACAGGATCGTCGCCATGCCGGCCAGGAACAGCGCTTCGGAGCCGAAACCGCTGGACGATCCTGCCTCGGACCCGAAAAAGAGCAGCGACAGACGCATGAGGATGTAGATGCCGACCTTTGTCATGATCGAGAACACGGCCGCCACAGGCGCGGCGGCAGCCGAGTAGGCGGTCGGAAGCCAGAAATTCAGCGGCCATATACCGGCCTTGACGAGAAAGGCGATGCCCAAAATACCGGCGCCTGCTTCTGCGATCGCACGGCCGTCACCATCGAGCTCCCCAAACACCACCGCCAGATGCGCCATGTTGAGCGTACCTGCAGCGCTGTAGATCATCGCCACACCGATGAGAAAAAGCAGCGAGGCGGCAAGATTGATGACGATGTAATGCATACCGGCTTTCACGCGGGCTGGGCCGGAGCCGTGCAGCACCAATCCGTAGGAAGCGGCAAGCAGGACCTCGAAGAACACGAAGAGGTTGAACAGGTCGCCCGTCAGGAATGCCCCGTTGAGCCCCATCAGCAAGAACAGGAACAGGCTGTGATAGTGGGCGCCGGCCCTCTGCCAACGGGCGATGGAGAAGATAAGAGCGGCGAGCCCAAGCACCGCCGTGAGAACCAGCATGATTGCCGAGAGGCGGTCGAGAACGAGATTGATGGCGATCGGGGCCGGCCAGTTTCCCAGCAGGTAGACGAAGATCCGACCATCTTCCGCACCGGCGGCGGGATAGGTTCTCTTGAGCAGCACGAAAGCCACGACGATCAGCGCGAGGGCAGTGAGGATGGAAACTGCATCCTTCAGCCGGCGCTCGCGATCCTCGAAAAAAAGAAGCAGCCCGCCCGCCAATAACGGGATGAGGATTGGCGCAATGATGAGGTGTGAAGGGTTTGGCATCACTTCTCCGACTCCCTCCCGTCCACGTGGTCGGTCCCGGTCAACCCGCGCGAGGCGAGGAGGACGACGAGGAAGAGGGCCGTTGTGGCAAAGCTGATGACGATGGCTGTGAGCACGAGAGCCTGCGGCACCGGATCAGCAAATGCGGCCGGGTCGATCTCCGTGCCCTTTTCCACGATCGGGGCGGCGTTCACCCGCAGCCGGCCGGTGCTGAATATGAACAGGTTGACGGCATAGGAGAGTAGCGAAAGCCCGATGATGACTTGATATGTACGCGGCCGGAGCAGGAGCCACACACCCGACCCTACCAGCGCACCGATGCTGAGCGACAAGAGGAGTTCCATCAGGCGACCTCCTCCTGCTTTGCCGTTTCCGCCGCGCGAACACGGTGGCTTCGTATTGACTGATGCGCGATCGCGATCAGCATGAGGACAGTAGCGCCGACCACGAGCAGGAACACGCCGAGATCGAATAGCAAGGCGCTGGCAACGGGAACCTGGCCGATCAACGGGATTTCCACATAACGGAACGAGGAGGTGAGGAACGGGTAGCCGAAGAGCCAGGAACCTATGCCCGTAAGAGTCGAGACAAGCAAGCCGGCCCCGATCCAGCGCACCGGCAGGATGCGCAACCGTTCCTCCACCCAGCGCGTGCCTCCTGCCAGGTATTGAAGAAGGAAGCCGATGGCCATTGCGATGCCGGCGGCGAACCCGCCGCCCGGTAGATCATGACCCCGCAGGAAGATATAGGCCGCCAGCATGATGATGATTGGGAACATCCATTGCATGATCACCGACGGCACCAAAAGGTAATCATGTGCCGTTTCGCCGACGCTACGATCGTGATGGGCGTCATCATAGGCATTCTGGATGCGCTGTTGCTCTGGCAAGCCGATGCTGTCCGGCGCAGGGCGGAAACGGCGCAGCAGCGCGAAGACAGAAAGCGCCACGATGCCCAGAACGGTGATCTCGCCCAAAGTATCGAATCCGCGGAAATCGACCAGGATCACGTTCACCACATTGGTGCCGCCACCTTCGGAATAGGCGCGCTCCAGATAGAAATCGCCCACCGAACGTAGCGGGGCAGCCGTCATGATCGCATAGGAGATCACGGTGATCCCCATTCCGCACGCCAGCGCAATCAGGAAGTCGCGTTGCCGGCGCAGCCTAGCAGCCAAGCTTGCCGGCGCGTCACTTTCCGCGATGCGTTCCGGCAGCCAGCGTAGGCCAAGCAAAATGAGGACGGTGGTGACGATTTCCACCAACAGCTGGGTGAGCGCGAGATCCGGCGCCGAAAACCAGACAAAGGTGATGCAGGTCGCCAGGCCGGCACCGCCGAGGAGGATCAAGGCCGCAAGCCGATGGTACTTGGCCTGATAGGCAGCGGCGATGGCGCAGGTGATGCCCATCGCCCAGACAAGGACAAGTGCCGGATCGAGATTGGCTATGGAGGACAGCTCCGGCATGAGCCCCGCTTTGAAAAGCGGCCATGCCGTGACGATGATCGCCACCAACACGAGGGTGCGGAGCTGGGGCTGAAGCCTCCGCGTGCCGAGATGAGCCTCCAGCCAGCGCGCCCAGCGCCATGAGACGGTCACCAGGATGCGCTCGAAGATTCGTTGCCCTCGCAAACCGCGCAGCCCCGGCGGGTCCTCCTCGCAATGGGCGAGATAACGGCGGAGCGCTGCATAAAGCAGGATGCCGCCCACGAGAGCGATCAGACTCATCAGAAGCGGCAAGTTGAAGCCGTGCCATATGGAAAGACTATATTCCGGCGTCTCCTCACGGAGAACGGAGACAATGGCCGTGTGCAGATAGGGGCCGATCGTCAGGCCTGGGATAACGCCGACAAGAAGGCAGGCGAGGACGAGCAATTCTATCGGAAGGCGCATCCAGTGCGGCGGCTCGTGCGGCTCCCGCGGCAAGTCGGTTGCCTTGGGTCCGAAAAACACCGAGTGAATGAAACGAACCGAATAGGTCACGGCGAAGGCGCCGGCCAATACGGCCAGATAAGGCGTCACCGAATCGAGCAGCGACTCGCGGTGTTCCAGAATTGCCTCGGCAAAGAACATTTCCTTTGAGAGGAAGCCGTTGAGGAGCGGTACGCCGGCCATTGCTCCGCTCGCCACCATCGCAAGGGTCCCGGTGATCGGAAGCGCGGTGAAGAGGCCGCTCAGCTTGCGCATGTCACGGGTACCGGCCTCGTGGTCGATGATGCCGGCGGCCATGAACAGGGATGCCTTGAACGTGGCATGGTTCACCATGTGGAAGATCGCGGCGACGGCGGCGAGAGGGCTTCCAAGGCTCAGGAGCGTGGTGATGAGGCCGAGATGGCTGATCGTGGAGTAGGCGAGAAGGCCCTTCAGATCCTGCTGGAAAATCGCGAAATAGGCGCCGAGGAGAAGGGTGGTGAGGCCGGCGGTTCCGACGATGAAGAACCATGCATCGGTGCCGGCGAGCACCGGCCACAAGCGGGCAAGAAGGAACACGCCTGCTTTGACCATCGTCGCCGAATGCAGATAGGCGGAAACGGGCGTGGGCGCCGCCATGGCATTCGGCAGCCAGAAATGGAAGGGGAACTGCGCGCTTTTGGTAAGCGCGCCAGCCAGTATGAGCAGGAGCGCCGGCAGATAAAGCGCATGCGAGCGGATTTCGGCTCCTGATCTCAGGACGACATCGAGATCATAGCTGCCGACAATGTGGCCGATGAGGATAACGCCCAGGAGCAGACAAAACCCGCCCATCCCGGTGACTGTGAGAGCCATGCGTGCTCCGTCGCGGGCAGCGGCATTGTGATGCCAATATCCGATCAGAAGAAAGGAGAAGATACTGGTCGCTTCCCAGAAGACCACCATCAGGACGAGGTTTCCGGAAAGCACCATGCCCTGCATCGCGCCCATAAAGGCCAGCAACAGCGAGTAGAAGCGCGGGACAGGATCCTGCGGCGACATGTAGTAACGCGCATAGATGACCACGAGAAACCCGATCCCGGCGATCAGCATCGTGAACAGCCAGGCAAAACCATCCATTCGCAGGGTCAGGTTGAGACCCAGCTCCGGAAGCCACTGCAGATCAAGACGGACTACTCTTCCGCCCTCGATGGCGGGATAAAGCAATATGGCCAGGCCCAAAGCAAACAGAGTGACCGCGCCTGATAACCAAGCCTCCGCGTTTCTCGCATTCGCCTGAAAAAGCGCCGCCAGCAGCGCGCCCAGGAAAGGCAGAAGAATCAGGGCGAGGAGTACGTTTTCCGTAATCATCCAACAATGCACTCATAAAAGCATAAAGGGCCAAGACTTGGCCTAGATCTTCAACAAGATCCTGGGTTCCACTTTGCCATGCCGGGTGGAACTATGATTGTCGAGCGATCTACTCTCTGTGGCCGGGCAGGTTCAGTCAGCGAAGCCAATCGCTTCAGCTGAGCATATGCTCTCCAGGCGGAGCCCTCGGATCTTTTTCCCTATTCGGGCTGGGTAAAATTCCCTGAACGCTTGCTCCGGCTTGAGAGGCGCTCTCTTCGGCGTTCCACTGAAAGCCGGTAAAGGGTGCTTCAAATGCAGCATCATCCCCGCCCACTGCACCCTTGCAATCGGCGCCGTCCCGGTTTCGGATTTCCTGAGATGAGGGAGAGGGCACGCGGAACTTATTCTGCAGCGGTTCCAGTGCCGTTCCCGGGCTTGCGGAATCCCAAAGCGACCGCGCAAAGGAGACGTGCGAGCAGGCGATCACGATCACGCATGCCAGCAAGGCTGGCAGCCAGCGAGAAAAATGAGATGGGCGGTGCGGCTCCGCTCCGTTCAACGGCATCTCCGGAATGTTTTAGCTTGTGCGCCAATTTAGGCAGTTATGAGCAGGTTTGTCTAACGTTTCTATGAAGTTCAGGCAATTAATCTGTGTTGCGTCGATTGCGCGCGACCCCACGGGTTTCAAGTCCTGTGTCGCACCTAATTCGCCCTGAGGACCTCATTTCGCCAGCCATCCCATTGCATGCTTGTGGGAAGGTATTGTATGCAATTATGTGGAGGATGAGCTTATGTGGTCGCAGACTAGGCTTGGCAGGCGACTGGAAATCTCTTCATTCGTCGCGGATTTCATCCAGGCGCTGACGGATCGGCGCTGGCCTTCCCTTGGAGGCACTGGCGGTCTGACGCCCAAGGAAGCGGATCTGGGGCAGATCTGCGAGCTGTTGTTGTCGCGACGGGGAGAGGTCTCGGGGGTCGCCCTCGCCAGCCTGCTCCTGGATGCATATGCCAAAGCTACGCCCGAAAGCCAAAATGCCTTCCTCAGGACACTGCTTGACGGCTTCGGTGTCGATCGGGATGCACTTGCGCAGGCGATCACAACCTATGCCGCGACCGGCGAGGCGAGCGCCGCCGGCAATCTGCATAAAGCGGCAGAGCCGCGGCGCCAGGAGCTCTTCCGTCGCCTCAACATGGCGCCAGGAGGGACGCGCGCCCTGGTCCGTATGCGTGAGCATGTACTGTCGCGTCTGGTCCAGGAACCGGAGCTCGCCGCGGTCGACGATGATTTCGTCCATCTCTTCTCCTCCTGGTTCAACAGGGGATTCCTCACGCTGGAGGCCATCGACTGGCACACGCCTGCCAACATACTGGAAAAGATCATCCGATATGAGGCGGTGCATGAGATCACCGACTGGGACGAACTGCGCCGCCGCGTGGAGCCTCGGGATCGGCGCTGCTTCGCCTTCTTCCATCCGCAGATGCCGGACGAGCCGCTGATCTTTGTCGAGGTGGCTCTTGCAGGGCAGATCATCACCTCGATGGATGCCGTCCTGGATGTGGGACGGGAGTCGATCGCTGCCGAGGACGCAAGCACCGCGGTCTTCTACTCCATCTCCAACTGCCAGAACGGGCTGAAGGGCATCTCCTTCGGCAATCTTCTCATCAAACAAGTGGTGACGGACCTGAAGCAGGAGCTTCCCAATCTCAGAACCTTTGTCACCCTTTCCCCCGTGCCGGGCTTTGCAGACTGGCTGCGCGAAGAGCTGGGCCAAAACTCGTTGCGGATGATCAGCATCGAGGACAGGGAGGTCCTGACGGGGAAAGATCTCCTCAAGCACGAGGAGCACGATGCCGAGGTCCGCCGGGCCTTGTTGCGCGCGGCCGCGGCCTATCTGCTATCGGCCAAGCGAGGGGATGGCCGCCCCCTGGACCCGGTTGCCCGATTCCATCTCGGCAATGGCGCCCGGCTCGAACGTATCAATTTGCTGGCGGACAAGTCTGCGCGGGCGATGCGGCAGTCCTTCGGCGTGATGGTCAACTATCTCTACGAGCCGAGAATGATCGAGGAAAATCACGAGCGTTTTGCGGAAAACGGAGAGGTGGTCGCCTCGCCGGAAACCCGCAAGCTCTTTCGACCGGACAGGACAGAATCAGAGAAGGCAATTATGTAATGACGAACAACCTGTTCTCGCACCTGATCGCGCATGCCGGGCTTGACCGGACCGCGCTGATTGTTCCGGCGCACGGCCAGGTGAGCTACCGTGATCTCGATCGGATGTCGGCGCGCTATGCCAATGCCCTGCGCGGGTTAGGCGTTAAGCCGGGAGATCGGGTGGCGGTACAGGCCGAGAAGTCGCTGGGTGCGGTTCTTCTTTATCTCGGTGTGCTGCGCATGGGGGCGGTCTATTTGCCCCTCAACACGGCCTATACGCCGGCGGAAACTTCCTATTTCATTGGCGATGCCGAGCCGACTGTTTTCGTATGCGATCCCGCGCGAGAGGCGTCGGCGCGTGATCTCTGCCGTGATGGTCTCACGCAAGTGCTCGCCCTGGGCGGAAGCCTCGATGCGCTGGTAGAGAACCAGGAAGATCATTTCGAGACGGTTGCGGTGTCGGACGACGATCTTGCCGCCATTCTCTATACATCCGGCACCACAGGACGCTCCAAGGGCGCCATGCTCAGCCATGGCAATCTGCTTTCCAACGTGACCGCGCTGAAGGAGTCTTGGCGTTACACGCAGGACGACGTCCTGATCCATGCGCTGCCGATCTTCCATACGCATGGCCTTTTTGTTGCGCTGAACCTCACCTTCTTTTCCCGGGCTTCGGTTATTCTTCTGCCGAAGTTCGATCCGGACGCCGTCATGGATGCGATGTCCTCCGCGACGGTCCTGATGGGCGTTCCGACCTTCTATACGCGCCTGCTTTCCCATCCTGGTCTTACAGCAGAAGCATGCCGCCATATGCGCGTCTTCATCTCCGGATCCGCTCCGCTGCGGGCGGAGACACATGAAGAATGGAAAGAGCGGACCGGCCACGCCATTCTCGAACGCTACGGGATGACCGAGACGAACATGAATACGTCGAACCCGTATGACGAGGAGCGGCGTGCAGGCACGGTAGGCTTTCCGCTCCCCGGCGTGAGTGCGCGCATCGTCCATCCGCAGACCAACACCCCTCTGCCCACCGATGAAATCGGCATGATCCAGGTGAAGGGTCCGAACGTTTTCCAGGGGTACTGGCGGATGCCGGAGAAGACAGCTTCGGAGTTTACCGCCGACGGCTACTTCATCACTGGCGACCTGGGCAAGGTCGACGGGGACGGATACATCCATATCATCGGACGGCAGAAGGATCTGGTGATCACCGGAGGCTATAATGTCTATCCGAAGGAGATCGAGGTAGAGATCGATGCCATCCCGGGCGTAGCCGAGAGCGCCGTTTTCGGCGTGGAGGACGCGGACATGGGAGAACGGGTTGTCGCGGCGATCGTCCGCGATGGCAGCTGCGACGTGCAGGCTGCAGATATCGAAAATCATCTCGGCAGCCGGCTTGCCCGATATAAACAGCCGCGGGAGATCGTTTTCCTTGCGGAATTGCCGCGGAACACGATGGGCAAAGTGCAGAAGGAAGTCCTGCGGCGGAACCATGCTGCTGCGGCGAACCAGCGGAGCACCAGGGAGGTGGAGAATGCTCGTTGAAAAAGAACGGACGATGGCTGACACCGGAATAAGTGTCCTTGATCCGCGTGGATACCCTCCGGTGGTCACCGGCAGAACACCGGCGCCCCGGCTGGGCACGCTAGACGGCAAGACCATCTATCTTGTTGACAGCCGCTTTGACGACTCGATCGAGCTGTTGAAGCAGATCGAGATCTGGTTTCGCGAATATATGCCCAGCGTAAAAACCAAGATCGTCCAGCTCGCGAGCACCTACGCGAAGGATGATCCCGCGCTTTGGGAGGAGATCCGGGCCAATGGGCATGGTGCGATCCTCGGCGTCGGGCATTGCAGCACCTGCGCGCCGGCCGTGTGCACCCACGCGATCACGCTTGAGACCAAGTATGGGGTCCCGACGGTCGCGGTCCATACAGACAAGTTCGAGAAAGTCGTGAAATCGGTTGCCCGCATGGGTGGCCTGCCGCAACTGCCTCTGGTTTTCGTGCCGCAGCCGGTAATGGGCAAGACGCCGGCCGAGCTGCGCGAATACGTGTTGGGAGCCGATCCGGTCCGTGGTGAGCCGGTGATGCGCGAGATTGTGGAGGCTTTGACCCAGGGGCTCGCGCAAACTTCGTCCGCTGATCTGGTTGTCGCGAAGGCCCCGACAGAGCGCCTTCTTCCGGCGGACACGGAAGAGAACCTGCACGAACTCTTTCTCCGCAACAACTGGACGGACAAACTGCCGATCGTTCTTCCCACGGAAGAGCGGGTGGCTCAGATGCTCAAGGGTACGAGCCGGGCCCCTGATGAAGTGGTCGGCAAGATGCAGCCGACCGCCAATCGTGGTGCATGGAGCTACACGGTCGAAAAGGTGGCGGTAAACGCCGTCATGGCTGGCGCCCGGCCGGAATATTTTCCCGTGATCCTCGCTCTTGCCGCCAGCGGCGTGAGCGCGCGAGGGAGCACCTCGAGTTCTGGTTCGGCGATGGTGGTCGTCAACGGGCCGGTCCGTCATGAGATCGGTATGAATATGGGCATCGGGGCCTTGGGGCCCTACAATCATGCCAACGCCACCATTGGCCGCGCTTACGGCCTGCTGTCGCAGAATCTGCAGGGCGGATCCGTGCCGGGCGAAACTTTCATGGGCTCGCTCGGCAACAATTATACCTATAACAGCATCACCTTCGCGGAAAATGAGGAACGGAGTCCCTGGGAACCGCTGCATGTGCAGAAGGGGTTCGATGCCGATGCAAGCACCGTCAGCATCTTCTTCGGCTGCCGCTCGACCACGTTCAGCCTGGGCTTGCGGGAGCAGCACTGGCGCGAACATGTGCGCGACATGCTGCTTGGCACCGACGCGGTAACGGCTCCCGTGTTGCTGCTCGATCCGATCACCGCGCGCCAGTTCGTGGAACGGGGTGGTTTCACCAAAAAGGCCGATCTCATTTCCTGGATCCATGAGACCGCCATGATGCCGGCAAGCCGCTACTGGGATCTACAACTGATCCAGAACTACGTCTATCCACGCGCCACATTCGGTGAGGAGCCGATGGCGAGCGAATTGAAGAAGGGGCCAGACGAGCTGGTCCATATCTTCCGTCTGCCGGAGATCAATGCTGTCGTGGTCGGCGGGGAGACGAATGGCTATTGGCAGATCATGGGTGCGCGATATCAGGCCACGATCTCCATTGACGAGTGGCGCTAGGCGGACCGGACATGGATGAGTTCGACATCGTTGTAATCGGCGCCGGGGTCGCGGGATTGAGCGCCGCGGCTACTGCGGCGCGCCGCGGCGCGCGTGTCGCCGTCGTGGAAAAGCTCGGCGCAGGCGGTCAGATCATGACCGTCGAGCGGATCGAGAACTTTCCGGGGGCGGTGGAACCCGTTGCCGGATTCGAGCTAGGGCCCGCGATGCAGGAACAGGCCGAGCAGGCAGGGGCGGAATTCCTGCTCGATGCGGTGGAGGAGGTTCTTCTCGACGGACCTGCCCGGGTGTTGAGATGCTCGCAAGGGGAAATCACCGCGCGGGCGCTGATCGTCGCGGCAGGCTCGAGCCGCCGCGCGCTGGGTGTGCCCGGCGAGGAACGATTGGAAGGCAGGGGGGTCTCTCACTGCGCCTCCTGCGACGGTCCGCTTCACCGCGGCAAAACCGTTGCGGTCATCGGAGGCGGCGATTCGGCTTTTGACGAGGCGCTTATTCTGGCCACCCATGCGGGGCAGGTCCTTCTCATTCATAGAGGCGAGAGCTTCCGCGCTGCCAAGCCGACGGTGGAGAAGGTGTCCGCGCTTGAAAATGTCAGGATCTGCCTGAACTCCACGGTCGAGGAAATCATCGGCGACAATGTGGTCCAGGGACTTTTGGTGCGAGACCGTATCACGGGCGCTTCCCGTCGGGAGAGCGTCGACGGCGTATTCGTCTATGTCGGGCTTGAGCCGAATACCGATTTTCTCAAGGGAAAGCTCGATCTGGCGGAGGATGGGAGGGTTCTAACCGACCGCTTCATGCAAACTTCGCTTCCGGGGGTGTTCGCGGCTGGTGATATCCGTCACGCATCGGTCGCGCTGTTGGCCGAAGCCGCGGGGGATGGCGCGACTGCCGCCATTGCCGCTCTCAATTATCTCAGTGAAGGCTTTGAAAAGGCACGTGCGGTGGAATAATCGGCTGGTTGGAGCAAGATCGAGCCTAAGATCATGAATGAAAAGCCCTTGAAGCAAAGCCGTGCGGCCCTTCTGCGTGATGCGATCGAGGAAGACATCGTAACAGGCATCTACAAGCCAGGGGAACGTCTCGACGAGACCACCTTGGCCGCCCGCTATCAGGTTTCGCGCACGCCGATCCGGGAAGCCTTGAAGCAGCTGAGTGCGACCGGTGTCGTGAAGATCCTGCCGCACCGCGGCGCCTTCGTGCACGAGATTTCGCTTCCCGAAATGATCGGTATGTTCGAGGTGATGGCGGAACTGGAGGGTATGTGCGCACGGCTGGCTGCTCGGCGCATCAGCACCCGGCAACTGGGGGAGATGGCTACCGCGCAGGAAGAATGCATGGCGGCGCTCAGGAATGGGAAGGCGGATGACTATTATTACGCCAATGAGCGTTTTCACCTGCTTCTCTATGCTGCCAGCGGCAACAGCTTTCTGGCGGCCACCGCTACGACGCTGCACAAGCGCCTGAAGCCCTACCGGCGGCTCCAGCTGCGCGTTCCCGGACGTCTCGAACGATCAGCCGCCGAGCATGACGACGTAATCGCCGCCCTTCGAGCGCGGGATTCGGCAAAGGCGGAGGAGCTCATCGAAAAGCATGTGCTCATACAGGGCGACATGTTCAGCGATTTCCTGTCCGCCGTCAGCTCGCTTCCGTTCGGGGATGAAAAGATGGCGGCAGAGGCCTGATGCTGAGCCGAGGTACCACAGAAAATGCAAAGTAAGGTCGTCTTGCATACAATTGCTATGTAATGTATGCAATTCAGAGCAGGTGCAGAACATTTTCTTGGGAGGAAGAAATGTTGAAGAATGTCCTGGCAGCGGCAGCTTTTGCCGCATTGCTTCCGGCCACAGCGCTGGCGCAATCGGAGGATTTTACCGCTTATGAGAAGCCGCTTTACGAAGCTGCAACGGCGGAAGGGGAGGTAATCTGGTATACATCGCAATTCACGACGGAAATGTCGGAATCCGCGTGCCAGCTCTTCATGAAGCGATATGAGGGGATCAAGTGCAGTCCCGTTCGCGCCACGGGAGGGGTCACGTTCCAACGCGTGATGCAGGAAGTCCAAGCCGGAGCTGTTCAGGGCGATGTGTTCAGCACCAATGACCAGTCCGATCTGCTCGAACTGAAGAAGCTCAACGCGCTTGAGAAATTCTTGCCGCAAAGTGTCGAGTTCATGTCTCCGGTTCTGAAGCCGATGAATGATGACGAGGGTTATTTCTTCGTCTCCAGTGTCTCTCCTTACGGCATCGCTTACAACACCAATCTGGTGAAGGAAGAGGACGCACCGAAGAGCTGGAGCGATCTCACTGATCCCAAGTGGAAAGATCAGGTCGCCATCAGCCATCCGAGCTTTTCCGGCAGCGCCGGCCTATGGACGCTGGCGATGAAAAACCTCTTCGGGTGGGAGTATTTCGAGAAGCTCAATGAGGGCAATCCGCAGATCGGCCGCTCGACTGCGGACGGTTACAACCTGGTGGTCTCCGGTGAAAGAAAGATCGCGGTGACGGCGATCGCGCTTTCGCGCCAGGGAGAAGCGGAAGGCCAGCCCGTAACGACGGTCGTGCCCTCGGAAGGTTTGATGCTGCCGCCGAGCGGCACGGGTGTTCTCGCAGGTGCTCCGCATCCCAATGCGGCAAAGCTCTTCGCGGAGTTCATGCTGAGCGAAGAATATTCGGTCTGGCTGCGTGATTTGAAGCGCTACCCCCTGCGCGCCGGGGTAGATACCGCGGAAGGCATCGAGCCGCTCGACACCAGTAAGGTCATCACGGTGCCGGTCACGGATGCGGTGCAGGGCCTGCCTGAGGTCCAGGACAAGTTCCGGGACATCTTCGGCATCTAGCCCATTTCGCATCGCCAGGGGCGCGTGGGACGCGCCCCTCTCGCCCGATGATGGAGGCGGCCCGCTGCCATGACATCCCTTTCAAGCTCGCCATCGCACACCGGAATAGAGGCCGTCGCCTCCCAGTCGCACGTATCCTGGCTGCGCCGCTTCCAGCCGAGCAGCCTGCTTTGGATCGTGCTGGCGGTTATCCTTGTGCTCCTGATCATTGCCCCTGTCGGCGCTCTGGTGACAAAGAGCTTCACCGACCCGGCAACCGGCGGCTTCACGATCCAGAACTATATCGACGCTTATGGGAAGGCGCGGCATGTCGAGGCGCTGATCAACACGCTCTATATGGGGGCGGCGGTCGTCGTTCTTTCCGTGCTGTTCGGCGTGCCCTTGGCTTGGGCGTGCACGCGGACCGATATGCCGTTCCGCAATATCATCCGCGTGGGCATCTTCGGTGCTTTCGTGATGCCTCCCTATCTGGGAGGTGTCGGCTGGATCCTGCTTGCCGGCCCCAATTCGGGTTGGATCAATGTGGTGTGGCAGGCGATCACCGGGTCTACGGAGCCGCTCGTCAACGTCTTCAGTTTTCCCGGGCTGGTGCTGGTCATGGCGATCAACACCTATTTCACGGTCTTCATCCTGGTTAGTGCTGCCTTTGAAATGATCAACTCCGAAATGGAGGATGCAGCCAATATGCTGGGGGCAGGGCCGTTCACAACGGCTATGAAAGTGACGCTGCCGCTGGTCCTGCCATCAATACTGGGCAGCGCGCTTCTTACATTCCTGATTTCCATCGCGCTTTATGGCGTGCCGGCCCTCATTTCCATTCCGGCCCGTTTCCCGGTGGTGGTGATCCAACTGACCGAGTTCTTCAGCTATCCGCTGCGTGTCGAAGTCGCTGCCGCCTACTCCATTCCATTGCTTCTGATCACGGCTGGCCTGATGGCGCTGCAAAGAAAGCTTCTCGCTCGCCGCGGTTTCGCCGCGGTCAGCGGCAAGGGCGGTGAGCGGCGTATCGTAAAGCTGGGGAAATGGCGCTGGGTGGTTTTCGTCTACAGCATGTTCGTCGTCCTCTTATCCGTCGTTCTGCCGCTTCTTGTGCTTCTCATGGCCGCTTTCAGCAGATCGTGGGTGGGAGGCATTTCGTTGGACAATCTGACGCTGCAGAACTTCCGCTACGTCCTGTTCGAGCATTCGAGCTCGCAGCAGGCGCTCATCACCAGTCTTACGACGGGGGCTGCCGCGGCCACGATCGCCATCCTGCTCGCTCTCGCCATCGCCTATATCGTCCAGCGGCGCCTTCTGCCGATGAGCGGTGCTTTGGGCTTTCTTGCAATGTCGCCCTTCGTCATTCCCGGCATCGTTCTGGCGATCGGCTTCTATGCCGTCTATGCGCTGCCGCCGGTCGGCCTCTACGGCACCTACCTGATCCTGATCCTGGCCTTCACCACGCGCTTTCTGCCGATCGCCTATACAACCGGCACGGCGGGCATGCGGGCGATCCATCCGGAAATGGAGGAGGCCGTGCGCATTCTGGGCGGCGGCAGGTTGACGGCCATCAGCAAGGTGGTGGGGCCGCTTCTCAAGCGCACGCTGGCAAGCGGATGGCTCCTCATTTTCGTGCCGGCTGCACAGGAGCTCTCGACGGCCGTATTCCTGGTCGGGCCGAACACGCGCGTCGTGTCGGTCGTCTTGCTGGATATGAGCGAGGAGGGATTGCTCGAACGACTCTCAGCCCTGGGCAGCGTGTTGCTGCTGATCATTGTCGGCGTCATGGCCATAGGCGTCCGTTTCCTGGGCCGAGACTTCATGTTGAGGAGAACGTGATGGAAGGGCTTGTGCTGAGCGGCCTCGGCCGCAGATTTGGCAATGTCGATGCCGTCCTCGACGTCGATCTCGCGCTAAATCCCGGAGAGTTCGTCTCGCTTCTGGGGCCTTCGGGTTGCGGCAAGACGACGACGCTCAGGATGATAGCGGGCTTTATCGATCCCACCAGCGGGACCATCTCGCTCAATGGCAGGATATTGTCCTCACCTACCGGATCGATACCGCCGGAAAAGCGCGGCATGTCCATGATTTTCCAGAGCTACGCCATATGGCCCCACATGACGGTAGCGGAGAATGTCGCGTTCGGCCTGAAGCTTCGAAAGCTGCATACGGACGAGATCAGGAAGCGCGTCGGTGAAATTCTCGAAGTTGTGCAGCTGAACGCGCTTGCCGAGCGTTATCCGGCGGAACTGTCCGGCGGCCAACAGCAACGCGTCGCGCTCGCACGCGCCGTGGTCGTCAGGCCTTCTGTCCTGCTCCTCGATGAGCCGCTCTCCAATCTGGACGCCAATCTCCGAGAGGAGATGCGGTTCGAGATCCGCCGCATCCATGACGAGTTCAAGATCACCTCGGTCTATGTCACCCACGATCAGAGCGAGGCGATGGTAACGTCCGATCGGATCGCGGTGATGAACCAGGGCCGCATAGAGCAGGTCGACGAACCTTATAAGCTGTACACGAAGCCGAGGACGCGCTTCGTCGCGAATTTTATAGGACGCACAAATTTTCTGTCCGGACGAAAGGAAAACAACTCCATTGCCTTTGATGGCTTCTCGCTTCCTTCCGAAGTCCTCGGCATCGCAGGGACGGCCGGGAGAGACGTAGCCGTTTCGGTGAGGCCGCAATCACTGAGGCTTTGCGCCAAAGAGCCCATTGCTCCCGGCCAGATCACATTGAGGGGGAAGGTGGTGGAGCGCGCCTTCCTCGGCGAGACCTGGGACTATATGTTTGCGAGCGAGGAAAGCATGCGGCTGCGCGTTGTCGCTCCTCCATCGGATGTCTTCGAAATCGGTGCAGAAGCCTGGGTTCAGCTGGATCCGAGCCAGATGGTTCCTATATCTTAGGCTCTCAAGGAGTTTGACCTACCGGTGCTTTCCGCGGCAGATCGGGTGGGGACGGCATGAGACCATAACGCTTGCGGGTGATAAATTTAATTTGTTAAATAGATTTGGATGAATTGGGCCGGCCGATTTCGTGCCGCCGAACATTGCGAGAAGATCAGTTGGCAAGCGATAGGGTCGTCATCGTCGGAGCGGGGCAGGGTGGTGTGGAGGCCGCCATCAGCCTGCGGCAAAAGCATTTCGACGGCGAAATCGTGGTTGTCGGTGACGAGCCGGATCTACCCTATCAAAGGCCGCCCCTATCGAAAGATTTCATCAAGGGTGGCGGCCAACTTCGCGGCGTGCAACTGCGTGACGGAAGCTTCTTCGCAGAAAGGAAAATCGAACTTCTGCTCGGCCGTAGCGTGACCGCGATCGACCGCGCGAGCAAATCCGTCCGCTTCGAGAATGGCGAAGTGATGAGTTACGGTCACCTCGTTCTCGCTACGGGATCGCGCAATCGAAAGCTTCGCGCGCCTGGTCTCGACAATCCCGCCGTTTTGGAACTGCGGACGCTGCAACACGCAATACGTCTCATGGAGCGGCTTCCCTCGCTCGGCAAAGTTGTCGTGATTGGAGGCGGTTTCATAGGCCTCGAGGTCGCAAGTCTCCTACGCGCTCAGAATGTCGAGGTCGACGTCATAGAGGCGGCGGGGCGGCTGATGGGGCGCGTCGTATCCCATGCCACTTCCGACTATTTCCGCGCTTTTCACCTCCAGCACGGCGTTCGGCTTCATTTTGGCGTTACCGTCGAGAGCGTGGAATACGATTCTGAGGGATGCACGGTTCTGCTTTCAGACGGCAGGCCGCTTCGTGCCGATGCCGTTCTCCTTGCCGCTGGTGTTGTGCCGAATGTCGAGCTTGCAGCTGAGGCAGGCTTGCACGTCGAGAATGGTATCGTAGTGGACGAGCGATTGCTTACCGAGGATGCAGCGATCTCAGCGCTTGGGGACTGCGCTTCTTACCCGAGCGTACAGGCGGGCTGTATGGTGCGGCTGGAATCGGTCCAGAACGCAGTCGACCATGCGCGCACCATCGCGGAACGCCTAACCGGGGACGCCAAGCGCTATGACAGCTTGCCATGGTTCTGGTCCTACCAAGGTGATGCGCGGTTGCAGATCGCTGGACTGGCCGCACCCGGAGATCAGGAAATCCTCCGCGGCGATCCGGAAAGCCGGAAATTCTCTGTATTTCTCTTCCGTGACGGAAGAGCCGTGGCCACCGAATCCATAAACGACCCAGGAATTCACATGCTGACGCGGCGGCTGCTAAGTGCTGGTGTCGAGATCACGCCTGAGATGGCCTGCGCTCCCGATGGCGAGCTGAAAGCGTTGCTCAAGTCTTCGTGAGCGTCTTCGAGGTGATGCCCGGATCGAGAAGGCGGATGGGCTAGTCTATAGTCGCAGCCAGATAGGTGAAATCCTTTCAAAAATCGGCCGGAACGGCGGAAAAAGGCGGTTTATTATTGCCCTTCGGCGCTCACCTGCCTATCTTCTAATCCCCTCTGTTTCAGAAGAGAATTCCAGATGAGCGAAATAGTTGGCGGGCGGGTGAAGCTTCGGCTTCGAGGCTTCTCCAGATCTCTTCCCTATTCACTGTTGCGCGCGCGCGAAGCAGTGATGAACCGCTTCCGACCCGCTTTGCGGCTCTTCAACATTACAGAACAGCAGTGGCGCGTGCTCAGGGTGTTGAGTTCGGTTGAAGCAATGGAGGTGACTGCGCTGGCTGAGGCCACTTGCTTGCTTGCTCCTTCCCTTTCCCGAATTTTGAACGACATGGAAGAGAGGGGGCTGGTGCAAAGAAGCGCGGTTCCCGAGGATCTACGTCGCACGCTGGTTTCCATAACACCCAAAGGCTGGACGCTGATCGATGCTGTGATGCCCTATTCGGATGGCATCTACGCTGAAATCAGAAGCGTCGTCGGTGACGATCGTATCGAAGAGATTCAGACGCAGCTCAGATATCTGGTTGAACAGCTCGAGAAGCTGCCTCCCATCGTCTATGACGAAGATGAACTCAGTCCTGAGATAAGCCAGCTGAGCAGCGGTCAGCAAAGAGGACGCCCGAAAAATCCCTCCGGAGATTGAGGCGGCGGCTCGATCCCAGCTGATGGGTTGAGGTGCCGGGCGCCGGCCTTATTGCCCTGTCTTTGAATTTGCTAGCCTTTCGGCGGCGTGTATACTCGGGATGAGGGACGGAAAGGCTTATCGTTATGGAGCAGAATACCGGCAAGACCCATGCAATCCGGGCATTGATCGAGCTGCGAAAGAGAATTCTGAGCGGAGAACTGTCCGGCGGGATGCGGCTCTTCGAGGTTCCCCTGGCGGAGCAATTGAAGATTTCGCGCACGCCGGTCCGCGAAGCCCTGTTGCGATTGGCCGAGGAGGGGCTGCTCGAGCGGGTGCGCAGTGGGGGCTTCGTCGTTCGCACCTTCCGGTTCAATGACGTGATCGACGCGATCGAGCTGCGCGGGGTGATGGAGGGTACGGCGGCCAGGCTTGCCGCAGAGCGCGGCGTTGCTCCTGCCATGCTTGCCCGCATGCAATCCATCGTCGCCAGTCTGGACGAGTGCTTCGGCCCGGCGCCCGGTGACGTGGATTTCGACGGTTACAGGGAGCTAAACGGGCTCTTCCACAAAGAATTGGCGGCTCTGTCGGGCAGCGACATAGTGCAGCGCGAGGTGGAAAGGGCAACGCGCCTTCCATTTGCATCGCCTTCCGCCTTCCTGCAGGAGAGGGCGGATGTGCTGGTTTTCCGCCGCTCGCTCAACACTGCACAGGAGCAACATAGGGCAATCGTGTCCGCGATATCGAACCGGGAGGGTTTTCGTGCCGAGGCGCTGGCTCGGGAACATGCGCGTGCCGCCCGGCGCAACCTCGAATATGTCATCAACGAGGACCGCAGCCTTATCGAGCATCTGCCTGGCTTGGCGCTGGTCCTGTGACTGCGGGACTTCCCGGCGAGTGGCTATGATTGCCTTACGTCCTCTGCCCAATTATGGCCGGCCGTGCGTCGGATGAATTGAATGAGGATGGCGACCGAGGGCGGCATCATTCCCTTCTTCCGGCGATAGACCCTGAAGGTGCGCCTCCACTCGAGCGCAGGGACCTGTACTCGACCCAACTCGCCTCGTTTCACCTCGGAGGCTACCAGAGGCATTGGCATCCAGCACAGTACGTCATCCGTCATGGCGGCCGATTTGATCACCTGGACGGAGCGCGACACGATCGTAGGTGGATTGGGCTCGATGGCTTGGCTATGGAAACGGCGCAGCCATTCCCTTACGATCGGCGTGTCGGTGGGCGGAAGAGCCCAGTTCTGCCGCGCAACCTCATTCAGCGAGAGCTCGGTTTTTTCCAGCAGTGGATTGTCCGCGCGCGTGTAGACGAAAACGACGTCGTGCAGTGCATCGGGAATGGCCAACGCAATCTCATCATCCGCGTACGGTTCCGGGGAAATCGCCAGATCGATTTCTCCGCTCTTTAGGCCTTCCAGCAACCGGTCTTCCAATTCCTCAACAATCCGAAACTGAACTTCCGGATATTGTTGGCGCATTTCCCGGATCGCGCTGACGAGTAGGCCTCCCACCACGCTCGAAACGCCGCCGACGCGGACGACGCCACGACTGGCACCGCGCATCTGCTTTATCAGATCGCTTGCATTGCCGGCCTCGGAGACCAGCAGCTTCGCATAAGGCAGCAAGGCCTCGCCATAGATGGTGGGAACGACGCCCCGCGTGTTTCGCTCGAACAGGGGCACCCCGTAGCTCGCCTCCAGGAGCCTGATCACGCGTGTGACCGCGGGTTGCGTCAGATTGAGCGCTGATGCCGCCCGGCCAAGGCTTCCCCGGCGTACACATTCGATCAGGATGGAGGCCGATTTGATATCCAGGGTCATAACCAATCATAATGACTTTGGCAGAATTCATCAATTCCAAGGGGGTACTCGTTCTGGCAGACTGCTCATGTCGCAGCATGCATGGGAGGAGAGATGAACAGGATCGCGTCGGATCCCCTGTTCTCGAATACGGCAGGGAAGACGGTCGGTGACGTCGTCTTCGATTTCATGCGAGCTTGCGGCATGGACCGGATTTTCGGAAATCCCGGTTCAACCGAATTGCCGATGTTTGCGGATCTGCCTGCCGACATCTCCTATGTGCTCGGGCTCCAGGAATCGATCGTCGTGGCGATGGCGGATGCCTACGCACAGGTGACGCGCAAGGCCGCTTTCGTCAATCTCCACTCGGCTGCCGGCTTGGGCCACGCGCTTGGCAATGTCTATACCGCTTTCCGCAACCGCTCCCCGATCGTGATCACTACGGGACAGCAAACGCGCGAGTTGCTCCCGCACGATCCGTTCCTCTTTGCGGAAAGCCCGACGGAGTTTCCCAAGCCCTATGTGAAATGGGCCTATGAACCCGCGCGGGCGCAAGACGTTCCGGCGGCACTTGCGCGCGCCTACCATATGGCGATGCAGCCGCCGCGCGGTCCGGTGATGGTTTCCGTGCCGTTGGGCGATTGGAGCCAGCCTGCCGCGCCGCTGGAGTTCCGGCAGGTTTCCACTACGTTTGCCTGCGACCCGCACGAATTGGAGGAGTTGGCCCGACGTCTGGATGCCGCGCGCAAACCGGTGCTTGTCGTTGGCCCGGGAGTGGACATAGACGGGGCGTGGGATGCTACCGTTCGGCTCGCCGAAGCACTTCAGTCGAGGGTCTGGGTGAGCCCGCTCTCCTCCCGCTGCAGCTTCCCGGAACGTCATCCGCTTTTTGCCGGGTTTCTCCCCGCGCATCAGCCGGCTTTGTCGGAATCTCTCGCCCGGGCGGACTTCATTCTCGTGCTCGGTGCGCCGGTGTTTACCTATCACTTTGCCGGTCATGGCGACCACGTTCCACCAGGCGCGGACCTCTGCCTCATTTCGGATGATCCCAAGCAGATCGCCGGCGCAGTCGCCGGTCGGGGACTTCTTGGCAATATACGATTGGCGGCCGAGGATCTCCTAATGCGAATCTCCCCGCGTGAGGCATTGGGGGAGAACCACTCGCGCATTATCCCACGCCTGCCTGAAAGGGATGGCGTCACACCCGAGTTCTTCTACCAGACCCTTTCGGACCTCCGGTCCAAGGACAGCATCATCGTTGAGGAAGCCCCGACAGCGCGGGATGCGCTGCACGATTTTTTCCCGATCGAGCGGCCGGGCGGCTTTTTTGCGACGGCCAGCGGAGGACTGGGTTATGGCCTTCCGGCGGCCGTGGGCGCTGCGCTCACAAGGCCCGACGCGCCGGTGATCGCCATCATCGGCGATGGCTCCAGCCTCTATTCGATCCAGGCGCTGTGGTCCGCTGCTGAATATGGTGTCGATCTTCTGGTCGTCATCCTGAACAATGGCGGTTATGGCGCCCTGAAAGGTATCGCAAGGAAGAGTCAGGCCCGGCGCGTATCCGGTGTGGATATCGGCCACTTGGATTTTGTCTCCATCGCTGAGGCACAGGGATGCCGTGCCGCGCGATGTGCGAGCGGCCGCGAGCTGCGGTCTTGCCTGCGGAACCTTCTCGACATGAAGGGGCCGCGGGTTCTTGAGGTCATTCTGACGGAGGAGAACTGACATGAATGTAATGGCACGAAAAGTGGAAGCACCGAAGGCGCCGGAGAAATTCTTCATAGGCGGGGAGTGGGTGCAGCCGATCTCGAATAAGATGCTCGAGGTGGTCTCGCCGGTTACCGAAGAGGTTGTCCTCAGCTATCCGGAGGCGAGCCAGGCGGATATGGACAGGGCGATCGCAGCCGCCCGCCAAGCCTTCGACAATGGCCCGTGGCCACGCATGAGCCCCGCCGAACGCGCGGGCTATCTGCGCAAGGTCGCGGAGCTCTTGGCCGAACGCCTGGACGATATCGCTAATGCTTGGACCCTGCAGGTAGGCGCGCCGATCATGCTCACCAAGAAGCTGGTGGGCCAAAATCCGACGCTCTTCAACTATTATGCCGATCTGGCGGAAAGCTATCCCTTTGTCGATGAGCGCAAACGCGACGATGGCGGTAAGGTCAAGGTCGTGAAGGAGCCGGTCGGCGTCTGTGCTGCGATCACCCCCTGGAATGCGCCGCTCGTTCTTCTTTCCTACAAGGTTGCCGCGGGATTGGCCGCAGGCTGCACCATCGTCGCCAAGCCATCGCCGGAAACGCCTCTGGAAGCTTATATGCTGGCCGAATGCATCGAGAAGGCCGGCCTCCCGAAGGGAGTCTTCAACCTCGTGCCTGCCGGGCGGGAAAGCGGCGATTACCTGGTGCGTCATCCGGAGATCGACAAGGTCGCCTTCACTGGTAGCACCGCTGCCGGCAAGCACA
Source organism: Chelativorans sp. J32 (assembly GCF_000518985.1). GTDB lineage: Bacteria > Pseudomonadota > Alphaproteobacteria > Rhizobiales > Rhizobiaceae > Chelativorans. The sequence goes on from NZ_JAEQ01000020.1 coordinate 74,397, forward strand.
TCGCGGCGGTTTGCGCCGAGCGGCTCGCCCGCGTCAGCCTCGAGCTTGGCGGCAAGTCGGCGGCGATCCTGCTGGATGATGCGGATTTCTCCAAAGCCCTCCCCAGCCTCATGATCTATTCGATGCCGATTACAGGGCAGGTCTGCTTCTCGCTCACGCGCATCCTGGTGCCGGAGGCGCGCAAGCAGGAATTCGTCGACATGTTTGTGGGTGCCGTTTCCCATATCAAGGTGGGCGATCCCTTCGATCCCGAAACCCATATGGGGCCGCTGACGATGGCTCGTCAGCTTAGCCGCGTGCAGGGCTATATCGAAGCCGGACGCGGCGAGGGCGCCAAGATCGCCTGCGGTGGCGGCCGCCCTGCCGGATTTGACAAAGGCTATTTCATCGAGCCGACAGTATTCACTGATGTCGAGCCGGATATGAAAATCGCTCAGGAAGAGATTTTCGGCCCCGTGGTTTCCGTCATCACATACAAGGACGAGGAAGACGCGATCCGCAAGGCCAACAACTCGACCTACGGCCTGAGCGGGGCGGTGTTCACCTCGAATCCCGAGCGCGGTTACGAGATCGCTCGCAGGATGCGGACCGGCAGCGTGACCGTGAATGGCATGATCGTCGATCCGAAGCATCCTTTCGGCGGTTTCAAGCAATCCGGCATGGGGCGCGAAGGCGGGCCGGAAGGGCTCGACAACTATGTCGAGACCAAAACAATCCATTTCGCCTAGACTAGACGAGGTCACGAGCCTTTGGAGAGCCGCCGGTAACCGGCGGCTCAATTCGCCGGTGCGGCTACGGCTACAGGACTTCGAAGATGCCGATCCTCACCGCGTTTGGCAGGCGCTCGCCGGTCCCGACGCAAATGGTCCTATTCAACCAGCTATAGCGCGGATCCCCTGTATGAAAGCGGGGCTGCGTGCGCATGTAATAGAGCGTCGGATCGACATGCTCGCCGGCTGCCAGACGCTCCATCACGTCTGCCGGCCCGTGCCGGAATCCGAAATTCCGCACGTCGATCATCGCCCCGTCATGGGTCTCGATCGCATACCGCGTATCGAGCTCGGCATAACCATCCTGATAGATGGTCTGCCAGTCTGCTCCGAGATTGAGGATACGGCCTGAAAGGCGCTCTCCCTCCACCACTCCGCCCGTGATGGGGATGATCCTCCAGCGAGCGCCGGTCCCATTCCCCTTTTCGATGGGGGCGGAAAGCAGGGCCTTGATCTCGCATAATGGCCGAAGAGTGGGCGGCTGCATCAGGAGGCCTACTTCATCGTCATCGGAAGCCATAGCGCAATCGCGGGAAACAGAACCAGAAGCACAAGCCTGACGATGTCGGCGAGAATGAAGGGGCCGACGCCCCTGAATATGGTCGTCAATTTCACGTCTTTGGCTATGGAATTGATGACGAACATGTTGATGCCCACCGGCGGGGTTATCATGCCGAGTTGGCACGAGGTCACCAGGATTACGCCGAACCAGACCGGGTCGAACCCCAAATGCATGATCACGGGGAACACGATCGGCACCATGAGTACAATCATCGCCATCTCGTCCATGAGTGCGCCGGCGATGAAGAAGAAGGCCAGGATGAGCGCGAGCGTGCCATAGGCGCCGAGGTCTAGCCCGACAAGCAGAGCTGTAAGCTTCTGCGGCGACTGGGTGATGGCGAGGAAATATCCGAATAGCATTGCGCCAATCAGGACCGTGTAGAGCACGACGGATGTGCGCAAGGCTTCGACAAGACTATCGAGGATACGCCGCGTGTTGAGGCGGCCGCGCGCCACTCCGATGAGCATGGTCGCGAATGCGCCGACCGCCGCCGCTTCCGTAGGCGTGGCAATGCCGAGATAAATGACGCCGATCACGGCGATGAACAGGAGCGCCACCGCCCAAACCTCGCGCAACGAAGCGAAAGCTTCACGCATATCGAAGGATTTGCCCGGAGGAAGACGCTTGGCGTGAGCGATCAGCACCGTGCCCATATACATCACGGTGGCCAGGATGCCCGGCAGAATACCTGCCATGAAGAGCTGGCCGACATCCGTCTCGGTAAGATAGCCGTAGACGACCATCACGACCGACGGCGGAATAAGGATTCCGAGCGTGCCTCCGGCGGCGATGACGCCCGTCGACGTCGAATCGTGATAGCCGGCTCCCCGCATTTCCGGCAGGGCGACCCGGGTCATCGTCGCAGCCGTGGCGACGGAGCTGCCGCAAATGGCTGCGAAGCCGGCACAGGCCGAGATCGTGGCAAGGGCAAGGCCGCCGCGGAATGAACCGAGCCAGGCATTGCCGGTACGGAACAGCTCCTTCGACATGCCCGAATTGGTGGCGAAGGCGCCCATGAGGATGAAAAACGGCACCAGCGTCAGGTTGAAATCCGTCACCACACGAAAGGGGGAGGTCGTGAGCAGGTTCAGTGCCGGCATTATGCCGCGGATGGCAGCGAAGCCGAAAACGCCCACCAGGCCCATCGCGATGCCGATGGGTACACGTAGCGCCATCAGCACGAACATGGCTATGAACCCGAGCAGTGCAGTGAGATCGCCGAGGCTCATTCGATCGGGCCCTCCATGTCATGGGTTTGGCTGCCGGACCGGACGCGGAAGAAGGCAAAGACCAGTGTGATGACGCTTGCGGCGCAGCCGAGCCAGATCAGCCCGAGCATCGGCCAAACGGGGATGCGCAGGTCGAATGTGCCCTCATTGCTGGCATAGGCGCTCGCCACGCGATGATAGGTCATCACCGTCAGAAGAACCGTGAAAAGCAGCATTGTGGCCCATGCGAAGACGTCTAGAACCACCTTCCACCGGCGGGACAGGGCTTCCCACAAGAGATCGACTGCGATGTGACCGCCGCGATAGGCGACCGAAGCAAAGCCCCACATTACGCAAGCGCCGATCAGGAGACGGGAAAGGTCGAAAGCATCAGGCACGGCCCAGGAAAAGAGATAGCGGCCCGTTGTCGAGATGACGATCAGGATGGTGCAGAGGCCCAGCAATATGCCTGCGACGAGATCGACGGCCTCGCAGAAGCGTTCAATCAGGCGCTTCATATTCCTCCCCATAGAACACAGAGGCAGGCGCCGAAGCGCCTGCTTCGAACGGATCACCGTGCTACTCGATATAGGAGTCGTATTTCTTCAAGGTCTCGACCAAACCGTTCCATGCAGCTTCGGCATCGATCCCCTTGGCTGCGGCGGTCTGCCGCCACTCGTCATTGAGCGGCATTGTGGCTTCCTTCCAAAGCGCCACCTCTTCTGCGCTCGGCTTGTAAAGGGTGTGTCCGCCGAGATCGATGATCTTCTGGCGACCTGCTGCCTCGGCATCGGACCATTCGCTGGCCATCTTCTCCGCCCAGTCGGACGTACAGTGATCATCGACCACCTTTTGGTCGTCCGGTGACAATCCGTCGATCTTGGCCTTGTTCATTACGAAGGCGAAGGTGGTCGCGTAAAAGGGCATGTCGAGGTGGTGGGTGACCACGTCCTGGACGCCGAAGGTGAACAGCGAGTTCCAAGGCGAAGCCGTCATATCGGCGGCGCCCTTGCTGATCAGATCGCGCATTTCGCCGGCGGGAACCTGCACCGAGGTGGCGCCGAGCGCATTCACCATGCGCGCCATGGTGGCATGGGCCGGGCGGATGTTCTTTCCGCGGAGGTCGGAGGGCACCTGGATCGGACCCTTGGTGCCATGCAGCGTTCCCGGATCGTGCAGATGGACCATGCAGACATAGACATCCGACATCTCCTTCTCGGAATACTGCCTGTACCACTCGTCGAGCGCGCGCGATCCTGCTTTCCCGTTCGAGATCGTGAACGGGATCTCGCCCGCCGCGATGATCGGGAAACGCCCGGGCTGATAACCGGGATTGATGAACGCGATATCGACGATGCCATCCCGAGCCATATCGTAGTGGTCGGGTGCGGCGCCGAGCTGCGAAGCGGGATAGATCGTGATCTCGATCCTGCCGTTTGAAGCCTGCTTGATGGAATCGGCCCAAGGCTGCATCCCGCCCGGCTGAAGCGGGTGTGTGGCGGGAACCCAATGAGAAAGCGTCAGTTCGACCTCAGCCGCCTGTGTCGCGGACGCTAAGGTGACGATCGCCGCCGAAGCGATGAGAGTCTTCAATTTCACGTTTTTTCCTCCCAGACGGATATGGTCAGTCGTATGCGAGAAGTTCAATCATTCTCCTGCGTAGGAGTCGTACTTCTTCAACGCGTCAACGAGACCGCCGAGTATCTGCTCAGGATCTCCCCCAGATTTCGAAACCGTTTCCTTCCACTCGTCGGTGAGCGGTGCAGCGGCCGCCTTCCACATCTGCACCTGCTCTGCATTCGGCTTGTGGAGCGTGTGTTTCGGATCGGCCGCGATCTTGTCGCGACCCGCCGCTTCCACATCCGCCCATCCGCTGGACATTTTCTCCGCCCATTCCGGCGTGCAGTGATCCTCGATGACCTTCCGGTCGGATTCCGAGAGGCTGTCCATCTTGGCCTTGTTGATGACGAAGGCGTTGATCGAAGCATAAAGGGGCATGTCGAGGTGATGCGTGACGATGCTGTCCACGCCGAAGATGTAGAGAGATTCCCAGGGCGATTGCGTCATTTCAGCGGCGCCCTTGGCCAGGACCTCGCGGCTTTCCGCGGCTGAAACCTGAACAGACGCGCCGCCCAACAGGTTCACAAAGCGGGCTTCCGTCGCGTTTGCCGGGCGCACGTTCTTCCCGCGTACGTCCTCAGGCACAAGGATCTGCTTTGTGCTGTGGAAGGTCCCCGGATCATGGGTCAACGCCATGCAGAAATAAGTGTCTGACATTTCCTGGTCGGCATATTGCTTGTACCATTCGGTCAGACCCCGCACGCCACCCTTCGCGTTGGCAAAGAGAAACGGCAGCTCGGCCGCCGCCATGATGGGAAAGCGGCCCGGCTGATAGCCGGGATTGATGAATCCGATATCCACGATGCCGTCGCGCGCCATGTCATAATGGTCCGCCGCCGCACCCAGTTGCTGCGCGGGAAAGATCTGGATCTCGATCCTTCCGTTCGAGGCCTCGTTGATCGATTTCGCCCAAGACTCCATGCCGTTGACCTGAAGCGGGTGTGTCCCTGGGACCCAGTGGGAAAGGGTGAATTCGACCTCGGCGGCAAAACCGGATTGGACAATGCCGCCGGCGAGCGCAATTGCTGCGATGGTTCGTGTATACATTTTTCCTCCCTGTTTGATCGCGAATGAGCCTCCCTCTCCGCGATCAACTCTGCATCCCAAATGCAACTATCATCACAGGATTTGGCGAAGCACAAGGGTTTGCAGCAGACGTCCGCCCAATTTCCGGCCCAGGGAAGGGCTGGAAGGCGCCTCAGAAATCTGCTCCGCTCGCTCCCATTGTGAATACACGTATGGACATCTCATTCAGCTTGAGGACATATTGGTTCCGGAGAGAGGCTCTGGGAGGAGCGTCATGACGGGCGAAATCCGTCAACCGGGAAAGCGGGATTTCTGCGGAGCAGTCGCTTCGGTCGCACAGGCTGGCGCTCCTGCCGATCGCCTTCGGCGCGCGGGGGACCGCTTTCCACGCCAGATCGCGCCCTCCACCAGGACGGGCCGGCCATGGTCGCCCGAGCCAATACACATCAGGGGTAAGCAACAGGGGATTGGCCGATGAAGGTGGGTGACGCGATCGTCGAGATTTTGAAGCGCGAGGGTGTGGACGTGGTCATCGGCTATCCGGTGAACCATATCCTGGAGCACGCCGCGAAGGCTGGCGTCCGGCCCATCGTCGTGCGGCAGGAGCGTACGGGCATCCATATGGCGGACGCCATATCCCGCTTGAGTTCCGGCCGGAAGATCGGCGTCTTCGTGATGCAGCTTGGCCCTGGCGCAGAGAATTCCTATGGAGCGATAGCGCAAGCCTATTCCGAGTCGGTGCCGATCCTCGTGATGCCCGGTGGCTATCCGCGCCGGTTGGCCCATGTGGAGCCGAACTTCAACCCGGTCATTGCCATGCAGCATGTGACCAAGTCAGCCGAGCCGATCAATGTGCCGGCTGACATCCCAAACATCTTCCGCCGCGCCTTCTCCCGATTGCGCAATGGATCGAAGGCGCCGGTTCTCGTCGAGATCCCGAACGATATCTGGAACGAAGAGGTGCCCGAGCCGCTCGCTTACCGGCCTGTCGTTTCGACGCGTAGCGGTCCCGATCCCGAGGCCGTCATTACAGCGGTCGACCTTCTGGTCAAGGCGAAACGGCCGGTGATCTATGCAGGGCAGGGCGTGCACTACGCGCGCGCTTGGCACCAGCTTCGTGCACTTGCCGAGAGGCTCGCCATTCCGGTCTGCACGAGCCTTGAGGGCAAGAGCGCCTTTCCGGAGAACCACCCGCTCGCATTGGGCTCCGGAGGTGCTGCCATTCCCAAAACGGTGCGTCACTTCCTGGATGAATCGGATCTGATCTTCGGCATCGGCTGCTCCTTCACCGAAACGTCCTTCGGCGTGCAGATGCCTCGCGGGAAGACCGTCATCCACGGCACGCTTTCCGCTGATCACATCAACAAGGACTATGAGGCTGCCGTGGCGTTGATCGGTGACGCCGGCCTCGTCCTCGATGCTGTCTTGGCCGAGCTTGAGCGCCGTGGCGTGGCTGTTCGCCCGCATGATGAGGTGGCGAGGGAGATCGCGGCCGTCCGCGAGAGCTGGCTGGCGGAATGGATGCCCAAGCTCACCTTCGACGAGGCGCCGCTCACGCCCTATCGTGTGCTTTGGGACCTGCAGCACACCGTCGACGTCGCGAATACCATCATCACGCATGACGCGGGCAGCCCGCGCAACCAGCTGTCGCCCTTTTGGGTGTCGACCGAGCCGCTCTCCTATATCGGCTGGGGGAAGACCACTCAGCTCGGCTACGGCCTCGGCCTTGCTATGGGCGCCAAGCTTGCCTGCCCGGACAAGCTTTGCATCAACGTTTGGGGCGATGCGGCCATCGGCTTCACCGGCATGGATTTCGAGACGGCCGTAAGAGAGCGAATACCGATCCTCTCCATCCTCCTCAACAACTTCTCCATGGCGATGGAACTCCCGATCATGGAAGTCTCAACGGAAAGATATCGGGCGACGGATATTTCCGGCAATTATGCGGAGTTCGCGAAGGCGCTCGGCGGATACGGCGAGCGCATAACCGAGCCTGACCAGATCATTCCAGCAATCCAGCGCGGCATAGAGCAGACCCGCAAGGGCGTACCGGCGCTGCTCGAATTCATCACATGCAAGGAACTCGCCGCCTCGAAATATCCCCCGAAAGAGCAAGGTTCCAGCCCCGGCGGAAAGGCTGCGCACTATGTTTGAAGCCTTCCGTGCCATAGAAGACCTGAAACCGGTCCTCGGCGATCGGCTCGTTACATCCGGGGCGGTTCGCGAGCACCATAGCCACGACACGTCGCGCCTGCCTCCTTCCATGCCGGATGCGGTTGCCTTTCCCGAAAGCGAGGGGGACGTTCAGGCGATCGTGCGGACTTGCGCGGCTTATGGGGTGCCGGTCGTGCCCTTCGGAGTAGGTTCCTCCATGGAGGGGCACACCATTCCCATCCAGGGCGGAATCTCGGTCAGCACCCGGCACATGAATCGGATCCTTGAAGTCAAGCCCGAGGATTTTCTGGCGGTCGTCGAGCCCGGCGTCACGCGCAAGCAGCTCAATGTGGCCCTTCGCGATACGGGATTGATGTTCTCGGTGGATCCAGGGCCGGACGCTTCGCTCGGCGGCATGGCTTCGACGCGCGGCAGCGGGACGACCGCCGTGCGCTACGGCACCATGCGGGAGAATGTCATTGGCCTCCGCGTCGTCACGCCCGACGGCACCGCTATCCGCACCGGATCGCGGGCTAGGAAATCGTCCACGGGTTACGACCTGACGCATCTTTTCGTCGGTGCGGAAGGTACCCTTGGCATCATCACCGAGCTGACGGTGCGTCTCCATCCCATTCCGGAAGAGGTTTCGTCGGCGATTTGCGCGTTCCCGAACATACGGAACGCCGTCGAGGCGGTGATCGCGACGATCCAATACGGGATCCCGGTGGCCCGTGTCGAATTCTTGGACGAGGTCGCTATCGGCGGGGTAAACAATTACTCCAGGCTCGACCTGAAAGTAGCGCCCACCCTTTTCTTCGAGTTTCATGGGACCAAGGCCTGGGTTGGGGAGCAAGCCCAGGTCGCCGAGGAGATCTGCCTTGAGAATGGCGGAACCGGCTTCCGCTGGTCGACCGACGCGGCCGAGCGGGCGCGGCTATGGCAGGCACGCCACGACATTTTATGGGCAACCAAGGCGATCAGGCCTGGCTGCGATCTCTATACCGGCGATATCTGTGTCCCTATCTCACGTTTGGCCGAAAGCATCGTGGCGGCCCGTGAGGATATCGACGCTTCGCCGCTAACCGGCCAGATTATCGGCCATGTCGGTGACGGCAATTATCACACCGCTTATCTCATCGATCCGAACAACCCTGACGAACTGGCAGAAGCTGAACGCCTTGCGGATCGGTTGGTCGAACGGGCGCTGGCTGTTGGCGGGACGGCCAGCGGAGAGCACGGCATCGGCATCGGAAAGCTTAAATTCATGCGCCGCGAGCATGGCGAGGCGGTGGACGTGATGAAGCGCATAAAGGCAGCGCTCGACCCAGCCGGCATCATGAATCCCGGGAAAATGGGCCAGGCAGGATAGAAAGTTGCGCTCAGCCGCGGCCGAGGAAGGGGACCTTGACGGGCAGGATCGTCGTATCGAGCATCGTAATCTCGGGCGGAAGGCTCGCCATCAGGACAACGACACGACCGAGGTCGGCCGGGTCGATGCAATCGCTTTGCAGCCTGTCGGTGACGCCTGGTACCAGCGCGCTGACGGTAGCCCCCGGATGCAGGGCGGAGGCCGTGATGTTGTGGTCCCTGCCGTCGAGGGCGATGGAGCGGGTAAGCCCTTCGATCGCAAACTTCGTCACCGTATAAGCCATCGAGTTGGGCCGCGGTATCTTGGCCGAAAGCGAGCCGATATTGATGATGCGTCCTCCTCCGTTGCGCTTCATGGTCCTGATGGCTTCGCGGCTGCAGAGAAAGGCAGAGGTGAGATTCGTATCGACAACCTCGCGCCAGCGTTCAAGGGCCAGTTCCTCGGTGGGCGTCGCGTCCGCTATTCCGGCATTGTTGACGAGAACGTCGAGCCGCCCTGCCAGACGCTCCACCTCGCGGAAAAGATGCTGTACCTCCTCTTCTTGCGTCACATCCGCCGGCACGGCGAAGGCCCTCCCGCCCCGTTCTTCGATCTCCTCGACAATCCTCCTCAACTTGTCGCCGCTGCGTGCTGCGAGGATGGTTACGGCACCTTCGCGCGCCATTTCTCTCGCGATGCCCAGTCCAATACCGCTGCTGGCACCTGTGACGATGGCTACCTTTCCCTGGATAGACTCCATATCGCTCCTCCTCCTCCACGACCCGCAAGGTCCCAGAACCTTATTGCTGACGCTCCGGAATGTGCAGATGAATGCCGCTCAATGCTGAATCTAGGACGATTTGGCAGCCGAGCCGGCTGCAAGGGCGGCGTTCCGCGGCGACGAAATCCAACATATCCTCTTCCTCCGGCGATGGGGGAGGGACCTTATCCAGAAACGTTTCGTCCACATAGATGTGGCAAGTGGCACAAGTCGCGCTGCCGCCGCACTCGGCCACGATACCTTCGACACCATTCCAAAAGGCGGCCTGCATAATGGTCGTACCCTCCTCGACATCGACCTCAATCTGCTTCCCTTTCATGTCGGTGAATGTGACCTGAACCACTCTTCCCTCCCAAATTTCAGCTAGTTGCCGAAGTCACCCGCTAGAGACGAGGGCGCGCTTTCCAGTTTGAGAAATTTGCATAACATGTTAACTAGAGGCCTGGAAAGGGGTCGCGGAGCCATGTGCACCGGAGGAGAGGGGCATCGGGTTCTTCACTGACGTCGAGGAGGAGATCGCTGTGCTGGGTGTTGAGCAGGGTAGCGGGCAGACCGTGATCGCAGGGCTGCGAGCGATAGATTGCGACGTGCATCCAAGGCTTCCCATGGAAGCCGATCTTTCCCCTTATCTGGATAGCTATTGGCGGGAGATGTTCGACTATCGCGGCATCAACCGCCTGGAATTGATGAGTTATCCGGTCAGTACCCTGCCATATCGGCGGCCGGGCTATGAGAAAGCGGCTGAGGATGCGGCTTCCCTGGGAAAGGCTTTGCTTGATCCGCTCGATCTTTCGGCAGCGATCCTGAACGTAATTTCGGGAGCGCACGCGGCGTACGATCCATATCTCGCCACCGTGCTCTGCGAGGCGACCAATCGCTGGATCGCAGCGGAGTGGCTGGATGTCGACCCAAGGCTGCGCGGTTCGCTCCTGGTGCCCTTTCAGAACCCGGAGGCGGCCGTCCGGGAAATCGAGAAATATGCCGACGATCGGAGGTTTGTGCAGGTCCTCACCATCGTCATGGGCGATCATCCGCTTGGCCAGCGTATCTACTGGCCGATCTACGAGGCAATGGCGCGGAACGGATTTGTCCTCGGCATTCATCCCGGCAGCAGTTATCGCCATGCTCCGACGCAATGCGGTTTCCCGTCATTCCGAGTGGAAGAAATGGTCGGGCAATCCCAGGTCTTCGCGAGCCAGGTTGCAAGTCTGGTCGCAGAAGGGGGCTTCGGGAAATTTCCCGATCTGAAGGTGGTCCTGATCGAATCCGGCGTGAGCTGGCTTCCAGGCCTGATGTGGCGAATGTCGAAGGATTGGAAAGGTGCCCGCATAGAAGTCCCCTGGGTCCAGGAGCCTCCGGCGCAGGTGATCGCCCGGCACGTCCGGCTGACCGTGCAACCCTTCGACAGCCCGCTCCAAGCCCGTGAGGTCGAGTGGATCATCGAGCATCTTGGATCGGAGGATATGCTCCTCTTCTCCACCGACTTCCCGCATCCTCATAGGGGCGAACTGAATGATTGGCCCGTCATGCTGCCTGCAAGGCTTGCTCCGAAGATCGCCTGCGACAATGTGCTTGCAACCTACCCCAGATTAGAGGTGAGGCGATTATGGACGCGGTTCTGGAAACGGATCACCCCGCCGCCAGCAAAGCGGGGGTGGTCGATTGCGATATCCACCCGGCCTTTTCCAAGCCGGGGGAACTCGCCGCCTTTCTTCCGGAGCGCTGGAAGGCGCATGTGCGCGACTTTGGCATGCCTACGCCGAATGTTTATGTGGGGGCGCTCGCCTATCCCCGGCTCGCGCATGGCATGCGGCGCGATTCCTATCCGCCCGCAGGCGGGCCGCCCGCCTCTGATCTTTCCTTCATGCAGGAGCAGTTGCTGGATCCCCTGAATATCGAGTTCGGCATTCTGCAGCCATTGAGCACGGGGCACGGCACGCTCAATCTGGAGCTAGGGGCAGCGCTTTGCCAGGCGACCAACGATTGGCAGATCGACAAATGGCTGTCCAAGGACGCACGGCTGCGCGGTTCCATCGTAGTGCCGCAGGAGGATGCCGCGGCGTCGGTGCGCGAGATCGAGCGGCGCGCGCCGGATCGGCGCTTTGTGCAGATCTCCGTCACGCCGCGTTCGCTGGAGCCTCTCGGGCGTAAGCGGTACTGGCTGATCTATGAGGCCGCCCAGCACCATGATCTTCCGATAAGCATGCATTCCGCGGCTTATGGCGCGCGCGCCAACACGGGCGCCGGCTGGACCTCATTCTATATCGAGGAGCATTTCGCCTTTTCTCATGCCGCCCAGACCAACCTAGCCAGCATGATCTTCGAAGGAGTCTTCGAGGCCTTCCCCAATTTGAAGGTCATCCTCGTGGAAGGCGGTTTTGCCTGGTTCGCTCCGCTCATCTGGCGGATGGAGCGTGAATGGGAGCGGATGCAAGCTGAAGTCCCTCATCTGAAGCGGCGGCCGACGGATTATGTGCGCGACTGCGTTTACCTCACCACCCAGCCCGTGGAGGAGCCCCCGGTGAACCGGCATCTGAGCGACATCCTGCGTTGGGTCGGGACCGAGCGGCTGCTCTTTTCGACCGATTATCCGCATTGGGATTTCGATCATCCGGACCATGCCTTCAAGGTTCCGCTGACGCCCCAAGAGCGGCGCGCGATTTTGAGAGACAACGCGGTCAAGCTGTTCAGGCTGGCTTGAGCGGGACGGTAAAAGAAGGAGGAAAAGCCGGATGGCGCAGCATGTTGTCTGCAGGAGTGACGAAATCCCGGTTGGCGGGTCGCGGCGCGTGAACGTAGCCGGAAGAGACATCGCCATTTTCAATGTGGACGGCACCTTCGCGGCAATCGCGAACAGATGCCCTCACGAGGGGGCAAGTCTCTGCAAGGGCAGGATCTATGGCCTCATCCGCTCCGATGAGCCCGGTCAATATTGGGTCGAACGGCCTGGAGAACTGGTGCGCTGCCCCTGGCACGGCTGGGAATTCGATATTCGGACCGGCAAGTCGTACTGCGACCCCGCCCGCACGCGCGTAAAGAGCTACGACGTTTCCGTGACGAAGGGTTCGGCTCTGCAGGAGGGGCCCTACCAGATCGAGGTCTACGAGGTTTCCTTGCAGGACAATTATATCGTGCTGACGCTATGATCCTCCTCCGATCATAGGGAGGGCTGCATGGCCACAGCAGAACCTGCTTGCGCCGGCGCGCGAAAGTCCTCCGGCTTCCAGCACCCGCGATGCCGTACCGCCAGCGACGCTGCGCCTGCGATCGTGCGGGCGCCGGTCTGGCCGAGAGCGATCCGCAATTCGTCCATGAGCGCTGTTGCGACATGCCGCGGCCCATCGGGGCCCAGCGCGGCCAGGCCGAGCATGAAGCCGCGTCCGGCGAGCACTGCATCTGCCCCGACCGCAAGGGTCTTGAGGATATCCGTTCCTGACATGATGCCGCTGTCCATAAGGACCGTCATATCGCGACCGACCGCAGCGCGTATCGCCGGCACGAGATCGATCGTCGCGGGGGAGGGGTCGAACTGGCGGCCGCCGTGGTTGGAGATGATCACCCCATCGAGACCCAGCGAGCGGGCCTTCTCTGCATCTGCCGGATGCAATATCCCCTTCAGCACCATGGCGCGGGGCCAGCGATCCCGGATGCGGGCGATCAGATCCCAGGTGATGCCGCTGCCCGCCCTGCAATTGCGCAGAAAGCCTTCGATCTCCCGTCTAGTCGCGCCTTCACGGCAGTAGGCTGCGAGATTGGCGTAGCGCGGCACGCCCTCCCGTGCCAAGGCCGCGAGCCAGCGCGGCCGCATCAGCATGCCCAGGAGGACTTTTGGCGTGATACGGAAAGGCACGGCCGCCCCGTTGCGCATATCGCGTACACGGCGGGCGGGGAGCGGGATGTCAAGCGTAACCGCCAGCACTCGCGCGCCTGCCGCATCAGCTCTTCTCATCAGATCGAAAGTGACGCGGTGATCATCCGCGGGAGCGCTATATAGCTGGAACCAGAATGCATCCGGTGCCTGGCGCGCTACTTCCTCGATTGGTGCAGCAGCCATGGTGCTCATTATATGAGCCAGCCCCAGTTCTTGCGCCGTCCGGGCCAAATGGCGCGTCGCGCCGGGCCAAATGCCGCCGTCCATGCCCACGGGCGCGATCACCAAGGGAGCAGCATAGCGGCGCCCGAAAAGCTCCGTTGAAAGGTCGATCGAGGAGATGTCTGTACAGTAACGCGGGACGATCTCGACCGCCCGAAGAGCAGCATAGTTACGGTGCCGTGACATTTCATTGCCGGTGCCACCCTCAAGATAATCGAACGTAAAATAGGGGATCCGCCGTCGCGCTCTATTCTCGAGGCTTTCCAGCGTAGGAAACTGGTTTCGCCATGTTGCAAGGCGGCGCTCGCGAGCATTCATCCGTTTCTCCTCCCGCACAATATTCCTCCCAACCTCTTTTAGCGAATTTGCTTAGCATGTTAAATGTATGATATTGTCTTCGAGGCGTTCGAGAGAGGTGAACGGCGACGCCGCTTCAAGGCGCCCGTCGTTGAACACGCGGAGGAGAGAACTCGATGGAAAAACAAGGGAATTGCATAGCGGCCGCACCGTCGTTGCCGCACCCGCCGGCGCCATCCAGATAAACGGCTATTCCCATGACAGTGATGCAGAAGATTTCCGCCCCGGTGGTTACCAGCGGCGCGATTGATTGCGACGTGCACCCGCCTCTGCCCCGGCGGAACGATCTCATGCCCTATCTCGACGACTACTGGCGCGAGATTGCGATGTCACGGGATGTCGACATTTTGGAGTTGATGTCGTTCCCCGAGCGGACGGCCCCTTATATGCGGCCCGACTGGAAAGCTGCGGGCGACCCTCTGGAAGCCTTGCAGCGCAACCTCCTCGACCCGCTCGACCTGCGCTACGCTATCCTCAACGTCGTCTCGGGCGCCCATGCCCTTTATGACCCCTATCTGGCTGCTGCCATTTGCCGTGCCACCAATGATTGGCTTGCGGAGAAATGGCTGGATAGGGATTCCCGCCTGCGCGCATCCATGCTCGTATCCTTCCAGAATGTGGAGGCAGCAGTCGAGGAAATCGAGCATCGCGCGGGGGACAAGCGGTTCGTTCAGATCCTCACCATCGCAATGGGTGAATTGCCCGCCGGACGTCGTACCTTTTGGCCGATCTATGAAGCGGCGGAACGGCATGGGCTGCCGCTCGGCATGCATGCGGGCAGCGCGTTTCGGCATGCCCCGAGCCACAGCGGTTTTCACTCATTCCTGATCGAGGATCACATTGCCCAAACCCAGGGCTTCGCCACTCAGGTGGCAAGCCTCATCGCGGAGGGCGTGTTCGTCAAATATCCGAAGCTCAAGACGGTGATGATCGAATCCGGCGTCACCTGGGTGCCGCCGCTCATGTGGCGCATGAGCAAGGATTGGCGTGGTTCCCGCATCGAGGTCCCATGGGTCAAGGAGGCGCCGGCGGACATTATTCGCTCTCACGTGCGGGTCACATCCCAGCCCTTCGACGGACCGGAAGATCCGGCCGAACTGGAGAAGGCGTTGAGCCATCTCGTCAGCGACGAGATGCTGCTTTTCTCAACCGACTACCCCCACTGGCACTTCGAAGGCCTCAATGTCCTGCCGGACGGGTTCCCGGAAGCCCTTCTGGAAAAGGTGCTGCGCCTCAATCCCCTTTCCACATATCCAAGGCTCGGAGGCTGATAATGGACACCACCTTTATCGATCGTCCGCAACAGGCTTCGCAGCAGACCGGCGTCGTGGATTGCGATATTCATCCCGCCTTCAGTACCCCCACGGAGCTTCTCAACTATCTGCCCGAGCGGTGGAAAAATCACGTCAGGGATTACGCGACCCGCACCGGCAACCCCTTTCTCGGCGCTATGACCTATCCGAGGATTTCTCCGGGGAACGGCATGCGCCGAGACGCCTGGCCTCCCGGCGGCGGGCCGCCTGCGTCCGATCTCGACTTCCTGCGACAACAGCTCCTGGAGGAGTGCAATATCGAGATCGGCATCCTGCAGCCGCTTGCTGCGGGTAGCGTGGCCCTGAACCAGGAGCTTGGAGCAGCACTTTGCACTGCAATTAATGACTGGCAGATCGATAAGTGGGCCGGACCGGAGCCGCGCCTGCGCGCCTCCATCTGCGTTCCTCAGGAGGATGTGAAGGAAGCGCTTGCTGAAATCGATCGGCGCGTGTCCGACCGGCGCTTTGTCCAGATCGCCATGCCGCCACGCACTCTGGAGCCGGCGGGGCGCCGGCGTTATTGGCCGATCTATGAGGCAGCGCAGCACCACGATCTCCCGATCGGTTTGCATACCAGCGCTTTTGGCTGGCGCCCAAATACGCCGTCAGGCTGGAGCTCCTTCTACATAGAGGAGCACTTCGCGGCCTCGAACAGCCTGCAGACGGTCATGTCGAGCATGATCATGGAGGGCGTGTTCGAGGAGTTCCCCAGGCTCAAGATCGTCCTTGTGGAAGGCGGATTCTCATGGGTACCCTCGCTCGGATGGCGAATGGACCGCGAGTGGAAGCGGATGCGCGGCGAAGTTCCCCATGTAAAGCGCCTGCCGAGCGAATATATGCGCGTGAATTTCTGGTACACCACCCAGCCGATCGAAGAGCCGGAAAACAACCGTCATCTCTACGACATCCTGCGCTGGATCGGCATCGACCGGCTGATGTTCTCGACGGACTATCCGCATTGGGATTTCGACGACCCGCGCTATGTCTTCAAGGTTCCGCTATCGCCTGTGGAAAAGGCGGCCGTCTTTCGCGAGAATGCGGTGTCCTTGTTCAAGCTCGAATGAGCTTTGGGGCTCCATGACCATCGTCGGGGTCATATCAGGCGGGCCACGGCAGTAGCTCTCGGTCCGTAATCTCGAGGCCGAAGCCGGGCGCGTCTGATGGCTTGATCCTGCCATTCTTCGGCACCGGAAAGCCGGGCACCGGAGGCACGTCCTTCAGCGCCACGCCGGGGGCGCTTGGCAGCCAGTATTCCGCCATAGGGGCTTCAGGCATGGCATAGGTGAAGTGCAGCCCGGCAGGCGTGCTGCCGCCCGCGTGCGGTATGGTAGGAATTCCTGCCGCTTCGCCGATTGCGTATATCTTCAATCCCTCCGTCAGCCCGCCGCACCAGCGCAGGTCCGGCTGTAAAATATCGACGCAACGACGCTCGACGAGTTGGCGGAAGGCATGCCTTCCGTGATGATCTTCGCCCGTCGCGATCGGCATCGTCGGGAAGGCGCGCTTGAGTTCGGGTATCCCTCCAGATCGTATGGGGGCAGGGGTTCTTCCAGCCATCGCAACCGGTAGGGTGCCAGACGCTCCATAACCTGGATCGCAAACTGGATATTGTAGGACATATTCGGATTGAGCATCAGCTCGGCGTCCGGGCCAACGATCTCCCGCGCATTGGCGACCTTCTCTTCGAGCCTGTTCAGGCCCTCCAGACCATCGGAATAATGGGCCGGGTTGGATATCTTGAAGGCCCGGAAGCCCAATTCCATCGCCCAGTCCAGGTCATCGGTCGTGGCATAGAGCTCCACCTCCTGTCGGCAGGGGCCTCCAAGCAATGTATACACTGGTTTGGAGAGCAGTTTGCCTTTGAGATCCCATAGGGCTTGGTCGATGGCGCTTCTGGCGACGCTTGCAAAACCGCTCTCGCCGAATCGTTGCGAGTAGCGCCACATCAGATCATTGAGAAATTCGTGCGCCAGGCAGTCGCGCCCTTCGAGAAGCGGCGCGTAATGGTTGCGTATGATAACCGCCGCGACGTCGCCCCAGTGGCCATTTCGACAGCCTTCCAGCGTATCTCCTCCTACGCATACCATGTATACATTTTTTTAGGGGAAGCTTGCACAACACGGTACTTAATGTGCTAACAATTCGCAGATCGCAGCGGCACAATCGGGAGGAGCCGATGCAGCATGTCACCTTCGGGTCTGAAACGGCCCAGGAAAGTCTTCTGGATATTCAGGGCCTGACACTATCCCTGCGCGACGAAGAAGGCTGGGTGCAGGTTCTCAACAATGTCTCCCTTTCGGTGAAGCCCCGCGAGATTGTCGGTGTGGTCGGGGAAAGCGGCTGCGGCAAGTCCATGACAGCGCTTTCGGTGCTGAGGCTGGTGCCGCCGCGCACCTCCAAGCTCGGCGGGAAGATCATGTTCGGCAGCACCGATCTGGTTGCTGCGAGCGAGGCCGAAATGATGCGTATCCGCGGCCGCCATATCAGCATGATCTTTCAGGAGCCTATGAGCGCCCTCGATCCGGTCTTTACTGTCGGCCACCAGATCGCCGAAACGGTGCGGCGACATTTCAAGATCTCCAGAAGGGAAAGCCGACGAACGCGCGGTAGAGGCGCTCGATGCCGTGGGCATCGCATCTCCCCGGCATGTGGCGACTTTATATCCCATGAGCCTTTCCGGCGGCATGCGCCAACGTGTGATGATCGCCATGGCACTGGTCTGCGAGCCCAGGCTGCTCATTGCCGATGAGCCTACCACGGCTTTGGATGTAACCATCCAGGCTCAGATCATGGACCTGCTTCTTGAGCTTTCCCAGAAAACGGGAACCGCCATTCTCTTCATAACGCACAATCTGGGGCTCGTGGCGCAAAGCTGCCATCGCATGGTTACGATGTATGCGGGGGAGGTGGTCGAAAGCGGTCCGGTGTGGGACGTGATCGCAAGCCCGCGCCATCCCTATTCGTCGGGCCTGCTTCATTCGATCCCCGACAGCAGCCGCCCGCGCGGTACCTTGCCATCCATTCCCGGCCGGGTGCCCTCCCTGCGCGCCATGCCCGCAGGTTGCCGCTTCGAGCCGCGCTGTTCCTACGCGGTGCCGGAATGCAGCGCGACCCAGCCGATCCAGCACATTGCAGACCGCGAGGTGCGCTGCCATCGTTTTGCGGAACTTTCGCTTGCGGGAGCCGGAACATGAACTCCACCATGCAACCGGTCGGCCCCGCCATTTCGGTCGAAAATCTGCATGTAAGTTTCGGCCGAAAAAATCAGGCGGTCATCAAGGCGGTGGACGGCGTTACCTTCGCAATGCAGAAGGGAGAGATCTTCGGCATCATCGGAGAGTCAGGCTCAGGCAAATCCACGCTCGGCCGCGCAATGGTGGGCCTGCTGAGGCCCAGCGGGGGAGAGCTCATGCATGGCGATGTTTCGCCGCTTGCGCTTCCAAGTTCCGAATTCAACCGCCATCGGCGCAAATATCAGATCATTGCACAAGACCCGAACGCGGCATTCGATCCGCGGATGACGATGCTGCAGAGCCTCTGCGAGCCGCTCCACATCGCGCGTGAGGGTAGGCGCGCGGACCGCATCGCGAAGGCGTTTGCGATGCTGGAGCGGGTTGCGCTCCCGCCGGAGATGGCGAACCGGTACCCGCATGAGCTGTCCGGCGGCCAGAAGCAGCGCGCAAACATCGCCCGCGCGCTCATGCTGGAGCCGAGGGTCCTCGTCTGCGACGAGGTGGTGGCGGCGCTCGATGTTTCCATTCAGGCAGACATGCTGAACCTGTTCGCAAGACTTCGGGAGGAGTTCAACCTCACCTATGTTTTCATCAGCCACGATCTGCGTGTGGTAAGCCATATAAGCGATCGTGTCGCGGTGATGTATTTCGGCAAGATCGTCGAGTTCGGTCCGGCGCGGGACGTGATTGACCGCCCGCTCCATCCCTATACAGAGGCTCTACGCTCGGCCGAACCGGAGGTCATTCAGGATCGGGCGAAGGCGCGCAAGCGCATCGTGCTGCAAGGCGAGATTCCGAGCGCGGTCAATCCGCCGAGCGGATGCCGCTTCCATACGCGCTGCCCACGCGCGCGGGATGTTTGCCGAGCCGACGAGCCAAAGCAGCGCGAGTTGCTGCCGGGACGGCACGTGGCCTGCCATTTTGCAGAGGAGCTGATGGCCCAAGCAGAGCCGCTGGCGGTCCAGCCCAGCCGGATCAGCGAAGCCTCGGCGGGTTTGTGAAAATGTTTGAAGGAGGAGCGAAATGACGATGGGTTCCAGCAAGAGGCTGCCCAATATCACCCGCCGTGCGATGCTTGCGGGCACGGCTGCTTTCGGCGGCTCCCTGGTTTTGCCGGCTCAAGCGCGGGCTCAGGCGCCCCAGCCGACCACCGGTGGCACGTTGCGAGTCGCGATGCCCTATAATCCTGCCGCGCTCGATCCTCTGACAGGCCGGAACAATCCGGACTTCAACACGCTCTTTGCGATCTATGACGCCTTGATCGACTTCGACCCCAACACGCTCGAACTGAAGCCGATGCTGGCGAAATCGTGGACGTTCACCGATCCGACCACGCTGGTGCTCGAACTCGTCGAGGGGGTCGAGTTTCATGATGGCGAGCCGTTCAACGCGGAAGCCGTGGTCTTTCATCTCGAGCGCTGCATGAACTATGCGCGCTCCAACGTCAAATCGGACGTCGCTTCGATCGACAAGGTCGAGGCGACAGGGCCGTATCAGGTCACCATCAGGACCAAGCATCCGGACGCCTCATTGCCGGCAGCTCTGTCGGACCGCCCCCGCTGCATCGTCTCCCCCAAGTCGGTCAAGGAAGCCGCCGATGGCAATGTGGATCGGAACCCTGTCGGCACCGGTCCGTTCAAATTTGTCGAATGGCGCGACAATGATCTCATCAAGGTCGAGAAGAACACCAATTATTGGCAGGACGGCCAGCCTTATCTGAATGCGATCGAGTTCCGTATCATCAACGAGCTCAACACGGCTGCGCGGACAGTGATGGCTGGCCAGTCCGATGTGGCGCTGAACCTTGCTGCACAGCAGATCGCGATAGCCCGGCGCGATGAAAATGTCGTGGCCGAGGCGACGCCTTCGCTGATCTACTACACGTCCTTCCTGAATTACGCGGAAGGCCCGCTCTCGGACGTGCGCATCCGCCAGGCCATGAATTGGGCCCTCAACCGCGAGGACCTGAACCGCGTGCTCGTGCTTGGCCTCGGCCAGGGTCATTGCAGCATGTTCCCCACCGGTTTCTGGGCCAATGATCCGGAGACGGAAAACTACTACACGCATGATCTGGACCGCGCCAAGAAACTGCTTGCCGAGGCTGGCGTTCCGAACGGCGTCGAGATCCAAACCTGGAGCTGGCCCGATCAGGCTGCGGTCCAGCGGCAGGAGGTGATCAGCAGCCAGCTTGCCCAGGCGGGCATCCGCCTTAAGGTTACGCCCGTGCCTCCTGCCCAGGCCATGCAGAACTTCCTGGACGAAAAGAAGGGACACCAGCTCCTGTCGCCGACCGGCGGTCTGCCCGACCCCAGCATCACTTATGATCGCCAATTTTCCGGCAACGCGTACCGCAATGCGGGCAAGATCGAACTCCCGGGTTTCCGCGAACTGATGGACGCTTCGCTGTCCACATTCGAGCCGGAGCCGCGGCAGAAGGTTATGTATCGCATGCAGCGCTTCGTTCTCGAAAACGCGCTCCATCTGCCGCAATATATGTCCGCCAGCATGACCGTGCGAACGCCGAGACTGCACGAGTTCGTCTTCGGACTTTTGAACAGGCCGAAATTCCACAAAGTGTGGCTCGAACAGGCCTAAGGCCCAATCATGGACGGCTTGCCGGGAGCGGGAAGATGAATGCAATCACCTTGATGGTCGTGCGGCGGCTGGGGCAATTGATACCCGTGGCGCTCGTGGCCACGTTCGTGGTCTTCTCGCTCGTCTTCCTGATGCCTGGCGACCCGGCAATCATCATGGCCGGCGAATATGCAACGCCGGAGCGCATAGCCGAGATTCGCAAAATTCATGGCTTCGACCAGCCGATGCTGGTCCAGTATCTTACCTGGCTTTGGAAGGCAGTTCATTTCGATCTCGGCACCTCTCTCTATTCGAGCGAGGAGGTGGCGCAGCTGATCGTGGATCGGCTGCCGCATACGATTCTCCTGGTGGTCTACGCCTTGGTCCTTGGCTCGATCGTCGGCATTCCGCTCGGCATCGCCGCGGCGACCCGTCAGGGCTCCACCCTCGACAAGCTGATCACCACCGTCGCCTCGCTCGGTGTGGCGATCCCGAATTTCTGGCTGGGCATCATTCTCGTCACCATGTTCGCGCTGTCCTGGCATGTTTTCCCGGCAACAGGCGCCGTTTCCTTCGGTGAAAATCCGTTCGAGGCGATTTATTACGCGACGCTTCCGGCCATCGCGCTCTCCGTCGGCGTGGTCGCGGTGCTTGCCCGACAGGTGCGCAGCGCACTGCTCGAGGTGCTGGGCTCCCAATATATCCGCACGCTGCGGGCGAAGGGGTTGGGCTCGGGCGCGATTCTGTGGAAGCACGGGCTGCGGAATGTGGCGGTCACCATGCTCACCATTGCCGGCCTGCAGGTGAACCGCCTCTTCTCCAGCGCGGTCATCCTGGAGGCGGTCTTCGCGGTTCCCGGCGTCGGGAACCTGATCAGCTATTCGGCGCTCAACAAGGACATCCCCGTGGTGCAGGGCATTGCGCTCATGCTGGTGGTTGTCGTCATTCTGACGAACCTGCTCGTCGATGTCCTGAATGCGATCCTCGATCCGAGAGTGGCGGCATCGACATGACTGACACCCATATGACCATTCCGGCCGCGACTACCGCGCCGGCGCGCTCGCTCCCAGCTCCGAACCGCTTCCGATTCTGGGCTTGGCTCCGGTCCGACAAGCGGGCGGCGATCAGCCTTGCCTATCTGACACTTCTGGTTCTTGCTGCCCTTCTGGCGCCCTATATCGCGCCGTATCCGCCCAATGAGCAGAACTTGCTGGATCTCCTGATGCCGCCCAGCCAGGCACATTGGCTGGGGACGGACGATCTTGGCCGTGACACGCTGAGCAGGCTGCTTTACGGCGCTCATAATGCCCTCTACGCGGCGTTTCTGGCGGTAGGTATTGGCGTGACGATCGGCGTTCCGGTGGGGGTTCTCATCGGGTTCGTGGGCGGTTGGGTCGATGAGCTCATGAGCCGGGTGATCGATGGCATTCTTGCCTTCCCGCCGCTTGTGCTTGCCGTCGCCGTGACCGGAGCCCTGGGCATCGGGCTTACGAATGCGATGATCGCGGTCGGTTTCGCCTTCGCGCCAGTGCTCGCACGGACGATGCGCGCGCAAACCCTGGTGGTGAAGAACGCGCTTTATGTCGAAGCCGCACAAGGTTTCGGCGCTTCGCGTATGCACCTTATCCTCCGGCACATCCTACCGAACGCGATTCAGCCGGTTATCGTCGAGGTTACGCTGATGCTCGCCGTGGCGCTCCTTGCGGAAGCCGGCTTGAGCTTCCTTTCCCTCGGCGTGCAACCGCCGGAGTCGAGCTGGGGCGGCATGCTCGCACGCGCCTATCACTATGTGGAGGTGGCTCCCGCGCAAATGTATGCTCCGGGCCTGGCGATCCTGTTCACCGCCCTTGCCTTCAACGCGCTCGGCGAATCCATCCGCGTGCTTCTGGATCCCACCGTCAAGCGCGGCTGAGATCGGCGGCGCTGTTCCCTCAGCAGGATATCGCGGCATGAAGATCACCGATGTCACCCTCAAGATGTTCTTGTGGGATGGGTTCGACCCCGTCGTCTACGGCCCCACCGTACGTTCTACGGCGACCAGCAGCGAAATGGGGCTGGTCGAAATATCCACGGATGAGGGTATCAGCGGTTATTCCTTCCTCGGGGCATCCTATTCCAGCGCGAAGGCGGATGCGCAGCGCTTCGTGGACGTGATCCGGCCGCTTCTCATTGGCGAGAACCCGCTTGAACGCGAGCGGCTGCACAAGCGCATGTGGGCCAGGCATCGCGCAGCGACGGTACGCGCCCTAAGCGCTGCCGATGTGGCGCTGTGGGACCTGGCCGGCCGTGCGGCCAACATGCCGATTCATGCACTTCTCGGCACCTACCGCCACAGCATCCCCGCCTATATCAGCTCGCCGGCGCATTCCGCGCCGGAGCATTATGGCGAGGAAGCGCTTTCCTGGAAGGAGCGGGGCGTCACCGCATACAAACTCCATGTACCCTCGCCATGGCAGTGCGACATCGAAGCTTGCCGCGCCGTTCGCCGAGCCGTGGGTGAAGGCTATGCGCTGATGCTCGATGCAAGCTGGAGCTATGACTATCCGACCGCCCTGAAGGTGGGCCGCGCTCTCGAGGAACTCGGTTTTCTCTGGTATGAAGACCCGCTCGGCGAGTGGGAAATCCCGAATTACGTCAAGCTCAAGCAGAAGCTCGACATTCCTCTTATGGCCACCGAACTGCCCTTTGCCGGGCTCGAGACCTATTCGGTGTGGCTTACCGCGCAGGCGACGGATTATCTGCGCGGCGGCGTGGCCTTCAAGGGTGGCATCACCAATGCTATCAAGACCGCGCATCTAGCCGAGGCATTCGGCATGAACTACGAAATCCACCACGGCACGAATTCCATCAACAATGTCGCCAATCTGCACGTGGCGATGGCGATCCGGAACTGCGATTATTTCGAAGTCGTCGTGCCGGAGAAGAACAACAAATACGGTCTTGTCCAAGACCTGGAGATCGACCGCAACGGGCTCGTGCATGCGCCGATGGGGCCGGGGCTCGGGGTCGAGATCGACTTTGCGCATATTGAGAGAAAGAAGCTCGCCGTGCTGCGATAATCAGGCGTAAAGGGCGTCTCTCCTTTCGCTGTTGGACGCATTCATCGCTGCTATGCCGTCCCCGACTCCTCCACAGAACCGGGAAGCGGGATCTGTCGTCGACACTTCTCTCGGACTGGTGAATCGGGCGGGCTTGCCGAAGTCTGTCCGACTCCGGCCGGTCAAAGAGGCTCTATTCCTTTGCCGCTACTTTATTCGATCCACGCCTTGCCTTTGGCCTCTACGATGGAGTGAAATGGTTGCCGCGTTAAAGAGCAAGGAGGCTGTGATGGTCGATTGGAAACTCCCGCGGGAAGGCGGCTGCCGCTGCGGGCAAGTGCGGATCCGCGTGACGGCGCCGCCGCTGGTGACCATGGCCTGCCATTGCACCGGCTGCCAGCGCATGAGCTCATCGGCCTTCTCGCTCTCGGCCGCCATTCCTGCCGACGGGTTCGCAGTGATCCAGGGCGAGCCTGTGTTGGGTGGCCTTCGCGGGCCACAGGCGCATCACTATTTTTGCCCGCACTGCATGACATGGATGTTCACGCGGACGGAAGGCATGGACTGGTTCGTCAACCTGCGTCCGACCATGCTGGACGATGCCTCGGGCTTCGCGCCGTTCATCGAAACCTGGACGGCAGAGAAACTGCCCTTCGCGGAAACCGGCGCGGTGCATAGCTACGAGACGCTGCCGCCTCTGGATGCCTATGAGGGCTTGATGGAGGAATATGTGACGTGGACGGGGCGGTAAAAAGGGAGCCGTCACGACAGCACCGGTGCGTCCCTTGGGAACGCACAAGGACTAAGTATCGAACCCCCGGATCGTCCTTTCCCGAGACAGGGTCCCGGTTTGGGGGCCGCCGCTCTAGCCCGGCACCATCACCAACCGGTTTGCGTGACGCTGCGCGATGATGGCGCAAACGAACAACTGGATCTGGTGGAACAGCATGAGCGGGAGGATGATCAAGCTTACAGGCTGACCGGCAAAAAGGATATTGGCGATCGGCAGGCCGCTCGCGAGGCTCTTGGTCACTCCGCAGAACAACAGCACCATTCGGTCTTCGTGAGGAAGAACCGTGAGTTGGCCGACCATCCTGCCAAGGAGCATCACTGCGGCAAGGAGCAGGATGTCAGCCGCGATGGTGATAGCGAGCATCGACCCATCGATCTGGCTCCAGATCCCGGCCACCATGCCGGCGCTGAATGCCGAATAGACGATGAGAAGTATCGATCCGCGGTCGACGACGAGGGTCACCATTCTATGCCTCGCAATCCATTCGCCGATCAGGGGACGGGCGATCTGTCCCAGCACGAAGGGCAGCAGAATCTGGATGGCTATCCCCTGAACAGCGTCCGTGTTCACGCCTTCCCCGCTCGTGTGCAGCAGCAAGGCGGCGAGCGCGGGCGTGAGAAAAACCCCGACCAGATTGGAGAGCGAAGCCGCACATACCGCTGCGGGTACGTTTCCCTGCGCGAGCGACGTAAAGGCAATCGAGGACTGGACCGTAGACGGCAGCACCGCCAGGAAAAGCAATCCCAGGGCAAGATATTCATCCAGCCAGGGGCCGAGCCCATAAAAGAAAGCGAGTCCGAACAGAGGGAAGGCTATGTAGGTGAAAGCGAGCACCAGGAATTGGAGTCGCCAGTTCGTCAGGCCCGCCACCACGGCCGAAGTGTTGAGTTTGGCACCATAGACGAAGAACAGGAGGGCCACTGCATAATAAGCCACCTGCGACACGACGACCGCTCCGCCTCCTGAGGCTGGCAGCACCGCGGCAAGGACCACGGTGCCGATGAGAAGCAGCATATATGTGTCGATCCCGATCCGCTTCAGCCGTCCGAAAAGGGACATGAATGTTCTCCGTCTGCGCAGCTATGCGCCGCGACATTTCTTCCTTGTTGATCCATTCGCCAACTGGTCTTCGTGATCAGAAGCCGATGACCGCTCCGTCCTTGCGGTGGTCTGAGCCGCCGACATAGGTTCCATCGAGACGCCAGATAAGCTGAGCACCGCCAAAAGCAAAGCTGCTATCAGGGCTCTCCCGGGTGATCTCATGCCCGAGTTCTGCCAGTCCTGCCACGATCTGGTCCGGCATCGCCCATTCCACGGCAACTTTCCTGCCGGACACGAAGCGCCAGCGCGGGGCATCACTCGCGGCCTGTGGGTTCTGGCCGTAAAGATGCGTGCGCAGCACCATTTGCATATGCCCCTGCGCCTGCATGGGGCCGCCCATCACGCCGAAGCTCATCAGGGGTTCGCCACCCTTCATCAGGAAGCCGGGGATGATGGTGTGGAACGGCCGCTTGCGCGGCCCGACCTGGTTCGGATGCCCGGGCTCAACCGTAAAGCCGAAACCGCGGTTCTGCAGATGGATGCCCGTACCGGGCACCACCACGCCCGAACCGAACCCAGCATAATTCGACTGGATATAGGAGACCATCATTCCCGACTGGTCAGCCGTGGTTATGTAGACCGTCCCGCCTTCGGTAGGCGCGCCCGCCTGCGGATCGCCGGCCAGAGCTGGGTTGATGAGCCTTGCGCGTCCGGCAAGATAGGCTGGGTCGAGCAGCGCCTTCGGCCCCACCGTCATCGCTGCCGGATCGGCCACGAAGCGAGCGACATCCGCCAGTGCCAGCTTCATCGCTTCGATCTGCAGGTGCAGGGAAGCGATGCTGTCGGTCTCGTGGTCCTGGATATTCGTGTGCTCGAGAATGCCGAGCGCCATGAGTGCGGCAATACCCTGCCCATTCGGCGGGATTTCATGCAGGTCGACGCCGCGAAAGTGCGTGGAGATCGTGCCGCACCAATCGACAGTGTGGGAAGCAAGATCTTCCTCCGAAAGGGCAGCCCCATGCTGGCGCGCGAAGGCCGCGACCTTGGCGGCCAGATCGCCGCGGTAGAACGCTTCGCCCTTGCTGGCTGCAACGGTTTCGAGGCTTTCGGCCAGCGGTTCGTTGCGGAAGATTTCGCCCGCGGCCGGCGCTCGCCCTTCCGACAGGAAAGCCTCCGCAAAGCCTGGTTGATCGCGGAGTGGCTCACCGCCGATGCGCCACAGTTTGGCGATGGTGGGAGAGACGGCAAAGCCGTTGCGGGCATAGTCCACAGCGGGTTCGAACAGCGTCTCGAAGGGTAGCTTTCCGAAGCGCTCCGACAGGGCGGCCCAAGCGGAGACGGCGCCCGGCACGGTGACGCTTTCCCAGCCGCGCATCGGCATCTCGTCGCGACCCGCGAAGCGCTCGGGCGTCCAGCCGTCCGGCGAGCGGCCGGAGGCGTTGAGGCCGTGCAATTCGCGGCCGTCCCAGACGATTGCGAAAGCATCACTGCCGAGGCCGTTGCCTGTGGGTTCGACCACGGTCAGCGCGATGGCTGTGGCCAGGGCGGCGTCGACTGCGTTTCCTCCCTTGAGGAGCATTCGAACGCCGGCTTGGGCGGCCAGAGGCTGTGAGGTCGCCACCATATTGCGCGCGAAGACCGGCACGCGATGCGTGGAATAAAGAGGATCGTAGTTGAAGGTCTTGCTCATTGTTCACCACCCTGCCACTGCTGCGGGACGGCGCGGACCCGAACCCCCTCCAGCACGTTTCCTATCATCGTGCAGACGCCGCCTGCGGATGGCGATCGCACTCCATGAAGCCTTTCCGACCGTGTCGCACTCCTCCCATCGGCGGAAGGCCTAACCTTGAAGAGAGCCAAACCATTCGAATTGGTTCGGCTGCTCGATTCTGGCGCAGTCGATGCGCCAGCACTTCGCGCAGACCTTATATTGGTTTGGGCCGGCGGTCGCAATCTCGCTATGTATGGCTTTCTCGTGAGAAATGGTTCAGATTGGTTCGATATCGGAGGGGGAACCGTGATGCAGGAAGAGAGAGGGGGGCCGCTTGCGGAGCGCCTGCGCTCGGCGCTGGAGGATGGCGGGTTCGCCAAAGACGGCCGGCTTCTGCCCGAGCGCGAGCTTGCGGACCATATGGGGGTCGGCCGGCGCGCGCTGCGCGAGGCCCTCGCGCTGCTGGAGGCGGAGGGGATCATCTGGCGGCGGCAGGGCCAGGGCACTTTCGTCTCAGCCCAGCGCCCGCGCNAGCCCGTCCAGCTTCTGCGCACGGGCATCCATACGACGCCGGCGGAACTGCTCGAGGTGCGCATGGAGCTGGAGCCGATCCTGGGCCGCCTTTGCGCG